>CAZVGO010000027.1:0-1560 GCA_964626755.1 uncultured Anaerolineaceae bacterium | reverse complement strand
GAGGGACGTCCGGGCCATCCGCCGGCCGATCCGCGCATCCTGGTGGCGCTTTGGCTGTTCGCCACCCTCGAAGGGATCGGCAGCGCCCGCGAGGTGGCCCGCCAGTGCGCGGAGCATCTCGCCTTCCAGTGGCTGTGCGGCGGCGTGGGCATGAACCACAAGACGCTGTCCGACTTCCGGGTCGCGCACGGGCCGATCCTGGAGGACCTGCTGGTGGACAGCTTCGCCGCGCTGATGGCGGCGGGCGTGGCCGGCCTGGATCGGGTGGCGCAGGACGGGGTGCGGGTGCGGGCCTCGGCCGGCGCGGCCTCGTTCCGCCGGCATTCGACTCTGCGGGAGTGCCACCGGCGGGTGAAGGAGGAGGTCGAGCGACTGCGTCGCGAACTCGATGACGATCCTGGGGCGGCGTCGCGGCGCGAAGCGTCGGCACGCCGTCGCGCCGCCGAGGACCGCGAACGCCGGGTCGCCGACGCCCTGGCGGTGACCGCGGTGTTGCAGGCCGTACAGGAGGAGAAGGCATTTAAACGGGCGGCGCGCCCGTCCGGGAAGGGCCGGCCGGACAGTAGCAAGACACCGGCGGAGGCGCCCGCGGAGAAGGAGCCGCGGGCTTCGACCACCGACCCGCAGGCCCGTGTCATGAAGATGGCCGACGGTGGTTTCCGGCCGGCCTACAACGTGCAGTTCGCCGCCGACACGGGGAGCGGTGCGGTGGCCGGCGTGGCGGTGGACAACGTCGGCTCGGACATGGGCAAGATGGCGCCGATGAACGAAGCGCTGGCGGCCGCCTACGGCCAACGGCCGGCCCAGCACCTGGCCGACGGCGGCTTCGCCAAGCTGGACGACATCGAGGCCCTGGCCGAGGCCGGAGTGGTGACTTACGTGCCGGTGCCGGCACCCCGCGACCGGACCCGCGACCGCCACCTGCCGCGCACCGACGATTCGCCGGCGGTCGCGGCTTGGCGCGAGCGCATGGCGGCCGAGGAGGCCAAGGCCATCTACAAAGAGCGCGCCGCGACCGCCGAATGCGTCAACGCCCAGGCCCGCAACCGTGGCCTCACCGGCTTCCTGGTGCGCGGCATCGACAAGGCCAAGACGGTCGCCCTGTGGTACGCGCTCGCCCACAACATGGTCTGCGGCTGGCGGCTGCTTCCCACCTGAGCCGCCGGCGGCCCGACCCGGCACCCGACGGCCGGAGCCCAGGCATCGGCGCATTCTCACCGCACGCCCCCTCGTCCCGCCGCTTCACCGCCAAAACCTTCCCATCTCAGGCCGCCCATCGCCCAATCCAAACCCCGTCGTCGTCTCCACACCAAACTCGTCGTCAAAAATCGATTCATTTTCAGGCTCTGAGGCGGGCTGGAAAGCGGAAGGTCCAGGCTGCTTCTACCAGAGCCGTCCGGGCCAAGCCGTTGCCGGCTTTGGTGATGCCGCCGCGGCGGCAGCGTTCACCACTGGAAGCTTCCGATGGCGTCAGGCCAAGATAGGCCATGAACTGCGGCGCTGTGGCAAAGCGCCGGATGTCGCCGATCTCGGCGACGACGATGGCGGCATTTTCCCGAT
>CAZVGO010000026.1:0-18657 GCA_964626755.1 uncultured Anaerolineaceae bacterium | reverse complement strand
CGGCGGAGGCCGAGGCGTTCACCATCTCGACCGTCCCCACGCGCGTCGCGGAGATCGGGGACCCGGGGGCGGGGATCGACGCTGCGGTGGGCTCCCTTGATGCCCTCCTCGAGCTCTCGCGCCGGCACGAGGCGGAGGGCCAGGGCGACGCGCCGTGGCCGCCGAACTACGCGAAGCAGGCCGGCGAGCCGCCGCGCGTCCAGCCGTCACGGAAGCGCCGGCCAGACTCCGATTACGCGGGCCGCGGCACTGCCGGCGGGCCGCCCCCGGAGGTCGCCGCGGAACGGGCGGCCGCGGTTGCCGCGGGGGATCGGAACGCCGGGTTGCCGACCGAGTGGGAAGGCACGCGCCCAACCCCGACCGGACGGCGCAAGTCGTCGATCCCGGTCATCGAGATCTCCCGGGCGGCGAAGAAGTCAGAGGCCCTCGAGGGGCTCGAGCGGTGGAAGGCGCGGTGGCCGAAGGCGGCGGTTGCGCTCGAGGAGGCGGACGTCCTCGTCGACGGCATGCGCGGCCGGGCGACGCTCTGGTACCGCGTCCGGGTGAATCTCACGCATGTCCCGGAAGAGGACCGGCCGCCCCAGGAGCCGCTCGACCCGGACTACGACCCGTGGAAGGGCTACGAGTGGCCGGATCGCGCGGGCCAGCTGGAACGGGCGCCGCGCAGGCCGAAGCCGGCCGAGTGAGGACGCGGACGGTCTTTGTGGAGCTCCCGACCGCTGGATACGACCCTGAGCTCGAAACCTGGGCTTTTCTGCCGGGAGTCGTCGCTAGATGCGAGGTGCGCCCGCTGAGCGGCGGGCCAGCCCTCGTGGCGGTCTAAGCAGGTCCAGGCCGCTCCCTGCCTCACGCGGATACTCAGTTGCATTTCTGCAGATACAGGATACAATACTGCAGGTGCAGGATGCAAAGGCAGTATCCCGCACTGGACGAAAGGGCAGGAGAGAGTGCTATTCGCCACGCCAGACCTGACGGTGGAAGAAGTCGAGGTTGTCAGCAGGATCGAAGACCTCCGGCGCTCTCTGAGGTATCAGGTCTCTGGCCATCCGCGGCGCTGGACCGGATCCCTTCGCCGGGCAATGTTTGCGCGCGCGCTGCAGGGCTCAAACACAATCGAGGGCTACAGCGTCGATCTCGCTGACGCGATGGCGCTAGCCGAGGGTGAAGAGCCGCTCGATGCTGCAGAGGAGACACGCCAGGCAATTGCCGGCTACCGGGATGCCATGACCTACGTGCTCCAGCTGTCCGAGGACCCCCATTTCGCGTACAGCGATGGTTTGATCCGAAGCCTCCACTTCATGATGTTGAAATACGACATGAGCAAGGGTCCGGGACTGTGGAGGCCAGGGCCTGTGTACGTCCACCATGAACCGAGCGGCCAGGTTGTTTACGAGGGACCGCCAAGCGAGCAGGTCCCAACACTGATGGGCGAACTAGTCGAGGAGCTCCAGCGGACAGGTGGTTCGCCTCCGTTGGTTCGTGCGGCGATGGCTCATCTCAACTTCGTGATGATCCACCCGTTCCGCGACGGCAACGGTCGCATGGCGCGAATTCTCCAGTCACTTGTTCTAGCGCGAGAAGGGATCCTCGCGCCAGAGTTCGCAAGCATCGAAGAGTATCTCGGTCGTCGGACGGACGACTACTACGACATCCTGGCGGAAGTCGGGGCAGGGCACTGGCAACCAAAGCGCGATGCACGGCCCTGGTTGCGCTTTTGCCTGACAGCCCACTTCAGGCAAGCTCGCACTCTTTCGCGCCGCGTCGGCCAGGCAGAAAGGCTCTGGACGATCCTCGATGCCGAGGTTTCGCGACTGGCCCTGCCCGACCGCACGGTCTTGGCTCTATTCGATGCTGCGCAGCGCTTCCGCGTCCGAAATTCCATCTACCAGGAACACGCTGAACTATCTGAATATGCCGGCGGTCGCGACCTCAAGCGATTGGTCGACGCGGGTCTCCTTGAGCCACGCGGCGAGAAGCGCGGACGGTTCTATGTGGCAACCCCTCGGCTGCTTGAGCTCGCACAGCCATCCCGCGACCCCGGACGAGAGTTGGAACGCGAAGACCCCTTTGTGGCGATCCAGCAAACCTTGGAGATCTGAGCGGCATTGACCAAGCCTTCGCTCGAACCTGCCGCTAGCCGCCGAAGATCTGCTCGATGAGGTAGGGGGCCGTTTCCTCGAGCTGGTCGTAGCGGCACTCCGCCGGTGGCTTGTCCGGCCGCCAGCGCTTGAACGTCGTCCCGTGCCGGAATCGGTCGCCCTGGAGATGGTCGTAGGCGACCTCGACGACGCGCTCGGCGCGGAGCGGCTCCCACGAGAGGTCCTTGCCGCGGTTCCAGCGCGACGTTGCGCCCGGCAGGCGCTGGCCGGACGCGTCCGCGGCGCCGGCGGCAGCCCATTCGGCCCACTCCCCCCACGGGTGGCCGTCGCTCGCGTTCTTCCGAAGCGGCTCCAGCTCCTTCGCCAGCGCCTCTCGGCGATCCCAGGTGAACGACGCCGTGATTCCGACGTGGTGGAGACTGCCCTTGTCGTCGAACAGGCCCAGCAGCAGCGACCCGACGTGCGTCCCCGGGCCGTTCTTGTGCCAGCGGAACCCGGCGACGACGCAATCGGCCGTGCGCTGGTGCTTGATCTTCAGCATCGCCCGCTTGCCGGGCTGGTAACCCGCATCGAGGCGCTTGGCAATCACGCCGTCGAGGCCCGCGCCCTCGAAGCGGTCGAACCAGTCCGCTCCCATGGCCCGATCGGTCGTCGCGGGAGTGAGATGGACGGGCGGCTCCACCCCCGCCAGGACCTTCTCGAGCCGGGCGCGTCGCTCGCCCTGGGGCACGGCCCGGAGGTCCTCGTCCCCGAGCGCCAGCAGGTCCCATGCGACGAACGACGCCGGGCTCTCGGCCGCCAGCATCCGCACCCGTGACTCGGCGGGGTGGATGCGCAGGAGGAGCGCCTCGAAGTCGAGCTCGCCACCGGTCGCGATCACGACCTCCCCGTCGACGACGGCCCGCTCGGGGAGGCTGGCCCGGAGCGGCGCCGCGAGCTCCGGGAAGTACCGGTCGAGGGGCTTCAGGTCGCGGCTCTGGATGAGGACCTCGTCGCCGTCGCGGAAGATGATCGCCCGAAAACCGTCCCATTTCGGCTCGAACAACCAGCCGTCGTCGGACGGGAGGCCATCGACGGGCTTCGCGAGCATCGGTTCGAGGGGCGGGGCGAACGGGAGGCGCATCCTCGGGAGTGTACGGGGGTCAGGGGCCGAACGGCGCCTCGAGGCCGGACCTTCGTCCGGCCCCGGCGGCTCCGCGGCACGGACCATACTCGGGCCGCGCGGGCCCTACCCAGGGAACTGCGAGCCCGCGCCGGCCGTCCGCCGGATGGCGGCCACCGGTCGCCGCTTGCTCCTGGAGGGTACCGCGATGCCTCGTCCACTCCGGGTCTCCCGCCCGGCCATCGGCCTCATCGTCGTCATTGCCTTCCTTCTCGGTGCGTGCGCCGGCAGCAGCGACACGATCCTGTCGACCGTCGGCGAGTCGATCGGCGACGGCGCCCCGGTTCCGGCGGCCGGCCAGCCCCGCACGAATCCGGGCGGCGGCGACGACGTGAGCGGTGGCGACGCCGCCTTCCGCGACGACGCGAAGATCATCCGCACCGGGTCCCTGAGCCTCCGGGTCACGGACCTGGAAGCCACCGTTCGCGCCGGGCGCGACATGGTCCGGTCAATGGGTGGTTACGTCGGCGCCTCCCGCCAGACAAACGACGGCGACGCCTCGACCGCCTCGATCGCATACCGCATCCCCGCTGAGCGCTGGGACGAGGCCCTCGACGCGCTCCGCCGGCTGGGCACGGTTCTCGGCGAGGAGACCGACGCCATCGAGGTGACGGGGCAGCTCGTCGATCTCCAGGCCCGGATCAGGAACCTGCGAGCGAGTGAGACGGCGCTCCAGCAGATCGCTACCACGGCCACGAAGATCACGGACATCCTCGAGGTCGAGAGACGGCTCACGGAGGTCCGCGGCCAGATCGAGCAGCTCGACGCACAGCGCGCCGACCTCGAGGACCGGGCGGGATACGGCACCCTGACCGTGACGTACGGCATCCAGCTGGTGGCGGTGACCGAAGCGGCCAAGGGCTGGGAGCCCGCCGTCGAGGTCGACCGGGCAACCGGGAGCCTGATCACCGTCATCCAGGCCGTCACCACGGCCGGCATCTGGTTCGCGATCGTCTGGCTGCCGATCCTGTTTGCGATCGGACTGCTCGCCGCGGCGGCCGTGTTCGTCCTCCGCCGGCTCGGCGTGATCCGGAAGCCCGAACCTACTCCGGCAACCCCGGCCGGCTGACCTCTCGCCGCTCCGGGCATGGCAGCATGGGTGCATGACTGACCAGGCCGAGCGCTACGACCGGATTGCCCGCGGCTACGCGCGGTGGTGGGCGCCGGTGCTCGCGCCGACCTCGGTGACGGTTCTTGATCAGGTCGCCTCGCTCGTCGATGCCGGCGCCCGGCGGATCCTCGACGTCGGCACCGGGACGGCGACGCTGGCCGTGGCGGCGATCCGCCGCTGGCCGCAGGTGGAAGTCGTCGGGATCGACGCCTCGAGCGGCATGGCCGCCGCGGCCCGGGGGGAGGCGGACCGGCAGCTCGGCCCGGCGGACCGGCGCCGGTTCAGCGTGGAGGTCGCGTTCGCCGACCGGCTGCCGTTCCGCGACGAGGAGCTCGACGCGGCGGTCTCATCGTTCGTCCTCCAGCTCGTCCCGAATCGGCACGCCGCCCTCCGCGAAGTCCACCGCGTGGTTCGCCCCGGCGGACGCATGGCGCACGTAACCTGGCTCGTCGGCGACCGGGTGTTCCGGCCGGACATCGAGGTGGACAAGGTCCTCGACGACGCCGGGATCGGTGCCCGCGAACCCGAGACGAGACGCGGCGACTACGCGTCCGTGGCCGCGGCGGCGGCCGGCCTCCGGCGGGCGGGTTTCCGGGCCGTCCAGGCCGAGGGGCGCGACCTCGTCCACGCGTTCGACGCTCGCAGCTACCAGGGGTTCATCGAGGAGTTCGACGAGGAGGACCTGTTCTCGAGCATGGGCCGGGTGGAACGCCGGCGGATCTCGGGACAGCTGCGCGCACGCCTCGGCGCGCTCCCGCCGGCCGCGTTCGAGCTCCGGCTCCCGGTCGTCGTCGCCCACGGCGACCGTCCGTAAGTCCGGTCGGTCGAACGATCAGCCCTTGCCCTTGCGGTCCTTGCCCTCGTCGCGGCCCTCGCGGGCCTCGCCGCCCTTGCGGGCATCGGCGCCCTCGGCGCCGCCCTTGCGGGCATCGCCGCCCTCGGCGCGACCCTCGCGGGCTTCGGCGCCCTCGGCCCGGCCCTCGGCCCCGGCTTCGCCCTCGGCGCCCTCGGCGCCTTCGACGGCCTCGCCCTCGGCCGGCACCGCAGGCGCAACCTCGACGACCTCCTCGACTCGCGGTGGGATGACCCGGGCGACGAGCTCGTCTTCGTCGTTGAGGAGGGTGACGTCGCTGGGGATCACGAGGTCGCGGACGTGGATCGTCGACTCGAAGTCGACGAGGCCCTCGATCGAGTACTCGATCGACTGGGGCAGATGATCCGGCAGCGCTCGGACGCGGACGTTGTCGATCGCGTGGATCACGGTCCCGCTCTGCTCGGTGACCGCGATCGACGTACCGATTTCGACGAGCGGCACCTCGACGATCAGCTCCTCCGTCATCCGGACGACGAACAGGTCGACGTGGAGCGGTCGCCGGTTCACGGGATGGACCTGGACCTCGCTCACCAGCACCGGCTGCGCCTTGCCGCCGTCGACCGAGAGGTCGACGAGGACGTTTGGCCCGACGCGCCTCCGCAGCACGGAGAACTCGTGGGCATCGACCGTCACGTTGGCCGACTCGAGCCCGCGGCCGAAGACGACCCCCGGCAGCTGGCCGGCGCGGCGGAGCTTGGCGACGGCCTTGCCGGTTACTTCGCGCCCCCGGGCGGCCAGCGTCGGGCGGGCGGCGATCGTCATCTCGGGCGGACCTCGTGCGTGGCGCCTGGTTCGTGACCGGGGCTGCTCTACGACGGCGTGATTCAGTGCCGTCGGGCGCCCGGGCGGCATACGGTACCACAGCAGCCCGTGGTGCCCGAAGAGCCTCCCCGGGCCCCGAACGGGGTCCGGTGTAGGATCGGCCCCGTGTCGGCCACGATTCTCATCGTCGAGGACGAGTTCGCCGTCGCGCGGGGCATCCAGTACGCACTCCAGCAGGAGGGCTACCAGGTTGCGGTCGCGCGATCCGGCGAAGAGGGTCTCGAGTTCGCGACGAACCAGGCTCCCGATCTCGTCGTCCTCGACGTCCGCCTGCCCGGAATGGACGGCTTCGAGGTCCTCCGCCGCCTGCGGGCGACCGGCTCGAAGGCGCCCGTCCTCGTCCTGACCGCCCGGGACGATGAGGTCGACAAGGTCATCGGCCTCGAGCTGGGCGCGGACGACTACCTGACGAAGCCGTTCGGCCTGCGCGAGCTGATGAGCCGGATCAAGGCGCTCCTGCGGCGGGCATACGGCGACCTGGCCGACGCGGCTGGCGGCCGGGTCATCCGGCACGGCGATCTGGTCATCGACCTGGAGCGGCGGCGCGTCCAGCGCGGCCAGCGCCGGATCGGACTGACCCCGACCGAGTTCGAGATCCTCCGCCACCTCGCCAGCCGGCCGGGCCGGGTGTACACCCGTTCCGAGCTCCTCGAGCTGCTCCGCGACTACGAGGCCCTCGACCAGGACGAGAAGACGATCAACGTCCACGTCAGCCACCTGCGCGACAAGATCGAGGACGATCCCGCATCGCCCGCCTTCGTGCTGACCGTCCGGGGGGTGGGCTACGCCTTCGCCGAGCGCTGAGTCCCCGGTACGCCCGGCCCCCCGCGATGACGCCCGAGGGCTCCGGCGGCTCGCCCCGCACACGTTCCAGGCCCGCCTGACGATCGGGTTCCTCGCGGTCGTCGCGCTGACCCTGCTGCTCGTCTCGTTGCTCGTCCTCAACCGGCTCGACGACTACTTCTACCGCCAGCAGGAGGCGGACATCGCGGACCGGTCGCAGACGGTCCGGACCGTTCTCAAGGGCCTGACCGAGGGGGCCTCGCCTATCCGGCCCGTCGTGGCACCCGATGGAACCGTCGAGCCCGCCGTCGTACGGCAGCTGGCCCTTCCCGGCCAGCTGCAGCTCATCGCCGACCAGCTCGCCAAGGCGAACATCCGGATCCGGCTGGGCCTGGGGCAGCCGACGGAGGAGGGCTTCGTGCCCGCCGAGGGCGGCGAGTTCTCGGCGATGTATCAGGCGGCCCCCCGGCCGGGCCAGGCGCGCGAATCGGTGACGTACACGTACTACTACCCCATCCGCAGCAGCCTCTTCGCCTACGTCGTCGAGATCACGCTGTCCGACCCGTTGACGTTCCGGGCGTCGGCCCTCGCCAATGTCACCGGGCTGCTCGTCGCGATCGCCCTCTTCGCCCTCGGGATGGCGATGATCGTGGCCGCTCTCCTCGCCCGGCGATTCACCACGCCGCTCCGGCGACTGACCGAGGCGACGAGGGGCATCGCCGAGGGCGACCTCAGCCGGAGGGTCACCCCGGTCCAGGTGGCGGCTGCGCCGGCCGAGCTCACCGAGCTGGCCCATCAATTCAACGCGATGGCCGAGCGGCTGGAGGAGAGCGTCGGGATCATCCGCCGGGATCGGGATCGGAGCCGCGACTTCCTCGCCGACGTATCGCACGAGTTGCGGACCCCGATCGCGGCGCTCCGAACCTTCAACGAGCTGGTCAAGGAGCAGGCCGCCGACGACCCGGAGGCACGGGCCGAGTTCCTCGAGGCAAGCAGCCAGCAGATCGAACGGCTCGACTGGCTCGCCCAGAACCTGCTCGAGCTCTCGAAGCTCGATTCGGGCCTCGTCCTGCTCGACCTCCGGCCGGATGACCTCCGGGCCGCGGTCGAGTCGGCCGTCGAGCAGGCCGCCGCCGCGGCGGCCCGACGCGGGGTCGACCTCCGCCTGTCGGTCCCCGACCGGCCCATCCGCATCAGGCACGATCCACAGCGGATCGGCCAGGTCGTCACGAACCTCGTCGGCAATGCGGTCAAGTTCACGCCCCGGGGTGGGTCCGTCGATGTCGCGGTGCGGCCCCTCCCCGAGGGCGCCGAGATCGAGGTCCGCGACACGGGGGTGGGAATCGATTCGGCCGAGCTGCCCCGGATCTTCGACCGGTTCTACCGGGGCTCGGGGGCCAACGAGGCCCGCGGCAGCGGGAGCGGGCTGGGCCTTGCGATCGTCCGCTCGATCGTCGACATGCACGCCGGTTCGGTGAGCGTCGAGAGCCGCCGCGGCGCGGGGTCGCGGTTCGTCGTCACGCTGCCCCGCGATCCGCGGATCGCCACGGACGGCGGGCCGGCCGCCGCCGGCTGGGTGACAAGCGCGCGCGGCCCGATCGCGTCGGACGGGCCGGTGCCAAACGTGGCGGATTCTTCACCGGGCGAAGGCTCGGGCCTCAACCCGGGTACGTCACCGTGGTCCACGACTCACCAAACCTCCGCCGCGTGCCGGCCGCACGACCATCCTCGAGCAACGCCCGAATGACCGACCGACCGCACTCCGACCGCGAGCCCGCCCCCGGCGGAGCCTCCGACGCCGAACAGCCCTTCGAGTGGGAGGAGGCCCGCGCCTACTCCCCCGGCCCCGCCCCCGATCCGTGGCCGGCCTGGACCCGGGCCGAGGCGCCGCCGGTCAGGGATCCGGTCGCCCGGCCCGTAGTCGCGCCGGTCGAACCGCGGCGGCGCACTCCGGGGGTCGGAACCGTCGTGCTCGCCTCGCTCATCTCGGCGACCCTCGCGTCGGGCGGCACGTTCCTGGCGCTCGACGCGGCCGGCGTGCTCGACCGGACAGCGGCGCCATCGTCGGTCGGGACCGGCAGCACCGTCGGGACCAACCAGTCGGTCAAGCTCAGCGAGTCGTCGGCGATCATCGAGGCCGCGGCCAAGGTCGGGCCGGCGGTCGTCCGGATCGTCGTCGAAGGGACCGATACCACCGCGTTCGGCGAAGTCATCCCCGAGGGCGTCGGATCCGGCGTGATCTACGACTCGCGCGGTTGGATCCTCACGAACCGCCACGTCGTGACCGGCAGCTCATCGCTCGTCGTCGAGCTGAAGGACGGCCGCGAGTTCGACGGCACCGTGTACGGAGTCGACACGCTCACCGACCTCGCGATCGTGAGGATCGCGGCGACGGACCTGCCGACCGCGCCAATCGGCGACTCGGGCGAGCTCAAGGTCGGCCAGCTGACGATCGCGATCGGCAGCCCGCTCGGAACCTACTCGAACACCGTCACGAGCGGGATCGTGTCGGCCACGGGCCGGCGCATCCAGGTCCAGGACGGCAGCTTCATCACCAACCTCATCCAGACCGACGCGGCGATCAACCCGGGCAACAGCGGCGGGCCGCTCATCGACTCGATCGGCAACGTCATCGGGATCAACACGGCCGTCGCGCGGGACAGCAACGGGATCGGCTTCGCGATCCCGATCAACATCGCCCGCCCGATCATGCAGCAGGCGCTCGCCGGGGCGGAGCTCGCCCGGCCGTACATCGGCCTCCGGTTCATGCAGATCGACGCTCAGCTGGCGATCGACCTCGACCTGCCGGTCTCAGCGGGCGCGCTCGTCCGGGCCCTGGATCAGGACAACAGGCCGACCGGCCAGGATCCCGTCATTGCGGACGGGCCGGCAGAGCAGGCCGGCATCCAGGAGGGCGACATCGTCGTCGCGATCGAGGGCGTCCAGATCGACACCGAGCATCCACTGGACGCGGTGCTCATCCAGTTTGCGCCCGGCCAGACGGTCGCCGTCGACCTCATCCGGGGCTCCAGCCGACAGCGCCTCTCCGTGATGCTCGGGACGCGGCCGCCGAACCTGGAGCCCTGACCCGAGACGCTAGGCACCCGAGCGGCGCCGGGTGATCTCGACGCCGGCGTAGTCGAGCCGGCCGCCGAGCTGGACCTTCGGCTTGCGGACCCGGACGCACACCTCCTCGACCGCGGGGAAGCCGGCCAGGACCTCGCGGCCGATCGCCTCGGCGATCGCTTCGAGGAGCTTCAATCTCGTCGACTCGACGACCTGGCGGGCGACGGCGAACACCTTGCCGTAGTCGACGGTCTTCTCGAGCTCGTCGTCGACGCCGGCTCGCTGGAGGTCGAGCCGCATTTCGAGGTCGACTTCGAACGGCTGGGCGGTCGCCTGCTCGTGCTCGTAGTAGCCGTGGCGGCCCTCGAACACCATGTTGTGGAGGACGATCCTGTCGCTCACGGGGAACCGCCTTCCGGAGCGGCCGGGGCCGCCGCCGCCGGGCGCCAGGTGCCACGAACGATCGCGTCCGCCATCCGCGCGGTCCTCACGTTCGCGCGGATGTCGTGGACCCGGACGATGTCGACCCCCGACGCGACTCCGAGCGCGGTCGTCGCCATCGTCGCTTCGACCCGCTCGAGTGCCGGGAGGTCGAGGACCCGTCCGAGGGTCGACTTGCGCGATGTCCCCAGCAGGATCGGACGGCCGATGACGCGCAGGGCGGCGAGATCGCGCAGGACGGCGAGGTTGTGCTCGACCGTCTTGCCGAAGCCGAAGCCCGGGTCGATGATGACGTTCTCGCGGGGCACGCCAACGGCCACTGCCCGCTCCGTCGCCTTCGCAAGCTCGTCGACGACCTCCGCGACGACGTCCACGTAGCGTGCCTCGCGCCGGTTGTGCATCAGGAGAATCGGGACGCCCCGCCGGGCGGCGAGGCGGGCGAGCGTGTCGTCCTCGGCGACTCCCCAGACGTCGTTGATCATCGCGGCCCCTGCCCCGATCGCCGCCTCCGCGACGATCGGCTTGGTCGTGTCGACGCTGATCGCGAGGTCCGGCAACGCCTCGCGGAGGCCGGCAATAACGGGCACGATCCGTCGCCGCTCCTCGTCCGCGTCGACCGGCTCGTGGCCGGGTCGGGTCGATTCGCCCCCGACGTCGATGAGGTCCGCGCCTTCCTCGACCATCGCCCGGGCTCGCTCGAGGGCCGCCCGGACTGTCTCTCCGCCGGGCCGGAACAAGCCGTCGCCGGAGAACGAGTCGGGGGTGACGTTGAGGATCCCCATCACATACGTCCGCTCCCCCCAGCGGAACGTGCGCGGCCCGATGCGGGTCTCGCCGAGGCCTGCCGGAGGCGGCATGTCGCGAGGTTCGTCGGGCGGCCGGGTCATCTCGAGATCGGTCCCTCTGGGTCGCGCAGGATCGGATCGTCGACCAAACGGGCCCGCGCGTGGCCGACGAGATAGAGCGAGCCGGCCACGACGACCGGACCCGTACCCCCCTCGAGTGCCCGGTCGACCGCGACCGCCGGATCCGGCTCGACGACTGGCCGGCTGCCGGGCCACCGCCGCTCCCACGCGGCGGCGAGAGATCCGGCGTCAAGCGACCGGGCGAGGTCGAGCCGGGTGCAGATGATACGGGCCCCGGCCAGTGCGGCGGAGCCGGCGAGCGCACGAACGACGCCGTCGACGTCCTTGTCCGCCATCGACGCGGTCACGAGGGTGAGCGCACCCGGAGCCAGGTGCGGGCGGAGGTCGTCCAGGGCAAGCGCGAGTGCCGCCGCGCCGGCCGGGTTGTGGGCCCCGTCGAGCAGGACCTCCCGTCCGCCGACGTCGAGCAGCTCGAGCCGGCCGGGCCAGCGCGCCGCCGCGTACCCTGCCCGCCGTTGGACGGTGTTCGCGACCGCGATCCCCGCCGCCTCGAGCGCATCCAGCACCGCGTCCGCGACGGCGACGTTCGCCGCCTGGTGCCGCCCTCGCAGTCCCACCCGCGTCCGCCCGAGTCGAGGCAGCTCGACCTCGATCGCGTCACGGTCCCAGCCGAGGAGTGGCGCCGGGGCGGCCTCGGTCAGCGGCACGCCCAGACGCCGGGCACGCCGCCGGATGACAGAGAGCGCGTCGCCGGTCGCGCCGGTCACCGCCAGGTCGCCGCGCTCGATGATCGCCGCCTTTTCCCGGGCGATCGCCGGGATCGTGCCGCCGAGCCGGTCCATGTGGTCGAGGTCGACATTCGTGATGGCGGCCACTCCGCCATCCCACGCGTGGGTCGCGTCGAGCCGGCCGCCGAGGCCGACCTCGACGAGGGCGAGGTCGACCCTTTCCTCGGCAAACCACCGGAAGATCATCGCGGTGAGCAGCTCGAACTCGGTCGGCTCGCCGTCTCGGCGGGCGATCCCCTCCGCCAGGGGCAGGACCTGGGCGGCCAGCCGGGCGAAGGTCGCCGGGTCGATCGGCCGGCCGCCGATCTGGAGCCGCTCGCGGTACGTGACGAGGTGGGGCTTGGGGGTCTCGCCCACCCGGTAGCCGGCTTCGCGGAGCACGCTCCCCGCGAGCGCGAGGACGCTCCCCTTGCCGTTCGTGCCGCCGACGAGGGCCCCGCGGAACGCCCGTTGCGGCTCGCCCAGCGCGCGGAGGAGCGCCCGGGTCCGGCCCAGCCCGAGGCGGACCCCGAAGCGGCCACGCTCGGTGAGGGCGCGGACGGCGTCCGCGTAGCGAGGCGTCGCGCCCGCGGCGGTCACTCGCGGGTCAGCTCGTCCTCGTAGAAGACGCACTGGTTGAACCGCGGCGTCAGGCACACGTCGTTGACGTAGCCCTGCTCGAGATGGACGCCGCCCCGGAGCTGGCAGCGCGAGACGTTCGCGTCCTGCCGGATGAGAGCCTTGAGGAGGTGGGGCGCCTGGATCGGGATCGCGCCGCGGATGCCGGTCATGTAGAAGTGGGGACAGACGTTCCGGCGGAGGTTCGGGAGCCCGAAACCGGCCCTCCCGCCGAGGGGGAGCGCCATCCCCGGCCCGGGACCCGGGGCCGGCCGGGCCGAGGGTGCCGGAGCCGCCCGTCCGATTGGCGGCACGCCGAAGCCCGGTCGTCCGGTTGCTCCGCCGGGGCGGCCGCTTTTCGGATCGCGAGCCTGCATCCAATCCTCGTGTGGGCGCGCGGCAACCCCGCACGCGACGACCGCCAGAGTACAACGGGCAGCGCCGATCCCGTACGACGGGCGGCCGATCGGGCCATCCGTCGCGCCTGCGACGCGTGCGACAATGCCGCCCGATGACCTACCGCCGCGCAGGCCGCCCGTCACAGGTCCGGCCCCGACCGCCCTCGACAGGGCGGCCGGCCCCGATCAAGGTCCGTCCCCGCGCCCCCGCCCCAGGCCGCCTCGCCACCCACCGGGGAGTCCAGTCTCCGCACCGGTTTCCGTGGGTCCTCCGGGCCGGCCTCGCGATCGCCGTCCTGGCGCTCGGAGCGGGTGTGTTCGTGGCCGCCAGCGGTGGGCTGACCCGGACGCTGGGCGCAATCGGCGCGTCCGTGGACGGCTTCGTCGAGAACCTCACCGCCACGCCGAGCCCGCGGCCGACGATCGCGATGGTCGCCGACGCGCCCCTTATCGAGCGTCCGTCCGAGCCGTACACGAAACTGGCGGCGGTCGACCTCGTGGCGATCATCCCTCCGGATGTCGTGGGCGATCCGGAGACGCTTCTGCGGCTCTACCTGGCTCTGCCCGACCAGGTCGCCGCGCCGATCCTCGAGATAGCGATCGGGACGACCCGGCGCGTGATCATCCCCGACGTCGAGCTGACCGATGGCGCCAACGACTTCACCGCCACGCTCATCGGGCCGGCCGGCGAGTCGGAGCCGTCGCCGATCGTGACGTTCGTCCTCGACGTCGCCGAGCCGAATATCACGCTCACGTCGCCCAAGAACGGCGCGACGGTCAACAGGCCGGCAGTCGACCTCGTCGGCAAGACCCAGGGACGGACCACGCTCGTCGCGCGGAACGAGGCGAACAACGCGTCAGTCACCGGGCTCGCGGCCGCCGATGGGACGTTCAAGCTGGCCCTCCCCCTGGAGGGCGGCACGAACGTCATCACGATCTCGGCCACGGACCCGGCGGGCAACGTCGGGTCGGCGGTGGTCACGCTTGCCCGTGGCACGGGCAAGCTGGCAGCGACGGTGTCGGCGTCCGCGTACCAGATCTCGAAGAAGAAGCTGCCCGCCACGATCGCGCTTGCCGTGCTCGTCACCGACCCGGACGGCCGGCCGCTCGATGGCGCGCGGGTGACGTTCATCCTCACCGTCCCCGGGATCCAGGCGCTCACGGCGGATCGCCAGACCGCTGCCGACGGGCGGGCGACCTTCGAGACGAGGATCCCCAAAGGCGCCACGGTCGGACAGGGCGGGCTGAGCGTGCTCGTCAAGACAAGCGAGTTCGGCTCCGTGACCGATCGAAAGGTCGTTCGGATCGTCAAATAGGGGTCGAGCGCGGATCCGCTCGACAAGGTAGACCCTCGCAGCTACCATCGCCCCATGCCGTTGTGGCGCTGCCCGCACTGCGGGACGCCCCAGTCCGAGACGTCCCGGTGCTGGGTCTGTAAACGGTCCTCGACGAGCTGCGGGACCTGCCGCCACTTCCGCAAGTCGATCGCCGGGCAGCTCGGCTACTGCGGGCTCGATCCGCGCCGGATCCCGCTCCGTGGCGACGAGATGCGCGGCTGCTGGGAGGCCGGGCCGCTGGCTTTCGCAGAGGCCGGTCGGGTCCGGACCGAGCGGGCTCCGGCGGCACGTACGGCCAGAGCGCCGGTCGTGGCGACCAGCCGCGACTTCGTGCCGGTCGGCAGGGCTCCGCGGACCCGGACGCGCCGGGCAGCCCGCCCGCGAAACGGTGCCGCGCCACGAACGCCGGACCCGCTGCTCGGCTTCTGGGGCGAGGAGCCCTGACGCCGCCCTTTCTACGGCGGAGACGGGCTCTCCTCCGGAGCCTGGGACGGGGTAGGTGCTGGCGTCGGGGTGGGCGTCGGTGAGGGCGTCGGTGACGGCGTCGGAGAGGGCGTCGGTGAGGGCGTCGGTGAGGCTGTCGGCTCGGGGCCCTTCGATACGACGTAGTCGATCGGCGTGTCGGGGGCGACCTGGACGCCCGGCTGGTGGCTCTGCGAGGCGACGTTGCCGTCCGGGACGACCGGATCGAACTCCTCTGTCTTGTTCCCGATCTCCAGGCCGGCATCGAGGATTGCCCGAACCGCCTGGTTCTCCGGGAGATTGATGAGATTCGGCACCGTGACGGCGTCCGGGCCGACGGCGATGACCACCGTCACCGTGCCGCCCTCGTCGACCGTTCCGCCGACGCCTGGGGTCTGCTCGAGGACCTCGTTCTCCCTCTTCGTCGCGTCCTCACGGGAGTCCCCGACCTCGACGGTGATGCCCCGCTGCTCGCCGAGGGCAGTTGCCTCCTCGAGCAGCATGCCCACGAAGTCCGGGACCACGACCTGCCGCGGTGCCGGCGTTCCCGAACCCGACAGCAGACGGAAGACGAGGAAGCCGACGACCGCGAGGATCGCGAGGGCGAGCAGCGCCGAGATCCAGACCCACGGGCTCGTTCCGCTCGGCTCCTCCTCGTACCGTTCGTCGACGGCCGGCGGTCGGGCGCGCCCGCGTTCGATCGGTGCGGGCCCCGCGCCGGCATACGCCGAGGGGTCGTAGGGGACGCGGGGCTGGTTCGCCCGGGCCACCCCGGACGCGACGGTCTGCGGCCCGGCCGGCGGAGTCGCTGCGGCCGCGCCAACGACCGTCGCGCCTCCCAGGGCACCGGCCGCGGCGGCGCCGCCCGGTGTCGAAGCCGCGCCGATTGCTGCCGCGGCGGCCCCCACGGCGACCGGGACCGGAGCGCGGTCGGCCACGAACGCGTCGAGCGCCTCGGCCATCTCGCCGGCGGATGTGAACCGGGCCTCGGGATCGCGCGCCATCGCGCGCCGGGTGATCGCCTCGAGCGTCGGCGGGATCCCGGCCCGGACCGCGGACGGCGACGGGACCGGGCCGGACAGACGGGCCATCGCGATCGACGCGGCGCTGTCGCCCTCCCACGGACGGCGGCCCGTGAGCAGCTCGTAGAGCACGATGCCGAGCGAATAGATGTCCGACGCGGCGGTCGTCGACTCGCCCCGCGCCTGCTCCGGGCTGAAGTAGTGGACCGAGCCGAGGGTCGTGCCCGGCAGCGTCATCTGCGCCTCGGCCACGGCGCGGGCGATGCCGAAGTCCGCGACGTACACCCGGCCGTTGCGGCTGAGCATGATGTTGCCCGGCTTGACGTCCCGGTGGACGATCCCCCGGGAGTGGGCAGCGGCGAGAGCGCGGGCGACGTCGGCAACGAGCCGGGCGGCCTGGCGGGGCGGCAGGGCCCCGACTCGACGAATGACCGTCGAGAGGTCCTCGCCATCGATCAGCTCCATGACGATGAACGGGCCGGCTTCGTCCTGGCCGTAGTCGTAGACGGCGACGACGTTCGGGTGGTTGAGCGACGCGGCCGCCTGCGCCTCCTGCCGGAATCGGGCGCCGAAGTCCGGGTCGCGTCCGTACTCCGGTCGGAGGACCTTCGCGGCGACGTCCCGCTCGAGCTGGTTGTCGCGGGCGCGGAAGATCGTGGCCATCCCGCCCTGGCCGAGCAGCTCGATCAGCCGGTACCGGCCGCCGAGGACGCTGCCAATCTCCGCCAAGCCCGCTCCTCTCGTTTCCCCCTCGCTGCGCACAGCGAGCCCCTCAACCGAGGCATCCTACCGTAGGACGCTCCGCGCCTACAGCTCGAGGCCGCGGAGGTAGTGGCGGAACTCCTTCTCGAGGTCCGGCCGCTGGAGCGCGAGCTCGACCGACGCCGTGAGCCAGCCCATCGTCGTGCCCGCGTCGTAGCGGGTGCCCTCGAACTCATAGCCGTAGACGGCCTGCTCCTCCATGAGCATCTGGATCGCGTCGGTCAGCTGGATCTCACCGCCCGAACCACGCGGCGTCTGCTCGAGCTTGTCGAAGATCTTCGGTGTGAGCACGTACCGGCCGATGATCGCGAGGTTCGACGGGGCCTTCTTCGGGTCAGGCTTCTCGACCAGCTGGGTGACGCGCCGGAGACGGCCGTGGTTGATCGCATCGTCGACGGGATCGCCGGCAATGACGCCGTACCGCTTCGTGTCCTCGTTCGGGACCTCCATCACCGCGACCACCGAGCCGTGCGTCTGCTGGTAGGCATGGATCAGCTGGCCGATGCACGGCCGATCCGCGACGACGACGTCATCCGGGAGGATCACCGCGAACGGCTCGTGGCCGATGAGGTCCTTGGCCATGAGCACCGCGTGCCCGAGGCCCAGCTGCTCCTTCTGCCGGACGTACGCGACCTGGGCGAGATCGCTGATGTGGCGGACCTGGCGGAGCTTCTCGATCTCGCCCTTCTCCTCGAGCATGTGCTCGAGCTCGTAGGACAGATCGAAGTGGTCCTCGATCGCGCGCTTCTGGCTGCTGGTGACAATGATGACCTGTTCGATCCCGGCGGCGACCGCCTCCTCCACCGCGTACTGGATGATCGGCTTGTCGACGAGCGGGAGCATCTCCTTCGGCTGCGCCTTTGTCGCGGGCAGGAAGCGGGTGCCCCAGCCGGCGGCCGGGAAGACGGCTTTTCGGACGCGCATCGAACCTCGGGGGTGGTGAGTGGAGGACTTCGGCAGTATACCCCGGGGGTCCTTCCCGCCCGGTTACGGCGCCTTGTCGGGCCCCGCGGCGACGGCTGCCGCGAACCGCCGAATGGCCTCGCTGAAGGCCGCCGGCCGGTCGAGATTGGCCAGGTGCGTGGCGCGCGGGATGACCTCCCGGCGGCCGTCCTGCGCGGCCGCAAGGAATGCCCGCTCGCCGAGACGGAAGAGCGGATCGAGGGCGCCATTGAGGATGAGCGTCGGCCCCGGATAGCGCTCGAGACGAGGGATGAATCGCTCGCCCATCAGCGCCCCGAGGGCGGCCGCTCCGCCGCGCGGCCAGAACCCGCCGGCGACGAGCGGCTCGGAGATCGCCGGCCCGAACCGCCAGCGGAAGAACCGGGCGTTGAGTCCGCCGAGCGCCGGCATGTCGCCGACCCGGAGGGCCAGCGCGAGCCAGCGGTACGGCAGGCTCCACGGGCCCACGGGCTCGCGGGACGCGCCGGCGAGGACCAGCCCCGCGACGCGTTCCGGCGATCGGGCGGCCAGCTCCATCGCGACGTACCCGCCGAGCGAGTGACCCACGACGATCGCCCTGCCCCCCGCAGCCTCGTCGATGACGGCGGCGAGCGCGTCGGCGGCGCCGGCGAGGGTGAACCGGACGCCGGCCAGGGCGCCGTGGCCGGGGAGATCCGGAACGATGACCCGGAACTCGCCAGCAAGGCGGGCGACCTGGGGCGCCCATGCGGCGCGCGACAGCCGGGTGCCGTGAACGAAGACGATCGCCGGCGCGTCGAGCGGACCGGCGACGTCGTACGTGCCCGGCCCTGCCCCGGCGAGGGCGGCGGAGGAGCTCAGTGCTCGACCGGGACGCGCTCGCGGCGAGCCGTCGCGAGCCGGATCGAGGTGAACGGGATCCGGATCTCGCGGAAGGTCTCGACCGAGACGAGGAACCCGGCAAACAGGAAGACGACGCCGAGAAACTTGCCGATCTGGAACAGCTCCGTCGATCCGAATCGGTTGAGTGAGTCGGTGACGAGCGGGATGAACGCACCGATGGCGATGAGCAGCGTCGCCGGCACGCGACTGTTGAGGCGGCCCATGAGCAGGTCCCGGATCGCGCCCGGCAGAGACGCCACGAAG
>CAZVGO010000025.1:0-2018 GCA_964626755.1 uncultured Anaerolineaceae bacterium | reverse complement strand
CTAGCCCATGTTTCCCTAATTCGGGGCGGGCGCGCTGGATAAGTGTGTGATTTGACGACCACGACGACCGTCCGTCGCGGAAAACGTAGTGACAGACATATCGGAGAATTGAGTTGACCCCCGAGGGCATCGACGCCTACTGTGCCGTGACAGGAGGTGGCGATGTTCTTGCGCACGGTCAAGGCGGCGGGCGGCGAGGGCGTCCAGCACGAATACGTCCGGCTCGTCGAGGCCTACCGCGAGCACGGCAAGAACAAGCAGCGCGTCGTCTGTAACCTCGGGCGCAAGGATCTGCTCGCCGAGCATCTGGAGGCCCTCATCCGTCTATTGCGCGGCGAGCCGCGCGCGGCGAGAGGGACGCGCGGCGACGCGGGGGCCGTGCATGCGCTCGGCGCCTGGGATTGGGGCCCGATGCTCGTCGCGCGGACGCTCTGGAGTGAGTTGGAGCTGGACCGCATTCTCGACGCCCAGGGCGGGCGGGGGCCGGCGGACGGGGTCGCCCTCGCGGATCGCGCCCTGGTCTTGGTGGCGAACCGCCTGTGCGCCCCGACGAGCGAGCACGGGCTGGCGCGGTGGCTGGAGACGGACTTCGTGTGCGATCGCCGGGGCCGGCGCTGGCGGCCGGCGTGGCGGGACGACGCGGAGCGCCGCGCGAGTCGGCGGCCGCGCGTGCGCATCGTGGGGCGCCAGCTCAAGCAGTGGTACCGGACCCTGGATCAGTTGCACGCCCGACGGCGGACCATCGAGCTGGAACTGTACCTGCGGCTGCGTGATCTCTTCTCGCTCAAGGTGGATTGGGTGCTGTACGACTTGACGTCCACCTACTTCGAAGGCCAGGGGCCGCCCGGGCTCGGCGCCCACGGACACAGTCGCGACGGCAAACCGCGCAACCGCCAAGTGCTCGTCGGCCTCGTCTTGGTCGATGGCTGGCCGATCACACACCATGTGTTCGCCGGCAACTGGCGGGACTCCACGACCGTCCAGGACGTCGTGGACGATCTGGAAACCCGCTTCGGGTTGCGGCGGGTCGTGTTTGTGGGCGACCGGGGCATGGTTACGGCGGCCAATCTCACCCGCCTGCGCGAGCGGGAGCACGGCTATGTCGTGGGCCTCACGCGCCGCCGCCGCGAAGTCGTGTACCGCTACATCGAGCAGGCGACGGGGCCGTGGACGGACTGTCCCGTCGGGCGCACCGCGCGCGAGCGAGCGGAACCGCCGAAAACGCAGGTGCAGGAGATCACCAGTGACCAGCCCGGCATCCGTGTCTTCATCGTGCAGAGCGATGAGCGGCTGGCCTACGAGCGGGCGCAGCGGCTGAAAGCCATGGCGCGGGTGCGCCAGCAGCTGGAGGCGCTCGCGCGCCGAGTCGCGACGGGCAAGCTCAAGGTCCCGGCCAAGATCGGGGCGGCGGCGGCCCGAATCCTCGAACGCTCGCATGGCTATCGCTACTACGACTGGGAGTACAGCGACGGGCAGTTCCGGTTCTTCGAGCACCCGGTACACCTCAAGCGCGAGGAAGCCTACGAAGGCAAGTACGTCATTCAGACCGAGGAGCCCCACCTCACCGCGGTCGAGGCCGTGACGATCTACAAAGAGCTGAGCGAAGTCGAGCGGGCGTTCGCCAACTTGAAGGACGTGATCGAGATGCGCCCCATCTACCATCAGACGGCCGCGCGGGTGCAAGCGCACATCTTCGTCGCCGCGCTCGCGTTTCTTCTCCACCGCGCGCTCGAGAAGAAGCTCAAGGCCGCCGGGCTCGACCTGTCCTCGACCGAGGCGCTCCAGGCCGTGCGTTCCGTGCGCGTCGTGGACTTCACGCTCGGCGCCGGCCAGAGCAAGCGCTCAGTCACGCGGGGCACCGAGCGGGCGGCCCGTATCCTCGCTGCCCTCGGCATCACCGACCTCGATCCTCCGGTCCCTCCGAAGGAGGCCGCCACGGTCACGTAGTGACAATCGCCCGATCTCGCCTCAAATCTTTCAACTACTTATCGCGCGAAAAGGGAAACATGGGCTAGCTC
>CAZVGO010000024.1:0-8156 GCA_964626755.1 uncultured Anaerolineaceae bacterium | reverse complement strand
GGGCTGATGTCGAGCAGGATGCCGAGGCGGCTCGGCGTGCCCTTGAAGTACCAGATGTGGCTGACCGGGCTGGCGAGCTTGATGTGGCCCATCCGCTCGCGGCGGACCTTCGAGCGCGTGACCTCGACGCCGCACTTGTCGCAGATGATGCCCTTGTACCGGATCCGCTTGTACTTGCCGCAGTAGCACTCCCAGTCCTTCGTGGGACCGAAGATGCGCTCGTCGAAGAGGCCGTCCTTCTCCGGCTTGAGCGTGCGGTAGTTGATCGTCTCCGGCTTCGTCACCTCGCCCTTCGACCATTCGCGAATCTGGTCCGGGCTGGCGAGCGAGATGCGGATCGCGCTGAAGTTATTGACTTCGAGCATGGTTCTCCTCCGCGCCGCCGCCTGGCTCGGCGACGCGATGCGACGTGAGTGCGAGCACCGCCGGTCCGGCCATGAGCCGGCGGAGCGGGTAGAAGTTCAGGTCAGTCCTCGAACCCGGCGAGGTTGATCCCGCCGAGATCGGGCAAGAGGTAACCCGAGGAGTCGTCCTCGGCAAGCGGGATCTCCTCGTCGTTCTGGTCAAGGATCTCGGCGTTGAGGCCGAGGCTGCGGAGCTCCTTGATGAGCACCTTGAACGACTCCGGAACACGGGGCGGCTGGATCTCCTCGCCCTTGACGATCGCTTCGTACGTCTGGACGCGCCCGAGGACGTCGTCCGACTTCACGGTGAGCAGCTCCTGGAGGATGTTCGCGGCGCCGTACGCCTCGAGCGCCCAGACCTCCATCTCGCCGAAGCGCTGGCCGCCGAACTGGGCCTTGCCGCCGAGAGGCTGCTGGGTGATGAGGCTGTATGGACCGGTCGAGCGGGCGTGGATCTTGTCCTCCACGAGGTGGTGGAGCTTGAGCATGTAGATGTAGCCGACGGTGATGTGCCGGTCGAACGCCTCCCCGGTCCGTCCGTCGCGCAGCTCGATCTTGCCGTCCTGGGGCAGGCCGGCCTCCTTGAGCTCCTTCTGGATCTCCTGCTCGGTCGCACCGTCGAAGACGGCGGTCGCGGCCTTTTCGCCCTTCTCGTGGAGCGCCCAGCCGAGATGGGTCTCGAGGATCTGACCGATGTTCATCCGGCTCGGCACGCCGAGGGGGTTGAGGATGATGTCGACCGCAGTGCCGTCCGGCAGGAACGGCATGTCCTCCTGGGGCAGGATCTTCGCGATCACGCCCTTGTTGCCGTGGCGGCCGGCCATCTTGTCGCCGACGCTGATCTTGCGCTTCTGCGCGACCGACACCCGGACGAGGCGGTTGACGCCCGGTTGGAGGTCGTCGTTCAGCTCGCGCCGGAACTCGCGGACCTCGACCACCTTGCCCCGCTCGCCGTGCGGCAGGCGGAGCGAGCTGTCCTTCACCTCGCGGGCCTTCTCACCGAAGATTGCCCGGAGGAGCCGCTCCTCGGCGGTCAGCTCCGTCTCGCCCTTCGGGGTGATCTTGCCCACGAGGATGTCCCCGGGGCGGACCTCCGCCCCGATGTAGACGATTCCCTCTTCGTCGAGGTCCTTGAGGGACTCCTCGCCGACGTTCGGGATGTCCCGGGTGATCTCCTCCGGCCCGAGCTTCGTGTCGCGCGACTCGATCTCGTGCTTCTCGATGTGGATGCTCGTGAAGAGGTCGTCCTTGACGAGGCGGTCGCTGATGACGATCGCGTCCTCGTAGTTGCCGCCCTCCCAGCTCATGAACGCGACGAGGACGTTGCGACCGAGGGCGAGCTCGCCCTGCTGGGTCGACGACGAGTCGGCGATCGGCTGGCCGTCGATGACCCGCGCGCCGACATCGACGATCGGGCGCTGGTTGATGCAGGTGCCCTGGTTGCTTCGGACGAACTTCTGGAGGCGGTGCTCGTCGAGCTCGCCGGTGTCGGTCTCGATCTGGATCCGCTCGGCAGTCACGCTCGTGACGACGCCGCCGCGGGTCGCGACGAGGACCTGGCCGGAGTCCCGGGCGGCCCGCTCCTCCATCCCGGTGCCGACGATCGGCGACTCGGGCTCGAGGAGCGGGACGGCCTGGCGCTGCATGTTCGAGCCCATCAGCGCCCGGTTGGCGTCGTCGTGCTCGAGGAACGGGATGAGCGCCGTGGCGACCGAGACGACCTGCTTCGGCGACACGTCCATGTACTCGATCATGTCCGGCCGGACCTCGGGGAAGGTGTCCCGATACCGCGACGGGATCCGCTCGTCGAGGAAGTGGCCCTCGTCGTCGAGCCGGGAGTTCGCCTGGGCGACGTGGTGCTCCTCCTCCTCGTCGGCCGGGAGGTACTCGATCTCGGAGGTCACGATCGGGCGCATCGGAAAAGCGTTGGCCTTCTGCTTCTTGAGCTCCGCGGCGGCCTCGGCCGTGAACTGCTGGCCCTTCTTGAGGACGACCGAGCCGCCCTTCGAGGAGAGATCCGCGCCGGCCTCGTAGGACGTGAGGTTCTTGTCGTCCCACGCGACGGTCCGCTTCACGCGGCGGTAGGGCGTCTCGATGAACCCGTAGCTGTTGATCCGGCCGTACGTCGCGAGCGAGCCGATGAGCCCGATGTTCGGGCCCTCCGGCGTCTCGATCGGGCAGATCCGGCCGTAGTGGCTGTGGTGGACGTCACGGACGTCGAACCCGGCGCGCTCGCGCGACAGGCCGCCCGGCCCGAGCGCCGAGAGGCGGCGCTTCGAGGTCAGCTCGGCCAGCGGGTTGGTCTGGTCCATGAACTGGGAGAGCTGGCTGCCCCCGAAGAACTCCTTCATCGCGGCCACGACCGGCCGGATGTTGATGAGCGCATTCGGCGTTGCCTCGTCGATCTCCTGGATCGTCATCCGCTCGCGGACGACGCGCTCCATCCGGAGGAGGCCGATCCGGAAGGCGTTCTGGATCAGCTCGCCGTTCGCCCGGATGCGGCGATTGCCGAGGTGGTCGATGTCGTCCTTCTGGCCGAGTCCGCGATTGAGCTCGACGAGCTGGCCGACGATTGCCGCGATGTCCTCCTTGGTGATCGTCCGGTGCTCGCGCGGCAACTCGATGCCCAGCCGCCTGGAGACCGGGTCGAGCTTCTTGTTGAACTTGTAGCGGCCCACCCGGCCGAGATCGTAGCGGCGGAAGTTGAAGAAGAGGCTCTCGACCAGCTGGCGGGCGTTGTCGCCGGTGGGCGGATCACCCGGGCGCAGCTTCTTGTAGACCTCGATCAGCGCTTCCTGCTGGGTGCGGGTCAGGTCCTTGTCGAGGGTCTGGGCGATGTACGGGTGCTCGGGATCGAGATCCACCGCGGAGAACAGGGCGGCGATCTCGTCGTTCTGCTCGTAGCCGACCGCGCGGAGCAGGGTCGTGGCCGCGATCTTCCGCTTGCGGTCCACCTTGACCCAGAGCTGGTCCTTGTTGTTCGTCTCGAACTCGAGCCACGCACCGCGGTTCGGGATCACCTTGGCCGAGTAGAGCATCCGCCCCGAGGTGGGATCCTCGACCTCGCTGTAGTAGACCCCCGGCGAGCGGACGAGCTGGCTGACGACGACGCGCTCCGCGCCGTTGATGACGAACGTGCCCTGGTCTGTCATCCACGGGTAGTCGCCCATGTAGACGCGCTGGCGCTGGATCTCGCCGGTCTCCTTGATCAGGAGCTCGACGTTGACGTAGAGCGGCTTGCTGAACGTCAGGTCCTTCGTCCGGCACTCCTGCTCGGTGTACTTCGGCGCCCCGAACTCGTAATCGAGGAACTGGAGCTCCATCACCTTGCCGGTGAAGTCCTTGATCGGGCTGATCTCGTCGAACAGCTCCCGGAGGCCCTTTTCAACGAACCAGGTGAAGGAGTCGAGCTGGAGCTCGATCAGGTTGGGGATCGGGAGAACTTCGGGGATCCGTGCGTAGCGCTTGCGCGTGGCCAGGGCCGGGCTCGACGAATCAGCAGACAGCATGAACTACCGCTCCTTGACGGAGGAGGAGGGAAAAGAGGGGTGCCGCGCTCACAGAAGGAGTAGGATACCGCGAGTTTGCCAAATGTCAAGTAGGGGAAGCGGCGTCCGCCGCCTCCCCTCCGAAACCGGTTCCAGGGCGCTCTCAGGTTACGAGTCTGGCCTGGTTTTCGCCGCCCACCCGCCGGGTGGGTGATAGGTGGCACTTCGAGCAGAGCGACCGTCGAATGTTGCGGGCCTACCCGCTTGGTGGGTAAGAGACACAGGAATCGGCTGCCTGGTCTCCTACCACCCGCCCGGCGAATGCGTGACGGACTCGCGGAGGCCGCTCCCAGCGCCGACCGAGGTCTACTTGATCTCGACCTTGGCGCCCTGCTCCTCCAACGCTGCCTTGATCTTGTCGGCCTCTTCGCGCGTGACGCCCTCCTTGACCGGCTTTGGTGCCGCATCGACGAGGTCCTTGGCCTCCTTGAGGCCGAGCTGGGTGAGCTCGCGGACGACCTTGATCACCGGGATCTTGTTCGGGCCGACCTCGAGGAGGACGGCGCTGAACTCGGTCTGCTCCTCGGCTGCCGCCGGGGCGGCCCCGCCGCCCGCTGCCGCGCCGCCGGCCGGCGCCGCGGCGACCGCGACCGGTGCGGCCGCAGTCACGCCGTAGCGCTGCTCGAACCGCTTGATGAACTCGGACAGCTCGAGCACGGTCATCTTGTCGATCGCCTCGAGCACGTCGTCCTGGGTCTTGACTGCTGCCATTTGGTGGGACTCCTCTTTCGGTGGGCCGGAGTTCGTGGGCCGGACGGCCGGCCGGGGTAGATCGGTGGGACTTCGGGCGGTCAGCCGCCCGCGGCGGCCTTCTGGTCGCGGAGCTGAGCCAGGGCGTAGCCGAGGTTGCGCACGTTTGCCCCGAGCAACGATGCGAGCGTCGCCGTCGGGGACTGGATCGCACCGGCGAGCTGGCCGAGGAGGACCTCCCGCGAAGGCAGGCTCGCCAGGCGGGTGACCCCATCGGCGTCGATCGCCTGGAGGCCGAGGATGCCGCCGGTGATCCGGACGATCTTGTAGGGACGCGTGGCGTCGATGACCGCCCTGGCGGTCGCCGCCTCGTCCGTCCCGAAGGCGATCGCCGTCGGGCCGGTGAGGAGCGGGCCGAGGGCTTCCCCCACCGTGTCCTGGGCGGCGATCCGCAACAGGCGGTTCTTGACGACCCGGTACGACACGTCCTGCTTGCGCAGCGCGCGCCGGATCTCGGCGATCTCGCGCACGGTGAGGCCGCGGTACTCGGACACGATCATCGTCTTGCTGCGAGCGAGCTCCTCGCGCAGCTCGGCGACGGTCTCCCGTTTCGCGTCGGTGGGCATGGACCCTCCTTGCTCGGCGCGCAGCCGGCGCGCGGCGGTGGGCGGCCCGTCCGCGTCTGGACGGGACTCCCCTGCGACGGGGCCCGAAGGCCTGCCAGGCTCGCAGGGGCGACGCTCACCGCGGAGGGTGGAGCGGCGCGGGTCCTGCCTCGGCGTGCCGGCCGTCGTCCCCGGTCGCGCCCCTCGCGGAGCCGCCCGATCCGATCCGGCCGATCAAGCCCCGACCGTTCCCGACCTGGAGGTCGAGGCGCGGTCCGCGGGCACAGGCTGTCTTTGGCTTGGTCCGTCTTCTTGTCAGGCGGCGCGCTTCTCGGCCGCCGCCCCGTCTATGCCCGGGAGTGGACCCGGGCGGTGCATTCTACGACGCCGCGGCGGCAAGCACCGCCGGCACGTCCAGCTTGATCCCGGGGCCCATCGTGCTGGCGATCGTCAGCGTCCGGATGTACTGGCCCTTCGATCCCGATGGCTTGGCTCGATTGATCGCGTCGACGAGCGTGGCGAGGTTCTCGACGAGCGCGGTCGCCTCGAAGCTGCTCTTGCCCACGATCGTGTGGACGATGCCGGCCTTGTCGACCTTGAACTCGACCCGGCCGCCCTTGACTTCCTTGATCGCCCGCTCGAGGTCGAAGGTGATCGTGCCGGCCTTCGGGTTCGGCATGAGGCCGCGCCGGCCGAGGATCTTCCCGAGCTTGCCGACCATCCCCATCGTGTCCGGCGTGGCGAGCGCGACGTCGAACTCCAGCCAGCCGGCCTCGACCTTCTTCACGAGGTCGTCGGCCCCCACCTCGTCCGCGCCGGCGCGGAGGGCCTCCTGGGCCTTCTCGCCCTGGGCGAAGACCGCGACCCGGACGACCTTGCCGGTGCCGTGGGGGAGGACGACCGTGCCGCGGACCATCTGGTCCGCGTGACGCGGGTCGATGCCGAGCCGGAGGTGAGCCTCGACGGTCGCGTCGAAGTTCACGGTCGTCGTCTGCTTGATGAGCTCGGCGGCCTCCTGCGGCGGGTAGAGCCGCTCGTGGTCGACGAGCTTCGCGGCCTCGAGGTACTTCTTGCCGTGTGCCATGTCCGTTGTGTCCTTCCGTGCGGCCGGCTGGCCGGCCTACCTCAGGCCGATGGCGTCGCGGAGCTCCGCCTCGGACTTCGGTGAGCGAGCGGTGAGGTAACCGCTCAGGTTGCCGATTCAGACGTTGCTATCCGGCGACCTCGATTCCCATGCTGCGGGCGGTGCCCTCGATCTGCTTCGCTGCGGCCTCGACGTCGTTGGCGTTGAGGTCGCTCATCTTCACCGCAGCGATCTCGCGGACCTGGTCCTTCGTGACCCGGCCGACCATCTCCCGCCGGGGGGTCATCGAACCCTTCTCGAGCCCGGCTGCCTTGCGCAGGAGGTCCGCCGCGGGCGGCGTCTTGAGGACGAACGTGAAGGAGCGGTCCTCGAAGACCGTGATCTGGGCCGGAATGACCTGGCCGACCTTGTCGGCGGTCTTCTCGTTGTACGACTTCGTGAACTCGACGATGTTGATGCCGTGCGGGCCGAGGGCCGTGCCGACGGGCGGGGCGGGTGTCGCCTTGCCGGCGGGCAGCTGCAGGGTGAGGATGATGCGGATCTTCTTGGCCACGGGGCAGGCGTTCCTTTCCTAGAGCTTTTCGACTTGCAGGAAGTCAAGCTCTACGGGCGTCTCGCGGCCGAAGATGCTCACGAGGACCTTGACCTTGTTGCGCTCGGGGTTGACCTCGTCGACCGTGCCGATGAACTCGGCGAACGGCCCGTCGGTGACCCGGACGCTCTGCCCCTTCGTGAACGCGACCCGGTACTTGGGGGTCTCGACGCCCATGTGGCGCAGGATCTGCTTGACCTCGTTCTCGTCGAGTGGGATCGGCTCGCTCCGGACGCCCGGGATGTTCGCGCCGCCGACGAAGCTCGTGACGCCAGGCGTGTTGCGGACGACGAACCAGCTGTCCGGGTCGAGGATCATCTCGACGAGCACGTAGCCCGGATAGACCTTCTTCTGGACGGTGTGGCGCTGGCCCTGGCGGATCTCGATCTCGTCCTCCATCGGGACGAGGACCTGGAAGATCTTGTCCTCCATGCCCATCGACTCGATGCGGTGCTCGAGGTTCGCCTTGACCTTGTTCTCGTAGCCGGAGTACGTGTGGATCACGTACCACCGCTTGTCGGCGGTCGTCCGGGTCGTGTCGGTTGTCGATTCGGTCATCATCGTTGCCCTAGGTCAGCAGCCCGACGGCCTGTTGGAAGATGGCGTCCAGCACGGTGATGTAGAGGCCCACGACCAGGCTGATCGTGAACACGAGCACGGTGAGGTTGCGGACCTGCTCCCGCGTCGGCCAGGTCACCTTCTTCAGTTCGGACCACGCTTCGTCGATGAAGCGGCGGAGGCGAGTCACGTTTGGCTTCTTCTCTCAATGAACTAGCGTTCTGGCGGTCGACCCTCCGAGGGCCGAGGCCGCAGTCCTCAAGGCCATCGGCCCGAGGATAGTGGCAGGGGCGATAGGACTCGAACCTACAACCGCCGGTTTTGGAGACCGGTGCTCTGCCAATTGAGCTACGCCCCTGCGGTCGGCGGCTATTTCGCTTCTCGATGGAGAGTATGACGCCGGCAGCGAGGACAGTACTTGTTGAGCTCGATCCGGTTCGGATCGTTCTTCTTGTTCTTGCGCGTGGTGTACGTCCGCTCCTTGCACACGGTGCAGGCGAGCTGGAGGGTGGGACGCGCCTCGACCTTGGCCATTGCCCTACTCCGTGATCGTGACGACGGCGCCGGCGCCGACGGTCTTGCCACCCTCGCGGATGGCGAATCGCTGGCCGACCTCGAGGGCGATCGGGGTGATGAGCTCGACGGTCATCTCGACGTTGTCGCCGGGCATGATCA
>CAZVGO010000023.1:0-6925 GCA_964626755.1 uncultured Anaerolineaceae bacterium | reverse complement strand
GGTTCCGGGCCTCGGAAGGATTTGCCCCGACGCGTCGCGACTCGCGGCCGGTCAGGGCGCTCGGAAGGGGTGCCCGTGGGCTGGAATGATAGCGCGCGAGAGGGACCGAATCGACCCCAATGTCCGGTCTTTGTTCGGTACTTGTGGCGTGTCCACCATCGAGACTCGACGGTCGGGAGCGGGTGGACACGAGTCGGGGCGTGTTGCGCGCGTCGTGCCCTGGTGTCGGAGCCGCCGGCAGCCGCGCGCGGTTCGGACCCAGCCGCGCGTGGACCTGTCCGCTCAGCTCCCCCGACTAGATAAAGGCCTTCGAGTACTCCGTTACCGAGTCCGAGAGCATGAAGAGCGGTACGCCGTCCGGGGCGCGCGACGTCTGCCTCGCGGCGCTGGCGCTCGCGGCGTGGAACCTGAAGGTCGCGGCGCGCCGGCCCATCGCCAACGCCTCGCCCCTGATCCCGGCGCGGGATCCGAGTCCGTCGAGAGTGTAGCCTTCCGACCCTTCCAGTTGCGATCGGGCCCACGTCGGCACGTGGATTTCGGGAACCCTCCACTCGAACTACCCCCTCGCGGCCGCTCTAATCGATCGATGCCGCATCAGTCGTTGTCCCCAACGACTCTGACCTCTCTCGCGGCCGTACTCAAATGGATGTCACGCCCGACATAGTCCGGATCGTTGCCACAACCTGAGAGCTTAGGAGGTGACATGCCCAACCCACGCAGTCGACGTGCTTCACAAACGGCTCGTCGCGATTCTCGCCCTCTTGATGCGCCAGTCTCGCCCGACGGTGGGCTCGCCACCCTTCGTTCGCCCGGACACCTGCGTGCCCCCGAAGTTATCGAACAGCTTGAAGCGCTTCGTCGAGAACATGTATCAGCCAGCCTCCCAGGCTCAGGCTCGCCCTTGGCTCCTCCTCCGCCGTCCGATCACGAGCGTCACGAACGGTTCGTATCGTGGCTCCGCAACTACGCACCACCTGGACCCGCCGCACCAGACTCCGGTCACTCAGGGCCACATGGCAATGAAAGGCTCCTGGTAGTAGCGGCTACGTCCTTCGCCGAGGCGGCTGGTTTGTTTTTGGCGACACCCTACTACCTCAGTCATTTGTGCGCCAAACCAGTCCAGACGCGACTGGCTCTCGGTCTCTCACTGCTCATGCCCGCCTGCCGCTGGATACGCTTGACGTTTCCCGTGATTGGCGGCCATGTAGCCGGACTTGAATTCCGGTCGGTGGAGTACTTCGGCTACAAAGGAGCATCGGCGGCGCAGATCGTTGCACAGATGGCCGACCGCCTCGAGCAACACAGCGAACGCTTGAGTACCGGATTCGTTCTTGACCGTCAATACATCGAACGGCGCGCGCGCATGATTCAGAACGACTTTCCTAGCCCCTTCGAAGAGTGGCTTGGCAACAATCTCGGGGCTGAATTGGCGGCGCTCGGCCGAGAGCTGGGGTCTAATGTCGCTGACAGGCTCTATGAAGCACGGAGGCCGAGTGCGCTGGCCGCTGGCGAACGAATGCTGATCGGCGAACTTGGCCCGCCGGGACACGTTGTACTCGCCGCGGAGCGTGCCCAAGAGCTAAGCGTGCACTTCGCGAGCGACGTTCACGCGATTGTTCGTGAGCGCGGAATCGAGGAACACGTCTGCGGAAGGCGGAACGTCTCGGTGTTCCGGCGTGTGTTCGAGGCACACGGCGAGGAAGTGGCATGGGACGCGCTTCTGAGGGCGGACATGATAGATGCGGGGGCGGAATTGAGCCGACGAGATAGAAACAGCCCTAGTCCCGTGCTTGCCTTGCAGCGTGAGTCTCTTCAACGGGCGGGACGGCGAGTGCGCACGGCGCTCGGGAAGCTCGGCTACCACTGGGAGCAGGATGGACGGGGGGCGCGTTGGTCGCGGAACGCGACCGGATAGCGGGTCGAGCGACGCCATAGGTCAGTTGCGAGGGGACGTTCGGGCGTCCACGGGGATCGCACGGACCGCCCGTACTCTTGGGCGTCGGCGAGACGCAACCACTTGACTTAGCAAGTCTTAGCACATTCCTCGACTCGATCCAGGGGTTCCTTGCTGCCGATCGGTAACGGACAGGCCGGGTGTCCGTTTGGTGTCCGGCACTCTCTTGCGAGGCAACGTCGTCGACCGACGACGCGAAACCCTCCGGAGGCATCGATGATTTCGAGTCCGTGTTTCCCGTGCTTCACCGCCGCTGTCCGCGACTTCTTGGGGGTCGCCACTGACAAGCGGCTCAACGAGCTGGTACGTGCTGGCCGCGTCCACCCGGCACCGCCCGTGCGGTCTGGTCGACGGCTCTGGTCGGGCCACCACATCCGTCAAGCGGCGCTCGCCCTCGGTGTGCTCTCGCCCGAGATCGAGAACGAGCTACGGCGCGCAGAGGAGGCCCCCCGATGAGCCGCCTCTTGGACTACTACGCCGGCGACGGCGACGTTCCCGTTCGCCAGATCGAGGAGCTCAGGCTCCGCGAGCAGCCTGCGATGGTGCTCCTCTTTTCCGACGAGGATGAGGAGGTGGAGCTCCACTACGTCGCGGACGAGTCGGTGAAGAGCTACGTGGTGTGCCCGGGATCTGGGTGCCCCGAGTGCTTCCTTGGCTCCGCTCCCGTCGTCGCCTCGCTCTTACCGGTCTTCGACCTTGAGTCGAGGACCGTCAAGGTCCTGAGGATCACGCTCTCCCGTCGGCAGGGCAGTCTGGGTCTCGAGCTCCTTCCTTTCCTCGCCGACCCCGACGTCTCCAACAAGGCCCTGCTCATCTCACGTACTGGCCCGAAGTACTTCGTCGAGTCGCGACCGCTCCAGCCGGAGGCCGACCGGGGTCAAACGACGATCCAGTCGTTCATCGACTCACACGAGAATGGCATCCAGCTTCGCGCCGCGTTTGTTTCGATCTCGGCGGCAGCACTCGCCGAGACCCCTTCGATCAGGAACAAGCTCGACGTCGTCGGCGGCTGGAAGCCACCGCGCGCAGACGACGCGCCCCCCGCAAACACGGCGCCGTGAGCGCCGCCACGCTCATCGACGAGACGCGTCTCGAGGTCTTCCGGCGCCGCGACTTGGCGCCGGAGGCCCTCCTGGCCGAGGTCGAGCGCCACGTCGCCGTGCTCTACAGGCTGCCGGTCGGGGTCGGAAAGAGCTTCGCGGTCGACGAGCTCCTGAGCTACGCCCCGCTGTACGCGGCGTTCGATCTCGTGGTCTACGCCGCGCCAACATGGTCCATCTTGAATGAGCGCCGTATCATCGCCGGCCGCGCCGCCGCGCCGGTCGCGTGGATGGTGCTCAAGCCCCGTCCAAAGGACTGGTGCGGTGCCTACGCCGAGGACTGGGACAGGCTTGAATTGCAAGGCTGCTCCACGTACGCCAAGGCCACTCTTTGCCGCCCGTGCCGCGCCCGGGGCAACACACCGACCCCCTGTCCGTGGCCCGAACAGCTGCGCGCGCTACCCGGTTGCCGCCTGCTCTTCCTGACCGAGCAGCAACTCGTGGTGAACCGGTCCTTGGTCCCCCGCCTGCGTGCGCGAATAGGCCCCGGTCGGATCCTGGTGATCCTCGACGAGGCTCGCCTGCTCGATGCCAACTTCGAACTCGTCGTCACCGACGCGGACCTCGCCGCGTTCCAGGATGTCCTCGCGAGCCTGCCCGATGTCCCAGAGCGCGCAGCCTGGCTTGGCAGCATCGAGGCGCTTCAGAGTAGCGCAAACCCCAGCGCGCTGGTGCTCGACCTGCCGCCCTGGCTGAACCGCCACGCGTTCAGAATCCAGTCGGCCGGCCTGGAGAGGCTCGGACCGACCTTCCGGTACGTTGGCTACGACCTCGCGCTGCTCGCCGGAAGCCACCCGAACGAGCGCTGGAAGACGGACGACGGCGCGATCCACTTCATCGCGCGGCCGTACCTCCACGGCCACCTGCTCCTGCTCTCCGCGCACGCGACAGCGGACTACGCCGGAGAGCGCCTTGGGCGCGGTCCACTGCACTCCCCGTTCGAGCGCGTCCGGTTTCGGCACAGCCGGTCGCGGATCATCAACCTGCGCAGCCGCATCGGCGCCGACCGGTACTTCGAACGCAACCGCGTCCAGATCCTCGACACGATCGCCGTGCTGATCGCCCGCAACCTCCGAGACGGGCGAACGACGCTGCTCATCAGCCGGAAGAAATCGAAGGGCCGCTGCGCGGCGGATCTCCACGCCAGGCTCGCGGACTGGGGCTTCGATGTTCGGCTCGTTTGGGATGGCTACGCGCAGCTTCCAGCGACGCCGGACCCGCGCATCATCCCGGTCATCCACTACGGGATCCTCGGCGTGAACGACTTCTCCGAGTACGAGGGCGCCTACTGCCTCAACGGCTACTACGTCTCCTCGACGGAGCTGACGCGCTCCGCGCAGGAGGCCGTCCCGGCGGCGAAGCGCCGACCGCTCGTCATCGACTCGCACCCCGACCGCATCCGACGCGTGAGGGTGGAGGGTCCGGACCCCGGCGGGGCGCTCGCGCACGTGGGCGCGATCCACCTCCGCAAGCTCGAGCTCGACCCCGTGGTCCAGGCGGTCGGCCGTGTTCGCCCGGTGACGCGGCACCGCGAAGTCGTGGTCTTCCAGATGGCCGATTTTGCCCGCGACCTCGGTCCGCATGAGGTCGTCGAGAGTCTCGCCGCGCTGCGGACGGCTCTCGGCCTCCCGACTGCTGCCGAGCTGGATCGCGCGCGCGACGTCGAGCGCTTGGAAAGCCTTACCGCGCAAGGCTTAAGCCTAGGCGATGCAGCCACTCGGCTCGGCCTGTCGCGAGCCACGGCATTCCGCAGGCTGGCCGCGGCGGCCGGTCTCACCGAACCTCTAAATATTATTAGAAGGGTTTTTGAGACGGGTCCGATCGAGAGGGAGGCGGCGCCATGAAGCTCCTCCCGGGCTGGCACGACCTGTTGCGCGCGACCCCAAGCGCTCCGCCTCCAGCCCCCCTCATCATCCCCCTGGACGCCGCCCGCGCAGCCTCCCGGCTCCACCACGTCCGGACCGCCGACGAAGCCGACCAGTTCCTCGACTTGCTGCGCGCGCTCCCCCTGAGCGCTCTCGCCCTCGACTCCGAGTTTGGCTTCGGCCGGCCTCCGATCCAACTTCGCTCGGGCGCAGGCTGGCAGGACGTTCGGTCCCAACGACCGATCTGCGTCTCCCTCGCCGCCAGTACGACGGATGGCCGCGACGTCGTTCGCGCCGTTCTCGACGTGCGCCAACCCGCCGTTGTAGCCACGCTCGGCGAGATCCTCCGCATGCGCGTCCCCTTCGTCGTCCACCATGCGAAGTCCGAGTTGTTCACGTGCTGGGCGCTCGACCTCGATCCCGATCTTCCGAACGTCTACGACACCCACCTCGCGGCCGCATGCCTGCACCTCGGTGCGCACCACCGGCGCGCGGACGCGGCCAGGCACGGGTGCGACGCGGAGCAGATCCAGGCCGAGGTCAAGCGGAAGAAGCAGCACGCACACCTCCTCTCGCTCGCCGGACAATGCACGCGCTATGGCCTCGCCCACCCGTTCTCGGCCGACAAGGACGCGCTGCGGGATCGGTTCCTCGGACTCGGAGACGGACCCCTCGACGACGCGCTGCTCGGATACGCTGCCGCCGACGCCGAGTGGACGCTCCGACTCTACTTCGCGCAGCAGGCCGACATCCTGCGCCAGGGCATCCACCATCACCTGCACACAGTCGAGTTCCCGTTCGCCATCGCCAACGCTCGCATCGAGTGGAACGGGGTTCCCGTCTCCCGAGAGCGACTCCAGCTGTTGAGAAGCGCTGCTCTACGCGCGGTGGACCACTACGCCGTCGTGCTTCGGGGCTTCGGAATCGATCCGCCGGGAAGCCGAACCAAGTTCCTGGAGGTGATCGCGCGCGCGGGCCTCGCCAGCGGCTTCCGGCGCCGCGGAAAACCCTGCACGGAGGACGACCTCCTCGAGCAGAACGAGAGCGCGCACCCTGCGATCCGCCCGTTTCGGCTGCACCGCCGGTACCGGCGCCTCGCCGCGGAGGAGTGGCTCTCGGGGATGCTCATCGGAGCCGACGGACGCATGCACCCCCAGCACCGCCAACTCGGCGCCGCCACCGGCCGAAACGCGTGCGCCGCGCCGAACCTCGCCGGGATCGGTCGCATGCTCCGGCCCGTCGTGACCGCGCCGCCCGGCCGCGCCCTCATCGAACTCGACTACGCGCAGATCGAGGTCGGCGTCGCAGCCGCCGAGCACGACGATCCCGACCTCATCGCCGCCTACAACTCGGGGGACGTCTACGCCGCGATGGCCATAAGGTTCTTCCGCCCGACCCTCTCGGATGACGAGAGGGGACTCACACCGGCCGAATTCAAGGCGCGCCGACCCGACCTGCGCGATCGCATGAAGGTCTTCGTGCTCGCTGTGATCTACAACATCCAGGCGCCAGCGATCGCCACCCGATTCGGCATCTCACTCACGCTTGCGGAGCAAGAGCGCCAACGCTTCCTCGACCTCTACCCGCGGCTCAAGCGCGGCCTCGAGGCGTCGGCGTCCTACGGTGCGGTCCGAGGCTACGCGTCCGTCATCAGCGGACTGCGGCGACACCGTGCGAGCCTCGGCCGCGCCGACACGTGGACGCAAAACTACCTGCGCAACACACCGATCCAGGGGAGTGCCGCCGTCGTGTTCAAACGCGCCCTCGTCGAGCTCGACCACGCATTTCGCGGTACGGGCGTCCACCTGGTTCTCCCGGTTCACGACTCGATCCTGATCGAGTGCCCGGAGGACCGGATCGACGATGTCTGCGAGGTCGCGCACCGCATCATGCGGCACGAGCTTCGCCGCGCCTACCCACGCCTGGATCCGCGCGTCGACGTCAACCGCTCACACCCCGAATGCTGGAACAAGGACGGACACGCGGACAGCCTCGATCGGTTCCTC
>CAZVGO010000022.1:0-3218 GCA_964626755.1 uncultured Anaerolineaceae bacterium | reverse complement strand
GCGGTGGCCCTCGCCAGCGCGCGGTCGGTGCTCGGGGAGGGCTCGGAACCGGCGATCGGGCGCCCGCAAGAGAGCGACGAGATCAGCGTGCCGCACTGCCCTGCTCCTCACCCCCTCAGCCTCACACCTCTTCCGACTGGTCCACGATTCGGAGCCGAAACTGCCACCGCTCGAACTTCGTCAGCATCCGACCGAACTCCTCCCACGAGAAGCTCTGGCCGTCGATCACCACGGAAGGCACGCCGCTGCTCTCGGGGTCCCATTCGATCCTGCCGCGCATGATATCGCCCGCGATGGACATCCCCGTGTCGGCCGCGCCACCCGAGACCTTGCCTGATCGCGGCGGCTGCACGCTGCTCGGTTCCAGGTGCCGCGTCGCCAGCGACCGGCGCATCCGCGCGAACAGCCGCTCGACGATGGCCGGGTCGTCGTCCTCCTGGAGGACCTTGAACCGGTAGCCGCCTGGCGCGCCGTCGACGAGCTCGAACGCCTCGATCCCACGCGGGGCGGGGATGAACCTGAAGTGGAACTCGTGGTCGCAGCCCGCAGCGTCGCGCATGGTGACCGGCGCGATCTCCAGGACCGTTGCTTCGACGCCCTGATGCTCGGCAACGACCTGCGCCCAGCACCGGCCGCAGTGGAAGCCGAAACTCTTGCCCCGGCCATCGGAGCGGATGACGCCGTCGTGGGCGGGGACGGTCCGGTTGCAGGCGACGCAGGTCTCGGTGGACTTCACACGCGTCCCCTCCGGCGAACACGCGCCAGCACGGCCCGAACGAGATCCTCGCCCGCCCACGCAACCGCGAGCGGCAGGATCGGGATCGTGTCGAGGTCGGCTGGGTTCATCCTTCCCTGGGTCCGCGGAGGCGGAGGATGGGCGGCGACGAGGGGTCGGAGCGAATGGTGCGCGGCCATGGTACCGGTCGTTGGGGACGGGCTCAATCCTGCGGGTGTTCCGTAGCGCGCCCCCTGGCACGAATCCCCCGTTCCCGTCGCGTGGCAGAGAATCCCCGGCGGGATGGTGTAGCGTCGGTCCCCGATCACCGGGCGGGCGTCCTCGTTGCCGCGGGGCGGGCTCTCGTGCCACGATCTGTGCGACGAAGGGGGCGCGCCGCGCTACGCCGCTACAACACAGACCATCCCGCGCGCAGCGTCGTCCCCGCCCGCTGGGCGAATCTCTACGCCGCCGCGATCCCGGCCTGACACCCACCGCGGTGTAGCCGCGACCCAGAATCCAGCGCCGCCGGCAACCCACGCCGGACGCTGATGGTCGACCGCCCTGACACCTTCCATCCCGTTTCCCGTTCCGCGGGCGAACGACGCGCTCGAGTCGTCAGTTGTCGAATCGTCTCCGGCAGGCCTCCAGGTCGAACCGGTCCGGCCGCCAGTCGGCGATCCATTCCCGCAGCCCGTCCCGGTCCGCGCCGCCCGCGAGCACGCGAACGCAATCCAGGTAGCCGGGGACGCCGCCGCAATCCTCCTTCGGGAAGGCCAACTCGCCGCCAACCAGCCTGCGCTTGAAAGCCTCGCCGCTCGCCACGACCGCCTTCAGGACCACTTCGTGCTCCCAGGAGTCGCCGAAATCGTACTCGTAGACGAGATGGTCGCCCTCCTTCTTGAAGAACTCACTCAGCCGGATGCGACCCGCCTCGCGGGCGTTGGCCTCGTCGTCGTTCGGGCTCGTCGCCACGGCCTCCGCGGCCCTGCCCGTTCCACGGAACATGAACAGGTGCGGGTCGTGCCACCCGCACGCATCCTGGATCGCGTGGTGGAGGTCAAGGAAGGACGCCCTCGCCGGGAGGAGCAGTTGGCGCCAGGGCGGGGGGCTCAAGCCGCTGAGTCGGACGTCGAAGTGAAGGTAGGTCGACACGCGATCCTCCGGCGTGTTGGGCTGGATCGCCGTTACCCTAACCGCGGCCAGGGTCGTGGCAAGCACCGCGGCGCCGCGGACGTTTGACACCCCGCCCGCTGGGCGAATCTCTACGCCGCCGCGATCCCCGCTGACCCTCGGCGATCCCCGCCGCGACCCGAAATCCAGCAGCGCCGGCGACGCACGGACGCGGACGCTTATCTTCGACTCGCTCCGCGTCCAGCCCCAGCTCACGAGTCCGAAGCGCATCCTGCTCGTCGACTATGTCGTCACGTCCGCGCGTTCGCGGCGATGCGGACCGACCAACGCGGCGGAGTTCCGCGCGGTCGACGATCCGGCCATCGGCACGATCCGCTTCCGCTCGGCGCGGGGCGACTCGATCGTGCGGTGGGCCTGACCGACCGGTCCGCGAATTGCGTCTGATCGCTGCCCATGGTACGCTCCGGGCAGGCCAGGGGGTTGCCCTCTGCGGCGTGAAACTCATCTCCCCTTCTCCCCCTTTCCCGGAGTTTCCCCCTGGCCCTTCCTCCGGCCGCAATCCCCCCCCTGACCCTCGGCGATCCCCGCCGCCACCGAAACCCAGCATCGCCGGCGACGCACGCCGGACCCGGACACTGCTCCTTCCCTCGGACACCACAGGGGCATCCTCGGTTCAGCGTACGCTGACGCGCGTGAACGCCGGCTGACTCCGTCCGACCCCGGCTTTCGCACCGCCGTCGAGCGTGACGGAGATCCGTCGCTGCGGTACACTGCCGAGCAGCGTGAGGCGTTCCATAACGCCGCTCGCTCCGCCGCGGCCGCCGCCCGTGAGGCGTGCGACCTACCGCGGAAACGACGCCGCCGAACGAAAAGGCACTTTGGACCATCATGGAGTCTTGGCCTGATTCTTCGAACCCGAGGCGGCGCGCTGCGTCACGCCGTACCGGAAGTTGTTTCGTGAGCACCACATGAGAGGCTACTAAAGGCGGCTGACGATGAAAATCGTTGCGACAATAGAAGAGACCACGCTTGAGGGAGACCGCGGTGTCGAGGTCGAGGGCGTGACCGCGACGTGTCCCCGTTGCGGTCATGAGACGGAGAGCTATGGCACGAGCGTTCGCTCGGTCCAGCGATGCCTTGCTCTTTTGAAAGAGGAATGTCCAAAGGACGAGCAGAACTTCTACGTCGCTGAACACCCGGACCCGCGGTTGCTCTACCCCAGTCTAGTCTAGTGGTGTGATTCGTAGTTGGTGTGGATTATCAGTGAACCCCATCGTCCTCCGTATCGTCATAGACGTGGAGGAACGACCATGCGGGTTGCCCAGCCGATCACACTGAGCGCTGACGAACGAATGATGCTGACGCGGTG
>CAZVGO010000021.1:0-2268 GCA_964626755.1 uncultured Anaerolineaceae bacterium | reverse complement strand
AGGCGGTCGAGCAGCGCCGCGACGGCGGCGGTGTCGCCCAGGAGCTTGCCCCAGTCTTCGACGGGACGATTCGACGTGATCAGCGTCGAGGCTTTTTCATAGCGGCGCATCACGATCTCCAGGAGGTCCTCGGCCGCGGTGTGGGGCAGCCGCCGCATCCCGAGGTCATCAATGAGGAGCAGCGGGACGGCGGTCACCTGCGCGACGTATTGCTTGCGCGTGCCGGCGAGCTGCGCCTCGGCGAGCTCTTCGAGGAGGATGTGGGCCTCACGGTACAGGACGCGATGGCCTTGCTGGATCACGGCGAAGCCGATCGCTTGGGTCAAGTGGCTCTTGCCCGTGCCGGGTGGCCCTTGAAGCAGCCCGTCCTCGTGCTGGGTGACGAAGCGGCCGGTGGCGAGTTCGAACACGAGCCGGCGGTTCATCTTCTTGTTGAAGTCGAAGTCGAACGTGTCGAGGGTTTTGCCCGGGTCGCGGAAGCCGGCCTGCTTGATGCGGCGGTCGAGGAGCCGGTCCTGGCGGCGCAGGAGCTCGTCCTGGACGAGCGTGGACAGGAAGTCGATGGGGGCCAGCTTGGCGGTCTGGGCCTCGAGGAGCCGCGGCTCGAGGCCCGCGGCCATGCCGGAGCAGCGGAGCTGGCGGAGGGCGCGCTGGAGTTCAACGAGGTTCATGTCGGGATTCCCTCCTGGGTTTTGCGCGCGATGACGTCGCGGTAATGGGTGAGGTCACGGATGAGCGGATCGACCTGGCGCAGCGTGAGGGGCGCCGCCGGGTGCCGCTCGAGGTAGCGCCGGACGAAGCGGTAGTCGGCGACCTGCAGCTCCAGCGCCGCCGCGCAGGCGTCGTCGACCGTGGCAGCGCCGTGCCGTTTGACCAGGGTGAGGACCCCGAGGAGGCGGCGCACACCGGCCAGCCCGTCCCGGCGATGGATCGCCTCGCAGAGGGTGCCGACGTGGGGGCCGGCGCGGGCGGCCCGCGCGAGCAGCGTCAGCGTGGTGGGCGGGGTGCGCGTCGGCCGATCCGCAGGGTGGATGGCGTGGTGCCCAGGGGCCTGGCGGCGGTGCTCCCGCAGGAGCGCACCCGTGGTGGGATGGAGGAGCCGGACGTGCCCGCCGTCCCATTGGACCGCGACGTCGCGGCCGAGCCAGCCCGGCGGCGGGGCGTAGTAGGCGTACTCGACCTCGACGCAGCCGTCGAGATGGACCGTGCGCATGCCGAACTGGTAGTAGCGAAATGGCTCGACCGGCAGCGGCCGCAGCGCCGGTCGCTCCTCGGCGAACATGGCGGCCACCTGGCGCTTGGTGGTGCCGTGGATGCGGGTGTCAGCCCAGCGGGCATCCCAGCGGTCGAGGTAGGCCTGCGCCGCCTCGAGCGTCTCGAAGCGCAGGCCCTTGAGCGCGGCCTGCGTATGGCCGATGGCCGACTCGACTTTCCCCTTCCGATCGGGATTCCCGACGCGGCAGGGTAGCGCGACCGCGCCGTAGTGCGCGAGCATGTCGCGGTAGAGCGGGTTCAGCGTGGGGTCGTAGAGGTCCGGCGTGAGCACGCCCTCGCGCAGGTTGTCGAGGACGACGACCTGGACCGCCCCGCCCAGCCTCCGAAACGTCTCCTCGTGCAGCTCGGCCCAGCGCCGAGTGCTCGACGTGAAGGTCAGCAGCCGGACGCTCTTGCGGCTGTAGCCCAGGGTGAAGACGAACAGCCGCGTGCGGCGATACTTGCCCGTCTCGGGATGCCGGACCATCGGGCCGTCCCCGTAGTCGACCTGGCCTTCCTCCCCGGGGGCGGTCACGATCACCGGGTGCGCCTCGGCGGGCCGCTGGCCCCGGAGCGTGATGACGAAGCGCCGGACGCTCGCGTACTGGGCCGGGAAGCCGTGATCATCGATCAGGTCGCGCCAGATCGCCATGGCGTCGCGGCCGCGGGCCAGGGCCGCCTCGATCAACTCGCGATACGGTGCGCATGCGCTGGCGGCGGGCGCGCGCCCCGGCAGGGCCGACGTGCTCAGCGGGTTGGAGATCCCGGGCGGGCGGGCTCCCGAGTCGGTGGACACCTCTATGGCCGGATTTGCCGCGGGGTGGCCCCACCGCCCCGGGGGCCGCACGGCGAGTCCGGCGGCCTTGAGGTAGGCGCCGGCCGTCTCGCGCCGCACCCCGGTCGCCCGCTCGATGCGCCGGAGCGTCCAGCCCAGCCGTCCAAGTGCCAGAACTTGCTGTCTCTTGTCGTCGCTCAAGATGTTCGTCATGCTGGCGAGAGGGACCACAGCCCCTC
>CAZVGO010000020.1:0-65401 GCA_964626755.1 uncultured Anaerolineaceae bacterium | reverse complement strand
GTCGGCGTTCCGTGCCGGTGCCGAGGGCATGGATGGCGCCACCGAACCGGCCCGCCCGCGCGGCGCCGTCGGGTCCGTCGGCTTCAGCTCCGCAGGGTCGGGCGTGCGCCGCTTCGACGGTTGCACCCGCGGCGGTTCGCCGTCCTGCTTGGCGTAGTGCGGTGGCCATGGCGCGTCGCCCTGGCCCTCCGCCTCGTGCCGGGCGGACAGCTCGAGCAGCGCCTCGAGCGACCCGACCGCCTCGTCGATCCCCGCGCCCGGGTCCCCGCGCGACGTGTACAGCCCCGGAACCGTGGCCAGCGTGAAGTCTTCCGGGACGACGTCCGCCACCTCCTCCCAGCGGAGCGGCATCGAGACCCGCGCATCCGCCAGCGGCCGGACCGAGTACACGGACGCCACCGTCCGGTCCTTGGCGTTCTGGTTGTAGTCGAGGAAGACGCCGTGGCGCTCCTCCTTCCACCACTTCGACGTCGCGATCGACGGTGCCCGCCGCTCGACGTCGCGGGCCAGCGCGAGGGCCGCCCGCCGGACTTCCGGGTAGGTCCACTTCGGTGAGATCCGGACGTTGATGTGAATCCCGCGCGAGCCGGACGTCTTCGGCCAGCCGACGAGGCCGACCGCCTCGAGCGCCTCGCGCGTCACGAGCGCCACCTCCCGGATCTGGGGCCACCCGACGCCCGGGACGGGATCGAGGTCGACCCGCAGCTCGTCCGGGTGGTCGAGATCGGCGGCCCGGACCGGGTGCGGGTTCATGTCGATGCAGCCGAGGTTGACCACCCAGGCCAGGCCGGCGGCGTCGTCGACGACGATCTCGTCCGCCGTCCTGCCCGATGGGAACGTCAGCTCGGCGGTCCGGATCCATTCGGGCCGGTTTTCCGGCGCCCGCTTCTGGAAGAACGCCTCGCCCTCGGCGCCATCGACGAACCGCTTGAGGGCCATCGGCCGGCCCCGGATCCCGCGCAGTGCCCCGTCAGCCACGGTGAGGTAGTAGCTGACGAGGTCCAGCTTCGTGTGGCCGGCTTTCGGGAAGTACACCTTGTCCGGGTTCGAGACGGTCACCTCCCGGCCGGCAACCTGGAGGATCTCTTTGCGGGGCGGCATGGAGCGATGCTAGCCGGGACGGCAACCATGCGGCAGACTGGGCGTGGGAGGAGCCCATGGGAGAGGAAATCGCGTTCCGCGGCCGGATCCGGCACTGGCAAGAGGAGCCACCCGGCGGGCTGGCGGTCATCGACATCCCTGCTGACCTGGTCGGGCCTCTCGGCGGCCGGCGCCAGCACCGAGTCCGCGGCACGCTCGGGACCAAGGCATTCGCCGGCAGTACGATGCTCGTCGCCGGTGGTGGCTTCTGTGTCGGGGTCAGCAAGGCATCGCTGATGGTCGCCGGAGTGGCAGTCGGGCAGGAAGTGGACGTCACTCTCCGGCGCGCTGACTGACCGGCTGTCGATTCGGGCGAGGTCTGATCGTCGTGCTTGTGACGGCCGCCAATCGGCGGCCAGCAGTCTCGAGGAGGAACACACGATGCGCTATGCGCTCCTGATCTACACGGCCGAGCCGACCGAGGCTCCGCCGGAAGAGGCCATGAAGGAAGAGATGGACGCGTACAACGCGTTCACCCGCGAAGTCACCGAGCGCGGCGCCTACAAGGGCGGCGAGGCCCTCCAGGGCACCCAGACCGCGACGACCGTCCAGGTCCGCGACGGCCGGACGATCACGACCGATGGCCCGTTCGCGGAGACGAAGGAGGCCCTCGGGGGCTTCTACCTCGTCGAGGCGAAAGACCTCGACCAGGCGATCAAGATCGCGGCAATGATCCCGGGAGCCAAGCACGGCTCGATCGAGGTCCGCCCGATCTGGGAGCTCCCCGCCGGGTACGAGATGGACAGCCAGGCGGTCGGCGCGACCACCCGCTGAGACCCGTCATCCCCGAGCGAGCGGCTCACGAGGTCGTCGACCGCCTGTTCCGCGAAGAGTCCGGACGGGCGGTCGCGACGCTCATTCGCGTCCTCGGCGACTTCGACCTCGCCGAGGAGGCCGTCCAGGAGGCCTTCGTCACGGCTCTCGAGACCTGGCCCGTGCGCGGCGTGCCCGCGAACCCGGGAGCGTGGATCACGACCACGGCCCGAAACCGCGCCATCGACCGCCTTCGTCGAAGGCGCCGCCTCGTCGAGAAGTCGGAGCTCCTCCGGCGCGACGCGGAGATCGACGCGGAGCTCGCAGCTCGCGAGCCGGCGGGCGGAGAAGACGACATGAGCCCAATGCTCGACGACCGCCTGCGCCTGATCTTCACCTGTTGCCACCCGGCGCTCGCGCTCGACGCACGGGTCGGTCTCACGCTCCGAACCCTGGGCGGCCTCACGACCCCGGAGATCGCCCGGGCATTCCTCGTCCCGGAGCCGACCCTCGCCCAGAGGCTTGTCCGGGCCAGGAAGAAGATCCGCGATGCGGGCATTCCGTACCAGGTTCCGGAGGACCATCTGCTGCCGGAGCGACTCGACGGTGTCCTCCGGGTCGTCTACCTCATCTTCAACGAGGGCTACGGGGCGACATCGGGTGACTCCCTCATCCGGCGCGAGCTCTCGGCCGAGGCGATCCGGTTGGGCCGGGTTCTCCGCCAGCTGATGCCGGACGAGCCCGAGGCGCTCGGGCTGCTCGCGCTGATGCTCCTCCACGACGCGCGGCGCGAGGCCCGGGTGGGGGCGGGCGGCGAGATCGTCCTGCTCGACGACCAGGACCGCTCGCGCTGGGACCGGGCGAAGATCGAGGAGGGCTGGGCGCTCCTCGATCGGGCGCTCCGGATGCGACGACCGGGGCCGTATCAGCTCCAGGCGGCGATCGCGTCGCTTCACGACGCGGCCGCGACACCAACGGCGACCGACTGGGCGCAGATCGCGGCGCTCTACGCGGGGCTCGTGGCGATGACCCCGTCGCCTGTCGTCGAGCTCAACCGCGCAGTTGCGGTGGCAATGGCCGACGGGCCGGCCGCGGGCCTGGCGATCGCCGATGCGATCGCAGCCACGGGACAGCTCGACGGCTATTCCTACCTCCACTCAGCGCGGGCGGACCTGCTCCGCCGTCTCGGTCGAAGCGACGATGCCGCGGTCGCGTATCGCCGGGCCCGTGAGCTCACCGCAAACGCCGCCGAGCAGGCGTTCCTCGATCGGCGGCTCGCCGAGGTTGCCGGGGCCGCGACCTAGCGGCCGGTCCCCACCGGGCCCTCGCAACCCGCCTGCGCTCGCGTCAGCCGGTGGCTTCGACCGAGAACGTCGCCGCCGACGCCTTCGGCACGACCTGGATGAAGATCTGCCCCCGCGGGAAGGCGATCTCGTGGCCGCCGGCGTCGAGGAATTGCGTCCGGTCCGTCGGGGACTTCTTGCGCCAGGTGCCCTTCGTGACGCGCCCGTCGGCAAACACCCAGGCCGTGTTCTTCCCGATGGAGTCCGCCTCGAGCCGTCCGAGCGCCGGGCCCTCGATCGACGCGGACCGACGGATCGGGACGACCATCACGACCACCGTCGTCGGTGCGATCCGCGGCCCGGACCCGATCGCGCCCCTGCCCCGGTTCGCGGTGGCGAGGGCGTCGTGCTGCTCGCGGCCATCGACCGAACGCAACCAGGTATTCGATGCCCGATCGTACCGATAGCCCACCGTGGCGCTCGTGTACGTGACGCGGATCGTGCCGCCGTCGGGGCCACGATCGGCCTCTGGCACAGCGTCGCGGAAGGGCTGGAGGCGACCGGGCGCGGACGGGTCGTATGCGAGCTTGTTCGTGGCGAGGTCACGCTCGGCGAAGCGGCGAAGGCGCGGTCCCTCCGTGTACAGGTTGTGGGGCGATGCCCGGAACGTGACACGGTTCGTGGCCCGCCCGTTGACGTCGAGGACGAGCGTCTGGCGGCCGGCCAGGTACGCCCGCAATGGCGGTGGGCCCCCGGCGTGAAGGTAGACCGCCTTCCACTCGGCCGCCCAGCGCGCGAAGTACAGGCGCGCACTCCGCACGGGTCCGATCCTGGGCGCCGTGCCCGCCTGGTAGATCGCCATGTAGCGCGGGATCCCGCCCTCGACCGGGGCCTGCCAGACGATGCTCGCGACAGAGAGCCCGGACTGCTGTCGGGCGGCGGGCGCGTCGTCGATCATGACGGCGATCGGATACCGATGGGCCAGCTCTGCGGTCGTGGCGATACCCGACAGGTCCTCGTAGATCGCGGGTTCGGGGCTCGGCGACGGCGACGGGCTGGCGGACGGGCTCGGCGACGCGCTGGCCCGCGGCGAGCTCGATACGCCGGTGGACGGGCTCGCGGACGGGCTCGCCGACGCCGTGGCCGGTGCCGCCTCGGAGCCGCACCCCAGCAGGAGCCCGCCGCTACCCAGGATGGCGATCAGGACCAGGGTCGCGGCGGTCGGGCGCCGATCGAAGCGGAGGCGCGGAGCCATGCCGCGCAACCTAGGACCACATCACACCGCACACTACTCCCCGGTAGTACTTAGTGCTTGCGCGAAAGGACTCGCAATCCGTCGCCGGCCCGGGTAGGGTGACGCCGACCCACCGTGTGTTGGGGCTCTTCGACCCTGGCGAGAGGCACCACGAGGGACCAATGAACGAGAGCAATACCCCGGTCTCCCGGCGACGTGGAGCGGTCCTGTTGCGAGGCGCCGCCGTCGCCTTCGCGGGGGTCATTGGCACCACCGCAATCATCACCGGACCCGCCGTCGAGCCGGCACGGGCGATCCTGGACCTGGCGGCGACGACGTATACCGCCGAGCAGAGCGCGCGGATCCTCGGGCCCGACGGGCGGTTCACGATCCTTCTCCTCGGCAGCGACGCTCGGGCGGGCGGCCTCGTCAGCCGAACCGACGCCATCCTCGTCGCGTCGGTCGATCCGGTCACGGGCCGGGCCGCGGTCTTCAGCATCCCGCGCGACACGGTGAACTTCCCGTTGTCCGCGAGATCGAAGTTCGCGGGCAAGATCAACGCGCTCTATCCGTACCTCAAGAAGAAGTACGGGATCGCCAAGGCTGGCACGCATATGCGCAGGATCGTGGGGAACGCGCTCCAGATCCAGATCGACGCGTACGCCCTCATCGGGTTCACCGGTTTCCGCAAGCTCGTCAACAACGTCGGCGGCGTGAGACTCTGCGTCGCTCGCACGATCCGGGACCCGAAGTACACAATCCTCCGCAACGGCAGGCGCGTCCGCATCACCTTCTACAAGGGATGCCGCACGTACAGAGATCAGGAGGCGCTCGCGTACGCTCGCATCCGCTACATCGACAACGACTACGCTCGCTCTCGCCGGCAGCAGCAGCTGGTCGTCGCAGCCATCCAGAAGGTCCAGTCGCGCGGGCCTGAGAGCCTCGCGGCCCTTCTTGCGGCCAGCACCGGGCTCGTCAAGACGGACCTGCCGCTTGCCGACGCCCCGCTCATCTACGCGATCGTCGGCCGGGCCAACCTCGCGACCGCAAAGCGCGTGGTGTTCGGGCCCAGGACATACGCAACGGGGATCGGCTTCTCCAGGATCGTCCTCCGGTTGGCAGTCTGCCGCCTCTGGATCCGGAAGTACTTCCCGCCGGCCCATCCGGGCGGCACGTGGCTGCCACCCGAGCCCACCCCGGCCGCGCCCGAAACTCCGGCCGCGCCCGAGACCCCGACCCCGGCGCCTGATCAGCCGGTAGCGATCGCCAGCTAGAACAGATCACGATCGAGCGCCGCTGGCGGCGGGCTCCAGCCACCGCCGGAGGTGCTCGCCCGTCAGCGAGCCGTCGGCCCGGGCGAGCGCCGACGGCTGGCCCTCGAAGATGACCCGTCCGCCGTCGTGGCCCGCGCCCGGGCCGAGGTCGATGACCCAGTCCGCGCGGGCGACCACGTCGAGGTTGTGCTCGATGACGATCACGGTTCGGCCGGTCTCGACGAGCCGGTCGAGCAACCTGATGAGCTGGTCGACATCGTGCAGATGGAGGCCGGACGTTGGCTCGTCGAGGACGTAGACCTCCGAGTCGCCGGACATCTCGATCGCGAGCTTCAGCCGCTGCCGCTCGCCGCCGGAGAGCGTGTTGAGCATCTGGCCGAGGGCGAGGTAGCCCAGGCCGACGTCGGCGAGCCGGTCGAGCATGACCCGGACCGGCTTCTCGGTGAAGAACGCAGCCGCCTCCTCAACGGACATCCGGAGCACGTCGTCGATATTCCTGCCGCGCAGCCGGTAGCCGAGGACCTCGTCGCTGAAGCGGCGGCCCTCGCACACCTCGCAGACGCTGACGACGCCGGCCATGAACGCGAGGTCCGTATAGATCATGCCGAGGCCGTTGCAGGCCGGACAGGCGCCCTCCGAGTTGGCGCTGAACAGCGCCGGCTTCACGCCGTTCGCGCTCGCGAAGGCCTTCCGGATCGGGTCGAGGATGCCGGTGTACGTCGCCGGATTGGAGCGACGCGAACCGCGGATCGCCGACTGGTCGATGAACGTGACCGACGGGTCCGTCCGTGGCAGGCAGCCGTGGATGAGCGAGCTCTTGCCGGACCCCGCCACGCCGGTGACCGCGACCAGGACGCCGAGCGGCACGTCGACCGAGACGTCCCGGAGGTTGTGGAGCCGGGCGTCGCGTATGGGGATCGAGCCACGCGGCGTCCGCGGAGCGGTCTTCAGCTCCTGCTTGACGTCGAGGTGGCGGCCCGTCAGCGTCCCGGAGCTCGTCAGGCCGGCGAACGGGCCCTCGTAGACGACCGTGCCGCCATGCGTGCCCGCTCCGGGACCCATATCGACGACGTGGTCCGCGATCCCGATGACTTCCGGGTCGTGCTCGACCACGAGGACGGTGTTGCCCTTGTCTCGGAGCTGCCGGAGCAGCCCGTTCATCTGCTGGACGTCGTGCGCGTGGAGGCCGATCGTCGGCTCGTCGAACACGTAGGTCACGTCGGTCAGGCTCGAGCCGAGGTGGCGGACCATCTTCGTCCGCTGGGCCTCGCCGCCGGACAGCGTCGACGTCTCGCGATCGAGGCTGAGGTAGCCGAGGCCGATCTCGACGAAGTGGTCGAGCACCGCCAGGAGCTGGTCGACGATCGGCTTCGCGTTCGGCGCCCGCAGCCCGCGGATGAAGGCGGCGAGGTCGCTGACCTGCATCGACGCACAATCGGCGATGCTGCGGCCCTCGATGAGCGACGAGCGGGCCAACGCGTTCAGCCGGGTCCCCCCGCACGATGGACAGGCGGAGAAGGTCGCGATGCGCTCGACGGCGGCCCGGAGGCTGGGCTGGAGGGACTCGGCGTCCTTGACGAGGTAGCGGCTCCGGATCTTGTCGACGAGCCCCTCGTAGGTCAGCGTGACGAGCTCGGTCTTGACCTTCGCCTCCGGGCCGTGGAGCAGGCGTTGCCACTCGGCCTCGGTGTAGTCGCGCAGCTTCTTGTCCGGGTCGAAGAACCCCGAGTCGACGAAGATCCTGTGGTACCACCCGCCGGGCTGGAAGTTCGGGAACGTGATCGCCCCCTCGTTCAGGCTCCGGTCCCGGTCGACGAGCGCGTCGACGTCGACGGTCGAGACCCGGCCGAGGCCCTCGCACTCGGCGCACATCCCGCCACTGAGCGCGATATCCCGCTCCTCCGGCTCCGCGCGGCCCTTCTCCAGCACGATCTCGCCGCGGATGTTGCCGGCGGGGACGTTGAACGAGAACGCGCTGGCCGGGCCGACGTGCGGCTCGCCGAGGCGGCTGAAGATGATCCGGAGCATGGCGTGGGCATCGGTGGCCGTGCCGACCGTCGAGCGAGGATTGGCGCCCATCCGCTCCTGGTCGACGACGATCGCCGCGGTCAGGCCCTCGAGCGAGTCGACGTCTGGCCGGGGCGGCGTCCCCATGAAGCCCTGGACGAACGCGGTGTACGTCTCGTTGATCAGGCGACGCGACTCGGCGGCGATCGTCTCGAACACGAGCGAGCTCTTGCCCGAGCCGGACACGCCGGTGAAGACCGTCAGGCGGCGTTTCGGGATATCGAGGCTGACGTCGCGGAGGTTGTTCTCGCGCGCCCCGCGGACCTCGATCGCGCCCCATTCGGATCGCATGCTGGGTCTCAGCGCCTCACGGTGCCGTCAGTGGAGGTCATGGCCCGGAAGCCCAGGCAGCAGGGCTTCCCGAGCACGGAACGGGGGAGTGGAGCCGACACTCGGATTCGAACCGAGGACCTGAGGTGTTCTCGTCTGACCACTTCATCCTACTCTCAGACTTGTCTCAGGAGCGGGAAGTTAGGTATGCGGAGACGCCCTGCCCCAGCGACCGCAACTCGAGGACCCGATGAAACTGAAGCTCGCTGCAGTCGCCCTCCTATGCGCCGTCGGTGTCGGCGCGCTCGCCTACTCGTTCGGCGTCTTCGGCGCGAGTGCTGCGCAAGGTCCCGAGTACCTGACCGCCACGGCAGCCGTCGGCGACGTGACCGCCGAGATCGCAGCCACGGGGACCCTGGCCGCAACCTCGCGGACCGCCGTTGCCTTTGGCCTCGACGCGTGGATCGTCAACGACGGCGTCTCGTCCCCGGCGAGCCCGGCGACCTTCCGCGTGACCGAGGTCACCGCATCGGTCGGCTCGACCGTGAAGGCGGGTGACACGCTCGCGGTCGCGGAGAGCCCAGACCTCGAGCGCCAGCTCACGGCGGCGACATACGACCAGCAGTCGGCCCAGATCAGCCTCAGAGACGCCGTGGACACGCTCGAGGAGGCCAAGGAGGACGACGACACGACGCAGTCGATCCGCAAGGCCACGATCGCCCGCAACAACGCGCGCAACCAGGTTGCCGACGCGGACGCAAAGGTCGCCGGGATCCAGGCCCAGCTTGCCGCGGCGACCTTGACCGCGCCCATCGACGGCGTGATCACCGAGGTCAACATCGCAACGGGCTTCGATGCGCCGGCTGGCGCGGCGATCGTCATCGATGCCCCGGGCCTCCAGGTGACGACCGATGTCGTGGAGAGCGACCTCGCGTCGGTGGAGGTCGGCCAAACCGCGACGGTTTCGATCGACGCGGTTGGTGCCGACGTCACGGGCACGGTGACCGCCATCTCCCCGCTGGCCAACGAAGGGGGCAGCATCGTGTCGTACCCGGTGACGGTCGTCCTCGACGAGACACCTGAGGACGCGCACGCCGGGATGTCGGCTGACATTACGATCACGACCGCGACGGCGGAGGGCGTCCTCACCGTTCCCACCGCGGCGCTCCAGGGAACCGGGGGCAACTACCGCGTCCGCACGCTCGCCGGCGACGGCTCCGTCACCGCGGTTCCCGTTGAGGTCGGCCTGACCACCGCTTCCCTTGCCGAGATCACGAGCGGCCTCTCCGCTGGGACGACCGTGGTGACGGGAACGGCCAGTGACCTCGCCGGTGGATCGACCACCGGTACGGGCGGGTTCGGGATCCCAGGCGGCGGCGGGGGCGGGGGCGGGTTCATCCCAGGCGGCGGCGGGGGCGGTGGCGGGTTCATCCCAGGCCGCGGCGGTGGTGGCGGTGGCGGGGCGCAGCCGTGAGCGCCCCCGTGATATCGGCGCCCGTCCTTCGACTCCGCGACGTCCAACGGCACTACCAGATGGGCGGCCTGCCCGTCCCAGCCCTCGACGGCGTGAGCCTGGATGTTTGGCCCGGGGAATTCATCGCCATCGTCGGTCCGTCGGGTTCGGGCAAGAGCACGATGATGAACATCCTCGGTTGCCTGGACCGTCCCACGGCCGGCATCTACGAGCTGGCCGGGACGCCCGTCGCAGCCCTCGACGACGACGGCCTGGCGCAGCTCCGCAGCCGCACGATCGGCTTCATCTTCCAGTCCTACAACCTGCTGCCGCGGACCACGGCGCTCGACAACGTCGCGACGCCGCTCCTGTATCAGGGCGTCGGGCGCCGCGAACGCATGGCTCGGGCTCGCGCCGCGCTCGAGCGCCTCGGTCTGGGTGACCGCATCGACCATGAACCGACCGAGCTGTCAGGCGGCCAGCAGCAGCGAGCCGCCGTGGCACGGGCCATCGTAGCCGAGCCCGCGCTCATCCTCGCCGACGAGCCAACGGGCAACCTCGACAGCCATTCGGGAGCTGAGGTGATCGCCTTGCTCCGCGAGCTGCATGCCACGGGTCGGACGATCGTCCTCATCACTCACGATCCCGATGTCGCGGCCAGCGCGACGCGTCGAATCCACCTCCGCGACGGCCGGATCGCCTCCATCGATGGCGGGGGAAGGGCCGCATGAGCGTCCTCGAACTCCTTCGCCTCGCCTTCTCTCGGCTCCGGACGCATCGGCTCCGGGCGGCGTTGACGATGCTCGGCGTGATCATCGGGGTCGCTTCGGTCGTCGCGCTGGTCGGTGTGGGTCAGGGCACGACCACGAACATCACCGCTCGCCTCAGCGGCCTCGGCACGAACCTCCTGACCATCGGCGCGACCGGCGGATTCGGCGCGAACGCCACATCGACGCTCGATCTCGAGGACGCCGTGGCGATCGGCGAGCTCACGTCCCTGGCCGGCGTCGCCCCCGAAGTGTCGACGAGCGCCACCGTTACGGCGGGCGACGAATCGACCGACACGACGATCCTCGGCACGACCGAGGCGTACCCCTCGGTTCGCGCCTACGAGATCTGGCAGGGCTCCTTCCTGACAGACATGACGGTGGAGCGTGGGCTCCGCGTCGCCGTGCTGGGCTCAACCACCGCACGCGATCTTGGTCTCGGCGCAGAGGACCTCGGGACCGAGATCGAGATCGGCGGCCTGCCGTTCACGCTGATCGGCATCCTCCAGCCGAAGGGCGGCACCGGCGGCGCCGACCCCGACGACGAGGTCCTCGTGCCGATCAGCGTCGTGCAGAAGTACTTCGTTGGCGGCGACGGCGTCCGATCGATCGGAGTGAGCGTCGCAGATGCCGCTCAGATGGACGCTGCGAACACCGAGATCAGATCCCTCCTCCGCGAACGCCACGAGCTCGGGGCCACCGAGGACGATGACTTCAGCGTCTTCGACCAGGCACAGCTGCTCGAGGCGGCGGAGTCGATCAGCGGCACATTGACCCTGCTCCTCGGCGGGATCGCGTCCATCTCGCTCGTCGTCGGCGGCATCGGGATCATGAACATCATGCTGGTCTCGGTCCGTGAGCGGACGCGCGAGATCGGGATCCGCAAAGCCGTCGGCGCACGGGGACGGGACATCCTCGCCCAGTTTCTCGTCGAGGCACTGACCCTCTCACTCCTCGGCGGGCTCATCGGCATCGTCACCGGCCTCGCGGCTTCCGCCGCGATCGGCCAGATCGCCGGCTGGAACTTCGCCTTCAGCCCGACGACCCTCGTCGTCGCCGTCCTCTTCAGCCTGGTGGTCGGTGTTGTGTTCGGTGTCTGGCCGGCGCGCCAAGCCGCCCGTCTCGATCCCATCAGCGCGCTGCGCTACGAATGACTCTGAAGGAGATCGTTCCGTGACCAACCCCAACGAGCCCGTCCCGACGACTCGGCCGGTGGCGGGAGCACCAACTCCGCCCGCGGGCTCGAGAGTCGTTCCTGTCCAGCCCGTCATGGTGGCGGCGGCCAAGAAGCGCGGGCCGCTCGACTACATCCTCGCGATCGCGCTCGTCGTCGCCGTCGGCGGGGTGGCCTTTGCGGTCGGCCGGACGACGGCCCCGGCGCAGGCGAGCGTCCCCGGCGGGGGCTTCGTGCCAACCGGCAGCTTCAACCCCGGCGCCGGCGGACCCGGTGGCGGGTTCGGTGGCGGCGGTGGCGGGTTCGGTGGCGGGCTGACGATCGAAGGCACCGTCAAGTCCGTCGACGGGTCGACGCTGGTCATCCAAACGGCCAACGGCCAGGAGGTGACCGTCACCCTCGATGCCGGCACGGCGTACCACGAGGCCACCGCGGCGGACGCCAATGCCGTCGCAGCGGGCGATGAAGTGACCGTTCGCGCCGCGGGCGGCGGGCCGCTCGGGCCCGGCGGAGGGGCGAACCCCCGTGCCAGCGGCACGCCGTCCTTCACGGCGACTGACGTCACCGTCGATCGCTGAGCCGCAAAGGGCAAACGGACCCCGAGGTCACGCCGTCGTTGGGGAGGAGTGGAGCCGACACTCGGATTTGAACCGAGGACCTGCTGTTTACGAAACAGCTGCTCTACCGCTGAGCTATGTCGGCGCCGCACGATTATAGGTGCTGATTGCGGACAGCAGCTCCTCGCGCGCTCGGTCGATCGGCGCGGTTCACGCTCATCTCGCCAGCACAACGCTCGAACCAGCTGAAGCCGCCGGACGTCGGTAGAACTCATCGCGCGGTGATCCTGCGCCCGGGTGACGCGCCGCGGAGGCGCTGCTACGCTGCGCCCCGTCACCGCCGAAGCCGGAGGGCCATCCCCGATGTACGTTCGCACCGTCGCTCCCGAGGAGGCCGAGGGCGCCGTCAAAGAGCTCTATGACGAGGCCCAGGCCGATGCGGGATACCTGCCCAACCAGGTGCGTCTCTTCGGCCTCAACCCGGCGGCGCGGGCGGCGTGGCGTCAGCTCGTCGGCTCGATCCGGGGCCGGATGGACTTGCGCCGCTACGAGCTCGCTACCCTGGCGGCCGCCGGTGCGATCCGCTGCCGATACTGCGTGAGCGCCCACGCGGCCGTATTGCTGGAGTCGGACGTCGTTGAGCGCCCGCAGCTTGAGGCGATCACCCGCGATTTCCGCTCCGCGGAGGCAGGCCTGGAGCCGAGCGAGGTGGCGATCATGGCCTTCGCCGAGCAGGTTGCCATGGACGCGAACAAGATCGCGCCCGAGGATGTCGAGGGCCTGCGCGCCCACGGGCTGACCGACGCCGAGATCTTCGACGTCACGCTGGCCGCCGCGGCCCGCACGTTCTACAGCAAGGTGCTCCAGGCGATGGACGCCGAGCCCGATCAGGCCCTGGCGCCTACGAACGACCTCATGGACCTGATCGAGCTGCGCCCTTCCTGAGTGAGTCAAGCCCGCCGCCGAGGATGCTCCGGCAGTTCAGGCCGCGGAATTCCCTCGATCCACGCTTAGACCGCGTCCCGGTTGGACACACCGGAACCGGGGGCGGACAGCGCGGCAGGATTGACGGGACCAATCCCGGACGGTAACCTTTACCCATGCCTGAAGAAGTAAAGCCCAGACGCCGCCGGGGTCGGACCAGGATCAGTGCGAAGAATCAGGTCACGATCCCGGTGGAGGCGCTCGCCGGCGCCGGCCTTAAGGTCGGTGATCGGTTGCGCGCGGACGTCAGCGGACCGGGTCAGATCACCCTTGTTCGGGAAGAGGATCCGCTCGAGCGGTACGCGGGCGCCTTGACCGGGGTCTATCCGGACGGATACCTCGACGATCTCCGTCGCGAGTGGACCTAACCGTCCTCGACGCCGGGGTGCTGATCGCAGTCCTGAACGCGGAGGATGCTCATCACGACCCTGCGCGCCAGGCGCTCGCGTCCGCCCGCGGTCGCGGCGATCGCTTCGTGGTGCCAGCCTCGGCATACGCAGAAGTCCTCGTCGCACCCTTGCGGCGGAGTCAGGCAAGCGGCGCGGCAGTCGAGGAATTCCTGGAAGCGCTGCCGGCGTCCGTCGAGGCAGCTACTCGGCAGATCGCCCATCGAGCCGCCGAGCTGCGTGCCCGCCACGGGAATCGTCTCCGCCTTCCTGACGCGCTCGTCGTCGCGACCGCGATCGTCCTGGAGGCAGATCGGGTCGTGACAACCGACGCTCGATGGCCCGAGCTCGGCATCACTGTCGAGGTTGTCGGCACGCCTCCTGGTTGAGTCCCCGCGTCAGGCGACTTCGGCCGACCAGCCTGCTCGTTGTGCTTGCGGGGGACAGGATTCTGAGCGTGCTTCCCGTGCGGTCGGACGCAAGGCCGCTGGATGTCATCTGGGTCGCTTTCGCCGAGATCGGGCCGTAGCGTCGGTCCACGGCGGGCAGCCACGGAATCGAATAGCTGATGACTGTGCCCATTTGTATTGGGCATCCACTCCGGGTAGCACTGCGCACAGGGCGGGAGACTTACGAAACAGCTGCTCTACCGCTGAGCTATGTCGGCGCCGATCAAGAAAGCGGGAACTTGTGGCTCGTCGTGATCGTGTCCGGTGGAGATCCAGCGCGACCACGACACGAGCACCAGCGGGACGGCGACGACGGTCATGCCGATGCCGCTGAATACGAACAGTGTCGCGGGGTCCGTCTGCGGGAAAACGAGTGACGCGGCGAGGTTGCCGGAGCCGTGCATGATCGTGGCCAGCCATGCGCTGCGCGTGCCGAGCCACAGCCACGTAAGCAGGAACGCGAACGGCACGACCCACGCCGCGAAGGCGAGGAACGGCTGGCCGTAGCTGGGCATGCCCGGGAGGAAGTACAGCGGGCTGTGCCACAGCGTCCACACCACGGCGACGATCATTGTCGAGACGATCGGCGACCGGTCGCGGAGCAGGCCTCGCAGCAGGAAGCCGCGCCAGCCGATCTCCTCACCGATGACGAGGAAGAAAAGCAGGATAAGGATCGGCTCCACGGCACCCGGGACGGCGAGCGACGCGTTGCCGGCGAGGACGTACAGAACGTGACCGATCGCTGCACCGGCAATGGGCAACCCGAGCGCAGCGACGTACCAGCCCGGATGCACGCGCCAACGGGTCGTCACCGCCCACAGCTCCGCGATTCCGGCTCGGCCGCGCCACACACGCGCAACCACGAAGGCGGCAGTTGCCGGCCCAAAGAGCGCGAGCAGCCCAAATGCAAGCGACACGTTGAGCAGGAGCCCGACCGTGATCGAGAGGACGTACGCCAGGACGACGTAGGCCGTCAGTGGATGGGCCCGGATCAGCCTCGCCATGGTGAACCCAACGCGATCTCCCGACGCACTTCGCCACGTGGGGTGTCAGGGATCACCTTCCGCCCGAGGCTATACCTGGCGTCAACGCTGATCGACCGTATGGTCGTCGCGATCACAGCTGGTTCATCACGAACACGATCAGTGCCACCGTGCCGATGCCGTTGAGCAGCACGTGAACGACGGCGCCGAGATAGACGTTGCGCTTCCACCAGACGGCGTAGGCAAACGGCGTCACGCCGGCGATGCGTGACAGCAACTGCCACGGCGACCAGAAGTGGTAGAGCGAGAAGAGCACGACGTTCACGAGCGGCGCCCAGCGGCCGAGCTGGCCCATTCGGGGCAGCAGGTAGCCGCGGAAATAGAGCTCTTCGACGATCGGGCCGGCAATGACGTTGAGAATCAGGTATGCGCTGAGGGTCGTGGTCCACGCCGTGCTCGAGTACCGGCTGATCTCGTCGGTCGGCAGCGGATTCACATACCAGCCCGGCAGCCACCCGAACAGCGTGTCGCGGATGGGTTGTTCCACCACACCAAACAGGCCGAAGCCCAGGATGCCGGCGACGACGAGGACCGGAACCAGGATCACCCAGTCGCGCGCCGTCATCCGGTCTCGATACGGGATCGCTGACAGGAGGCCGGGCTCTCCGCGGCCGGCGAAGAACACGACCCCAAGCTCGAACGGGATGATCACCACCGCGATCGCGATGAGCAGGGCGGCGAGGGGCGGATAGCCGGCTGCTTCGACCGAGCCTGCGAGCAGCACGAAGACGAGCGTGGCAAGCGCTCCCGGTATGAGGTGCAGCAGCAGAAGTCGCCAGATGGGCATCGTGGTGGTCTCCTCCGCCCTCGAAACCGATAGGCGCGACCCCGCGGGTTAGTCCCCGAAATGGCATTGACGCGTGCGCCCGCCCGACGCCAGACCTACGAGTCGCAGCAGACCGTATCGCCCGCCGAATCAACCCTCGGGCACCGCGGATCCCTGTCGGGACCTTACACCTGCCTGTCCACCCGACGGCTCTCCGAAGCGTCGAACCGCTCGTCAGCGTTCGCGTTGGCCGCGGAATTCCAACCAGCGACCCCAGATCCTGACCGAACCGAGTGCGCAGATTGCGTCCTGGTGTCCTTTTCGAGCCACTGCGCGGACACGACGAGCGAGCTGCCTAGGCTCATCGCCGAACGGCGGGCGGTCGTTGCCGACCGGGGTTGCGGCCTGCAGGCTCTGGACGCCACGCTCGCCAGGCTCGAGCGGCATCTTCAGGCCAACCGTCCTGCCTGGCCCTCCTCGCCTCCGGAGCCGCATGCTGCGATGCCGCGACCGCCGTCGCCTATACCGCGCCTGCTCATGAGCTGCCGTCCTGGCCGGGCCTCCACGTCGTGGGGCGATCAGGGGGCAGCGAAACGGAACGTGCTCGCGATCGGGTCGAAGGTGGCCTGGTCGCTCTCGAGACCACTGGTCGTCGGCGACGCGAAGAGAAACATGTAAGCACGCGTCCCGCGGAGCGCTGCGAGCTTGATGACGTTCAGGCCCTCGCTCACGCACGCCGCCGTCCAAGTCAGCGCGCGCTCGCCGTGCAGCGCTGTCTCGTTCGGGGGATCAGAATCCGTACAGACCGAGGGTGCGCTCCGATGAATCTTGGCCTGCCACACTTCAAGTGTTGTGTTCTCGGGGATGCCGATGGCGGCCACGGCTAGGGTTCGGCCGTCGGTCGTGTCGGAGAAGCAGTCCCAGGCTGATGGACAGCGACCCTCGAGTACCCCGGAGGCCCACGCCTGGCTGGCGGCGCGGATCTGCCAGCGCGAGGGCAGAACGATCTCGAAGGCGTAGAGCTCGGACGTGAAGACGCGGAAGGCGGCCTCCGTCGCCAGTGGGCTTGTCGGAGTCGTCGGCTGGACCACGGGCGTCGAGACAGCGCCGCTTGGCTCCGGCGTCGCGGATCCGCAGGCGGTTACGAGCGCGCTTGCGAGGATCATCGCGCTTCGGGTGACGCGGAACCGGTTGGATTCGCCGGCCATCGGAGATCATGATAGGCGCCCGCGTTCCGTTCACCGGCGCTTCGTTCGAGATCCAGCCCCATTCGCCGGCTGGCTAGAGGTGGATCGGTGATCACTCTGCGCTTCGCGTTACGCGTATTCCTGTGCGCAATCCTGGCGGGCTGACTCGACCTCAATCGGCTTGCCAGCGGCGGCACCGAGTTCCCGGCGCTTCTGGTCACGGTGCGGGACGGCTGGCACAGTGCCGTGACCAGCTCGACCGAGGCTTCCAACGACTGCACGGGCCCACCCCCCAGCATCACGCGGGCGCTCCGGGAGATCGTTGTGCGACGCGGCGCGAGAGCTTCAGCATTCCCACGACAATGGGCACGATCGACAGGCAGAGCAATGCGACGCCGATGTCCGGCAGCGTCCAGAACACGAACCTCCAGCCCGCGATGACGTCACCTGGAGGGCTCGATCCCGTCGCTCCGATCGCCAGCGGTACTCCAATCAACACACCGAGCGGCAGGGCCGCATCGGCGAAGATCGCCCGGGCGACGAACAACCCTCGCTTTGGGGCCCGATCGAGCCTGGCCGACCATGTTCTCGCCCGCGCGACATGAACGATGAGGAGCGTCGCGAGAAGGACGAGGAGCGCGTCGACGACGAGGTACACGAGCCGAACGTTCGGTGGCGCCGAGACCGGATCGGTTCCCCGGGACAGACGTGCAATGCCGGACGCGATGTTCGCCGCCCCGCCCGGAAGGCCCAGGAACTGGATCGGATTGGCGTTCATCAGGACGACGACACCAAAGTGCCCGGCGGGCTCCACGAGGATGTCGGCGTTCGTGCTCAACGTGGATCCACTCTGGTTGGACGTGAGCCCAGGCGCGGCGGGGATCGGCTGCCAATCGGTCGTGAGGGTTCGATCCGCGTTCGCGAGCGCGGCACCCGTGACGACGTCCCACCCGTCGTACACGCCTCCGTTCGACAGTGCGGCCACGAACCGAGCCATATCCTCGACGGACGAGACCTGGTAGCCGGCCGGAACGATCGCCGTCGGGTAGGGCTCCGTGAACGGGACCGGCACGCCGTACAGGTACCGGTGGCCGCTCGCCAGGCGTGCCGATGCCGGGATGGCCTCGAGGCTCGCGTAGCTGTGCGCCATGCCCAATGGTCCGAAGACCTGTTCCTGGACGTAGTCGCCGTAGCTCTGACCGGTCACCGTCTCGATGACGACACCGAGCAGGACGTAGTTCAGGTTTGAATACTCGTAGGTGCCGACCGGCCGATCGAGGCTGACAACGGTCAACCCGCGGGCGACATCAGTCGGCGTCAACCCGGGCTCGTACCAGTCCGGGTCCTGGCCGTCCGCGGTGGACAGACCGCTGGTGTGGCCGAGCAACCGCCGGATCGTGATCAGGTCCGTTGTGGCGGCCGGAGCGGCGAGCCTGAACCACGGTACGTAACGCGTCACCGGGGAATCGACATCGAGCCGGCCGGCCTCGACCAACTGGCGGACCGCGAGAGCCGTGATGGACTTGCCAACGGACCCGATGACGATCGGAGTCTCGGTCGTCATCGCCCGCCCGTCCACCGTCGCCGTGCCAAACGCGGCCAGGTGAATGACCTCGCCATCGCGGACGATTCCGATCGCGGCCCCCGGGACGGCCCACGCATCGATCGTCGATTGGACGTAGGCGTCGACTGCCGCGAAATCGTCGGACGAGCGTCCGATGGCCGGAACAGCGGCCAGCGTCAGCGCGACTGCGACGGCGAACGCGCCCGCAATCCTGAAGGCTGCGGATGCCCTGACGGCCGGTCGATGCGAGGCCATCACGGCACGCGCCAGAGACGCGGCCGCAGCGTCGCGACGAGCATGATGCCCTCCAACCTGGTGGCCTGATAGATTGTCGGGCCGCCAAGGCCACGGAGGGCACGGCCGATCGGCACCGATAGGGCGGGCCACTCTGCCCGATCTGGTCCGCCTCTCCGCTCGGAGGTTCGTTCCGCATACCGGCGTTGATCGGCAACCCCAGGTCGCGCAGGCCCGGCACGAGCGCCGCGAACGCCGCACCGACCGCGAGCGTGACGACGCCGCTGGTGACGACCGCCGGCACGCTCCCGATCGCCGCCGGGTAGGGTCAGTGGCGCAGACGAAGGATCGCCACGGCGCCGATGTACGACACGGCCATGACCGAGGCCACGAACGCATACGGCAGCCAGTCGCCGCCAGAGGTGTCGGCCGCGATGAACGCACCGAGGACGACGACCGCGCTCACCCCGAGCGACCAGGCCGTGGCCTCCAGGTTGATGTGCTCCCAGCGCTCGTCCACGGGGCGACCGGCCAGCACGCTGATCGTCTCGCTGCGACGGCCGACGAGCGTGACCACGGACCCATACGCGATGGGGATGGCCGTCGATAGCAGGGCCCGCCACACAGGCGCACCGGCGACGAACTCTGCGAGCCCGATGATCAGGCCTGCAATGATCCCGACGACCAGGACCGGGCTTCTACGAACGAACGTCGTCATGGAAGACCTCCTCGACGGGCCTGCGAAAGAACCGCCCGATCGCCAGTGCGAGCGGCAGCGATGGCAGATAGCGCCCGGTCTCGATGGCGTTGATCGTCTGCCGGGACACGGAGAGGCGGGACGCCAGCTCACCCTGGCTCAGGCCTGACGCCTCGCGGAACCTCCGAACCTCGTTCTGCATGCTGTAAAGTTAGCTTGACAGCCCGGCCCCGTGTAAAGGACCTTTGTCACCTCGGTGGGGGCCGTTCCGCCCAATCTGGGCGGCCGGTGACGCGCCCCTTCTGGCGGTTTCCATCCCGGTGCGGGCGCATCCTTCCAGCAACGACGCGTCCGCCGCGGACGAGGGCCAGGCCCTAGTAGATCCACGGGATGAGGCGCTTGGTTCGTCGCTGGTAGGCTCCGTACTCGGGATGGATGGCAGCTAGCCAGGCCTCCTCGCGGTGGGTCTTCGCGGCGAGCAACAGGAACAGCAGGCTGGCCGCCCCGATCGCCAGGATCGAGCCCGTTGCCAGCCCCCAGCCGACCGCCCCGATCACCAGTCCGCTGTAGATCGGGTGGCGGATCAGTCGGTAGGCGCCGGACTCGACGAGCGGCGCTCCGGCGGTCGGTCTCGGGAACGGGCTGAGGCCAAATCGAAGGTCCCAGATTCCTCGCGCGGCCAGGCCACCACCGACAACGATCGCCACGATCCCGACGACCGAGACGGCCGGTCCCCACGGAGCCACGGACCCTTGCCCGACCAGGTCGCGCAGGCCGGCGATGGCGATGATCGCGAAAAGGACGAACTGGGCGACGACCCAACCTTCGCCACGGGGACCGAGTGCTGGGAGTCGGGAGCTCATTAGCAGATGCTAGGTGCTCTCAGACGGCCGACGGTCGGGCCGGGCCTGACTCGGGCGGTTCACATGCGGTTCGGTCACGAGCGCCTTTGAGTCGCGATTCGAAGGATCAAGTAGCCGCCCACGCCGGCGACGGCCGAGGCAACGAGGATCCCGATCTTCGCGAGGGCGAGCACGGGACCGCCGCCGAACGCCAGATCGCTGATGAACAGGCTCATCGTGAAGCCGATCCCCCCGAGCCATGCCGCACCGTAGATGTGTTTCATGGTCACGCCCGCCGGCAGCGAGGCGAGACCCGCTCGCAAGACCAGCAGGGTCGCCGCGGTGATGCCAACCTGCTTGCCGACGATGAGCCCGATCACGACACCGAGGACGACGGGATCCCCAAGCATGGCGCCAAAGCCGCCGTCCAGCACGACTCCCGCATTCGCCAGCGCGAAGATCGGGACGATGACGAAGGCGACCCACGGCTGAAGGGCATGTTCGAACCGGAGCATCGGTGCCTGGGCTCGCTCGGTGATCGTCTCCAGGTCCCACAGAGCGTCGTGGTGTTCCTCGATCGTCGTCGGCGCGTCGCTGCCCTCCCGTCGAACCAGGTGGTCCACGATCCGTCGGGCGCGAGCCGCGAAGTCGGTGCTGTCGAGCCTGGTTCGAGCCGGAATCGTCATCGCGAGAAGGACGCCAGCGAGCGTGGCGTGCACACCGGATTGGAGGATCGCGAACCAGAGCGCGAGTCCCAGAACGCCATACACGACCGGTCGGCGGACTCCGAGGACGTTGGCGGCGATGAGCAGCGCCAGGCAACCTCCTGCCGCTGCGAGCGCGGCGACTGAGACGTCCGTGGTGTAGAAGAGCCCGATGATCACCACCGCCAGCAGATCGTCGACGATAGCCAGGGCCACCATGAAGACGCGAAGGCCCATCGGGATGCGATCGCCCAGCAGGGCGAGGACCCCGAGCGCGAAGGCGATGTCGGTCGCCATCGGGACGGCCCAGCCGCGGGCCGCTTCGTCCGAACCGACGATGAAGAGGAAGATCAAGGCTGGAACCAGCGCCCCGCCGAGCGCTGCCGCGATCGGGAGGGCGGCTCGCCGGACCGACGCGAGTTCGCCGACGAGGATCTCCCGCTTGATCTCCAGACCGACGACGAGGAAGAAGATCGCCATCAGCGCGTCGTTGATCCAATGGAGGAGGTTCTTCGAGAGGGCCCAGTCGCCGACGCCGATCGTCAGGCGGGTGTCCCACAGCGAGGCGTAGGACGAGGCGATCGGCGAATTTGCCCAGAGCAGCGCGATGACCGCAGCGGCCATCAGCAGGATCCCGCTGGCGGCGTTGCTGCTGGTGAACTCGCGGAACGGCCCGAGCAGGCGGTCGATCGGCGGGGCTGTCTCCGTCACCTGGGAATGATCACCCGTCAGCCAGGGTTCGGCCGCGCGACCCGGCGTGTGGGCCGGCCGAGCCCGCCACGTACTCGCCAAGCGGCGTGAGCCCGTCGCGCCATCCCGCGGCGATCGGCTCGATCACCCGCCATGCCTCCTCGACCTCGTCGTCGCGGATGGAGAACGTCGGATCGCCATCCAAAACACCGAGCAGGAGCCGGCCGTAGGCGGGGATCTCCTGGGCGGCCAGGCGAGCGTTGAGGTCGATCGTCTCCAGATCGAACGGATCGCCGGCTCCGTTGATGTTCAACGTGAAGGTGATCGTGTCGGGATCCAATGTGAGGCGCAGGGCATTCGCCGATGCCGAATGCGCCTCCTCGAACACCACGTCGTGCACGTCGCGGAACCGGATCAGGATCTCCCGTCGAGGGCGGGCGAGGGCCTTCCCCGTCCGCAATCGAAACGGAGTGCCTTCCCAGCGCGGATCGTCGATGCTGAACTCCGCCTCGGCGTACGTCTCCGTGTCGCGTGATGGGTCGACTCCCGGTTCGTCGACGTAGTTCGGAATGGCGACCCCGGCGATCATTCCGGCGGTGTATCGCGCACGCACCGTCTGGAGGGTCACCTCGGCCGGGTCGTGACGCCGGATCGTCCGCAGGATCTCGACCTTGCGATCACGAAGGTTGAGCGGGCTGAGCGATCTCGGGCGCTCCATGGCCACCAGCGCAAGCAGCTGTAGCAGGTGATTCTGGATCATGTCCAGGAGGGCGCCGGTACGGTCGTAGTAGCCCGCTCGACCTTCCAGCCCGAGTGTTTCGTCCCACACGATCTCGACGCCCTCGATGTGGTCCCGGGTCCAGAGGGGCTCGAAGACCCGGTTCGCGAATCGGAGCCCGAGGATGTTCTGGACCGTCTGCTTGTGCAGGAAGTGATCGATGCGGTACACCGCGTCCTCTGGAAGGAAGCCGTGCAGGAGCTCGTTGAGTTCACGCGCGGACGCGAGATCGGACCCGAACGGCTTCTCTACGACAATGTGGCTCCCTGGCGGCAGTCCGGCGACGTTCATGGCCGTGATGGCGGGGCCGAAGACAGCCGGCGGCAAGGCCAGGTAGACAACCGCAGGGTCCTCGGTGGGTGCCACGACATCTCGTAGTTGATGAGGATCGGTGAGGTCGGCGGCGCGATAGACGACTGCCACCCGGAGTGCCTGTCGTGCCGCATCGGGGAGGTCGGCGCTTCGCGAGCCCGCCATGAACCAGTCGAAGTAGGCCTCGTCGTCCCAGTCGCGGCGGCCGGCGGCGATGACCCGGAAATCGGCCGGGAGCCATCGATCTGCCAGCAATAGACCGACGGCAGGAAGCAGGGACCTCCGCGTGAGGTCGCCGGTCGCTCCCAGGATCACCAAGCGCCGGATCATCATCGTCAAGGGTACGCAACAGGAGGATGAGCGCCGGCGCCGACCGAGCCTGTGGTAGCTACCAGGCATGAGCGCACTGCTCGGTGTGTTGCGGCTGATGGACGCGGCAGCCCAGGCTCCCGCGTTGCCGCCGCGGCCGCGCGTGGGACAATGAGGCTTGGAGGTTTTCGGCTCCCCGGGCACCGGAGGATCGCTGACCCTCGTCGACGAGTCCGTCCTCGCAAGTGGTTCGCGTGCACCGAAAGGACCCAACCGATGCCAGCGATCATCGAGGCCGAACAGCTCACAAAGTCATACGGCCGCCAGCGCGGCATCATCGACGTCGACATGGTCGTCAACGAGGGCGAGGCGTTCGGGTTCCTCGGCCCCAACGGCGCCGGCAAGACCACGACGATCAGGACTCTGCTCGACCACATCCGACCGACGAGTGGACTGGCTCGCATCTTCGGGATCGTGACGACCGAGGACCCCGTCGCGATCCACCGCCGAGTCGGCTATCTGCCCGGCGAGTTCACGCTGTATGACAAGCTGACCGGCGGCCAGACGATCGAGTACTTCGCCAACCTCCGCGGCGGCGTGGACGAGCGCTACCAGCGCGATCTCATCGCCCGACTCGACGTCGACCCGAGCCGCAGGTTCAAGGAATACTCGAAGGGCAACAAACAGAAGATCGGGCTTGTCGTCGCTCTCCAGCATCGACCCGACCTGCTGATGCTCGATGAGCCGACGTCCGGCCTTGACCCGCTCGTCCAGCAGACCTTCTATGCCGTGATCCGCGAGGCGAAGGCGGAGGGCCGGACGGTGTTCCTGTCGAGCCACATCCTCAGCGAAGTCGAGAAGACCTGCGATCGGGTCGCGATCATCCGTGACGGTCGACTCGCCAGGGTCGATCGGGTCGATGCCTTGCGGGATCTTGCCCACCACCAGGTCGAAGTTCGCTTCGCGGGCGAGGTCCCGGTTGCTGCGTTCGCGGCGCTACCCGGAGTCAGCGACGTGAGCACCGAAGGCCAGCTGCTCCGGATGCGGGTGTCCGGCTCGATCACGCCCGTCGTCCGCGAGGCCGCCCGGTACGAGCTGCTCGACTTCGTCAGCCGCGAGCCGTCACTCGAGGAGACCTTCCTTGCCGAGTACGGCCCCGCGGGTCAGGCGGCATGACATGACCTCGGATATCGGGCGGCACCAGGGTGCCATCCCCCCGTCCCCCATCCCGCTGATTCGGCGGATCTACGGCTTCGGCACGGTCTTCTCCAAGACGCTCCGCGACTCGCGGCGCTCGACGCTGCTGGTCGGCGGAATCCTCGGCTTGATCCTCATCGCCGTGAGCGGCGCGATCGTCTCCGAGTTCTCAACCGCGGCGTCGCGCGAGCAGATCGCCAATCTCGTCAACGCCGTGCCGCCGATCCTCCAGGGACTGGCCGGCAGGCCGGTCAACGTCGAGACGCTTGGCGGCTACATCTCCTACAAGTACGGCACCTTCTTCCCGCTCGTCGCGAGCCTATGGTCAATCCTGGCCCTGTCGGGGACCTTGGCAGGCGAGGCGCGGCGGGGCAGCCTGGAGTTCGTCGCGGCGGCGCCGCTGTCGCGCCGACGCATCGCCATGCAGAAGTTGTTCGGGCACATCGTCGTCGTCGCGATCGCCTCGGCGCTGATCTTCGTCTCGATCGTCGTGGCCGGCTCCTTTGCAACACTCCCAGGCGACGAGATCTCCGTCGCGGCGGCGGCCGGCTACGCGATCTGGCTCGGCCTGCTGGCGCTCGTGGCCGGTTCGGTCGCGTTCGCGGTCGCGCCCTTCCTTGGTCGCGGCGCCGCGATCGGCATCGCCGGAGCGCTGATGTTCGCGGGGTTCCTCCTGAACGGCTACCAGTTCGCGATCCCGGAAGTCGCACCCTTGGCGAACCTGACGTGGTGGGGCTGGACGACCAACCACCTTCCGCTTGCCGGCCAGTACGACTGGCGGTCCGTGGCCGTGGTCGGCATCGTCGCGCTCATCCTGTTCGCCGTGGGGATCGAGGCATTCGTCCGCCGCGACATCGGGAGCACCACGCCGGTGCCAACACCGAGCCTCCCCGGGGCCCTCGCGGGCCTTCGCGGACCAGCGGGACGGACGATCGGCAACAACCTACCGACTGCGCTCGCGTGGGGTCTCGGACTCGGCATTTTTGGGCTGCTAATCGCGGGATCCGCAGGATCATTTGTCGAGCAGCTGGGAGCGTCACCGGACTTCGAGCGCCTGCTTGGATCGATCTTTCCCGGAATCGATATGGGAACCGTGGGCGGCTTCCTCCAGCTCCTGTTCGTCGAATTCGGCCTCGTGCTCGCCGGCCTTGCAGCAGCGACGCTGGTGGCGGGTTGGGCATCCGACGAGACGTCGGGTCGTCTGGAGCTCCTGCTGGCCACGCCCCTAGCAAGGGCGCGCTGGGTCGTGGCAGGCGGGCTCGGAATCCTTGCTGGCATCGCAGTCGTCACGGTGATCGCAATGATCGGCATCGCGCTCGGCGCCGCAAGCGCCGGCGGCGACATCGTGACGCCCGTCGTGGGGACGCTGGCACTAGGCCTCTTCGCGATCGCGATGGCGGGGGTCGGCGTAGCGGTAGGCGGCCTCGTCCGAGCTGGGCTGGCCGGACCGGTGGTGGTGGTCGTAACGATCGCTACGTGGTTCGTCGCCATCATCGGGCCCGCTCTCAAGCTCCCTGACGTCGTGCAGGACCTGGCGCTGTCGGCGCACTACGGCCTGCCCATGGTGGGCCAGTGGGAAGTGGCCGGGATCGTCGCCTCGCTGGTGCTCGCGATCGGCGGTGTGGCGATCGGGGCCTGGGGCTTCGCCCGGCGCGACCTCAGCGCCTAGCGCGAAGGGTCTGTGCGGAATGATGCTCCGCAGGTGCGGCGCGGCGGCCAATCAGGGGCGCGGGGCGGCCGTGGACTATCGCCGACCCGGAGGTATTCCGAAGCGCGCACCCTGGCGATGAGCGCCGCGGTCGCGGAGCCGAGACGGCTGGAGCGCGGGGCTCCAGCCGGGCGGGCTACGAGGCCGAGATGCGGGGTCATCGAGTCGCTCTGCAGCCTCGTCGTCCGGACCTGGCGATCAGGACCGAATGACCAGGCTGCCGGATGTCAGCGAGTCTGCCGTCGCAACACCGTGATCAGCGAGAGCGCGCAGAGGATCACCAACCCGGAAACGACCAGGAGACCGCTCCCGCTCTGGCCGCCTGCGAGCTGGGCCGTGTCTGTGGACGGGGTGGTCGGCCGGGGCGTTGGAGCAGCGGTCGGCGCAGGGGCGGGAGTGGACGGGGCGGGGGTAGGCGCCGCGAGGATGTTGCTCGCCATCGTCGCAGAGCAAACGGTCCGCGATCCGCCGCCGCTGGACGACCCGTTGCACTGGTTGATCAAAACGGTGAAGCCCGAAGACTCCATCCCGGACGCGGTGCAGGTGAGCGACGCTCCGCCACCATTGGCCGAGCCGTTGCACTGGGTGATTGTGGCGCCGGTGGTTGTCGCCGGATCGGGATCACAGGCCCTCACGGTTCCCGTGGTGACCGAACCGACGCACTGGTTGACCGTGACGGCCGTCACCGAGGGGTCCGGACTGACGCCCACAAAGTTGTTCGTGACCGTGATGCTGCAAAGCAGCGTGCCGCCCGCGCCGTTGGTCGAGCCGTTGCACTGCGTGACGGCGACGACCCCGCCGGTCACGGTGCGCGACCTGGTCTCACAGATTGTCTCCGGGACCCCGGCCGAGCCCGTACATTCACGGACCGTGACCACACCGGAGGTGCCGGCGGGCGTGATCGTGTTGACGACCGTGACTTCGCAGATTGCGCCTTGGCCGCCGGCGTTGAGGACCCCGTTATTGCACGTGGTGGTCGGGGCGAGCGTCGCCGCGGACACAGGTGCGACGGGGGCCAGGGATCCCGCTCCGAGGAGCGCGAGAGCGAACAGGCCGGACATCAGGAAGGCGGTCGGGCGACGCATATTCGACACCAGTGACGGTCGAGCGCCGTTGCCGATAGGTTCAGCCGCGGCAGCCGAGGCTTCTTGACTATACCGGATACTCAGCAGTGTCAAGCGGACCATCGGACGAAAGATGGCTTAACTTCGAGACAGTCTTGCGTTCGGGTGCCTAGCAGCCACATTACAGATGCATATCGGGAGCCGGGCCCGGCCGTCTAGGCGACGCTCGCGCGGACGGGCGGGATTTCGCCCGAAAGCGCGGCCGGTCGGGTGTCGGCAGGGTGGAATACGGCGACGGCGAGGCGAGCCAGCTCCAGCTCCTGGCCGGGTCTGAACTCCAGCCCTAGCTCCTGGACACCGCGCTCGGCCGTCCCGCGGCGCCGGACCCTGGTCACCAGCTCGAGCTGTTGCCCATCGGCGGCAAACGTCAGAGAAGGGAAATCGGGGACCGGCAGCGCAGAGATCGGCACGAAGACCCGAGCGCCGGTGATTGAGAGGTCGACGAGCTTGACCGGCCGGCCGTCGACTCGGGCGGGGCCCACGAACGACAGGCGGACGCTGGCCCGGCGGTTGCCGGCGAATCGGCTCGACCGGACCCGGCCGATCGCCGCGAGCAACAGGGCGAGGTTGACCGACATGAAGAGAGCCGCGCCGATCGCCGCCCAGGGAACCGAGTAGATGACCGGAGTGAAGCCGAAAAGCGTCGCGGCGAACCACGCGAGGCCGACGGCCGTGGCAGCGGCCGGGATCGTCAGGAGGCGGGGGGGCTCCACCCGAGACAGGCCTCGAGTGGTTCGGCCCTTCGGCGTGACCCGGAACGTGGCGGTCGCCCGAGGGCGGAAGATCGCGAGCGTGGCGGGTACCACGGCCGGCATCCGGAGGAACTCGAACAGCACGGACAGGATAGGCGGGTAGTGGCCGCGAGCGAGCAGGCGAAGCGCCACGAACTGCAGCCCCAGCGTGAGCAGGAAGAAGGGAGCGAACACCTCCCCCGGCGCGCTGATGGGCACCGCCCCGGTCGCGACGACGACGAGCGGGATCACGATATAGGCGAGCGTCCGCCACGAGTCGAACCAGCCAAACAGGGTAGTCAGGAACGCGACCCGCTGGGCCATCGACAGACCCGGCCCGAACAGCGGGTTCTCACGTCGCAGGACCTGCATGGCCCCGAGCGCCCAGCGGTTCCGCTGGAGCATGTACGAGGCGGCGTCATCCGGCGCGAGGCCGCGGGCGACCACCTCGTTGTGGTAGGCGCCCTTCCAGCCGGCGCGGTACATCCTGATCGTGGTGTGGATGTCCTCGGTCACGCTGTCGGTGCTCACGCCACCCACGGAACGGAGCGCCGCGACCCTGACCAGGGCGCCGGTGCCGCACCAGAAGGGCGCGGACCAGCGGCTCTTGGCCGGGGCGATTACCCGGTAGAAGACAGACTCCTCGTTGAAGATGTCGCCCCGTCCCCGGGACTCGTGCTCGAACGATTCCAGGTTGTAGAAGTCCTGGGGCGACTGGACGAACGCGATCCGCTCGTCGTCGAAATAGGGCAGGAGGGCGGTCAGGAACGTCGCCGAGGGAACGTGATCGGCGTCGAGCACGCCGACGATCTCCCGGTCGACAACCGACAGTGCGTGGTTCAGGTTGCCGGCCTTCGCATCGCGGTTGTCGGGGCGCGTCAGGTAGCCCGCGCCGAGGCGCGCGGCAAGACGGGCGATCTCCTCACGGTGCCCGTCGTCGAGTACCCACGTCTCGTGGGCCGGCTGGAGGGCGACCGCGGCGGCAATCGTGGGCAGAAGGACCTCGACAGGCTCGTTGTAGGTCGGGATGAGGACGGCCACGCTGGGTGGTCGGAGGCGGACGGGCGGCGGGTACGGGTCGGAGTCCAGGCTCCACAAGCCGACCGTGTAGAGGACCAGGCCGAAGGCGTTGTGGAGCTCGACGACGTACAGCGGGATGGCGACCCACCACCACGCGAGGTTGATCGTGCCAGTGAGCCGCCAGACGAGGTAGGCCGCGGTGACGGCGATGGCCGTGACGGCCCCGCCGCGGATCAGCAGCTTTCGGCGCATCGACTCCGGTGGCGGCAACGACCCGTCCCGGAAGTACGCCCTCGGTGATTGGGACTCCCCGATTTTGACCCCGGGGACCGGCAGCAAGGCGCACATGTCCAAGCTGACCGTACGATCGTTCTATCCGGGCCGCCACCGTACGGACCGGTTGCCTGGGGCAGCAGGAAGTCCCCCGACCCGCGCAGGCGAGGTGGTCAGCTCCATGGCTCACAGCGTTCCGGTCTATCTCGAGAGCGGCGACAAGAAGGTCTTCGCGGCGGCCCTGGACTGGCCCGGATGGGCCCGTAGCGGACGCGGCCCGGACGAGGCGCTGGCGGCGCTCGTGGCGGCTGGTCCCCGCTACGCGGCCGCCGTCCGGACGGCGGTGCCGCCGTTCGTCGCTCCGAGCGACCCCTCCCAGCTCGAGGTCGTCCACCGGCTCAAGGGTGGCACCGGGACGGACTTCGGTGTCCCGGGCCGGTGGCCCGAGGAGGATGACCGGCCGATCGGCCGGGCCGAGCGGGAGCGCCTGGCGGCCATCCTCGACGGCTCGTGGGTCGCGTTCGACGCCGCGGTGAGGGCGGCCGAGGGTGTCGAGCTGCGGAAGGGGCCCCGCGGTGGGGGTCGCGACCTCGACAAGATCGTCAGCCACGTCCGCGAGGCGGAGGAGGCGTACCTCGTCCAGTTCGGAGCCAAACGCTCCGTGATCGAGCGCGGCAGAGGTGATGCCGCGGCCCGCCGTCGGGCGGCGATTCTCGACGTCCTTGCGACGAAGGCGAGCGGAAAGCCGCTCCCCGAGCCGAGCGGGGTCGGCAAGCCTTGGAACGCCCGCTATTTCGTCCGGCGGACCGCCTGGCACGTGCTCGATCACGCCTGGGAGATCGAGGACCGCGCCCGCCGAGATTCCGATCCGGGCTGACTAGACCCGCGGCTGGTCGCTCGGGGTCCCTGCCTTAGAGCCCGAGGACACCGCGGACCGTCTTGAGGCCCTCGACGACGTTCATCACGTGCTCGTCGAACGGGACTCCCAACTCGTCGGCCCCCTTCACGACCTGGTCCCGATCGACCTGCCTGGCGAATCCCTTGTCTCGCAGCTTCTTCGTGACCGATCGGACGTCGACCTCGTCGAGGCTCCGGTTCGGTCGGACGTAGGCGACGGCGATCACGAACCCGGTCATCTCGTCGCACGCGTAGACGGTCTTCGCCAGGAGCGAAGTCCGCGGCACCCCGGTGTGATCGCCGTGGCCGAGGACCGCTTCGACGACCTCGTCCGGGTAGCCCAGCCGGCGGAGCTCCTCGGCGCCCCGGACCGGGTGGGTGTCCGGGTATCGCTCGTAGTCGAAGTCGTGGAGGAGGCCCGCGGCTCGCCAGGTTTCGAGCTCCGGCTCACGGATCCCGAAGCGCTGCTCGCCGTACCAGCCGACGGCCGCCTCGACGGCGAGAGCGTGCTTGCGCAGGGCGTCACCCGCGGTCCACTCGCACAGGAGATTCCACGCGTCGGAACGAGTCGGGGCGGGCATCGGCGGCAGGGTAGCAGGGAACCCGGGCGCCACCTGGCGCATCATCACGCCGTGAAAGCCACGCGCCCAGCCTCGCTCCTGACCCTCGTGCTCGTCCTGGCCGCCTGCTCGGCGGCCGGTGGGCCGGCAGCGTCATCGCCTTCGCCTTCGCCGAGCGGTCCCGTGGTCACGTCACCCGAGGCAGCCACAGCCCGCGTGCAGGCCGAGTACCCGGAGTTCGCCGGCCTCGGCCCGCTCGATCCGGAGCTCATCGGCGCCTGCTGCTGGTCCGAGGCGACGGCCGTCGAGGGCGGCTACCAGGTCGTATTCACCATCGGCTGGGGCGACTGTCCGGCCGGCTGCATCAACCGCCACCGCTGGACGTTCGCCATCGCGCCGGGCGGCGAAGTGGGTCTCATCGGCGAGGAGGGCCCCGAGGTTCCCGCCAACCTGATGCCCGGCGGCGAAGGCTAACGAGGGAAAAGCCGGCTGAGCCAACCGAAACCGAACGGCCCGGGCCCCTCGCGGGGCCCGGGCCGTGCCGGGAGCTGGGTGGCCGGCGGTTAGCGCCGGGTTCGGATGGGCCTTGGCCGAAGGACGGTGGCACCGATCGCGATCGACCCGATGGCCAGGAGGACCAGGAGGACGGCCGGGAGGTTGCCACCGGGCTGGGCCTGGGGCTCGAGGGCATTGGTGGGCGGAAGAGTGGTGTCGGGCGACTCGGTGGCGCCGCCTTCCGTGGGCAGCGGCGTTCCGGTCTCACCGCCGCTGGTTCCCGTCGGTGACGGGCTGGCAGTCGGCGAGGGCTGACCCGTTTGCGACGGGCTTGGGACGCCGCTCGGGCTGGCCGAAACGCTCGCTGTCGGGAGAACTGTCCCGGATGGGCTCGCGCTCGGACCGCCGCTCGGGCTCGCGCTCGGACTGCCGCTCGGGCTCGCGCTCGCCGTGTGCGAGGGCTTCGGGGACTTGCTCGGGCTGGCCGAGGCGCTCGCCGTCGGCAGGACGGACCCGGTCGGGCTCGGGCTCGCCGAGTGCGATGGCTTCGGGGACTTGCTCGGGCTGGCCGAGGCGCTCGCCGTCGGCAGGACGGACCCGGTCGGGCTCGGGCTCGCCGTGTGCGAGGGCTTCGGGGACTTGCTCGGGCTGGCCGAGGCGCTCGCCGTCGGCAGGACGGACCCGGTCGGGCTCGGGCTCGCCGAGTGCGATGGCCTGGGCGACTTGCTGTGCGAGGGCTTCGGGGACTTGCTCGGGCTCGCGCTGGCCGAGTGCGAGGGCTTCGGAGACTTGCTCGGGCTCGCGCTGGCCGAGTGCGACGGCTTCGGAGACTTGCTCGGGCTCGCGCTGGCCGAGTGCGACGGCTTCGGAGACTTGCTGTGCGACGGGCTCGTGCTGGGCGAATGGCTCGCCTGGGCGCACTTGACCCAGAAGACCTTGTGCTTATCGTGCTTCCCGGTGTCGCCGTCCCAGAACAGCTTGTAGTGGCCGTTCGGCAGCGAGTAGGCGCCCGCGTCGGGCTCGCGGTCCTCGCCGTCACCGCGGGTGTCGTACGTGCCGCTCAGGACGACCGCGCCCTTGGGCCCGGGCGACCAGCGCTGGATCTCCCACGACCCGGACTGCTGGTCGTCGCCGCCGAAGAAGTGGAGATGGAACGTGCAGACCTTGGGCTCGTTCCGGCGCTCCGAGCTGGGCTCGCCGGCGCCATCGTGGATCTTGACCGTGCCGTTGTTGCCTGGGGTGTTCTTGGCCGCGACGCCTGTGGCCGACGGGCCAGCGAGCGCGACTCCAACGGCGCTCACTGCCAGCACGGTGGCACACACGACCGCGCCCACACTGTGGGGCCTCACTGCATCCTCCAACGCTGTGATGTCTGCGCCCCGTGAGTGCGCCGTGCCAGGCACCCGGGGAGGGGGCACTCGGCGACACTACGGAAGGTCCCACTCGCCGTCTAGTACGAAAGTACCGGCAAAAAGGGCCCGGGACGTTACAACGTCGCAGCACGCTCCACGCCTGAACGTGAGCCGTGGTGACAGAACGCACCACGATGGGCCCAGGACGATGGTCCCGGTCGTGGTCGGTGAGGCGCGCCGTCAGGGGTGTCGCCGGAGGGTTTGCGGAGTGCTGGGCCGTCGCGTCGCCGGGCTCGTCGGGCCGGCAGATCAGGTCGTTAGCGACCCTGCAGCCAGTACATCCAGAACGCGATGCCGGCGGCGAACACGAGGACCACTCCGGTCAGCACGATGACGGCGACGAGCGCTCGATGCCCGGCCGCGGCAGCGGAGTCGACCCTCGGCCGGCTCTCGGCGGCCGGCCGTCCACCGTGAACCGTTAGTGGCTCACTCACGGGATGACGAGGTGAACCGGGTTCCCGCGGATGGTGACCTTCCAGGTCGTCAGGTCCGTGCTCGCGTTGGAGCCCGCGCCCATCGTGTACCGGATCTTCCACCAGCCGCCTTCCGTCTCCCCAGGCGGCGTCGGGGCGGCGTAATTGTCCGGGAGCTGAACGCACAGCCGAACCCAATAGCCGTTGTAGATCCCGCCCGCCCCGCTGCTCGTCCGGATGCTTGTCCGGGGCGAGCTCGTGGACGGGCCGCAGGTGAAGCTGGACGGCATCGTCGTGCCCTGGATCGTGTTGTAGTAGAAGGACACCGGGGAGTAGCCGCCGCTCGTCGGGACGAGGATCTCGAGGTCGGCGACGAGGCTACCTGTGTCGCCCGGGTCCCACAGGTCGATGTCCATCCACTTGCCGGCGTGGGCGGCCTCGATCTGGGCGAGATAGAACGTCGAGGCACGGCCCGCGGGGAGCGGGAAGTAGGCTTCCATCGCGCCGAGGCCGTAGACCCGCGGCGTTCCCCCGCTGGCCTGCGACCAGACCGCGAATGCATTCAGGGCCGTCGTATCGGTCTGGTCGTCACCGGTGTCGGACCGGATTCTCGAGGTCGTGTGGAGCCGGTACGTGCCGGCCGACAGCCCCGAGGCGAGCTGCCACCAGCTGTTGTGCCAGGCGAGGGTCTCGCAGCTCCCCGCGGCATCACTCCGACCGTTGAGGAACGGGTCCGACAGCGACAGGCGGCGGAACGTGTTGCCGGACGAGGCGATCAGCGCGTCGTCGCTCCGATCGTACGGCGTGCTGCGCATGTCGTAGAGCTCGTAGAACGCGCTTGCCGGGCGAACCGAGCCGTTCCCGTTCGGAGCGCCGACCGTCCAGTTTTCACCGGTGCCCTGGTTGTTGTTCGTGGCGTCCTTGCCCGTGTCGCAGAACCCGGGATCGAAGATCCAGACCTCGCCGTTCGACGAGCCGGCCGGAAACTCCACGCCATAGTTGTAGAACTCGTCCGGGTCGTACTTTGGATTGGCGACGCTCTTGCGCGTCGTGTAACCCGTCATGTGGGCGTCGCCCTGGACGGCGGGAGCGCCCTGGCTCTGCATCGCGCCCCAGAAATATTGCGGGGCGAGGACGGTGCCATCCGGAGCGACGACCGGTTGCGGGGAGGGCGGGTTGACGATCACCGTCGTCGTCGACGTGCGATAGGTGACCCGGACCTCGAGCGTGTCGACGGCGGTCGTCCGGGTGCAGCCGCCGGGTCGCACGGCGGTGAACCTGACCCGGAAGTTCGCGTTACTGAGGTCAGCGCGCGACCAGCCCCGGGGTCCCCAGTCCGCGGTCGTCGCAGCGGAACCCATGACGTAGGTCGTCTTCGTCGTGCTGAGCGCCGGGCTGGGAAGCCGCACGAGCGACGACCACGTCCCGCCCGCCCCGTTGCCCCACGAGACCTCGGCCTCGATCTGGCAACCGGTGTTCGTGCCGGCCCCGGTCATCAGGCCGCGCGCCCGGACCTCGATCCCGTCGATGATCAGGCTGGGGTCGTTGGGAATCCCGCCGGCCCCGCTGAGCAGGCCGAAGCTCGCCCACTGCTGCGCTGCGCCGTTCGTCGCCGTCGTCGCGTGCGACGCGTTGACCGCGCCGTCGGCATTGCCCGGGCTGTTCCACGTCCCGCCATTGGCCGGTGGGCTGGGCCGGACGGACGAGACGCGCCAGCCCGTATCGTCGTTGACGACGGTCGTTCGGGTCTCCCTGGTGGGCAGGTTGAGGAGCCCGACCCCGTAGTAGTTCTGGGGGCTGCCCATCGGGACCGGGAGCGTGAACTCCGCCCGGGCCTTGCGGGTGACCGGGAGCCGGTTGAAGCCAACGAGGCGCATGAAGAACATGTCGACCGGCGCCGTGATCGTGACGTGCATCCGGCGCGGGTTCTTCGGGTCCTGGACAGGCGTGACCGTGACGCCGGGCCCGCCGGTGTAGCCGTTCTTCGTCGCCTCGTTCCGGGCCAGCGTGTAGCCTCGGGACGGGTCGTTCGGAAGCGTCACGGCCCCCGCCAGCGCGGCGGCATCCGCGGCACGCTGGATGCGCAGGGCATTGACCCACAGCCAGCTGACGTCGATGACGACCGAGACCATCATCATCAGCACGAAGATCCCGAGGGCGAAGAGCACGAGAACCTGGCCCCTCGGGCCGAGCCGACGGCCTGCCGCGTCCGTTCCGGAGGCGCGCGTGGTCATGTCAGCCTGCCGGTGGATTGAGGGCCATGATGGTTCGGTCGCCGATCGTCAGGCTGGCCGGCCCGGTGATGCCCATGAGCGCCCCGAGCGGGGTCACGTAGTCATACCGGTAGACGAGCGAGACCCCGATCGAGTCGGGGTTCGAGCCACTGTTCCGGATGCAGGCGCTCCAGCCCGTCGGGCCGCTGGGCGTGAACTGGAGCCGCTCGCCATCGACCGTGGGGCCGGCGCCCGGAACCCAGACGTTCACCATTCCGGGCGTCTCGGCACCGGTCGAGGTCGACTTGTAGATGCGGATGTGGGCGATGTTCGCAGGCGGGACCTGCGAGCCCGGTGAGGTCAGGACCCGCTGGACGGCGGCCATGATCTGCCAGTCGACCGGCTCGGGGCTCACCCCATTGCAGGGCGCGTCGTCCGTCCCGTTGCCGAGGGCGGCGCCGAGGCGGGCGCCCTCGCGCGTCGCGTACTCCAGCGTCAGGTGGTGCGAGAAGACGAACCCGAACTCGAGCATCCCGAACAGGATCAGCAGGAAGATCGGCAGCATGAGCGCCATCTCGACGAGGCTCTGGCCGCGTTCGCCGTGTCGACGTCCGGGAGCCCGGGGCCGCGGTCGGGCGGTCACAGGACTGGCTCCATCCGCATCGTGTTGGACTTGATAAGGGCATACCCACCGCGCGACCAGCCGAGGAGCGAGTACATCGGGGTCCGCCACTCGTACGAGTACCTGACCTCCACGCCGATCTGGTCAACGGTCGTGGACCCGCCACAGCCGGCGAGCACGTTGCAGCGGGACGCTTCCGGGTAGCCGACGCCCCCGACCCGGGAGTAGGGAACTCGCACGACCGACCCGTCCGCGTAGGTGCACACCGTCTCGCCGGTCCGGACATAGGCGTTCACTCGCCCTGGGATCACGGCTCCGGCGCGGTTGGCCTGGAAGATCCGCACGCCGGTGATCTGGCTGGCGGCGGCCGGCGCGACCACCGAGGTCTCGACGGCCTTGAGGATCACGCAGTCGGCATCAGCCGCGTTGCCGGCCTCGGCGCCGATCAACGATGCCTCGCGGGTCGCGAAGTTGATCGAGATGACCGCGTTGAGGACCATGGCGAACTCGAGCAGGGCGACGAACAGCAGCAGGAAGAGCGGAATGACGAGGGCGAACTCCACCAGCGTCTGGCCTCGCTGCCTGTTCGTCCCGCCGCCGCCACCCCTCACAGGCCATGCGTAGCGTTTGACACGCGCCATGCTCGGGACTGTGGGGCGGTGCCGACCAAGGGACCACCCTACCGGTCGGTATCCGATCGTACCGTCGCGTGCGTCAGCGTTCGAAGATCCGGTGCCCAGGGTCACCGAAGGCTCACGAGCGCCCCCTCAGCGCCGCTAATCGGCGGGGCCGGCGCGACGCCTGCTACTTCAGGAGCAGGACCATGGGCTGGTCGTCCCAGTCCGACGCGTTGTGCCGAATGACCAGGTCCGAGCCGTTCAGCCGGACGGCCCAGCCGACGGCCGACCCATTGACCGCGGAGTTGCTCGAGCCGGAGAACTCGACCAGCCCGCCCGATGCCCACAGGACCCCGTTCCAGGTGCTGCTGCTACCGGAGATCGCGATCGAGTACTTGTCGCATTTCTCGATTTGGCTCGGCTGCTGGTAGTTCGAGAGCATCAGGATGCCCTGGCGAGGCAGGGCGGAGTGGGCAAACGGGTTGAGAGTGACGCTCGAGACGGAGACCTTGATCGGCCCGTTCGGCGCCACCATCACGACGTTGGTCACGCCGCCGCTGACGCTGCTGACGTCGAACCCATCTGCGTGGGTCGTGTAGTACACGCCGTTCTTCGTGATCGAGGTGACCTTCGAGGTGAACAGGGTGTCATTTGAGGCGGTCGTACCGTTCGCGTCAGCCAGATCGTAGTACGCCCGGAGGAACGTACCCAATGCGGGCACGCCGCTCCCACCGGTGATGACGGACGGGTCCCAGCCTCCTGCCCAGACCGGGCTGGGCATCGGGACCTGGTCCGGGAAGTCCGGCGCCTCCCAGCTGTTGCCACTGCCCCCGTTATGCGTTTCGACGTAGGTGTAGAAGTCGCCGAGATAGGCTTCGTCGTTGAAGTCGTTGCCGCTCCCACCCACGTTCGACGTGTCGTTCGTGTGGACGCCGCCGTAGACCTCCTGGTTGGATCCGGAGACGTCGACCCCGTACTTGCCGCTGGGGCAGGAGCCGCCGGCGTAGATCGCGCCCGGGCTGTCGACGCCGTCGTCGCAGCCGGTGCCACTCGCGGTAGCCTCGACTCCGATCGTGAAGTTGTCGAAGCCGATCGCCCGCGCGAAGGTGGCCTCGATCGTGGTGACGATATGCGCCAGGTAGGTGTTCTCCGGCCCGACCACGGCAGTGATGTCGACGCTGATCGTTGGCGATGCGTCGTCATAGAAGTTGGCCGCCGCAATCGCTTTTCCGGCGGCGACCGCCACGGCGTCGCTGTTGCCGCGGCAGCGCGCGTGCGCAGACGCGAGGGCAGCGTGATCGACGGCGGCCTGGGCGGCCCGCCGCTCCTCGAACATCCGAGCCCCGTCGATGCCGAGTCCGATCGCTCCGAACAGGACAAAGAAGCCCAGGGCGACGAGGACCAGGACAGCCCCACGCTCGCCCTCTCGCTTCGAGATGACGAGGCTGGCCACCTGGCGCGCGCGAGCGCCCCAGGCCGATCGCGGTTCCATCAGCAGGTCCCCTTGAAGTTCGTTCCAGTGAAGGTGGCGCTCATCGAAAAGCTTCCCCCGAAGAGCTCACGCCCGAACGGTGTGATGAGAGGCAGCTCATAGGAGGCCGTTACGGACACGATTCCGGGCGCCGGAGCGATCGTGCACACGGGTGTCGGCACGGTTGCGTTCATGACTTCCGCATGGTTGGAGCTCGACTTCACCCGCGCGATCACGACGGCGGCGGGTGACGGCTCGTGGGCCATGTAGATCGTCCCCTCCTGGGCAGCGTCCTCGAGGGCGATGTAGGTGAAGATGATTCGACCCACGTCGATCAGGCCCATGAGCATGATGAGCAGGAGCGGGAGCACGAGGGCGAATTCAACCAGGGCCTGGCCGGCGTGGCCTCTGCGGCCGAACCGTGGGCGGCTCGCCCGGGATGCCATCATTGTTCCGTCACGATCGCGCGGCGGTCGATGGACACGACGGTGACGGGACCCATGAACATGCGGATCGGGGAGATGGGCTCGTACGTCAGCGTGACCTCGACGACCACCCGGTCGAGTCGCTCGATTTCGAATTCGTCGGGTCCGGCGCCGTCGGGCGCGCAGGCCTCAGTCACGGCGGTGCCCAACCCGTCGTCGTAGCTGATCGAGATCTGGTCGGCGGTCAGGTTCACGAGGCCACCGATGACGTTGTTGGCGGCCTGCCGGATCCCGGCGCAGTCCACGTACCGGAGCGTGCCCGAGCCGTTGTCGCCAACCGCCGATCCGTACCGGGCGCCCTCCCGGCTCGCGGTCACCGCCGCCGAGTGGAGAGCGATCATGTGCCCGAAGTCGACGATGGCCATCATGAGGAAGAAGAGGAGGGTGGCGACCAGGGCGAACTCGGTCGTGGCCTGACCGCGACTCCCCTGCGGTCGCCAGCGACGCGTCGGGTTGCCGATGCGGCCACGGAGGCTGGCTCCTCGCTGCTTCGAAACCTGGGCGACAGAATGGAGCACGAGGACCTCGACGTACGGAACTCGGACACTCGAAGAGTCGGTCCGCGACCTTGCCCACCGCCTTGAAACGGTGCGCGGGCGCATAGCCCAGATGGCGCCCCCGGCGCGCCCCGATGGTCCTGCCCGTTGCGGGCCACGTGCGTACGCAAGGTGGCCGCCCGCCCGGCCGCCTCAGTTCTCCTCGGGCGGCTCCCCCGGGAGGTAGACGCTGAAGCTGGCTCCCCGGCCAGCCCCGGTCGGCTCGAGGACGAGATCGCCGCCCATCGCCCGGCACAGCTCGCGCGACACGTACAGCCCGAGCCCGCTGCCCTCGCCCGTGCCCGGGGTGGCGCCCCGCTCGAAGCGGCCGAACATCCTGCCGCGGTCCGCGTCGCCGATGCCCGGACCGCCGTCCTGGATCGTCAGGCGGACCCGCCGATCCTTCGCCAGCGCGACCTCGCAGCTGACCTCGGTGCCCCCGCCGTAGCGGACGGCGTTGTCAAGGAGGGCCCAGAGGACCTGGTCCAGGTGGTCCGAGTCGGCGATTGCCAGCCAGCCGTTGGATTCGTCATCGACCCGGAACGGCACGGCACCGGCGCCGAGCGCCTCCCAGGCGCGGCGCACCCGGGGCCCGACCGCGAGCACCTCCGCGCGGGGCTTGAGCGCACCTGACTCGAGGCGGCTGACGGTGAGGAGCTGGCGGACCATCCGCGACAGCCGGTCGACCTGCTCGCCGATGATCGCAAGCCGGTGATCCGGCCGGTCCCGGCCGAGCTGCTCAGCGTAGGCGCGGATGCTCGTCAGGGGCGTCTGGAGGTTGTGGCTGACCCCACGGAGGAAGTCGTCCTTCACCGCGTCCAGCTCGAGGAGCTTGGCGTTCTGGGCCTCGACCGTGGCGAACAGCTGGGCGTTCCGGATGGCGACGGCGATCTCGCTCGCGAACAGCTCGAGGAGGTCCTGGTCGCCTCGCTCCCAGGCGCGCGTGGCTGGCAGGTGGCCGATGAGCACGCCGAGCTCCTCGTCGGCGATTCGGAGCTCGGCGCGGATGGGCCGGGGGTCGCCGGGGACGTCATCCTCGACCGGGATGGTTCGCGGGTCGACCAGCTGGATCCTCGTGTCGATCATCCCGAACGCGGCCTTGGCATGCGCGGCTGCCCGCCCGACGAGCCAGTCGACGCCGTCCCGCGGCGAGGCGGTCTCGATGGCCGCGAGGATCCGCCCGAGCTCCCGGTTCCTGCGCTCGAGGTCGCCCGCCAGGCGGTTGTGGCTGTCGGCGAGCCGGGCCACCTCGTCGTCGCCGGACACGTAGATCCTTGCCGACAGGTCGCCGGCGGAGACGCGGTCGACCGCCGCCGCGATGGCCCGGAGCGGGCCGGTCAGGTCCGCGGCCAGGAGATACGCGATGAGGATGCCGACGAGCGCCGCAACGACGATTGCAAAGAGCAGGAGCCGTCCGGTCGTCGGGTCGGCGCCCGGGCCCAGGATCGTGCTGGCGGCGAGGAGGAAGACCCCGAAGCCCGCGAGCGGCAGGATCGCCGCGGCGATGAGCCCGAGCGTCAGGCGCGACCGGTAGGAGATCGGCGGCCCGACCCGCTCCGGCTCGGGCGGGGCATCGACCGACTCACCCAGCGTGTCGGCGTCGAGGTCGGCCTTTGGATCGATCGTCCGATCGCTCACCGCAGACTCACCCGTCGGCGGCCTGGGCGGGGCTCTCGCCCGCGGGCGCAGCCGGGCCGGGCGGCGGACCTGACGCGACGAGGCGGTAGCCGATCCCGCGTACGGTCAGGAGGTGGACCGGGTGGTTCGGGTCGCTCTCCACCTTCTGGCGGAGCCGCCGCATCGTCACCCAGACGTAGGACGGGTCGGCATCCTCGGTCTCCGCCCAGCCCCGGGCGAGAAGCGTCTCGGTCGTCACGGTCTGCCCCAGGTTCGCCGCCAGCGCGTACAGGAGCCGGGACTCGGTCGGCGAGAGCTGGATCGCCTGCCCCCCAACGGTCGCCTCACGGCGATGGAGGTCGAGGGTCAGTGCCGGCCCGAGACGGAGACTCTTGCGCGGGACCTTGTCCCCCAGTCGCCGGAGGACCCGGTTGATCCTCGCCCTCAGCTCCGGGTAGTGGTAGGGCTTGGTGACGTAGTCCTCGGCGACCTCCTCGAGGAGGTCCGCCTTCGAGTCACCGGCGTCGATCGCCGAGAGGACGATGATCGGCAGGTCCGCCTGGCTCTTGATCTCGCGGGCGAGGGTGAGCCCGTCCATTCGCGGCATCATCATGTCGATGATCAGCAGGTCCGGCCAGCCGCTTCGGAGCCGGCGCAGCGCCTCGTCTCCGTCGCGCGCCGTGGCGGTCTCGAAACCGTCGGCGCGGAGCTGATCGGCGAGGAGGACGAGCAGGTTCGGGTCGTCGTCGACGATGAGGATCCGGGCGGCGCCGCCGAACGCACCCGCCGGTCCGCCGCTCAGCATGGGTCGAGGATAGCAGCGGGAAGACGCCGTTCGAAGCCCGCCTGAGGTCAGGGCGCCTTCGGGTCGACGAACCGGCAGCGCGCCGCGACCGGGCAGATCTCGTGCTGGGGATTGCGCGCGTGGCAGATCTTCCGGCCGTGCTGGATCAGGTTGACGTGGGCCTCGTACACCGCGTCCGGCTGGAGCATCGCGAGGAACAGCTCGTGGGCGTCATCGGCCGTCGCCTTCGGCGGGATGAGCCCGATCCGTTTCACGACCCGCTCGACGTGCCGGTCGACCGGCATGAGCGGCATGCCGAAGCAGAAGAGCAGGACGATCGAGGCCGTCTTCTTGCCGATCCCGTCGATCCGGGTGAGCCAGTCGCGCGCCTCGATCGCCGGCAGGTCGCCGAGGAACTCGAGGGAGTAGTCGCCCCGCTCTTCGCGGATCGTCCGGAGCGCGGCCTGCAGGCGCGGCGCCTTCTGGTTCGCCAGACCGCCCGGGCGGATCACGTCCGTCAGCTCGGGTATGGCCGCCACCTCCACGGCCGCCCAGTCGGGCGCCGCTCCGGGGGGGAGCCCGAGACCGCCCCAGCCGGCACCCAGCTTGGGCTCCTGGATCTCACCCCCTCCCGGATAGGCTTGCCGGAGTGCCTCGAACGCCTTCTCGGCGTTCGTGTCGGCGCTGTTCTGAGTGAGGATCGTCAGGATCAGCTCGCTGGTCGGGTCGAGCCGGCGTTCCCAGACGGGGCGGCCGTAGGTCGAGATGAGGCCGTCGAGGACGTCCCGGACGAGGTTCGGACGGGTCCGACCCAGGCGGCGGATCCATGCCTTGATCGGATCCGGCTTGCGACGGCGCGGCCGCTTCGGGCGCTTCGTCGCCGGGCGGCGGGCGGCGCCGGCCGTCGTCACCAGATGGTCTCGACGTCGTATTTCCGAACGATCTCGTCCGGGGTGGCAATCACCATGCCCTCGAGCTGGCCCTGGGCGACGAGAAGCCGGTCGAACGGGTCTCGATGGAGGTCCGGCAGGGCGCCTGCCCTGAGCGCGTGCCGCAGATCGATTCCGAGTACGCCGAACTCGTACTTCATGATCAGCTCAGGCATGTGTTGCTCGACCGGCTGCGGCATCGCAAGCCGCCCCCGGCCGCTCTTGATGCTGATCTCCCATGCCGACGCGACGCTCACGAAAACCAGGTTCTCCGGATCGGCGATCGCCGAGCGGGCCGAGTCAGAGACCTCGGCACCCAGATTGGTTATCCACCACAGAAACGTGCTGGTATCGAGGAGGATCCTCATCGAGGATCCGACCGGAGCGGATCCTCTGGATGAAAGTAACCGGGGTCGAACTCAGGTAAGGGGTCGTCGAAGTTGGGGTGGATGACGATCGGCTCGTTGCCGGGCCTCCGCGGCTCCCGGCGAAGGTCCTCGATCGGCCCGAGGACAGCCACGGGAATGCCCGCCTTCGCGATGACGATCCGTTCGCCTCGCCGGACTCTCTCGAGCAGCCGCGAGAGGTGGGTCTTTGCGTCATGCACGTTGACGGTGTCCATGCCGCCAGAATGACTTAGTCCAGTGACTTAGTCAAACTGACCAATCGCGCGAGTCGCTCGCCACAGCGATTGAGCGGAGCGGTGCCGGCGGCCATAGCTTCCTCAACGGTCTGCGCCTGCTCGACGACCGGCACCGCGACGGCGAGGCCATCGAGCGCGGCGCTGCCGTCCGGGGTCACGCCACCGCCCACGGCGATGCACGGGACCCCGCGCGCGTGCGCGCGCCGCGCGACCCCGAGGGCCGTCTTGCCGAACGCCGTCTGGGCGTCGATCCGGCCCTCGCCGGTGATGACGACATCCGCCCGGGCGAGTTTGTCGTCAAAGCCGGCGGCCTCCATCACGAGGTCGATCCCCGGGCGGAGGGCAAACGACCGAAACACGTCCCGGATCGCCAGCAGCCCGAAGCCAACGCCGCCCGCAGCCCCGGCGCCTGGCGTGTCGCGCTCGCGGCGGCCGGTCGCAGCCTCCAGGCGCTCGGCCCATTCGGCCAGCCGCCGCTCGAGTTTGGTGACGTCCTTCTTCGACGCCCCCTTCTGCGGGCCGTATACCGCGGCTGCACCGTCGGACCCGAGGAGCGGGTTCTGTACGTCACAGGCGACGATCACGTCGACGCGGCCGTATCGAGGCCGCAGTTCTTCGACCGGACGGAGCCAGTCGCGCACCTCGGCCCCGAGCCCTCCGATCAGGCCGTATCCACCGTCGGTCGTGGCGCTCCCCCCGATGCCCAGCATTACCCGGTCGACGCCCGCCTCGACAGCGGTGCGGACGACTGTTCCTGTCCCGAACGTCGAGGCCATGTGGGGCTGACGTTGGGAGACCGGCACACGCGACAACCCCGACGCCTCCGCGAGTTCGACAACGGCCTCGGTTCCGTCGGTGGAGCGCAGCCAACGCGCGGTGATCGGGCGCCCGATCGGATCAGTCGTCCTCGTCGTCCGCCACTCCCAGCCGCCGGCGGCCTCGATCGCGACGAGCGTTCCCTCGCCGCCGTCGGCGAGGGGCGCCAGGAGGACGGCGTCGTCCGGTCGAGCGCGTCGCCAGCCATCCCGCAGGGCCGTCGCCACGTCGACGGAGGTCAGTGAGCCCTTGAACGAATCGGGGGCGAACAGGACGGTCAGCCGCCCGCCGGGCGGCCCGGTCATCGAAGGACCGGTTCGAGACCCTGAACGGTCGCGCCGGCCTGCTGCCTCCGCTCGAGGTACTCCGGAATCCGGATCATCGGCGGGCGCTCCTGGTCGGCAAGCTCGATGACCTCGAGCGAGAGCCGTCCCCGGCCGGAGCGCGGCAGCTTCATCGTCGACCCGAGCTCCGCGAAGAGGCGCGCCTTGCGCCGCTCTTCGAGCCGCTTCATCACCGCCTGGAGGATGACGAACGACATTCGCGAGAGGCCCTCGAGCTCCTGGTTCCGGTGGACCCGCCGCTCGAGGTCGACCTGCCCGAGGGCCTCGATCCCGACCCGCTCCGCGACGTCGATGAGGTGCCCGATCTCGACCGCGTAGCCGGTGAAGAACGGGATCGCCTCGAGCAGCGAGCGCCGCCCCGCGTACTCACCGGACAGGGGCTGAATGAGCCCCGACAGCTCCGGGTAGAACAGGTTGATCAACGGCCGCGCGACCAGCTCAGTGACCCTTCCCCCGCCGCCTTCCTTGAGCACGCCGCCCTCGACGATCGGGCGCTGGTAGTAGCCCTTGACGTACTGGAGCCGGGGCTCGTGAAGGAGCGGTCCGAGAGTCCCGTAGACCATCCTCGGGTGCCAGTTGCGGACGTCCGTGTCGGCCCACACGATGATGTCACCGCTCGTCTCGAACACGGACTTCCAGAGCGCCTCGCCCTTGCCCCGGAACGAGCCGTAGCGAGAGAGCACGTCCGGGTGCTGGACCACACGCGCGCCCTCGGCCTCGGCGATCTCGCGGGTTCGGTCCGTCGACGCCGAATCGATCACGAGGACCTCGTCGAGGAGCGGCACCCGGCCGACCATCTCGCGCATCGCCCGCCGGACGATCGGCCCGATCGTCTCCTCCTCGTCGAGCGCCGGCAGGACGAGGCTGATCGTGATGTTTTGCTTCTCCTTGAGCTGGACGAGGCGGCGCAGGTCGGAGAACTCCCGGTGGTGGAAGTTCGATTCGCCGAACCAGCGCTCGACCCGGGCGGGGACGGCCCGCGCCTCTTCCGCGGCCCGATCCGCGGCGGCCAGCGTCTCTGCCCGCTGAGCGAGCTGCTCGAACGTCTGTCGCCCGATCGATTCGCGGGTCTTGACGACGACGACCGTCGGTCGGGCCCGGGTGGCGACGGCCTCCGGCAGCGCGCCGAACAGGTGGGTCGTACCGTCGTGCCCGGCCGGCGGCGCCGATGCCCCCATCACGACGAGGTCGGCCTGCTCTGCCTCGCGCAGGATCGCGTTCCTGACGTTCACCGCCTCGCGCAGGAGCGACTCCGTGCGTCCTTCGACGTGCAGCCGGACGAACGAGGCGAGCGCGTGCTCCGCCTGGGCACGGACGGCCCGGGTGATCCCCGGCGGGACGAGATGGAGGACGACGACCACGGCGTCGTGGCGACGCGCGATCGCGTCGGCAAACCGGATCGCGAGCTCGGCGTGCGGGCCGCCCCGGACCGGGACGAGCACCCGGCGGATCTCGCCTGATCCGCGCTGCTTGACGACGGCGATGTCGCATGGCGCGTCGCGTACGACCTCGTCGATCGTCGTCGAAAAGACCATCGCGCCCTTGCCATCGCGGCCGGCCGGCGGCTTGCCGCCCCAGCCGAAGATGATCAGGTCCGCCTCCTGCTCGGCGGACGCCTCGATGATCCCCTCCGCCGCGTGGCGGCCGATCCGGACAATCGGCTGGATCGTCGTCCCCTCCGGGGCAAAGTCGAGGACGCGCTGGAGGAGCCGGCGGGCGTGGCGGGCTCGCGTCGCGCCCTCCGAGAGGGGCATGCCTTCGGGCACCTCCACGATCCCGAGGGCGGTCAGCTGGCCGGTCCGCTTCTCGAGCAGCGCCGACCCGAGCCGGATGAGCTCCTCCGCCGTCATCGGGTTGGCGACGGGGATGAGAATCCGCGAGGGGAGCGGGCTGCGGCTGGTCATGCCGGGACCTCGGCATCGATCTGGTGCCAGCGCTCCACGAGGTACGGCTTCAGCAGCTCGAACTCGCGGGCCTGGCGCTCCACCCGCTCCTCCGCCTGGTCCGTCGTGACCGCGCGGTTCTCGATGACGAAGCTGCCCACACGACCGAAATAGACCGGCACGAGCGCCGCGACCATCACCTCCATCGCGATGTCGCCGCGCCGGGCGGCAACGACGAGGTCGTAGATCAGGCGTGCCCAGACGTCATCCGGGAAGTGAAATGCGGCGAGCGAATCGGCCATCTCCGCGGTGGTCGCGGTCGTCGACGAAGTGTCGCCGCCCAGCCCGAGCTTCGCCCGCGCCGAATCCGTGAGCTGGCCGGCCTCCTCGGCGAGGACGAGGAGCGTCTCGACGTTCGCGGGCGCGAACATCTCTCGCCAGCGGTCGGCCAGCGTCAGCGACCCCTGGTGGAACTCGGTCAGCAGGCGGATGGTGTTCACCTCGAGCGGGGGCGGGTCGATGATCCGCTCGAATCCGTACGCCGGAACGTCGTGACTGCCCCGGATGTTGAGCCAGTGATCGGGATGACGGATCGCCAGCCGCAGGATCGTCCCGACGACCTGCCGGAACATTGGGCCCAGGTCCGAGCCGGGGTCCTTCGGGTCGTGGATCTTCGCCCCGAGGCGGGTCTGACACACGGCGAAGCCGCCGGCCAGGGCCGAGGTCGTCATCCAGATGTCGATCCCGAACTTGCTGACGTCGTCCGTCCAGTCCTCCTGGGCAAGGTAGTGGCGGACGAGGTCTCCGGACACCCCGAAGTCGCCGCCGATCGGCTGGCGGATCCGGTGGCCGTACAGGGCGCGGGTGAGCGGATAGGTGACGGTGTTCGTGATCGTCCCGTCGTACTTGTAGCGGGCGTAGAGCGGGGCGACGAAGTCGTAGCCGCCCTTGAGGATCGGCCCGGCGAGGAGCTCGATCCATTCGGGCACGATCGAGCGCAGGTCGGAGTCGACGACGACGAGCGCCTGGACCTCGAGCGCCGCTGCGATCTCGAAGATCGTTCGAAGCGCGGCGCCCTTGCCGCCGGTCCCGTCAATCTCCGGGTACGTCAGGCTGACCCGGTCGAGCCGGTTCGTGGGGCGAACGAGGAGGATCTGCTCGACGTAGTCGGGCGGCTCCGTGTCGACGACGACACGCTGCGTGCCGTCCGGGGAGCCGGCGTCCGAGTTGACGAGGACCGGCTTGAGGTCCGGGAAGTACTGGACGAGGCCCGCCTGCGCCGCCCGGACGACGTAGCCGATCGTCGCGGCGTTCTTGAAGCTCGGGATGCCGACCATGATGTCGGCCCGACCCAGCCGCGAGATCTCGTCACGGATGGCCGGGGTGAGCGCGGTCGAGGGCACCAGCCCACCGTACCATTCCCGCCCCGAGGGCGTGTCAGTTACGCGGGATCGGGGTGGTGACCCAGTCGTCGTTCGGTGTGCCCGGCCGGTAGCGGCTGTTGGCGTCCTTGAACGCGATGGCACGGAACCCGAGATTCCGCCACGTGCCGAGCCAGACGCCGATCGGCTGGCGGACGTGGATGCCGCGCCGGACGAGCGGACTCTCGAGCAGGACGGCGTCGAGCAGCCGCTTTCGCTCGAGGAGCGGGACGTCGAGGAGCGCCTCGTCGTCGAGCATGAGCAGGTCGACCGCGACGAATACGACGTCGTCATCAGGCTTCAGGGTGGGTTCGGCGTTCGCTTCGATCGACGCGATCAGCTCGGCGCGCCGGTTGCGGCCGCCGCCGCCGCCCAGCAGCATCTGTCGGGTCACAGCGGCGGGGGTGGGGAGCTGCGGGTCGGGTGCGGCGACGACCCCGACGCCGTCGCCCGCGGCCTCGGTCGTGAGGTAGCCATCGAGGACGGCGGCGTCGGCCTGGACGGCCGCGGCGAGCGCTTCTGCCGTCTCCGGCCAGGCCTGCGCCTCGCCCTCGCCGTCGACGAACTCAACGCTCGTACCCGCGACATGGGCGAGGACCCGGATGCCCGACCACAGCGGTTCGACGAGCGGGTCGTCGACGTGGCGCGGCTGCCTTCGGCCGAAGCCCTGGGGACGCCAGGTCCGGCGCTCGCCGGGATTGTCGATCATCTGCCGATCGTACATCCGGCCGCCGACCGGCCTCTAAGATCGGCCGGTGACGAGCAGCGGTTCGCCCGGCGTCGCGTCCCGGCCGCGGTCCCGCGGGCTGGGCGGGCTGACGCCCTCGGGTCGGGCGATCGTGCCCGCGTCGTGGGCCCTGTACGACTTCGCCAACACCATCTTCTCGTTTGCCGTCGTCTCGAGCGCGATGGGCGTCTGGCTCATCAATGCCGACCGGTTCGGGCCGCGGGAGGGCAACCTGTTCTTCAGCGTTGCCGTGGCGGTCAGCGTCGGACTCAATGCCCTGGTCTCCCCGATCCTCGGCGCGCTGAGCGATCGCGGTGGCCGGCGGCTCCCGTTCCTCCTGTTCTTCACGGTCCTCTGCGTCGTGCCGACGGCGCTCATCGGGTTCAGCGGGGCCGTCCTCGGGCTCCTGCTGTTCATCGTGGCGAACTTCGCCTACCAGGCCGCGCTGATCTACTACGACGCCACGCTCAAGACCGTGAGCCTGCCCGAGACGCGCGGCCGACTGTCCGGAATCGGAGTGGCAGTCGGCTACTGCGGGACGATCGTCGTCGGGATCCTCCTCTTTGCACTGAACGTCGGCACCGACGACCGCTTCCTCGTCGCCGCCGTGCTGTACGCGCTGTTTGCGATACCGATCTTCCTGTTCGTCCGCGAGGCGGCTGTGCCCGGACCGCGAATCACCCTCGGGGACGTCGTCGCGTCGTGGTCGCAGCTGCGGACGACCGTCGGCCACGCGCGCGAAGTGCCCGGCCTGCTCCGGTTCCTCGCCGGGCGGTTCTTCTACTCGGACGCGGTCAACACGATCATCGTCGTGATGACGATCGTGGCGACGGAGGCCGTGGGTCTCACCGAGAGGAACGCGCTCCTCGTCCTGCTGGGGCTCGCGGTCGTTGCCGTCGTCGCGAGCTTCGGCTGGGGCCGGCTCGTCGACCGTCTGGGGCCACGACGCACGTTGCTGATCGTCCTCACGTCCTGGGCGGTGGGCCTCGTCCTCGGGGCGGTCTCACTGGGAATCCCCGGCCCGGTCGGCCTCGTCATGTTCCTCGTCGCCGGCGCGATCCTCGGCAGCGGCCTCGGCGGCGTCCAGGTCGCCGATCGGGTGTTCATGGTCCGCCTCTCGCCGCCCGCCAGGCTCGGCGAGTTCTTCGGGCTGTACGGCCTCGTCGGCAAGGGCTCCCAGGTGATCGGCCAGCTGCTCTACGGGGCAACGCTCTTCCTGTTCCTCGACGCGCTCGGCGTGGGAGCCTATCAGCTGGCCGTCGTGAGCCTGCTGGTGACGATGCTCGTGGGGATGTGGCTCATCCGCCCGGTCGACGATCGGTGGGCCGGATCCGGCGAGGTGACCATCGTCGCGCCGCCGGAGCGCCTCGCCCCGATGTCGGCGCCGATCGAGCCCCGCTAGCCGAGCTGCCCGCGCGGCTCAGACCGCGTCGATCGCGGCCTCGAGGTCGTCGCCGAACGACTCCCAGCACAGGATCGAGCCGTCCTCGTCGAGGCGCCCCGCGTACCACGCGCCGTCCTCCACCCGGACGAGGCAGACGCCGCCGGCGAAGCCGACGATGACCGAGGGCTCGAGCTCGACGGGCTCGCCGGTGCCGCGCAGCCAGACCGAGCGCTCGAGGTCGAGCAGCCGCGCCTCGGGATCGTTCGCGGCCTCCGTGACCCGCTCGATCGTCCAGCCGCCCGGAAGCCGTCCCCGGGCCATCGCGATCAGTCCTCGTAGCCGGCGGGGTTGGTTCGCCGCCATGCCCAGGCGGACCCGATCATCTCCTCGAGCGACGGCCGCTGTGGCTGCCAGCCGAGGACCTCGGCGGCCCGGGCGGCCGAGGCGACCAGGATCGGCGGGTCGCCCATCCGGCGCGGTCCGATCCGGTGCGGGACAGGGCGGCCGACGAGCGCCTCGGCCGCGTCGAGGACCTGCCGGACGCTGAACCCGCCACCGTTGCCGAGATTGCAGACGAGCATCGCGGAACCGGCCGTCGGATCCGTCCGCGCGTCTCCGGGCGCCGTCGCGTCGAGGGCGCGGACATGACCGTCGGCGAGGTCGGCGACATGGATGTAGTCGCGGATGCACGTCCCGTCGGGGGTCGGGTAGTCATCGCCGAAGACCGTCACGGGGTCCCCGCCCTCGGTTGCCGCGAGCACGTTCGGGATGAGGTGGGTCTCGGGATCGTGGACCTCGCCGTTGCGCTGGGTCGCGCCGGCGACGTTGAAGTAGCGCAGGCTGACGGCCCGGAGCCCATAGGCCGCGGCGTACCACCCGAGGGCCGCCTCGAACGTCCGCTTCGTCTCGCCGTACGGGTTGATCGGGCGGAGCGGCGCATCCTCGGTCACGTGCGCCGACTCGGGTGCACCGTACACGGCCGCCGTCGAGCTGAAGACGATCCGGTTCGTGCCCGCGGCCCGGGCCGCTTCGAGCAGCTCGATTCCACCAGCGACGTTGTCCCGGTAATAGCGGCCGGGGTCGCGGATGGACTCTTGAACGAGCGACCGGGCGGCGCAGTGGAGGATCGCGTCGATCCGCTCGTCGCGCAGCAGGGCGGTCAGGACCTGACGGTCGCCGTACGTCCCGGCGACGAGCCGGCTGCCGTCGGCCACGGCCGCGCGATGACCGGTCGACAGGTCGTCGAGTACGACGACCTCGTGCCCCGCTGCCGTGAGCGCCTCGACCGACACGGAGCCGACGTAGCCCGCACCGCCCGTCACCAGGACCCGCATGAGCTCCCCTGCCTGTCTTCCATCGCCGGGTGATGTTGACACGCCCGGGCAGCCGGGGCAGACCGAGCGTCAGCCGCGGCGACGGCCGAGCAGGCGGCGGATGGGGCTCTCCGTGTTGCGCTTCGGCGGTCCACCGGCCTCGGGGGCCGGGCTCTCCGGGGCCGGCGGCTCCGGGGCGGGCGGGCCGTGCGGGGGGCCGGCCTCGTCCCGGGAGGCCCCCGGGATGGCGCTCTCCCCGCCGAACGGCGACACGAGTGGTCCCTCGGGCTCGGGTGGGAGCGTCTCGCCCCGGTAGGCGATCACCTCCGTCAACCGTTGGACGAGGCGGCGTGCCGCGTCATTTTCGGGGTCGATCGCGAGCGCGCCCTGGGCAAACGTGTAGGCGAGACGGTTGTCGCCCCGTTCGAGGGCGACGCGGGCGAGACCCACGACCGCGATCGCGTTCCGCCGATCGGCTTCGACCGCCTGCCAGTACAGGCGCTCCGCCTGGTCGACGAGGCCCACGGCAAGCGCCCGCTCGGCCTGGAGCATCAGCTCGATCACGGCTCGACCTCGACGAAGGATCGGGCCAGCAGCAGGAGGGTCGGCCGGTCATTGAGCGCGGGATCGGCGATGACCCGCTCGACGAGCTCGTCGAGGACGCGGCCGATCGTCGGCCCGGGCCGGAGGCCGAGCTCCGCGATGAGGTCGTCGCCGTCGACGACGAGACCGGCTCGGTCCAGCGCGACATCGGCCGCGAGCTGCTCGGCGACCCGGCGCCGGAGATCCACCAGGCCAGCGGCGTCCGAAGGCACGCCGCTCCCGACGTTGTCCGCGGCGCGCAGCTCGAACAGCTCGTCGAGCGCGGGCCGGCCGATCTTGCTGATGAAGCGGCGGACGGCCGTGTCACTCCAGCCGTCGTCGTAGGTGAACATGTGGTGGCGGACGAGCAGGACGACGCGATCGGTCACGGCGCGCGGATACCGCAGCCGCTCGAGGAACGCCGCGGCGAGCTCCGCGCCAACCTTGTCGTGGCCGTAGAAGTGGCCGCCCGCCGCAGTCGCCGGCTTGCCCAGGTCGTGGAGGAGCGCCGCGAGCCGAACGACCGGACGCGACACGGGCACGGCGTCGACCGAGCGCAGGGTGTGGTCCCACAGGTCCTCGCCGACGACCTTGTTCTGGGACACCCCGCGCTGCGCGGCCAACTCGGGCGCGACATGGTCGAGGACGCCGGTCTCGGTCAGGAGCCGGAGCCCGCCAGACGGCTTTGGCAAGGCCAGCATCTTGTCGAGCTCGGCCGCGATCCGTTCCCCGGACAAGTGGCGGACGAGCTCTGCCCGGGCCTCGATCGCGGCCCGCAGTGCCGGCTCGATGGCGAGCTCGAGGGTCGATGCCAGCCGGACGGCGCGGACGATTCGGAGCGCATCCTCCTCGAGCCGCTTCGCCGGGTCGCCGACCGCGCGGATGAGCCGTGCGGCCACGTCTGCCCGGCCGCCGTATGGGTCGACGAGCCCGGGCTCCGGAGGCGCTCCGGCCCCGGGCGCGGGTGCTCCCCAGGCCATCGCGTTGACGGTGAAATCGCGGCGAGCGAGGTCGACCTCGATCGAATCGCCGAACTCGATCCGGTGGGGCCGCCGGTAGTCGGCGTAGTCGTGGTCGGACCGAAACGTCGTGATCTGGTAGATCTCGTCGTCCCGCCGGACGGCCACCGTCCCGAACCGGTTCTCGTAGACCGCCCCGGGGAAGAGCTCGATGGTCTGCTCCGGGCGCGCGTTCGTGGCGAGGTCCCAGTCGGCGGCAGGCCGGCCGAGGAGCGCGTCGCGGAGCGATCCGCCCACGACGTAGCCGGCGTAGCCCGCTCGCCACAGACCCTCGAGCAGCTCGACGACCGGCGGCGGGATCGTGGAGCCGGGGTCGATCGTCGCGACCGCGGGCGGCTCGGGAGCTCCGTCCATCGGCCGGGCCGGCTTCAGTTGCGGCCCAGGAACAGGTATGTCCGCCAGGCTTCGTTGCGCTCGTCGGCGAGGTACGGAGTGAACAGCGAGTAGACGTCGCTGCGCGGCTCGAAGGGCGGTCGAACCAGCCGCAGGCGGACCTCGTCGAGCGTCTTGCCGCCCTTGCGGTGGTTGCATGTCTTGCACGCGGTCACGAGGTTCTCCCACGTGTGTCCTCCGCCGCGATGACGGGGCACGACGTGGTCGAGGGTGAGGTCGTGGGTCTGGCGTGAACAGTACTGGCAGGTGTGGCGGTCGCGCGAAAACACCTCGCGGCGGGTCAGCTTGACCCGGGGCCGCGGCCGCTTGATGTGGTAACGGATGCGGATGATCGAAGGCGCGCGGTACTCGGTCCGCGGCGTCCGGATCACCTGGTGGTCGTACTCGATCACTTCCGCCTTCTCCCCGAAGACGAGGCGAAAGGCGCGGGGCAGGTTGCAGACGTTGAGCGGCTCGTAGTTCTGGTTCAGCACGAGCACAACGCCGTCCATCGTGCGCGGATGGTATCAGCAGGGCGGTCGGGATGAGCGTGGGCCCGATCAGCTCGGGGGAGGCCCGGATCGCCCTGTGGCCGAGCCGGTCGCCGGGTCCCAGCCACCGGCCTGGCCGACCTTCGTGGCGAGCGGCCGGCCAAGCGTCGCGGCGATGAACCTGGCCGCCTCGAGCACCCCGGCGAGCCGAACACCGTGGTCGTATCCCAGACCGTCGAGGAGATAGACCAGGTCCTCCGTCGCGAGGTTGCCGGCGGCGCCCGGAGCGTACGGACAGCCGCCGGTCCCGCCGGCCGATGAGTCGAAGCACCGAACGCCGGCCACGAGGCCGGCCACGACGTTGGCGAGCGCGGTCCCCCGGGTGTCGTGGAAGTGGAAGGCGATCCGGTCCAGGGGGATGCCGCTCTCGGCGGCGAGCGACGCGATCGCGCCGACCTGGGACGGCACGCCGACCCCGATCGTGTCGCCGAAGCAGACCTCCTCGACGCCGATCTCGAGGAGCCGGACCCCGACGTCGACGGCCGTCGCCGGATCGACCCGGCCGGTGTAGGGGCAGCCGAACGCCGTCGAGACGTAGCCGCGGCGCCACCAGCCCAGCTCGCTCGCCCGGGCAAGGACGGGCGCGAACGTGGCGAGCGACTCTGCCACGGACTGGCCGATGTTCCGCTTCGTGAACTCGTCCGTCGTTGCCGTGAACACGGCCAGCGCGTCGGCCCCGGCGGCCTCGGCCCGCTCGAGGCCGCGGACGTTCGGGACGAGGACCGGATAGCGGACGCCGTCCACGCGACGGAGCGCGCGAAGGAGCTCCTCGGCGTCGGCCAGCTGGGGGATCGCCCGTGGCGCGACGAAGCTCGTGGCCTCGATCTCGCGGAGCCCTGCCGCCGCGAGGAGATCGAGATAGCGGAGCTTCGCCTCCGTCGGGATCGGGGCCGGCTCGTTCTGGAGGCCGTCGCGCGGTCCCACCTCGTAGATCCGGACGCGTTCGGCCATCGTCAGCGGGCGCTGGGCTGGGCTGTGGCCGTCAGGCCCGCGGCGGGTCCATCGCCCGCTCGATCCGGGCGATCTCGACCTCGACCCGGGCGATCTCCTCGAGAGCGCGCCGGTGCGCGACACTGCCGAGCGCGGCCTCATCTCGGCGGCGGCGCGCCTCCCGCCACTGGTCCGTCAGCTGCTCGCGGGTCGGGTCGGTCGTTGGGGTTGACTTCGGCACGGTCACTCCTCGCGGTGCACCAGAGCGTACCCGGTCATGGCTCGACGGTGGCGAGCGGCTGGCCGCGCGCGACCTGGTCCCCGGGCGCCGCCGAGATCTCGCTCACCCGACCGCCGACCGGCGCCCCGACCACGTGCTCCATCTTCATCGCCTCGAGCGTGACCACCGGATCGCCGGCCTCGACCGATGCCCCGACGTGGACGTGGACGGCGATCACCGATCCGGGCATCGGGGCGGACACCTCGGCCGGCCCGCCACCGTGGGCGCGGGCCGCGGCCCGCGCCGCTCGGTCCACGTCCGGCGGGGGCGCGAGCCGGAACGCGACGCTCCGACCCGCGACGTCGACGTGGACTGTGTCGCCGGCCCGCATGCTCACCGGCTCGGCCTCGGGTTCGGCCGGCGGGTCGAGGGCCACGGCACGTTGCTCGTCATCTGTCGCGACGCGGACGGCGGGAGGGGCGTTGAGGCGCCATGGGCCGGCCCACGGATCGGCGGCTGGTCCCTCCCCGGCCGGTTCTGCAAGGGCGGCCGCGGCGGTTCGCCAGGCCTCCTCCGGCGGTCGTGCCCGATCCGGCCAGTCGTCGGGCGGCCAGATCCGGTCGAGCGTGTCGATCCGCGCCTCGCCGTCGCGGACGACCGGCTGGCGAACGAGCCAGCGGAGGAACCGGAGGTTCGTCACGAGGCCCAGCACGAGGGTCGCGTCGAGCGCCGTGGTGAGCCGGTCGAATGCCTGGGCGCGGTCGGTGCCGTGGGCGACGATCTTCGCGAGCATCGGGTCGAACCGCCCGCCGACATCCGTGCCCACCTCGATCCCGGCGTCGACCCGGATCCCCTCGCCGGACGGCCAGCGGAGTGCCTCGACCCGGCCGGTCGCGGGCAGGAACCCGTCCTCCGCGTCCTCGGCGTACAGCCGAACCTCGACAGCATGCCCGCGCCACTCGACGTCGCCCTGGCCGAGCCCGAGCGGCTCCCCACCCGCGATCCGGAGCTGGTCGGCGACGAGGTCCCGCCCGGTGACCATCTCCGTCACCGGGTGCTCCACCTGGAGACGGGTGTTCATCTCGAGGAAGAAGAAGCGGCCACGGTCGTCCACGAGGAACTCGCACGTCCCCGCGGACACGTAGCCGACGGCGCGGGCCAGGTTGAGCGCCGCTTCGGCCAGCCGTCCGCGAAGGCGCTCGTCGACGGCGGGCGAGGGCGATTCCTCGAGGACCTTCTGGTGCCGCCGCTGGATCGAGCAGTCCCGCTCGCCGAGGTGGACCCCGCCGCCGTGCGTGTCGAACAGCACCTGGACCTCGACGTGGCGCGGTCCCTCGACGAGGCGCTCGAGGATCACGCGCTCGTCCCCGAACGCGGCCTGGGCCTCGCGACGGGCCGACGCGATCGCGCCGGACAACGCGGCGGGCTCGCGGACGGTCCGCATTCCCTTGCCGCCGCCGCCTGCCGCGGGCTTGACAAGGACTGGGAAGCCGATTTCGCCGGCAGCCGTGTCGAGTGCGACGTCGGACTGGTCGGCGCCGTCGTAGCCGGGCACGACAGGCACACCGAGGGAGGCTGCGAGGCGCCGCGCGGCGGCTTTGTCGCCCATCGTCTGGATGGCCGACGGTGGCGGCCCGACCCAGCGGATCCCTGCATCCTCGACGGCCGCGGCAAAGTCTGCGTTTTCGGCGAGGAAGCCGAACCCCGGGTGGAGCGCTTCCGCGCCGGCGGCTCGGGCCGCGGCGACGACTGCCGCGCCGTCCAGCAGGTCGAGAGGAGCCGGACCGTCCGTCGCAGGGACGATCGTCCGGATGCCGAGCCGGTCCGCGGTCCGCCGGATCCTCGTGGCGATCTCGCCCCGATTCGCGATGAAGAGCGTCCGGATAGCCCTCAGCGACACTCGATCCGGGGTTTCGGCGGCCGCAAACGCGTCTAACGCGCCAATCGCGACACGCCAGCGACCGCCAACGCGCCGGGCCGGCAGCCGACCGGTCACGATCCAGCGCTGGACGGACCTGGTCGTCGCCCCGATGTGCTTGGCGGCCTGGCTGGGGCTCAGCTCATCCGGCATGATTGGCGCGATTGTCGCATACGACAAGCGACTCGACGCGGGGCCAGCCGGTCGCGTTATTACAAGAACGCTTATCCGGCTGGTTTGCGGCCTGTTGGTACCTCGCCAAGGCGTTGCCCTCGCTCAGCCTGAGCGTGGAGACGTGGATCGGGCGTTGTCATCGAGCCGTGGCGACGGGAAGATGCCGTCGAATAGGCCTTCTCTGCATACCGGGGGCGGGCCAGTCCACGTCGCCGGGCGCCTCAGTCGCTGTCGGGTTCGGGTGCCCAGGCGGGACGGCGCTTCTCGGTGAACGCGCGGAAGCCCTCCTGGGCCTCCTCGGTGGTCCGCTGACGGGCGATCACCCTCGCGGTGTGCCATTTCGCCGAGCCGTGGCTCAGCCCACGGACTTCGCGGACGATCGCCTTCGCCGCGCGGGCCGCCGTTGGACCGGCGGCGAGCACGTCTCCGACCGCCGCGTCGACGGCTGCGTCGAGCGCGGACTCACCCTCTACGACTTCGTGGACCAGCCCGATTCGCTGGGCGCGGACGGCATCGAACCGCCGGCCACCGGGGAAGAGCGCCCGTGCATGCGATTCGCCGATCTTCGCGACGACGAACGGCGAGATCACCGCGGGCAGGATGCCGAGGCGTGTCTCGGTGAACCCGAAGCGCGCGCCGGATTCGGCGATCACGAGGTCGCTAACCGCGCACAGTCCGCCGCCGCCGCCGAGCGCCGCTCCCTGGACGCGAGCGATGACCGGCACCGGACAGGTGTCGACGGCCTCGAACATGTCGGCCATCGCCGCCGCGTCCTGCTCATTGCCCTCGACGTCGAGCGCCATCGCCGCCCGCATCCAGGACACGTCGGCGCCGGCGCAGAATGTCGGCCCCTCTCCGGCGAGGACGACCGCCCGCAGCTCCCCGGCAGATTCCCGCGCGAGCGCGGCGAACGCGGTCCGCAGCTCCGCGATCAGCGACGCGTCGAATGCGTTGTGGACGTCGGGCCGGGCGAGCGTGACGCGGGCGACCGTGCCGCCGGGGCCTGTCCGTTCGATGCGCAGCGCGTCGCTCACGCGGGCATCGTAGTCCGTTCTGAAGGCGCGTCGAGGGCGCGGTTTCAGGTCGCCCGAAGCCGCCTCGGCCGCAGGCCGGACGCCTCGAGCTCGGCTCGGACGAGCCGGTCGTACCGGCCGCTCGCGAGGTCCCCGAGTGGATCGTCCGAGTGGTGGAGGAGCTCCTCGTACGTCAGGTTGTACACGGCCCGCCCCGCGAGGATCTTCGCAATCGCCTCGTCCGAAACCTTGGGCCGGACGCGGATCGCCTTGTGTGCCGAGCGCAGCCGGCGCAGGCGCTCGATGCGCCAGGGGACGTAGCGCGTCACCCACGGAACGAGGGCGACCGCGACGACGAGCAGGCCGAGGAGGGCCGCAATGATCAGCAGGAGCTGCTCGAGCTCCGTGCCGACGAACCGGAACGGCTCACCGGCGCCGGCGAAGGCGTTGACCGCGATGTCGGCGACACCCTCGCCGACGAGCGGAGCGCCCCGCACGGCGTCGCCGAGTTGAACGCCCGCCGACACGATCCCATCGCCACCGCGCCTGAGGATCCGACCAGCCTCGGCGAACGCTGCGAGGAAGAGGAACAGGTTCCAGGCGAAGATCGACCAGAAGGCAACCCAGCCGGCGGTCAGTACATCGGCGGCGACTTCCTTGATCTGCTGACTGGGGACCTCGCTCCAGAACTTGAACATCGGGTCCTCCTCGGTGGGGCCTCTCAGCGCACGGCGATGTCACATGCGGAATACGCCGAACCTCGTTTCCGGGATCGGCGCGTGAACGGAGGCCGCGATTCCGAGCGAGAGCACGCGCCTGGTGTCGAGTGGGTCGATGACCCCGTCGTCCCACAGGCGGGCCGTGGCGAAGTACGGCGAACCCTCGCGCTCGTACGTCTCGAGGATCGGAGCCTCGAACGCGTCACGCTCGGCCTCGTCGGCGAAGCCGCCCCGAACCGTCGAAAGCACACGGGCCGCCTGGGCGCCGCCCATCACCGAGATTCGGGCGTTTGGCCACGACCACAGGAAGCGGGGCTGGTAGGCGCGGCCGGCCATCGCGTAGTTTCCCGCGCCGAACGACCCGCCGATCAGCACGGTGAACTTCGGAACCTCCGCGCAGGCGACCGCCGTGACGAGCTTCGCGCCGTCCTTGGCGATTCCGCCGGCTTCGTATTCGCGGCCGACCATGAAGCCCGTGATGTTCTGGAGGAAGACCAGCGGGATCTTCCGCTGGGCGGCCAGCTCGATGAAGTGGGCGCCCTTGAGCGCCGACTGGCTGAACAGGATTCCGTCGTTGGCGAGGATCGCGACCGGCCAGCCGTCGAGGTGGGCGAAGCCGCACACGAGCGTCTCGCCGTAAAGCGGCTTGAACTCGTGGAAGCGGCTGCCGTCGACGAGCCGGGCGACGATCTCGCGGACGCCGACGCCGCGGCGCGGGTCCGCCGGCACGGCGGAGTAGAGGTGGGCGTTGCCGTCCTCGCCGCACGGGTCAATGGCGGGCGGCTCGGGCGGGCGGCGGTCCCAGGGCGGACTCGGCGGCTTCCTGTTGAGGTTTTGCACGATCGAGCGTCCGATCGCGAGCGCGTGCTCGTCGTCGAGCGCCTCATGGTCGACGACCCCGCTCAGGCGGGCATGGACGTCCGCGCCCCCGAGGTCCTCGGCGGTCACATCCTCGCCGGTCGCCGCCTTCACGAGCGGCGGTCCGCCGAGGAAGATCGTTCCGGTTCCGCGAACGATGACGGTCTCGTCGCTCATCGCCGGGACGTATGCCCCACCGGCCGTGCAACTGCCCATGACGAGGGCAACCTGGGGTACGCCAAGCGATGACAGGCGGGCCTGGTTGTAGAAGATCCGCCCGAAGTGCTCGCGATCCGGAAAGACGTCGGCCTGGAGGGGCAGGAATGCGCCGCCGCTGTCGACGAGGTAGATGCACGGCAACCGGTTCTCGAGCGCGATCTCCTGTGCGCGCAGGTGCTTCTTCACGGTGATCGGGTAGTACGTGCCGCCCTTGACGGTCGCATCGTTGGCGACGATCACGCACGTCGTCTCCTCGACTCGCCCGATCCCGGTGACGATCCCGGCGCCGGGTGCGTCGTCGTCGTACAGGCCGTTGGCGGCGAGGGGGCTCAGCTCCAGGAATGCGGTGCCCGGGTCGAGCAACCGGTCGATCCGCTCGCGGACCGGCAGCTTGCCGCGCTCGCGATGGCGCTCGATCGAGCGGTCGTCACCGCCGGCGCCTCGACCCGCGACGGCGTCCGTCCGCTCCCGGAGGTCGCCGACGAGGGCGGCCATCGCCTCGCGGTTCGCCCGGGCGTCGGGGCTGGCGGGGTCGAGCCGGCTCTTGAGGACGGGCATCGGGCCGATGATAGGCCGTGCGTTCGGCCTCTGGAACCTGACGCATGGAACCGGACGTGAGCGGCGGTCGTCGTGGCGCCATGCACAAGGCCCCCAGCCGCTCCATCCTGCTCCTCGGTCTTGCGCTCTTCGCGGTCGTCACGGCTGCGTGCAACGTCCTGCCGGTACCCACCGCCGGCGGACCGCTCGTCACTGTCAGCACGCGCGGCGGCGAGTGCCCAGCCGGGATGTGCGAGTCACAAATCGTCATCGAGCGCGACGGCCGGATCCACGCGGTCAAGCCGGTCGTCAAGGAGTTCGGCACGGTCCCGACCGCCGCCCTGGCTGCAATCGACGCCGCGGTCCGCACGACCGACTTCGCCCAGATGAAGAGCAAGCCCTTCACCGGGGAGTGCCCAGTCAACTTCGACGGCCAGGAGATCATTTACGAGTTCGGAGCGCCCTCCGGCGTGCAGCGGATCGCGTCGTGCGAGGTCGAGATCGACCCGAACCACCCGCTGATCCTGGCGGTCACCAAGGCGCTGGTCGTCACCGAGGGCTGACCCGGCCAGCGGGCCCTTGTGCTACTCTGACATAGCAAGTTATGGTCAGGACACCAGCCTCTGTCAAGTCGCACGAGTTGCCTCAGAACGGTGCGCGCTCCTCGAAGCGCGCCGAGGCAATCCGCCTCCGCCTCGCCGACGCGTGGGGCGAGATGGGCGCCGCCTGGGGCGTCGCGCCGGCGATCGCCCGGGTCCACGCCTACCTCATGGCCCGCCAGGAGCCGCTGACCGAGCGTGAGGTCCGCGAGGCCCTGGGCCTGTCGCACCGGGCCGCCAGCCTGGCCCTCGCCGAGGCCGAGTCCTGGGGCATCGTTGAGCGCGTTCCGGAGCCGCGGCGGGTCGGCCGAAGGGGTCCCGCCGGCACGGCGTACCACGCGGTCGGCGACCACTGGCAGTGGTTCGGGCGCGTGATCGCCGAACGCAAGGTTCGCGAAGGCGACCCGATCATCGCCGTCCTCGAGCGCACGGCGGGGGAGGCGGCCGCCGCGGCTGCAGAGCATCCGACCGATCGCGACGTCGCCGCGCTGCGGGACTGGTTGACGACGTTTCTCGTGTTCGTCCGGCTGTTCGACCGGGCGGTGGGGATCGTGCCCCAGCTCGAGCCGCGCGAGCTCGAACGCGGGCTGCGGCTGATGGGCCAGGTTCCGGACGCGACGATCCTCCGGCTGGTCCACCTCCTGGGCGGCCTCGACGACGGCGACGTGCTCGAACTCGTGGAGGCGCTCAGCCGCCTCTCGCCGACCGCGGCCCGCCGGGCGACGAAGCTTATGTCGGGGGTCGTCCGGACCGTCGGCCGCTGACCCCGGTACCTGAATTCCGAGAAGGCTTATCCGACGCGATTCCCGCCCATTTGGGTGATCGACAGGGCGCATCCACGCTCGGGCACCCGTGTGCGTCGGTTCAATCGTGCGGCGAAGTGGCCGAAATCCGGTCCCGTAAGCCTTCTGTGCATACCGTGGCAAATGGAGGGCGGGCCGGCGGTCCCGAACGGTCGTGCGATAATCGAACCGCGCGAGGCGGCCCGACCGACTCGAACGGGCGAGGACCCCGCGGCCAGCCGACCGGCAGACCCCGCGCATGACCGGAGAGCCAGCCCCGCCATGACCGTCGAAACGTCGACCTGGGCGACCAAGAAGGGCCTTGCCCAGATGCTCAAGGGCGGCGTCATCATGGACGTCGTCACGCCCGACCAGGCGAAGATCGCCGAGGATGCCGGCGCCGTTGCCGTGATGGCGCTCGAGCGCGTCCCGGCGGACATCCGCGCCACGGGGGGGGTCGCCCGCATGAGCGACCCGGCGATGGTCGAGTCGATCATGAACGCCGTGACGGTCCCGGTCATGGCCAAGGCCCGGATCGGCCACTTCGTCGAGGCCCAGGTCCTCGAGGCGATCGGCGTCGACTACATCGACGAGTCCGAGGTCCTCACCCCGGCCGACGAGGCGAACCACATCGACAAGCACGGCTTCAAGGTCCCGTTCGTGTGCGGCTGCCGGAACCTCGGCGAGGCGCTCCGCCGGATTGCCGAGGGGGCAGCGATGATCCGCACGAAGGGCGAGGCCGGGACCGGCAACATCGTCGAGGCGGTCCGCCAGCTTCGCGACGTGCTGGCAGAGATCCGCCGTCTCCAGTCGATGCGCGAGGACGAGCTGTTCGTCGCGGCCAGGGACCTCCAGGCGCCGCTCGACCTCGTCCGCGGAGTCGCGCGCGACGGCCGCCTGCCGGTCGTCAACTTCGTCGCCGGCGGGATCGCCACCCCGTCGGATGCGGCGCTCGTCATGCAGCTCGGCGCGGAGGGCGTGTTCGTCGGCTCGGGGATCTTCAAGAGCGAGGATCCCGCTCGAATGGCCAACGCCATCGTCCAGGCCACGACGCACTTCGACAACCCGTCGATCGTCGCGGAGGTCTCGAAGGGCCTCGGCGCGCCGATGCGCGGCCTGACCCTCGAGGCGATCCCGGAGCAGGAGCGCCTGGCCGTCCGCGGTTGGTAGTCCTCGGGCCAACGGCCTCGCGGGGCTCGGCCTTGGACCTCGGAGAGCGTGTGCCAGACGACGGTGAGGTTGCCATTCCGTGAGAATCGGTGTGCTTGCCCTGCAGGGGGCTTTTCGCGAGCACCTCGATACGCTCGACGCGATCGGCGTGGAGGGAGTACCCGTGCGCCTGCCGGCCGACCTCGACGGCGTCAGCGGCCTCATCCTGCCGGGCGGCGAATCGACGACGATGCGCCGCCTCATCGACCGGTGGGGCCTCGGCCGGCCGATCCTCGACCTCGCCGAGCGGGGCGCCCCGCTGTTCGGGACGTGCGCCGGGATGATCGTCCTCGCCCGCGAGATCGCGGGCGGCGAGGCGCCGATCCTGCCGCTCCTCGACGTCACCGTCGAGCGCAATGCCTTCGGGCGGCAGCTCGACTCGTTCGAGGCCGACATCTCGGTCCCGGTCCTCGGCGCGCAGCCCGTCCACGGCGTCTTCATCCGGGCGCCGCTCGTCGACCGGATCGGCCCGAACGTGGATGTCCTCGCCCGGCTCGATGACGGCCGCGTCGTGGCGGTCCGCGAGCGGAACATCATCGCCACGGCGTTCCACCCAGAGCTCGCCGGCGAGACGCGGTTCCACCGTCTCGTGGCAACGATGGCGTCGGAGCACGACGATCCAGGCGAGGGCGCGGGCCGCCGCCCGCATCCGACCCGCCGGGTGAGGCCCGCCCGATGACCGAGCAACGCACCGGCCGGATCAGCGGCAAGGTCCGGGCCGCACGCCTGACGGACCTTGCAGCGCTCGGCGAGCTGTCCCGGCTGGCCCAGAGCGACGGCGCGGGGACGCGTTCTCTCGGTCTGCCGGTGAGTGGGCCACCGATCGGCGTGTTCAGCCTCTTCCGTCTCCCGCTCGGCGCGTTCCGTCCGCATGACCTCCTCTTCGTGTACGAGGACCAGGGCCGCCTCGCCGGGCTCATCCGGGTGGAGCGCGAGACGTTCCGCGACGAGTGGACGATCGTCGAGCTCGACGCGGTCGGAAACGGCTACGCCGGGGACGTCCGGTTCCGGCTCGTCCAGCAGCTCCTGCGCGACGGCGCCAAGCGCGGTGCGGCGCGCTTCCACGTGGCCTGCGCGGACGCGGACGGCAACGTCGAGCTGTTCATGCAGGCGGGCTTCGCCCGGTACGGCGACGAGATCGTCCTCTTCCGACCCTCGAAGGCCGCGCTTCCCGAGCCGGTGTCAGATACGGACGCGGCGGCCGAGGGGATCCGGGCGGCCAACCCGGTGGACGCCCTCGCCATCGCCCGGCTGTATGCGACCGTGACGCCCCAGCCCGTTCAGCGGCTCGAGGCCGTTCGCCTCGCCGATTGGGAGCGGCAGGGCAACCAGTGGCGGGTCCCCCGGTCGAGCCTCGCGCCGATCCTCCGGTTCGCCGACGTCGAAGGGTTCGTCCAGGAGTCGCCCGACGGCGGCAAGGACGGAACGCTGCTCGACGGGTTCCTCCAGGTCGGCGTGGCGAAGGAGGATCAGCCCCACTACCTGAAGGTGCTCGTGCGGCCGGGCGTCGACGGCTCGCCGCTCGTCCGTTACGGTCTGGGTGTCATCGCCGCGCGAACGCAACGCGGCGCGGATCATCGTCACGACCATGGCGTCATCGCGCCGGTCCGGACCTACGAGGCCCCGACCGATCGCCGGCTCGAGGAGGCGGGCTTCGCCGCGATCGCGACCGTCACCCTGCTGATGAAGGAAACGCTCGTCCGCGTCGCCGAGCCGGCACTCGTGCCGGCGGGCGTCCGCTAGTGGAGGGCTGCCGTGAGTCCCGATGAAGGCCGCCGCGAGCTGACCGACGACCTCGACGTCCTGCTCGCCGCGCTGCCGCCGGAGATCGTCGACGCGATCCATGCCCTGCCGGATCGGGTCGAGATGATCGAGGTCGTCCTCGACCTCGGGCGCAGCCCGGAAGCCCGCTTTCCGAACAGCGAGGTGACGCTGCTCGAGCGGGAGATCGACGAATCGGACATCGCCTGGGTCGTCGAGCACATCGGCACGTTCGGGGACGACAACCGGGCCGGGATCGAGCGGACGCTCCACCGGATCAGCGCGATCCGTAACCGGAACGGCAAGATCGTGGGCCTCACCTGCCGGATCGGCCGGGCGGTCTACGGCACGATCGAGATCATCGGCGACTTCGTCGAGGGCGGGAAGTCGATCCTCATTATGGGCCGGCCGGGCATCGGCAAGACGACGATGCTGCGCGAGGCGGCCCGCGTCCTCGCGGACGACCTCGGCAAGCGCGTGGTCGTTGTCGACACCTCGAACGAGATCGCCGGCGACGGGGACATCCCGCACCCGGCGATCGGCAAGGCCCGCCGGATGCAGGTGCGCACGCCGTCGCTCCAGCACGAGGTGATGATCGAGGCAGTCGAGAACCACATGCCCCAGGTCATCGTCATCGACGAGATCGGGACGGAGCTCGAGGCGCAGGCCGCCCGGACGATCGCCGAGCGGGGCGTGATGCTGATCGGCACGGCCCACGGCAACAACCTCGATAACCTCATGCTCAACCCGACCCTGTCCGACCTGATCGGCGGGATCCAGAGCGTGACCCTGGGCGACGAGGAGGCTCGTCGGCGGCGGACCCAGAAGAGCGTCCTCGAGCGCAAGGCGCCGCCCACCTTCGACGCGATCGTCGAGATCCAGGACAGGGAGCGCGTCGCGGTCCATGCCGACGTCGCGGACACCGTCGACGCGCTGCTGCGCGGCGATCCCGTGGCTCCCGAGCTGCGCTGGCGCGACGAGGAAGGTGTTCATCGATCGCAGGGTCGCCCACGGCCCTCGCCCCGCGAGCAGCTCGGCGCCGAGCGGTTCGCCGGCCTGGTCGGTGGTGGCTCGACCTGGCGGACGGAGCCGGGCTGGCGGGGTGACGCGACGTACCGGTCGGGCAACTTTCGGGAAACGGAGCGCGCCGGGTTTCGGGCCGGCTATCGACCCGGGCAGTCCGGCGGGTGGCGCCAGACGCGGGGCGGACCGGGACGCGAGAGCGCGACCCGACTCCCCGAGGACGGCGGGCCGACCGGGACGATGCCCGGCGAGCGGTTCGCGTCGCCGCCGCTGAGCGGTCGGGTGGGGCCGACGCTCGAGGACGCGCCGTTCGTCGCGGGCGACGTGGCCGATCGCGGCCCGCTCGAGCGGAGTGCCGCGGCC
>CAZVGO010000019.1:0-16195 GCA_964626755.1 uncultured Anaerolineaceae bacterium | reverse complement strand
GCTCGATGTCCTCGCGCTCGATGCCCCTTAGCAGGCAGCCCACGTTGTCGCCGGCGCGGCCCTCGTCGAGCAGCTTCTTGAACATCTCGACGCCGGTCACGACGACCTTGCGCGTGGCCTTGACGCCGACGATCTCGATCTCCTCGCCGACCTTGACAATGCCGCGCTCGACGCGCCCCGTGGCGACGGTGCCCCGGCCCTTGATGCCGAACACGTCCTCGACCGGCATGAGGAACGGCTTGTCGATGGCGCGCTCGGGGGTCGGGATGTACGAATCGACCGCGTCCATCAGGGCCTGGATCGGCTCGTAGGCCGGGTCGTCGACGCTGTCCGACGCCTCGAGCGCCTTCAACGCGGAGCCGCGGATGACCGGCAGGTCGTCGCCCGGGAACTCGTACTTGGAGAGCAGCTCGCGGACCTCGAGCTCGACGAGGTCGAGCAGCTCCTCGTCGTCGACCATGTCGACCTTGTTGAGGAAGACGACGATGTACGGCACCTCGACCTGGCGGGCGAGCAGGATGTGCTCGCGGGTCTGGGGCATCGGGCCGTCGGTCGCGGCGACGACGAGGATCGCGCCGTCCATCTGCGCTGCGCCGGTGATCATGTTCTTGATGTAGTCCGCGTGCCCCGGGCAGTCGACGTGGGCGTAGTGGCGGTTGTCGGTCTCGTACTCGACGTGGGCGATCGCGATGGTGATCCCGCGCTCGCGCTCCTCGGGCGCGTTGTCGATCGAATCGAAGGCGCGGTACTCCGCCTCGCCCTTCAGCGCGAGGTACTTGGTGATCGCCGCGGTCAGGCTCGTCTTGCCGTGGTCGATGTGGCCGATCGTGCCGATGTTCACGTGCGGCTTGGTGCGCTCGAACTTCTTCTTGGCCACGTGACCGTTCTCACTCCATCATTCAGGCGCGGCTACGCCGCAAGGGTTGAACCGGGGACTCGCGAAGCCGCCGGGTGGAGCCCACAATCGGACTTGAACCGATGACCTCTTCCTTACCAAGGAAGTGCTCTGCCAGCTGAGCTATGTGGGCCCGGGTCCTATCGCGGGTTCAGTGGTGGGCAGGGAGGGAATCGAACCCCCATAGCCGAAGGCGGCTGGTCTACAGCCAGCTGAGCTCACCACCTGCTCAACCTACCCACTGGTGAAGGCACCGGACCGAGACTGCGGCCCCATGGTGGACCCGGCGCCCGAGATGTTGCACTGGAGCCGACGACGGGACTCGAACCCGGAACCTGCGGTTTACAAAACCGCTGCTCTACCAATTGAGCTACGTCGGCGCGGCGCAGGGCCATACCGCAGATGACCCCTCGGCGCCCGGGAATGATAGGGCTCGACGCCTCGATGGGTCAAGCGCGGGGGGTGCGGCGCCGGGCGGGCTTCGCGCTCGCCGGCGGCTTCGCGGCAGCCCCCGCCCTGGCGCGCGTCCCGGGCTTCGCCCGAGTGGCGGGCTTCGCCTTCGGGGCTGCCTTTCCTCCGGCCTTCGCCCCCGTCCTGGCCCCTCCCTTCGGCCCGGTCCTGGTCCGCGTCGCGGGCTTCGGCGGCTCGTCGGGTTGCACCTCGGGTCTGCCCGGGAGGAGCCCGCCTTCCTCCACCGGTGCCGCCTGCGGAGTCGTGGCGGCGGACGCGCGGCGGGCCCTGGTCGGCTTCGGCTTCGGCTCGGCCGGTTCGGCCGGTTCGGTCAGCGTCTCGATCGCAGCCTTCCGCGGGCCCGCACCGCGGCGCGGCTCGGGAAGCGGTCGAGCCACCCCGGGCGTCCGGGCGGTCTCGCGACGGTCGTCCGGGTCGCGCTGGGCGACGGCCTCGAACAGCAGGACTGACCCGGCGACGGCTGCGTTGAGCGACTCGATCTGGCCGTGCATCGGGATCCGCATGAGCTGGTCCGCCCGGCGGCGGACGGCCGGCCCAAGGCCCTGGCCCTCGCTTCCGACCACGATCGCAAGCGGCCCCCGGAGGTCCGACTGGCGGGCGGTCAGCGGCGCGTCCGCCTCGGCCCCGACGACGCGCAGTCCGCGGACGTGGAGGTCGGCGAGCGCGGCCGCGAGATCGTCGACCGGGGCGAGCAGCAGGTGCTCGACCGCGCCGGCGGAGGCCTTGACCGCGGCGGGGCTCAGCGGCGCCTGCCGATGGGTCGGAAAGATCACCCCGTGGACCCCGGCGGCCTCGGCGCTCCTGAGCAGCGTGCCGACGTTCTGCGGGTCCTCGAGGGAGTCGAGGGCGAGGACGAACGGCGGCTCGGCCCGCTCGATCGCGCGGGCGAGGATGTCGTCGAGAGTGGCCCACGCCCGCAGGGCGACGGCGATGGCGATTCCCTGGTGGCCGTCAAAGCCTGCGAGGGCGGTGAGGGTCCCGCCCTCGACCTCCACCACAGGGATACGCAGGCTCGTCGCGTGGAGGACGAGCCGCTCGAGCGCCTGGCGGCGGTGCGGGACGACGATCAGCCGGTGAGCGTCCCGTCGGGCGACGAATGCCTCCTCGACCGGTCGCCGGCCGGCAACGAGCTCCTCGTCCGGACCGAGCAGGCCGGCCAGATCGGCGCCCTGGACGCGTCCCGCCGGCTGTCCGGTTCGGTCCTCCCACGGCCGGGGCCGGTCGACCCGCGGATGCGGGCGAGCGGGCGGCCGGCGGTCCCCGCCCGGACGGCCCCGGTCGAAACCGCGGCTGGGGGCGCCTCCATCGGGGGCGCCGCCCCAATCGCGTGGCCGGGGACGGAATGCGCCGCCCGGTCCGCGACCGGACGCGCCTTCCGGTCCCGGGGGTCGGGGACGATCGAACCCGCCTCGCGGTGGGCCGCTCTCGAACCGCCTCGGGCGGTCCCGGTCCGGGGACCCCTCGAACCGCGGCCGGTAGCCGCGCTCGGGCGGCCGCCCACCACCCGATTCCCACGGTCGGTCCCGGCCCGGCCTCGGCCGGTCGTCGCGCTCCCACGGCCTCGGTCCGCCGCCCGGGGCGCCACCCCGCCCCCGCCCCCGATCCCGGTCCCGGTCGTCGAAGTCGTGTTCGGGACGGTCCCCGCCCTGGAATCCGAAACCCCGACGGTCTCCCCGGTCGGGCGGCCGTCCGCCCGGTCCCGGGCCGCCGGGCCCACCCCGGCGTGGACCGCCCGGGCCTCGACCGCCGGGCCGCCCCGGGCCGCCCGTCCCGCCCCCGCGGCCACCGGGTCGGCCCCCGCGGCCACCGGGCCCACCCGCGCCCGGTCCGCGACCGGCAGGGCGGCCCCCGGGCCGCCCTCGCCCGCGCGGCGCGCGATCGTCCCGATCAGCCACGGCCGGCCTCCACCGCGCGCCGCCAGCGCTGGCCGTCCCGTGTGTCCTCGACGGCGATTCCGTGCCCGGCAAGCTCGTCCCGGAGCCGGTCCGACGCGGCCCAGTCGCGCGCGGCCCGCGCCGCCGTCCGCCGCTCGAGGAGGGCGGCCAGCTCCGGCTCGAGCTCCTCGACCGCGTCGGGCAGCACCCCGAGCACCGCGTCGAGCTCGCGGAGGAGCTCGACGACCCGCTGGGTGTCGGCGGTTGCGAGAGTACGGGCCTCGATCCGACGGTTGATCTCCCGCACGAGGTCGAACAGGGCGCCGAGCGCCGCAGACACGTTGAGGTCGTCGTCGAGGGCCGATTCGAACGCCGCCCGTGCGCCGTCGAGTAGGTCGCCGAGGGTCGCATCGCCCGGCCCGTCCTCCCGGTAGGCGCCGAGAGCCGCGATCAGCGCGTCGAGCCGCTCCACTGCGGCGGCCGCGGCGGCGAGCGACTCCTCGCTGTAGCTCATCGCCTGGCGGTAATGGACGGAGATGAGCGCATAGCGGAGGGCGCGGGGCGAGACTCCCGCCTCGAGCAGGTCGCTCACGCGCGCGATGTTGCCGGTCGACTTCGCCATCTTCGCGCCGCCCATCTGGAGGTGCGCGCAATGCAGCCACGTCTGGACGAACGGCTGGCCCGTCGCCGCCTCGCTCTGGGCGATCTCGTCCTCGTGATGGGGAAAAATGAGGTCCACTCCCCCGGTGTGAATGTCGAACGACGGGCCCAGGTGTCGAATGCTCATCGCGGAGCACTCGATGTGCCAGCCCGGGCGCCCGGGGCCGATGCGCGTGTCCCACGACGGCTCGGCCGGCTTCGGGCCCTTCCACAGCGCGAAGTCGCGGACGTCGTCCTTCGCGTACTCGTCCGACTCGACCCGCTCCCCCACCCGGAGTTGCTCGGGATCGAGGCGCGCCAGGCGACCGTACGCCGGCCACGACGCGATCCGGAAGAAGATCGACCCGTCCTCCGTCCGGTAGGCGTGTTCGCGCTCAACGAGCTTTTCGATGAGGTCGACCATCGCCTCGATGTGCCCGGTCGCCCGCGGCAGGACGTCCGGGGCCGTCATCCGGAGCGCGGCCGCGTCCTCGAGAAACCGCGCGAGCCAGCGTTCGGCCAGCTCGTCGGTGGCGATCCCCGCCGCGGCGGCCCCGCGGATGATCTTGTCGTCGATGTCCGTCACGTTCATCACCCACGTGACCCGCAACCCGCGATAGCGGAGATAGCGGACGAGCAGGTCGACGAACAGGAACGAGCGGAAGTTGCCGACGTGGGCCGGGCCGTAGACCGTCGGGCCGCAGCTGTAGATCCGGACGTGGCCGGGCTCGAGCGGCTCGAGCGGTCGCGTGGCGCCGGTCAGCGTGTCGGTCAGGCGGATCATCGGATCGTCTCGACGACGGCGATCGCCTGGGCGGAGATCCCCCGCCCGGCACCCTCGAGCCCGTCGAGATTCCCCGTCGCCGCTTTCACGCTGACGGCGTCGGCGCGGATCCCGAGCAGCGACGCCACCCGGTCCCGCATCTCGTCCAGCCGATCGCCGAGGCGCGGGCGCGCCGCCACGATCGTCAGGTCCACCCGAAGCGGCCGGAGCCCGTCCGCGGCGAGCCGGCGGACGACCTCGCCGAGGAGCTCCCCGCTGGCGATGCCCCGCGGCGTCCGCGCGTCCGCCGGAAACAGCCTCCCCAGGTCACCTCGACCGGCGGCCCCGAGGAGCGCGTCCGCGACGGCATGAAGCGCGACGTCGCCGTCGGAGTGTCCGTACAGGCGCGGAGCTCCGGCGAACTCGAGGCCGCCGAGCGCGAGCGGCTCGCCGGGCCCGAACGGATGGCGGTCCTGCCCGAAGCCAAGACGCCCCGCGGCGCTGCCGAGCACGGCGCCCCGGGCCCGCTCAAGATCGGCGGGCACGGTCACCTTGAGATTGTCGGGTTCGCCGGGAATGGCATGAACGGGGATTCTACAGGCCTCCAGCAGCGCGGCCTCGTCCGTCCAGGTCTCGGGGCCCGCGGCGGGGAACCGTTCGAACGCGATCACGAGGAGGTCCCTCCGGACGCCCTGCGGTGTCTGCGCCGTGGCCAGGCCGGAGCGGTCGACCGTCTCCCCGACGAGGTCGCCGTCGAGGCGCTTGATCGTCTCGGACACCGGCAGGACCGGGATCGCGGCGCCGTGCTCGGCGGTCGCCCGGGCGACTGCCGACACCAGCGTGCTGGTCGCGAGCGGGCGGGCGCCGTCGTGCACGAGCACGACCCGGTCCGGTTGGGCCAGCCCACGGGCGCCGAGCGCGGCGAGCGCGGCGAACCCGGCATGGACCGACTCCTGGCGCCGGGCGCCGCCCGCCACGACCGCGACGACCTTCTCCGGCAGCCAAGGTGCGGACTCAATGTCGAGCCGGCGTGGCTGCGCGGCCACGACGACGATCCGGCCGACCTCCGGCGCGGCCGCGACCGCCGCGACCGACCACGAGAGGACGGGCCGGCCGCCGAGCTGGGCATCGAGCTTGTCTGTGCCGCCCATCCGGCTCGACGACCCGGCGGCGACGACGATCGCGTCGGCGTACGGCGAGCTGCTCAATCGAGCCGGGGCTGGGCGAAGATCATCCGCCCGGCAACCGTCTGCAGGACACGGGTGACCGAGACCTCGAGGTCGCGGTCGATGAACCGCGAGCCACCCTCGACGACGATCATCGTCCCGTCATCCAGGAAGCCGACTCCCTGGCCGGCCTCCTTGCCCTCCTGGATGACCCGGACACGCAGCTCCTCGCCCGGCAGGACGGCCGGCTTCACGGCGTTCGCGAGCGAGTTGATGTTCAGCACCCGGATGCCCTGCAGCTCCGCGACGCGGTTGAGGTTGAAGTCGTTCGTCAGGATCGCCCGCCCGCGGCCCTTGGCAAGGGCGATGAGCTTGGCGTCGACCTCGCCGGCGTTCGGGACGTCCTCTTCGACGATCTCGATGGGGGTCGGCGAGTCCTTCTGCATCCGGGCGAGGATCTCGAGGCCGCGGCGGCCCCGGTTGCGGCGGAGGGTGTCCGAGCTGTCGGCGATGTGCTGGAGCTCCTCGAGCACGAACCGGGGCACGAGCAGGGTCCCGTAAAGGAACCCCGATTCGACGATCTCCGCGATCCGGCCGTCGATGATCGCGCTCGTGTCGACGACGATGTGGGGCTCGCCTGACCGGGGCCGGGAGCCGGCCGGGTCCTCCGGTCGTCGAAGCAGGCCGATCGCCTCCGCGGCGAGAAGAAGATCGGCCCGTTTCGCCACGGTCAGGCCGATCATCCCGAGACCGAGGAAGACCGACACGGCGACGGGCAACCAGGTCCCCCAAGGCTCGGCGAGGTTCGACAGCGGGAGCCCGATCAGCACGCCCATGGTCAGGCCCAGGAGGAGGCCGACGACCGCGGTGACGAACTCGGCGACCGACAGCGCCTGGACATTGCGGAAAAGCCACATCGCGGGGACGACGGTCAGGTACGGCAGCAGCGAGTACCCGAACACGACCCAGGCGACGACCCAGATCCCGATCAGGAGCGGCGCGTTCGGGGCGTCGTCGAAGATGCCGCGGTTGGCGGGTGGCCAGGGTGAGATCGCGAGCACGACGCCGAGGAGGCCCCCGAGAGCGGCGCCGAGCAGCCGGATGTACAGGATCACGCGTGCCTCGGTCGTTGCCTCGAGCGGTCGGGGCCACCGGGCTTCCAGCGCCCGGGGCAACCCGAGCGCCAGCCTAGCATCGCGCCGTCAATCCCCGCCGTTCGTCGGCGCGACGAGGACGGCCGCGGCGGACTCCTCGTCCCGTGCCCGCTCGCGGGGGCCGAGCGCCCGCTCGATCGCCTCGCGGAGCGTGGCAACCGGCACGAGCTCGATCTCGGACGGCAGCTCGGCATCCCGCGCGGCCGCGCGCGGGACGATCGCCCGCCGGTAGCCGAGGCGGGCCGCTTCGCGGAGGCGGCGCGCGAGGCCGCTCACCGCGCGAAGCTCCCCGAGCAACCCGACCTCGCCGATCGCCACGGTCCCGGTCGCGACCGGGCGGTCGCGGAGCGACGAGGCAAGCGCGAGCGCGAGCGGGAGGTCGAGCCCGGGCTCCGCGACCGAGAGCCCGCCGGCGATGTTGGCGTACACGTCATGGCTCCCGAGCGACACGCCCGCGCGCCGGCCGAGGACGGCAACGAGGAGCGCCAGCCGGTTCGCGTCGAGGCCGCTCGCGCGCCGGGCGGGGTTGCCGTAGGCCGCCGGCGAGACCAGCGCCTGGACCTCGACGAGGAGCGGCCGCGTCCCCTCGAGCACCGGCGCGACGACGCTGCCGGGCGCCGGGGCGTCATGCTCGACGAGGAATGCCCGGCCGGGATCGGCGACCTCGGCAAGGCCCGCTTCGCGCATCTCGAACACGCCGATCTCGTCGATCGATCCGAACCGGTTCTTCGTCGATCGGAGCAGCCGGAGCGAGGCGTACCGTTCGCCCTCGAGGTTCAGCACCGCGTCGACGACGTGCTCGAGCGTCTTCGGCCCCGCGATCGATCCATCCTTCGTGACGTGGCCGACGAGGAGGACCGCGATCCCCTCCCCCTTCGCGAGCTCCATCAGCCGGAGGGCCGACTCGCGGACCTGGCCGACGCTCCCGGCGGGTCCCTCGAGCTCGTCGACCGTGGCAGTCTGGATCGAGTCGACGATGAGCGCCGCGGGTCGTGCGGCCCGGGCATGCTCCGCGATCCTGCCGACTTCGCTCTCGGCGAGGACCGACACGGCGGCGCCGGCCGGGCCGTCGAGCAGGCCGAGCCGGGCGGCTCGAAGCCGGACCTGGGCGGCCGATTCCTCACCGGTCGCGTAGAGGACCGCCCGCGAGCCGGTCGGTCCGGTGACGCCCGCCGCGGCCTGGAGGAGGAGCGTCGACTTGCCGATCCCGGGCTCACCGCCGACGAGGACGAGCGAGCCCGGGACGAGGCCGCCGCCGAGCACGCGGTCCAGCTCGCCGATCCCCACCCGGAGTCGCGGCAGGACCGCCTCGGTCACCCCGGCCAGGGGCGTCGGGGCGGATCCACTCCCCGTCGTCGCGGCACGGGCGGCGGCGCGGGTCGAGCGCGACGGCTCGCGGACGAGAGTCTCGACGAGGCTGTTCCAGGTCCCGCAGGTGCGGCATTGGCCCTCCCACTTGAGGAAGGCGTCACCGCACGACTGGCAGACGAATCGGCTCTGGGTCTTCGCCATCAGCGAGCTCGTGAGGGCCGGCACCCTCCCTGGCAAATAGGCACTCGCCCTCCGAGCGCCGAGGCGACGCCCCTGCGAGCCATCGGCGCGAGGATTCTTACCGCGCCTCGACGGCCGTCTTCGGCTCGGCGGCCCGGATGTCGAGGCCGGCCTCGGGGTCCTTGTCGACGACGACCGTCGTGCCGGGCTCGTACTTCCCGAGCAGGAGGTGCTCGGCGAGGACGTCCTCGATCATGTTCTGGATGACGCGGCGGAGCGGCCGGGCGCCATACGCCGGGTCGTAGCCCAGCTTGATCAGGTGGTCCTTCGCGTCCTGGGTGACCTCGAGCTGCATCTGCTGCGCCTTGAGCTGCTCGCGGACGCGGGCCAGCATGAGGTCGACGATCTGGCGGATCTCGTCGACGGTCAGCGAGCGGAACACGACGGTGGCGTCGATCCGGTTGAGGAACTCCGGCCGGAAGCTCTGCTTGAGCTCCGCCTGGACCTTCTCCTTCATGATCTCGTACGAGGTCTCGGCCCGGGCCGCGTCCGTGTCGCCCATCGCCCGGAAGCCGAGCGTGGCGTTCGACTGGAGCTGCTTCGCGCCGAGGTTCGAGGTCATGACGATGATCGAGTTCCGGAAGTCGACCCGGCGGCCTTTGGCGTCCGTGAGGTGACCGTCCTCGAGGATCTGGAGGAGGATGTTGAAGACCTCCGGGTGGGCCTTCTCGACCTCGTCGAGCAGCACGACGGCGTAGTTCTTCCGGCGAACGGCCTCGGTCAGCTGGCCGCCCTCGTCGAAGCCGACGTAACCGGGCGGGGCGCCGACGAGCCGGCTGACGTTGTGGCGCTCCATGAACTCGCTCATGTCGATCTTGATGAGTGCGTCCTCGCTGCCGAACATGAACTCGGCGAGTGCCTTGGCGAGCTCGGTCTTCCCGACGCCGGTGGGGCCGAGGAAGATGAACGAGCCGATCGGGCGCTTCGGGTCCTTGAGGCCGGCTCTTGCCCGCCGGACGGCCTTCGAGACGATCGAGATCGCCTCCTGCTGGCCGATGACCCGGCCATGGAGCGCGTCCTCCATGTGCAGCAACCGCTCCGACTCCTGCTCGGAGATCCGGGTGACCGGGATGCCGGTCCACATCGCGACGACCTGGGCGATCTCTTCCTCGTTGACCGTCGGCTGGTCGCTCGAGATCTGCGACTGCCAGTCGCCCCGGAGCTGCTCGACCTTCTCGCGCGCGGTCGCCTCCGACTCGCGCAGGGTGGCGGCTGATTCATATTCCTGGGCGTTGATCGCCGCGTCCTTCTCCTTGGAGATCCGCTCGAGATCCTTCTGCGCGTCGCGCAGCGCGGGCGGAGCGGATGCGTGGCGGAGCCGCACGCGACTGGCCGATTCGTCGATGAGGTCGATCGCCTTGTCGGGGAGGTGCCGATCCGTGATGTACCGGATCGAGAGGTCCACGGCGGCCTTTACCGCGTCGTCGGTGATCGTCACCTTGTGGTGCTGCTCGTAGCGCTCGCGGATGCCCATCAGGATCTCGACGGACTGCTCCATCGTGGGCTCTTCGACCATGACCGGCTGGAAGCGGCGCTCGAGAGCGGCGTCGCGCTCGATGTACTTGCGGTACTCGTCGAGGGTCGTGGCCCCGATGCACTGGAGCTCGCCCCGCGCGAGTGGCGGCTTGAGGATGTTCGCGGCGTCGATTGCGCCCTCGGCCGCGCCGGCCCCGACGAGCGTGTGGAGCTCGTCGATGAACAGGACAGCGTCGTTCGTGTTGCGGAGCTCCTCGATGATCTTCTTCAGGCGCTCCTCGAATTCGCCGCGGTACTTCGTGCCGGCGACGAGCGACCCGATGTCGAGGGTCAGGACGCGCTTGTTGAGCAGCGTCTCCGGCACGTCGCCGCTGACGATCCGGTGGGCGAGGCCCTCGGCGATCGCCGTCTTGCCGACGCCCGGCTCGCCGATGAGGGCCGGGTTGTTCTTCGTCCGGCGGGACAGGATCTGGATGACCCGCTCGATCTCCTTCTCGCGCCCGATGACGGGGTCGAGCTTGCCGGCCCGGGCCGCTTCGGTGAGGTTGATCCCGAGCTGGTCGACGGTCGGTGTCTTGCTCGCCCGCTTCGTCTCCTGGGCGGGACCCGCGGACGACGACTGCGACAGGACCCGGATGACCTCGTGGCGGACCTTGTCGAGGTTGACCCCGAGGGATTCCAGGACACCGGCGGCGATCCCCTCGCCCTCGCGGACGAGGCCGAGGAGCAGGTGCTCCGTGCCGATGTAGTTGTGGCCCAGCCGGCGGGCCTCGTCGATCGCGAGCTCGATGACCCGCTTCGCGCGCGGGGTCAGGCCGACCTCGCCCACGACCGGCCGGTCACCGCGACCGATGATGAACTCGACGGCCGTCCGGACCTTGGCCAGCTCGACGTTCATGTTCTCGAGGACGCGCGCGGCGACTCCCTCGCCCTCGCGGACGAGGCCCAGGAGCAGGTGCTCCGTGCCGATGTAGTTGTGGTTGAACCGCTGCGCCTCGTCCTGGGCGAGGGTCAGGACCTTGCGCGCGCGGTCAGTGAACTTGTCGAATCGGTCCATCGAGATTGAACGCTTGTTCCTTTCCCCAGCGTGAGGAACGTTAACCGCGGCCATGCTAGCACGACCGCACTGCTCCGCAACCGACCACCCGGTACTGCACCGCCGGTCCGGATGTACCGGTCCCAGGCAGGACCTCGCGCCCTTCCGTCACAGGCTGATTCGCTCGCGGTGCGCCGGTCGGATGCGATGTCGAGATGCCCGGCATCGAGAGTACATGGAGGGACGGTGGCGGGGAACCCGGTTGGGCCGATTGTCACCGAGGAATCACCTCAGCGCTGGTGCATCGTGGCGCCGATTAGGTGAAGGATTCACAACGGCCCGCCGGTTTGGCGGGCCGTCGAGAGTTTGACCGGGCGAGGGACCGCTGGGGTCAGCCTGGCGCTTCGTCGGTCGACTTGTCGCCCTCGGCCGGCGGCTCCGGCGCGGCGGCGGCTTCCGGCTCCTTGCGAGCCGCTTCGGCCTTTGCGCCGGTAGCTGCCGAGGCCTTGCTCGCCCTGGACCGCGTCTTCGGAGCCGGGGCGGGAGCCTCGGTCTCGGTCTCGGCCGCGACGGGCTCGGCCGCTGCGGGTGCTTCGGGCTCGGCCACAGCAGGCTCCGCCACGGCGACGGCTTCGGGCGCCTCGGTCTCGGGCTCGGCCACGGTGGGCTCGGCGACAGCCACGGCCTCGGGCGCTTCCGCCTCGCGTACCGCTGCCGGGGTGTCGTCGTCGTCGCTCACCTTGGCGCGGGCCTCCTCCGATGCCGCGACCTGCTCGCGGACCTGGGCGAAGGCGGCCGCCAGCGTGTTGTCGATCCCGCCCTCCGGCTCCTGGACGGCGTCGGCCATCGAGAAGCCACGCTCCGGGCGGGGGCGTCGCTCGGCGCGCGGTGCACCGGGCGCGCTGGGTGCGCCGCCGGTGTTGGGTGGGGTGGGTGCGCCGACCTCGGGGGCAGGCCGGGCCGGTGGCTCCTCGGCCTGCTTCAGGCTGAGGCCCAGGCGGTGTCGCTCAGAGTCGAGCGAGATGATCTTGAGCTTCAACTGCTGGCCCTCGTGGACGACGTCGCCCGGGTGGGCGACCCGCTGATGGGACAGCTCGCTGATGTGGATCAGGCCCTCGAGGCCGTCGCGGACGCGGACGAAGGCGCCGAAGTTGACGAGCTTCGTGACCGTACCGTCGATGACATCGCCGACGTTGAAGTCGGCCACCGTCGAGTGCCACGGGTCCGGCTGGAGCCGGCGGATCGACAGGCTGATCCGGCCACGCTCGTGGTTGATGTCGATGACCTCGGCCTCGACCTCATCGCCGACCTTGTAGCCGGCCTCGGGGTTGTTGACCTTGTTCCACGAGAGCTCGCTCTTGTGGACGAGACCGTCGATGCCACCGAGGTCGATGAACACCCCGAACGGGGCGATCGAGCGGACGGTGCCCGTGACCTTCTGGCCCACCTGGAGACTGCTGAACAGCTCGTCCCGCTTCTCCCGGCGCTCCTCGTACAAGGCGACCTTCTCCGAGAGGATCAGGCGGTTCGCCTTGCGGTTGACCTCGAGGATCTTCAGGCGGAGCTTCCGGCCGACAAAGGGCTGGAGCTTCTCGGCGATCTCCTGGGCGGCGTCGCGCGGCTGGTCGTTCTGCGGCCGGCGCGGGAAGTCGACGATCTGACTGATCGGGACGAAGCCGCGGATTCCGCAATCGACGATCAGGCCGCCCTTGTTATGGTCGATGACCGGCGCCTCGATGATCACGCCTGCCTCGAACTGCTCCTGCATCGAGCGCCACTTGCGTTCGAGGCCGGCGCGTCGGAGCGACAGGACGACGTGGCCCTCCTGGGACTCGGGCTGGAGGACGTAGACGAGCACGACGTCGCCGATCGTCAGCTGCGGCTGGCTCTCCGCGTTGCGGCCATAGAGCTCGCGATTGCTGACGACGCCTTCGCTCTTCGCACCGATGTCGACGAGAATCTCGTCCTTGTCGATCCGGACGACCTTGCCCTCGACGACGTCACCGTGCTTGAAGCTCTTGATGTCCGAGTCCTGCTCGGCGAGGAGCTCCTCCATCGTCGTCGGCTCCGGCCCGAGCTCGCGCTTCGGCGCCGCCTCCGGCTCCTCCGGCTCCTCGTCGCTCGCCGTCGGCGCGGCGGCGAAGTCATCCTCGACCGAGGCGGGGCTCGTCGTCGTCGCCTCGGGGGACGCCAGCGCGCTACCGCCTGGAGCCGGGTCGCCCGCCTCGCGGGCAGACCTGCCGTTCGGGCTCGCGGGTGCGGGTGTGTCGGCAACCGCGGATGGGCCGGGGGCGAACGCGGCCGATGCGGCCGGCTCGCTCGAGGTGTCGGTCGTCTGGCTTGCGGCGGGCTCGTCGGCGACGGCGACCGCCGCGACGGCTTCTTCGGACGCCTTGTCGGCGACGGAGGCACTCGCCCCCGGCTCCGGCGCGGTCCCGCCCTGGTTCTCTTCGGTCAAGTGGGCTTTCTCCTGTCCTGGATTTGCCCCACCGAATCAGGAACGGCTTGAGCGACGCTCAAGCCGGTTCGGGACGATCAAGTGGTCCGTGGCGATCAGGTCCGCGGTCCGCTCCTTCGTGGCGAGTGGCGTGAACGGGGCTCTTCAGCTGTCCTGCCGCTAGGGCCGGGAGAGTCTAGCACACCGTTTCTGCGGGCTACAATCGCCCGACTTTGCCCGAGCTCCCCGACCTCACGATCGTGGCCGAGGCCTTCCACGCGGCCCTCGCCGGCCGGCCGGTCCAGTCCGCCACCGCCCCGGGACCGCTCGCCGTGCGCGGCACGCCGGCCGAGCTTGTCGCGCTCGAGGGACAGCGCGTGACGGCGGTCCACCGGCGCGGCAAGTTCCTCGATTTCGATCTCGACCGGGACCGGATCGTCGTCAACCCGATGCTGACCGGGCGGTTCCAGCTCGCCCGGCCCGACGTCAGGCTCCCGACGAAGACCGCCGTGATCCTCGCCTTCGGGCCGCGGAAAGGACGCCCGCGCGACGCCGCGCGATGGACGGCCGGAGCCGGATGGTTGCCGGCGGAGGGGTCCGAGGTCGAGGTGCGCTACCGCGACCCGACCCAGATGGGCAAGGTCTACCTGCTCCCTGCCGGCGTCGACCGGACGGTACCGGGCCGGGGCGCCGGCGAGCAGGGACCCGACGCGGACGATCCGGACCTTACGCTCGCGGCGTGGCAGGCGCGGATCCGCCGCCACCCGGGCGAGCTGAAGAACCTGCTGCGCAACCAGGCGTTCGTGGCGGGGATCGGGAACGCCTACAGCGACGAGATCCTCCACGCCGCCCGCCTCCTTCCCTTCCGCAAGCGGGCGAGCCTGGCGGACGAGGAAGTCGACGAGCTGTACCGTACGACGCGGGAGACGCTCGCCACGGCCATCGAGGTCCTCCGCCGGCGCGTGCCGCCGACGTTCGAGGACCAGGTGCGCGACTTCCTCGCGGTCCACCTGAAGGGCGGTCAGCCGTGCCCCCGCTGCGGGACGCGGATCAGCCAGGTGAAGGCCGGCGGGTTCGTGACGTCGTACTGCCGCGGGTGCCAGCGCTGAGGGCGCCGCGAACTCAGGGGATGAGCAGCTTCTGGCCGATCGACAGGCGGCCGTAGTCCTCGCGGGCAATGTTGTTCAACTGCGCGATCGCGTCCACGGTCGTCCCGAACCGCCTCGCGATCCGTTCGAGGGTATCGCCGCTCTTGACGATGTACGTCTGGTGCGCCGCGGTCGGGGCGACCGTCGGTGCCGCCGTCGGTGCCGCCGTCGGCCCCAGGGTCGGCGCCTCCGATGGCACATCTGTAGGCGCGACTGACGGGACGAGGGACGGCGCGGGCGTGGGCGAAGCCGGTGGCAGGATCGCCGCCGGCGAGGCCGACGGTGCGCTCGACCCGGCCGCTCCGACGCCGGCCGGCCCGCCGCTCCCCGACAGGCGCGCGATCGCCACGGCAGCGAACGCGGCGACGAGGAGAGCCGCAAGAAGGAGCTGGCCGCCGCGCCGATCGCGGGCGATGGCTCCGACCGTAGCCGGGACGCGGCCGCGGTCGAGGACAACGGGGACGGTTCGGACGAGGGACCAGCGGGTCACGGTCGGCGACGCCGCAGCGCCCGGACGACCCATCGCGGCCCGGGCCAGGCCCATTTCGCCGGAGGGGCTCGATCCCGTCGCCGCCATGTATGTCGCACACGCGAGATGGGCGTCAGCCAGGCACAGGCGGCGTTGCTTGTCGATGGCCAGGGGAACCGGTGGTGTGACCGCGCCGCAGCGGTGATCCCGCGACGGGCTCGAGCTCCGCCAACCGCCGCCGTCGATCGTGAGGAACGGGCAGATCTGGCGGGTCGCCAGCTGGCCGAACGTCCGCTCCTGCTCGGCCGGGTCGATATCGGTGAGTACCGGGCCGCTGGCTTCCGCAGTCTGCGACTCGGGCGCGACGGTCACGACGCGAGAATAGCCGACCCGCCACACCCCTCGTCAGGCGGTTCGGCGTCGAGACGGCGCATCCGGGCGTTGCCCGCTCGCTCGCGTGCTCGCGGGCGCCTTCGGCTGCATCCGCCCACCGCCGAACTCGCGAACCCGTCGGAAACGCAAAAATCCTGGCGACGACCTATTTTCCCGAAAGGCTACCCTCTCAGTATCTTCGGCGCTGGAGAGCTTAACTTCCGTGTTCGGGATGGGAACGGGTGTTGCCTCTCCGCTAGAGTCACCAGGATTCTCTGCGTCTGGATGTGTTTCGGCTGCGACCTTCGCGCGAGCAGGATGCTCGGCGCGGGGCGCCTTCGGCGAGATCTCCGATTTCGGAGTCGTCAGGGATCGTCCACGATCCCCAGCCACTGACCCCTGGTCAGTTGCTGAAGAGGTCAAGCCCTCGACCATTAGTACCGCTCAGCTACATCCGTCGCCGGACTTCCACCTGCGGCCTATTAAGCAGGTAGTCTCCCTGCGGTCTTACCCGGTTGACCCGGTGGGGAACCTCATCTCGAGGCGAGCTTCGCACTTAGATGCTTTCAGCGCTTATCCCGACCGAACATAGCTACCCAGCGATGCCCCTGGCGGGACAACTGGCACACCAGCGGTTCGTTCACTCCGGTCCTCTCGTACTAGGAGCAACTCCTCTCAAGTTCCCTACGCCCACGGCGGATAGAGACCGAACTGTCTCACGACGTTCTGAACCCAGCTCGCGTG
>CAZVGO010000018.1:0-1569 GCA_964626755.1 uncultured Anaerolineaceae bacterium | reverse complement strand
CACCGCGGCCGAGGACCTCCTGGAGATCGTGATGCGCCGCTATGAAAAAGCCTCGACGCTGATCACGTCGAATCGTCCCGTCGAAGACTGGGGCAAGCTCCTGGGCGACACCGCCGCCGTCGCGGCGCTGCTCGACCGCCTACTCCACCATGCCCACGTCCTCACCTGCGGTCCCAGGAGCTGGCGCACCCGGCTCCAGGGCGACCCACGCCCGTCATGAGTCGCCCGACCGCGAAACTGGAGTTGCCCCGGTTCGGTGGAGGGTGAACCGCTTTCGAGATCGTCACTGCACCGGCCCCGAGGGGGATACTGAGATAGCACCCCCCTGGTCGATCGTCGATCCTGAGGTCACTGTGCGATCGCCGATCCCGGAGGTCCGCTCGTAAATCATGGGCGACAGGTAATCGAGCGCGGAGTGTCGGCGCTGGGGATTGTACCAGCCTTCGATGAAGTCGAACACGGCGAGGCGCGCGTCGGCCTGGGTACGGAAGCGTTCGCGATCGAGCAACTCGCACTCGAGGGTCGCGAAGAAGCTCTCGCACATCGCGTTGTCGTAGGCGTCGCCCACACTGCCCATCGACGGCCGGACGCCGGCGTCACGACATCGACGACCGAAGGCGAGCGAGGTGTACTGACACCCTTGATCGGAGTGATGAATCACGTCGGTCGGCCGCCGCTGCGCGAGCGCCATGTCGAGCGCGGCCAGGACGAGCTCCGTGCGCAGATGCGATGCCATGGCCCAGCCGATGACGCGGCGGCTCCACGCATCGAGCACGACGGCGAGATACAGGAAGCCGGCCCACGTGGGGACGTAGGTGATGTCCGCGACCCACAGCCGATCGGGCCCGGCCGCGGTGAACTGGCGATCGACGAGGTCCGGCGCCGGCCGCGTCGTCTCATCGCGCACCGTCGTACGGACCGTCCGGCGGCTGACTCCCTGGAGACCTACGGCCCGCATCAGGCGAGCGACGCGCTTGCGGCCGATGTGGATGCCCTGAGCGGCGAGCTCGGCATGGATCCGCGGTGCGCCGTACGTTCCGCGCGAGTCACGATGCACGGCCTCGATCTGCGCGGTCAGTTCCACAGCGGCCCGGGCGCGCGGCGAGAGCGGGCGCTTGCGCCACGCATAGTACCCGCTGGGGGAGACACCCAGGACCCGGCACATGGTGGTCACGCGATGGACGGCCTGGTGGGCGGTCACGAACGCGAATCCTTGGACGGGCTCGAGGTGGTCTCCCGCGCAAACCAGGCCGCGGCTTTTGAGAGGATCGCCCGCTCTTCGCGGAGCTGCCGGACCTCTCGCCGGAGCCGACGCACCTCGTCACGCTCCTCCGTCGTGAGGCCGTCCCTCCGCTGGCCCGCATCGAGCGCCGCCTGCTTCACCCAGTTCCGGATCGCCTGGGCCGAGGGTTCGAACTGCTGCGCCAGTTCTTCAGGTGTCCGCCCTTTACGCACCAGCTCAACGATCCGGTGCCGGAACTCCGGCGGGTACGGCCGATGACTCTTCGGCATCGTGGACGCTCCTTTCCGCCCCAACCATGGGGTGTCCACCAAACCGGGTCAACTCCA
>CAZVGO010000017.1:0-88655 GCA_964626755.1 uncultured Anaerolineaceae bacterium | reverse complement strand
GGGAGAGGAGCTTCCCGCCGAGGAGGGCATCGACCAGGCGCGCGAGGTCGGTCGCCGTCGTGATCATCCCGCCGTCGGGCATCCCCCTGCCGGTGAGGCTGAAGACGTTCGATCGCCACGTGTCGGGCGGGCCGTCGGCGTCGGGGGCCCGCTTCTGCGAGGTGCGAGCGCCAGCCGTCAGCCTATTCTCAACGGATGCCGTCCAGCACCGAGGAGACCGCAGAGAGGCTCGTTGCCGCGAGGGACCACGGGGAAAGGCAGCTTGACGAGGCCAGCCAGTTCATCGGAAGCGAGTGCCGCGTCGCCCTGTACGCCTTCATCCACGGCAACAACGCAATAGCTCGCGACGAGCTCCTCGGTGGGATGCAGTACCTACGCCTTCTATCCGAGACTGCCATCCGCGTTGGCTGGATTGCGGGCGACTCTCACGAGGCGGGTCCCGATGGGTACACCGTGGTCGACCCAGCCGCGGCGACAAGCAGGATCGAGTCCATGCGAAAGCGGGACCTCCTACTGCTGGCCTCGGCCTCCCGAGCGATCCGGCAGTCGAGCGGTTCAGTTGTGGAGGACATCTCCGCGTCATTGGAGATCAGTGCGGACCAGATCGCTGAACCGCCGGCGCCCGTGGACCTGAGGACCATGGCAACTTCGGTACCCGGTCTGAACATGTACGCGGTTCACCGACTGTGCTCCGCCGTTGTCCACCCGGGAGCGGGCATCGGGCGCCCCCAGCTAATGTCCCGTGACGCGTTGCAGAAGATGACAGAAGCCTCAGGCACCGTTTGCGGTGGCCTCGCTGTCGCGGTCCTCCGCAACTTGGGGTCAACTTGACATTAGAGCTGGCCCCGGTCGTCGTCCCAGGTGCGGGTCTGGATCCGTCCCTCGATCACGACCTGCTGGCCCTTCCCGCGGGTCGATCCCATGACCGTGCCCGTCTCGCGGGTTCGCTACTACGCCAACCCACTCGCCCGTCTAATCGAGTTACACCGGAGCTGGCAGGAGATGACGACAGGGCAGGCATTTCGGTCGCCATTTGAGCGGCAAGACGCCCACCGCCGACGGTAATTTCGCAAGGGTCACCTGCGACTAGACTGGCTGGGCATGGTCACGCCAAGCAGGGCTTCGATTCGCACCGGGCTTCGTGGCGTCCTGACCCGGGCGGCTGGGGCATTGAACCTGTGGGGGTCACTTGTCGCCCTTGGGTTGGCTCCTACCGCGGTCGCCGTGCTCGCGGCCGCGTCGGGCTCAGGGCTCTGGCTTTGGGTGGCCCTGGGAGTGTCCGTGCTCGCAAACGTCGCCCTGCTTTGGCGGTTCATTCAGTACAGGCAGAGAGTGGCGCGAGCATGGGCGAGCTTGACGACGAGGATCGTCGATCGACCGGGCTGGATTGGGGAGCCTAGCGTGTGGTTGCCGGACCCCACCGATCTCGGCAGCCTCCAGGTTAGCCTCGCCGATCTTGAGAAGGCCTGGTCGGAGGCAGAGGCCAAGGTCAAGGCAGACGTGGCGCCTGACGTCTCATTGGGGCTCGAGGCCTTCACGCTGGGCAGTAACCCGGCCATCGAAGTTCGGGGCTGGAGTAACGCTGCCAAGGTTGCCCTCGCTGCGGGCTGTCGCCTTGGCTCGTATTGCTGGATCTCGGCGAGGAGGCAGGACGCGCCTTCCTCATGGATGGGGCCAGTCGGAGAGGCCCCGCTCTGGCGAGCCGACGACACTTGGCGAGAACTCGTGCGCCTGTCGTGGCTCAGAGAACGGCCTTTCCGGGGCCAAGTGTTTCTGAGACCGGACTACGGGCGCCGGACGGACGCGGGCGTACCCACTTGGAGCGTCGACTACCACCCCGTGGACGAGTTCTATCACCCAAAGCGATCATATCGGCTGGTCGACGGCCAACTCGTCGGCCCTGAGGCCTGAACCGGGCGGAATGCTGATCCGGCGGGGTGGCTCCATCGACCTGTACGTATCGGTTGTTGGTCATCACGATGTTCGAGCCACCCTCAATCCGGATGCCCATGCCCGACCCGCCGATCAAGGAGCGGAAGTAGGCCTCGGTGCAGTCGCGGAAGGCTTGGTAATTGTGCGGCCCGTCGTACATCGCATCGCCGACAACCTCGAAGGCGCCTTTGTCTTGCTCGAAGCTCGATCCTGCCGACTGCCGGATGGATGACCTGCTGGCCGGGCCAGACCTTGTCGCCGATTTGCCACGTCGAAATAGACCCTCGACCTCATTCCTTCGTTGTCGGACCCGAGGATCTGCTCGTCCTGTCGGAGCTCGGCGAATCGCACGGTGACCGTCGTAGGCATCGGCTCCCCGTTTCCTTACTGCGGTCGCAGGTTGTTCAGCGCGTACAAGCCGAGCAAGCCTAGGCCACCGACGAGCGCGCCCCCGGCGATGAGGTTGAGGAGGATCGTGAGCCCACCCCGCCAAGAGGTGTTCGCCCTCGGGAGCGCCGCGAGTAGGTGGCGGATCTCCCACTGGCTAAACAGGAACGACGCGATGATTGCGATGAGGGACAGGCCGAGCAGTCCCCAAGCGTTCAGAAGCGTGATCGTGGTCCCGGCTATGGGCCGGGGGGTGATGTTGTGCGCAAACGTGACCGACAGCGCGAGAGTCGCGCCAGCGATTGTGATGATCGCCTGGTCATAGTCGCGGTGTGCCTCGTGGAGCGCGTCGTAGAGGTGCTTTCGATAGTCATCTACCGTGGCATCCTGGCCGACCTCCGGCCCGCTCATGGCTCACGGTCCGGGGGCGGCGGAGGCGGGTAACCGCCTGGCGGTTTCGGGGGCGGGTAACCGCTTGGCGGTTTTGGGGGCGGCGGAGGCGGGTAACCTCGCCTTTCTCCGGGAACTGGGCGCGGCGGCTGGGGTGTTGGGGGACGACGTTCGGGGGGCCGCGGCGGCCGTGGTGTCGGCGGTTTGGGGCGGCGCGGGTCACTCATCCCAGTACCACTCCTTGCCGGGTGGTGCTGGCGGCTTGGGAGGCCGTGGTGGCTTGGGCGGTTGCGGCGGCTTGGGCGGTTGCGGCGGCTTGACGCCCGACGGCTTCGACCTGAGTTTCCACGCCATGGCGGGACCTCCCGCGCAGTTTGACTGACCCAACGACGGAAGTCTACACCCACTGTACAGACCGGCCCGCCAGACGGTCGGTCCAGCTTCTCGCTTTGGCCGTAAGCGACTTGTGCTCGCTCTGTCTAGGGTCCATCTAATGAATGCGGAGTCACCGAAGAACCTCGACTGGTTCGTCGCCGCCTTTAAGGACACGCAGTCGTATGAGCTAGCGATCGGCGAATTCCCGGAAACGGGACAGATCCAGGACACCCACCCGTTTGGCGCCATCCTCAAACACTCACTCATCGTGCGTCAGGCATCCGAAGTCGGCCCCAACGATCCCGAGATCGTCGCACTTGACTCCGCGAGGGGATGATCGACCTAAAGTGGGCCCAATGGCCTAAACAGACATAACTTATGTTATCGGAAGTGCCTGCCGGACCTGAGGAACGGGTCCTAGAGATCCGCCGGACCGCGAACGTCGATCGTGCCGACGAGCGCCCGGTGCAAACGCGCATCGACGGTGACGAGCGGTGCGCGAGCGACTTCGGCGAGCGCGACGTACTCGGCGTCGTACGTTTTCGCCCAGCCGCGCTCGTGAGCGATCTCCTCGGCGCGTCGAATGAGTTGTCGCGATTCGTGCGGCTCGACCGCCATTTCGATGAGACGACCGAGCGCGGCCTGTGCCTCGTCCGCGGTGATCTCGCTACGCCAGCGAAGCTGAGCCACGGCCGACGCGGCCTCTGACCACAGGAGCGTTGGACCGAGGAGCCGACGCCGACCGAGGGCGCCGAAACCGTCTGTCAGCGCTGCCAGTACGGCGACGCTGGCATCGACAACGACGGTCTCAGCGGCCGTGGCGCGAGATCCTGATTGCGCGGACGACGTTGGGCGTAGGCCGGCCGTCCGGCATGCGCCGCCAGGCGTCGGGCACCGCAAGCTCCTCGTCGGAGAGAAGCGCATCGAGATCCTGTTCGTCGATCATGTGCTGGGTCCCGACCTTGCGGGCGGCCAATCGCCCCTCCCGGATCCAGCGCCGGAGGGTCTCGGGATTCCTGCCGATTCGCCTCGCCGCTTCGGGGACTGTTAGAGCCACTGCGCACCTCCGGGTTGTAGCATACTACAACAATAGGTCACTCTCGCCGACCGTGGCCGGTCTCCAGACGCCTCACCGGCGTTACGGGAACAGGGCCACGCTGAGGCTGGACACGAGCATCACGACGGCGACGGGGACCCAGATCCGGCGCTCGCCCGCGCTCGGCGTGAGCGCGTTGAGCACGAGGCTGACGGCCGAGAACGCGACCACAATCCAGATCAGCCACGGAAACGACCGCGACACCGACGGCTCGATGGTGCCCGCGTCCGAAAGGACGACCAGCACCGCGAGACCGAGCAGCACCGCCTGAGCGATTGCGGTGATGCGCATCGCCGGCGGGTACCGCCCGGGATACTTCCCGCCCATGGCGTACGCGCCCCACGGAGCGCCGAGGGCGAGGGCGATCTGGAACGCGATCACCCCCGCGGTGACGACAGCGAACAGGACCGCCGCCAACGTGTTCAAGCCGCGACCTGGCTCGATGTCGGCAGGGCCTGCAGTCGCCGCCCGCCGAGCACCTCGAAACCGTCCGTCAGCGCCGCCGTGACGGCAACGCTATCGCTCGCGTCTACGGGGTTCCTCCCGATCCGCTTCGCGGCGTCGGGAACCGTTTGCGTCATAACCCAGGTTTCCTAGGCCGATTCGGCTGCCCGCTTCATGCCCTCGGCTTCGAGGTTCATGTAGCGGTTGGTCAGCTTCTTGTAGAACAGGGCGATGATCGGGATGAGGAAGCCGCGCATGTCGAGTGTCAGCGTGAGACGTGCCCGGCCCTCTCCCAGCGCTTCGACGCGGTGGCCGGCGACGCTGGTGGTGCCGCCCGTCTTCTGCGTCCACTCGAAGTAGGACGGCGCATCCCAGACCGTGATGTCCCAGGTGCCCTCGGGTAGCTTCGGCTGCCTGAGCCGCACGCGGCTGCCTGTGGTGATCGGCGCCGGCGTCAGGAGCTCGACGATGTCGACGGTCTCGATGCGCTGCGGCCAGGCCTCGAGGGCGCTGAGCACGTCCCAGACGCGCTGCTGAGGAGCATCGATATCGATCGACTTCTCAAAGCGCATGTCGGGCGGTCTGCTCAGACGGAACCAGAGCGTTAGACATGGGCGCAGTTTAGCCGGGACGCGAGATCGGTCAGTTCGCGCCGCTAGACTCATCGGCATGACAGAGTGCTTCGCGTGCGAGGTCAACGCCGGCAGGCAGCCAGCGCCAGGCGGGACCATCTATCAGGACAGCCACTGGCTCGCCGACCACGGGGTGACCCGGCTGATCCGCGGCTACGTCGTCCTGAAGCCCAAGCGACACGTCCACGAGCTGGCGGACCTTTTGCCCAGCGAGGCCGGGACACTCGGAATTGCCGCCCAGAGGCTCCTCGCGGCGATGCGCACCGCTCTGGGAACAGAGCGCATCTACGTCTGCTCCTTCGCGGAAACGGTCCATCACCTCCACTTCCACCTGCTGCCGCGGTACGCGGACATGCCCGGGCTCGGACCCGATCTGGTCCCGGCGCTGTTTTCGGAACGATGGGCCTGCAGCGTGGCGGAGGCAGAGGATGCCGCGCAGCGGATCCGTTCGGCGCTTTCCAACTGAGGCAAGGTTGGACCTTGAAGCCCTGGTTGCTCGGCTCTCTCGTCGAGAGTCCGTCGACGGCATCGTGTTCGTCGGATCGACCGGCACGAGTGCACTGAGACCGAACAGTGACTACGACGTCGTCGTCATCATCGACGAGCCGGAGTTGCCACTGCTCGTCGGGCTTACGACAGTCGATGGCCGACTGACCGACCTCCTGTTCGCCACCGTCGCCGAAGTCGAGGGTCTTCTGTCCGGGGCCCGGCCAGGCGCCGACGCCTGGCCGGCGCGGCTGGCGCGTTGGGTCGCCCAGGGCAGGATCGTCTTCGACCGGAGCGGCCGACTCCAACGGCTCAGCCAGCTGTTGGCCGAGGCGCCGCTCGTTGCCGATCTACAGGGCGGGTCGCACGAGACGTGGTTCTCGCTCAACTACGACCTCGCCCACAACAGGCGCCTGGCGGCGAGCACCGATCCCGCGGATCGGACCGCCCTCCAGATCCGACTCCTTTACGCCGTCAAGGAGCTGGTGACCGGGTACTTCCGGTTACGCGCCGTGGAGTGGTCTGGCGAGAAGGCTGCCGTCCGTTACCTGGCGGAGCACGATCCCGGCTATCTCGCGACGCTCCGCGCCTGCCTTGACGAGATCGTGCCCGACGGCCGGATGGCACCGTACGAGACACTGGCGGAGCGGACGCTCGGTCCCTTCGGCGGCGTCTGGAAACCGGGGCACACCAATTTCCAATTCCGACCTGGTAGCCAGGTATCGCCCGAGCTACTCCGTGCAAGCGCGCGCTTCTGGGAAAGCCTGATCGCTGGCTAGGCGTTCGATGCGACGGGCCTATTCGCTGCCGAAGATGTAGCGATCCATGAAGACGTTCCGAAACTTGCCACCGGTGTCGTACCGCTCGAGAAGCCCGACGAACTGCGGCAGCTTCTCGTAGGACGCCCGGACGGCTTCGGGCGACATCGTGAACAGCTTGCCCCAGTGCGGCCGCGGCTCGAAGGGCGCGAGAGCACCTTCGATGACCGGCAGGACCGCACGAACACCGTCCCAGTCCGGTAGCCACGTGAAGTGGATCGACACCGACGCCCGACCGAAGGCCGTGCTCATCCACAGCGCATCGGCCGCGATCGTCCGCACCTCGGTGACCTGGACCAATGCCGCGAATCGGTCGCGAATCGCCGAGAGGGCGAGCAGCGCGTCAGGGGCGTGCTGCCGTGGCACCAGGTACTCGCTCTGGAGCTCGTCGCCGGCACTCGGCGTGTGCTCCATCCGGAAGTGCGGCATCCGCTCGTGCCACGGACCGGCGACGCCGAGTTGCTCGGTGCAGGCGTCGGCCGACATCCGGCGGATCGGGTGCCGCGGGACGGTCGCCGGACTCGCACCGAACGGGCCCGGTCGTGGTGCGAAGCCGTCGCGCTCCGCGACGCGGCTCTTGAGCCAGACCTGTTCGAACAGCGGTTCGCGCCACTCGGTAAAGAGACTCACGCTGTCAGCACTGGCCGTGACCTCGTCGAAGTGCTCGACGGCGCGTTCGAGCGGAAGATCCTCGTAGACGTCCTGGCGCATCCGGAACGTCGGCTGGAGCTCGAGCGTGAGCGACGTGACCACGCCGAGGCCCCCGAGGGCCACCACGGCGCCATTGAACGCCTCGGCATCGCGATCGCGGGCAAATACCGTCTTCTCACCGTCGGCTGTGACCACCTCGAGCGCCGTGACGGCCGTCGCCAGGTTCCCGATGCGGTCGCCCGAGCCGTGGGTCGCGGTCGCGCAGGCGCCGGCCACCGAGATGTGCGGAAGCGAGGCGAGGCTGTGGAGGGCGAAGCCGGCGGCGTCGAGCGGGCCGCACAGCTCTCCGTAGCGGACTCCCCCATCGACCGTGACCGTGCCGGCTCCCCTATCGAGATCGAAAACGCGCGGCATCCTGCGCAGTGAGAGCAGGTCGCCCGTGGTGTCGGCGATGTCGTTGAACGAGTGCCGGGTCCCGAGCACCCTGAGGGACGGGGCGGTCCTGACGATCTCCTGGACCTGCTCGATCGACTCGGGCTCATGGATCATTCGGGCGCGGTAGACGTGGTTCCCCGCCCAGTTCGTCAGGCCCGTAGCGGGCGATCCGGCCAACGACATGGCTAGGCCGTGCTGGGCCCCAGGACCAACGTGATCGCCCAGCCGATCCCCACGCCCACGACGAGCAGAATGCCGGCGACGGTGGCCGCCTGCGACGCCGGACGACCGCGCGCGAGAATTGCGAACACGGCCAGTACGACGAGGATCGCGACCGCCAGGAAGGCCGCGACGATCACGTTGAAGAAGGCAATGCCGGTGTCGTCGATGTTCAACCCGATCGTGTAGCCGAGGTAGGCTCCGACGGCCACTGCCACGGCCCAGAACACGAGCTTGAGCATGAGTGCCCCTCCTCGATGCGACGGTAGGCAGGTGAGACGGTTGCCGTGGCCCGATGTCACGCCCCCCTGGACGGCCCCGCCCGCCCCACAGGCTGCAGACTATCCCTGCCATGGCGTTCGAGTCACTCGACTTCGAGGGCCGCCGCGACTTCTGAGCCGCGGCTGAGCGCTCAGTCGAGCCCCGCGATGATCGTCCGGAGGTCCGACGCCGGATCGGTGAACAAGGCCGAGCGCTCGATGCGCTGGAACACGATGCTGTCGAACTCGGGCAGGACGGTCGCGATCTCGGGGAGATTGAAGAGATCGCCCTCGTGAACCCAGACGCTCTCCTCGAACCACGGCACGACGTAGGCCATCTGGGTCGCGAAGAAGCTGTCGTACACGATGAGTGTGCGGCCGGGCACGAGCGGGCGGTCGGTCCGGACGGTGAACCACGCGAGGTCGCGCGAGTTGGTGATGTCGACGCCCGGCTCGATGACCTGCTTCTCGACCGTCACCCCGGGCCGCATCTGGACGCGCGGCACGACCTCGATCCGCGGCAGGCCGATCAGCCTGGCGAGGTCCGACGAGTGGCGCTGCTCGCCCCCGACGACGACCTCGGCGTCATCCCACGTCCCGGGCGCCAGCGACTCGACCACGGCGCGGATCCCGATGGTTGCCCCGAGCGTCGACCAGTGGCCGTCCTGGACGTAGTACAGGGGCAGGCCCGGGTCGCGCGCCTTCTCGGCCAGCAGCCCGGTCCATAGCTCGATCGCGACGCCGGGCCGGGCCTGGAGGCCGGCCTTCAGGCGCTCGCGCGCCGCGCCGGTGCAGGACCCGGCATTCGATCCGGGCAGGACGAACTCCGGGTAGATGCTGTGCTTGTCGGGGACGACGACGTAGCGGAACGCCTTCCCTGCCCGCTCGAGCGCGGCGGCCGCCTCGTCGACGCGGGCGAGGAGCGTGTCCACGTCGAAGTCGCAGCGCGGCCGCAGCTCGCCAGTGATGAAGAGCCAGTCGCCGGTGCCGCGCATCACGTTCGCGCTCGTCGTCCCGCCGAGCACGCGGTGGTCGATCACCGCCTGCACGGCCACGGCTTGCCGCCGGAGCGGGAAGTTGTCGGTCACGAACCGATCGAGGGCCGCGAAGAACGAGCCGTCGGCGACGGCATCGACCCCCACCCGGGGAACCGGCGCCGGATCCCGGTTCTCGATCAGGGCGGGCCGGAACCCGGCGGCGAGGGCGATCCCCGGCACGAAGAGCCCGAGGACGAACCCGATCGAGACGAGCACGTCGAGCCACGACCCGGCGCGGCGCGGGACAGGAACGCGGTCTTGCATCGGCTCAGAACTGGAAATAGAGGAACGGGCTGAACGTCCCGGCGATCATAAAGGCGACCGCGAGCGGCAGGACGACGGTGAGGGTCGCGACCCGGAGGGCCCGGCGGGGCCAGGTCGGCGCGTGCTCGAGCCGGACGCCGGTCACCCAGTCCCGCGGCAGGAGGACCGACGCGACCCCGAGGCCCAGGCACAGCAGCGCCAGCGGGTCGAGCGCGGCCGCGACCTCGGGCACGAGGCCGCCGGACGGCCGGCCGAGGGCCGCGATGTAGCCGAACGCGTAGGGCAGGTCCGGCGACCGGAAGAGGATCCAGCCGAAGACGACGAGCCCGAGCGTCCGCGCCTGGCCGATGAGGTCGCGGTCCATCCGTGTCGGGTCCCGCCCGATCCCCGTCGCACGCTCGACCAGGAGCAGCACTCCGTGATAGGCGCCCCACAGGATGAACGTCCAGTTCGCGCCGTGCCACAGGCCGACGATGAGGAACACGATCACCAGGTTGCGATACGTCGCGAGGCTCGAGCCGCGGTTGCCGCCGAGCGGGATGTACAGGTAGTCGCGGAACCAGCGCGACAGCGACATGTGCCAGCGCCGCCAGAACTCGGTCACCGACCGCGCCCCGTACGGCCGGTTGAAGTTCTCGGGCAGGTGGATCCCGAACATCTGGGCGAGGCCGAGCGCCATGTCCGAGTAGCCGCTGAAGTCGAAGTAGAGCTGGACCGAGTAGGCGACGACGCCGACGACCGCCGTGAGCGTGTTCAGGTCGGCCGGTGCGGTCGCGAACGCGGCCGTGGCGACCGGGGCCACGGTGTCGGCGATGATCGTCTTCTTCGCCAGCCCGTGGGCGAAGCGGTAGACGCCGGCCGCGAACAGCCCGCTCGTCTCGACCCGCTCGACGAGCTGGTCGCGGATCTCGTGGAACCGGACGATCGGGCCGGCGACGAGCTGCGGAAAGAGGGAGATGTAGAGCGCGAAGTCGACGATGCTCGTCAGGTGGCGCGCGACGCCGCGGTAGACGTCGATCAGGTAGCTGAGCGAGTGGAACGTGTAGAACGAGATCCCGATCGGCAGGACGATCGTCGTCCACGGGATCCCGGCCTCCCCCACTGCTCCGAGCGCGCCGTTGAACGTCGCGACGGCGAAGTTCGCGTACTTGAACCAGCCGAAGAGCGCGACGTTCAGCAGCACCGCGACGGCGAGAACGACCTGAGCCCGCCGGCGCTCCCCGCCCTCGACGAACCGCTCGATCCACAGGCCGAGGACGTAGTTCGCCGCGATCGACGCGATCAGCGCCAGGACGAGGGCGCCGGTGCCCCAGGTGTAGAAGACGAGGCTGGCTACGAGGAGGAGCCCGTTGCGGGCGGCCCGCGGGACCAGGTAGTAGAGGGTGATGACGGCGGGCAGGAAGAAGAACAGGAACGTGACGGATGAGAAGACCATGCGGGCCGAATTCTACGAGCCACCACGCCGAACCTGGTGGCGATGACCGGCGGGGCGGCGTATCGTCACGCTGGACCGCACAGGGAGGCCGTGCGGCGGGAGGGGTCGGCGGCGACGCGCCGCGCCGGGAGGAGTTCCGATGGCTCGCACGTCACTGATGCGTTCAATCCAGCGGCTGGCCGCCGAGCACCGGGCCGCCGAGAGGCTGGGTGTGTCGCCGGCCGAGCTCCGTGCCCGCGGGGCCGAGGCCCGCGCCGCGGCCGTCGAGCGCGGCGGTCCACGGGTCTCGCGGCGACGATTCCTGGCCGGCGCCACGGCCGCAGGCTCGGCCCTCGCCCTGGGCGGGCCGGCCGTCGCCGTCCGCGGCGCGGCTCCGCGAATCGCGATCGTCGGCGGCGGGATCGCCGGGCTAACGACCGCGCTGACCCTCGCCGACAAGGGCGTCGGGTCGACGATTTACGAGTCCTCGGGCCGGATCGGCGGCCGGATGCAATCCGATACGACGTCGTGGGGCGGCCAGGTGAGCGAATGGGGCGGCGAGCTCATCGACACAGGGCACAAGACCGTCCGGTTCCTCGCCCAGCGGTTCAAGCTCCCGCTCGACGACATGTTCGCCGGCGAGCCGAACAGCTCGGAGGACACGTACTTCTTCTTCGGCAGCTACTACACGAAGAAGCAGGCCGACATCGACTTCCAGCCCGTTCACCACGCGCTCCAGACGGACGTCCATGCGGCGTCGTACCCCACGACCTTCGACATCCACACGGACGCGGGGGTCATCCTCGACAACACGAGCATCTACGACTGGATCGAGACGCGGGTGCCCGGCGGCCACGACTCGCCGCTTGGCCAGCTCCTCGACGTCGCCTACAACATCGAGTTCGGGGCCGAGACGACCGACCAGTCGTCGCTCAACCTCTGCTATCTGCTCGGCTACAACGCCTCCCCCGGGAACTTCGCGATGTTCGGCGGGTCGGACGAGCGGTACCACATCCGTGGCGGCAACGACCAGCTGCCAGACCGGATTGCCGCCCATCTCCGGTCGCTCCGGGCGGATGCGATCCAAACGGGGATGAGGCTGACCTCGATCGCCCGGTCCGGCTCGGCCTACGCGCTGAAGTTCGACACGGGCCTGCGATCGACCACGATCACGGCAGATCACGTCGTCCTGGCACTTCCGTTCGCAGTCCTCCGTGACCTCGATTACCGGAAGGCCGGTTTCAACGAGCTGAAGACGCGCGCGATCGAGACGCTCGGTCGGAGCCACAACGGGAAGCTCCACCTCCAGTTCGCGACGCGCGTGTGGAATACGACCGCGCCCCACCCGTGGCCCGGGATCAGCAACGGCAACGTCTACGCCGACACGGGCTTCCAGAACACCTGGGACGTGACCCGGTCGCAGGGCGGTCTGCCGAAGGGCATCCTGGTCGACTACACCGGCGGCGACGTGACCGACTCGATCGCGGCATCGACGGCCCGGTCCGATCAGACCAGCGCAGAAGTCGTTGCGGCCGCGACGAAGTTCCTCGGCCAGATCGAGCCAGTCATGCCGGGCCTCACGGCGGCCTGGCAGGGCGCCGGCAGCAAGGCCACGCTCTCGCTCCCCCACCTCGACCCGAACTTCAACTGCTCGTACTCGTTCTGGCAGGTCGGCCAGTACTCGACGATCGGCGGCGCGGAGGGCCTCCGCCAGGGCAACGTCCACTTCGCCGGCGAGCACACGTCGGTCGACTTCCAGGGCTGGATGGAGGGCGGGGCTATCACCGGAGTCCGCGCCGCCGGGGAGATCCTCGCCGACCTCAAGTGAGCCAAGCCGACCCGGTGAGCTAGCTCCGCGCGCTCGTGAGGTTCACCAGTCCGGGGGGAGTCGGCTCGAACCCGCATCGCAGGTAGCGGACCGCAGTCACACGCGCGGCTCGACGGTTCGTGGGGAAAGAGAAACGCCCGAAGGAACCTCGGTCCGTCCGTTCCGACTCGACGATGCAAGCACCGTCGCTCCGGCCGGTTTGGTCCATGGCCCCTTCAGGCAAGACCTACTGTACGGGCCGCGAGGCCATTTCGGATAGGGGGTTATCCACCATTTTCGGGGTTGCTCCGAGCGTTTCACGAGGGTTGTCCACAGGGTTCCCACGCACCGACGGATTCCGCGCGCCGCCCCTCCCCTACTCCGCCTCCAGCGGCCAGATTCGCGCGCCGGCGAGCAGTGGCAGCCCGTCGTCGTCGACGGCGACTTCGCCACTGGATCCGAGACGCCACGTGTCCTCGCCCGCGCGCTCGATCGTCACGTCCGCGGCCCGAACCGCGAGGCTGAGATCGACGAACACTGCCGGCCGCGACTCGGACGCGCCCGCCCCGATCGTGTGACGGAGACCGTGCGCCGCCGCGGCGGCGGCGACCGTCGAGCCATCGATGAGGAGCACGGCGTCCAGACTCCACGGCAGCCCGACAACGTGCTCGACCCCGTCGGCGGTGACGACGTGGCCGTGGATCGTCCCGTCGCTTTCCGGGTGCAACGTGAGCAGCCCCACCTCGGTCGCGAACTCGCTGTGGCTGAAGTGGCCGCCCGGATCGGTCTCGAGGAGGAGCGAGCTGACGACGCCGCCCGCCGCGACCGACCGGACCTCGCGCCAGCGCCGTCCGCGCCGGCCCTCCGCGACCGACCAGACGACGAGCGCGCCCGTCGCGTCGGGGCCCCGACCGGCCCGTCGGACGAGGTCGCTCACGGCGGCGCGCCGGCCTCCGTCCCGTTCCGCAGGGACTCCTCCCAGCGGGCCGCAACTGCCTCGAGCTCGCTCGCGAGCGCCGGCGCCATCCGGCCGTGGACGCGGACGTCGCGATTCCGGTAGTCGATGTCGATCGTGCCCCGCTCGCGGACGCGGGCGAGGAGCTCGCCGGCCGTGTACGGCAGCGCGACGTCGATGTCGACCCAGAGTGACGCCAGGAGGGCCGCGGTCTCCGCCCGCAGCGTGTCCATCCCGTAGCCCGTGAGCGCGGAGACGAAGCAGGCGCCGCCGATCGCCGGAGCCGGCACCGCGCCGTCACGCGCCGACGCCGCGAGGAGGTCCGCCTTGTTGAACGCGACGAGCCGCGGCTTTGCGCCGGCTCCGAGCTCGTCGAGGACGGCCTGGACGGTCAGCCGGTGCTCGGCGAAGTGGGGATCGGCCGCGTCGACGACCTCGATGAGCACGTCCGCCCGGTTGACTTCCTCGAGCGTCGCCCGGAACGCGTCGACGAGCTGGTGGGGCAGCTTGTGGATGAAACCCACGGTGTCGGTGACGATCGCCGTCTGGCCGTCGCCCAGCTTCACCTGGCGCGAGGTCGGGTCGAGCGTCGCGAACAGCTTGTCCTCCGCCAGCGCGACCTCGCTCCCGACGAGCGCGTTGAGCAGCGTCGACTTGCCGGAGTTCGTGTAGCCGACGATGCCGACCGTCGGGACGAGCCGGCGGTCACGCCCGCGGGCCGCGGTCTCGCGCTGCTGGCGGACCTGCTCGACCCGCTCCTTCATCTTCTTGATCCGGTCGCGGATGATCCGCCGGTCCGTCTCGAGCTGCGACTCGCCGGGGCCGCGCGTCCCGATCCCGCCGCCGGTCCGCGACAGGTGGGTCCACAGCCGGGTGAGCCGGGGCAGCTGGTACTCGAGCTGGGCGAGCTCGACCTGGAGGCGGCCCTCGTGGGTCCGGGCATGCTGGGCGAAGATGTCGAGGATCAGCCGGCTCCGGTCGATGACCTTGACCCGGAGGACGCTCTCGAGCGCCTTCTGCTGGGCGGGCGACAGCTCGTCGTCCGCGACGAGAACGTCGAAGCCGGTCTCGCTTCGCGCCTGGACGAGCTCCTCCGCCTTGCCCTTGCCGATGTACCAGTTCGGGTCGATGTGGCGGCGGTTCTGCCACTCCACTCCGACGACCTCCGCCCCGGCGGTCACGGCGAGGCTCGCCAGCTCGGCGAGCGAATCCTCGGCCGACCAGCCCTGGTCGGAGCCGGTGTCGACGGCGACGAGGAAGGCCCGCTCGACGGGCGCGGACAGGTCGATCATCGTTCGGCGTGGCATCGGCCGAAGGATACCCGCCCCGGCCCGGACACCCCGGCGCGGGGTGTGGTGGCTAGGGTCCGGCCCGCAGCAGCGCGACGTCCCCGGCCAGGCCGCTCTCACCCTCGGGGACAGGACCGATCCCGCCGGTCACCGCGTAGTAGCCCTCGGCGACGACGAGCACCGGGTACGAAGTCCCGCCGGTCAGGGCTCGGAGCGCAAAGGTGCCGTCCGCAGCGGACTCGCCGAAGCTGACAAGGGCAAGGGTGTCGGGGTTCTGCGCCCACGCGGCCGGGTCTGTACCCGGCTTGAGGACGAAGATCACGGCACCCGATATGGGCTGGCCGCTGTCGACGTCGACGACCCGACCAAAGACGGTCGAGCCCCCCGCCTGACCTGGCGTAGCCGTCGCGGCGCCGACCGCCGTCGTGGCCGAGGCAACCCGCCGGAGCGTCGCGCCGACGAACAGATCGACCGTGTAGGTGCCATCGGGCAGCCCACGGTCGAGGCTGAGGGCCTCTCGGTAGCAGCCCTCGGCTCCAGTGGTCCCTGAAGGAAACTGGAGGATCCCGCGGAGGACGGGCTCGCCGTTGATCGACCACTGTCTGAGGAGGTCCTCGCCATCGGCCACTCCGGCGTAGTCGAAGACGGCCGTGATCTCGCGGGTCCCGCTCGGGTAGGTCGACAGGGGAACGGGCGACTGGCAGTCCGAGACAGGCTCGCTCCAGGTGTCGAAGGTGAACTCCTCGGTGCCGGTCGAGGCGACCGAGTAGCGGCTGTCGAGCGACGGCCGTCCGGCGAGGGCGTCGTCGACCATGGGGCGGATGAGCGCCATCGGCCGGATGAACGAGTAGCCGCCAAGATCCTCACCGAGGACCCAGGTCGGCAGGCCGACGAGCTCGTCCGCCGCGTTCGCAGCGAGCCCGCCCGAATTCCCCTGGCTGATGACCGCATCGGTCTTCATCCAGGCCCGGTCGCCGATGCGGGGGTCGCCGAGGTAACCGGACAACTTCCCGGCGCTGAGGCTGATCGTGTCGAGGCCGATCCCCGGAAAGCCGACGATCGTCAGGTCGTCGCCCACAGAGAGCGCATCGGAGTCGCCCATCGGGAGGAACGGCAGGTTGACGCTGCCCGGCGCGATCGGCACGCCATCGATCGTGCGATCGATCCGGATGAGAGCGGCATCGAGGTAGCCGTCGGCCGCGACCACGGATGCGAAGTAGCGAGGGACGGCCGGTTGGGCATCGTCCCCGACCACCGCGACGACAAGGTCGGCCGGGTCGAGCCGCGGCGTGGGATCACTCGTCTGGACGCCGAGCCCTCCCGCGTTGGGCCTCGCGACATGGGCGTTGGTGAGGATGAGCCCATCCGCCGAGATGATCGTCCCCGAGCCCCAACCGTCGGCGCTCGAGGGGTCGCCGGCCGTCCGCAGCGTGAAGATCTGCACGGTCGCGTCTACGAGGTCGGCGGCGGCCGCCGGAGCCGCGATAGGCGGTCGAGCCGGCCCGGCTGCCGAGGCAACGAGTGCCCGGCCGTCGTTTCTCACGCCGGTCCGCGGGGCGGCCCCAGCCGCGGAGCGACCGGCAGCGACCTGGCGGGCGAACTGATCGAACGCGGCCTCATCAGCGGGGAACCCGTCGCGAGGAGCCTCGAGCCCAACGACGAGGACCCGTACGCCATCTGCGAGGTAATCCTCCCGGACCTCGACGAGCTCACCCGAGCCACCGACCCCGGTTGCGAACGTGTATCGCAGACGGTGTGTTGCAACATCGCCGATCGCTGCCGGCCCGTTCTCGAGAATGGCGAACCCGGGGAGGAGCGGACTGCGTTCCGAGAGCCTCGACCGGGCTACGTCCTCCGGCGTGCCGCCGCCTGCAGGGACAGCCGCCACCGTGTAGCGGCGATCCGGCTCGAGCGGGTCGAACGCGCTGAAGAGGAGGTCCCCGATGGGCTCGGTGAGGATCCAGCCGGCCGGGACATCCGCCCCGACACCATCCCGGTCGACGCGCCGGCTCGGGTGGTCCGTCGCGGCGAGCAACGCGAGGCCGGCCGCGACCGCGATGATCGCCGTCGCGACGACAGCAAGGAACGACTGCCACTCCGCCCGGGCGTCGGGACGGCGGGCAACCGCGATCGCGGTCATGCCGGGCCCGCCTCGGCGCCCGCGACCGGGGCCGCGAACTCGCGCCGGATCAGCGCCGTCAGGGCATAGGTCACGCCGAGTGCCAGCGCGGCCGCGAGGGCGAGACCGATCCACGGCCCGAGCTGGAAGCCGCCCGTGCCGATCCCACCGACGGTCACCGTCCCGCGCAAGAACGTGAACACGCCGTCGAGCGTCGCCGCGATCATGATCCCGAGGGGCATCCACCACACGGGACGCAGCTCGAGCTTCTGGCGAGCGAGGAAGTAGCCGACGATCGCCGCGAAGCTCGCCTGGGCGAGCGAGGTGACGACCACCCGGATCGCCGCCGACCCGAGGTCGACCCCGCCGGACTCGACGACGAACGCGACATTGAGCGCAACCGCCATGCCGACGCCGGCAGCGCTGGCGTAGACGATCCCGTCTGCGCGCTCGTCGAACTCGTCCGACTGGTAGACCGACAGGCGGAGCGTCAGGTACTTGGCGAATTCCTGGATGACGCCGACCACGAGAATCGAGCCGATGAGGAACGTCAGCGGTGAGTCCGTGAGTCGCGTGCCAACGTCGAGCACGTCGCGGAGGAGCGGGATGACGATCGCCGAGCCGACGAGCGCGCCGAGCACGGCCACCCCGAGGACCATCGTCCGGGGCTCGGGCTCGCGGTGATCGCGGCGGTAGAAGAACGACAGCCAGATCGCGGCCGGGACGATCGCGAGGAGGAGCCCGGCGAGCGCCAGGGCAACCCCTTCGAGCCTGGGCTGGAGCAGCGCGTCGAGCAGGTAGACCACCACGACGAGGCCGACGAGGGCGCCGACCGACAGCAGATCGACCTTCCAGAGCGACCCGAGGCGCCGGGTGGCGCGGTCGCGATGGCGCTCGCAGTAGTGGTGCACCCCGACGACGTGAGTCGCCGGCTCACCGCAGACGCGGCATCGATCGGGCACGCGCGCGCTCCTCCCTCTGCCGTCTGCCCCCCACAGCCGGCCCTCGCCGTGATGGTAGGCCGGGCGGCGGTCTCGCTGTCAAGCGAAATCGCGAAGCCACTTCCGGACGGCATCGAGGGCCGCCTGCTCCGGAGCGGCGGTTGCGTCGAGCCAGCGAACGTCCGCCTCGGCCCGGAACCACGTTCGCTGGCGCTTCGCGAACGCGACGTTCCGGCGGGCGTCCTCGGCAATCGCCTCGTCCGGCGTCATCGTTCCGTCGAGGACGGCCCAGGCCTCCCGGTAGCCGATCGCGCTGAACGCGGGCAGGGCCGGGTCGTACCGCTCGCGGAGGGCGCGCGCCTCGTCGAGCAGGCCCGCCTCGAACTGGGCGCGGGCACGGGCGGCGATCCAGCGGCGGTGCGTGGCCGGGTCGACGGACAGGCCCAGCCAGGCGACCGGGCCCGGGTAGCCGCGTGGCTGCGGCTGGGGCGCGTCGCCGCGCAGCTCGGCGATCTCGAGCGCTCGTGCGACCCGCCGTGGGTTGCGCAGGTCGGTCCGCGCGGCCAGGGTCGGAGCGATGATCGCGAGGCGACCGGCCGCGGCCGGCAGCCCGCCGGCGATGAGCTCTGCCTCGACCCGCGCCCGGACCACGGCGTCGTGCGGCAGCTCGTCGGTGTCGAGGCCGCGGGCGACGGCCCGGAGGTAGAGCCCGGTCCCGCCGACGAGGATCGCCGGCCCGCCGCTCTGCCCGATCTCGGCCAGGGCGCGCCGAGCGTGCGTCGCAAAGTCGGCGACCGAGAAGGGCTCGTCGGGGTCGACGAGGTCGAGTCCATGGTGCGGAACCCGCTCCCGGTCGGCGGGCGAGACCTTCGCGGTTCCGATGTCCAGGCCGCGGTAGACCTGGCGCGAATCGGCCGAGATGATCTCGGGGGCGTGGCCGTCGCCCCGAAGCGCATCCGCGACGTGGAGCGCGAGGCCGGTCTTGCCGGTCGCGGTCGCACCCGCGATCACGAGCAGTGGCGGTGCCGGGGTCACGTCGTGCGCAAGCTGCCCCTGAGCGAATACGGGCCGGCGTGCTCGACGCGCACGGTCGCGACGCGCGCCACGAGACCGGGATCGCCGGCGAGATGGACGAGCCGGTTGTGGCGTGTCCGACCGGACAGCCGGACGTGCCCCGCCGGGATCCCCGGTCTCCCCTCCCCCGCCCCGTCCTCGTGCCCGTGCTCGTGCTCGGGCTCGTGGTCATGCGACCGGGGAGCGACCACGGTATCGACGAGCACCTCGACGTCGCGCCCGAGCCACGCCCGATTCCGCTCGAGGCCGATCGCCTCCTGGCGGGCAAGGAGCTCGTTCAGCCGGCGCCGCTTCTCATCGGCCGGGACGTCGTCCGGCAGCTTCGTGGCCGGCGTCCCCGGACGCGGCGAGTACGCGGCGGCGAACACCTGGTCGTAGCCGACGGTCTCGAGCAGCCGGAGCGTCGCCTCAAACTGCGCTTCGGTCTCGCCGCAGAACCCGACGATGACGTCGGTCGAGATGGAGATGCCGGGAACGGCATCCCGCAGCGCGGCCAATCGCTCGAGGTAGTGCTCCACCGTGTACTGGCGCCCCATCCGCCGGAGGACGGCGTCGTCGCCCGACTGGACCGGCAGGTGGAGGTGCTCGCAGACCGACGGGCAGTCGGCCATCGCCGCGATGAGCCGGTCGGACAGGTCCCACGGGTGGCTCGTCACGAATCGCAGCCGCGGGATCGCCGGCCGCCCGTCGGCGGTCCGGAGGCCGTCGATCGATCGGATCAGCTCGGCCAGGTCCGGCCGCGAGCCGAGATCGAGTCGCCGCCCCGCCCAGCGCTCGGTGGCGATGTGCCCGAAGCGGGCCTCGGCCGGCAGGTCGTGGCCGAACGAGTTGACGTTCTGGCCGAGGAGCGTGACCTCGCGGTAGCCCGCGCTGGCGAGGGACGCCGCCTCGGCGAGGATCTCGTCGAACGGGCGGCTCCGCTCGGGCCCGCGGCTGAACGGAACGATGCAGTACGTGCACGTCTTGTCGCAGCCGTAGACGATCGGCAGCCACGCGCTGATCGCCGACTCGCGAGCGACCGAGCCCGCGCCGACGGCCGCAGCCCGGGTCGCCGCGAGGCGGTCGGCGACGCCGACGACCGAGCGGCCCACCCGCGTCGTCGCGCCGACGCGCGTCGTGGCGCCGATCAGGCCGATCGGCGCCTGGGCGGAGGCGAGGCCGAGGCGGTCGACGAGCTCCGGTTCCTCGTCTGGCCGGAGGAACAGGTCGACCGAGGGGTAGCGCCTGCGCAGCCCCGCCCGGTCCGGCTCGCGGACCGAGCAGCCCGTGAGCACGACGCGGAGCGCCGGATTGGCGGCCTTGAGGCGGGCCAGATGCCCCTGCCGGCCGATGACCTTCTGCTCCGCGGCCTCCCGGATCGCGCAGCTGTTGATCACGACGAGGTCCGCCGCCTCGAGCGCATCGGCCTCCGCGCATCCGGCGGCCAGGAGCCGGCCCGCCATCTCCTCCGAGTCGCTCCGGTTCATCTGGCAGCCGAGCGTCCAGACGAAGAAGCTCGGCAGCGCGGGGCTCTCCGGTCGGTACTCCTCGACGCGCGAGTCGCCGCTCACGGCCGGCCGGCCCGCGGTCGGCAGGCCCGGTGGCAGGAGGTCAAGAACCGGCAGGCTCCGTCCGGCTCCCCGGGTGATCGTCATCGCCGGCAGATGGTACGCCACACACTGGCGGCAGCTCGTCGCGGACAATAGGCCGATGGACTGGCTGACCGACCCGAACACCTGGATTGCCCTCGCGACCCTGACGGTGCTCGAGATCGTGCTCGGCATCGACAACATCGTGTTCATCTCGGTCCTGACCGGGAAGCTGCCGCCGGAGCAGCGGGCGCTGGGCCGGACGATCGGCCTGACGCTCGCCCTCGGGATGCGGATCCTGCTGCTGCTGACCCTGACGTGGGTCATCGGGCTGACCGCTCCGCTGTTCACGATCGCCGGCCTCGAGTTCTCGGGCCGCGACCTCATCCTCATCGGCGGCGGCTTGTTCCTGCTGGCCAAGGCGACGACGGAGATCCACGGATCCCTCGAGGGCGAGGAGCCGGGCGCCGACGGCGCCGGCCCCGTGGCGGCTGGGTTCCGCTCGACGATCGTCCAGATCGTCCTGATCGACGCGGTCTTCTCACTCGACTCGATCATCACCGCGGTCGGCTTGGCCCAGGAGCTCGGGGTGATGATCGCGGCGGTGGTCATCGCCATTGTCGTCATGCTCGTGGCCGCCGGGCCGCTGTCGAAGTTCGTCGAGGAGCACCCCACCGTGAAGATGCTCGCCCTGAGCTTCCTGCTCCTCATCGGTTTCTCGCTCGTCGCGGAGGGCTTCGACGTCCACGTGCCGAAGGGCTACATCTACTTCGCGATGGGCTTCAGTGTCTTCGTGGAGTTCCTCAACCTGCGGCTCCGGGGCCGCCGGCAGCCGGTCCACCTGCGACCGTACGTCGAGGAGGAGCGGCCGAAGGCGACCTGAGGCGACCAGGGCGCTACGGCGCCTGGAGCGCTCCGGCCAGGGTCACCCCGACCTCCGGCGGCACCCACAGGGCGGCGTGGGACTCGGCATACGGGCCGAGGTCGCCGTGGTAGTCGGTGCCGCCGGTCGCGACGAGCCCGAGATTCCGGGCGACGGCCCCGACCAGCTCGACGGTGTGCCTGTCCCACGACCGGTAGTAGACCTCCAGGCCGCCGAGCCCGAGACCCACGAGCTCCCGAACGATCCCCATCCGCTCGACTGCCTCGCGGAAGTGAGCAAGGACCGGCAGGCCCCCCGCCGCCCGGATCGCCTGGATCGCGCCGGCTGGATCGAGACCGCCCCGCGGCACGTACGCGGGCAGACCGCGGCCGAGGAGCCGCTGGAACGCATCCTCGACGCTCGTCGCGTGGCCGCGCGCGACAAGGGCGCGAGCGACCGTCGGCCGGCCGAGGGCGTCGTCGGCCCCGTGGGCCAGGAGCGCGATCTCCTCGTCGACCCCGAGGCCGAGCTCCCGGAGCCGGGCGAGGATTCGCTCGAACCGTGCTTGACGCTGCTCGCGCTGGGCCACGAGCGCGGCCTCGAACGCCGTGTCGTCCGGATCCATGCCGAACCCCAGGACATGGATCTCGCTCTCCCACAGCCCCACCCCGGGCGGAGCCACCGCGTTGATCTCGATGCCCGGCAGCAGGTCGAGGGAGGCCGGCACGACATTCGCCGCTCGCAGCTCGCGATATGCCGCGAGCGTGTCGTGGTCGGTGATCGCCAGCAGCGTGACGCCGGCGCCGGCCGCGGCGACGACCAGGTCGGCGGGCTCGAGGACGCCGTCGGAGCGGACGGAGTGGGTGTGGAGGTCGATCGTCGACGGCGACGGCGGGATGACCGGGTTCCAGGTCGGCTCGGTGCCGTGCCGGCTCGGTCGACGCTTCGTGCCCAACCTAGGGCGCGGTTTCGACCAGCCGGAGGATCCGCTCGATCGCCACGGCGCGGCCGGTCGCCGGGTCGATGTCGATCTGGCTGGCGTTGAAGACGACCGGCCCGTCTCCCACCTCGAACCGCGTCGGCAGCGCGTTGAGGAACCGGGGCAGGACCGTCTTCGGGTCGAACCCGATGACGCTCCAGATCGGGCCGGTCATCCCGAGATCGGACTGGTAGGCCGTCCCCTTCGGGAGAATCCGCTCGTCGCCGGAGACGACGTGGGTGTGGGTTCCGACGACGGCGCTGACCCGGCCGTCGAGATAGATCCCGAGGGCGTTCTTCTCAGACGTGATCTCGCAGTGGAAGTCGACGAGGCGGACCGGCGGCAGCGGCTCGGACGACTCGTCGAGCAGCCGGTCGGCATCGGTGAACGGGTTGTCGATCGGCTGCATGTACGTCCGGCCCTGGAGGTTGATCACGGCGAGGTCGGTGCCGTCGAGCGCGTGGTACGTCGCCCAGCCCCGGCCCGGGACATCGTGCGTGCCGTAGTTGAGCGGCCGCAGCACACGCTCCGAGGAGTCGAGGAACGGGTAGATCTCCCGCTTGTCCCAGATGTGGTTGCCGGACGTGATGACGTCGACGCCTGCCTCGAACAGGGCGTTGGCGATCGATTCCGTCAGGCCCATCCCGCCCGCCAGGTTCTCGCCGTTGGCGGTCACGAAATCGATCCCCCGCTCGCGGCGGAGGTCTGGCAGGACCCGCTCCAGGGCGACCCGCCCGGGCTTCCCGATGACGTCGCCGATCATCAGTACCCGGCACGCGCCCGGCGGCCGTGGGGTGTTCGAGTTCGGAGGATTCCCGAGCCGGGTGCGCCCGATGCCGCCGGCAGCCTCTCCGGCTACGTCGCTCAATCCGAACCCGTGCTGGTGCGGCAGGTCGCGCAGGGGTCTTGCAAGATGACAAACTCCTCTGGTGCAGGAGACTACTCGACCCGCGCGGCGCCCGGGCCGCACTCGGACGTGGGCCATGGTCGCGGTGGCGCTCGTCCTCGCGGGCTGCGGGCCGATCGCCTCACCCTCGGGCACGCCACTCAGCGCGACCCCGACCCCGTGCGTCGGCCTGCTGGCCTGCATCGCCGGGAGCCCCGGCCCGATCCGGACGCTGCCGCCGATCCCGACCGAGCCGCCGGGCCCGACGTCGGGCACCTCGGATGAGACGTTCCGCGTTGCCGTCGGCTCCTGTCTCCGCTACGCGCCCGGTGGACCAGCCCTGGCCGACATCGCCGAGCACGACCCCGACCTGATGCTCTGGCTCGGGGACAACATCTACGCCGACACCGAGGACATGTCCGAGATGCGGGCGATCTATGAAAGGCTTGGCGAGAACCCGCGCTTCCAGGCCCTCGCCGCCTCGACGGAGACGATGGCGGTCTGGGACGACCACGACATGGGCTGGGACAACGCCAACGCGACATGGCCGCACCGCGACGCCGCGAAAGGCGAGTTCCTCCGGTTCTGGGGCGCGGCTCCGGACGATCCACGGTGGAATCAGCCGGGCGTGTACTCGGCGCGGACCTTCGGCACCGGCGATCGAACCGTCCAGGTGATCCTCCTCGACAATCGCTACAACCTCGACCCCTGGGACTACGCGGGCACGGACCCGGGACGGCGGATCCTCGGCGAGGAACAGTGGGCGTGGCTGCGCGAACGGCTCGTCGAGCCGGCGAGAGTCAGGATCATCGGCAGTGGTATCCAGGTCGTCCAGGACTACGACATCGACGCGGAGTGGGAGGGATGGGGTGACTCACCGCTCGAGCGCGAGCGGCTCTTCGCGCTCATCCGCGAGATGCGCATCCCGGGCGTGGTCTTCGTCTCCGGGGACATGCACTTCGCGGAGCTCAGTCGCCATCCCGATGATGCGGCCGCTCTCGGCTATCCGACCTACGACCTCACGCCGTCGGGGCTCGACCAGGTGGAGATCGCGGCCGTCGGTCAGTGGGTCAATCCGAACCGCATCGGCGAGTTCTTGAATACCGACCGGAAGCACGGGCTCGTCGAGATCGACTGGGGACCGGCCGATCCGGAGATCCACCTCGAGATCTACGAACGCACGCGTCTCTACCTCGACCATGTCGTCCGGCTGTCGGAGCTCGAGCCGGACGTCCCCGGATGACGCGCTCGCGCGTCCGGAGGGTTACTTCGCGTACTCCACGGCCCGCGTCTCGCGGATCACCGTGACCTTGATCTGGCCCGGGTAGGTCATCGTCTCCTCGATCTTGCGGACGATGTCGCGGGCGAGTCGGGAGGCCGTCAGGTCGTCGATCTCCTCGGGCCGGACGAGGATCCGGACCTCGCGGCCGGCCTGGACGGCGAACGACTTCTCGACGCCGGCGAAGCTCTCGGCGATCGCCTGGAGATCCTCGAGCCGCTTGATGTACGTGTCCATCGTCTCGCCGCGGGCGCCCGGCCGCGACGCGCTGATCGCGTCGGCGACCTGGACGATCGGCGCCTCGACGCAGGCGTACTCCACCTCCTGGTGGTGGGCGGCGATCCCGTTGATGACCTTGAACGGCAGGTTGTGGCGCTGGGCGATCTGGGCCCCGATCGCGGCGTGCGGTCCCTCGACCTCGTGGTCGACCGCCTTGCCGATGTCGTGGAGCAGCCCGCCCATCTTCGCGATCTGGACGTCCGCTCCGACCTCGGCCGCGATCGTCGCCGCGAGGCGGCTCGTCTCGACGACGTGGTTGAGGACATTCTGGCCGTAGCTCGTCCGGTACTTCAGCCGGCCAAGGAGCTTGATCAGCTCCGCCGGCAGGCCCGGGACCCCGGCGTCGTAGGCCGCCTGCTCGCCGGCCTGGCGGATCACGAGGTCAACCTCCGCGCGAGCCTTGGCGACGACCTCTTCGATCCGGCCGGGGTGGATCCGCCCGTCGGTGATGAGCTTCGTGAGAGCGAGTCGGGCGATCTCCCGGCGGACCGGGTCGAAGCCGGAGAGGACGACCGTCTCGGGGGTGTCGTCGATGATCAGGTCGACGCCGGTCGCCTGCTCGAGGGCCCGGATGTTGCGACCCTCGCGGCCGATGATCCGGCCCTTCATCTCGTCCGATGGCAGATGGACGACGCTGACCGTGTGCTCCGCGGTCTGGTCCGCGGCGATCCGCTGCATCGCGGTGACGATGACGTCCCGGGCCTTCTCGTTGGCCTCCTCGCGAGCCGCTTTCTCGATCGACCGCGCGAGCTTCACCGCGTCGCGCTCGGCCTCCTCGCGGACGGCCTCGAGGAGAATCGCCTTGGCGTCCCCGGCGGACAGTCCGCTGACCCGCTCGAGCGCCCCGACCTGCTCCTGGTGCGCTTTCGCGAGCTCCTCGCGGGTGCGGTCGAGCTCGCGCTCGCGGTCGAGGAGCTTCCGATCGCGCTGCTCGAGCATGTCGGTGCGCTGGTCGAGCTGCTCGTCGCGCTGGAGGAGCCGGCGCTCGAGGGCGCCCAGATCGGTGCGCCTCGATCGGGCCTCGTCCTCCGCCTCGCGCTGGAGCCGGAGCTTCTCGTCCTTCGCCTCGAGGATCAGCTCCTTCTGGCGGGCCCGGGCCTCGGCCTCGATCCGGCGGGCCTCCGACTGGGCAGCCTTCATCGACTGCGAGGCGAACTTGCTGCGAATGAGCATCCCGAGTACGGCGCCGCCGACGATGGCCAGCACGGCCACCGCCACGACGACCGGTGTTTCCACCATCTCGCGTCCTCCCGTCCGGCACGTCGGCCGGAGGCGTTATTTCCCCAAGGTCGGCGCGATCACCGTTCGGACGGACGGAGCACCGGGCGCCTTGGGCGCCGCCGAAAGGGCTGGGATCGCGCTGTCTAGTGGTGTCGCGCGCCGTGTCCCGGCGCGTGGCTTCTCTGGTGCGTAGCCTACGGCCGGGCGGCTCGGAGGGTCAAACGTGCCTCGAGGGGGGCGGTTGGGGCAGCCTCTTGCGCCAAACGCGGCCTACGTCGGCGGAACCGCCTGCGGCAGCCGGTGCGCCGCACATCCGTCGACAAGCCACGCTCAACGCGCTTCGTTCGTCCGTCGACCCGACTCTTCGATCGACGTTACGTGCATCTGACGCAAAGGCTCAGCCGTCGGGGACCTCATCGGTGCCGACGGCCATAAACGCCTTCACCGCCGCGGAGCACGTCTCGGGGTCGAAGCCGTTCCGGGCGAGGAGCGCATAGGCCCGCTGGCGCCGAGCGCGGGGATCCCCCACCCGCGCCAGCGCAGCGGCGTGGCGCGCGAGGACGCGCTCCGCGGCGACGCCATCGACATCGGCGCCGGAGGCCCCCCGCTCCCCGAGCAGCTCGTCGACGAGCGCCCCGTCGAGGCCCTTGATCCGCAGCTCCTGGCGGAGTGCCCGCTCGCCCCGCGGCCGCGCGCGATCGCGCGACTCGAGCCACGCCGCGCCGAACGCCGCGTCGTCGAGCATTCCGAGGTCGACCAGCCGCGCAATCGCGCCGTCGACGAGGTCGCCGCGGTAGCCCGCGCCGGTCAGCCGGCGGCGGACCTCGGCGATCGACCTCGACCGCGCCTCGAGGAATCGGAGAGCAGCCGCGAGCACGAGCTCCGGATCGTCGACGGCCGCGCGCCGCTCGCGTGCCGCCGCGGGATGCTCACGCCGCCGGGCCACCTACCGCGACTTCTGCCACGCGGCGCGAAACTCGGCAGCGAGCTTCGCGATTCTCGCCCGGTCGGGTTGGACGCCGTAGTGGCTGCGGACATACGTGGCCAGCCGGGGATCGAAGTCCGGCACTTCGGCCGCGAGCCAACGCGCCGCTTCGGCTACCAGGTCGTCGTACTCGTCCTTCGAGGCACCCATCTTCACGAGGTCGAGCGGATCGACCTTGTTGACGATGCGCTTCGCGAGCGGGGTGAACGCCTTGACGGTGCGCTTGCTCTCGACCTTGTCCATGCCGGGCCGGGTTACTCGGCCTCTTCGATGCCCTCGACCGGGACAACGACCTCGTTGATCTTCGCCCGAATCCGCTTGTCGATCTCCGCGGCCACGTCCGGGGCACTCTTGAGGAACTCCTTCGAGGCCTCGCGGCCCTGGCCGAGGCGGGTCTCGTCGAAGGTGAACCAGGCGCCCGTCTTGGCCACGACCCCCATCGCCACCCCGACGTCGAGCAGGCCGCCTTCCTTCGACACGCCCTCGCCGTACATCACGTCGAACTCGGCGACCCGGAACGGCGGCGCGACCTTGTTCTTCACGACCTTGACCCGGACCCGGTTGCCGACCGATTCGGTGCCGGTCTTGATCGTCTCGACCCGCCGGATGTCGAGCCGGACGCTGGCGTAGAACTTCAGGGCGCGGCCGCCCGGCGTCGTCTCCGGATTGCCGAACATCACCCCGATCTTCTCGCGCAGCTGGTTCGTGAATACGAGCGCGGTATTCGAGCGAGACACCGCTCCGGTCAGCTTGCGCAGCGCCTGGCTCATCAGCCGGGCCTGGATCCCGACGACCGAGTCGCCCATCTCGCCCTCGATCTCTGCCCGCGGCACGAGCGCCGCGACGGAGTCGACGACGACGACGTCGATCCCGCCCGACCGGATGAGCGTCTCGGTGATCTCGAGCGCCTGCTCGCCCGTGTCCGGCTGGCTCACGAGCAGCTCGTCGACGTTGACGCCGCACGACCGCGCATAGCCCGGATCGAGCGCATGCTCGACGTCGATGAACGCGGCGAATCCGCCGCGGCGCTGCGCCTCGGCGATGATGTGCTGGCAAACCGTCGTCTTGCCCGACGACTCGGGGCCGAAGATCTCCGTGATCCGTCCGCGCGGGATGCCCCCGACACCGAGCGCGAGGTCGAGAGCGATCGAGCCTGTCGGGATGAAGTCGACCTGCTGCCGTGCAGCCGAGCCGAGCTTCATGATCGAGCCGGTGCCAAACTGCTTCTCGATCGCGAGGATCGCCGCCGACACGGCCTTGCCGCGCTCGGCCGTTGCCTTGTCGGCCGCGGCCGCCGAGGCCTTGTCGGCCGTCGCCGTCCCGCTCGCCTTCTCGGCTGTCGCCCGCTCGCCGTTCCGCTCGTCCGTTATCGCCATCCGACTGTCACGCTCCTGTCGATCCCTGCACCAGCCGACGGAGCGGACGCCGCATGACGTCCGACCGGCGGATCAGCCTTCCTCCGGCTCCTCGTCGACCCGTCGGGGCTTGCGTTCCTTTCGGATCAGCTCGACCTGCCGCGGCGGCTCGCTGAGCGGCGCCAGGGTCGGCTGATTGGTCTTCGCCTTCGGCTTCTTCTTCTTCTCTTTGCTCGGTCGGTCTCGGGAGCCCATCCGGAGGTCCTCCACGTGGATTGCAGGCTAGCGACGGGACCTTCACGCCGACTTCTCGGCGGCTTCACGGCCGCTCATCCGCCCGGCGCGCGAGCGCAGCTCGGGGAGCGACGCATGGAAGGTTCCGGCTCGAAGTGCGGTGCGGATCCTGGCCATGAAGTCTAGGGTGAAGGTGAGGTTGTGACAAGTTGCGAGGCGGTAGGCGAGGAGCTCGCTGGCTCGGAACAGATGGGCCAGGTACGCGCGGGAGAAGCGCCGGCAGAGCGGACACGGACAGTCGGCCTGGACGGGCTCCGGATCGTCGAGGAACCGGCTGTTCCGCATGTTCAGCTTTCCGCTCGGAACCCACAGCGTGCCGTTCCGGGCGACCCGGGCCGGCAGGACCGAATCGAACAGGTCGATCCCGCGGTGGACCGCCTCGAGCAGGTCCGCCGGCGACCCGAGGCCCATGAGATAGCGCGGCCGCGGGTCGGCGGCCAGCCGCGCGACGGAGAGCTCGATCGTCGCCTCCCGCTGGGCCGGGGTCTCGTCGCCGGCCAGCCCGCCGAGGCAGATCCCATCGAACGGCAGCCCCGCGATGAAGTCGGCCGACTCGGAGCGGAGATCCGGCTCGAGCCCGCCCTGGACGATCCCGAACAGCGCCTGGTCCGCCCGTCCGTGAGGGGCGAGCGAGCGCTCCGCCCAGCGGTGCGTCCGGGCCGTCGCGTCGGCGACGACCGCCCGCGGCGACGTCGGCGGCACCGGCTGATCGAAGGCGACCGCGATATCTGCCCCGAGCGCCTCCTGGACCGCGATCGCGTGCTCCGGGGTGAACCGGTGGACGGAGCCGTCGAGATGGCTTCGGAACGTCACGCCGTCGTCGTCGACGGCCCGCAGGTCTCCGAGCGACACGACCTGGAAGCCACCCGAATCGGTGAGGATCGGCGCGTCCCACGCCATGAACTTGTGGAGCCCGCCGAGCCGGGCGATCCGCTCGTGCCCGGGCCGGAGGTAGAGGTGGTACGTGTTCGCGAGGATGATCGATGCGCCGGCCGCGGCGATGTCCTCGGGGTCGAGCGCCTTGACGGTCGCGTTCGTGCCGACCGGCATGAACTGGGGCGTCTCGACGATTCCGTGGGGCAGCTCGAGCCGGCCGAGCCGCCCCTGGGTCGAGCCGTCGACCGGCGGCCCGACAAGAACGTCGTAGCGAGCGACGCGGCCGCGGAACGACGTCACGGGGTCGATGGGTCGTCCCAGAACGGTGTCATGTCCGGTTCCGCGCGGCGCGGTGTCGGGATCTCGAAGCCGAGCTTCGCGAGATGCTGGCGCGCGGCGTCGGTCGCGATCCGGCCCTGCGGCGTGCGATCCATGAACCCGAGCCGGAGGAGGAACGGCTCGTACACGTCCTCGATCGTCTCGACCTCCTCGGCCAGAACGGCGGCGAGCGCCTGGACGCCGACCGGCCCCGACGCAAATTTCTGGATGATCGCCGCGAGCAGCTTGCGGTCCGTCGAGTCAAGGCCTTCGTCGTCGATCTCCATCGCGCGCATCGCCTCGGTCGCCGTCCGCTCGTCGACCCGACCATCGCCGTGGACCTGGGCGTGGTCGCGGACGCGCTTCAGGAGCCTGTTGACGATCCGCGGCGTGCCCCGACCGCGGCGGGCGATCGCCTTGGCCGCCGCTGGGCCGATGTCGACGTCGAGGATCCGGGCCGAGCGGTGGACGATCGCGACGAGGTCATCCTCGGTGTAGAAGTCGAGCCGGTACGTGGCGCCGAACCGGTCGCGCAACGGCGATGAGATCCGGCCTGCGCGCGTCGTCGCTCCCACGACCGTGAACGGCTTGAGGCTGAGGCGGAGGCTCCGCGCGCTGGGGCCCTTGCCGATCATCACGTCGAGCGCGTAGTCCTCCATCGCCGGGTAGAGAATCTCCTCGACGGCACGGTTGAGCCGGTGGATCTCGTCGATGAAGAGAACATCGTTCTCCTCGAGCGACGTGAGGACGGCCGCCAGGTCCCCTGCCCGCTCGACGGCCGGGCCGCTCGTGTAGCGGATGTTCACCTCGAGCTCGCGGGCGACGATCGTCGCGAGCGTCGTCTTGCCGAGACCGGGCGGGCCGTACAGGAGGATGTGGTCGGCCGCCTCTTTGCGTCCGCGCGCGGCCAGGAGCAGCACCGACAGGTTCGCCTTGACCTCGCGCTGCCCGACGTACTCGTCGAGCGTCCGCGGCCGGAGGGTCGTCTCAACGGCCACGTCCGCGTCGTCGACGAGGTCGGCCGCCAGGACCCGGGACACGTCGTCCGTCATCGTCCGAACCTTACCACGCGGCGGGCCGTTTCGTACGGATGTTCTATCGTCTCGTGGGACGGCACACTCGCCCGCCGGCGCCATCCTCCTCGGCCAATCGTCTCGTGCCGCGAGCCGGCCCGGCGTGCCAAGTCCCCCTCGGCAGGTAGGAGTTCCTGCCACAATGGCGCCATGCGGCTCTCGCGACGCTCCGAGTACGGCCTGCGCGCCCTCGTCGACCTCATCCGGCACGACGGTCACGGCCCGATCCCGCTCGCCGGCCTCGCCCGGCGGAACAACCTGCCGCCCAAGTTCCTCGAGCAGATCATGGCCCGCCTCAAGCGGGCCGGGATCCTCCGAACCACCCTCGGCGCGCACGGTGGATATGCGATGGCCGTCGATCCCGCGACGGTCTCGATCGGGCGGGTCATCCGGCTGCTCGACGGGGCCCTTGCGCCCCTGCCCTGCGTGAGCCTGCGCTACTACGGCAAGTGTTCCTGCCCGGACGAGGCCACCTGCTCGCTGCGCGACGTCATGCTCGACGTTCGCGACAACATCCTCGAGATCCTCGACGAGGAGACGCTCGCAGAGCTCGCCGCCCGCCAGGGCCGCGCCTCGATCGATCCGGCGGGCACCCACGCGGACGCCCTGGCGGGGAGACGCCCCTAGCGCGGGACACGCCGGAACCGCCGTGTCGCCGTCGGTCGTCGTGGGCTACTTCCGCAGCAGGCTCCGGAGCGCCGCCTTGACCCGCTCCTCGAGCGTCGACGAGACGCCCACGTCCGCCAGCGCCGCGCGGGACGCCTCGCGCGCCTCCCCGATCGAGTAGCCGAGGGCCTGGAGCGCGGCGACGATCTCGCCCTCCGAGCCGTCGGCGGCCGCTCCCGCTCCGGCCGTGACGCCCGCCGCTACGCCGGCGGCGGCGACCTTCTCCTTGAGCTCGAAGATCACCCGCTCGGCGAGCTTCTTGCCGATTCCCGGGATCGACACGAGGACCGCCTGGTCCTGCTGCATGATCGCGAGTTGGAGGTCCGGCGTCGGGCGCGAGCCGACGATCGCGAGCGCGACCTTCGGGCCCACGCCGGTCACGGTCAGGAGGAGGTTGAAGAACCCGAGCTCCTCGGCGGTCCGGAACCCGTACAGCGCCTGCTGGTCCTCGCGGACGAGGTGGTACGTGTGGAGCTTGAGCCGCGATCCCGGTACCGCAGCGGCGATCACGGACGGGGCCGCGAACACGCGATACCCGAGCCCGCCCACCTCGATGACGAGCGAATCGGCGGACACGAACCCCACGGCGCCCTCGACCGATGCGAGCACCCGATCCGACCCGGCTAGCCGCGCCGGGCGCCGACCGCCCGCTCGCGGGCGAGCGCCTCGCGGACGGCGCGATCGAACGCGGACTCGCCCCGCGTGATCGGCGCGACCGCCGCGCGATCCATGACGCCGGCGGTCAGGCGGTCCCCCTCCCGTTCCCGGTTCGCCACGCAGATCGCCACGGCGAGCGCGTCGGCCGCGTCGTCGGGCTCGGGCGGCAGCGGCAGCCCGAGGACGATCCCCACCATCCGCTTGACCTGCTCCTTGTCCGCCGCGCCGTAGCCCGCGACCGCGCTCTTCACCTCGTTCGGCGTCGCCTCACGAACCGTGACGCCGTGCTGGCCGGCGGCGAGCAGCACGACGCCGCGCGCCTGGCCCACGGCGAACGCGGTCTGGGCGTTCCGGCTGAAGAACAGCCGCTCGACACCGACGAGGTCCGGGGAGTGGAGCTCGATGAGGTCGGAGACGAGGCGGTGGATCGCGACGAGCCGCTCGGGCAGCGGCAGGTCCGGCGAGGTCTCGAGGCAGCCGTGGTCGATGGCGCGCAGCCGTCCACCGGTCCGTTCGATGATCCCGTAGCCCAGCGCGGCGGTCCCCGGGTCGATCCCGAGGATGATCACCCGGCAACCTCGGCGAAGACATCCTCGGGGATGTCGAAGTTGGCGGTCACCCGCTGGACGTCGTCGAGCTCCTCGAGCAGCTCGACGAGGCGGAGCGCCTGGCGGGCCCGTGCGGAGTCGAGCCCGACGGTCTGCTTCGCGATCATCGTCGCCTCGGCCGTCTCGACTCGGATCCCCGCCTTCTCGAGCGCCTTGCGGACGGTCTCGAGCTGGCCGGGCTCGGTGTAGATCTCGATCGTCTCGGCGTCCTCGGTGTCGACGTCGGCCGCGCCCGCGTCGATCGCCGCCAGGGCGACCTCGTCCGCGTCGCCCCCGTTGCGCGATACCGCGATCAGGCCGCGCGGCTCGAACTGCCAGGCGACGGCGCCCGACCCCGCGAGCTGGCCACCGGCCTTCGTGAAGATCGAGCGGACCTCCGCAGCGGTGCGGTTCCGGTTGTCCGTCTGGGCCTCGACGAGCAGCGCCACTCCGCCGGGGCCGTAGCCCTCGTAGACGATGTCCTCGTACTGGACCACGTCGCCGCCGCCGGTCGCCTTCTCGATGGTCCGCTTGATGTTGTCAGCCGGCATGTTTACCGAGCGGGCCTTGTCGATCGCGAGTCGAAGACGGTAGTTCGCGTCCGGGTCACCGCCACCCTGCCGGGCGGCCACGCTGATCTCCCTGGCGACCTTCGTGAACAACGCCCCGCGCTTGGCGTCGTTGGCGCCCTTCTGGCGCTTGATCGTGGACCATTTCGAATGTCCGGACATCGGGCCGAGTATACCGAGCCGAGCCCGGCCGAGAACGCGCCCCATCGGGCCGGCCACCGATTTTCCGACTATCATCGGCAGCCCGAGCACGAGAGGACGCCGAGTCGAATGACGATGAAGAGCGTTGACCTGCCGCACCTCCGAAGCGTCGTCCTCGCCGGGCACGCCGGCGCCGGCAAGACGACGCTCGCCGAGCAGCTCCTCTTTCGGGCAGGCGCCGTGCCCCGCCTCGGCCGGGTGGAGGATGGCACCGCCCATCTCGACCACGAGCCGGAGGAGCAGAGACGCCGCGCGTCGCTGAGCCTCGCGGTCGCGACGTTCGAGCGCGACGGGACGCGGATCACCATCGTCGACACGCCCGGCTACCCGGACTTCGTGGCCGAGGTCATCGAGGGCTTCCACGCCGCGGACGGCGCGATCATCGCGGTCGACGCCTCGGGCGGAATCGAGGCGGGGCTCGAGCAGGCCGTCGCCCTCGGTCGGGCGACGAACACCGCGGCGTGCTTCTTCATCAACAAGTCGGACCGGGAGAACGCCGACCCGGCGAACGCGCTCGATGCTCTCCGCTCGACCTTCGGCAACAAGATCGCCCCGCTCCAGATCGCGATCGGCAAGGGCGAGAGCTTCACCGGCTACGTCGACCTCGTCCATCGCAAGGCGTACCAGTTCGATGGATCGAAGGAGGTCGAGGTCCCGATCCCCGACGAGCTGACCGACGAGGTCGCCCGGCGACGCGACCAGTTGCTCGAGGCCGCCGCCGAGGCGGACGACGACGTCCTCACGAAGTACCTCGAGGGCGAGGAGATCTCCGACCCGGAGCTCGAGGCATGCCTCCGCAAGGGCGTCAAGGAATCGGTCCTCGCGCCGGTCCTCGTCGGGAGTGCCGCGAAGGGGATCGGCCTGTCGGCGCTTCTCGACGCGATCGTTCGCTACCTCCCCTCCCCCGCCGACGAGAAGCCGGTGACGGCGCGCGACGCGAAGAGCGGCGCCGAGGTGAGCGTTCCACCGGACCCGGACGGGCCGCTCCTCGTCCGCGTGTTCAAGACCGCGGCGGACCCGTACGTCGGCCGGCTCACCTACCTGCGCGTCCTGTCCGGCACGCTCCATGGCCAGGCCCACACCTGGAACACGACCCGCAACGAGGACGAGCGGATCGGCCAGCTTCTCCTCCTCCACGGCAAGGAGCAGGAGGCGATCGGCGAGCTGGAGGCCGGTGAGATCGGGGCCGTCGCGAAGCTCGGCGTGACCGAGACCGGCGACACGCTCGCCGCGAAGGAGAGGCCGCTCGTGCTGCCGCCGATCGAGTTTCCGGCTCCGGCGCTGATGCTCGCGATCGAGCCCCAGACGAAGTCCGACCTCGACAAGATGGGAACGGCCCTCCAGCGGATGCTCGAGGAGGAGCCGACCGCGCGGGTCGAGCGAAGCGAGGCCGGTGAGCAGGTCCTGCGGACGATGGGCGACGCCCACACCAGCGTCATCATCGAACGGCTCAAGCGCAAGTTCGGGGCGTCGATCGTGACCCACACACCCCGCGTGCCGTACCGCGAGACGATCCGCGGCAAGGCCCAGGTCCACGGCCGGTACAAGAAGCAGACCGGCGGGCACGGGATGTTCGGCGACGTGTGGATCGAGCTCGAACCGAACCCGGGCGGGGGCGTCGAGTTCGCCGAGCGGATCGTCGGCGGGTCCGTCCCGAAGCAGTTCTTCCCGGGTGTCGAGAAGGGGATCCGCGAGACGGCGGCCGAGGGCGTCGTAGCCGGCTACCCGCTGAGCGACTTCAGGGCGACCCTCTATGACGGCTCGTTCCACAACGTCGACTCGAACGAGCTGTCGTTCAAGATCGCGGCCTCGATGGCTTTGAAGGAAGGCGTCCAGCAGGCGAGGCCGGCCCTCCTCGAGCCGATCATGGCCGTCGAGATCCACGTCCCCGAGGCGTACATGGGCGAGGTCAACCGCGACCTCAATGGGCGGCGCGGTCGGGTCCTCGGGATGGACACGGCCAACGGGATGCAGGTGATCACTGCCACCGTGCCGCAGGCCGAGCTCTTCAGCTACGCGACCGAGCTTCGCTCACTGACCGGCGGCCGTGGCACGTTCAGCGCATCGCTCGATCACTACGAGGAAGTCCCGTCCCACATCGCCGAGAAGGTGATCGAGGTCCACCGCAAGGGGGCGGAGGCGGGCGGCCCCTGAGCCACGCAGGCGGGACCCGCGAAACTCAGGCCATGGCCGCGATCGCCTCCGCGAGGTCGAGGCGGCCCTCGTAGAGTGCCTTCCCGACGATCGCTCCGGCACAGCCGAGGTCCCGGACGCGACGCAGATCGTCGAGTGAGCCGATCCCGCCCGAGGCGATGATCCGGCCGCGGCCGAGGGCGATCAACGACGTCAGCAGCTCGAGGTCTGGACCCTCGAGTCGGCCGTCGCGGTCGATCGCCGTGACCGCGAACGTCGCGACTCCGTTGTCCGCGAGCGCCGCCACTGCGTCCCCTGGACCCACGCCGGGAGCGCCGGCCCGCCAGCCCTCGCCGAGCGCGAGCCCGTCCCGGATGTCGAGGGCCGCGACGATCCGGTCGGGGCCGTGCCGGGCGACAAGGCGGCCGGCGAAGGCGGGGTCCCGGATCGCGGCCGTGCCGACGACCACCCGGCCTGCCCCGGTAGCGATGGCGGCGGCGACGGCGCCCTCCGAGCGAAGCCCACCGGCGACCTGGCACCGGGCGCGGCCGTCCACCGCCTCGACGATCGCCCGGATCATGGCCGCCTGGACCGGCTCCCCTGCCCTCGCCCCGTCGAGGTCGACGACGTGGATCCACCTCGCTCCCCCGTCGGTGAGGGCCCGGGCGACCCCCACCGGGTCGTCCGAATAGGCCGCCTCCCGGGCGAAATCACCCTCCACGAGCCGGACCACGCGGCCACCGCGGAGGTCAATGGCGGGCAGGAGCTCGAAGGCGCTTGCGCGCTCCCTCGTACCGTGGTAGCGTTTTAGCACGCTAATACGCTAACACGCTTGAGGCCTGCACGCGATGGCTGCCGACGAGACCTGGCGGACCGACGACACGGACGCCCTCCTCGACGCGATCCTCCGGCTGGAGGACCGCGAGGAGGCGGGGCGGTTCTTCCGCGACCTCTGCACGCTCGGCGAGCTCCGCGACATGGCCCAGCGGTGGGCCGTCGTCCGCCAGCTCGCGGATGGCCGCCACTACGCCGAGATCTCGCGGGCGACCGGTGCCAGCACGGCGACGATCACCCGGATCGCCTCGTGGCTCAACCACGGCGAGGGCGGCTACCGGCAGATGCTCGATCGGCTGGCCAAGGAAGCGCCCGCGGACAAGCCCTACCCGGTCCGGACCGAGCGATGAGGGAACGCCTCCGGCTCGCAGTCCCGAACAAGGGCCGCCTCGTCGAGCCGTCCGTCCAGCTCCTCCGCGACGCGGGCCTCGTGTTCGAGGAGCACGACCGCTCGCTCGTCGCCCGCGTCCAGAATTTCGACCTCGACATCCTCTTCGTCCGGACGAACGACGTCATCGAGTTCGTCGGCGACGGGGTCGCCGACCTCGGGATCACCGGCATCGACCTCCTGACCGAGACCGGCGCCGAGCTGCCGCGCCTCCGCGAGCTGGGCTACGGGCGCTGCCGGCTCGCGGCCGCCGTCCCCACCGACACGGCCTATCAGGCGGTCGAAGAGCTCGCGGGGCTGCGGGTCGCGACGGCCCACCCGAACACCGCTCGCCGGTTCTTCGAGGAGCGCCGGATCGCGGTCGACGTCATTCCGATCTCGGGCGCCGTCGAGGTCGCCCCGCGGCTCGGGCTTGCCGAGGCGATCGTCGACCTCGTGTCGACGGGCTCGACCCTCGTGATGAACGGGCTCCGCCCGATCGGCGACGTCCTCTCGTCGGAGGCGGTCCTCGTGGCGAACCCGACGGCCCATCGCGAGCGGTCCGCCGAGGTGATCGCGATCGACACGATGCTCTCGTCGGTGATCGCCGCCCGGGCCCGGAAGTACCTGATGATGAACGCCCCGGCGGCTCGCCTCGCGGAGCTCGAGCGGCTCCTCCCCGGGCTCGAGTCGCCGTCGGTCATTCCGCTCGCCCACGAGGGGATGATCGCGATCCACTCGGTGGTCGGCGCGGACGACGTCTGGGGCCTCCTGCCGCGGCTCAAGGCGGCCGGTGCGTCCGGCATCCTCGTCCTGCCGATCGAGAAGATCATCCCGTGACGGCCTCCGTCCCGACCCTCCGGCTCCGCCGGCTCGACCTCGTCGCCGCCGCAACCGATCGGGAGACGGCCGCGGCGATCACGGCTCTCTTCCGGCGCGGCGCGGTTCCCGATCGCGCGGTTCGCGACGCCGCCCGGACGATCCTCGACGAAGTCCGGCGCGACCCGGCGACCGCGGTCCGGGCCGCCAACGCGCGTTTCGGCGGCGGTCTCGCCGACCGCCGGCTCGTCCTCGGGCGCGAGGAGCTCGAGGCGGCAGCGGACACGCTCCCCGACGACGTCCGCGCCGCGCTCGACCAGGCGATCGCCAACGTCCGGCGGTTCGCCGAGAACCAGCGCCCGGTCACGACCCGCACGACGATCGGAGACGGGATCGAGATCGAGCGGCGCTGGTCGCCGCTCGCGCGCGTGGGCTGCTACGTCCCCGGCGGCACCGCGCCGTATCCCTCGTCGCTCGTCATGACCGTGGTTCCGGCCCTGGTCGCCGGCGTCGGCGAGGTCGTCGTCGCGTCGCCGGCCGATCGCAACGGCCGTGTCGATCCCGTGCTGCTCGGCGCGGCCGGTCTCCTCGGTGTCGATGCGTTCGTCGTCGCGGGCGGCGCCCAGGCGATCGGGGCGCTCGGTTTCGGGCTCCCGGCCGACGGGTTCGCGCCGGTCGACCGGATCGTCGGGCCCGGCAACGCGTGGGTCACGGCCGCGAAGATCGAGCTCGCCGGTGAAGTCGGGATCGACCTGCCCGCGGGACCGTCGGAAGGGATGGTCCTCGCGGACGCGAACGCCGATCCGGCGCGCATCGCGGCCGACCTCATCACCCAGGCCGAGCATGGCCCCGACTCCCCGGCGATCCTCGTCACGACCGACGCCGCCTTCGGCGATCTCGTCGAGGCGGAGGTCGGCCGCCAGCTCGGCCGCGCCGCCCGGCGCGAGATCCTCGAGCGAGCGCTGACGAACCATGGTGCGATCGCCGTCGCACCGGACCTCGACGTCGCCATCGCGTTCATCAACAGCTACGCGCCCGAGCATCTGTCGGTCGACATCGATCCGCTCGAGCCGACGGTCGCGCGGCTCCGGAATGCCGGGTCAATCTTCGTGGGACCGTGGGCGCCGGAGTCGGCCGGCGACTACGCGACCGGCGCGAACCATGTCCTGCCGACCGGCGGCCTCGCGCGCTCGTGCAGCCCGCTGTCGGTCGAGTCGTATGGCAAGTTCGTCCAGGTCCAGCGGATCACTCGCGCAGGACTCCGTCGGATCCGGACGACGATCGGAACGCTGGCCGAGGCGGAGGGTCTGCTGGCGCACCGCGACGCCGTCGAGGTCCGGTTCGAGGAGCCAGGCGATCGAGGGCCCGATCGGTGAGCCCCACGCCGGTGACCTGGTCCTCCCCGACCGCGCCGATCTCGTACGCCTGGGAGGCGACCGACGAGGAAGTCTCGGCCCGCTACGGAGTGCCCGTCGACGAGGTCGTCCGGTTCGACCTCAACACCTCGCCGGTCCCGCCGGACCTCGCCGCTCGAGTGCTGGCCGCGGCCCGGTTCGAAGCGCCGCTGTCCGAGTATCCGCCGTCGGATTACCGGCGACTGATCGACGCCGCGGCAGGCCGCTACGGAGTCGCCCGCGAGGAGATCCTCGTCGGCGCCGGGGCGGACGAGATCCTCGACCTCGCCGGCAAGGCGTTCCTGCCGGCCGGCTCGGGCGCCGTGATCCCGACCCCCACGTATGCGATGTACCGGGTCATCACCGAGCAGCGCGCCGCCCGGACGATCGCGGTTCCCCGGCGGGGCGCCGCGGACGGCTGGGCGCTCGACGTGCCCGCCGTTCGGGACGCCGGCCGCGAAGCGGCGCTCGTCTGGCTCTGCAGCCCGAACAACCCGACCGCGCTGGCCGAGCCACCGGGCACGATCGAACGGCTCCTCGACGATCTCGCCTCCGATGCCGCGGCCGATGGACGGAGGCCGCCCGCCGTCATCCTCGACGAGGCCTACGCCGAGTTCGTCGGCGGGTCGCTCGCCTCGCTCCGGGCCACCTACCCGCGACTCGTCGTCGTCCGGACCGCGAGCAAGGCATACGCGCTCGCCGGGTTGCGGGTCGGCTTCGCGATCGCCGTCCCCGAGACGATCGCCGAGATCGCCCCGTACCGGCCGCCGGGTTCCGTGTCGACGGTGTCGGTCACGGTCGTCACCGAGGCGCTCCTCGCCCCCGACGCACTCGCCGCGAACCTCGCCCGTGTCGAGCGCGAGCGCGACCGGCTCGCGGCGGGGCTGCGCGACGCCGGCTGGGACGTCGGGCCATCGGTCACGAACTTCCTCCTCGTCGGCCTCGGCTCGGCGGAGCGCGCCGGGGCCGTCGCCGAGGCACTCCTCAGCCGCGGGCTCGTGCCGCGGACGTTCGGGGCCGCGCACCCGCTGAAGGACCACCTCCGGGTCACGGTCCGCGACACCGCCGAGAACGACCGGCTGATCGTGGCCGCCCGCGAGATCGCCGCGGAGGTTGCCTGATGGCCACGAAGCGGCGGGCGACCGTGAGCCGCCGGACGAAGGAGACCGACGTCAGCGTCACGCTCACCCTCGATGGCAGCGGCACGACGGCGATCTCGACCGGGATCGGTTTCTACGACCACCTTCTCACGTCGCTCGCCCACCACGGCCTGTTCGACGTGGAGATCCGGGCGACCGGTGACCTCGAGGTCGACGAGCACCACACCGTCGAGGACGTGGCGCTCGTCCTCGGGAGCGCGTTTGCCGAGGCGCTCGGCGATCGGGCCGGGATCCGCCGGTTCGGCGACGCGTCCGCCCCGATGGACGAATCGCTCGCCACCGCGGTCGTCGACGTCGGCGGCCGACCGTACGCGATCGTCGACCTGCCGTTCCGGGGCGAGCGGGCCGGCGGCCTGCCGCTCCAGCTCGTCGAGCATGCCCTCGAGGCATTTGCCCGGACGTCCGGCACGACGCTCCACGTCCGGGGCACCGGCCGGAACGACCACCATCTGGCCGAGGCCGCTTTCAAGGCCCTCGCCCGCGCCCTCCGCGCCGCATGTGAGACGGATCCGCGTCGGGCCGGGGTCGCGTCGACGAAGGGCACGGCGGGATGAAGCCCTGGGAGCCGGAGCGGCCGGTCGCGCGGAGCCAGGCGTTCCGGGTCGCGGTCGTCGATTACGGCGCGGGCAACCTCGTGAGCATCGAACAGGCCCTCACGACGGTCGGGACCGAGGTGATCCTCGCCCGCCATCCGGACGACCTCGAACGTGCGGACGCGCTCGTCGTGCCCGGTGTCGGCGCGGCGGAGCCGGCGATGCGCCGCCTCGCCCGCGCCCGCATGGTCGATCCGATCCTGGAGTGGATCGCCAAGGGGCGGCCGTATCTCGGGATCTGCCTCGGGCTCCAGCTCCTGTTCGAGCAGAGCGAGGAGGACGGTGCGGACACCCTCGGCGTGCTGCCCGGCCGGACCGTCGAGCTGGCGAACGCGCCGACGCTCCCCCACATCGGCTGGAACCAGGTCGTCCGGCGCCGCGAGCACCCGCTCTTCGAGGGGATCGCCCAGGGCGCCGACTTCTACTTCGTCCACTCCTACGCCGGGGTGCCGGAGGGGATCACCGCCGACCGCCTCGTCCTCGCGGAGACCGATCACGGGTCGCGGTTCGCGTCGGCGATCGACCGCGGCAATGTCCTCGGCGTCCAGTTCCACCCGGAACGGAGCGGCGGTGACGGGCTCCGGCTCCTCGCGAACTTCGTGCGCTGGAGCGCTGCGCTCGCCGCCGGCGCCGGTGCCCAGTACACGCCGGTCGGCGCCGGCGGGACGTCAGGCGGCGACTGACGATGCTCCGCCGCCGCGTCATCCCGTGCCTCGACGTCGCCAACGGCCGGGTCGTCAAGGGCACCCGGTTCGTGGACCTCGTCGACGAGGGCGATCCGCCGGAGCTCGCCGAGCGCTACGCCCGCGAGGGCGCCGACGAGATCGTTTTCCTCGACATCACCGCCGCGCCGGAGGGCCGCGGGACGCTCCTCGACATCGTCGAGCGGACGGCGCGGCGTGCGTTCGTACCCCTCACCGTCGGGGGCGGGGTGCGCAGCGTGGTCGAGATGCGCGATGTCCTCCGGGCGGGCGCGGACAAGGTGTCGCTCAATACGGCCGCCGTCGCGGATCCGTTGCTCGTGTCGCGCTGCGCGTCCCGGTTCGGGCGCCAGGCGGTCGTCGTCGCGATCGACGCGCGGCGTCGGACGACGGCGCCGAACGGTGACGATCCGAACCCGGAGTGGGAGGTCGTCGTCAAGGGCGGCCGCGAGCCGACGGGACTCGACGCCGTCGCCTGGGCGGAGCGGGTCGTCGATCTCGGGGCAGGTGAGCTGCTCGTGACCTCGATCGACCGCGACGGCACGCGCTCCGGGTTCGACACGGAGCTGCTCCGCGCGATCACGTCCCGGGTCCGTGTGCCGGTCATCGCATCGGGTGGCGCTTCCGGCCCGGCCGACTTCGTCGCAGCGGTCCGGGACGGGGGCGCCGATGCCGTCCTCGCGGCCTCGATCTTCCACCGCCGGATCCACTCGATCGCGAAGGTCAAGCGGGCGATGGCGAAGGCCGGGCTGCCGGTCCGAGCCGTGCCAGGCTCCGCGTGAGCGTGTCTCTCGACCCGGGGACGATCCGGTTCGGGCCGGACGGCCTCGTGCCGGCGGTCGTCCAGGACGCGGCCGACGGCCGGGTGCTGATGGTCGCGTCCATGGACCGCGAGGCGCTCGACGCGACGCTCGCGAGCGGCGAGGTCCACTTCCACTCGCGGTCGCGCGGCCGGCTGTGGCACAAGGGCGAAGAGAGCGGCAACGTCCTCACGCTCACGGGGATCGCCGCGGACTGCGACTCCGACGCGCTTCTCGTCACCGCCGAGCCGACCGGACCCACGTGCCATCGCCTGACCCGGAGCTGCTTCGATGCCGAAGGCGCGCCGGCCGATTCGACGGCCCAGGGCTTCCAGTGGCTCGAGACGCTCTGGTCGACGATCGCGTCACGCGCCGCCGAGCGACCGGAGGGCTCCTACACCGCGTCGCTCCTCGCGGAGGGCGTCGACGCGGCGGGCCGCAAGGTCACCGAGGAGGCGACCGAGCTGCTCCTCGCTGCGAAGGACGATGCCACGACCGAGGCGTCGGACCGCTCACGAACGCGGGCGCGCGTCGCCGAGGAGGCCGCCGACCTCCTGTATCACTCGCTCGTGCTGCTCGCCGAGCGCAGGATCGCTCCGTCGGAGGTTGTCGCGGTGCTCCGAGGGCGCCACTCCGCCTAGGTTTCCTGTCATACGCCACCCCCCGGAGCCCAGGGACCGAAATACGGGTCTCGGCAGGGCATCGAGCAGCCGTGGTTAGCCCGTGGCGACTACTAATCGGCCTCGAAGTCCCGGTTGCGCGAGAGATTCAGCGCCTTGGGCCATCCCACGGAGCGTATGACAGGAAACCTGACCTCGAGGCCGGCGAATCGCCGCTTGCCGTCGTCAGCGCCGCCCCCGTCATAGACTGGGATCGTGTCAGCGACACGTCGGGTTGGACGAGCGTTGGCGATCGGCGGTGCGTCGCTGATCTGGTTGCCCTTCGCCGCGCTCACGGGCCTGTCGCTTCTCGCGTTCGTGTCGTCCCCGGGACTCCCCGAGCGGAACTGGCCGCTCACCCTGCTGGGCCTCCTTTTCGTCGTGCTGCTACCGATCGTGGTTTGGCTGGCCCTGCGTCGACCTGGGATCGGGACGAGCCTCGTCGTGGGCGTAATCGGGGCCGCGATCCCGATCCTCTGGGCTCCCCAGATCCAGCCCGACCATTCCGAGCCACTGCACCTTCTCGCCCGGGTCACCGTGATCGGCGGCGGCGCGATGGTGCTGGGCGGGCTGCTGATGGCCATCAAGGCGCGGCCAGGGAATTGAGCCCCGGCGCCGGCTGGGCTCAGCCGGCGCGGCGCCCCACGCGGATCCGCTTCTTCCCGACCCGGACGACGAGCCACTCCCCCGCGATCGGCGCCGGGACCGGGCTGTCGGGGCTGGCGATCCGCTCGTCGTTGATCGTCAGGCCGCCCTGCGCGATCGTCCGGCGCGCCTCCCCGTTCGAGGAGAACGTCCCCGAGGCGACCGCGAACGCCAGTGCCCCGCCGCGAAGGTCGGCGTCGCGGAAGGCGAAGCCGTCGACCGCCTCGTGGAGCGTCGCGAGGACCGCCGGATCGCGGATTGGATCGGGCGAGAACGCCGCCTCGGACACCCGAACGGCGGCGTCCCTGGCCGCCTCCCCGTGAACCCGGGCCGTCAGTTCGCGGGCGAGGGCACGCTGGGCCGGTCGCGCCTCCGGCCGCCGCCCCTGGTCGGCCTCGAGCGATTCGATTTCCGCCCGGTCCAGCAGGGTGAAGAACCGGAGCAGCTGCCCGACCTCCGCGTCCTCCCGCTCCAGCCAGTACTGGTAGAACGCGTAGGGGCTCGTCCGGGCCGGGTCGAGCCAGACCGACGTCCCGGCGGCGGTCTTGCCGAACTTCGCACCGCCCCGGTCGAGGAGCAGGGTAAATGCCAGTGCATGGGCGAGCTCCTGGCCCTCGGCCGCTCCCTCGGACCGCCGGATGAGCTCGAGGCCGGCCGTGATGTTCCCCCACTGGTCGGCGCCGCCCATCTGAGCCTCGACCCCGAGCGTCCGGTAGAGGTGCCGAAAGTCGGCGGCCTGGAGGAGCATGTAGCTGAACTCCGTGTACGAGAGCCCGGCCGAGAGCCGCTCCTTGACCGAGTCCTTGCCGAGCATGTACGGGACCGTGAAGTGCTTCCCGACGTCCCGCAGGAAGTCGAGCATCGACACCCCGCCCAGCCAGTCGAGGTTGTTGACCACCGTGGCGCCGCCGGGGCCCGAGAAGTCGAGGAATCGCTCGAGCTGGCCCCGGATCGCGGCGACGTTCGCGTCGAGCGTCGGCCGGTCGAGGAGGTTCCGCTCGGCCGAGGTGCCCGACGGGTCGCCGATCATGCCCGTCGCCCCGCCCACGAGGAGAACCGGCCGGCCTCCCCGTCGCTGGAGGTGGACGAGGCCCATGACCGGCACGAGGTGCCCGACGTGGAGGGACGGTCCGGAGGGGTCGAACCCGTTATAGGCGGCCAGCGGCCGCCCGGTCGCCAGGCGGCCGGCGAGGCCGGGGGTCGCATCGTGGAACAGGCCCCGCCAGCGGAGCTCGTCGAGGAGCCCCGGGAGGCCGTCGGCCGGGCGGCCGGGCGAACCGGGGGCGGCAGCCTCCGTCACAGCCGGCGGCTGCGAGTCGTCTGCGGCGGGTAACGGGGAACCTGCCCGTTCATTTCCCCATGCTATCGTGGCGGCACTCATGCAGACCAGCCTCGCGCGGCGCCAGCGCCACCGGCGCACCGGAGTGGCCAGGCGTCCTCGCGGAGGGCACGCCACCGCCCGGAACGTGGCGATCGCCATCCCGATCGTGCTCTTCTCGACCTTCCTGCTCGTCGGGCTGGTCGGGTTCCTCGGCGTGGTGACCGCGTACGCCTACTACTCCCACGGGCTGGGCGATCCGAGAGCGCTCCTCGACAACATCGATTTCGAGGAGCAGACGATCGTCTATGACCGGAGCGGGACCATCGAGCTAGCCCGCCTGGGGGACCTCCGGCGGGAGCTGGTGGAGTTCGAGGAGATCCCGCCCGTGCTGCTCGACGCGACGACGGCGATCGAGGACAAGGAATTCTGGGAGAACCCCGGCTTTGACTTCGGCGGCTTCGTCGCCGCCTCGGTCGACACCCTCAGCGGACGGCCCCGCGGCGGATCCACGATCACCCAGCAGCTTGTCCGGGCCCGGCTGCTCCCGCCGGAGGCGTTCGAGGACTCGGTCTACGAGCGCAAGATCCGGGAGATCATCCAGTCTCTCCGGCTGACCGACGAATTCCCGGGCGAGAGGGGCAAGAAGGAGATCATCACCGCCTACCTCAACCTGAACTTCTACGGCAACCACAGCTACGGCGTGAAGGCGGCGGCCAAGAGCTACTTCAACAAGCCGCTCGAGGAGCTGACCCTGGCCGAGGTTGCGATCCTCGCGGCGATCCCCCAGTCGCCCACGAAGTTCGACCTGACGAGGAACGCCGAGGAGGAGTGCCTCGTCGAGGCCACCGAGGAGACCCCCTGCCCGGCCGCCGAGCTCAGGCTCGTCGTCCCTGCCGACTCGGAGATCGTCACCCGGCGCAACTACGTCCTCGACCGGATGCAGCAGTTCTCGGTCCTGACGAAGGGCGACCACACGGCGGCCGACTACCGCAAGGCCCGCCAGGAGCCGGTGATCCTGGCCGACCAGCGGACGACACCGTGGAAGGCGGCCCACTTCGTCTGGCAGGTCCGCGAGCAGCTCGCAACCATCCTCTGCCCGGACGTCCCGGTCGAGGAGTGCAAGGAAGTCGACACCGGCGGCTACCGGGTCACGACGACGCTCGACATGAAGATGCAGGCGACCACCGAGAAGTGGACGTTCGTCGCGGCCCGCGCCCCGAACGCGAAGAACCCCACCGCGATTCTCGACGCCTACAAGATTCCCAAGGGCCAGCGGAGCTGGATCCTCGGCCTCCGCGGTCACAACGTTCACAACGGGGCGGCCGCGATCGTCGACTACCGGACCGGCGAGATCCTCGCCTACGCCGGGAGCGCCAGCTACAGCGCCAAGGGAAACGTCAAGTTCCAGCCCCAGTTCGACGTCCTGTCCCAGGGCTGGCGGCAGCCCGGGTCATCGATCAAGCCGCTCAACTACATCGTCGGGATCGACGACCACACGCTGACCGCGTCGACGATGATCATGGACGTCGTGACGGACTTCGGACGGAAGTACACCCCGACCCAGGCCGACGGCCTGGAGCGCGGCCCGGTCCGAGTCCGGAGCGCGCTCCAGTTCTCGCTCAACATCCCGGCGATCAAGGCCGGGCTGATGATCGGCCTCGACCGCCTGTCCGCGCGGAACGCGGAGTTCGGCCTGACCCATCCGCGCGGCGCGATCCCGGTCACGTCGATGAGCATCGGAACCCTCGAGAGCCACCCGATTGACATGCTCCGGGCGTACGGGGCGATCGCCAACGGCGGCGTGCTCATGCCGCGGACGACGATCCAGACCCTCGCCGACACGGACGGCAAGACGGTCTGGTCGGCCGAGGAGAACATGGAGGGCCGCCGCGTCGCGAGCGCTCAGGCCGCCTACATCGTCACCGACATCATGGCCGGCAGCACCGACCGCCGGATCAACCCGTACTGGGGCAAGTGGGCGATCTTCGAGGGGAACGTGCGACGGCCCGCAGCCTACAAGACGGGCACGACGCAGGACAACCGCGACGTCCACGCGTACGGGTACGTGGCGCCGCCAAAGGACCTCGACGCGCCGGCCCTCGCGGTCGGGGTCTGGATGGGCAACAGCAACAACGAACCGAACGACGGCAAGCTGTCGCTCGACACGTCCGCTCCGCTCTGGTCGGCGATCCTGACCGAGGTCAGCAAGGGCACTCCGCTCGCCAAGTTCGAGGACTCGAGGCCGGACGGGCTCGTGACGGCGACCGTCGACGTGATCAGCGGACTCCTGCCCGGCCCGATGACCAGCCGGACCGTCAAGGAACTGTTCATCGCCGGAACGGCCCCCACCCAGCACGCCGACCTCCAGAAGGTCGTCGACATCGACGAGGCGAGCGGGCTGCTCTGGCAGGAAGGCTGCGCCGGGCCGAAGATCAGCAAGGGCTTCATGGACTTCAGCAGGGTCGAAGCGGGCAATCCGACGTGGGCCAAGTACAACCGCGCCTGGGCGGCTCGGGCGGCCCGCGGTCCATACGTCCGAGGCGGTCCGAAGGGGACGAGGACGATCTACTTCTACAACGGGGCATTCGCGCCGTACGGCGCGAACTGGGGCGGTCCGTTCGCGCCGACCGAGATCTGCGAGCCACCGCCACCGAGCCCCAGCCCGTGCGACGGGTTCTTCGGCCCGTGCGACACGCACGCGGAGCCGTCGTCCAGCCGCGGCAGGCCAAGTCGGAGCCCGAGGCCCTAGAGGCTGAGGACGGTCGCCCCGTCGCCGCCCTCGCCACGCTCGCCCGGCCGGACGTCCTTGACCTGCGGGTGATCGCCCGCCTGTGCCCGGACCGCGTCGCGTAGCGCCCCTGTCCCGAGGCCGTGAATGATCGTCACCCGATCGAGGCCGGCCAACGCCGCGTCGTCGAGGTAGCGCCCGAGCGCGTCGAGCGCCTCGTCGACCCGTGCCCCCCGCAGATCGAGCGAGGAGGCCACGGATCTCGCCCGGGACATCTGGAGCGCGGCCGCGTTCGAAGTCGCCTCGGCCCTGCCGGTACGCCGTCCGGCAGGCCCGGCATCCGCGACCGCCGGCTCGAGGTCGTCGACGACGACCGACACGCGCATCCCGCCGGCCTCGAGCGTGGCCCGCCGGCCACCCTTCTCGATCGCCGCGATCCGTCCCTCCCAGCCGCCCGAACGACTCCGCGCTCGCTCTCCCACCCGCCACGTGCGTGGCGCCACGGCGGGGCCCGCCGCGACCGGGACCGGCTCGGCCTCGGGCAGGCGCCCGAGCGACTCTTCGGCGCGCGCCACGGCCTGATCGATCGAGGGCGCGGTCACGGTCTCGCGCTCGAGCCGGCGGCGGGTCGAGCGGACGTCGTCACGCAGGTCGTCGACGAGCCGCTCCGCTTCCAGGCGAGCCGTGCGAACCACGTCGTCCCGCTCCCGGCGGGCGCGGCGTCGCTCCTCGTCGGCGTGGCGGAGAGCGTCGGCGGCTCGCGCCTCGGCGGCGCGGGCACGCTCGAGGGCGTCGCTCGTCTCGCCCTCCGTGGCCCGGATCCGGGCGAGCGTCTCCTCGAACGCCTGCTGCGATTCGGAGAGCCTCGAGCGCGCGTCGGCGACGATCGCGCCGGGCAGGCCGAGCTGCTCCGCAATGGCGAACGCCTGGCTTCCGCCGGGCAGCCCGATCGTCAACCGGTACGTCGGCGAGAGCGTCTCGAGGTCGAACTCGACCGACGCGTTGCGCGCCTGATCGGTCGTGTGGGCATAGGCCTTGAGCTCGGCGTAGTGGGTCGTCGCCGCGACGAGGGCACCGGCCCGGATGAAGTGGTCGAGCAGCGCCTGGGCGAGGGCCGAGCCCTCGGTCGGGTCCGTCCCGGCGCCCAGCTCGTCGAGGACGACGAGCGTCCCGGGCCCGGCCGCCTCGACGATCCGCGTGATCCGCCGGAGGTGGCCGGAGAACGTCGACAGCGACTGGGCGATCGACTGCTCGTCGCCGATATCCGCGAACACGTCCCGGAAGACCGGCAGGCGGCTGCCCGCCTGGGCCGGCACGTGGAGCCCCGCCTGGTGCATAAGCGAGAGCAAGCCGAGCGTCCGGAGGGTGACGGTCTTGCCGCCGGTGTTCGGCCCGGTGACGACAAGCGCCGTGTAGCCGTCGCCGAGGCGAATGTCGATCGGGACGACGCGCCCGGACAACCCCGGATGGCGGGCTCCGAGGAGGACGACCTCGGGCCGCTCCGCGGTCGCGGCCCGAACGGCGTCCATCTCGGAGGCGAGCTGCGCCTTGGCGGCCCACACATCGAACCGCGCCAGCGCCTCGAGGCTCTCGCGGAGCTGCGGCCCGTTCGCCGCGACGAGGGCGGACAGCTCGTCGAGGATCCGCTCGACCTCCTCCCGTTCGGCGACCTGCGCCTCGCGCCACGCGTTGCCGAGCTCGACTGCGACGAGCGGCTCGACGAACAGGGTCTGGCCGCTTCCTGACGCGTCGTGGACGATCCCCTTGACCCGGTTACGTGCCTCGGCCTTGACCGGCACGACGTAGCGGCCGTTGCGGAGGGTGACGATCGGGTCCTGGAGAGCCCCGCTCAGCTCCGAGGCGACGAGCGAGTCGAGCCGGCGGCGGAGCCGGTCGTAGGCGACGCGCACGGCTGCCCGGAGCCCACCGAGCCGGGGTGAGGCGGTGTCGAGCAGCTCGCCGACGGGATCGAAGCTGCGGGCGAGCGTGCTGCGCAGGGCAGGGAGCGGATGGAGCTGCCGGCCCAGCTCGCGCAGGAGGGCCCGGCGTTCATCGGCGAGGGTCGTCGCGAGCCGGGATGTCGCGTCGAGCGTCTCCGCGATCTCGGTGAAGTGGTCCGGGTCGAGGCGGCCGCCGCGAACCGCCCGCTCGATCCACGGCCCGATGTCGCGCGCGCCCCCGATCCCCGCCGCGGCCCGCTCCGCGAGCAGCGCTCGCGCCTGGTCCGTCTCGTCGAGCGCGCGCGCGACGAGGACGGGATCGCTGTCCGGGACGAGGGCCTCGGCGAGCCGCCGGCTGGGCGGAAACGAGGTGAGCTCGGCGAGCCTGGCGCGGACGAGCGGAAACTCGAGCAGCTCGAGCGACCGGGCGTCCATCAGTCGCGGGCGGGCGCCCGCCCCGAGACCGCCCGGCTCCCGGGCAGCCACAGCCGCCACGGATGCCCCACCCACGGCTCGCCTGCGTAGGCGATCCCGATCCGCGGGCCGGCGGCCACGTCGCCTGCCCGCTCGTCCGGCGGGGCCGCCTCGAGGCGGAGCGACGACGACGGCTCGCACAGGTCGAGACCGGTGTCGGATCGGTCGATGGAGAAGGCGGCGGCGGCGAGCCCCGGGCCGCGAGCAAGCGCTTCGGGCCGGAGACGCGCGATCCGTGCGGCCTCGCGGGCCGCGGCCCCGGGATCCGCGGACCGGCGGCGGGCGGCGGCGCGGGCGACGCGCGCGGCGCGCATCTCGTCGATCCCCTCGAGCGGCTCGATCGCGCGAACGAGGAGGGCGGCGGGGCGACCGGCGGGTTCGGTGACGATGTTCAGGCAGTCGTACATCCCGTAGACAAGGTACACGTACGCGATCCCGGGCGGCCCGAACATCACCTCGTTGCGGCGGGTCCGGCCGAACCGGGCATGAGATGCGAGGTCAGCCTCGCCGATGTACGCCTCGAGCTCGACGATCCGACCGACTCGGGCGCTCCCCGTGTCGGTGCGGACGAGACGAGAGCCGAGCAGGGCGCGCGCGGCCTCGAGGGTGGGCCTGGCGAGGAGATCCCGATCGACGACCGTGGCCGGCCTGATCGGTCGCGCGGTCAGTCGCCCGTGCCCACGTAGGCCGCGCGCAGGTCGCTCGGGACGAGCGGGCCGACGATCGTCAGGAAGACCGGGATCAGGGTCGCCCGGAAGATGTCCGCGGTGAACGACCCGTCGTAGGCGTTGAAGATCTCGCGCAGGAACGGCAACTCGTCGCCCCGCGGTGCGATCCCGGGAATCCGGAAGAAGCTGTCGAGGATGACGATCATCGCGCCGATGAGGACCACGCCCTGGAGGATCCCCAGCAGGCCGCCGAGGAGCTCGTCGACGACCGTGTACTTCTGGAACAGCGGGGTCTTCGTGTAGAACGCCTGGATCACCAGGGAGAAGGCGAGGCTGGCGCCGACGAACACGGTCCCGAACCCGATCATCCTCGAGTACTCACCCGGAAACTGGGTCCAGTTCGCAGCGAGGAAGTCGCCCAGCGGCCCGCGGAGGTTGGCGGCCAGAAGGAACGAGAAGACGATCGACAGGATTCCGAGGAACCGCCGGACCGTGCCCTGGATGAACCCCAGGATGAACAGCGCGGCGAGGATGAGGAGGACGAGCAGATCGAATGAATTGACGGAGGAGAGGATCTCGCTGATGTCCACTGGTTTCCCTCGCTGGCGGCGTCGGCAAGGTTAGCAGCGGCCGATCAGCACTCGCAAGGCAACCGAAGGTCCCGCCCGGCGTGGCGTCCGGGGTGGAGCGGGTCGGTCAGGTCAGGTCCGGATGCGCGCCCCCAGGTCGCGCTCGAGGCCGGCGGCGATCGTCGCGGTGACCGTGTCGACCTCCGCCTCTGTGAGCGTCCGGTCCGGCGCCTGGAACGTCAGCCGGTGAGCAAGGCTCTTCTCATCCGCCCCGAGCGGGACGCCCCGGTAGACGTCGAACAGGGCGACGCCGCGCAGCAGCACGCCACCGTGCTTACGGATGGACGCACTGATATCGGCCGCCGGGCGGTCGGCTCCGACGACGATTGCGACGTCGCGCTCGACCGGCGGATAGCGGTCCGGCGCCACGGTCCGCACCGCCGCCAGAGTGCCCGCCGCGAGGCCGGCGATCGACAGCTCCGCGACGATCACCCGCTCCGCGCGGACCTCGTTCGACGCGAGCACGTCCGGGTGAAGTTGGCCGACGATCCCCGCGAGCCGATTGCCGGCCGCCACGCGCGCGGTCCGGCCGGGGTGGAAGTTCGGCTCATCGGGCTCTGGCGCCCAGGATGGAGTATCGAGTCCGAGGCGCCGCGCGAGGAGCTCGACGATCCCCTTCGCGTCGTCGAGATCGAACTCACGGGCCGGCCGGTTCCAGGCGGGAAGGTCGCCCGGCCCCGTCAGTGCAAACCCGAGGCGCCACCACTCGTGGGCCTCTCCCCGGCGTTTCGCATAGCCCTTGCCGACCTCGAAGATCGCGACACCGTTCCAGCCGTGCCGCAGGTTCGATGCCACGACCTCGAGCAGGCTGCCGGTCAGCCCGAGCCGAAGGATCGAGTGGTCGCGCGACAGCGGGTTCGTGACCGCGATCGGGTCGCCGCCGGGCTGCGGATCGTCGCCCACCGACGCGACGTCGCGTCGGAGCCGGAACGCCTCGACATGGCGGGGCGACACGAGGGCGGATGTGACGACCTCTGCCAGGCCGGCGCCGACGAGCGCTTCGCGGATCGCGTCCCGGACCGCGAGTGGCGTCGGCCGGTACGGCGGCATCGGCGTGTGGGGCAGGACGGCCGGCACGCGGTCGTACCCGTAGACGCGGGCAACCTCCTCGGCGACGTCGGCCTCGATCGCGATGTCACGCCGCCAGCTCGGGACGAGCGCGCTGATCGCCTCGCCGGGCCCGACTTCGACGCGGACCGGCTTCGGGTCGAGGGCGATGGTCACGAGCTCGCCGGGCTCGGCGGCCTCCGTGGCGACGCCGACCCGCGCCAGCAGCTCGCGCTGCTCGTCGAGCGCGAGGTTCGTGCCCAACAGGGCGTTGACCCGGGCCGGGCGGAACGCGACCACGCGGTTGGGCGGCTCGTTCGGTGCGCTGTCGACGCGACCGCGCGCGACGACGCCGCCCGCCCACTCGTGGATGAGCCGCGCCGTCCGGTCGGCGCCGACCCGGGCGAGTAGCAGCTCCTGGCCTTTCTCGAACCGGAGGCTTGCCTCCGACCGGAGCCCGTATCGCTGGCCGGTGCGGCGGATCGAGATCGGGTCGAAGATCGCCGACTCGACGACGACGTCCGTCGTCCCCTCCCCCACCTCGGACGTCGCGCCGCCCATGATCCCGGCGATCCCGAGCGCTCCCTTCGAATCGGCGATGAGGAGCGTGTCCGGGTCGAGCTCCCGGTCGACGTGGTCGAGCGTCTCGAGCCGCTCGCCCTTCTTCGCGCGGCGGACGACGATCCGTGCCCGTCCGTCCTTGTCGCGGGCGATTGCGGCCGCGTCGAATGCGTGGATCGGCTTGCCGAGCTCGAGCATGACGTAGTTCGTCGCGTCGACGACGTTGCTCACCGGCCGCATCCCGGCCGCGAGGAGGCGCATCTGGACGCGGTCCGGAGACGGCCCGACGCCGACGCCGCTCACCCACCGGCCGACGAACCGGGGCGCCAGGTCGGCGTCCTTCACCTCGACCGCCAGCAGCTCTTCGACGGCGGGCGCGCCTTCGGGCGGATCGGTCTCCGGCCAGCGGACGGTCGCCCCCGTGGCCGCCGCGACTTCGCGGGCGAGGCCCACCAGGCTGAGCGCGTCACCCCGGTTCGGCTTGACGTCGACGTCGAGGACGATGTCGCCGTAGAGCTCGGCGAGCGGCCGCCCCAAGGGCGCATCGGCGGGGAGGATGAGGATCCCGTCGGCGTCGGCCGTCAGGTGGAGCTCGTCGCCGGAGCAGAGCATCCCGTTCGAGACCACGCCCATCTTCTCGGTCCGCTCGATCCGCCGGTCGCCGGGCAGGACGGCGCCGGGGAGGGCCACCGGAACGCGCTGGCCCGGCGCGATGTTCGTCGCCCCGCACACGATCGACAGCGGCTCGCCGCTCCCGGTCGTGACGGTCGTCAGCGACAGGCGGTCCGCCCGAGGGTGGGGCTCCACGGTCAACACCTCGCCGACGACGACGTTCTGCCAGTCCCCGCCCAGTCGCTCGATCCGCTGGACCTCCATCCCGAGCAGTGTCAGGCGCTCTGCCAGCTGCTCCGGCGTCAGGTCTATGTCGATGTACTCGCGCAACCAGGAAAGCGGCACTCTCACGGGAACTGCTCCAGGAAGCGCAAGTCGTTCTCGAGGTACAGGCGCAGATCCCCGACGTTGTGCTTGAGATTGGCGATCCGCTCCACGCCCATCCCGAACGCGAAGCCCTGGTAGCGCTCCGGATCGAGGCCGCCGTACTCGAGGACGACCGGGTGGACCATCCCGGCGCCGAGAATCGTCATCCAGCCGGTTCGCGAGCAGGCCGGGCAGCCCGAGCCACCGCACACCAGGCATTCGACGTCGAACGCGACCGATGGCTCGGTGAACGGGTAGTAGCCAGGCCGGAAGCGGGTCCGCTTGTCGGCCCCGTACATCGCGTGGGCGAACTGCTCGAGCAGACCCTTGAGGTCCGCGAGGGTCGTGCCGTCGTCGACCATCAGGCCCTCGACCTGGAAGAACTCGGACGCATGGCTCGCGTCGGTCGCTTCGTAGCGGTAGCAGCGGCCGGGCAGGAGTGCCCGGATCGGCGGCGGGGTCGAGCGCATGACGTGCATCTGGCCGGGCGACGTGTGGGTCCGCAGGAGCCGCCCGTCGAGATCCAGGTAGAGCGTGTCCCACAGGTCGCGGGCCGGATGGTCCGGCGGGATGTTGAGCATCTGGAAGTTCGTCCGGTCGTCCTCGATCTCCGGCCCTTCGTAGACCTGGAACCCGAACTGGCCGAACACGTCGGCGATCCGTTCGATCGTGGCGGGAATCGGGTGATATGTGCCGCGCCGGATCGGGCGGCCGGGCGTCGTCACGTCGAGGCGTTCCGAGCCCAGCCGCGCGGCCAGCTCGCCGCCGCGCAGGGCACCCCGGCGCTCGGCCAGCGCGCCCTCGACGGCGGCCCGGACGACGTTCGCCACGGCACCGACCCGGGGCCGGTCCTCGGCCCGCAGCGCGCCGATGCCGCGCAGGTTCGACGTGAGGCGGCCCTTCCGGCCGAGGACGTCGAGCTCGATCGCGTCGAGGCCGGCCACGTCCGGCGCGGCCGCGATCGCGGCGAGCGCCTCCTCGCGCAGCGCCTCCAGGTCGCGGGTCAGGTCGGTGAGATCCACAGGAATCCTCGGGCCGATGCGCTCCGGGGCGCGCGCTCGGCCCTCGGAGAGCGATTACGGGCTCGACATAAGGTTGCCGGCTCCGGCCGGCCGGCCGGCGTCAGGTCTCGCGGACGACCTCGACGATCCTGCCAAACGCGGCCGTGTCGCGCACGGCGATATCGGCGAGCATCTTCCGGTCGAGGGTGATGTCGGCCTTCTTCAGGCCGGCGACGAATCGACCGTAGGTCAGCCCGTGCTGGCGGGCGGCCGCGTTGATCCGGATGACCCACAGCTCGCGCATCTGGCGCTTGCGCTGCTTGCGGTCGCGGGTCGCATAGGCGAGCGCGTGGAGGAGCGCTTCGCGCGCCGGCTTGATCAGGCGCGAGCGGGTCCCGTGCCGGCCCTCGGAGGCAGTGTGGAGACGCTTGTGGCGCTTGTGGGCGGCGACGCCGCGCTTGACTCGTGCCATGAGGCTACTTGTGCTCCCCGAGGTACGGCAGGAGGCGGCGCACCTGCTTCGCGTGCTCTTTGCCGATGACGCTCTTTCCTGCGTAGCGCCGCGTCCGGCGGGACGACTTGATCTCCAGGTGGTGCCCACTCCACGCGTTGACCCGGATCACCTTGCCGCTGCCGGTGACCCCGATCCGCTTCGCCGCGGCCTTGTGGGTCTTCATCTTGGGCACGTTTGTCTCACTCTCCTGTCGTCGCCGACGCCCGTGCCGGCTTCGTCGCGGTCCGCCTCGCGGGGGCCGCCCGCTTGGACTCGGTGGCCGCGGCCTTCGCCGGTGCGGCCACCTTTGGTCGGGTCGCCGCTGGCCTCTGTGTTGCCGGCTTCGCCGCCGGCTTCGCTGTCGCTGCTGGCTTCGCTGTCGCGGCCGGCTTCTCGGTCGTTGTCGCTGCCGGCCTCGCTGTGACCGCCGGCTTCTCGGTCGTTGTCGCTGCCGGCGCCGGTGCGCCGGCTGGCTTCGGTAATGCGCTCGGCCTCACCGAGACCGGCTCCAGGCCCTTGGGCTTGTGGGTCGACGCAACCGTGAGGTGCATCGACTTGCCTTCGAGGAGCGGGGCCCGCTCGACGACGCCATGTTCCTTGATCCGATCCGTGAACCGGGTGAGCATCGCCCGCCCGAGCTCCGGGTGGGTCAGCTCCCGTCCCCGGAACCGGACGGTCACCTTGATTCGATCGCCGTCCTCGAGGAATTCGATCGCCCGGTGGACCTTCGTGTCGAAGTCGCCCTGGCCGATCTTCGGCGTCAGGCGGACCTCCTTGAACGTCACCGCGCGCTGCCGGCGCTTGGCCTCCTTCTCCCGCTTCGTCAGCTCGTACTTGTACTGCCCGAAGTCGAGAAAGCGGACCACCGGCGGAGCGGCCATCGGTGCGACCTCGACGAGGTCGTACCCTCGCTCCTGCGCCATCTCGAGGGCTTGCGGCGTGGGCATGACACCCAGCTGGGCTCCCTCTTCGTCGACGACCCGAACCTGTGGAATCCGGATCATCTGGTTGACGCGCAGGTCTCGGCTGATGGTCTACCCCTTCGTTGCGGCGCCGGGCACGTTTTACGACCGACAAATGGGCGCGCAGCGGCCCTGCTGCGGTCGCCGCGGGAGGATAGCACAGGGCCCGAAACGGGGGCAATCCAAGGTCCGCCACCGGGGCGGACGACCGGGGTTGGTATTCGCGACTTTCGCCGCCCGTTTGGCTCAGATATCAATCGGGGCGATGCTAACGTCATTCCAGAGCCGGCCGGACTCGCGCCGAGGGTTCCCTCACGCTCGCTTCGAGCCGCGGCGGCCCAGCCGATCCCGCTATCAACGCCCGGGCTGATATTTGCGTCAGAGGCCGGACTCAGACCCGGCGGGCTGCGGACTCCTCGGCGAGGCGGTCGGCGAAGGCATCCCACGGTTCGGCCGCCAGCTGCTCGCCAGCCCGCGTCCGGGGAGAGGCCGTCCGGGCCTCCACCTCGCGGTCGCCGAGGACGGCCATGTACGGCACCTTCTGGCCCTGGGCGAGCCGGATCTTGTTCTGCATCCGGCTATCGGATCCGTCGACCTCGACCCGCAGCCCCCGGCCACGCAGGAGGTCGGCGAGCTCCTCCGCCGCGGCCACGTGGCGGTCGGCAATCGGGATGACGATCGCCTGGACCGGCGCAAGCCAGAGCGGGAAGGCGCCCGCGAAGTGCTCGGTGATGATGCCGATGAACCGCTCGAGCGACCCGTAGATCGCCCGGTGGATGGCGATCGGGCGCTGCTGGTGGCCCTCCTCGTCGATGTACGTCAGGTCGAAGCGTTCCGGGAGCATCACGAGGTCGGCCTGGATGGTCGCCATCTGCCACTCCCGCCCGAGTGCATCGTCGGTGTAAATGTCGATCTTCGGGGCGTAGAACGTTCCGTCCTTCTCTTTGACGACGAACTCGGCGCCAGATCGCATGAGTGCAGCGTGGATCAACTCCTCTGCTCGTTCCCAGAGAGCCGGATCGCCGATCGCCTTGTCCGGCTTCGTGGCAAACGCGAAGCGCGGCACGAGTCCGACCCACGAGTACGCCTCGCGGACCTCGCCGAGGAGTGCCTCGATCTCGTCGGCCAGCTGGTCCGGCCGGACGTAGACGTGGGCGTCGTCCTGGACGAAGTGACGGACGCGGGTGAGCCCCGACAGCGTGCCGGACAGCTCGTTCCGATGGAGCTTCCCGTACTCGGACAGGCGGAGCGGCAGCTCCCGGTACGAGCGGACCCGGCTCCGGTAGATGAACGTCGACTCGGGGCAGTTCATCGGCTTGAGGCTGAACGTCTGGTCCTCCGCCTCGACGAGGAACATGTGCTCCCGGTAGAGGTCCCAGTGGCCGGACTGCTCCCACAGCTTCCGATGGACGAGCGGCGGCGTGTAGATCTCCTGGTAGCCGCGCCGTCCCTGGAGCTCCCGCATCGCGGTCTGGAGCGTCCGGTACAGCGTCCAGCCCTTCGGGTGCCAGAACGGCGCCCCCGGCGAGACGTCGTGGAAGCTGAACAGGTCGAGCTGGACGCCGAGCCGCCGGTGATCCCGCTTCTTCGCCTCCTCGCGCCGCCAGAGGTAGCGGTCGAGCTCCTCCTGGGTCGGCCAAACCGTCCCGTAGATCCTCTGGAGCATCGGCCGCTTCTCGTCGCCCCGCCAGTACGCCCCGGCGAGCGCGAGGAGCTTGAACGGCCCGATCTTCCCCGTGCTCTCGACGTGCGGCCCCTTGCAGAGGTCGACGAAGGACCCGTGCTCGTAGACCGACGTCGGCGGCATCTTCGAGCCGTTCGCCTTCGCCTTTGCCCCAAGGTCGTCGAGGATCTCGACCTTGTACGGCTGGCCGAGCTTCGCGAAGAAGGCCCTCCCCTCCTCCGGCGGCAGCTCCCGGCGCTTGAATGGGTGGTTCGCCGAAACCGATTCCGCCATCCGGGCCTCGATCGCGGCGAGGTCGTCCGGGGTCAGCGGCCGGGCCAGGTCGAAGTCGTAGTAGAAGCCGCCCTCGATCGCCGGCCCGATCCCGAGCTTCGTGCCGGGAAAGAGGTCCATGACCGCCTCGGCCATGACGTGCGCGGCGGAGTGGCGCATCGAGTCGAGCGGGTCGCCGGCGCTCGCGTCCAGGAGCTCCTCGGCCGAGCCGCGCTTGGGCACGACGAGACCGACGTCCTCCTGGTCATCTTCCTTCTGTTCGACCATCGTTGCCTCCCGCGAATCGAAAACCCCTCGTCCATCGACAGGACGAGAGGTTCAACTCCCGCGGTCCCACCCGCCTTCGCCGGGATGCTGGTCCCGGCGCGCTCGTGCCGCGCTAACGGGCGGACCCGGGCCGGTTCGCCGGCCGCTCGCGGGTGGTGCTCCGAAGCGATCCCGCCGGGCTTCCAGCCAAAGGCCCGGCTCTCTGTGAGGATCGACGGGACGGAGCGTGTCCCGCTCGACGCGTTCGCTATGGAGTGGTGGGCGACACTGGGCTCGAACCAGTGACCTCTTGCATGTCAAGCAAGTGCTCTAACCAACTGAGCTAGCCGCCCATCAATGCGGCGCGGTTCCGTCGCGCCGCGGCCGAATTCTAGCCCAACCGCCCCACCTATACTCGGGGCGCCGTCCGCGACGGACGCGGCGGTTCCCGCGCCCACGGAGAGAGCCCAATGGGATTGAACGCCCGCAGCCTGCTGCTCATCGTCGCCGTGATCTTGTTCGTGCTCGACGCGCTGTCGATCAATATCGGGTCGGTATCGCTGCTCGCGCTTGGATTGGCCGCGTTCGCAGGCGCGTTCCTCGTCGCGGACCTGCCGCTGGGCCGGCGCGTCTGAGAGCGGCTTACTGACGGCCGTCGGCGGGGTCGGGGGCTAGTAGTCGTAGTCGCCCCGACCCTGGCTGGCGGCGGGCTGATTCGACGCGGCCGGGGCTCCCGGGTCCGACGGCTGCGTGCAGCCGGCGAGCACGGCCAGGGCGACGGCCGCGAGGAGCAGGGCAACTCGCTGACGGACGTTCATGGCTCTCCATACGTTCGGACCGGGGTGCCGGTTCTCGCCGACGGCTCCGTCGGCGATGATGACGCGATGGGAGGACCTCGCGCGCACGAGCTGCTCGACGCCGGCGACGGCCGGCGGCTGGAGCGCTTCGGGGCGCGGGTTGTCGATCGACCGGCGCCCGCGGCCACTGGCCCGCCCCGCCAACCGGACGCCTGGACCGAGGCGGATCTGCGGTTCGAGCGCGAGCGCGGGTGGGAGTCGCGCGGCGCACCCGCCGGGCCGTGGACCGTCGACGCCGACGGACTTACCCTCGAGCTGCGTCCAACCGAGGCCGGCCAGGTCGGCTGGTTCCCTGAGCACGCGGGACTCTGGCCGTGGCTGCGCGGCGCCGTCGCGGCCCGGCCCGGTGCCGCGGTGGTCCACCTGTTCGGTTACACCGGCGCGACGTCCCTCGTCCTGGCCCGCGAGGGCGCGCGGGTGACCCACGTCGATGCGTCGCGCCCGGCCGTCGCGTGGGCACGCCACAACGCGGAGCTGTCCGGGCTGGCCGGCGCGCCCGTCCGCTGGATCGTCGACGACGCCGCGTCGTTTCTCCGGCGCGAGGGTCGCCGCAGACGGCGGTACGGGGGCATCGTCCTCGATCCGCCGAGCTACGGCCACGGAGGGCCGGGCCGGCGATGGGAGCTCGAGTCGGGCATCGACTCCCTCCTCGACGCGTGCCTCGCCGTGGCCGAGCCGGGCGCATTCATCCTGCTGACGGCGCACACGCCGGGCTGGGACGGTCCCCGGTTGTCCGACGCGCTCGAGCGGACGAGCGGACGACGCGTCGCCCGCCGCGACGCCGGCGATCTCCGGCTCGAAGCGCATTCCGGGGCGGCCCTGACGCTCGGTGCGTTCGCCCGCCTGGAGCTCGCCGCGTGACCGCGCCGCGGAGCGCGCCGCAGATCGCGAGCGCGGCCAACCCGCGGATCCGCGCCGCCGCGCGACTTCGGGACCGGCGTGCGCGCGACGAGACCGGCCTCACGATCGTCGACGGCGGTCGCGAGTTGCGCCGCGCATTGGAGGCCGGCGTCGCGGTCGAGGAGGCGTTCGTCTGCGAGGACCTCGTCCGAACCGACGACGCCCGGGCTGCCGTTCGCGCACTCGAGACGATTGGCGCACACATCTGGACGACGAGCGAAGCCGCGTTCGCGAAGGTGGCGTTCGGGGACCGGGTCGAAGGCGTCGTGGCGACCGTGCGGATTCCGTCGACCGACCTCGCCCGGCTACACCTGTCCGAGAGCCCGCTCGTCGTCGTCCTCGAGGCGGTCGAGAAGCCCGGCAATCTCGGCGCGGTGCTCCGCAGCGCGGACGGCGCGGGCGCCGACGCGCTGATCCTCGCCGACCCACGCACCGATCCGTTCAACCCGAACGCGATACGAGCGAGCGCGGGAACGGTCTTCACGGTCCCGATCGCGACCGGCGCGTCGGCCGAGATTCGCGACTGGCTCCGCGGCCACGGCCTGCGACTCGTCGCGGCCCGCGTCGACGCGGAGACGAACCCGTGGGACGCGGACCTGCGGGGGCCGCTGGCGATCGCCCTCGGGAGCGAGGCGGACGGACTGAGCGCAGGATGGTCGACCGACGACGCGACGCCAGTTCGTCTCCCGATGCGCGGGATCGCCGACAGCCTCAACGTGTCGGTCGCGGCGGCCGTGCTGCTCTATGAAGCCCGCCGCCAGCGCGACCGCGGGCAGTAATCGAGGAGGAGCTCGCTGTGGACCGATTCGACTTCGTCATCGTCGGAGCGGGTCCGGCCGGCGAGGCCGCCGCGAACAAGGCCCGGGAGAAAGGCGCGACGGTCGCGATCGTCGACCGGGGGTGGTTCGGCGGCAGCTGCCCGCACATCGGCTGCATCCCGTCGAAGTCGCTGCTGAACGCCGCGGCGCGCCACGCGGCGAATCCCGCAGCGTACGACTGGGCGCGCGCGTCCGCGCGCCGGGACTACATGGTGAACCGCGCCCCGGACGCGGACGAGCCGGACGACATCAGCCACGTGACGGCGCTCGAGAAAGCGGGCGCAGTCCCCTACCGTGGTACCGCCCGGATCGTCGGCCGCGGACGAGTCGAGATCCGGCACGCTGACGAAGTCCGACCGGTCGAGGCTTCGAATATCGTCATCGCCGTCGGCTCCGTGTCGAAGACGCCGCCGATCCCCGGTCTCGACGCGATCCCGACCTGGACGAATCGCGAGGCGACGCTGACCCGGGAGCTCCCGAAGAGCCTGCTCGTCCTCGGTGGCGGACCCACCGGCTGCGAGTTGGCCCAGGTGTTTGCCCGCTTCGACGTCCCGACGGCGATCGTCCAGGCGGGTGACCGCCTCACGCCGACCGATCATCCGCGCAACTCCGCGGCGGTCGCGGACGGGCTGCGGGAGTCCGGCGTCGACATCCGTCTCGGCGTCCGAGCCGTCGGGGCCCGTGCGGGCGGCAAGGGGCGCCCCCACGCCGTCGAGCTCGACGACGGCTCGAGCGTCAAGGGTCACGAGATTCTCCTGGCGGTCGGGCGGGCGTTCCCTCTCGACGACCTCGGCCTCGAGCACTACGGCATCGATACGAGCGGCCGGATGGCCTTCCCGCGCGATGGCCGGCTCAGGATCGCCGACGGCCTGTACGTCGTCGGTGACGCGGCGGGACCGGAGCTCCATACGCACCAGGGCCACTACCAGGGCGAGCTTGCCGTGCGGATGGCGCTCGGCGAGCCCATCGCGCCCGACTACCGGGCGCTGCCGCGGGCGACGTACACCGACCCCGAGGCGGCATTCGTCGGCCGGACCGTCGAGCAGGCACGATCCGACGGGGTCGACGCGTTCGAGCTCGTCGCGGACTTCCCGAAGACATCGAAGGGCTACTCGGTCGAGGCGACGACCGGGCACGTGACGATCGTCGTCGACCGCGGCTCGCGCGAGCTCGTCGGCGCGGCGATCGCCTGCCCGGACGCGTCGGCGGCGATCCACGAGTGCGTCCTCGCCATCAAGGCCCGCGTGCCGGTCGAAACACTGGCCGAGACGATCCACGCGTTCCCGTCGACGTCGCGGATCTACAACGGCCTGTTCGCCGACGCACTGCGCGAGCTCGGCGCCGCGCAGGTTGGTCGTCGGTCTGGAGCCGAGGAGTAGGCTTCGTTGCCTCGGGCCGTAGTCACAGAAGGGAGCGCCGAGGCCATGCGGGGAGTCGAGTGTGTAGCGCCGAACTGCGCGCACCTCCATGCCGAGACCGATGAACAGCTGGTGAAGGAGGCGATGCGTCACGCAAAGGACGTCCATCCCGAGATGGAGTTCAAGGAGCCTGCTGCCCGGGAGTTCGTCCGGGCCGGGGCCTACGATGACGCTGAGCACGCGACAGGGGTCCGCGCGCAGCAGTAACGTCAAGCCTCGAAGGCAACAGCCCCGTCGACGAGGACGAGCCTCGGGCGGGCGGTCGCGAGTGGGCCGCCCGCTTCGACCGGTTCGCGGAGCGCCGCGGCAGGGACCACCGCGAGGTCCGCGCGCTGGCCCGGGGTCAGTCGCCCACGGTCCGGCTCCGCGGCGGTGACGGCCGGCGCGATCGTCGCGGCCCGGAGCGCCTGGTCGAGTGTCAAGGCCTCGGCCGGTCCGAACGGCGCCGTGCCCGCGGCCCACGACGGGTCGGCGCGAGTGACCGCGATCGCCAGGCCCGGCCACGGGTCGATCGGCTCGACGGGCGCGTCGGTCCCGAACGCGAGCAGGGCCCCCGACCGCGCGAGCGTCGCCCAGGCGTAACCGAACCGCTCGGCGCGGCTGCCCCACAGCCGTCGCGCGGCCGCGGCGTCGGACCGGAGGTGGACCGGCTGGACCGAGGCCGCGATCCCGGCCTGGCCGAAGCGCGGCACGTCGTCCGGGTGGACGAGCTGGACGTGCTCGAGGCGCGGGACGAGGCGCGCCCGCCCCACCGTCGGCTCGAGGGCGTCGAGCGCGACCCGGACGGCGTGATCCCCGATCGCGTGGATCTGCGCCGCGATCCCGGCTGTCGCGGCGCGATCGGCCAGGACGGCGAGGACCGCGGGCTCGGTCATGAAGACGCCGCGCTCGGTTCCCGCCGGGAGTGGCCGTCCCGGCTCCGGCTCGATCGCCGCAAGGAGGGCGGCCGTGCGCGAACCGAGCGTCCCGTCGGCGAACAGCTTCAGCCAGCCGACCCTGGCCCGGCCATCGGGGTCACCCAGCGCGTCGCCGCTCCGAATGCCGGCGGCGATCGCCGCATCGAGCTGTTCCGGCCTGATTGCGGCATGCACCCGGATCGCCAGGCTCCCAGAGTCCGCAAGCCGCCGGTACGCCTCGTAGGCCGGTCCGAGCCCGTCCTGGAGCGAGAGTTGGCCCGGATCGTGGACGGCGACGACCCCGAGGGCGAGGAGACGGCCGGCGACGCGCGGGATCGCCCCCTCGAGGTCGCCGGCAGTGATCGGCGGGACCCGGCTCGTGACAAGCCGCGCGGCGGCCTCGTGGAGGATGCCTGTCGGACGGACCGTAGAGTCGCGCCGGATGACGCCACCGGCCGGGTCGGCGGTCGCCGAGTCGATTCCGGCCGCCTCCAGCCCCGCCTCGCTCGTCCAGAGCGAGTGGTGATCGTGGGCCCAGATCGCGGCGGGTCGGCCGGGCGCCACGCGGGCAAGGTCGGCAGCCGTCGGCCAGCCGCCCCAGCGATCCGATTCCCAGCCGTGACCCTCGAGCCAGGCCCCCGGCGCGAGCGATGCGTGGACCAGGGCGATCCGGTCGAGCGCGTCGCCGAGCGTCGCCGCCGCAGTGAGGTCGATCTTGTCGTCGTCGAGCGAGGCCTCGGCGAGATGAAGGTGGCTGTCGGTCAGGCCCGGGATCGCGATCTCGTCGGGCGAGAGATCGACGCGGCGGGTCGCCGGGCCGGCGAGCGGCTCGACCTCGGCGAGGCGCCCGGCTGCGACGACCCGACCGCCGCCGACCGCGAGCGCCTCGACGATGCCCAGCCCGTGCTCCCCCGCGAGCGTCGCGATGGGCCCGACGACGAGCAGGTCGGCGGCGGTCACGCGGGATCGGCGAGCAACGTGGCAAGTCCCTCGCGATCGAGACCGGCCCCGATCCCGAGCGCCAGCGCCACCCGCGCCTTGGGCCCGCCGAGGTAGCCGGCCGGCAGCGCGCCGGCCCGGATCCACTGCGCGCCACCGCCCGGGAACCCGTACCAGGGCCCCACCTGCCCCGCCGCGGCGCGCGTCGTCAACGCGACGGGCAGGCCCGCGGCCATCGCCCGGGAGCACGCTTCGAGGAGGCGCGGGTCAGTGTTGCCGGCGCCGTGGGCCTCGACGACGAACCCGTCCGCGCCGATGCTCATCGCCGCGTCGACGAGCGTGCCGTCGATCGCGGCATGGGCCGTGATGAGGTGGACCCGCTCCGCCGCGCGCTCGGTTCGCACCTGCCGCCGTCCCGCCCGGCGGCGGAGCACGACCACCCGTTCGCCCTCGACCCGGCCGAGCGGCCCGAGGTTCAGGCTCCGGAACGACTCGAGGGCCGTGGCGTGGGTCTTCGTCACGTCGTCCGCGGCGTCGATCGAGCGGGCGAGGACGACGACGACGCCCTGGTCGCGCATCCCCGGGTCGGCGGCGACGCGGACGGCGTCGCGCAGGTTCGCCGGACCGTCGTACCCGGCCTCGCTCGCGGAGCGCATCGCACCGGTGACGACGACCGGTTTCGGACCGGCCAGGACGAGATCGAGGAAGAAGCTCGACTCGTCGATCGAGTCGGTGCCCTGGGTGACGACGCAGCCGTCGACGTCCGGGGATTCCAGGGCGGATCGGACCGTGTCCGCCAGCCCGAACAGGTACGGGAACGTGAAATGGCTCGCCGCGGTGAACCCCCGGTCGATCGGGATGACGTCGGCGATCTCCGAGAGGCCCGGCGTCCGGGCGAGGATCGCCGCCCCGTCGAGCTTCGGGACGTTTCCGCCGGCCGCGGCGTCAAACTGGCTGCTGATCGTCCCGCCGGTGAATACGACCGCGACGCGGCTCACGGCGCGCCGGGGCCCATCGCGACCGCCTCCCGCATGTCGTCTCGTACAGGCGCGACCGTAAGGCTCGGCGCCGTATCCCCGGCATTGCCGGCATGGGCCATCTTGTCGTAGACAACGGCCCCCCGACGCGTCGCGAGGCGCCACAACGCGGCCGGCACGGCGGCCAGCCAAACGGCCCCGAACAGCGCGAGTCGCGTGGTCCGCGCGGCGCGCTCGCCGACGGTCAGCGGTATCCCGTCCGATCCGGTCTCCCAGCGTAGCGCGTCGAATCCGAGGGCCGCCGTGACCGCGGCGTACGAGCCGAGGAGGGCCGCGGCCGTCCGGGCTCGCCCGGTGAGGATCGCGCGCGCGATCGCACCGAGGATGAGCGGCGGGATCGCGAGCTGGCTCGCGTAGGCCGCGAAGTCGAGCCTCGCTCCGAGCGGCAGCCGCTCGCTGCGCAGGACGTCGCCACCATGCTCGAGCGTCCGCCGGATCGCTCCCTCCGCCCAGCGCACCCGCTGGCGCCACAGGTCGCGCCACGTCGTGACGGGCTCCTCCCAGACCTCCGCGTCGATCGCCCAGGCGACCCGGATCCCGCGCGCTGCAGCGACGCGGCTCGAGAGGTCGAGGTCCTCCGTCAGTGCCTCCGCCCGCCAGCCCCCGACCTCGGCGAGCAGCGCGCGACGCACGACGATCCCGTTGCCCCGGAACTCGGAGCAGCCGCCGAGCGCCCAGCGGCCCCGCTGGATCTCGCCGTCGAGGGTCTGCTCGTCCGCCTGGGCGCCGGCCAGGTGGGACCGGTCCGGCCCGAAGATCCGGCGGCGCGCCGTCAGGGCATCCGCGCCCGCGGCAACGTAGCGTGCGAGCGTCGAGAGGAACGAAGGCGCGATCCGGGCGTCGGCGTCGAGGACGACGATGACGTCCCCGCGACAGCTTTCGGGGGGCACGGCCGTCAGGGCGGCGCCCTTGCCATCGGGCACGTCGCCCGTCCGGCGGACGAGCCGGGTGACGCCGCCGAGCCCCGCGTCGGACGCCGCCCGGAGTGCCGCCCCAGGCGTCCCGTCGATCGAGCGGTCGTCGACGACGATCAGCTCGAACCTGGGCCGGCCGTCCTCGGTCCGGTGATCCTGGGCCCCGAGATCGGCGATGAGGTTCGGCAGGACGCCGAGCTCGTCGCGAGCGGCGACGATCACGCTGAACGTGGGCGGCGTGGCGGACGGGTCGCTCGCCGGGGCGCCGGGCGGGATCGGAGGCCGCCGGCCGGCAAGCGCGATCGGAACGGCCGATCCGAGGGCGACAATCGCTCCGCCGAGCCCCACGCGCGACGTTCGCCCACCGGCGGACCGGTATCCGGCAAGGAAGCCGCCGGCGAGGATCCCGAGGGCGGCGGCGCGCCACGCCGACGGCGTCGGCGCGAGACCTGGTGGACCCTCCTCAGTCCGGGTCACGCCGGCCCTCGTCGTCCCTTGAGTCCGGCAGCTCCACGCGGACCGTGTCCGCCGTGGGATCGACCGGCGGCGGAGCCGCACGCTTGCGGCCGAGCCGGGCAGCCGCCTTCGCGACTCGCGACCGCATGTCCGGGATCTCCCGACCTTCCTCCCTCGCCTTCCGTTCCTCGTCCCGCCGCGCCCGGAGCCACGGCGCAACGTCGCCGTTGGCACCGTCGGCCGCCGGGTACGCGTCCTCGGGTTCCGGCGGCTCCGCGTGGGTCATCGCGCCGATCGGATCGACGGCCACCCCGGAGACGGTCGACTCGGCGCTCACCGCCCACTCTGCCGGCTTCAGGGGCCCGCGCCGGATGACCGACACGACCCCGGACGCGCCGATGAGGATCGCGACGACGAAGATGACCGTGCCCGTCCCGACGACGTCGGAGATCGGGCCGACGATGATGATCGGCAGGAAGCTCGACACGGAGATGAGCATGTTGAGGACGCCGAAGACCCGACCCCTGACGTCCGCCGGCAGGTCCTCCGCGAGCTGCGTCTGGGCGGGAATCGCGACGATCGCGTAGGCGATCCCGGCGAAGAACGCGATGAACACGACGATCGCGAGGAGCGACGTCAACGCGGAAAGGTCGCCGAGTGGTGACTCGCCGGCACTCTGCAGGAAGCGGCTGATCGGCCCCGCCACCGACAGCAGCGCCAGCGCGATTCCCAGCGCGATCAGGCCCACCTCGATGACCCGCCGCCGGGGCAGGTACTTGCCGTAGGAGTTGAGCAGCAGGATCCCCATGACGATCCCCGCCCCGAGGGGCAGCACGACCACGACGAAGTCCTTCGGCAGCAGACCGAGCGTCTCGCGGGCGAAGTCCGGGCCGAGGACGCCGAGCACGCCGATGAGCGACGAGGCGATCCCGAGGTAGACGAGCGACCACGTGATCGTCCGGTTGAGGCGGATGTACTCGAGTCCCTCGCGCAGTTGGCCGAGCGTTGATTCGACCGCCCGTTCCGCGTCGACGACGGCCTGCTTCGCATTGACAGGGGCGTGGGCGCGGGCGGGCGGCGAGGGCGGCAACGTGAGGCACATCGCGGCCGCGACGAGGTAGAGCGTCGCGACGATGAGGATCAGCTGGTCCGCACCGGCCAGCGTCACGACGAGCGGGCCGAGGAGCGCGAAGCCGAGGGCGAACGCCCCGTTGAGCGTCAGCGTGAACAGTGCGTTCGCGGCGAGCAGCTGACGGCGCGGCACGAGGTACGGGATCATCGCCGCCTCGGCCGGGGCAAAGAACACCGTGACCGTCGACACGAAGATGGTCAGCAGCAGGATCACCGGCAGGTTGGCACCGGCGAGGTAGACGAGGATGAACGCGACTCCCCGGATCGCGTTGGTGACGACCAGCAGCAGGCGCCGGTCGATCCGGTCGACGTAGACGCCGGCGACCGCCGAGAACAGAACCGCCGGGACGAGGAAGCTCAGGATCAGCGCGCTGACGGCGGCGTTCGAGTCCGTCGTCGAGACGACGATGACGGTCAGCCCGAAGAGGACCATGTTGCCACCGACCTGGGTGACGGCCTGGGCCAGCCAGAGCAGCAGGAACGGGCGGTTCTTCAGGACGACGGCGATGCCGGTGCCGGGGACTTCCTCGCGCGGGACGCTCGTCACGCGGGCGGCTCGGGCCGGGTGAGCTCGGGCCGGGCGAGCGCGGCCGTCACGGCAGGGTCGCCGCGCTCAGCAAAGCCCGTGAGCCGGCGTTCGAGCACCGCCCTCTCGAGCAGGACGTGGCGGTCGCAGCCCCGGCAGCGCAGGCCGATGTCCGCCCCGAGCCGGTCCACGAGCCACTCGTGGCTGCCGCACGGATGGCTCCGCCGCAACCGGACGACGTCGCCGAGGTAGAGCTCGAGCACGGGTCGGTCGCTCATGTTCGGCGGGAGGGTATCAGAGCCGCGGTCGCCCGTTCCTGGGCACGAGGTCCCGCTCGGTCGCCGGGAGCTCGAGCCGTTCGACCGGCGTGACGATCAGCTTCACGAGGGGGTAGGTGGCGGAGAGCTGGGCGACGACGCCGCCGATCCGGGTGAGGGAGCCGGTGAGCGTCTCCGGGCTGCCGATCGCCCGCACCTCGAACGGGTCGTCGAGCGGCGTGTTCTCGATGGACAGGCCATTCTCGGGGCCGGCCACGATCGAGCCCGGCACGACCCGCACGTCGCCGACGGCGATCGCCTCCGCGCCGGCGTTGTGGAGCTCGTTGAGGAGATCCTCGACGCCCGGGCCCTCGATCCGGCCGCTGATCGTGATCGTCACCCCGGGCCCGGCCACCGGCTCGAGGCCCGACCAGCCTCGGAGCCGGGCGAGGTCCCGGCGGATCTGGTCGACCGACGTCAGGCCTCTGTCCTGCGCCCCGTTCAGCGCGGCGAGCTCGCCCTCGAGCCGCGCGATCTCCGTCCGGAGCTGGTCGTTGCGGGTGTTGAGGTTGGCCACAAGGATCGTCAGGTCCTGGGCGGACAGCGCGGCGAGCCCGGGAGCCGACTGCTCGACCCGCAACTGGAGGACGACGAGGAACCCGAGGGCGAGGGCCACCGCGGAGATCGTCAGCTGGTTGCGCAGCCGGTACATCGTGGCCCTACGGCGCCGGCGACGCGGCCGCGGCGACACGCGCGTAACGGAACGCGATCGTCCCGGCGAACGCGGGAATGTCGATCGTGTCCGACTCGAGGAACGAGAGGCGAATCCCGAACGCGTCGGTCCGGGCGACGACGAAGGCGACGAATCCCTGCGACGCGGACAGCTGCTCGTACAGGTCGTCCGGGCCGATCGCGCTGACCTGGTACGGCGGCGCGATGAACGCCGAGTTCACGAGGGTGGAGCCGCCGATGTCGATGATCCCGCTCGACTGGGCGATCCGCTCCCCGTTGACCGAAACGGCCTCCGCGCCCGCCAGCCAGAGCTCCTCGACGAGCGTCCGGATGTCGCGCGCCGTGACGAGATAGTCCGCTTCGTTCGCGCCGGGCTTGACGGGCTGGACCGAATCCTCGAGCTGGAAGGCGATCCCCGTCCCCTGGAGCGGGAGCAGGCCGCCCGCGATGCGAGCGTGCTGGAGCTCGTCGTTCAGTTGCCGGACGAGCGCGGCGGAGCCCTGGCCGCGCTGCTCCACCTCCTGGATCCGATTGCGGAGCGCGAGGATCTGGTCCTTGAGCTCTTCCTGGCGGGCCTGGAGGTCGACGGCCGACACGACGAGCGGAGACCGCTCCAGGGTCGTGTAGCGGACGCGTGGGCCCTCGGACGCGAGCTGCGCCGCGATGAGGAACCCGAGGGCGAGGAGGGCGATGCCGAGCGTGACCTGCCAGCTCGGGATCGAGCGGAGCCGAGCGCCGAGCGTCGCCACGCGACCGGTCGTCACTCGACTGTTGGCCCCCGGCGGCGCCGGCGGCTCATGAGGATCAGGCCGACAGCGGCGAGCGCGACGAATGCCATCCCGGCGAGGAGAGCGGCGAACGGACGTTCCGCGGCACCCGGCCCCAGTGAGCCCGGTCCCGGGTTCGTGCCCGGTCCGCCGCTCGGAGCACCGGGCGGAGTCGATGGCGCGGTCGAGCCCTCGGCGTCGGTCCAGCCCGGCGGGACGGGACCGGCCGGCGCCGGCTGGGGCCCGTGGACCGTGGGCTCCCTCGCTCTCAGCTCGGCGCGCCACGCGGCGTCGAAGCCGTCGACGTCCACGCCGATCGCGGCCTGGAACGCCTCGTCGTCGGTCGTTCCGGCGGCATACGAGCGGATGAGCGCAATCAGCCTGTCCTGCCCGTGAGTGCGAATCAGGTAGTCGACCGACGACACGCTCTCCGCATAGGCGAGGAAGAACCGCTCGCGCGTCGTCGGGAACTGGCCCGCCAGCCCGTTCAGCGGGATGAGCGTTCCGTCGCGCGCCGCACCCTCCACCGCGAGCCGGTCGCCGACGTCGTAGCCCTGCGAGAGGTAGACCGCGAGGCCCTCGTTGAGCCAGCGAGGCGGAAAGTGGTACGGGTTGTCGACCGTGGTGTCGAAGACGAGGTGGACGAGCTCGTGGGGCACGACGATCTCGACCCACGGGTCGTCGATCTCGGCCGGGGTGATGAGCGCGTACAGCGTCCGCAGGTCGGCGTTCGCCTGGCCACCGACGTTCTCCCGCGTGCCGGGTCCCAGCGCCTCGTAGAACTCGTCCTGGTTCGCGTAGACAAAGAAGTCAATGGGCTCTTCCTCGGTGACGCCGAGCAGCTCCGACGTCTCGCGGACCGCCGTCTCGCCGATCCGCAACGCGCGCTCGCCGAACGCGTCCGAGCCCTCGTACCAGTGGACCCGCACGATCTCGCCCGCGCGCGTCCGCCACTCGAACCGGGTGTCCTCGTAGAGCACCGTCGTGGGAGGCCCGACCGCGATGCTGCCGTCCTGCCCGGTCACCCGCCAGCGCGCGGTGATCGTCGTGTTCGGGAGCAGGTGGCCGTCCGCGAGGAGGAGCGCATAGCGAAGCGTCACCGTGCCGGTCCTTGGGGACGGGATTTCGACGACCTGCGGGCCCAGCCCGCCGGGAAACTCGAGCAGGACCTCGACTCTCTTCGCGCCGCCACGGAGCTGGGCCGGCTGGACGAACTCGATCGCCTCGCCCCAGGTTGCGGTCGAGGTCGGTTGGCCGAACGTCGCGTCGGCGGCGAGGACGGTCGGAGCGGCCGCGGCCGCGATGAGGGCGAGCCCGGCGACCCAGAGGACGGCGCGCCGCGCGATCATTGGTCCGCCCAGTCGAGGCCGGCGATGCGCAGGATCCCGAGGCCGTTCTGCTGGGCTCCGAGAAGGCCCTCGCGGGAGAGCGCCCAGCCCGGGCCGTAGGCAAGCGGCACGACGGGAGCCTCGCGCTGGAGGATCGCCTCGGCGCGGTCGTAGGCCGCGTTGGCCGCGACCGGGTCCGTAGCCGCGCCGGCGTCGGCGATCGCGGCGTCGAATTCGGCATTCGACCAGCGCCCGTAGTTGTTGCTCTGGCCGGAGCGCAGCAGCACGCCAAGGAAGTCGTTCCGACCGGGATAGTCGGCGACCCAGCCGAGCGACCAGATTGCGGGCGGATCGGCGGTCAGCCGGTCGAAATAGCTGTCGAAGTCCATCGTCTCGAGGCCGACGTCGATCCGGAGAACGCGCTCGAGATCGGCGATCAACCCGCTCGCGTACGGGGACCCGCCCGTGAGGTACGTGACCTCGGGGAAGCCCGCGCCGCCGGGGAAGCCGGCCTCGGCGAGCGCCGCCCGGGCGGCATCGGGATCGTAGCTCGGCACGAAGTCGACATCGCTCCGCCCGGGAATGCCCGGCGGGACCATGCTGTTCGCGGGCGTGGAATCGCTCGTCGCCAGTTCGACAAGCCGGGCCCAGTCGACGGCCTGGGCGAACGCCCGACGGACGCGAGCGTCGTCGAATGGCGGGCGCGAGGTGTCGAAGCCGAGATACTCGAGCGACAGCGACGGAACCTCGCGGAGCTGCGGGCCGAGCGTCGCGTCGAACCGGATCCATTCCGCGTCGGAGCTCGAGATCGGCGTGTAGTCGAGGTCGCCGTCCTCGAACGCAGCGACCGCGCTCCGGCCGCCGGTGTCGCCGATCAGCTGGACCGTCCGGATGGCAGGCGCGCCGGCCCAGTAGCGCTCATTGGCGAGCAGCGTGAGACCCGTCGGCGTGGCCGCGGAGACCGTGTACGCCCCGCTCCCGACGAACGTGTCCGCGTCGATCGGCCCGTCGCCGTCGAACCCCGGCGGGACGATGGCGAACGTCGGCCCGGCGACGATCGCGACGAAGTCCGCGGCCGGCCGGACGAGGCGGACCTCGACGTCGTTGCCGGTTGCACGGAGGGCGACGCCGTCCTCGCCGACGGTCCCGGCCAGCCGCTCCGCGGCTCCCTCGACATCGATCATGAGCGACGCCAGCGGCGAGGGCCGGTCCGGGTCGATCACCCGGAGCCAACTCCGGACGACGTCTGCCGCGCCGAGCGGGCCGCCATCGGAGAATGCCAGCCCGTCCCGCAGGTGGAAGACGATCCGGCGGCCGCCGTCCTCGATATCCCACGACGCCGCGAGCGCCGGGCGGACCGTCAGACTCGGGTCGAGCGCGGTCACGCTCTCGTACAGCTGGGCGCTGATCGCCGCGCTTCCGATGTCGCCCTGGCCGGCGGGATCGATCGACGAGGGGGCGCCGGCGAGGATCAGGACCTCGTCCGGCGGGGCCGCGCGCGCCGGGCTCCCGGACGGTGCCGGCCAGCCCGCCACGAGCGCGGCGAACGCGATCAGGGTCGCGGTGAGGATGAGAATGACGTCGCGGCGGCGGACCGTGGGCCCGCGCCGGCGCGGCCGGGTCAGGATGATCGCCACCAGGCCCCCGTCTGGAGGATCCCCCGGCGCCCGGGGCTCGACTCGAGTGACCGCGCGACGGGGACCGGGATCCGGGGGCGGACCGTCCACGCGTAGCCGTCACGGGAGAACCCGGCGAGGAGGGCGACGATGCAGACCCAGCGACGCATGGCCGGAGTATAGGCGGGGTGCCCGGCAGGGCCCTTCGGCGGGACTTCGGTACGATTCAGGCGGCCCGGGTCATCCCCGGACCGCGCCCGAGGCCGCTCACATGACCCTCCGCCTTCGCAACACGCTCACTCGCCGCGTCGAGCCCGTCGAACCGCTCGAGCCGGGCCGCGTCCGGATGTACAGCTGCGGTCCGACGGTCTACCGGTTCGCCCATGTCGGCAACCTCCGGACGTTCCTCCTCGCCGACTTCATCCGGCGGACGCTCCTCTATCACGGCGTCGAGGTCGTCCACGTCCAGAACATCACGGACGTGGGGCACATGCGCGATGAGCGATTCGACCGAGGCGAGGACCGGATGCTCGTCGCGGCCGGGCTCGAGGGCCGCTCGACGGCGGAGATCGCGGATGCCTACGAGGCGGCGTTCCACGCCGACGCGGCCGCGGTCAACATGCTTGCTGCCCACGTGTTCCCCCGGGCGACCGAGCACATCGCCGAGATGCTCGATCTCGCCGAACGTCTCGTCGACGGCGGATTCGCGTACGCCACCGACCACGGCAATGTCTATTACTCCGTCGCCGCGTTCGCCGACTACGGCCGCCTCTCCGGCAACACCCTGGCCGACCTGCGGGCCGGTCATCGCGGACATGTCGAGCAGGACAAGCGCGACCCGGCCGACTTCGCGCTCTGGAAGGCCGCCGGTGAGGGTCGCTCGCTCAAGTGGCCGACGCGGCGTTGGGGCGAAGGCTTCCCCGGCTGGCATCTCGAATGCTCGGCGATGGCGTTGCGCCATCTCGGGCCGCGGTTCGACATCCACACCGGCGGCATCGACAACGTGTTTCCCCATCACGAGGACGAGATCGCCCAGTCCGCGCCGATCGTCGGCGGGCCGCCGGCGCGGCTGTGGGTCCACGGCGCGCACCTGCTCATGGCCGGCCGGAAGATGGCGAAGTCGGCGGGCAACTTTCAGCGGATCACCGAGCTCGCCGACGAGGGCCACGATCCGCTCGCATTCCGGTACCTGGCGTTGACGGCGCGCTACGGACGCAAGCTCAACTACTCGGACGAGTCGATCGCGGGCGCCGCCGCCGGGCTCGACTCTCTTCGCGCGCGGCTGCGAGCCCTCGGTCCACCGCCGGCCCAGGGTCCGTGGAGCGCGCCGGACGCGATCCATGCGGAGCCGGCCGGCGATCGGCCCGCCGGGCGCGCTGCCGGCGACGCCGGTCACGGGGGAGATGGGCGAGCGCTTCCGCGGGTCGACCGGGCCCACGCACCGGACGCGCCCTTGTCCGACGCGGGCCGCGCCCTCCATGACCGCTTCGCCGAGGCGCTCGACGACGACCTCGACCTGCCGGCGGCTCTCGCGGTCGTCCGCGAGGTGGCGCGGTCCTCGCTCGCGCCGGACGAACGGCGCTGGCTGCTCCTCGACGCCGACGCGGTCCTCGGGCTGAGCCTCGACGGGGTGTGGGCACCGGAACGATCTCGCGTCGATGCCGCGGTGAGCGGTGACCTGCCGGAGGGCGCCGAACGTCTCCTCGCGGAGCGGACTGCGGCGCGCGCGGCGGGCGACTTCGCGCTCGCGGATCGCCTGCGCAACGAGCTCGAGGCGCTCGGGCTGGAGCTGATGGATGGCCCGGACGGGACGAAGGTCGCCCGCCGGCCGGAGCTCACCCGGCGATGAGAATCCGACCGGCGGACCGAGCACAGCCCCCAGGGTTGCTCGGTCCGCCTGCACCCCGAATCCTCGCCGCGGCGAGGTAACAATCCGGGATTACGGCGGCGGGGGATGTTGCAGCGGCATTTCAGCGCCGCTCTGCGCCGGTTCGGACGGTGGACAAGTCGAGCCGCGAGCCGAACCGGTCGATGATCCGGTAGAAGTTCCGTTTCGAGAGCCGGTTCCGCTCCTCCTCCGGAACGCTCGCGTACCCGCGGTGCTCGTGCCGGACGGCCGGCAGGTCGACGGCGACGGCCCGCCGGTTCGGTCCGTCCTCGCCGCCGTCGCGGAGCACGAGGCTCCACCAGATGTCGAGGTTGCGGTAGAACCGAAAACGCTCGTCGAGCGGTCCGCGCACGGCATAGTCGGCGCGCCGGAACGCCTGCGCATAACCCTCGATCGCGTCGACGTCGCCCGCCGGCGCGTCCTCGAAGCGGCGGAGATCGCCCGACACGATCCCCCACCCGCCCGCGACCGCTACCGACGGATCATCGAGCGCGCGGACGAGCGGCGTGACGACGTCCCCGGTCGGCTCGACGCTCGAATCGAGGACGACGACGACCGGCCCCGCGGCCCGCCGGATCGCGACGTTGAGGGCGGCCGCGTGGCCCAGTCGGACGCTCGTCCGGACGACCTCCGCGCCGATTCCCGGCGTCTCCGGGTCACGCGCCTCGAGCCGGTCGAGCTCCGCGGCCTGCTCGGGCGAGGGATCGTCGCCGACGACGACGATCTGGGTCCCGTCGGGCGCGTGCTCGCGGAGACCGGCCAGCACCCGCTCGAGATCGGCCGGATAGTCGGTTGCGACGAGGACCACCGAGGCGACCCCGACGGGCGCCTCGTCGAGCCGCGACGGCACGGACGCGCTCGAGCCGTACCTCACGGCCATCCCCTCGACGATGTCCGGCGCGGTGGAAGGCGTGAGCGCGAAGTCGGTCCCGGTGTCGGCGATCTTCCAGCCGGCCGCCTCGATCTCCGCCCGGAGCCGGTCAGCCTCGGGCCAGTCGCGCGCCTGGCGCGCCCGCGAGCGGGCGTGGGCAGCCCCGAGGACCTCGTCGGGGATTCGCTGTCGCGTCACGCCCGGAGGATAGCCCGAGCCTCCGGATCAGCCCTCGTGGATCGCCTGCGCGGCCCGGATGCCGGATTCGAGCGCGCCCTGGATCCACGCGTGGTACAGCGAGCAGTGCTCGCCGGCGAAATGGATTCGACCCTCGGGCCGGACGATGTCCGCCTGGAGATCGGTCTGCTGCTCCGGCGCGAACATCGCGAAGGCGCCGCGCGCCCAGCGGTCGCTGTACCAGGCGTGCGAGGCGCCGCCCTCGTACTCGTCGCGGACGCTCGGATGGATCCGAGACACGTCGTCGAGCGCCTCCTCGAGGCGCGTCTCCTCGTCCATCGATCCCCACTGGAGCGCGTCCTGGCCCCACGTGTAGCTCGCGAGGAGGACGCCCCGGCTCGTCGACGGGTCGGGCGTCGGGTAGTTCATCCGGCGGATCGCGAGGTCGGTGACCGTGCCCCCGCCGAAGATGCCGTCCTCGTCCTCCCAGAACCGCCGCCGGACCTGGAACAGGATCTTCGTCGAGGCGTGGTAGTTGAGCTGGCGAATCGCCCGCTGCTTGCCCTGGGAGAACGGCGTGAGTACCTCGATCGAGCGAAGGACGGAGAACGGCAGCGTCATGATCGCGTGGTCGCCGCGTTCGCTGTACCGGCCCGCCTCGGTCTTGTAGTAGACGGTCACGCCGTCGGGGTCCTGGTCGATCGCGAACACGTTTGCGCCGAGCCGGACCTCGTCGCGCAGCTCGTCGAAGAACGCATTCGGCAGCAGGTCCATCCCGCCGGCGATCTCCTGCATGTCGACGTACGCCCCGCCGATGTCCTCGCGCAGGATCTCGACGAGCGAGTTGTGCATGTCCGATTCGAGGAAGTTCAGGACCGCGAAGTACTCGATCGCGCCGCGTGACCAGCCGCGGAACCGGAGGAACTCGTAGAGCGAATACTGGTCGTACTCGCGGACGATCTGGTCCCAGGCCGACGGTCCCTCGTTCTCGACCATCACCCGCAGGTCGTGGATCGCCGACTCCCAGAGCTGGTCCGCGGTCCCGCCCCGCTCGCGCTCCTCGAGGGTGAACGGCAGCCGCTCCGGGTGAGCATCGGCTTCCTCTTTCGTCATCCGCTTGCCGCCGACGAAGACGAGCGCCTTCGGGTTGCCCATGACGAACGGCCGCATCGGCAGGCCGAACAGCTGGCAATAGCGGAGCGTCAGGTCGTGGGCGCGTGGAATGCGCATGCCGCCGGCCTCCGCGTAGAGGCCCGGGGCGAAGTTGCGGAGCGTATAGATCCGGCCGCCGACCCGGTTCTGGGCCTCGAGCACGACGACGTCGTGGCCCTGGCGCTTCAGCTCGAACGCGGCCACGAGGCCGGCGAGGCCGGCTCCGATGACGATGACCCGTTTGGATCCCTGCGCCGGCCGGTCGAGGCCTTCCTGGGGAGTGTCGAGGACCTCGGGGTCGACGGGCGTCGTGACCGGCGGTGGTTGCTCGTCGGGCGTGATCCGGGTGGTCATGCTCGGGAGTCTAGCCGCGCCGAGGTTGGGTGATTACCGCGATCGGATTCGTCCTTCAGGGATGAATCGTGCCGACTAGCGTCACGCTCACGACCACCGGAAGGAGAGCGGCCAGCCGCGCGGTCACGCTCTACGCATACGAGGACGCCGATCGGCTGGTGTCGTCGGCTCAAGCGGCGGCGCCGCCAGGGATCCCGCCTGGGCCGGCAACCTCCGAGAGGACCCGCTCGCCACGGTCAAACGCGGGCGCGAGGTGCGATACCGTCCGGGCGCGGGAAGTGGACGGCGAGGAGCGTGAGCGGCTACCGACCAGCAGCGGACGAAGCGCCCGATCCCGCTCTTCGTCCTCGAACCGAGCCCCTGATCAGGAACAAGCACCTGGCGCAGCGGCCCGAGAGGACCGCTGACTGATCGCGCACGTGGTCTCGAAGCGGGGCCGGCAGGCTGAACGGCCCTGCTGCCCGTGGTCGGATGGCACGGGCGATCAAATGCCTTCGGAGCGCACGATCGGCGAACCGACGAAGGAGGTCAGGCGACGATGGTGAATCCGTGGAACATGATGGATGGCTGGGGCGGTGCCGGCGGGTTATGGATGCTCATGGGTGTCGTGGTGGTCGCGGTCACCGTCCTGGTGGGGGTGTGGCTGATCGTTCGCTCAAATCGCGAGCCTCGCTCACCGAGCGCGACCCCGCTCGAGATCCTGCGCGAACGCTACGCACGCGGCGAGATCACGAAGGAAGAGTTCGAGACCGCCAAGCGGACCCTGGCCGGGTAGCGCTCACCCGGACTCCGCCAGCCCGCCCCCTGACTCCGGCCGAACGGGCGTCGATTGCGGCCCACGCCCGACCCGGCTCGCGGCGAACGATCTTACTCGTGGCGTCCAGAGGGCCTTGCGGTTGACCTCGCTCGGCACGAGGAGCGCCCGATCGGCTCCCTGGAAGAGCGTGTAGGCGTCCCCGCTCGGGAGCAGCCGCGCGGCCGCGGGCGGGCGTTTGCCCTTCACGCGGGCGTTGATCGAGTGGAGCGCCGCCCGCGGCACGCTGTCCTGGAGACCCGCCCACGCCGCGCGGCGGAGCGAGGCCGCCCCCGGCTCGAGGCGCTCGTCGAGCGCCCCGACCTGACGCCTGTGAGCGAGGATCTGGTCACGGGTCAGGGCAAGTCGGGCCTTCGTCACGTCGGCCATCATGACGACTGGCGCGATCAGGCCCTTCGATCGCGGTTTTGGCACGCTCCCTGAGCAGGACGAGGTTGCCTGGGTCGTGGTGCCCCCGGACGGACTCGAACCGCCGACGCAGGCCTTAGGACGGCCTCGCTCTGTCCACTGAGCTACGGGGGCGCGGGGAAATGGTACCGCGCTCGCCGGAGAGGCCGGAACTAAGGCGAGGTCGCGAGCGTTCAGGGGAAAAGCCACCCTCCCCTAGAATGCGATCCGAGATGATCGACCCCGCCCGGCCACCGGCCGAGGCACCCGCTCCCCTTCCCGACCTCGTCCTCTACGGGCGCCCTGGCTGCCACCTGTGCGACGAGGCTCGCGAGATCCTCGAGGCCCTCCTGGCCGAACGGGCGGCCAGCGGCAGGCCGAGCCCGCGCCTGCTCGAGCGAGACATCACGGCCGATCCCGACCTCCACCGCGCCTTCCTCACGGCCATTCCTGTGGTCGAGCTCGGCGGACGGCGACTCGAGCTCGCCACGAGCGCGACGAAGCTCCGCCGCCTCCTCGACGAGGTCCTCGACGCCCCATGGACCTGACCCTCGCCGTCGCCGTCGGGGCGGGCGTGATCAGCTTCCTTTCGCCGTGCGTGCTGCCGCTCGTGCCTGCGTACCTCGGGCAGCTCACCGCCGTCGCCGTCGCCGGCAGCGCCGCCGGCACACCGCCGTCCCGCTGGCTGGCGATGCGGCACGCGCTCGCGTTCGTGGCCGGCTTCGGGGCCGTGTTCACGCTCCTCGGGATCACGGCGACATTCGTCGCGAGCGGGTTCGCGGCGTACCTCCCGGCACTTCGCCAGGTGGGAGGTGTCCTCCTCGTGATCCTGGGCCTCAACCTGGCGGGCATCCTGCGAATCCCGTTCCTCGAGCGGACGTGGCGCCCGCTCGACGCGGGCGCAGCGGGCTCGGTGGCCGGCGCGACCGGCACCGTCGCTCTTGCCCCGCCCGGATCAGCCGGCGTGCCGAGCTTCGGCGACCGGCTCGGAGGCCGGCTCGTCACCGCCCGCGGTGGCTGGCTCGCGTCGCTCGGGCTCGGGGCGATCTTCGCGGTCGGCTGGACGCCGTGCATCGGGGTGATCCTCGGCGGGATCCTCATGATGGCCGCCGACTCGACGCAAGTCCTCCAGGGCGGCGCGCTGCTCGTCGCGTACACGATCGGCCTCGGCGTGCCGTTCCTCCTGATTGCCGCCGTCTACGACCGCGCCCCCGGCCTGCTCCGACCGCTGGTCCGGCACGGGCGGGCCGTGTCGTTCGTCGGCGGGCTGCTCGTCGTCGCGATCGGCGTCGCGATGATCATGGACTGGCTCGCGTTCCTGCCGCGCTACTTCCAGTTCCCCGGCGTCTGAGTGGCCGAGCGGCCGGAGTTCACCCACCGCCCGAGAAAGCACGGGCTGATCGGGCCGTTCGGCGGCCGGCAGATCGCCCTCGGGATCGCCCTCGTCGTCGCGGCCGCTGTCGCGCTCGTCGCGGTGACAGCGCCGCTCGGGTCGACCCGGCCGATCGGCCCGGGTGATCCCCGCCCCTCGGCGTTCATCGTCGGGTCGCCGACGATCGGCCTCGCGCCGGGATCCATCCCGCCCGGCTTCGCGGTGGATGCGGGAGATGGCCAGAGCTTCCAGCTGACCGACCTCGACGGCCGCCCGCTGCGCATCGAGGACTATCGCGGCAAGGCCGTCTGGGTCGTGTTCTGGGCGAGCTGGTGCCCGCCGTGCCAGGCCGAGACGCCCGTCCTCCGGGACGTCTACGACGAGTACCGGGCCCGCGGCCTCGAGCTGATCGCGGTCGAGATCCAGGAGACGGTCGACGTCGGGAAGCGGTATGCCGAGAGCTACGGGCTGAACTACACGATCGGCGCCGACGTATCCGGCCACGTCTTCCGGGCGTGGCGCGGGTTCGCGCTCCCGACCCACTTCTTCATCGGCCCTGAGGGCATGATCCGGTACGTCGTCTCGCTGCCGCTCGATCGGGCGACGGCCGTGAGCTACGTCGAGTCGGTCCTGCCCGCCATCGCGCCGTCACCGTCGCCCTCGCGCTGATTCGAGAAATGTCGAGCCGGCGCGAGTCCGGTCGTTCGGTCAGGCGTGGAACGCGGCGAGTCGTTCGGCCTCGTCGTCGAGCGCCCGCCGCGTCGCCTTGGCGAGCGGCTCGAATTCGTCAACGATGATCCGGCCGTCGTCGTGCTTCCACGTCCCGACGACGCGACCGTCGACGAGCACGGTCGGGAACGACGGCGGAACCTTCGTGTTGAAGATGATCTTTCGATAAGCCTCGTCGATGATCCCGGTCCGCCGGGCGTGGACGAGGAGCATCGCGTCCCAGGTCGGGAGGAATCGGACGGGCGCGGGCGTGTCGGCCGGGGGAAGTGGTGCGCCCTCGACGTCGAGCAGCTCCTTGCCGCGCTCGTCGAAGTAGCGGCGGGGCGCCACCCGCTCCAGCGCAGGCTTCAGCGTCGTGACCGGGATGCCGGTGAACGCCGCCACGTCATTGGCGCTCGCCGGTCCGAACCCGCCGAGATAGCGCGCCACGAGGTGCTCACGTGCGGTCTCGGCGTCGGGCTCGTCGGATTCACCCAGGACATCGCTCGCCAGGCCGAACGTGTGCGCCCGGCGACGCTCCCACGTTCCCGACGGCGGCATCCGCAGCAACTCGGCATCGGTGTCGATCGTCCCCCACGCGGACTGGCTGGCGTCGCGCCTGAGCTCCATCAGCTCGGCCCGGCTCACGGTCCGCCCGCGAAGCGACTGCCGTACTCGTGCGACGAGCGCTTGACGATCCGCGTCCTCGGCACGGTAGGTCCGTCGCGCCCACTCCTGGAGCGGCCCACGGACGGCCGAGGCGAACAGCCGGTAGTCGCCGGCGGCGACGGTGTGGATCGTCCCGCGCATGAGCGTGCCCTGCACGACCGACCTGTCCTCGTAGGCCCGGGTGAGGTCGTCGCGCTTGAATCCCTCGATCGTCGACCAGAGCCGGATGTAGGCGTTTGGCGCGTACTGGTTCTGGATCCCGCAGATCTGTTCGAGAACCTTCGGGATCGGGAGGTCGACCCGCTCGAGGAGCAGCTGGCGGGCGAGCAGCGCCCGGTTCAGCTCGCGTTGCGTGAGGACGCGGTCGCTCACTCCGGCTCGTAGCGAAAGCGGTCCCGGTCGCGGACGAGGCGCCCCACCGGGTGGAACGGCTCGTGCGACAGGACGATGATCCATTCCTCGTCGGCCGCCCGGGCGAAGAGCGACGCCTTGGCCTCGACCGAATCGAGCGGGAAGTCGTCGAACGCGGACACCCAGCGCGGATTGGCGCTCCACGGCCGCATGCACAGGTCGCCGAAGAACGCGACGGTTCGCGCTCCCGCTCCCCCACCCCGTACGACGACTGCCTGATGGCCGGCCGAGTGACCGCCGGTCGGCATGACCGACACCGCCGGCAGCAGCTCGCGCTCGCCGTCCGCCCAGCCCTCGGCGCCCCAGGCCCGGACGAGCTGGAGCTCCGGCTGGACGTACGACGCGACGAGCCGCGGGTTCGACCCGAGCGCGATCTCCCACTCCGCCTTCTGGGCGACGATCTTTGCCCGCGGGAAGGCCCTTGATCCGTCGGCCTCGAGCAGCCCTCCCGCGTGGTCGAAGTGGAGGTGGCTCAGTGCGACGACGTCCACGGAGGCGGGATCGAAGCCCGCGGTCCGGAGCGCCGGCACGATCCAGGGTCCGTCGACGAGGCGCATCGCGCGGGTCTTGTCGTCGATCCGCTCGCCGATCCCGGTCTCCACCAGGACGCGCCCGGCCGGGGTCTCGATGAGCAGGCAGTTGAGCGCCTGGAGCAGCCTGTGCTCGTGGTCGATCTCGTCGGTGACGAGCCTGTCCCAGAGGAGCCGCGGGACGGGCCCAAACAGCGCCCCTGCGTCGGACCGGAACGTGCCCGCCTGGACGAGCGCGGCGCGGACGCCGCCACCCAGGTCGCGCGACCAGTCGACGGCCTCGTTCAGCCCCGTTTCGATTTCTCGCGCGGCGCGGCGGACTTCGCGGACCGGCCGTTCTCGAAGTCGCGGTGGAACGCCGACGCGGTCGGCTCCGACTGGCCCTGGTACTTCGACCCGAGCTCCTTCGAACCGTATGGCCGCTCCGCCGGCGACGACATCAGGAAGAACGAGATCTGGCCGATGCTCATGCCGTAATAGAGGGCGATCGGCAGGTTCGCGACGTTCGACAGTTCGAGGGTGAGGTTGCCTTTCCAGCCCGGGTCGACGTAGCCCGCGGTCGAATGGATGAGTAGACCGAGTCGGCCGAGCGAGGACCGACCTTCCAGCCGGGCGACAATGTCGTCCGGCAGCTCGACCCACTCGAGCGTCTGGCCGAGCACGAACTCACCCGGGTGGAGGACGAACGGCTCGTCGTCGGCGATCGTCAGCAGCTCGGTGAGGTCGGGCTGGGGTGCTCGGACATCGATGTACGGGTAGCGGTTGTTCCGGAAGACGCGGAAGCTCCGGTCGAGGTGGAGGTCGACCGACGACGGCTGGAGGTCCTTCGGGTCGTACGGAGCGATCCGAACGTCGCCCGATTCGATCGCCGCGCGGATGTCCCGGTCGGAGAGGACGCTCACGCCGCCATCATGCGCGATCAGGCCCCGGAGGTGCCGGGGCGGCGCTCGTTGAACAGCGTGTCGACCTCGCGCTTCAAGTCCTCGAGGCCCTCGAAGCTCTCGTGGACGCTCGCGAAGCGGATGTACGCGATCTGGTCCATCGCCCGGAGCTTCTCCATAGCCAGCGTGCCCACCCGGGCCGACGACACCTCGCTCAGGCCCGACGCCCGCAGCTCCGCCTCGATCTCGTCGGCGGCCTGTTCGGCTGCCCCGTCTGGCACGGGCCGGCGGGTGAGCGCCTTGCGCAGACCGGCGGCCAGCTTGTCGCGATCGAACTCCTGGCGGGCCCCTTCGCGCTTCGTCACGACCAGACGGGCCGCCTCGACCCGCTCGTAGGTCGTGAACCGGGCCGAACAGGTGCCGCACTCGCGGCGGCGGCGGACCGATGCAGAGTCGTCCAGGTCGCGCGAGTCGACGACCCGGGTATCCGGGCCGCCGCACTGGGGGCAGCGCATTGCTCTCCTGTGTCGGAACCACTACACCTTGTGGTGCGAACGGAGGATACCACAACATGTGGGAGGTACAACCGGGCGGAACCGAGCTTTCCTGTCATTTGCCACCGAGGATGGCCCAGGGCGGGGTTTCGATGGCACGGAGCGCGTCGTGGAGCTCGATCCACGCTCACGCGGCCGGATCGCCAGCCTTCGGAGCCGTCACTTCCATGCTTTGGGCCACCCAGCGCGACATGTGACAGGAAACCCGCCGCAGGGGCGGCGGGGCGGCGGGGTCAGGCCCGGCGCTCGAACAGGCCCGTCTGCTCGCGTCTGCCGAGGGCCACCGACCGGACCGCGTGCCGGGCGATCGCCTCGCGGGCATGGAGGACGTTGAGGTAGCCGCGCTTGATCGACGTCTGGGCCTCGAGCTCCCGGCTCCCGATCCGGGCCGACGCGAGGATCGCGCAGCCGTGGTCGACCATCTCCAGGGCCCGGGCGGCCCGCTCCAGCTCCGCGGCGATCGCGTCCCGCAGCTCGTTCGCGCCGGCCGGACCGTGAAGCGCGCGCGCCTCGACCTCGTAGCGGGAGACGGCGTCGCGGGCGGCGGCGATGTTCTCCACGATGTCCTCCGGCGCCGCCGTATGCCGCCGGACGGCATCGATCCGGCCGCCGACGCCGCCGAGCGAATGGTCGATCCGGGCGGCGAGATCCGCCACCCCGCGCTGGAAACGCTGGGTGTCACGCGTCTCCGCGACGACCCGTGCCGAGCGCCGGATGACGATGATGACTGCGAGCACGAGCGCGACGAACGCCGCGATCGCAAGGAGCTCCGCCAGCTGGGTCACGCCGTCACTCGCATCTCCGTTACCCGGTCCGAGCCTTGAGCTCGGCGAGCATCGCCGGGACGACCTCGAACAGGTCACCGACGACGACGACGTCTGCGTACTCGGCGATCGGCGCATCCGGATCGCGGTTCACCGCGACGATCGTTTCCGCGGTCTGCATCCCGACCTTGTGCTGGATCGCCCCGGAGATCCCCAGCGCCAGGTAGAGCTTCGGCTTGACGATCTTGCCGGTCTGGCCGATCTGCTGGCTGTAGTTGATCCAGCCGGCGTCCACGGCCGCGCGCGTCGCCCCGACCGCCCCGCCCAGCGCGTCTGCGAGCTCCTCGACGAGCTTGACGCCGTCAGCGCCGCCGATCCCGCGACCGCCGGCGACGATGACCGTCGCTTCCTCGATCGGGGCCGCGGCCCCGGCCTCGGCGACCCGCTCGACGACCTTGACCGCGGGCAGGGCCCGCTCGCCTGGGGCGGTCGCCGCTTCGACGCTCCCCTTCTTCGCCGCCGGCTCCGCTGCGACGACGTTCGGTCGGACGGTGACGATGCCGTGCTCGCCGGTGAAGCCGCTCGTCGTCGTGAGCTTGCCGCCGAACACGCTCATCGATACGACCGGCCCGCTCTTCCATTCGACGCCGGTCGCATTCCCGAGCACACCCCAGCCCAGGAGCGCGGAGAGGACGCCGGCGACGTCGCGGCCATCGGGGCCCGCCCCGGTGATGATGTAGTCCGGGCCGTCGGCCCCAGCGAGGGCGGCGATGCACTCCGCCGCGACCGTCGACCAGACATGGTCCGCGGCCGCCGCCTCCTTGACCGCGAGGACCCGCGGCAGAAAGGCGGCCAGCTCCTTCGCCGCCGGACCAGGGTCCGCGGCGACGACGACACCGACGACATCACTCTTCGACGCCTCCCCGAGGCGTCGCGCGAGGGTCGCGACCTCGGTGCTGATCCGGGCGAGGCCGCCTTCGGCGGTCGGCTCGCCGACGACCCACAGGGCGCCCATCAGACGATCTTCCGCTCGACGAGGAACGCGACGACCTGCTTCGCCGCCTCGGGCGCGGGATCGCGGATGACCCGGGTCGCCCCGCGTGGGGGCGGAGCCTCCGAGTCGAGCACCTTCGTCGTCGCGGCTGCACCGCCGATCTCCCCCTCCGCGGCGACGTCGCCGAGCGCCGCAGTCGTGATCTCCTTCGAGCGCGCGGCCATGATCCCCTTGAGCGACGGGTAGCGTGGCTCGCCGAGCGCCTGGGTGCAGACGACGAGGGCGGGCATCGGCGCCTCGAGCACGTCGTAGCCGGTGGGGCTGATGCGACGAACGCGGACCGTCCCCGCGGCCGGGTCCGGTTCGATCTTCGCGGCGTACGACAGGTACGGCAACCCGAGCAAGGAGGCGATCCCTGCCGGCACGACGCCCGCGCCCCCATCCGACGTATCAGCGCCGGCGAGCAGCAGGTCGTATTCGATCGCCTTGACCGCTGCGGCCAGGACTCGGACCGTCGAGAGCGTGTCCGATCCCTCGAGCGCCGGGTCGGTCACGAGGGTGGCTCGGTGAGCACCCATCGCGAGGGCCTTGCGGAGCGTCTCCGGGGCCGTTGGCGGGGCCATCGAGACGAGCGTCACCTCCCCGCCGTGGGCCTCGACGAGCTTCAGAGCAGCCTCGAGCGCGTACTCGTCGTTGGCGTTGACGACGGGCGGGACCGCCGCCCGATCGAGGCGGCTATCGGGCTGCAGCTTCTCGCCTCCGGACGCCGTGTCCGGGACCGGTTTGACGAGGACGACGATGTGCACGAGCGGCAATCCTCCCTGCGAGCGCGGTGCGGGCGTCAGCTTCGCCCGAGGAGCGAGCGCGCGATCACGAGGCGCTGGATCTGTTGCGTTCCCTCGTAGAGCTGGGTGATCTTCGCGTCGCGCATCATCCGCTCGACGGGGTACTCGTCGATGTAGCCGTACCCGCCGAGAACCTGCACGGCATCGGTCGTGACCCGCATCGCGGTGTCACCGGCGACGAGTTTACACATCGCCGACCAGCGGGCGGCCTCGGGCGACCCGGCCTCGATCTCGACGCACGCCTTGTACAGGAGTTGCCGGGCGGCCTCCGTCTGGGCGTCCATGTCGGCGAGCATCGCCTGGATCATCTGGAGCTGGCCGATCGGCTTGCCGAACTGCTTGCGCTCGCGCGCGTACTGGACCGCGACGTCGAGTGCGCCCTGGGCGAGTCCGACGGCTTGGGCCGCGATGCCCGGCCGGCTCCGGTCGAGCGTCCGCATCGCGATCGCGAATCCATCGCCCTCCGCGCCGATCCGGTTCGCTGCCGGAACGCGCACGCCGTCGAACGTCAGCTCGGCCGTCGGGCTGCCCCGGATCCCCATCTTGTGCTCCAGCCGTGCGACGGCGAATCCCGGGCTCGAGGTCTCGACAACGAAGCAGGAAAGGCGCTTGTGGCGCGGGACGTCCGCATTCGTCTCGGTGGCCGCGAAGACGGTCACGAGGTCGGCCACGCTGCCGTGGCTTATGAACCGCTTCGACCCGTCGATCACGTAGCCGTCCCCATCCACGCGCGCCGACGTCCGGGTGGCGGCGGCATCGGAGCCCGCCTCCGCCTCGGTCAGCGCGAACGCGATGAGCGTCTTGCCCGCCGCGAGGTCCGGGAGCCAGCGCTGCTTCTGCTCGGCCGATCCGGCGAGGAGGATGGGCAGCGCCCCGAGCTCCTGGACGGCGAGGATCAGCGCGCTCGTCGCGCAGGCACGGCTGATCTGCTCGATCGCGAGGCAGACGTTGATCAGCTCCCCTCCGATGCCGCCGTACTCGGTCGGGAACGGCAGGGCGAGGATGTCGTGGGACGCGAGCAGCTCCTTGACGTCCCACGGGAACTCGGCCGTCCGGTCGATCTCGGCTGCCCGCGGCGCGATCCGCTCGTCCGCGAGCACGCGGACGGCGTCGCGGAGCATCTGCTGCTCCTCGCTGAGTCGGTAGGTGGCGGGCGCGGTAGGGGCGGTCACCGCCGCCGATCGTAGCATCGGCCCGGCGCGGAGACTCGTACTACTCAGGACCCCACCAGACCACAAGCGCACGATGTGACCCCCCGGGGACGAACGGGCGATTGTGCCGGGCCGCCTCCGAGGCCTACCGTCGCCGCTGGGCGGCGAGTGCGATGCCGGGTGGCCGAGGCTCCAGCCGCCGAGGGCTCGGGTCATGTCGTACGAGATGCAGGTCTTTCTTCTCCTCACCGCCGCGATGGTGGCGCTGTTCTCGGCACTCTTCGTGATGATGAAGGAGCAGCGCGAGGCGGCCGCCGCGGCGGCGAGCCAGTTCGCGGTGTCCACCGAGGGTGAGAAGCGCTGCCCGGAATGCGGGATGGGCAACCTCTGGATGGACCGCAACTGCATCAGCTGCGGGAAGCGCCTCCCCGGCTGACGTCTACTGGATGACCGGCAGGCTGCGGCCCGCCGGCTGGGTCGGCGCGAGGGACTCCGCCAGGAGCTCCGCGATGTCGCGGGCGCTCACCGCACCGTTGCTCCCCGCGGGAGCGGCGGCCGCGGCGTCGGCGAGGCCGTCCTTCATCATCACCATGCAGAACGGGCAGCTGGTCGCGACCGTGTCGGCGCCCGTCTCGAGGGCCTGGCGCGTCCGCTCGGCGTTGATTCGCGTCCCCCGCGTCTCCTCCATCCACATTCGACCGCCGCCGGCTCCGCAACAGAACGTGTTCTTGCCCGACTTCTCCATCTCCCG
>CAZVGO010000016.1:0-82881 GCA_964626755.1 uncultured Anaerolineaceae bacterium | reverse complement strand
CAAGCGGGCGCTGACACACGATGCTGCGGTGCTACCAGGTTAGGGCCCAACATCTGGTGGTGTTGGCTGGCGAGGAAGGATTCGAACCTTCGATCTCCTGATCCAGAGTCAGGCGCCTTACCGCTTGGCCACTCGCCAGTGGTTGGCCCGATTCCACGCTCACGGGCCGTGTCTTCGACCTCAGTTCGGACGCGTCGCGCCGTCTGCATACGGGGGTGTCAGGCGAACATCCCCAGGAGAGTCATGCGAACCAGGGTCGCCCGACCATGAGCCAAGCGAACCAGACGCCAGACAATCTTACCCGCCGATGCCCTGGCGGTGCCGTTCACTAAGCTGTCCTGGCTGGAAGGAGCTCCCGATGGATCGGCTGTTGGTACGTGACGAGCGCACACCGATGACGTCAGGGTCCTCCCGCCCGGGCGGCAAGCAACGGTTTGGTCCGCGACCCGTCGGGACCGTCGTGCTGAGCTGGCTGGCGATGATCGGCGTCGATTTCTTCCTCCACGCCGGGCTGCTCGCCCCGCTCTACGACTGGGAGAGTCCATTCCTCCTTCGACCGGACGAGGCCTTCTTGCGCATCCCGGTCGGCTATCTGGGCTTCCTGCTGCTGGCCATCGGTCTGGTCTGGCTGCTGACGCGCCTCGAGGTTGAGCGTGGCCGTGACGGAGCGCTGATCGCCGGAGCGCTTGGTGCCCTTTTGTGGGGTTCCCTCGTCCTTGGCCTTTGGTCGATCTCGACGGCGGACCCGGCGCTCCTCGTGGGCTGGTGGGTTGGGCAGACGTTCGAGCTCGCCGTGGGCGGCCACGTCATCGGTTCCATCCTCGGTGGCGCCCGGCTTCGCAGCGTGGCATGGAGGGTCGGCCTGGTTCTCGCCGTGGGTGCGGGCTCGGCGGTCGCACTCCAGACGATCGGCTACGCCACGGCCCCGGTCATCTCCCCCTGAGCGTCACGCCGCGGTGCCCGCCCCAATTCGAGCCGCTTCGCGCCTTCGAGCGAGAACCTTTCGGAGCTCGTCGACCCACAGCACCGAGCTCGCGATCGCGGCGCATAGCAGCCAGTCCGCAGCGCTCAGCGGAACCGTGCCAAATGCATCATTGAGGAACGGAAGGTTGACCACGAGAACCTGGAGCACGAGCGAAAGCCCGATCGCGCCGAGCAATCTCGGGTTCGCGGACAACCGCCTCAGCGCGGATTCGCGCTCCGATCGCGAGTTGAGTGCGTTGAAGAGCTGCATGAGGACGAGGACCGTGAAGCCCGCCGTCCGGGCGTAGTCGAGCGTGGCCGACCCGGCGATCAGGCCGCCGGGCAGCAGCAGGTCGATGGTGAATAGCGTGGCGAGCGCCATCACGAGCCCAATCACTACGACGGCAAGCTGCATGGGGCGGTCGATGACCCGCTCGCTCAGCTTGCGGGGTGGGTAGCGCATTACGTCGGCCGGCGGCGGCTCGAAGCCGAGGGCGAGCGCCGGCGCCGAGTCCGTGAGCAGGTTGATCCACAGGATCTGCGTCGCCAGGAGCGGGGCGACGACCGCGTCGCCGGCCACGTCCAGGCCGATGATCGATGCCCCGAGGACCCCGAAGAACATCGTCAGGACCTCGCCGGCGTTCGACGACAGCAGGTAGCGCAGGACCTTGCGGATGTTGGCGAAGATCGCGCGGCCCTCGCGAACGGCCGCCACGATCGTGGCGAAGTTGTCGTCGGCGAGGATCATGTTTGCCGCTTCCTTCGTGACGTCCGTCCCGGTGATCCCCATCGCCACGCCGATGTCGGCCGCCTTCAGGGCCGGGGCGTCGTTCACGCCGTCGCCTGTCATCGCCACGATGTTCCCGTCAGCGCGCAGGGCACCGACGATCCGCAGCTTGTGCTCCGGGGCTACTCGGGCATAGACGGACACCGCACGCGCGCGCTCGCGAAGTGCGGCGTCGTCGAGCGCGTCGAGCTCCTTGCCGCTGAGGGCCGGGACGGCGCCGTCGTGGCCTGCTTCCGCGATGCCCAGGCTGGCGGCGATCCGCGCCGCCGTCCGGGCGTGATCGCCGGTGATCATGATCACCCGGATCCCCGCTCCGTGGGCCTCCGCGATCGAGGCCGCGGCCTCGGACCGGGGAGGGTCCATCATCCCGACGACGCCCGCGAACACGAGGTCCCGCTCGAGCGATTCGTCGGCCTCCGGCGGGTCGGCGCTCGCGAGCGGCCGGTAGGCGACGGCGAGGGTGCGGAGGGCTTGGTCGGCGAGCCGATCGATCGTGGCGAGGATGTCCGACCGGCGCTCATCGGTCAGCGGAACCGCGTCGACACCGACCCGCTCACGGGTGCAGCGAGCGAGGAGCACGTCCGGGGCGCCCTTGGTCATGACTGCGATCCGTCCCTCGTGCGCCGCGTCGGCTTCCAGGGTGCTCATGAGCTTTCGTTCGGAGCTGAACGGGATCTCGCCCCGCCGCGTGAAGCGTGCGGTGCGCTTCTCGGTCGTGCCGAGCTTCCGTTCGGCGACGAGGAGGGCGGCCTCGGTCGGATCGCCGCGCACCACCCAGGCGCCGTCCTGCTCGCGCAGCGTGGCGTCGCTCGCGAGGCTGCCGCCGCCGAGAACCGCCCGGACCTCGTCGTAGAGCGGGCCCCGCTCAAGCGGTCGGCCGTCGACGGTCAGATCGCCTTCCGGGCGGTAGCCGATCCCCGAAACCGCGACTTCCCCTGAGCGCGTGACGACGTACTGGACCGTCATCTCGTTGCGCGTCAGCGTCCCGGTCTTGTCCGAGCAGATGGCCGAGGCGGACCCGAGCGTCTCGACCGACGACAGCTTCTTGACGATCGCGTGCTGGCGCGCCATCCGCTGGACGCCGATCGCGAGGATGACAGTCAGGATCGCGGGCAGACCCTCCGGAACCGCGGCGACCGCCAGCGCCACCCCGAGCAGCAGGACGTCGACGAGGTCGCGGGGACCCTCGATATCAGAGGTGAGCAGGATCGCGCCGACGACGATGACCGCGATGACGATGACGGCGACGCCAAGCGTCCGCCCCACGAGGTCCATCTCGCGCTGAAGGGGCGTGCGCTCCTCTTCGGTGCGACCGAGGAGCGTCGCGATCCGGCCGATCTCAGTAGCCATGCCGGTCGCTGTCACGACTGCGCGACCGCGTCCCCTGGTCACGGCGGTCCCGCTGAACACCATGTTGACGCGGTCGCCGAGCGCCGCCGGCTCGGACAGCGTGCCGACGTCCTTGAGCACGGGCTCGCTCTCGCCGGTGAGCGCCGCCTCGGCGACCGTCAAGGACGCGGCCTGCAGGAGGCGCCCATCGGCCGTCACAGCATCGCCCTCCGACACAAGCAGGATGTCGCCGGGAACGACCTGGGTCGCTGCGACGCGACGCTCCTGGCCGTCGCGCACGACACGTGCCGTCGGGGCGGCCATCTGCTGCAGGGCGGCAACGGCTCGCTCCGCCTGGCGCTCCTGGACGAAGCCGAGTACGCCGTTCGCGAAGACGATGAGTGCGATGGCGATCGCCTCGACCGGGGTTTCCTCCGCACCCTGGAGAGCCCATGCGACGAGGGAGATCCCGATCGAGGCAAGCAGCAAGTAGATCAGCGGGTCGGCAAACTGGGCGAGGAATTGGCGCCACGCAGGCGTCCCTTCGGCGGTTGCGAGCTGGTTCGGCCCGCCGACGGACAGGCGGCCAGCGGCTTCGGCAGGCGAAATGCCTCGGTCGAGATCACTCCCGAGATCGTGGACGACCTGGTCGCCATCCACGGTCGCCGGGTCGACCAGGGGACGCTGCTCGCCGCCTCCGCTGATCAGATCCTCCGGTTGGCGATTGCGAGCTCGCGCCTGGTGGTCGCGATCAGCCGCTCGAGCCGGAGGGGATCGAGGACTTCGCACGCCCAGTTCCAGTGGATGGACACGACATCGCCCGGGGCGACGTCACCGATGAAGCCGCGCCCGTCCCGGAATGCGGTGATCCGCTCGATCCGCGGCTCGCTAAGGGCGAGCTTGCCGCCGACGAGGGCGAGCGGGACCGCCCGGACGGCCAGCTCGTCGCCCGCGCGTTCGACGACTCGACCCCAGCGGACGCGGCAGCTATCCATGGTTTCGACCACCTGGGCGGCCTGCTCGCTGCGCATCAGGCCTACCTTCGGGAACACGTCCAGCACGTGGAACGCGTGGACCGGCTTGGAGCCTGCGGGCGCAGCGTCGCGCAGCTCCTGGAACACCTTCGACCTGAGCCTGGGGCGGAACCGGGTGCGCATCGATTCGGCGAGCTGGTTGGGCGTCACGGCCTCGACCATCGGCCCGCCCAGCCAGTACCCCTCGACGACGCGCGCCGAGAGCGGATCGGGTACACCGTTGGCGCGCGCGATCAGCTCGAGATACGGATAGGCCCCTTCGAAGCCGCGCGCGAGCTCGCGGACCTGGCGCTCGTCGCCGCCTTCGGTGGTCTCGCCGAACAGCGACGCGGCGTCATCGGGGCCGCACAGGCCCAGCCGGTTCGGGCCGTACGCATACCGGGCGAACAGGAGGGGGCCGCTCGGGCGCGTCCGCCTAGGCGGTGGCGCGAGCACGGCGTCGCGACAGCCCGGCGCCGCCAGCCGCCAGGATGACGATCGCGGCCACAGCCGCGACGCTGAGCAGATAGCCACCAACCACCGGGCCGCTGGGCGCGGTCCCACCAGCCACGGCCGACAGCAGCCCGGTGACCACTGCCCCCACGACGAGCACACTGGTCACGATGCTGGCCGGCGCCTCGCGCAGGGCGGCATACCACGTACCGACGTAGCCCGCCAGCAGGACACCGGTCACGGCGATCAACGTCCAGCCGGCGGCGCCGATGGTGCCGATCAGGCCCAGCTTCCCGGACACGAGCAGGTAGCCGGCCAGGATGACGACACCGACAGCCATCCGGGCGACCGCGACGGTACGCACCGGGACCGAGGCCAGGAGCCGCTTGGCGACGATGACCTCGACCGACCACAGGGCGGTCGCGGCCGCGATCATCAGCTCCCCAGGGCCGAGGCCGACGCCCGCCGGCGGTGCGATCAGCGCCTGGCCGACGAGCAGCACGCCGAGAGCCAGGATCGGCAACCCGCCCAGGCGCTCGCCCAGCAGCGGGACGGCGAGCAGGGCGACCCAGATGAACAGCGTCTTGTGGATGAACGCCGCGCTGGGCGCGGTCGCCATCGCCAGGCCGCTGAAGAACAGCACGAATGGGACGCTGCCGCCGATCACCGCGATCAGCAGCAGCCCGGCCGACGCCCTTGACCGTGGTGCGGGCCAGCTGAGCCGGCCGGGCAGAGCGAGCGCCGCGCCGACGAGGATCGCCGCGGCGACGAAGTTCTTTGCGGTCGTGTACACGGCTGCATCCGGGACCGCCTTGACGCCGAACGAGTTGAGGTACACGGCGAGGCCGCTGATCGCCGCCGTGGCGAGGGCGAGCAGGACTCCACGTCGGACATCCGGCGACCGGCGCATCACGACCCTCCCATGCCCGCCGGCCGAACGCCGGTCGGCTCCGAACCCATGGCCAGCAGAGTGCGGATCTCCGCGACCTCATCCGGCTCCAGGCGCTCCAGGATCGTGCCCGCCGCGACGACGACGTAGTCGCCCGGCGAGACATCGGGCACCAGCAGCGTCGAAGCTCGATAGTCGCGGTGCTCGCCGCGCACCACGGCTCCGCTGGGGTCGACGGCGACGACGAGGCCCGGATAGGTCAGGCACATGTTGGCCCGACGATCATACGGCTGACGGTCCATCGTGCACCGGCCCTGGCGCGTGGTATACGGTTGTCGAGTCGTCACAGGCCCCCGGAGACGTCGTTGGCTCTCCCCGTCACCCGACTTGCGCCGCCCAGCGACGACGAGCGCTGGCAGATCGTGGAACGCCGGATGCGCCGCCTTGGCAACCGACGCGACGCGTTGATCGAGGCGCTCCATTCCGTTCAGGAGGCCTTCGGCTACATCGACCGACCCGCGCTGCACTACCTGAGCGACAGTCTTGGGATCCCGCCGTCGACCGTGTTCGGCGTGGCCACCTTCTACCACTACTTCAAGTTGCGGCCGCCGGGGAAGCACACCGTCGTCGTGTGCACCGGGACCGCGTGCTACATCAACGGGGCCGCCGCGATCGTGGACGCGATCGCGGATCGGCTCGCGCTGGCGCCGAACGAGACGACCGCCGACGGGAACCTCTCGCTCGATACCGGGCGCTGCTTCGGCTCGTGCAGCCTGGCCCCGGCCGCGATCGTCGACGGCCTGGTGCGGGACCGTGTCGACGCGGGCATCGTCGACGAGCTCCAGGCGCTATGACGCGCGCGCGCGCGAACGCGGTCCGACCCGTCCGCGCGTCGGCCTACGTGTGCGAGGCAGTGAGCTGCCTGTCGAGATCGTCGCACGAGATCCTGACCGGGCTGGGCGCACGGGTCGCCGATCGGGGCGCCCCGGGCGTGGAGGTGAAGCGGGTCGGCTGCCTGCGGTTGTGCGCCGACGGCCCGCTTGTCGAGATCCCCCAGACCGGGCAGCTGTTCAGTCGCGTCCGGCCGGACACGCTGGAGCCGATCGTCGACGCCCTGGCGGCCGTGACGCCTGGCACGACCCAGGCCAGTCGACCAGCGTTCTTCGAGCGCCAGGTCCCGATCGCCACCGAGAACTCGGGCCGGATCGATCCCGAGAGCCTCGACGACTACATCGCGGCAGGTGGCTACGCGGCGCTCCGGCGGGTCATCACGAGCATGTCGCCGGCCGAGGTCCGCGACCAGATCACGACCAGTGGCCTTCGCGGACGGGGCGGCGCAGGCTATCCCACCGGCCTGAAGTGGAACACGGTCGCCAAGGCGGCCGGTGCACCGCGCTACGTGATCTGCAATGCCGACGAGGGCGATCCCGGAGCATTCATGGACCGCAACATCCTCGAGAGCGACCCGCATCGGGTCCTCGAGGGCATGGCGATCGCGGCCTACGCGGTCGGCGCATCCGCGGGCTACGTGTACTGTCGGGGCGAGTACCCACTCGTGGTGTCCCGAGTGCGGAAGGCGATCCGCGACGCCGCGCAGGGCGACTACCTGGGCACCACGATCATGGACACGAAGTTCACGTTCGAGGTCGATGTCCGCCTCGGCGCGGGGGCGTACGTGTGTGGCGAGGAGACTGCGCTCATCGCCTCGATCGAGGGTGGACGCGGCTCGCCGGTGCCTCGGCCTCCCTATCCGGCGGTATCCGGTCTGTGGGACAGGCCGACATTGATCAACAACGTCGAGACCTTCGCCAACGTGCCGCCGATCATCCGCAACGGCGGCGACTGGTACGCGTCGATCGGTACCGCCGGCAGCAAGGGCACAAAGGTGTTCGCGCTCGCGGGGCGGGTCGTCAACACCGGCCTGGTCGAGGTGCCGATGGGCACCCCGCTGCGGGAGATCGTGTTCGACATCGGCGGCGGGATCGTGGACGGCCGGGAGTTCAAGGCCGTCCAGACCGGCGGGCCAGCGGGCGGCTGCATCCCGGCTGAGTTCCTCGATTTGCCGGTCGACTACGAGTCCCTGACCGGGATCGGCTCGATGATGGGTTCGGGCGGGATGATCGTCATGGACGACACCAGTTGCATGGTCGACCTGGCCCGGTTCTTCATGGACTTCATGCGTGAGGAGTCGTGCGGCAAGTGCGTCCCGTGCCGGGTCGGGACCACCCAGCTCCACATGCTGCTGACGCAGATCTCGAGCGGCCTGGCGACGATCGCCGACCTCGCGACGCTCGAGCGGCTGGCGGGCATGGTCCAGCGAACGAGCTTGTGCGGTCTCGGGCAGGGCGCTCCCAACCCGGTCTTCAGCACGCTCCGCTACTTCAGGTCGGAGTACCTCGCCCACATCGAGGACCGGCGGTGCCCGGCCGGGGTGTGCCGGATGGCGACCGAGGCGGTGCCCGCATGACCGTCCACACGCTCCGAATCGACGGCCATGACGTCGCCGGCGCCGACGGGCAGTCGATCCTGTCGGTGGCGACCGAGAACGGCATCCCGATCCCGACCATGTGCCACCTCGACGGCCTGTCGGATACCGGCGGCTGCCGGATGTGCGTGGTGGACATCGCCGGTTCGCCGAAGCTCACGCCTGCCTGCACCACCGCGGTCGCCGAGGGCATGGAGGTCACGACAGCGTCGGACCAGCTGGTCGAGTACCGCCAGACGATCGTCGAGATGATGTACCTCGAACGCAATCACATCTGCGCGGTCTGCGTCGCCAACAACCACTGCGAGCTCCAGGATCGCGCGGAGCAGCTGGAAGTCCAGCACTTCGAGCTGCCGGCCATCAACCCCAGCGTGGGGATCGACGCCACCCACCCGCTATTCGCGATCGACCACAACCGCTGCATCATGTGCACGCGCTGCGTACGGGTGTGCGCGGAGGTCGAGGGCGCCCACACGTGGGGCGTGATGGGCTCCGGGCTGGATGCCCGGGTAGTCACCGACATGGGCACGCCGTGGGGCGAGTCACCGACCTGCACGAGCTGCGGCAAGTGCGTCCAGGTCTGTCCCACCGGTGCCCTGTTCGAGAAGGGTCGCTCGATCGCCGAGGGGAGCAAGGACCGCCGGCGCTACCTGCCCTACATGCGCGCGCCCGGACTGGAGGGGGAATCGTGACCAGGCCGCGCCTGGCGACGGTCTGGCTGGACGGCTGTTCCGGCTGCCACATGTCGTTCCTCGACATGGACGAGCGTCTGCTCGAGCTGGCCGCCCGCGCCGACATCGTGTACAGCCCGCTGATCGACACCAAGGAATACCCGGCCGGCGTGGACGTGTGCCTGGTCGAGGGGGCCGTCTCGAGCGAGGACGACCTGCACAGGATCCGGCTCGTTCGGGAGCGCACCACCACGCTCGTCTCGTTCGGAGACTGTGCGGTAACCGCCAACGTCCCCGCGATGCGGAACCCGATCGGGCCCGGGCCGCTGCTGGAGCGCGCGTACGTGGAGAACGCGACGCTCAACGCGCGCATCCCGCTGGACGTGGTGCCGGCCCTGCTGCCGACCAGCCGGCCGGTCCACAAGGTGGTGCCTGTGGACGTCTACCTGCCCGGCTGCCCGCCGTCGGCCGACCTCATCTTCGCGACCGTGATCGACCTGATCGAAGGCCGGCAGCCCGATACCACGGGCGCCCGGTTCGGGCGCTGAGAGCGATGACCGCCGGACCCGTCGACCGCATCGTGATCGATCCCGTCACCCGGATCGAGGGCCACTCCAGGATCACGATCCACCTCGACGCCGCCGGCGAGGTGGACCGAGCGTACTTCCACGTCACCCAGTTCCGGGGCTTCGAGCGGATGGTCCAGGGCCGGCCGATCCACGAGATGCCGTCGATCATGGCCCGGATCTGCGGCATCTGCCCGGTCAGCCATCTCGTGGCGTCGTCCAGGGCGTGTGACGAGATCCTGGCCGTCGAGCCGCCTCCGACCGGCGCCGACCTGCGACGGGTGATGAACCTGGCCCAGATCGTCCAGTCCCACGCGCTGAGCTTCTTCCACCTGTCATCGCCCGACCTGCTGTTCGGCTTCGAGAGCGACCCGGCGACGCGCAACATCGTGGGCGTCGCGCAGCACCACCCGCAACTCGCCCGGGACGGGATCGCCGTGCGCCGGTTCGGCCAGCAGATCATCGAGTGGCTCGGCGGCAAGCGGATCCACCCGGCGTGGGTTGTGCCTGGTGGGGTCGACGCACCCCTGGCCAGCGAGACCCGCGATCGGATCCTGGCCACGATCCCCGAAGCCGCCGACGCGGTCCGGCGGACCCTGGATTGGTACAAGGCCGAGCTGGTCCGGTGGGAGGAAGAGGCAAGCACGTTTGGGACCCTCCCGACCGCCTGGATGGGCCTCGTCGACGACGACGGACGCGTCGATCACTACGGCGGCCGGCTGCGCGTGATGAGCGCCGACGGCGAGCTGCTCGCCGACGGCATCGACCCCCGGCCGTACCAGGACTACATCGGCGAGGCCGTCGAACCGTGGAGCTACCTGAAGTCGACCTACTGGAAGGCCGCAGGCTATCCGGCCGGGATCTACCGGGTGGGCCCGCTCGCCCGGCTGGTCGTGTCCGAGAGCCTGGGCACGCCCGAGGCGGACGCCGAGCTGGACGAGTTCCGCAGCCGCGTCGGGCGGCTTCCGACCAGCACCTTCCACTACCACTACGCCCGGCTCATCGAGGCCCTGTACGGGATCGAGCGGATCGCCGAGCTGCTGGCCGGTCCGGACATCCTCAGCCCGCGCGTCCGGAGCCATGCCCCGATCAACCGCAACGAGGGCGTTGGCGTCTCCGAGGCGCCGCGGGGGACGCTCATCCACCACTATCGGGTGGACGACCACGGGATCGTGCAGTGGGCGAACCTGATCATCGCCACCGGTCACAACAACCTGGCCATGAATGAGAGCGTGACCCAGGTCGCCCGGACCTACGTCAAGAGCGATCGGCTGAGCGAGGGCATGCTCAACCGGGTGGAGGCCGTGATCCGGTGCTATGACCCGTGCCTGTCGTGCTCGACCCACGCCCTGGGCGACATGCCCCTCCAGATCCAGCTGCTGACCCCGGACGGCACGGTCCTCGACGAGATCCGGCGCTGAAGCGGGCTCCGTCCGTGCTCGTGATCGGCGTGGGCAATGAGCTGCGCGCCGACGACGGCGCCGGCCGCGCGGTGGTCGAGCGCCTGGCCGGAGACGAACGGCTGGCCGGCGTGCGCACGGAGTCGGTGCGACAGCTGCTTCCGGATCTGGCCCCGGACGTGGCTGCCGCCCGGCTGGTCGTGTTCGTCGACGCGGCGATCGATGTGGCTCCGGGCCGCGTCGCGGTCGGCACCCCGGCCGCGGCGACGCCGGGATCGTTCTCCCACCACATGACGCCGTCCGCGCTGCTCGAGCTGACCCGGGCCCTGTATGCGGCGGCGCCGAGGGCGGTCGAGGTCCGGATCGGTGCCGCCTCGGTCGAGCTCGGCGATCCCCGGTCGCCGAGCGTGGAGGCGGCCATCACGACCGCCGTCGAGGCGGTCGCCGCGATCGTCGCCGGTCATCTCGCGGAGCGCCCCGCGGGCGCCGTGGACGCCTGATGCACGAGGTCGGGCTGGCCGAGGAGCTGATCGCGGCGTGTATCGCACGCGCCGCCGGGGCCGACGTCCAACGGATCGCCGTCCGCCACGCCTCCACCGTGTCCGAGGACGCGCTGCGGCAGGCATTCGCGATGCTTAGTGTGGGTGGGCCGCTCGACGGGGCATCGCTGGACACCGAGCCTCTCCCCATCGAGCTCCAGTGCGGCTGCGGCTTCGCGGGCATTCTGGGACCCGAGCACGAGCTGGGCGGCCCGGCGGTCGTGTGCCCCGCATGCGGGGCCGTCCAGCCCGCGCCGCGGACACCCGAGCTGGAGCTGCTGGAGGTCGAGACCGTATCGACGGCGCGCTAGCCGCTGACCGACCCCAAGTCGGCCGTCAGGCGAGCTGCACCTCGACGTGCAGCGGGACGCCGTTGAGGCGGACCACGATCTCCATGCTCGCGGCGCGCGCCACGGTGCGCGTGATCGTCCCCGAGCGGAGGGCGCGCTCGACGATGCCCGCCACCCGCGTGCCGGACGCATCGGACTCCAGCTCGACCTCGAGCCGGACGCTGCTGATCGCCGGCGGCGCGTCCTCACGCTCGGCCGCGAGGTGCAGGGCGATGCGGGCGAACTCGACGTGGGCGCCGTCGGCCACCCAGCGCAGGTTGCGCACGAAACAGGCCGCCACCCCGGCCAGCAGCGCTTCGACCGGACTCGGCCCGTCGGTGTCGTCCTCGGGCGAGGCGTTGAGCAGGCCGTCCCACAGCACCCCGTGGGCGCGCGTCCGATCCCCGCGCTCGACCACCACGTCGAGCAGGTAGACCGGCGGCGACGGCGGCCGGCGGCGGATGACGCGCGGGGGCGCCTCGGCGGCCATCAGCGCACCGGGATCGCCACGAACGCCACTCCCGGCCCCAGCATCCCCGACAGGAAGCTCAGCCCGCATAGCAGCGGAACCAGGGCCAGGTACGCCATCTCAGCCAGAACTGTCTCAATCTGACTGAGGGATTCGCCTGCCGAACGGCCCCTTCCGGGCAGGTCAATAGTCGGTAGCCGAGCCGGTTGTTGCCCCGCGCGGTCGGCCGCCGACTTCTCTATCGTGAAGAGGCTGTTTGACCCACCGATTCCTGCCGTTTCGCCGTGGCTGGCAGGCGTTCGGGCGCCTAGCCTTGGGCTGATGGCTCATCTGTCCACGATCCGGCGGCGCGCCTGGCGGGCGCTTGCGATCCTGGCCGCCACGACATCCGTGGTCGGCTGCTCAATCGGGCCCGCCGCGTCTCCGCCCGCGACCGTCGTGCCCACGGTTTCGAGCACGCCCGCAATCACCGCGTCGGTGGCACCGTCGGCGACAGCCGCTCCCACGCCCACCGCGTCCCCCTCGCCCGCGCCCAGCCCGACGCCCACCCCGACACAGACGCCCCGCCCGACCGCGGCGCCCACACCAACGCCAACCGAGCGGCCGACGCCCACGCCGACTCCGACGCCCGTGTCGAGTCGCCTGATCACCCACGGCTCGAGATCCGGCCTCGAAGTCGCGCTCACGCTCGACATGGGTGGTCGCGTCGGCGACGCGCTCGCGATCGTGAATTGGCTCGTCGAGCATGACGTCCACGCCTCGATCTACATGACCGGCGCCATGGCCGACAACCCGAACACGGACGCCGGCCGCCAGGTGCTGGCGATCGTCGAGGCGCACCCCGAGCTCTTCACGCTCGGCAACCACTCGTACACGCACCGCGACTTCCGGACGCTGACCGCGGCCGAGATCCGGGATGAGCTACGACGGACCGAAGCCGCGATTGCGCCGTATTGCTCGCAGGATCTGCGGCCGTTCTTCCGACCGCCCAACGGCGGCTACGACGCCGACGTCCTCGCTGCGGTCGGCGCGGCGGGCTACCGATACACGGTCACCTGGGACATCGACACGATCGATTGGCGGCCGATCAAGAACGACCCGCCCGGTCCGACCGCCGATCAGATCGTGGCGAAAGTCCTCGACCGGGCGCAGGGCGGATCCATCGTCCTGATGCATCTCGGGGGCTACGAGACCTACGAGGCGCTGCCGCGGATCGTGGCCGGCCTCCGGGAGGCGGGCTTCGCGCTCGTCAGCCTCGACGAGCTCCTGAGCTGACGACTCAACGTCCGCCGGCGCCCGTGCCGTTGCCTGGTCATAGATCGGGCGCGCGCTACGGCAGCACGCGCCGAGCGCCGACGTACCCCTCCCGGCCGGCGAGCTCCGCTTCGCGGATCTCGCCGGCCACGAACGGCGACTCGATGATCCTGCCCCCGCCTGCGTAGATCGCGACGTGGCGGACGCGGCCGCCACTCCCGAAGAACACGAGGTCGCCCGCACGGAGGTCCGCCCTGGCCACCGCATGTCCAGCAGTCGACTGCGGGGCGCTGTCGCGCGGCAGGTCGATCCCGTGCAGCCGGTACACGGCGTAGACGAGGCCCGAGCAGTCGAAGCCGAAGCCGGACGTCCCCGCCCACAGGTAGCGGGTCCCGAGGAACCCACGGGCCGTCTCGACGATCGACGTCGCCGTGGGTGCTCGAGCGGGCCTCTCGGCGGGGCCAACGGCGACGGCCGCAGACGGGATCCACAGCCGGCGGCCGTCCGGCAGAGACACCTCGATCCGACCGTCGCCGCTCGACACCACCGGCAGCCGGGTTCCGAAGCTCAGCTCCAGCTGGCGACGACCACCGCCATCCTCGAGCCAGGCCGTCGGCGTCGTGACCGTGGCCCTGGTCGTCGTGGCCGGGGGCGCGGTGGCCGTCAGCTGCCGGGCGGGCATCCAGACGGGATAGCCGAGCGGGTCGAGCGGCGTCGACTGGGCGGGCACCGTGACCCGGATCCAGCTGCCACGGACCTCGGTCACCCGCACGGGCTCACCGAGGAGCATCTGCGTGTCCGCGCGGCCAATCAGGCCCTCCTGGTCGGCCCGGCTCAGGGACCCAAGCCACTCGCGGATCGACACCGGTTGCGCCAGCGCAGGCGCGTCCACCAGCCGGGCCGAGCCTGGCTCGCGCCACCCCGTCGCGACGACGACCGAGACATAGGCGCTGTCACCAGGCCCCAATGGCGGCGGGTTGGGGCTCGCCGACGGAGCAAGCGTCGCGCTGGCCGTCGGCGAGGGCCCGGGGCTGGCGGACACGACGGCGCTGGGCGCAGTGGGCCGCGGAGGGGGCGTGACCGTGGAAGCCCCGGTGCAGCTCGCCAGCAGTGTCGAGACGACAGCGAACGCGAGGAACGTGCGGCGAATCCGGGGTGCTGACACAACCAACCCATACCCCATGGCCCCCTCGCGCGGAAGGCCCGAACCGCCCGAATTCGCCCGCCAGAACGCCTATGGGCCCTCGTCGCGACCCGCGGGGCGGCCGAACGGCCCGCGCCCGAACGACGTTCGGCACTCGCCGCCCCACACTCGCAGTGGCTAGCGTTCGCCTGGAGGTTGTCGATGGCGATCCGATCCTGCAGTCCGAACATGCCGGCGCATCCGCCCGAGGGCGAAACCCCCGTCGAACCGCCGGCCGTGGCCGGGTGGCGCAGGGCGCTCCGTGCCGACCCCACGGACTGGCTGCTCGATCCAGCCAACCCGGCCGTGCGCCACCTGGCGCTCGTGCAGCTGCTCGACCGTCCTGCGGATGACCGGGAGGTCGTGGAGAGTCAACGGGCCGCGATGGCCGCCGACCCGATCGCCGCGATCCTGGCGGGTCAGCACCCGGACGGCTGGTGGGAGAAGCCCGGACCCGGGTACGCGACCAAGTACCGGGGCACCGTGTGGCAGGTGATCTTCCTCGACCAGCTCGGCGCGGACGGACGCGATGAGCGCGTGCGGCGCGCCTGCAACTACGTCCTCGACCATACGCCCGCCGCCAGCGGCGGCTTCGGTGCGTCCGGAAGGGCAGGCGACGACCCACCGCCGCTGTCCGCGGTCATCCATTGCCTCAACGGCAACCTGCTGCGGGCCCTGATCGGCTTCGGCTGGCTTGGCGATGAACGGCTCGCTGCCGCGGCCGACTGGCAGGCGCGGGCGATCACAGGGGAGGGCATGGAGCGCTGGTACGCTTCCGGGACCTGCGGTCCGGGCTTCGCGTGCGCCGCCAACGAGAAGCTGCCCTGCGCCTGGGGTGCGGTCAAGGCGATCGGCGGCCTGGCCCGGATTCCCATGGCCGAGCGCTCGCCGCTCGTAGCGCGGGCCATCGAGCAGGGCGTGGGCTTCCTGCTGAGCCGCGATCCGGCCGATGCCGACTACCCCGCGGGCTGGGGCAACACGAAGCCCAACCGTTCCTGGTTCAGGCTCGGCTTCCCGTCGGCCTACGTGACAGACGTCCTCCAGAACGCCGAGGTCCTGGCCGAGCTGGGATACGGCGGAGACGCGCGCCTTCAACGGGTTACCGAGTGGCTGCTCGCGAAGCAGGACGGGCAGGGACGATGGCGCAACGAGTACGCCTACAACGGCAAGACCTGGGTCGACTTCGAGCCCCAGGGACACCCCAGCAAGTGGGTCACCCTGCGGGCCTGCCGGTTCCTCCGATCGACGATGTTGTGACCGCGGCCCTCGAGTCGCGCAAGGGCGACCTACGTGCCAGGGCCGACGGCACATGGCAACCGTCCAGTTCGACACTGGGCAAACCTGTAAGTTCAGCTCGTACCCGGCTATCGAAGGCAGCCGAAAGGCTGGAGACGAGCCGAGGCGGCGACGCACGACGAAGGGCGACCAGACAAGACTGGACCTCTAGCGTTAGTTAGCCTCGCCCCAATAGCCGTCGCGCATCCGTGCCACGCTGACCGGGGTTTGCGCGTCTCATCAGCGTTCGCACGCCCCACGAGGTCCGTCGTATGCCTTCGGCCCCGCCCTCCCGCCGTATCAGGGTCGGGACGATCCTGCTTGCTGCCCTGCTCGCATCGTGCACGGTCGCGCCTGCGCCATCGGTCCGCCCGGGACCGTCCGGGCCTCCACCATCGTCGGCATCGCCCGCAGCGACACTCGAAGTGTCTCCCTCGGGCTCGCTGCCGACCCCGTCGGCCGCCTTGCCGACCAACGGGTTCCCGACCGACGGCGTCGAGTGGCACGCCCTCGACTGCTCGGGCGACGATGCGTGCCGCGTCACCTAGGTCCCGGAACCGGCCGGTGACGAGCCTGGCTGGCCCGTCCTCCTGCCCGGGCGGTGCCGCGGGACGGCAAAGTCGCCGGGCGGCGTGGCCTATGCCGCGTGCGACAGTCCGGACGGCATGCTCGTTCACGCCTTCGATGTCGGGGCGAACGCGGTCGCCGGCTGGCCGCTCTCGCTGCCGGGCTCGACGGCATCCGTCTACGAGAACCGCTTTACGGTTGGCTGCGGGGATGAAGGCTCGTCCCTTGCCATCAAGCCCAACGGGACGATCGTCGTCGCAGTCGCGGACGAGACCGCAGCGCGCCTCCACGTCCTGACGCCCGAAGGTCGCCGCGTCGCCGGATGGCCTCAGCCGTTCCCGGGCGATCCGCCCGGGGTCGATGGGATCGGCGGCAACGGCTGCCGAGGCTTCGCGATTGGGTCGGACGGTCGGACTCTCGCCTGGGGCTACGAAGGCGTCGAGCCGAGGATCGAGCTGGCTGCCGCGAGGACCGAATTTGCCATGTACGGCGAGGACGGTGCCGTCCGTCCGGGCTGGCCACGCGGATCGGTCGGCGCCGCGTCACACGGGGTCATCCTTGGCGATGGGTCGATCGCGTTTACGAGCACGTCCGGCAACGCGTGGCGACTCCTCGCCGACGGCACGAACGCCGACGGGTGGCCCTACGAGCTGCCGTCGCCGGTGGCGCCGGAGCTCGCTCCGGGCGGACGACTCGTATTCCTTCTTCCGATCTCCGATGGTCAGGATCACGCCATCGTCCTCGATCTGGACGGCGACGTCGCGCGCGGCTGGCCGGTGCCACTCGGTGGCGAGGTGGAGACCCCGTGCCGGATGGGCGACGTGCCGTGCGCCGGTCTCATCCGCCCCGCATTCGGGCCCGACGGGACCCTCTACGTGGCACTCGCGGAAGGCTCGCTCACCGCGATCGATGCTGCGGGCGCGGTCGTCCGCGGCTGGCCCGTCGGACTCGGGGAGCACACCCGCGCGACCCACCTCGCGGTCGACGAACGCGGCCGGCTCGTCGCCGACGTCGCCATCTGCGAGCCGTCCTGCGAAGACCCGGAGCACGAGACGCTCGTCTTTTCGCCGGCCGGAGAGTTCGTCGGGCAACGATAGGGTCACGTCCGCGCCCGCAAAGCAGTCCGAGAGCGCCTGCTGGTCCTCGGCCAGGATGTTGACCGCGAAGCGGCCCGCGTGACGAACCGTAGGAGTGATGAACCGGCGCCGATCGAGGGCGACCATCACGAGCGGGGGCTCGAGCGAGACGGAGCTGAGGCGCGTTGACTGTAATGCCCTGTGGCCGGTGAGCGTCTACCGCTGTGACGACCGACGCCGGTCACGAAGTGGCCCATCACCGTCCGGAACGTGTCGGGCGTGTGGTTCATCGGCGGCAGTCTACGGGAGAGGTGGCGCGATACCGGGGTGGTACCTTCCTTCCGGAGGGCCGAGGGGCCAATGACGAGATCGACGGGTCGCTTCGTGCGCGTGATCGTCGCACTGGCGCTCGGCTTCGGGCAGGCCGCGTGCAGCGTGGCACCGAGCCCCACGACGTCGCCCGCGACCGCCCGACCGTCGAGCCCCGCGGTGTCCGGCTCGCTCGTCCCGGACCCATCGCAACCGCCTCCGGCCGGTCTCGCCGAATGGCAGCAGCTCCCGCCGCAAGACGGGCTCGCCGGCGGGGTGGTCCACTCGGTTGTCACCGTGGGGGACCGGTTCTTCGGCCTTGGCTGCATCGTCAATGCGGAGCGCTGCGATCTGCCGGCCATCTGGGAGTCGGCCGAAGGGATCGCGTGGCGGACGGCCGGTCCCGTCTCTCTCCCTCCCACCGCCACGCGGGGCACGATCTCTGCTGTGTCGTTGTCGCGATTCGGCACCCTGGCGGTGGGCAGTGTCGGACAGGGCGACCGGAGCCAGGCATCCATTTGGCTTCGCGACGGCGGCGGCTGGACTCAGTTCTCGCCGCCGTCGGCGGCCGATTCCACGGTCACCGCGTTGCTGGCCACGAACGACCGCGTCATCGCCGTCGGGAGCCAGGTGTTTCCGACCTTCGGCGGCTTCAGGGCCTGGTGGTCGGCGGACGGCACGACGTGGCAGGCGGGTCCACCGATCGCGGGCGACCAGGGTGGCTCCCCGACGAACCTGCTCCCATTGGACGGCGCCTTCCTCGCGTGGGGACACGCGTGCGCCATTTGCCCGCCCGTCCCTTCCGCGTGGTGGCTCAGCGTCGACGGAACGGACTGGCAGCCGGCCGATCCGCCGCCGGGCCTCGAGGATGTCTGGGTGACGGCGATGGATCGCACGGACGGTGGTTTCGCGGCCTTCGGGGAATACCCCCTCGCAGATGCGCCGATGCAAGTCAAGGCGTGGGCGGCGGATGAGACGGCCGGTGCGTGGCGATCGGTCGATCCGCCGCCGGCACCGGATAACGCCCGAGTCGTCGACCACCTCGTCGTCGGAGGCGGGTCCGTCGCCGCCGGCACCGGCCAGGTCGGTCCGGACCCGGGCCAGCCGGGGAGCCTCGTCTGGCTGCGCGGACCCGGCGAAACAACCTGGCGCGCGCCAGCGGCGATTCCAGACGTGGCGATCTTCGCACTGATCCAGAGCCCGACACAGCCAAACCGGGTCATCGTGTTCGGCCAGATATTCGACGGATCGCTGACGCGCCACGTCATCTGGACGGGTCTCGTCGACTGGGCGGTATGAATCGTCCCCGCATGGCGCGCCAGATCGTGGCAGTGGCGCTCGGCCTCGTGCCGGCAGCGTGCAGCGTGGCACTGAGCCCCACGACGTCGCCCGCAGCCTCTCGACTGTCGAGCCCCGCAATCACCGGCTCGGTCGCCCCCGTCTCCCCTGAGGCACCGCCTCCGGGCGGTCTCGCCGAGTGGCAGCAGCTGCCGCCGCAGAGCGGGCTGGGTGACGGCGTCTTCCAATCGGTCGTCTCCGCCGGGGACCGGTTCCTTGCCCTTGGCTGCGTGTCGGCCGCGGAGGGCTGCGAACTGCCGGCCATCTGGGAGTCGGCGGACGGACTCGAGTGGCGGACGGCCGGTCCCGTCTTTCTCCCTCCGAACGCCACGAGGGGCACTGTCCTGGCCGCGTCCTCCTCGCAATTCGGAACCATCGCTGCCGGCTATGTCGGACAAGGCGACCGGGTCCAGGCGTCGATCTGGATACGCGACGCCGGGGGCTGGACGCAGACCACGCCGCAGTCCGCGGCCGACGCGGCGATAAGCGTGTTGCTGGTCACCGACGGCGGCGTCCTCGCCGTCGGAAGCGACGCGTACATGAGCTTCAACGGCTTGCGGTCATGGTCGTCGGTCGACGGCAGGACGTGGCAGGCGGCTGCAAAGATCGTCAACAACGCGGAGGGGTACCCTACGCACATTCTTCCGGTGGCCGGCGGACTCCTCGCGTGGGGGTCCGGGTGCGGGCATGTTTGCGGGCCCGTGGCGTCCGCGTGGTGGCTCAGCGTCGACGGAACGGCGTGGCAGCCGGTTGATCCGCCGCGGGGCATTGAACGAGCCGATGTGACGGCAATCGACCGCGTGGAAGGTGGATTCGTGGCCTTCGGGTGGACCGCCGTCGCTGATGCGCCGATCCGGGTCGAGGGGTGGACGGCGGATGAGACGGCTGCCGACTGGCGACCGGTCGAGCAGCCCCCGGCAGGTGACGAAGCCCGCGTCCGCCACCACCTCGTCGTCGGAGGCGGCTCCGTCGCCGCCGGCACCGGCCAGCCCGGCCCGGACCCAAATCAGTCGACGGGCCTCGTCTGGCTTCGTGGACCGGGCGAGTCCGCGTGGGGCGCGCCGGTGGCGATCCGCAACCTCGACATCCTCGCCCTGATCCAGAGCCCGGTGCAGCCCAACCGGGTCATCGTGATCGGCCAGACGTCCGATGGAGCCCAGACGCGCCTCGCCATCTGGACGGGACTCGTCGACTGGCCGGCGTGACCTGCGCCCGCTCCGGGCGAGCGCCCGCCGGGCGCTCGAGCCGATCGGCACGATCCGCTCTTTGGCGCCCTTGCCCATGACATGAAGCGTCCCGTCTGGACGGACGTCGCCGACCCGCAGCGAGGCTGGTCAGACCCAGATGCTGTGGTTTGGCTGGCGAGGAAGGATTCGAACCTTCGATCTCCTGATCCAGAGTCAAGCGCCTTACCTCTCGGCCACTCGCCAGTGACGAGGCGGGATCCTACCCCGGGCCCGCGGGCGGCCCTCGCTATCCTCGCGCGGTGACCTCTAGCGGCACGCAGATCTCCCCGCGGCTCGGACTGGGAAGCAACGCCGGCCAGTTCGCGCTCCTCGTCGCGGTCAACGCGCTCGTCGGCGGGATGGTCGGCCAGGAACGGACGGTCCTGCCGCTGCTGGCGACGGATGTTTTCGGGCTCACCGGCTTCACGGCCGCGCTGACGTTCATCGTCGCGTTCGGACTGACGAAGGCCGGCGCGAACGTCGCCGCGGGCGCCTTCGCGGACCGGTACGGCCGCAAGCCCGTTCTTGTGGCCGGCTGGCTCGTTGGGCTGCCGGTCCCGCTCCTGCTCATCTGGGCGCCGTCGTGGGAATGGGTGATCGCGGCAAATGTGCTGCTCGGTGTCAACCAGGGACTGAGCTGGTCGATGACCGTCGTCATGAAGATCGACCTCGTCGGGCCGGCGCGGCGCGGCTTCGCAATGGGCCTGAACGAGGCGGCCGGCTACGGCGCGGTCGCGCTGACCGCCCTGGCGACCGGCTTCATCGCGGCCGAGGCCGGGCTTCGGCCAGGACCGTTCCTGCTCGGGCTCGCGTACGCCGGCCTCGGGCTCGGGCTGTCCGTGCTCCTCGTCCGCGACACCAGCGGTCACGTCGAGGTCGAGCGCGGACAACGATCGAGGAGCGGGTCGCACAGGTGGCGCGAGGTCTTCTGGCGGACGACGCTGCGCGATCGGAACCTGTCGGCCGCCTCCCAGGCCGGGCTCGTCAACAACCTCAACGACGGCATGGCGTGGGGGTTGCTCCCGCTCTACTACGCGGCAGCCGGGCTCGGGGTAGGGGAGATCGGGGTCCTCGCGGCCACCTATCCGGCGGTCTGGGGCATCGCCCAGGTCGGCACCGGTGCGCTGTCCGACCGGATCGGCCGGAAGGGCCTGATCGTCGCCGGGATGCTGGTCCAGGCGGCCGCGATCGCGGCAATCGCGGCCGGGTCCTCGTTCCCGGTCTGGATTGTCGCCGCGGCCGTCCTCGGCCTCGGCACCGCGATGGTCTACCCAACCCTGCTCGCCGCGATCGCCGACGTCGCGGCTCCCGCGTGGCGCGGATCGGCGATCGGCGTCTACCGCCTGTGGCGGGACCTGGGATTCGTTGCGGGGGCGATCGTCGCCGGCGTCCTGGCTGACCGGTTCGGGATGTCGAGCGCCATCGGCGCCGTGGCCGGGATCACCGCGATCTCCGGGCTGGTCGTTGTCATTCGTATGCGAGAGACGCTCAGCCGCTAGGCGTCCGGTCCGACCTCCGCCTGGGCCGGCAGGGCGAAGCCCACCTCCGTGCCGCCCTCGTCGCGCGGACGGGCCCAGATCCGGCCGCCCATCGCCTCGATGAGCTGGCGGCATACGAACAGCCCTATCCCCGCGCCGGCGGCCTGGCGCGACGCGCGAGGCGTCCGGAAGAACAGCTCGAACACGTGCTCGGCATCCTCCGGGGCGATCCCGATCCCCTCGTCGAGGACCCGGACGACGACCTCGTCCTCGGCCCACTCGAGCCGGACCGTGATAGTTGAGCCCGGCTCGCTGTACTTCGCGGCGTTCGAGAGCAGGTTGCGGACGGCCTGCTCGACGTACGTCTCCTCGCCGAGCACGAGGGGCACCTGGCGGTCGACCTCGAGTGAGAAGTCGCGGGTCGGCCACCGGAGGGCCTCCCCGTCGATCGCCCGGCGCAAGACGTGGGCGAGGACGATGGGATCGTTGGCGATCTCGACATTGCCGCGCTCCGCGCGGCTGAGCACGAGCAGGTCCTCGACGAGCCGGTAGAGGCGATCGGATTCCGCCTCGATGTCGCCGACCAGCTGGTCCCGAACCTCCGGCGCGAGAGTGTCCAGCCGCTGGCGAAGCATCTTGCTAAGACCGTAGATCGTCGTGATCGGCGTCCGGAGCTCGTGGCTGATCACGCCGATGAACGCCTCGCGCAGTGCGTTGGCTCGTCGCTCCTCCGCGTAGCGGCTGGCCAGCTCGACGGGTCCGGCAAGGGCTCGGACGACCGTCGTCAGGAGCTCGATGTCCCCCTGGTCGAACGCGGCGATGTTGGTCGAGTCGATCTCGAGCAGGCCGATGCCCTGGCCACGCCGCACGATCGGCACCGCCAGCCACGACCGAATCACGTCCTCCGCGCCCGTTGTCTTGACGTGGAGCCCGGCGGCCTGGAGGTCGCCGCTGAGGTACGGCTCGAGCGTCTCGATGACGCCCCAGCTCCGCGACCGACCGCGCCGGAGCCGCTGCCCGTGCGCGGCGGCCGCGAACGGCCCGATCGCAGCCCGGAGGACGAGGTCGTCGCCCTCGACGAGGGCGATCGATCCGCCGGTCAGCGGGAGTACCGTCCGAAGGCGGTCGAGGGTCTCGAGCAGGATCTGGTCCAGGTCGAGCTCCCCGGCCGCGGCTGTCGCGATGTCGAGGATCAGCTCCGCCGTCTGGGTGGATCGGAGGGCGTGGGGGACCGCGGCCTTGCGTCGCTCGTCGCCCGCGGCTGACATCACCCAGATCGTAGCAGCGGCCATCGCCCCGGCCGCGCCGCTGCCGACGGTGCGGGGCGGCACCGCCGCGCACGCGCGCCGCAACCGGCGATACGCGGGTGCAGCGCCGATCGAAGGATCGGGGGTGGCGTGGGCGGCCGACGCATGCGAAGATCGCTCCCCCGATGCGCGGGAGACGCGTCGCTGGGCGGACCGCCAGGTTCTGGCGGCGGCAGGAGGAGGAGCGGTGGCCGAGGCGGTTAACCCGACCTTCGCGATGAGGCGCGAGCGACGCTCAGGAGGCGCGACCGGAGTCTCGCCGAACCGGGCGCCCGTGCGCGGCCCGGGATCCGGCGGCGGCGGCACGTACCAGGACGTCCTCGTCGACCTCGTGGACCGGATCGGCGACCTCGCCGACCGCGCCCGCGATGTGCCGAACTCGAACCACTCCGCGCGGCGCCGAACGGAGCAGCTCGCCGAGCATGTCGTCCGTCACGTCCGGCCGCGCGCCCGCGGCCTCGACGCGCCGATCCTCATCCTGCTGGTTGGACCGACCGGAGCCGGCAAGTCGTCGCTGTTCAACGCGCTGGCCAACCGGAACATCAGCGCCACCGGCGTCCTGCGGCCGACGACGCGGAAGCTCGTGGCGTTCGCCCGTCCGGGCGACCCGGCCGAGCTCACCGCGGAGGGCGGGCCACTCGCCGGGATCGACCGGCAGCGGATCCTCATCGCCGAAGATACGTCGGCCCGGGCCGGGGTGGTCCTCGTCGACGCGCCGGACGTCGACTCCGTCGAGCACGCCAACCGCGAGCTGACCGATCGCCTCGTCGAGGCGGCCGATCTCGCGGTGTTCGTCACGACCGCGACCCGGTACGCGGATCGCGTTCCGTGGGAGGTCCTCGGTCGAGTGGGGGACCGCGGCTTGCCGCTCGTCGTGCTCGTCAACCGGATGCCCACGGACTCCGAGGAACGGGCCGTGGTCCTCGAGGACCTTCGCCGCCTCCTCCGCGACGCGGGGCTCGAGGGACGGACGGAGATCGACCTCGTCGGCGTCGAGGAGGGAGCGCTGGAGGCGAAGATCGACGGCCTCGACCGGAAGGCCGTCCACCCGCTGATCGACCGGATCGACGGCCTCGCGAAGCACCGCGAGGCGCGCCTCGAGCTCGCCTCCCGTGCGCTCGCGGGCTCGCTCGCCAACCTCGAGCCGCAGCTCCGCACGATCTCCGAGGATCTCGACCACGCGGCGATCGATTCGGACCGATTGCGGCGTCTCGCGACCGAGGCGTTCGAGCGCGAGCTCGGGGTGCTGCGGGACGAGCTCGCCCGGGGCTCGTTCCTCCGGGCCGAAGCCCTCCGACAGTGGCAGGACTTCGTCGGCGCGGACGAGATCACGAAGGCGTTCTCGAGCGGGATCGGCAAGGTCCGGTCCTCGTTCACGCAACTCTTCCGGGGCGCTCCCACGGCCCCGGTCGCGGAGGTCCGGGAGCAGACGATCGCCGACCTCAAATCGCTCACCCAGGTGCGGGTCACGGAGGCGATCCGGCGGGCCGCCGCCGCGTGGTCGGAGGAGCCCGCCGCGCGCGCAGTCCTCGACAAGGATCCCGCGGCGTGGAGCCCTGCCGAGGATCTCGACAAGCGCCTGGCCGTGCGCCTGGACGAATGGCTCGCGTCGATCGCCGAGGACGTCCGGCGGACCGGCGGCCCGAAGCGGACGCTCGCCAAGGGCGCCAGCGTCGGCGTGAATACCGCGGGGATCGGGGTGATGCTCGCGACGTTCTCGCACACCGGTGGACTCACCGGCGCCGAGGTCGGGATCGCGGCGGTCACAGGGTTCCTCAACCAGCGGCTCCTGTCCGCGCTGTTCGGCGAGGCGGCCCTCGTCGAGATGATCAGCCGCGCCCGCTACCGCCTGATCGAGGCCCTGGGCGAGACGTTCCGCGAGGAGCTGGCGCGGTTCGACGCACGCGTTCCCGCGCCTGACCGGCTGCGTGGCCTGTCGGCGGAGATCCGATTGATGGCCGATGAGCTCCGCACGCTCCCCCCGGCCGTCTCGATCTCGGCCAGGCCGGTGATGATGCCGGCCCCTCCCCGGCTCGTGCTGGACGAAGAGCCCGCGGGCAGGCTTGACCCGGCGGGGCTTGCGGCCGCGCCGCGGGCTCGCCCGCGCTGGTCGCTGGGACGCTGACGAGACGCGCCGTGACTGCCACCCAGCCTCGGACCGGGATCGGACAGGACGCGCCCGACAACGGCGCCGTCGATCCGCGGGCGCCGATGTCTCCGGGCGCCCGGGTTGCGGCACCGGAGGAGCCGGGATTTCTCTCCTGGACGGTCGGCCGTCCCGCCGCGACGCGCGGAATCGCCGTCTGCCTCGCCCGGCTCGACGAGGGCGTCTCCGCGGGACGCCGGCTCCATCTCGCTGTCGGGGAGGCGGAGAGCGTCCGCGTCGATGCGGACCAGCGCCTCGGCTTTCCGTCGGACCTCTCCGTGGTGGCGCTCGTCGGCGGCACGGGTGTCGGCAAGTCGACGCTGCTCAACGCCCTCGCCGGAGGCAGCGTCAGCGAGGCGTCCGCCCGGCGACCCACGACCGACAAGCCCGTCGGCTGGGTGCCGCGGAGCGCCGGCGGGGAGATCGACGCCCTGCTGGGCTGGCTCGGGACGACCACCGTGCTCCGCCACGAGGACAGCCGCCTCGGCAGCGTCGCGCTCCTCGACCTGCCCGACCTGGACTCCATCGAGCCCGCGAATCGCGCCCGGGTAGAGGAGCTCCTGCCCCGCGTGGACGGCGTCATCTGGGTCACCGATCACGAGAAGTACCGCGACGCCGTCCTCCACGATGAATTCCTCCGCCACTGGCTTCCCCGGCTGGACCGCCAGCTCGTCGTGCTGAACAAGACCGACCGGCTTGGCGCGTCCACGGAACGCGTGCGGCGAGACCTCGACAGGTCGCTCCGCGAGGACGTCGCGGTGGGAGCGGTCAACCCGCAGGTCGTCGCGACCGCGGCTGTCATCGGACAGACGGAGCCGGTCCGGGGCTGGCTCGCCGAGCAGGTCGACGCCAAGAAGATCGTGGCGGGGAGGATCGCCGCATCGATCCGGGCCGCCCTCGACGACCTCGCCCAGCAGGCCGGCATCGATCCGAACGCCGAGGCCAGGCCGTTGCTCGACGCGGACGCACGCGCCCGGGCGATCAAGGCCGCCAACCACGAGATCCTCCGGCTGATCGACATCCCGGCGGCCCAGCGCCAGGCGATCGCGGCGACCCGGGTCGCTGCCCGGCCGGCCGGCGCCGGTCCGATCGGCTGGCTTCTCGGGCGCGCCTACAAGGCGAGCGGGCGGCAGGCCCGGGTCGCGGACCCGCAGCGGTTCCTCTCCTCGTGGCACCGGCGCGGGTCGCTCGCACCGGCGATCGGGGCTCTCCGCGCCATGACCGACGGCCCGCTCCGCGAGGCGCCGGCAACGATCCGCCCGGTGCTCGCCGCGACGCTCGACGCGCCGCGGGTCAGTGGCCGCCTCCGGGGGGCCGTGGACGGCGCGATCGCGGAGCACGGACCGCTCGACCCGCCGAGCAGCCGGCTGTGGCCGGTGATCGGCATCGTCCAGACGCTTGCGACCTTCGGCGTCGTCCTGAGCGTTGCGTGGCTCGTGGTCGCGATCCTCCTTGGCTCGCCGGTCGACGCCTTCACGCTGCCGATCGTCGGTCGCGTGCCGATTCCGTTCGCCTTGCTGGTCGGCTTTCTCGCGCTCGGCTTCATCCTGTCGCGGGTGCTCAGCCTGCACGCGGGCTGGCGCGGTCGGAAATGGGCGCGCGAGCTCGGGGCGCAGGTGTCCGCGGCCGTCGAGAAAGCGGTTGCCGAGGAGGCATTCGGGCCCCTCGACCGGATGGAGGAGGCGAGGCACTCGCTGTGGGTGGCGAACCGCGGGGCGCGGGAGGCCTGCGGGCGATCGTGACGGGAGCCGCGACTGCTCCCGCGACCTTCCGGGCATACGTCGCGGAACGGCTCGACGACCGGGTCGAGCGCGGGGTCCGCGACCTGACTCCCGACGACCTGCCTGCGGGCGAGGTCGTCGTCCGGGTCGACTGGTCCGGCGTGAACTTCAAGGACGGGCTCGCGACCCGGTTCGACGGCAGGGTCGCCCGGATCAGCCCGCTCATCCCCGGGATCGACCTGGCCGGCGAGGTCGTGTCGAGCGACGACTCGTCGATCCGTCCGGGCGATGCGGTTCTTGCCCACGGCTACGACCTGGGCGTGTCGCGCCACGGCGGCTACGCCGAATACCAGCGGGTCCCGGCGGGCTGGGTCGTGCCGCTGCCGGCGAACCTGTCGGCGCGCGACGCGATGGCCATCGGCACCGCGGGGTTCACGGCCGCGATGAGCGTCGCCGCGCTCGAGGCCCGCGGGCTGCGCCCGGACGCTGGGCCGGTGCTCGTCACCGGCGCATCCGGCGGTGTGGGGACGACGGGGCTCGGGATCCTCGCCGCGCGCGGCTATGAGGCATGGGCCGCGACCGGCAAGGCGGACGAGCACGACCGGCTCCGGGCCCTCGGCGCGGCGGGGTTCGTCGACCGCGAGGAGATGACCGCCAGTCCGCGGCCGCTCGAATCGTCGCGCTGGGCGGGCGCGATCGATGCCGTGGGTGGGCCGGCGATGCCGTATCTCCTCAGCACGTTGATGCCGGGTGGAGCGATCGCGTCCGTCGGGAACGCGGGCGGACCCGGTTTCAGCTCGACGGTCCTGCCGTTCATCCTGCGCGGCGTGGCCGTGCTCGGGATGAACTCCGTCCCTGTGCCGATCGAAGAGCGCCGGGCGCTCTGGAACAGGCTCGCCGGCGAGTACCGGCCCCGCGGCCTCGGTGGGGACGTGGCCGAGGTGACGCTCGACACGCTGGACGGCGCGCTCGATGCGATCGTCGCCGGCCGGGCCCGCGGCCGTTGGGTCGTGCGGGTAGGCGAGTGACCGCGACGGACGGCCGCGTCACGGTCGCGGACGGCACCGAGCTCGCGACGAGGCACTGGCCGGTTCCGGACGGCGGCCGGCCGTGGGCCACGCTCCTGCTCGTCCACGGGCTCGGCGAGCACAGCGGGCGGTACGAGCACGTCGGGGCTCAACTTGCCGAGGCGGGCATCGACGTCTACGCCTACGACCAGCGCGGGTTCGGGGCGTCCGGCGGACGGCGCGCCTGGGTCGACCGCTGGTCGCGCTTCCACGACGACCTGGCCGAGCGGCTCGCCGCGACGCACACCGCGGCCGCCGGCGGACCAGTTGTGTTGTACGGCCACTCGCTCGGGGGGCTCGTGGCGCTCGGGTACGCCCTGACCGACCCGAAGCTCGACGCGCTCGTTCTCTCCGCACCCGCGCTCGACGCCGATGTGCCGGCCTGGAAGCGCGCCCTCGCCCGCGTCCTCGGCGTCGCCATCCCGACCCTGCCGGTCAGGAACGCCCTCGACACGGCCGTCCTGTCGCGCGACCCGCAGGTCGGCGTCCGGTACCTCGCCGACCCCCTCAACCACCATCTGACGACCACCCGCCTCGGGCTGGAGTTCCTCCGCGAGCAGGCCCGCTGCCGGGCGGCGCTCGGTGGCCTTCGCGTACCCACCCTCGTGATCCACGGTGAGGCCGACCGGCTCGTCCCCACGAGCGCCAGCGCCCCTCTCGGCGAGGTGCCCGCCGTCACCCGGCGAACGTACCCCGGCCTCCGCCACGAGATGCACAACGAGCCCGAGGGAGGGGCGGTGATCGACGAGGTCATCGGCTGGCTGCGGGAGCGCTTCGCGGGCCGGTGATAGACTCGCCGAACAACCGAATATCGCCTCCGGGGAGCGCCCGCGCGCTGAGAGTGTGGCCCAGGCCACAGACCCGCCGAACCTGATCTGGCTCATACCAGCGAAGGAAGCAGGCCAAGCTGACTCGATGCCGCCCGTAACCCCCGGGGCGGCGTCTTTCGTTCTCGAAACGGAGCCCGAGTCAGTGAATCGCCTCCATCGCTTCCTCGCCGTCGCAGCGGTCGTCGCATTCGTTGCGACCGCCTGCGGCATCGGCCAGGGGAGCCCCAGCCCGCGCCCTGCCACGGTGCGCCTGGCCCTTGACTGGACACCCAACACGAACCACACCGGGTTCTTCGTCGCCCGCCACGAGGGCTGGTATGCCGAAGCCGGGATCGAGCTCAGGGTGCTTCCCTACACGGGCACGACGCCCGAGGCGCTGCTCGCCGCTCATCAAGCGGAATGCGGGATCAGCTTCCAGGACTCGATGACGTTCGGGGTGGCGGCCGGGATAAACATCAAGTCCGTCATGGCGATCCTCCAGCACACGGCCCAGGAGATCGCGGTCCTCGCCGATTCCGGGATCAGCCGGCCGCGCGAGCTCGACGGGAAGATCTATGCCGGCTTCGGCTATCCGAACGAGGAGCCGACCGTCCGGGCGGTGATCGAAGCCGACGGCGGCACGGGCGATTTCAAATCGGTCGTGCTCGACACCGCGGCGTACGAGGCACTCTTTGCGAAGCGGGCGGACTTCGTGATCGTGTTCACCGCCTGGGAGGGGATCGAGGCCGAGCAGCGCGGCATCGCGCTGCGGCAATTCGCCTTCACCAACTTCGGCTTCCCGGACTTCTACCAGGTCGTTCTCGCCTGCGATGCCGACTGGCTCGCTCGCGAGCCCGAGCTCGCCAAGCGGTTCGTTGCCGCGACGGTGCGCGGGTTCGAGCTTGCGGCAAACGATCCGGATCGCGCGGCGGCGACGCTGGTCGATGAGAATCCGGGAGTCTTCGATTCGAATCCGGACCTGCCGCTGGCCAGCGCACGGTTCCTCGCCGACGGCGGCGCTTACGTCGACGGTCAGGGGCGGGTCGGCCGCCAGACGCTCGAGAAGTGGCAGGGCTACTCGGGCTTTCTGTACGAGGAGGGTCTGCTCGTTGACGCCGCCGGAAAGGCGCTGACCGGGCCGCCCGACTACGCGGCGCTGTTCACGAACGACTACCTCCCGTGAGGCTCGCGTCGCGCCTGGGGCCGCCCGTGCTTCTCGTCGCCGTGCTTCTCGGACTGTGGGAGGCTTACTGCAGGGTGGCGGCGGTGAGCCCGATCGTGCTTCCCGCGCCGTCCCGGATCGTCGAGCAGCTGTGGCTCTTCAGGGCCGACGCCGTTCGCCACGCGCTGCCGACCCTGTGGGAGACGTTCGTCGGCCTGGCGATCTCGATCGGGCTGTCGATCGGCGCGGCGGTGGTCATGGACCGGTTCGCCGTGGTTCGCCGGGCCGTGGGGCCGATCCTCGTCGCATCGCAGACCATGCCGGTCGTGGCCATCGCCCCGCTGCTTGTCCTGTGGTTCGGGTTCGGGCTCGCCCCGAAGGTCCTCATGGTCGTGCTCGTGACGTTCTTCCCGGTGACGATCGCGCTCCTCGACGGACTCGCGGCCGCGACGGGCGAAGCGAGCGACCTCCTCCGGTCGATGGGCGCGACCCCGCGCCAGGTCTTCCGAAAGCTCCGCTGGCCGGCCGCTTTGCCGTCCCTGTTCACGGGGTTGCGGATCGCGGTGACGTACGCGGTGATCGGCGCTGTGTTCGGCGAGTACGTCGGCGCGTACGAGGGGCTGGGGATCTGGATGCAGCTATCGCAGAACGCGTTCCGGACGGACCTCGTGTTCGCGGCGGTGCTCCTGACCGCGGCCCTGAGCGTCGCGCTCTTCACGGCCGTGATGTTCATCGAGCGGCTGGCGATCCCGTGGTACGCCGCCTCCCGGAGGGGCGATCCGGTCGCCGCCTGACGGTGCCGGAGCCCATGTATCCTGTGCCGATCATGGATGCACGTGAGACGAAGAACGTGAGCCTCGGGCGCACGTCGCTGGTGGTGGCGGCCGGCGACGGCCGGGGTGAATGAGGCCGAGCCCAGACCCGTCCCGCAGCTCGCCGCTTCGCTCCGTCGCCGATGAGCTTCCAGCCCGCCTGACCGCGCACCCGCGCGCGTCCGTGGCGGACTGACGATGGACGTCTTTCTTGCCGGCGGGATCTTCCTCGTCGTCTATGCGCTGATCGCCTCAGAGCGCTTCGACCGGACCCTGATCGCCCTGCTCGGCGGCCTGCTCGTCGTTGCCCTCGGAGTCATCGATCAGGAAGAGGCCTTCGCGGCCATCGACTTCAACGTGATCTTCCTGCTGGCCGGGATGATGGTGCTGGCGGGCGGGCTCAGCAAGACGGGGTTCTTCGAGTACGTGGCCGGCTATGCGATCCGCCTTTCGCGTGGTCAGCCTTTCCGGCTGCTGATCATCCTGTCGCTCCTGACCGCGGGCCTCTCGGCGCTGCTCGACAACGTGACGACGGTCGTGCTGTTGACGCCGGTCACCCTGTCGATCGCGCGGATGCTCAGGGTGTCGCCGTTCCCGTACCTGATCAGCCAGATCCTGGCCTCGAACATCGGTGGGACGGCGACCCTGATCGGCGACCCACCCAACATCCTCATCGGCTCGGCTGCCGGCCTCGACTTTGTCGACTTCCTGGTCAACCTTGCGCCCGTCGTCCTCGTCATCCTCGGCGTCTTCCTGGTGATCATGTGGCTGGTGTTCGGGCGAACGATGGAGGACGACGCCAGTCGCCTCGACGTCCTCGCCGCGCTGGATCCCGCCGCCGCCATCAAGGACCGAGCGCTCATGTTCCGCGCCCTGGCAGTACTCGGGCTGACGATCGCCGGCTTCCTGGCCCACTCGGCCATCGGCCTCGAGGCGGCGACCGTCGCCCTGCTCGGCGCGACCGTGTTGATGATCGTGGGCCCCCTCGATCCACACGAAGCGCTCCGGGATATCGAGTGGAACACTCTGTTCTTCTTCGTCGGCCTGTTCATGCTGGTCGAAGCGGTGGTCCACGTCGGGATCCTCGGTGGCGTCGCCGACGCACTCGCAACGGCCACCGCCGGCCGGCTTGACCTGGCGGCGATCGGCCTTCTGTGGCTCTCTGCCCTGGCATCCGGCATCGTCGACAACATCCCGTACACGGCGACGGCAATCCCTGTCGTCCAACGACTCATCGAGAGCGGTCTCAGCGCGGACCCACTCTGGTGGTCGCTCGCGCTCGGTGCATGCCTCGGCGGCAATCTGACCATCGTCGGCGCCTCCGCGAACATCGTCGTTGCGAATCTGGCCGCGCGCGATGGCCACCCCATCACCTTCATGCAGTTCTTCCGTTACGGAGTGGGCGTCGTATGGGCCTCGCTCGTGATCTCGACCGCGTACCTCTGGATCCGCTATCTCCAGTGAGAACGGGTAGTCGCTCACCGATCAGCAGTGAGGACCGATGACAGCTCGCGCTGCCGACCTGATCGAGCGGGTGGCCGTCACCGGCCAGTCGGTCCACCGCGAGGCCCTGCCGGCGTGAGGGCGCCCACGCAACGGCGCCCGTCGCGTCAGCCGCCCCGGCGTTGGCGTCCCGGCGCCACCCGGCGCACAATCCTCCCACCAGAGAAGGGGAGGACCACCACGTGACCGAGACCCTCGAGCGGGTGAAGACGTACCAGCAGTTCATCGGTGGCCAGTGGGTCGACTCGGCGTCGGGCAAGACGATCGACGTCGAAAACCCGGCCGACGGGCAGGTGATCGCGAAGATCCAGCGCAGCGCCAAGGAGGACGTGGACCGAGCCGTGCAGGCCGCCGACCGGGCCTTCGAGGAGACCTGGCGCCACACGACCCCCAAGGACCGCAGCGAGATGCTGCTGAAGATGGCCGCTGCCATCGACGCGAACGCCGAGGAGCTGGGCCGTCTCGAGGCGCAGAACGCGGGCAAACCCGTCGGCGCGGCAATCGACGAGATGGGGGCCACGGCAGACAACGTCCGGTTCTTCGCCGGAGCCGCCCGGGTGATGGAGGGCAAGGCGGCCAACGAATACCTGGCCGGTCATACCTCGATCATCAGGCGCGATCCGGTCGGGGTCGTCGCCTCGATCGCCCCGTGGAACTACCCGCTCTACATGGCCGGCTGGAAGCTCGGCCCGGCGCTTGCGGCGGGCAACACCGTCGTTCTCAAGCCGTCGGCCCGGACGCCGCTGACCGCGCTCCGTCTCGCCGAGCTGGCGGCGGACATCTTCCCGTCCGGCGTCATCAACGTCCTCACGGGGACCGGCGACGAGATCGGCGACGAGCTCGTGGGCCACCCGAAGATCGGGATGATCTCACTGACCGGCGACACGGAGACCGGCAAGCGAATCGCGAGGATCGCGGCCGACACGGTCAAGCGACTCCATCTCGAGCTCGGCGGCAAGGCGCCCGTCGTCATCTTCGACGACGCCGACGCCGATCTGGCAGCCGAGACCCTTCGATCCGCCGGTTACTGGAACGCCGGTCAGGACTGCACGGCCGCGACGCGGGTCATTGCCGGCCCGAAGATCTACGACCGGTTCCTCGGTGCACTCTCCGAGCAGGTCAAGACGATCAAGTGGGGCGACCCGGCCGAGGGTGACCAGATCGAGATGGGCTCGCTGATCGCCAAGTCGCAGGCTGACAAGGTCGAGAAGATGGTCGACCGGGCTCGCAAGGGCGCCGAGGTCATTCTCGGCGGCAACCGGCCGGATCGTCCGGGCGCCTACTACGAGCCGACGATCATTGCGGGCCCCGACCAGAAGAGCGAGATCGTCCAGGACGAGGTGTTCGGGCCGGTCATCACGGTCCAGCGGTTCTCCGATGAGGAGACGGCCCTCAAGTGGGCGAACGACGTCCGCTTCGGGCTCGCCGCCTCCGTCTTCACCCGCGACATCGGCAAGGCGATGCGCGCCGCGAAGTACCTCCAGTTCGGGACCGTCTGGATCAACGAGCATTTCACGATGGCCTCGGAGATGCCGCACGGTGGGTTCAAGGAATCCGGCTACGGCAAGGACCAGTCGGCCTACGCGATCGAGGACTACACCGTCGTCAAGCACGTGATGATCAACATCGGCGTCTGACTCGCCGCGCGGTGGGGCGGGACGAGACGCAATTCCAGCCCTGTCGAACAAGTCCAACCTGGAATGGCGGGCCCGAGGCTCCTCTCGGGCCACGAGGGGCTGGTCAGGCTATCTGACGCGTATGGTCGGGGTCGGTTGAGCACGCGCCGAGGCACCTCGTCACCCGCCCGGTAAGGCTGGCCTCCTCGAATCGCGCGGTCTGTTCGATCGAGTTTGAGAAGGAGACCTACGAGTTCATCTACGCCGTGACCTACCTGCCGGAGTGGCTCTGGGCGTCGGTCGAGGGGATGCGCGGCCTGGTCGCCGAGGCGCGTGCGCGGTGATGCGCGGTTATCGTTCGCCCGTGGCCGTCGCGATCGACACCGAGCTCCGCGCCGCGATCCTCGCCTGGTACGGCGCCCGGGCCCGCGCGCTCCCGTTCCGTGCCAGCCGTGACCCGTGGGCGATCCTCGTGTCCGAGGCGATGGCCCAGCAGACCCAGATCTCCCGCGTCGTCGAGAAGTGGGGCCCGTTCATCGCCGCGTTCCCGACCGTTCACGCCCTCGCCGCCGCGACGCCGGCCGATGTTCTCCGCGCCTGGCAAGGCCTCGGGTACAACCGCCGGGCGCTCAACCTGTGGCGCGCGGCGCGGGCAATCGTCGAGCAGCACGGCGGTCGCGTGCCGGACGACGTGGCGGCCCTCGAGCGGCTCCCCGGCGTCGGCCCGTACACCGCCCGCGCGGTCGCCGCGATCGCATTCGGCCGGCCCGTCGGAGCTGTCGACACGAACGTCCGGCGCGTGCTTGGCCGGGTCGCCGGTGGGGCCGACGGCCTCGCCGAAGCCGCCCTCCAGGTGTTCGCCGACTCGATCGTGCCGCCCGACCGACCCGCAGACTGGACACACGCGCTGATGGACGTCGGCGCGACGTTCTGCCGGCCCCGCCGGCCCGACTGCGCCGCGTGCCCCGCCCGCAGCCGGTGCCGTTACGCAGCGACGCCTCCGGATCTCGCGCCGAGCGCGAAACGGCGCCCGCCCGCGCATCGCTTCGAGACCACCTCGCGCTGGTTGCGCGGCCGGATCCTCGAGCAGCTGAGGGTCGCCGCGGACGAGGGCTGGACGACCATCGCCCACCCGCTCGGCATGCACGGCGCCGAGGCGATCCGCGATGCCCTCACGGCGCTCGCGGGCGACGGCCTCGTCGAGCTCCACACCACGAGGCCGCGGACCGCGCGCCTTCCACTCACCTGAGGGTCGCCCCGGCGAACCGCCTCGGCTACGCTTGCTCGCATGGGAACGCCTCGATCCGCCACCGAGGACCGGACCGGCGACACCGTCGGCCAGCCGCTGCCCGCGGACGATCCAGGGCTGTTCGACCTCGACCTCCGCGGCCTCCGCGAACGCTGGGCCGAGGCCGCCGCTCGTGCGCCGATCGGGGCGGAGGCGATGAGCGGCGCCGATCGTCGGGCGCAGGCACTCGGCGTGCCCGGCTCGCGCCTGATGGAGCATGCCGGAACGGCGGTTGCGGCCGCGGTCAAGGCGCTCGCCGTCGATCAGGACCGCTGGGGTCGCGGGCCCATCCTCATCCTCGCCGGACCCGGCAACAACGGGGGCGACGGGTTCGTCGCCGCGCGGCGGCTCGCGCGGGCCGGCGCGAACGTCGTCGTCGCGTTCGTCGCCCCGGAGGCGCGCCCGAAAAGCCTCGACGCCGCGCGGAACTGGGACCGCCTCGACGCCGATCACCGGGTCACGCGTGTTCATGCGCCGGTTGCCCGGGACGTGGCGATCCTCGGCCAGGGGATAGAGAAGGCATCGGTCGTCGTCGACGCACTGCTCGGCACGGGCGTCCGGGGCGCGCTCCGGGAACCGATCCGGAGCGCCGTGGAGGCCATCCGGAGGGCCCGCGAGGCGGGAATCCCGGTCGTCGCGGTCGATACGCCCACCGCGATCGACCTCTCGTCCGGCGAGCCGTCCGATCCCGTCGTCCGGGCGGACCTCACCGTGACCTTCCACCGACCGAAGACCGGGCTCCTCGCCAAGCGCGGTAAGGCCCTCGCCGGCCGCGTTCTCGTGGCCCCGATCGGCATCCCACCGGCGGCCGATCGTGGCTGACCCTGGGCCGGCGCGCGAGGCGCGCTGGCGCGATGAGATCCGTGAGGTCGGGCTGCTCGCAACCCTCGTCGTTGGTGGAGTGCTCGGCGTCGCCGCGCTGGCCACGTTCGTGCCGCCCGTCCGCGACCTGTTCGACCGCCTGCCGATCGCGATCGTCGTGCTGATCGGCGGCACCGCGTGGGTCCTGTGGCGGATCACCCGGCGGACCGGGCCGCCGTGAGCGCGCTCGACGACCGGCGGACCGCGCTCGAGAGGCTCACGTCGGAGCGGCTCGACGTGCTCGTGGTAGGTGGCGGGATCGTCGGGAGCGGGGCACTCCTCGATGCCGCGAGCCGTGGGCTCCGGGTGGGCCTGATCGAGCAGGACGACATCGCGAGCGGCACGTCGAGCCGGTCCTCGCGGCTGATCCACGGCGGGCTGCGTTACCTCGAGCAGTTCCGCTTCGGCCTCGTGTTCGAGGCGCTTGCCGAGCGAGCGAGGTTACTCCGCCTGGCGCCCCACCTCGTCCGGCTCGAGCCGCTGCTGTTCCCGATCTACGGGCTGCCGCTCGTCCACCGGGCGTTCTACGGGTCGGGAATCCTGCTGTACGACCTGCTCGGCTCGCGGCGAGAGGGCGGGTTCGCCCGTCACCTCGGACGAGAGCAGACACTCGAATGGACGCCCGTCCTCCGCCGGGACGGGCTGCGTGGGTCGATCGTCTACCACGACGGAGTCGAGGACGACGCCCGGTACACGCTCGCCGTCCTGCGAACCGCGATCCGGGAGGGCGCCACGGCCGCGACGCGGGTCCGCGCCACCGGAGCCATCGAGCGGGCGGGCCGTGTCGTCGGCGTGCGGGCACGCGATCTCGTCGGCGGCACCGACATCGAGATCGAGGCCGACCGGGTCGTCGACGCCACCGGGGTCTGGACCGCCCGCCCCGACGCCGCGCTCGGCGGCGGCGCGCGGGTCCTGCCGAGCAAGGGCGCCCACCTCGTCGTCCGGCGCGAGCGGATCCCGAGCCGGACCGGGCTGACGATCCGCGTCCCCGGCAGGATCGTGTTCCTCGTCCCGTGGCCGGGGCACTGGCTGATCGGCACGACCGACGCCGCCTATGACGGCCCGGTCGACCGGCCCTCGGCGACGTCCGACGACGTCGACGAGCTGCTCGACGCCGTGAACCGGACACTCGACGTCGACCTGTCCCGGGGCGACGTCCTCGGGACATACGCGGGCCTCCGGCCACTCGCCGTCAGCGGCTCGGCCGGCTCGACCGTCAAGGCCTCGAGGGAGCACCGGGTGACGACCGAGCCGAACGGCCTCGTCCGGGTGACCGGCGGCAAGTACACGACGTACCGGGTGATGGCCCGGGACGCCATCGACGCCGCGCTGGGTCGGGACGAGTCGCGACGGCGGCGGAGCGCGACGGCGGAGCTGCAGCTCGTGGGGGCACTGCCGCGTTCGGAGCTCGACGCGCTCGCGCAGCGGCTCGCCTCGGATCACGGGTTCGACGGCGCGGTCGCGGCGAGGCTCGCCGCCCGCCACGGATCGGAGGCGCGCGGGGTCGTGGCCCTCGGCAAGGAGCACGGCCTGCTGAAGCGCCTCGCTCCGGACGTCGAGCACCTCGAGGCCGAGGTCGCCTGGGCAGCGCGGAACGAGCTGGCACTGTCGCTCGACGACGTCCTCGCCCGCCGGACGCGCCTTGCCCAGGAGCGCCCGGATCGGGCCGCGTCGATCGCCCCGCGAGCCGCGGAGATCCTGGGTGGCGAGCTCGGCTGGAACAGGGAGCGGCAGGCGCGCGAGGTGACCGGGTTCCTCGCAGCGGCGAGGCGCGAGTTCGACGTGCCGCCGGCGACCGAGCGGGCCATGGCCACCGCCCCGGCCGTCGAGCCCGCCTGACGGCGGGCGCCGCGCCTTGGCCGCCCCCGATCTCGTCCTGGCGCTCGACCAGGGGACGACCTCCTCGCGGGCGATCGCGTTCGACCGGGCCGGGCGGGCCGTCGCGAGCGCGTCCCGCGAGTTCGAGCAGCGCTACCCGGCGCCGGGACACGTCACCCATGACCCCGAGGCGATCTGGGAGAGTCAGCTCGCCGTCGCCCGCGAGGTCGTCGAACGAGCCGGCGGGCCCGGCCGGCTCGCCGCCATCGGACTGACGAACCAGCGCGAGACGACGGTCGTCTGGGAACGCGACACCGGCCGCCCCGTCGCCGACGCGATCGTCTGGCAGAGCCGGATCAGTGCGCCGTTCTGTGCCGCCCTCCGCGACGCCGGCCACGAGCCGCTCTTTCGGGCCCGCACGGGGCTGCCGCTCGACGCGTACTTCTCCGGACCGAAGATCCGCCACATCCTCGACTCGGATCCAGGGCTGCGGGCCCGGGCGGAGCGCGGCGAGCTCGCCTTCGGCACCGTGGACTCGTTCCTCCTCTGGCGGCTGACCGGCGGCCGGGTCCACGCGACGGACGTGTCGAACGCGAGCCGGACGCTCCTGTTCGACATCCACCACCTCGCCTGGGACGACGAGCTCCTCGACCTCGTCGGTGTGCCCCGGGCGATGCTCCCGGAGGTCCGCCCGAGCTCCGGGCTGTTCGGTGAGACCGACGAGTCGCTGTTCGGGGCGGCGGTCCCGATCGGCGGGATCGCCGGTGACCAGCAGGCGGCGACGTTCGGCCAGGCGTGCTTCGCGCCGGGCGAGGCGAAGAACACGTACGGGACCGGCGCGTTCCTGCTGCTGAACACCGGTCCGACCCCCGTCGCCTCCGCACACGGCCTGCTGACCACCGTCCTGTGGCAGCTCGGCCCGGACGAGCCGCCCGCGTACGCGCTGGAGGGCTCCGTATTCGTGGCCGGCGCGGCGGTCCAGTGGCTCCGCGACGGACTCAAGGCCATCGGCAGCTCCAGTGACGTCGAGCTCCTCGCCGCGGGGGTGGAGGACACGGGCGGTGTCTACCTCGTCCCCGCGTTCGTCGGCCTCGGCGCGCCGCACTGGGATCCGGATGCCCGTGGCGCCCTGCTCGGCCTGACCCGCGGGACCGGCCTCGCGGAGATCGCCCGGGCGACGATCGAGTCGATCGCCTACCAGGTCCGCGACGTGCTCGATGCGATGGATGCCGACGCGGGCAGCCGGCTGCAGGCGCTCCGCGTCGACGGCGGCGCGGCGGTCAACGACACGCTGCTCCAGTTCCAGGCGGACATCCTCGACGTCCCGGTCGAGCGGCCGGTCGTGGCCGAGACGACCGCCCTTGGGGCGGCCTGCCTCGCCGGCCTGGCGGTCGGCTTCTGGCGCGACCCGGCCGACGTCGCGGCGAACTGGGCCCTCGACCGGCGGTTCGAGCCGGCGATGGACCCCGCCCGGCGGGAGCGGCTGCTGCGGGGCTGGCGCCGGGCCGTCGAGCGGTCGCTGGGCTGGGCCCGACCGGACTGAGCGCCACGCCGTGTTGCCGATGTGCGGTCCGGTACGGAATGGTGGGGCTGTACACGCGTGATCCGACCGCGTAAACTCGCGGCGGCAATGTCGCGGGAAGCGTCCCGTGACTACAGAATTCAGTAGCTAGACGACGACTCGGACTCCTCTCACGGCTGACGCGAGAAAACCCGGAGGGATCGCGCGGCTACCGAGAGGAGTTTTGGTTTCGTGTACAACGACAAGAATCTGACCTGCGCGGATTGCGGACAGGAGTTCGTCTTCACCGCTTCCGAGCAGGATTTCTACGCGCAGCGTGGCTTCACCGAGCCGCGCCGGTGCCCCTCGTGCCGAGCGAGCCGCAAGGCCGCCCGGGGCGGTGACGGCGGCGGCAGCGGCGGCGGTGGTGGATACGGCAGCTACGGTGCCGGCGGCGGCTACAGCGCCGGCGGCTACAGTGGCGGCGGCGGCGGCGGTGGTGGCGGTGGCGGGGGCTACGGCGCCCGCGATCGCGGTCCCCGCGAGATGTTCTCGGCCACCTGCTCGAACTGCGGCCGCGAGGCCCAGGTACCCTTCCGCCCGACGAGCGGCAAGCCCGTCTATTGCAGCGACTGCTTCCGGAGCATGCGCGGCGGCTGATCTCCTCTCGGTACGGGTCCAACGGGGACTCGAGGGAAACAGCGTGATACCCACGACCCGGGCCGTCAGCCGGCCCGGGTCGTTCGATTCTCGGCCCCACCAGCCCAGGCTTCGCCGAAACACCCCCCTCGTCGTATGCCCGTCAAGCGCATGTGCGGGGCCCCGACGACGCGCTCATGCAGGCGATGGGCATGGACGAAGGGGGGGGTGTTCTCAGGTGGTGTTCTCAGCGCCACCCTCAGCCCTCAGCCGCCCTGGCCGCGCCCGCCGAGCAGCGTGAGATCGAACTTGCGCTCCTTGCCGTGGAGCAGCCGTTCGATGTTGTCGGCGTGGGCGAGCCAGATGAGCCCGGCCCCGACGGCCGCGTAGATCGGGTAGATGATCGGGAACGCCCCGTTCGTGGCCACCCACAGGACGACCATCCAGAACACTATCGCCACGGCTGCCAGCAGCGACCCGAGCGAGACGTACCGGGTGACGACGATCACGCCGATGAACACGGGCGCGGCGAGGACCACGGCGAGCGGCTGGATCACGAGCATCGTCCCGACGCCGGTACCGACGCCCCGGCCGCCCCCGAACCCGAGGAACATCGAGCGCGACGAGCCGAGGACCGCGGCCAGCGCGCACATGACCTCGACGACCGGCCCCGCGCCGAGCCAGCGCGCGAGGAGCACTGGCAGCGCCCCCTTCAGCACGTCGCCGATCACCACCACGGCCGCCCGCCTCCGGCCGAGGGCCCGCAGCGCGTTCGTCCCGCCGGTCCGCCCCGAGCCGACCGTCCGCGGGTCCACCCCGCCCGACAGGCGGGCCACGATCACGCTCATCGGGACCGAGCCGGACACGTACGCCAGCCCGACCAGGAGGAGAACCCGCAGGGCACCCGGCAAATCCATCGTGGCGGTCAATCTAGCACCGCCCGGAAGGCCCGGAGCCGGCCCCGCCGTTCCCGCACCCATCGGGAACGCGCTACCATCCGGCCGATGGCCGTCGGCTCTTCGAACGACTTCGATCTCGTGGTGCTGGGCGCTGGCACGGGCGGGTATACCGCCGCGTTCCGGGCGGCCCAGCTGGGCCTCCGTGTCGCGCTCGTCGACGAGGACAAGATCGGCGGGACGTGCCTCCATCGGGGCTGCATCCCGACGAAGGCCTTGCTCGAATCGGCCGCCTTCGTCGACCGCGTCCGCCACGCGAAGGACTACGGCGTCACGCTGTCCGGCGAGCCGGGGGTCGACTACCCGCAAATGGCGGCGCGCCGCGACCAGGTCGTGAAGCGCATGTGGACCGGCCTCAAGACCCTTGTCGACAAGAACAAGGTCGCCTGGGTCCAGGGCCGCGGCCGGCTGGACGGGCCGACGAACGTCCGCGTCGCCCAGGCCGGCGAGGACGGCAAGCCGGGCGGGGGAGGGGAGCGCGTCCTCCAGGCCACGGACGTCATCGTCGCCACCGGGTCCCGGGTCAAGTCGCTGCCCGGGCTCGAGCCCGACGGCAAGCGGATCGTGACCAGCGACGACGTCCTGACGATGACGAGGCTGCCGAAGGACATCGTGGTCGTGGGCGCGGGCGCGGTCGGCGTCGAGTTCGCCTCGTTCTTCCATGACGTCGGCGTCAAGGTGACCCTGCTCGAGTACGCCCCGGCGATCGTGCCCCTCGAGGACAAGGACATCAGCCAGGCCCTGGAGCGGAGCTTCACCCGGCGCGGGATGACGGTCATGACCAATGCCCGGTTCGACCCCGCCAAGGTGAGCGTCGAGAAGGACGGGATCTGCCTGATGGTCGGGCCGGACGGCAAGGATCCCCAGGAAGTCCGGGCGGAGATGCTGCTGGTCGCCACCGGCCGGGCGGCGAACCTCGAGGAGATCGGGCTCGAGACGACCAAGGTCGACACCGACAAGGGGATCATCAAGGTCAACGGCCGGATGCGGACGAAGGAGCCGCACGTGTACGCGATCGGTGACGTCGTGGGCGGGCTATGGCTGGCCCACACGGCGGCCCACGAAGGGATCGTTGCGGCCCACACGATCGCCGGCGAGAAGGACGTGCCGGAGATCGACTACGTCAAGCAGCCCCGGGCCACATACTGCCGGCCCGAGATCGCGTCGATCGGCCTGACCGAGCAGCAGTGCCAGGAGCAGGGGCTGCCCGTGAAGATCGGAAAGGTCCCGTTCCAGGCGATCGCCAAGGCCATCATCGGCGGCGAGTACGAGGGATTCGTAAAGATCATCGCCCACGCCGAGAAGGACGACACCCTCGGCGTCCACCTCATCGGCCCGCACGTGACCGATCTCGTTTCCGAGGCCTCGCTCGCGTTCGAGCTCGACGCGACCGCGTGGGAGATCGGTGCCGCGACCCACCCGCACCCGACGCTCTCCGAGGTGCTCGGCGAGGCGGCGATGGCGGTCGACGGCAGGTCGATCAACTTCTGAGCCGGACGCCGAGCTCCCCACAGGAGGCACGATTCGCCCGATGGCCGTGAGCGACAAGAAAGTCACCCACCTCGGCGAGGCAGTCGGCCTGTCCGACGAGCAGCTCGTCGAGATGTACCGCCTCGTGGCGCTCGCGCGGGCTGTCGACGAGCGGATGTGGATCCTCAACCGGGCCGGCCGCATCCCGTTCGTCATCAGCGGCCAGGGTCACGAGGGGGCGCAGGTCGGCATCGCCTGGGCGCTCGAGAAAGGCAAGGACTGGATCGCCCCGTACTACCGGTCTATCGCGACCTGCCTGACGTTCGGAATGTCCGCCCGGGACATCATGACCGCCCAGTACGCCACCGCCGGCGACCCGTCGTCGGGTGGGCGGCAGATGCCCGGCCACTACGGCAGCCGCGAGCACAACCTCGTGTCGGTCTCGTCGCCCGTCGCCACCCAGCTCCTCCATGCGGTTGGGATCGCGCTCGCGGCGAAGATCCGGAAGACCGGCGAGGTGGCGATGACGATCATGGGCGAGGGATCGTCGAACCAGGGCGACGTCCACGAGGGGCTGAACTTCGCGGCGATCCACAAGCTGCCGTTCGTGTTCGTCGTCGAGAACAACGGCTACGCGATCAGCGTGCCCGCGTCCCTCGAGCTGTCGGTCGAGGACGTCGCGGACCGCGCCTCGGGCTACGGGATGCCCGGCGTCGTCGTCGACGGCAGCGACGTGCTGGCCTGCTACAAGGCCACGAAGGAGGCCGTCGCCCGGGCCCGGGCGGGCGAGGGCCCCACGTTCATCGAGGCCAAGGTAACCCGGCTGACCGGCCACTCGAGCGACGACCAGCAGTCGAAGTACCGCTCCGAGGAGGACCTCGCCGCGGGCAAGAGCCATGACCCGTTGCCGCGCTTCCGCGAACAGCTCGCCACGGCCGGCATCCTGACGAAGGCGATCGAGACGCGCCTCACGGCGGAGATCACGACCGTCGTGGACGACGCCACCGAGTACGCCGAATCGCAGCCGGACCCGGAGCCCTCGACCGCGATGAAATGGGTCTACGCCGAGGAGTGGCCGTCGGAGACGCCGCCGCCGTGGGGCTTCGGTGGACACGCGGACGAGAAGCCCGCCGGCGGGGAGTCGGACTGATGCCGGCCAGGACGTTCATCGAGGCGATCCGCGAGGGCCTGGCGGAGGAGATGCGCCGGGACGAGTCGATCATCGTCCTCGGCGAGGACGTCGGCAAGAAGGGCGGCGTCTTCCTTGCCACCGATGGCCTGTGGGCCGAGTTCGGCGAGGACCGCGTGATCGACACCCCGCTGACCGAGTCGATGATCGTCGGCGCGTCGATCGGGGCCGCCGTCAACGGTCTGCGGCCGGTAGCCGAGATCCAGTTCGCCGACTTCATCTTCCCGGCGTTCAACCAGATCGTGTCCGAGGCTGCCCGGATGCGCTACCGGTCGAACAACGGCTACAGCGTGCCGATGACGATCCGCGCCCCGTACGGTGGCGGCGTTCACGGGGCGCTCTACCACTCGCAATCGGTCGAGGCGTACTTCACCCACGTTCCGGGTCTCAAGGTGGTCGTGCCGTCGACGCCGTACGACGCGAAAGGCCTGCTCCGCTCGGCGGTCCGCGACGACGACCCTGTGCTGTACTTCGAGCACAAGAAGATGTACCGATCGGTCCGCGGCGACGTCCCGGACGGCGAGTACGTCGTGCCGCTCGGCCGGGCCGCCGTGACCCGCCCCGGGACGCAGCTGTCGGTCGTCGCTTACGGGCTGATGGCGCACTACGCGCTCGAGGCGGCCGACCGGGTCGCCGAGGAGGGGATCAGCGTCGAAGTCGTCGACCTGCGCACGCTCCGGCCGCTCGACAAGGAGACGCTCCTCGACTCGGTCCGGAAGACCGGCAAGTGCCTCGTCGTGTACGAGGACAACCGGTTCGGCGGCTACGGGGCGGAGGTCGCCGCGACGGTCGCCGAGGAGGCGTTCGACTACCTCGACGGCCCGGTCGTCCGCGTCGCGGGACCGGACGTCCCGGCGGTGCCGTACAACCACGTCCTCGAGGACTGGTTCATGGTGAGCCCGGAGAAGATCGCCGACTCGATCCGCAAGCTGGCCGCGTACTAGGGACGCACCACGGGAGGGATTCTCATGGCCGATCTCGGCGCCGTGCACGATCGGCTCCGGGCGATCGTGAGGTCGAATCGGAGCGGGCTTGCCGTCACGAAGGACACGCCGGAGGGGATCACCGTCGAGGTCCCCGGGCTCGAGGGCAAGCCCTGGGGCTACGTCGCCGGCACGCGGCTCGGCAAGCGCTACGTCAGCTTCCACCTGATGCCGGTCTACGCCTCGCCGGAGCTCAACAGATCCGTCTCGCCGGCGCTCAGGAAGCGGATGCAGGGCAAGTCGTGCTTCAACTTCGCGACCATCGACGAGGCGCTCTTCCGCGAGCTCGCCGACCTCAGCGCGCGAGGAATCCCCGGGTTCCGAAAGGTGGCCGAGGCGGTCGACGCCGAGCGCTCCGGCAAGCGTGACCGAGCGTCGTGACCAACCTTCCCAGTGCCTTCGAACGCCTGAAGTCGATCCCCGAGCCGTACGGACGGCAGATGCACGTGTCGAGCGACGGGTACTACCTGATGCCGGTGTACGTCGAGCCGTCGTTGCTCGACTCCGTCTCGCCCGAGCTCAAGCGGCGGATGCAGGGCAAGTCCTGCTTCAACTTCACGACCGTCGACGAGGGGCTGTTCGCGGAGCTCGAGGCACTGACCAGGACCGGCCACGAGCGAACGGCAGGCAACCCTGCCTGGGGCGCGGCGAAGCGGGTCGAACACGGGATGGCCCACCGGCGCGCCGGCACCTGAGGTGGCCGGTCCGGACCTTGCCGCCATCGAGGCGCGCATCTGGTCGATGCTCGAGCCGTACCGGCGGGAGCTCGAGCCGGCCACGATCTACGGTATTCCGTCGCTTCGCTGGCCGGGCGCCAAGGCGCACGACTACTTCGCCAGCGTCAAGTCGGGCAAGAGCTACGTGAGCCTCTACCTCCTGGTCGCGGACACGTATCCCGATGCTCTGACGGGCACGTCGGCTGCGCTGCTCAAGCGCCGCTCGGGCAAGGCGGCGTTCACGTTCCCGACCCTCGACGACGATCTCGCGCACGATCTGGATGCCCTTCTGGCGCGCCTGTACGAGCGCTACCGGGCCGACCATTCGACCTAGCCGGCTACGGGTCCGATCGACACTGCCAGAGGCCTGTCGAGAAACGCCGCGATCCGATCCGCTTCTGCTGCGAGCTCCTGGCGCGCACCGCCGCGCCATCGACCGAACGGCACGACCTCGACGACCCCCTTCTTGCCGCCGCCGATCTCCCAAGTTCCGGCGACGCGGCCGTCGACGATCACCACGGGGCTCACCCAGCCCGCGACACGGTGGATGCGATCGTGGTGCTCCACGGGGAGCAGCGCGTCGACGCGCCGTGGCAGGTCGTTGACGTAGGCATCGAAGTTCGGAAGGAGTCGAACGCCGACGGGTTCGGTCGCACGCTCGATTGCCGCGACGTCATCCGCGAGCGCCCAGCCACGTGACCCCTCGACGTCGATCTCCGCGATCGGGAGCTGCGCGGCTTTCACCGCCTTCCCGATTCGGCTCGGCGACGCTCCCCACCAGCGTGCCACGCCGTCGCGCCCGGCGCCAGGGAAGAGCTTTAGGAAGCGCCCCACCAACCCGCCGAGTGCGACGTACGGATCGACGGGCTCAGGCGGCTTCACGCCGAGCCAGTCGGCCGGCTTCACGAACGTGACGTTCTGGCCCGCTTGCGGCCCCTGGACCAGGTGGCCCCGCTGGGCCGGCGGCTTGAGGAACGTGCCCCAGCCCGAGGCGAGCTTCGCGGCAAGGTCGCGCTTCCCGCGCTGGCCGGTGCGCTCGGCGACGCCGGCGATCAACTCGGCCCGCGTCCGGGGCTCGTCATCGAGTACCTCCTCGATCGCAGCCATGAGCGCTCGCAGCTCGTCGAGCGTGACCTCGAAGTAGCGGAGCCACGCGCCGGTTTCCCAGCCGCCTCGGGTCGGCGCCGCCGCCACGAAGTCCCACAGGCCCTTCGCCGTCATGAGGTGAAGCGCCCCGCGCATCGCCCACGTCTTGACTAGCGTCCGTTTCTGCCAGAGGGCATCGCGGACGTCGTCCCGCCGCAGACCGTCGAGCCGGGCGTTCAGCTGGAGCTCGGCCGCACTCATCACCTGGGCCTGGATCGCAACGTGGTCATCGACGACGTCGAGGAGGCGCCGGGCCGGCAGGCGCTTCGTGATGTGCTGGCGGTCGAGACGGAGCGATGCGATCCTGAGCCAGGTCGTCGACACTGCCGGCTCGGTGCGGGCCTTGGGCATGTGGCGACGATACCGGGCGAGGCATCGGGCGTGCGCCGGCCGGATGCGCGACACTAGGCCCGCAAGAAGCCGGAGGAACGCACCAGTGGCCAAGGTGACGATGCCCCAGCTCGGCGAGAGCGTTGCCGAGGGGACGATCGGCAAGTGGCTCAAGAAGCCCGGCGACAAGGTCGCCAAGTACGAGCCGCTCCTCGAGGTAATCACCGACAAGGTCAACGCCGAGGTGCCCTCGCCGTTCGAGGGCGTGCTCACGGAGATCCTCGTCGAGGAAGGCGCGACCGTCCCGAACAATGCCGAGATCGCGGTCATCGAGACCGCCGACGAGGCCGGCGGCAGCGCGGCGGCGGATGCTCCGCCCAAGGCTGCAGCGGTCGCGACGGAGAAGGAAGCGCCCCCGGCCGCGAAGGAAGCCGCGCCGGCCGAGCCAGTGACCGCGTCGGCGGCTCAGGGACCGGCTCAGGGACCGGCCGGGTCCGACGAGCGACCCGAACGTGCCGCCCCCGAGCGTGCAGCTGCGTCGGCGGCCGCTCCTCCGACGGCCACGGCCACCGAGGCGCCCGGTAGCGCCGACGCCCGGATGACCCCCGCGGTCCGGCGACTCCTCCGGGAGCACGGCCTCACCGCGGCTCAGATCGTCGGGACCGGCGGTGGTGGCCGGATCACCCGCGACGACGTCACGAACTTCGTGGAATCGCAGCGCACGGGCCAACCGGTCAACGGCCAGTCCGCGGCCGCCGCGTCGGCTCCGGCGGTGGCTCAGACCGCGGCCCCCGCGCAACCTGCGCCATCAACGCCGGCCGCGGCCACGTCAGGCCGGCCCGCAGCTCCGGCCGGTCAGCGTATCGAGTTCCCGGCCGGCGCGGACGAGGTCCTCGTGCCCATGACCCAGATGCGCAAGGGCATTGCCGCGCAGATGACGAAGGCGCTCCTGGCGCCCCATGCGTACGTCCAGATGGAGGTCGACGCAACGCCCCTTGTCGCGTTCCGCGATCGGGCGAAGCGCGACTACCAGGCGAAGGAGGGCATGTCGCTCAGCTACGTGCCGTTCGTCGTGAAGGCCGTGGCCGAGGCGCTCAAGCAGAGCCCGACGTTCAACGCGCACTGGACGGAGCAGGGCCTGCTCGCGAAGCGCCGGATCAACGTCGGGGTGGCCGTCGCCGTCGACGAGGGCCTGATCGTGCCGGTCATCCGCGACGCCGACCAGCTGTCAATCCACGGGCTCAACACCGCGATCGCAGACGTCGCCTCGCGGGCCAAGATCGGCAAGTTCAAGGTCGACGACTTCGGCGGTGGCACGTTCACCATCGATAACACCGGCTACCTCGGCACGAACCTCGTCATGCCGATCCTCAACGTCCCGGAGGTCGGGATCGTGACGATGGAGGCGATCACCCGGCGCCCGGTCGTCGTCGCGACCCCGGACGGCGAGGTCATCGCGATCCGATCGGTGATGAACATGGTTCTCGGCGTGGATCACCGCGCCAACGACGGCGCGAGCGGCGCTGCGCTGCTGCGCGACATCAAGTCGTGGCTCGAGTCGGTGGGACCGAACACCCCGATCTACTGAAGGCGGCGCGACCCCGAGACCGGCTGCGCGACACCTTCGGCGTTCCCTGACTACACTCCGGCCATGGCCCGCGAGCTCACGATGTACACGCCGCCGGGCGGCCACGCCCACGGGGCGGCCGAACCGCTGACGATCGCCCTCGGCGGCGGGTCGGCCGGCCAGACGGCCGCCGACGGCTCGACTGCCCTCCGCCGCCACCCCGACTGGATCCGCGCCCGGATCCCGTCCGGCAACAACTACCACGAGCTGAAGGGGCTGCTCCGCGGGCTCAACCTGAACACGGTCTGCGAGGAGGCCCACTGCCCGAACATCGGGGAGTGCTGGGACCAGCGAACCGCCACGATCATGATCCTCGGCGACACGTGCACCCGGGCCTGCGGGTTCTGCAACGTGAAGACGGGCCGGCCCACGTGGTTCGACGAGGACGAGCCGCGGCGCGTGGCCGAGGCGATCTCGCAACTCGGCCTCGAGCACGTCGTCGTCACGAGCGTCGCCCGCGACGACCTGCGGGACGGCGGCGCGCACGTGTTCGCCGACACGATTCGGCGGCTACGCGATGCGGTGCCCGGAATGGGCGTCGAAGTCCTCATCCCCGACTTCAACGGGGAGGAGGCGCCGCTCCGGGCGGTCATGGCGGCGCAGCCGGACATCCTCAACCACAACCTCGAGACCGTCGAGCGACTCCAGAAGCCCGTCCGCAAGAGGGCTCGCTGGGACCGGACGTTGGGAGTGCTCGAGCGGGCCAGGACATACGCCGCCGAGATCCCGTACGCCGTGCATACGAAGAGCTCCCTGATGGTTGGCCTGGGCGAGACGCGCGACGAGCTGTCGGCGGCATTCGTCGCGCTGCGCCAGGTCGACTGCGACATCCTGACGATCGGGCAGTACCTGCGCCCCTCGCCGAACCACCTCCCGCTCGAGCGCTACTACCACCCGGACGAGTTCGCCGAGATGAAGACCGAAGCCCTCGCGCTCGGCTTCCGGCACGTCGAGTCCGGGCCGCTCGTGCGGTCGAGTTATCACGCCCGCGACCAGGTCCCCGGCGCCGAGCTCAAGCGACTCCGCGGCCAGGCAACCCTCGACGCGGAAGGCCGCGTCGTCCCGCTGGCGGGCTGACGCACGACACGGTCCGGCCGCGCCTGCCTGCTGATCTTGGCGGTCACCCTGGCGGCATGCGGCGCGACGTCGCCGTCAACCGGACCCTCGACGCCGCCGAGCCGGATGCCGACGGCGTGCGTCGGTCTCCTGGCGGCGCAGTGCGAACAGGCCCTCGCTGCCGTCGCGGTCAACCTGCCCGGGACGACGCCCTCGTACGTCGCGGTCAGCCGAAAGCAGTGCGACGGCCCCTGTCCTGGCTCCGAGCGAGGCGTGTGGATCGGCGGCATCTGGGTCGAGTTCAGCGACGGGCGGATGTCATTGAACATCCAGATCGAGGTCGATGGCGCCACCGTCGCCTGGGAGAACATCCCGAGCGCGATCGTCGAGGTGAGCCCCCAATCGCCACGCCTGTCGGCGCCGACTGGCGAATTCACCCTCGGCCATTGCGGCCTCGGCAGTGGAATCGACATCGACGGCAGCTTCTGGGACCCGGTGGGCATGATCGATCCCGAGTCGCTTGATCTCGTCAACAGCGCCAATGCCCGGTTCACGCTGAATTCGCCGGACACCGCCATCGTCGTTACGGAAGGCGGGGCGGTCCTCCAGCTCGTCCGCCACCCAGGGTCCAAGTACTTCTTTCTCTGCGACTGACGTCGGCCGGCGGCTCCGGTTCGGGCTATCCTCAGATCATGGTGCGCGCGCTCTCCCGGAAGGTCCCGTTGGCGGAGCTCCACTGCCACCTCGGCGGCGCGGTGACCCCGGCGATCATGTGGGGCATCGCCCACGCCCAGGGGATCAAGCTCCCGACGAAGGACTACTGGGAATTCCGGGACATGATCACGGTCTCCCCGAGATCGCGGTCGTTCGACGGGTACCTCCAGCTCTTCCACTGGACCGAGCTCATCCAGAGCTCGCCGCTGGCCGTCGAACGGAGCGTCTACGAGGTCGTCGGCGGCGGATACCGGAAGAACAACGTCACGACGATGGAGCTCCGGTTCAACCCGATGAAGCGGAACCGGGGCGGCGAGCAGGACCTCGACCACATCATCGCGGCAGCCGTGCGCGGGATGGACAGGGCGACCCTCGAATATCCGGTAAAGCCCGGCCTGATCTTCTGCCTCGACCGAGCCTTTCCGTACGAGCTCAACGAGATCATCGCGGAGAAGGCGATCGGGTGGCGCGATCGGGGCGTCATCGGGATCGACATCGCGGGCCCCGAATCGGCGACGTTCCGGGTGGCCGATTACCGGAGGCTCTTCCGACGGGCGCGCCAGTTCGGCCTCGGGCTGACGGTGCATACCGGTGAGGCGGGCCCGGTCGACGAGATCGCCCGGGTCGTCGAGCTGCTCGAACCCGACCGGATCGGGCACGGCGTGAAGGCCGCCTACGACCCGCGCGCGATGGAGATGATCCGGGAGCGGGGGATCGTCCTCGAGATCTGCCCGACATCGAATCTCAACACCCGCGTCGTGTCCGGCTGGGACGAATTCCGCTGGATCTTCGACACGCTCCGCCGAAACGAGGTCCGGTTCACGATCAACACCGACGGCCCGGAGCTCCTCAAGACGTACATCCGTGACGAGCTCGCCCAGCTCGGCCGGCTCGGGATCCTGTCGCCGGAGGACCAGAGGCTCGTCGCCGAGACGTCCCTCGCGGCGTCGTTCGTTCCGAACGTGACGGACGTCACCGCGTCCAGCCGGCTCCCGGCGCGGCGCACGGTCGTCGAGCGCGAGGAAGCCTAGGCCGCTACTCAGCGATGCGGTAGGTACAGCAGCGGTCGCCCGACGCGATGTGCGTCTCGCGCACGACCTTCGCGCCGAGGATCTCCCGGAAGAGGTCGAGCTCCGCCTGGCACGCCGCGGCCGCCCCCTGCGCGACGTGGTAGATCGCGCAGTTGTGCTCGCGTAGCCGGATCGTCCCGTCCGGCTCGAGGGTCGTCTCGGCGAGGTAGCCCTGCTCGTCCTGGATGACCGCCAGCTCCCGGACGCGGGCCGACAGCGGCGCGTCGTGGCCGACCCGCTCGGCCAACTTGCGACGGACGCGTTCCCCGATCTGCCGGCGTCGGGCCGCGAACACCTCCTCGACGAGGTTCTCGCCACCGACGACGCCGATGGCCTCGAGCAGCCCCGCGGCCAGCCCGTCGTAGTTCGACGGGAAGAGATCCTGGGCGTCCGGCGTGACGTCGTACACGTGGCGTGGCCGGCCGACACCGTGGCGAACGGTCTGGCGCGAGACGAGGTGCGCGGCCTCGAGGGCCCTCAGCTGCTGGAGGATACCGGTCCGGCTTGCGCCGATGCGGGTGGCGAGCTGATCGGGCGAGCCGGGGCCGTCGTGGCGGAGGCGGACGAGGATCTCCCTGCGCAGCGACGAGGGCGAGGCGCCGAGCGTTGCCTGTCCGCCGTTTGCGCCCGCGTATCTGCCGGGACGCGGAGCGGTGTCGGCGCCGGCAGTGACGTGTTGCTCGGGCACCCGCGAAGGCTAGCACCGGACCCGGTGCGCCGCTGACCAGGGCGGCCGGGTGCGTTACCCTCGCGCCAATGGACTACGACCTCTCCACCGAGCACGCTCTCCTGCGCGACACGATTCGCGACTTCCTCGCCAACGAGGTCGCGCCCGTCGTCGACCGCCACGAACGTGAGCGGAGATTCCCGGCCGAGATCGTCCGGCAGCTCGGCGAGATGGGCTGGCTCGGCATTCCGATCCCGGAGGACGAGGGTGGGGCCGGGATGGACACCCTCGCCTACGCGATCGCGATCGAGGAGATCGGCCGGGTGTGGGGATCGCTCGGGTTGATCGTCGCCGCCCACACCAGCCTCGGCTGCGGGCCGCTTCACCTCGCCGGCAGTCCCGAGCAGAAGAAGCAGTTCCTCGTCCCAATGGCATCCGGAGAGGTCCTCGGCGCGTACGGGCTGACCGAGCCTGGCGCCGGCTCGGACGCGGGTGGCACGCGCACGACCGCGCGGTTCGAGGACGGGTCCGACGGCGGCTGCTGGGTGCTCGACGGCGGCAAGAGATTCATCACGAACGCCGGCCAGGCGGGCACGTATGTCGTCACCGCCCGAACCGGGACGACCGACAAGGGCGAGGCGGAGATCAGCGCGTTCATCGTGCCGGCGGAGACGCCCGGCTTCAGCGTGGGGCGCCTCGAGGAGAAGATGGGCCTCCACGCGTCGGCGACCGGCGAGCTCCTGTTCGATGGCGCGCGGGTCCCGGCGGCGAACATGCTCGGTGAGCAGGGGACCGGGTTCCGGACGTTCCTCAAGATCCTCGACGGGGGCCGGATCTCGATCGGCGCCCTGGCTCTCGGCCTCGCCCAGGCAGCGCTCGACGCGTCCGTGCCGTATGCCCGCACGAGGGAGCAGTTCGGCCGGCCGATCGGTAGCTTCCAGGGCGTCGCGTTCCTGATCGCGGACATGGCCACGGAGATCGAGGCGGCGCGACAGCTCGTGTATAGGGCCGCCTGGCTCAAGGACCAGGGGCGTGACTACGGCCTCGCCGCCGCCGAGGCGAAGCTGTTCGCGTCGGAGGTCAGCTCGCGGGCGACGAACGCCGGGATCCAGGTCCACGGCGGGTACGGCTACGTCGAGGAGTACAAGGTGGAGCGCTACCTGCGTGACGCGAAGCTGACCGAGCTCGGCGAGGGCACGAGCCAGATCCAGCGCCTGGTGATCGCCCGGAAGATCCTCGACTTGCGGGTGGTCTAGCCGCTCTTCACGAGACGCACGACCAGCCGGTACTGGCTGTTCTTGCCGACGCAGGTCTGGAGCGTCATGCTCGGGCTGGCCTGCGCGGCGAAGGCCCAACCGGCGCCGACGGGCGAGACGACCTTCCAGTACGAAATCTTGTAGCGCGTGACCCGGCCGTTGCCGTCGGCGTAGATGACCTGCATCCCCTTCCGAAGCCGCCCATTGACGTATGCGTTGTGGAGCGAGCGGAACACCGAGTGGGCGTGGCCCATCAGGTACACGTTGTTGCTTCCGGCGCAACCCCAGCGGTAGACAACGTTCGCGAGCGCGGTCGAACGCGAGCAGGCGTAGAACGACACCGAGCGGTTGACCCCGAGCGCCGGGATCCAGAGGTGGTTCTTGCCCCGGTACGACGCGGGGGTCTTGGCGGCCGGCGCTGTTGTCTTGACCGGGGCCGCGGCCTTGGCGGGCTTCGGAGCGACCGCTGGATCCGGTGCCGTCGCGGCAACCGCGACGTTCGGCACCGCGGAGGCTGGCGTCGGAACGTTCCTGACGACGGGCCGTGCGACGGGGGCGGGCTTGGTCGTCGTCAGCCAGCGGGGAGTGCCGCCCCGGAAGATCGTGAGCCGGTCCGCCGGATGCTCGACACCCTGGTCGTGCGGACCGCCGACTACGTCGGGTCGCGCGGCTACGGCGGCCGCGGCCTGGGCCGGGGCCGGACGCGCGGGCGTCGCCGGGCCGATCGCGACCGCGACGAGCGACAGCTCGAGGGCGAGCGCGACGGCGAAGGCAGGCGCAAGGAATCGCCGGTGACGGCGACGGGGGTCCATGCCCGGAAGCGTCGGCTCCGGGGCCTGGCGTCACCCTGGCCCGGAGGTCCCGTGGGTCATGGGAAGGTCGAGCGGTCCCGGTCGGCGACCCGGACGATCGTCATTTGCCCCGCCCGATCGGGGAATCGGGGCCGATCGGGCTATCCTCCCGTTCCGGCGGCCTCCTTCAGGCCTGCCTCCACGGCCTCCCGGAACGCGGGCGGCCACGGCCCCGGCCCGGTCAGCACGTACGGCGAGACGGCGATCCGCGGCTCGCCCTCCTCGTCCGTGACGAAGGCACCGGCGCACCGGGCGACGTCGCGGAGGAGTCGGTCGAACGTCGCCCGGCTGCGGAAGATGTAGATGTAGGCGCGGGTGGGGGCCGGCTGGTCAAGCCCGGCAGCTTCGAACCGGATCGCCGTGGGCACGAGGTTCGCGTCGTCGCAGCCGGGGTCGCCGGACACGACGTTGCCGATTGCGACGCCGTGCCGGGCGAGGGCGGCGGCGATCCCCGGAAAGTCGGCCGGCGTGGGCGCCGGCGGTGTCCCTGTGATCGTGGTGCAACCGGTCGCAAGGGCGGCGAGCACGACGACGAAGAGAACGGTCCGCACGCCCCGAGGCTAGCACCGACCGTTGCCCCCGGCTCCCGAACGACCCCGGTGCTAGCATCCGGCCGTGGCCCGCTCCGACTGGCCGGTCTTCGGCCGCGACGTCCCCGACGCCGCCTGGCGCCCGGCTCCTGAACAGCTCGAACGGAGCCGCCTGGCGCGGTTCGTCCGAGCCACCGGCGTTCCCGACCTCGAGGCGCTTCAGCGCCGGGCCGAGGACGACCCCGCGTGGTTCTGGGGTGCCGCGGCGGACGATCTCGAGATCGCGTGGCAGCGCAGGCCCACCCGCGCCCTCGACGCGTCACGGGGCCCGGAGTGGTCGCGCTGGTGGAGCGGCGGCGCGTTCAACTACGCGGCCGCGGCGATCGACCCGCGAGCGGACCGCGACCCGGATGGCGAGGCGCTCGCCTGGGAAGGCGAGGACGGCGAGGTGGTGCGCCTCACGAACGCCGAGTTGCGCACGCGCGTCGACCGGGCCGCCGCCGCGTTCGAACAGCTGGGCGTGGGCGAGGGTGACCGGGTTGGGATCTGCCTGCCGATGCTCGTCGAGACGGTCGTCAGCGTCCTCGCACTCGGGCTGCTGCGGGCGATCTACACGCCGATCTTCTCCGGCTATGGCCCGACCGCAATCGCCTCGCGACTCAACGACTGCGCGGCGACGGTCGTCGTGACCACCGACGGGTTTCGCCGGCGGGGCGGCTTCGTCCCGCTCAAGTCCACGGTCGACGAGGCGGTCGCAGAATCGCCCTCCGTCCGCCGCGTCGTCGTCGTACGCCGGCTCGGCGAGGCGATCGAGACGCCGTGGACGATCGGACGGGACGTCTGGTGGGATGACGCCGTTGCCGCGGCCGCCAAGGTGCCCGCCCCGGATCGCCTCGCGACCGATCCGGAGGCGCCATACATGGTCATCTACACGTCTGGCACGACCGGCCGGCCAAAGGGCGCGATCCACGTCCACGGCGGCTTCCCGATCAAGGGCGCCCAGGACCTCGCCCACTGCTTCGACCTGGGTCCGGGTGACGCGCTCTTCTGGTTCACCGACCTCGGCTGGATGATGGGGCCGTGGGCGATCTCGGGATCGCTGCTCCTCGGGGCCCGCCTCGTGATCTACGAAGGCACGCCGGACTTTCCGGGTCCCGACCGGCTGTGGGCGATCGTCGAGCGCCACCGGGTCACGCATCTCGGCCTCAGCCCGACGGTCATCCGCGCGCTGATGGGCCACGGCGTTGAGCCGGTCCGTTCACATGACCGCTCGTCGCTTCGCGTTCTCGGCTCGACCGGCGAGCCATGGAACCCCGATCCCTGGTGGTGGTACTTCCGCGAGGTGGGGGAGGGTCGCCTTCCGATCGTCAACTACAGCGGTGGGACCGAGGTCTCGGGCGGGATCGTCGCGGGAAACCTGCTGACGCCGGTCCGGCCGTGCGCGTTCGGTGGGCCGAACGTTGGTGTTGCAGCGGATGTTGTCGACAGCGAGGGCAGCTCGGTGCGCGGCGTAGTCGGTGAGCTCGTCATCCGCCAGCCGCTGCCCGGCATGACCCGCGGCTTCTGGGGCGACCCGGAGCGCTACCTCGAGACGTACTGGTCGCGCATCCCCGGCGTCTGGGTCCACGGTGACTGGGCGCTCGTCGACGAGGACGGCTACTGGTTCATCCAGGGCCGATCGGACGACACCCTCAAGATCGCCGGCAAGCGGGTGGGGCCGGCCGAGGTCGAGTCGGCCGCTGTCGCGCACCCGTCCGTCATTGAGGCGGCGGCGGTCGGACTGCCGCACGAGGTCAAGGGCGAGTCGATCGCCGTGTTCTGCGTCCTGCGGCGGGGCGAGACGGACGGGCCGGACCTCCGCGCGTCGATCGCCGCCCAGGTCGTCCGCGAGCTCGGCAAGGCGCTGAAGCCGGACGTCGTGGAGATCGTGCCGTCGCTGCCGAAGACGCGCTCCGGCAAGGTCATGCGCCGGGTGATCCGGGCCGCGTTTCTCGGGCTCGACCCGGGCGACCTGTCCGCGCTCGACGATCCCGGGTCGGTGGAGAGAATTCGGGCCCTGGCCGGCAGGTGACCTAGGGGCTTGGTGGCGTGGTTGCGTCGCGGGGCGGGAAGACGCCCCCGTCGAGCAGCCAGCGGTCGCCGATCGGCTCATCGAGCGTGACGTGGTAGCTGCCGGGTGGGTGACCTGGACACCTCTGGCCACCCGGTTTCAGGACGACCCCGAATGTCAGCACGACCGTGTCCTCTTCGTAGAGGACAAACGGCGGCGCGATCCTGCCGTCCGACGACTGGCCACCGGCACAGGCTCGCTCGAGGACGAGGGCATCGAATTCGGTCGCCTCGCGGCCGAGTGGCGGGCCGGCGGGATCGATCCACCAGTCGGCCGGGCCGAGGCCGCCCCCGAGCACGACCCGCGGCTTGCACTCGGCAGCCAGGTCCAGCACCCAGTTCCCATCGCGGGCGACGAAGTTGACGACGAGCCAGCCTTCGTCGTTCGGGCGGCGACCGATGAACTGCACGCGATCCGCCATCTCGGACACCCGGACCCAGCTGGGTGTCACGAAGGGCGCGCCTTCGGGCGACGCGAGAAAAGCTCTCAGCGCTTTCCCGGGCGCATCAACGTCGAGATGCGCCTCGCCGACGATCGTCAGCGCCTCGGGCCCGAAGACATGGTCACCGCCGCAACTCAGGGCAACGGCCGGCAGGTCACCTGGCGGCGGGGTGGCCGGACCTTGTGTCGGGACCAGGGCGCAACCGCCGGCCATCGCAGCAATTGCCAGCAAGCGGAACACTACAAGCCATGGAGCGCGGTGCCGCTCCATGTCAGCCGCTTGCGGGCTGAGTGACGTCCCTCGGCGGGAACACCGCACCGTCGAGCAGTGGCCGCCCGCCGAGGGGCTCCGGTAGGTCGACGGTCATCGGAAGGTCCGGGTTGCCCGGGCAGTCCTGGCCGCCGGGGCGATTGGTGACGAGGATCGCGATGGTCATCGCCGTCGGGCTCGACGTGACCATTGGCGGCAGAACGCGGCCCTCCGGCGACTGGCCGCTGGCGCAGGCTCGCTCGTTGATCAACACGTGGATCTGCCGATCGCCCGCTGCGGGGGCAGGGAACGCCGGGTCGAGCCGCCACTCGGCGCGTCCGACACCGGCCGGCAGGACGACCTCGGGTTGGCACTCGCCCATGAGATCGAGAGTCCACCTGCCGTCGCGTGCCATCAGGCCGACGACGACCCAGCCGTCGCCATCGTTGTCCGGAGCCACGAACTGCACCCTGTCGGCAAGCTGCGCGACACGGACCCACCCGCTTCGTGGGAGCCCCAGCTCAGACGCCGCCCCGACGATCTCTGCCCGCAGCGCGGCCGCGGCGGCGTCCGGATCGTTCTGCGCCTGCCCAGGAACCGCGAGGAGCGACGGATGGAAGTTGATGCCGTCGCCACAGGTCAGGCCAAGGACGCCGGGATCGAGCGGCAACTCAATCGATGGCTCGACAGAGGGCTCGTCGGATCCCGACGGTGACGGGACGGCAGCGCTGCCACAACCGGCGAGCGCGAGCGCCGCGGCGAACAGGACCGCAAGTCGACGCACTGTCACTCGCCCCGCGCGCGCTTCTTCGCTTCGCGCAGCCGAGTCAACGTGTCGGTGGGAGCCGGCTCCGTCGGTGCCGCCGGCGCTGGAGACGCAGGCGCGGGCCGCGCGGGCCCTGCCGGGCCTTTCGCGGGAGACGGTGAGGCGGTTGCCGGCGCCACAGGGACCGGCGGCGCCGACTCGGGCCGCAGCAGCGCCGCCCGGGCACTCGCCCCGCCGGCCCGCTCGCGAGCCGCGAGCATTCCCTCGACCGGCGCCGTCCGCCGGGCAAACCGACGGCCCTGTCGCCACGTGCCAACCGCCCGCCGCGCGTCGGCGAGCTCGCGCCGGCCGAGCGACACGCGGCGCAGCGCGATGTCGAGTGGCCACACCAGGAGCGCAAGGATGAGCAGCAGCGGCCACAGCTGGGTGAACGAGTTCGTCGTCGCGAGGTCGTGCCGCCACGGCTCCTCTGGCAGTTCGATCGCCCGGCCGCCGGTGGCTGATCGGAGCGTGGCGAGGAGCGCCTGGTTCGCGCCGAGGAGCCGGTACTCGGCCGCGGTCGGCGCCACGAGCCCGACCGTTCGCCCCAGGGCCGCGGAGCCCGGCCGCGTCTGCGAGATGCGCAGCGCATATGCGCCCGGATCGACCTCGCCGAGCGGTACCTCGTAGACGCCGGGCGCGACCTGGACGAGCGCCTTGTCGAGGGGCTCGAGGTCCGGGCCGACGATGACCGCCCGGGTCGCGTAGAAGTCGCGCGGCGAGCCGTCGTCGCCGACGCTCTCGACGCGCAGGGTCGTCGACTGGCCCTGGGTCACGAACGACGCCTCGATGCCGCCGGTCTCCTCGCCCGGGAACGTCCAGCCGACGAGCTGGCTGAAGAACTTCGAGAAGCCGTCCCACGCCACCCAGTTGCGGGCCCAGCGCCCGGTCGAGTCGGACGTCCAGGCGACCGACCGGCCGAGGCCGTACTGCCACTGGGCGAGGAGCGGGTCGTCGCGGGCGGTGACGAGCACGGTCTGGGCCGCCGACTTCGCGGTCGTGCCGTTGTACCCGAGGAGCTGCGGGAAGCCCTGGTCCAGGCCGCGCAGGATCGGCGAGTTGCTCGTCTGGATCGGGTGGAACGCCTCCTCGATGATCTGCTGGCCGGCGACCTGCTGTGTCTCCTTGAGGAAGATGTCGGGGATGCTGGCGGGATTCGCGGCCTCGTAGAACCGGCCACCGCCGTCCCTGGCGAGGCCCTCGAGGAACGGGTTCGAGCCGCCGCCCGCCCCGACCGTCGAGAGGGTGATCCCGGCCGCCTTCATCCGCTTGATGATGTCGGCGTACTGACCGGACGACGACCAGCCGTCGGTCAGGAGGATGATGTGACGGCGGGTCGCGCGGGCCGTCTCGAGCGACTGCACGGCCTGGTCGAGGCCGGCGAAGATGTTCGTGTTGCCGAGCGGCTGGATGCCGGCGATCTGGCCGGCCAGGTTGCCGACCTGCCCGAGCGGCTGGGTCCGGACCACCCAGTGGGCGTCCTGGTCGAACGCGACGACCCCGAGCTCGTCGGCGGCGGTCATCGCCGCCGCTGCCCGGAGGATCGCTTCCTTCCCGATGTCGACCTTGCGCGTGCCACCCATTCCGGTGCCGCCGCCGGGCCCGCCCTCGAACGTGTTGCAGTGGCAGGCGTCCATCGAGCCGGACTTGTCGATGACGACGACCAGCGCAACGTCTGGCTGCTTCTGGCGGTCCTTGACGCCCATGTCGACCGGGAGCGATTCCTCGAGCGGTGTCTTCGTGTAGCCACCCGCCCCGAAGCTCTTCGAGCCGCCGACCATGACGAGGCCGCGGCCGAGATCGCGGACGTACACCTGGAGGAGCCCGAGCTGCCGGTCGGACAGGCGGATCCGCGGGACGTCGACGAGGACAATGCTGTCGTACGTGGCCAGGCCGGCGAGGTCGTTGGGCAGCGCCTCGGGGATGATCGAGTCGACCTGCTGGCGCTCCGTCTCGAGCGCGGCGACGAGCTCGGCCGCGACCGTTTCGTCGCCCGCGAGGACGAGGATCCGGGGCTCGCCCTTGACGATGGTGTTCGAGTCGCCCCGGTTGTTCTGGCTGAACGTGTCCTGGGCCGCTTCGACGACCGCGCGGAACGTGTGGAACCCGGGCTCGGTCGGCTTGACCCGGAATGTGATCCGGTTGACGCCGGCGACGAGGTCGACGCGCTCGGTTCCGACGATCGTGCCGTCGGCGAACAGGCGAACGGTCGCTGGCTGGGCGACGGTCGAGCGGATCTCGACGGTCGCCTCGATCTCCTCGCCGAGGCGGGCGGTCGAGGGCGTCTGGAGACGCTCGACGAGGACCTCGTCGCGGCCCTCGAGGCCGACGACGCGGGTCTCGACCTGGACGCCGCGGGCCGCCGACAGGGCCGCCTCCGTCTGCCCGGCGCCGGTCGTGTCGTTGCCGTCCGACAGCAGCACGATCCGCTTCTGGGTGTCATCGGGGAAGAGTGCCGTCGCCAGCCGGAGCGCCGCGCCGATGTCCGTGGCCGCCTTGACCGGCGTCGAGCGGACCCGGTCGATTTCGGCGAGGTCGGACGGCAGGCGCTCGACGAGCGCGTCCTTGCCGAATGCGACGATCCCGGCGACGTCGCCCTCCGGCATCTCGTGCAGGCTGTCGCGGACGAACTGGACGGCCTCCTCGCGGCCGGCCGTCCCGACCGAGTCGGAGAGGTCGAGGACGAACACGGTCGCGAGGCGATCGACCGGCAGGACGAGCTGGAACCCCGCCAGGGCCAGGACGAGCGCGGCGATGAGGAACGACCTGACGACGAGCGCCGCCCGCCGGCGCCCGGCGCCGAGCCGCCGCCGCGCCCCGAGGTGGAGCAGGAGCGTGAACAGGATGGCCGGCGGCAGGAGGAGCAGAGCGAAGGGCGCGTCAAACGCGATGCCCATCAGCCGCCTCCCGCCGGTCGGCGGCCCAACCGCCCGCCCAGGCCGCGCCACAGACGGATGAGCGCGTCACGCTGGTAGACCGCCCACTCGACGCAGAGGACGAGGAGGACGAGCAGGAGGATCGGCGCCCAGAGCTCGTCACGGGCCGGCGGCCGGTCGGCAGGCGCCGCCACGGCCGGTGCCGGCGTTCCGGACGGCTCGGCCGTCGGCGCCGGCGAAGGATCCGGCACCGCACCGCCCGGTGGTGTCGAGCCGCTCGGAGCGGCCGACGGAGCGCCGCCGCCGAGGGCGACGAGCGCGTTGACCGAGCCCGGAGCGATGTTCGATTCGGCGACGTCGAACAGGTCGACCGCGAAGCGGAGCGGCGCGTTCGGGTCGGCCGGGATCGGCGTCCGGCTGGGGGACGGACCGGCACTCGGGGTGGGCCGGGGGCTCGCCGGGTCGGCGGATGGGGCAGGGGAGCCGGACGGAGCCGGCGCGGCGATGGGCGTGACGGTGTACACGCCGAGCAGGTCCGTCTGCGAGTACGTGACCGCGGTACCGCCGACGGTCCCCGGGACGAGGTCCGTTGTTGTGCCGTCCGGCCGAGTCACCTGGACGCCGGCGGCTCCCGTGGGGATCGGCAGCGTCACCGGGGAGCCGGGCGTGACCGCCTCGGTCGGCGCGCCGGATCCGCCGAGCAGCTCGCCGGTGAGGTTGGCCAGCATGATCGGGAACGCGACCTGGAGTGGAAGGTCGGACTTGCGCGGCTCGAATGCGAGAACCGCCGCGCGTTGCCCGGCCCGCTCGCCCGCGTAGAGCAGCGGTGCGCCGCCCGGCCCCGGGATCACCGTCCGCGCCCAGTCCGGGAGCACCAGCTCCTTCGCCTCGCCGATGTGGATCGTCGACAGGTCGACATAGCGGAGGATCGGCTCCTCCGGGTTGAGCGAGCCGATGCCGGGGTTGACGAGGTTGCCGGTGACCTCACCGAGCGGCCCGGTCCGGGGCGGCGCGATGGCGAGGACGGCCGTGTCGGGCATGACCCGGGGCAGGAAGTTCTCGAAGATGATCAGCTCGAACTCTTCGAGCCCGGTCGTGGTGTCGTAGTCCTTCGGCGCCCGGCCGTAGAGCTCGGTGTTCGGCAGGTAGCTCAGGGCCGTCTCGAGGTACGGGTCGCCCTCGCTGACGAGGAGGATCTGGCGGAGCTCGTCCGATGGGACGATGGCCCACGCCCGATCGTCCGAGGCGAGCTGGTCCGGCGGTGCGCCCGTCGTGCCGGAGCCGGAATCCGCCACGAGACGGACCTCGATGACGTCGACCCGGCGCGTGTTCTGCTGGGTGATGTCGTCGATGACGACGTCGGCCCGCTGCTGGGGGTCCATGAACACGTTGCGGGCCTCGAGCAGCACGCCGTCGCCGTACACCTCGATCCGCCGGCGAGCCGACTCGATGTCGAGATTCGCGACGCTCACGAACGCCGATTTGGTCAGCCCCGACGGGGCGGTCCGGATCGCGAGCGCGACGATCGCCTGGTTCTTCCGCTCGCGGCCAACCTGGATGACCCGCACCGGCGCCTCGACTCGTCGCGTCGGGACACTGGCGAGGGCGGCGTCGGTGGCGACGAGGATCTCGGCGTCACCGGACCGCGCGGCGAGGGCGGACGCGAGTGTCAACGCGTCACCCAGGTCGCCGTTCGATGCCGTGACCTGGATCGAGGCGATCGCCTGGCGGACTCGGGCGAGATCGGTTGAGCCGGTCGCGACGATCCGCGCGGTCCGGCCGGCTGCGATGACGCTCACCTTGCCGCCGGTCGGCAGCTCGCGCAGCGCGTCGATGGCCGCGGCCTTCGCGGCCTCGAGCCGGTTCGGCGTGAGGTCCGTCGCGCCCATGCTGGCCGACGCGTCGACGACGAGGACCAGGTCCCGGGCGAGTCCTGCCGGGCGCTCGAGGAACGGGCGAGCGGCGAGCAGGGCGAGGGCGAGGACCAGGAGCAGTTGGAGGAGCAGCAGGAGGCTGCGTCGGAGCCGCTGCCACGGCGCGTTTGCCTCGACGTCCGCAACCAGCTTGTGCCACAGGAGCGTCGACGGCACGACCGCTTCGTTGCGCCGCAGCTTGAGCAGGTACATCGCGATGACGAGCGGAATGAACAGCAGCCCGAGCAGCGCGAGCGGGGTCGCGAACGGCATTAGAGCCCCACGACCTGAGGCCGCCTCACCCCAGGACCCGGCGCCGGCGGAGCTCGGCGAACACGAGGTCGGCGAGCGGGAGGTCGCTCGGGAGCGGAACATAGCTCGCGCGGCGCTTGGCCGCGAGGTCGGCGAGGCCCTCCTGCCACGACGCAAGGCGGGCCTTGTAGCCGTCGATCGTCGCCAGGTCGACCGTGACGTCGATGCCCTCGCCCGTCTCCGAGTCGACGAGACGGAGGTCGCCCTCGAGTTTCGGGTCCAGCTCGTCCGGCGAGAGCACGTGGAGGATGATCAACTCGGAGTTCGTCGCCGCGAGCTCGCGCACGACCCGCTCGGCGTTCGGGTCGAGCAGGTCGGAGATGAGGACCACGACGCCCCGGCCGGTGAGCTGCGCGGCGGCGTGCCGCGCGGCGGCGAGAAGGTCCGTGGGGCTGTCCGTAGCGGAGATTCCGGACAAGTTCGCCAGGAGCCGGAACACGCGGCCGCTGCCGCGTATCGACGAGTGCCGCCGGCCGACCCGCCCGGTCAGGACAGTGATGGCCACCCGGTCCTCTGAAGCGAGGGCGATATAGCCGAGCGCGGCGGCCGCCCGCTGGGCGAAGAGGAGCTTCGGCGGGCGGCCCGCGGCCATCGAGGCCGACGCGTCGACGATGAACGTGACGGTGACGTCCTCCTCCTCGACGAACAGCTTCACAAACAGCTTCTCGAGGCGGGCGTAGACGTTCCAGTCGAGCTGCCGGAGGTCGTCGCCGAGCGAGTAGTCGCGGTAGTCGGCGAACTCGACAGACTGGCCGCGCTTGACGCTCCGCCGGCCGCCCTTGAGGCCGCCCCGGACGGGCGCCTTCATCAGCAGGAGGAGTCGCTCGAGCTGGCGGAGGAAACCCTCGTCGAAGACCGTCGGGTCAACGTTGTTGGGCAGGAAGACCTTGCGATCGGCGCCCCGCGCGATGGCATCCCCGCCCTCCACCACGGAGGCGCCGCGCTCGCCGGGATGGGTCATGGCTATTCGACGGTGGGGGCCGCGACCGACTCGAGAATCGTCCGGATGATCGCCTCGGAGGTGATTCCCTCGGCCTCGCCCTCGAAATTGAGGATGATCCGGTGACGCAGCGCCGGCATGGCGACGGCCCGGATGTCGTCGATCGAGACGTTGAACCGGCCGTCCAGCAGCGCGCCGATCTTGCCCGCGGTCACGAGCGCCTGGGCACCGCGCGGCGAGCCGCCGTAGCGGACGTACTCGCGAACGAGCTCGGGCGCCCGGGGCTGATCCGGATGCGTTGCCGACAGGACGCTGACCGCGTACGCCGTGACATGAGGCGCGATCGGAACCGCTCGTGCCAGGCGCTGCATCTCGACGATCTCGGCCGCCGAGCAGACCTTCGTGGCGGCGGCCGTGTCGGATCCGGTCGTCCGGTCGACGATCTGGACGAGATCGTCTTCGGTCGGGAAGGGGACCATGACCTTGAACAGGAACCGGTCCAGCTGGGCCTCCGGCAGCGGGTACGTGCCCTCCATCTCGAGCGGGTTCTGGGTCGCGAGGACGAAGAACGGCGGATCGAGCGGATAGCGCTGGCGGGCGACCGTGACCTGGTGCTCCTGCATGGCCTCGAGCAGGCTGGACTGGGTCTTCGGGGTCGCCCGGTTGATCTCGTCGGCGAGCACGAGGTTGGCGAAGATCGGCCCGGGCTGGAAGCGGAAGACCCGGCTGCCGCCCTCCTCGATCAGGATGTTCGTGCCGGTGATGTCGGCCGGCATGAGGTCCGGCGTGAACTGGATCCGGTTGAAGGTGCAGTCGATCACGTCCGCGATCGTCCGGACGAGCATCGTCTTGCCCAGTCCGGGCACGCCCTCGAGGAGGGCGTGGCCGTTGGCGAGCAGGCAGGTCAGCGTGTGCCGGACGAGCTCTCGCTGGCCGACGATGACGTTCGCCACCTCGCGCTCGATCGCCTGCGCCCGCTCTGCGAAGAGCTCCGGGGCGATATGGGGCGCCGAACCGGCGACTTTGGTCGAGGCTGCCATCGAGGTCCTCCGGTTACGGGTCGCGGTGGTCGAGAGGCCCGTCAGTTCGACGGGTCGAGCGACGTGAAGTAATCCCTGACGAAGTCCTTGACGGAGAGCGGGACGTAGTTCCGGTCCAGCGTCGTCAGGGCGAAGTCGTGGAAGTCCGTGTAGACCTGCTGGTACGGGACGAAGGCCCCGTTGTTCACGCCCGGGCCGGGGGTGTTGCCCTGCTGAGTCTGCCCGTCGCCGCCCGTGCCCGCGACGTACGAGGGATCGCCCGGCCGGCCGACCCGATCGAACGGCGCGAAGACGCTTCCGAGGTCCTCACCGACCGTGCTTGGCTTGTTGGGGTTGACCGGGCCGCCCGGCTTCCCGGAGCTCGAGCCGGTGCCGAGGTGAGTTGCGTTCGAACCTCCACCGCCGAGCGTGCCGCCCTGGCTCTGACCCTGGCCCTGCCCCTGGCCTTGACCCTGGCCTTGGCCTTGACCCTGGCCTTGGCCCTGACCCTGGCCTTGACCCTGCCCCTGGCCGGGTTGACCGCTCGCACCCGGCTGACCCTGGCCCTGACCGGGCTGACCACTCGCCCCCGGTTGCCCCGGCTGGCCCGGCTGGCCCGGCTGCCCCGGCTGGCCCGGCTGCCCGGGCTGCCCCGGCTGACCAGGTTGCCCCGAGTTGGCCAGGTTCCGGCGGGCATCCTGGAGGCGCGACGCAGCGGCCGACAGGTCGCGGTTGACGTCGACCTTGGTCTCGGCGCCCTCGAGGGCGTCGCCCAGCTTGTCGAGGGCCGCCTTCGCGCCGGCCGTATCGCCCTGCCCGAGGCTCTGAGCGGCGTCGCGCAGGGCCTGCCCGGCGGCGCCGTCAGCCTGGCTGGCCATCGACTGCAGCTCGGTCAGCTGTCGCGCCAGCTCCCGCCGCTCTTCGGGCGTCATCGAGTCGACCTTGTCCTTGAGCTTGTCGAGATCCTCCGCCGCCTGCTTCGGGTCGCCGTCCTGGTTCGCGCTCGGCTGGCCGGTCGCAGTGCGGGACAGCGCGCGGCTGAGGGCCGTCAGCGACGACGCGCGTTGCTCATTGGCCGGATCGAGCTGGGCCCGAAGGTTGCCTTCCACGCTGCCGAGCTTGGCGAGGTTCACGTCGAGGTCGGCGGGGCGATCTCGGAGCTGCCTGGCGAGGTCGCGAAGCTCCTTGGCGAGCCGGGTCCGCGGGTCGTCCGCGTTTGCCCCCTTGCCCTCGAGGTCCTTTGCGGTCTCGTCGATCCGGTCGGCCTGGCGGGTCGCTTCCTCGCGCACCCGGCGGCTGTCTGCAATCCGGGCGTCCTGCACATTCGGCAGGAGCAGCACCGGGACGAGGAGCAGGGCCGCCGCGAACGACGCCAGCGCGGGGTTCCGCGACAGGCGGGGCCGGAACAGGTTGACCGGGGCCAGCCGGAGCGAGTGGAGAGCGTCACGCCGCTGGCGCCGGACGAAGCGGCGCTCTACGCCCGCTTCGTCGACCGGGCGCCCGTCGTCGAGGTCGTCGTCCGGTCCCGCGGGGCCGCTCGCTGCCGGCACGGCCGCGGCGAGCGCGAGTGCGCTCGTCACGCGGTCCCCAAGGTGGCCCTCGGCGTCGACGGCAAGGGCCGTCTCGCCGAGTGACGGACGAGCGACGATGGCCGCGATCGCGAGACCGATCAGCCCGAGGACCGGCAGGCCTGCCCCGATGGCCGGAGCCATCTCGATCGGGAAGATCCGGGCCGCCGTCCAGGGAACGAGCTCCGCGCCGGCGACGACCGCCAGGGCGATGAATGCGCGCCGGACGATCCGGCGGAGCCAGAGCCGCCGGGCGTGGGGTCGAAGACCGGACCGGATCCGCTCGAGCTCGGGATCAAGCGGCCCGGCCAATGCGCGGGGATCGGCCGGGACGTACCGGCGGGCGTCGGGCCCGGACGGGACGCGCCGGCGGCGAACCGGGATCCGGGCGGCGAGTCGCGAGATCACGCAGGGTTCCTCCGGGACGAGCGGCGCAGGAAGCCCGGAAGCTGCGGGCGCCAGCGACGGGTTGGACTGACGAGCTGGACGGAGGCGAAGAGGAGGACGACCGACAGCACCAGCCAGGAGATCGCACTCTTCGGCCAGAAGCTGTCACGGACCACGCCGAACGGCTGCGGGACGACGTCGTTGATGACCCCCCGGCCGAGTCCCGCATCGATGCCGGGCTGCGGCACGGGCTGGACCACCGGCGGTGAGAACGGCCCGCCGAACATCGACCGATCCGTGACGTAGGCGATCTGCGAGCACCAGTCGCCGAAGCCGTTCTCCACGCCGCAGATGACATCCGCCTGGGCGTAATAGGGGTTGAGATAGACGAGCGCCTCGGGCGGCCGGCCCTGGAACGGGCCGAAGCCGCGCCCGATCGTGCCGGAGCCGTCGGTCATCGTGTTCCAGAAGTAGAAGATGAAGAACGAGCCGAGGGTCACGAACAGGACCCCGAAGTACGTGGCGATCGTTGCCGCCTGGGTCCGCTTCATGAGCGCGGAGAAGAACAGGCCAACTGATCCCAGCCCGATGGCCGTCGCGAAGAGCACGACGTAGCCGCGCACGACGTCGTCCGGGGACACCCCGCCGAACACGAACACGACTGCCGTCATCGGGATCGAGGCGAAGATCAGGATGAACAGGTAGGTCAGCGCGCTGAGGAGCTTGCCGACGACGATCGAGAGCGACGAGATCGGCGTCGTCGCGAGCAGGTCCAGCGTCTGCTTCTCGCGCTCGAGGCTGATCGCACCGGCGGTGAACGCCGGCGCCAGTGCGACGACGAGCAGCGTCTCGAGCATCAGCAGGGCGGTGAAGATCCCGGCCCCGATCTGGGCCGACGCGAAGGCGGCCGAGCCGGCCAGGCCGCGCCCGAAGCGTTGCTCGAGGATCATCTCCATCATCCACGCGAACGTGGCCAGCAGGAGCAGGTAGACCGTCAGGATCACGAACGCGCGCCGGCCGCGCATCCGGCCCCGCAGCTCCTTCACCCCGATCGCGGTGAAGCCCGCGAACGCGGTGCGGAGTCCGTCGCGGAGCGCGGGGCGCGGCCGGCCGAGCCGGCGACGCGTGCGGACAACCTGGGTGGCCGCGGGCGCCACGCCGGCGGCCCGGTCGAGCTCCACGGTGGGGCTCACCTCGTCGTCGGACGGCAGGGGAGCGGTCATCGGAAGACTGTCGCTCATCGCGTCGCCCTCATGCCACGGCCGTAACGGGCTCGCGCGCGGTCACCTGGAGGAACAGCTCCTCGAGGTCGCTCGCGGCCCGGGCGAAGCTGGAGATCTCGATACCCGCCCCGACCGCCGCGGCGAGGAGCCGGGCCGACTGGGCGTCGTCGCCGCGGAACCCGAGCTCCACCGTACCGTCGTCGAGGATCGCCGCGGAGGCGACTCGCGGGTCGGCCGCGAAATGGGCGCGAGCCGCCTCGATCGCCGCGTGGCCGCCGACCACCCGAACCCGGAGGACCGCCCCGGCCCGCAGCCGGCGCTCGATGTCGGCGACCTTCCCGTGGGCCAGGACGGCGCCGCGGTCGACAATGGCCACGCTCGTGCAGAGCTCCTCAAGCTCCGGCAGGATGTGGCTGCTGATGACGATCGTCTTGCCGAGGTTGCGGAGCTCGCGGAGGAGCTCGCGCAGCTCCACCCGGGCCCGCGGGTCCAGCCCGGAGGCCGGCTCGTCGAGGACCAGCACCCTGGGGTCGTGAACGAGGGTGTGGGCGAGGCACAGCCGCTGCTGCATCCCGCGCGACAGGCCCTGGACGTAGCTCTCGCGCTTGTCGGCGAGATCGACCAGCTCGAGCAGGTCGCCGATCATCTGGCGGCGCCGGGGGGCCGGGATTCCGTAGCACCGGGCGAAGAAATCGAGGTACTCCCAGACCTTCATGTCGTCGTACACCCCGAACACGTCCGGCATGAAACCGAGGACGCGCCGGACCGCTGACGGGTTCCGCCGGACGGACTCCCCGGCGATCTCCGCGTCGCCCGCCGTCGGCTCCAGGAGCGTGGCCAGGATCCGCAGGGTCGTGGTCTTGCCGGCCCCGTTCGGGCCGACGAGCCCGAAGATCTCGCCCTCCTCGATCGAGAGGTCGATGCCCGCGACGGCGAGCGTCCGGTCGTATCGCTTGACGAGCCCCTCGGTCCTGACGATCACGCTCAACTGACGTCTCCTTCGATCCGGACCTGGAACGAGAACCCGACGCCTTCCTGCTTGTCGTTGACGAACCGGATGAGGAGTGTCCCGCTGGCCGGGTCGACGTAGCGCTCCGGATCGGCCAGATCGTACGTGCTCCCCATCGCCAGGTGCTTCATCCGCACCCAGCTCCCGGCGCCCGTCCGGTCGAACACCTCGACCTCCGGGATGCCGTCGAAGAACCGGCCGCAGTCCTGGGTGTTCGGGTCGCAGGCGATCGGCTCGGGCTCCGCGCAATCGGGATCATCGGCCGGCTCGTCGCGGCATGGCTGGGGCTTCATGGGCTCGAGCCCCTTGGGCTGGCCGCCGCCGATCGCGATGTCGCCTCCGAAGCCCATTCCGATGATCACCCGCTTGGCCGTCAGCCGGCCCTCGAAGGCGATGGGCCGGTAGGCCATCGTCACCGATCCCCGGCCCATGCTCAGCGAGGCGGGATCCTTGCTGAAGAACTGGGAGTCCATCTCGACGACGCTGCTCCGGATCAGGTCCGTGTCGAATGCGGTGGCGCCCTGGACCCGCATCAACAGCGGGATGTAGAACAGGACATTGCCGGTCCGGCGCGGCTCCTGGCCGGAGACCGTCACGTCGAGAACCTGGCGGCTGCCCCACGCGAGCAGGACCGGGTTCTCGGCCGGGAGCTGGCCGGTCGGGCCGAAGGTCGGGTCGAACGTCAGCTGGTCGATCACCGCGTGGCGGACGATGTTGCGCTGGGTGTTCCTCGAGGTGCCGGTTGGGTCGCCGAAGAACACGGCGCCGAGGATCTTGTTCGACAGCGACTCGCCGAAGTTGTTGTTGCGCCGCAGCACCAGCGAGACCGTCTGCGAGGCGCCGGGCGCGAGGTCCTTGAGGACCGCGACGGATCCGCCGAGCACGATCGCCGGCTTCTCGAGGGGCTGGTCGGACAGGTTTGTGATCGTGCCCCTCAGGGTGCCCTCGACCAGGCGGAGGTCGGCGGTGATGCGCGGGACGACGGCGGTGGTCTCCGCCCTCACGGTTCGGAGCGACCCGAAACCCACGACCAGGTCGCGGATCCGGGCCGGATCGCCCTGCAGGACGTCGAGCCCGCCCCCATCCCCGCTGTTTACGAAGTCGCCCGTCAGCGTCGAGGACAGAAGCGCCCCGCCCTGGACCTCGATCTGGTAGGTCCCGCGGGAGGGGGAGAAGACCCCGAGGTAGACCTGGGCGGTCCCTTCGGTCGCGTCAGGCGCCCCGCGGACGATCGCAACCTCGTTGAGGATCACGTCGAGGCCGCGCACCGCGGCGCCGAGACCGTACGAGCCGGCGACAAAGGCGGCGATGAGGACGGGCATCGTGACCCACGCCCACTCACGCCGGTCGAGCCGCTTGAGGACCAGGTAGTTGACCGGCCCGATGAGCAGGATGTAGCCGAACAGGAGGGCGAGGAGGCCGGCGATCGAAGGCAGGGCCAGCTCGGGAAGCTGGGAGACGGCGCTCACGAGCTGGCCGTCGTCGCCGGTGACGATGGCGCTGCCCTGTCGGGGCGGGAGGAAGCCGCGCCAGAAGGAGTCGGTCTCGCGCGAGTCGGCGATCCAGCTCGTCGACGGGTCGAACCCGAGCACGGTCACGATCCCGCTGCCGTAGGACGCCTCCGCGGCGATCACCCGGTCGCCGCTCGTCGCGAGGGCCCGGCCGCGAACGAGCTCGCCGCCGAGCGCCGGCAGGTCGGCCGCGTCCGCGGGGAGCTGACCGATGAGCCCGGCGATGCTTGCCGGGGGGATGTCCAGCGTGGCCGTGGGTCGGTAGGGGAGGAGGTCGTCCGGGAAGGCGGACAGGACGGCCGGTCCGGCTGTTCCCCCCGCCACGATCAGGCGCCCGCCGGCGGCGAGCCACCCGCGCAGCGCCGAGATCTGGCCCGCGGACATCAGGTTGGCGTCAACGTCCTGCCAGATCAGGCGGTCGATCGGCGCCCACGCCTCGACGCGTTCGGGCAGATCCTCGATCCCGAGGGTGACGACGGCCGGCAGCGCCCCGTTGGCCGAAGGCAGGAGGTCGAGCTTCGGCACGATCCGCTCCGGCCGCTCGGCAACCACGCCCACGACGAGCTGGCCCGGGTCGTGGACCGTGAACGTGACGGTCTTCTTCACGACCGTCTGGCCGTCCGCGACAAGCGTCACGTCGATCGTGCCCCCGAACTGGGGTGGCTGGGCATAGAGCACGTAGTCCTTGCCGGACGTCGTGGGCAGGTCGACCGGGATGCCGAAGCGGGTCCGGCCCGTCGCCCCGCCGGAGAGCCGCAACTCGCCCACGAGCGCCGGACCGTCGTTCACGAGATGGACATTGATCGCCATCCACGAACCGGCCCGGGCGTGGCCGTCGAGCATGACCGCCGCGTCCACGACGAGGGCTTCCGCGGCACGAACCGGCAGGCAGACCTGACCCAGGAGCAGCAGGCCCGCCGCGAGCGCGACGAGGGCGCTCCGCGCCCGCCTGGAGCCTGGACCGGGAGTCGCGATCGACGCGGAGCGGAGCACAAGCCCTCCTGGGCAGGGTACGGCAGGGTCGGTCGGCATCCCCGACGCCCCGACCCGTCGAAAAGTTGCGCGGAGGGTGGCGTCCCGTCCGCCGGCTATCGTACGATGCCCCGGCACCCCGCCCCTTATGAGCGCGTCCCCGCTCCCTTGGCGGCGGCCCACCCGAGGAGCCCGTGCCCCACGTCCGCCCGTTTCGCGCGCTCCGCTTCCGCCCCGAGGCCGTGGGGGACCTGTCGCTCGTCCTCAGCCCGCCGTACGACGTCATCTCCCCGGATGAGCAGCGCCGTCTCCTCGGCCGGCACCCCCGAAACGTCGTCCGGCTCGACCTGCCCGAGGCGGAAGCCGGCGAGGAAGCCGAGGAGCGCTACCGGCGGGCGGCCCGGACGCTCGCCACGTGGCGGTCGGACGGGACGCTCCACAAGGACGCGCGGCCCTCGATCTATGTCTACGAGCAGACCTACGTCGTGCCCGGAACCGCCACGGAACGGACCCAGCGCGGGTTCTTCGGCCGGCTCCGCCTCGAGGCGCCGGGCGAGGGCTCCGTGCTGCCCCACGAACGCACCCTCGATGCCCCGAAGGAGGATCGCTACCGCCTCCTCCGGGCCACCGGCGTGAACACGAGTCCCGTGGTTGGCCTGTACCGCGACCCGACGGGAACTGCCAAGCGACTCCTCGAGGCCGCTGCGGCGACGCCACCGGACATCGAGGTCAGGGACGACGACGGCGTTCGACACCGGCTGTGGACCGTAACGGACGACTCCGGGGTGGGCGGCCCGGCGACGAAGCTGGCCGGCCTGGCGGGTGCGGGCCCGATCACGATCGCCGACGGCCACCACCGCTACGAGACCGCCCTGCGCTATCGGGACGAGCGCCGGATGGCCCGGTCGTGCGAGGAGGATCCCCCGTTCGACTACCTCCTGATGCTGTTCCTCGATGCGGCCTCCGAGCCGCTCACGGTCCTGCCGACACACCGGCTGGTGCGCGGCCTCGGGACCGCCGACGCCCGCGAGGCGGCGGCGGTCCTGTTCGACGTGGAGCCCGCATCGCGCGAGGCCCTCAGCGAGGCCTTCGGGGCCGCCTCCGGGCCGGGCGGGCGGGGGCGCTTCGGGCTGTGGACGAGGTCCGGCGGCGCGATGTTGACCGCGCGCAAGGAGGCATTCGAGTCATCGCTGCCGCCGGGCGGCGCGGCGCTCCGCGGCCTGGACGTGACGCTCCTCGGCGTCGCACTGGAGCGGCTGTTCGGGATCGACCCGGGTGCGGTCGGCGCCGGCGACCGGGTGAGCTACACGAAGTCGGCTGTGGAGGCCCTCGGACTTGTCGACCGGGGCATGGACGATCCAACGGCCGCCGACGCCGCCTTCCTCCTCGAGCCGACTCCCGTCGCATCGATCGTCGCCGTGGCCGCGGACCGCGACGTGATGCCCCAGAAGTCGACCTACTTCTATCCCAAGCCCCTGACCGGCTTGCTGATCAACCCCCACGAATGGTGAACCGGATGCCCGAGACGACTCCCGACCAGATCCTCGCCCGCGCCCAGGCCCCCGCGGTCAACGGCCGACCGGTCCGGAAGGACGAGATCGAGATCCACGACCGCGGCCTGTATATCGAGTCGTGGCTGCCCGAGCGCCGCTCGCGACGAAAGCCGATCCTGTTCGTCCACGGCGAGCTCGCAGGATCGTGGGTCTGGGAGCGCTTCCTCGGCTTCTTCGCAGGCCGCGGCTGGGAGGGTCATGCCCTCAACCTGCGCAACCACTTCTGGTCGCAGACGGCGGACCCGGCCGAGCTGTCGTTCGAGACCTATACGGAGGACGTGGTCGCGGCGATGGCGCGACTCGGCCCGACGACAGTCGCTGTCGGCCACGGGATGGGCGGCCTGCTCGCGATGAAAGCCGCCGAGCGCCTCCCGATCTCCGCGCTGATCCTGCTCTCGTCGGAGCTGCCGCGCGACCTCCGGATGTCCCCGCGTACACACGAGCTGCGCGAAATCCCGGACGTCTACGGCAAGGCCACGATCGGCTGGGCGACACTGCCCGAGAAGCTCCAGCGCGACCATCGCGACCTGACGATCGGGGACGTGCTGCGGATCCAGCATCTCCTCGGCCAGAAGCCGCACGAGTCCGGGGCCGCGCGCCGGCAGATGCTCCAGGGCGTGTCCGTCGACCGGACGGTGTTCGGCGGGATCCCGAAGCTCGTCATCGGAGCGGGACTGGACCGTCACGTTCCGGAGGGCGGCTCGGAGAGGCTCGCTGACTGGCTCGGCGCGGACTACGAGCCGTTCGGGGCGCACTCGCACTACGGCCTGGTCCTTGCCGAGCACGGCTACCTGCAGGTGGCCGAGTCGATCCGCGGGTTCCTCGAGACGCACCGCCTGTAGGTCGCGCGGTTGCGGCTTCACGCGGAGGCTTGGTACCATTCCGGCCGGTCACCCAAGCCGCATTCGTCTAGAGGCCCAGGACACCGCCCTCTCAAGGCGGAGATCACCGGTTCGAATCCGGTATGCGGTACCAAGACACAACATCTCGCGCTAACGTGCCCTCATGGTCAGGGTCAGGCACGGGTATGACTGGGGCGAGCGTTCCGAGCGCTGGACGGGGGTGATCAGCCAGGTCGCCGACATCGGTGGAGTCCGGGTCCACTACCTGCGGACCGATGCGGCAGGCGCTCCCCGCGATGCGCCGCCACACCTCCTGGTGCATCCGCTGGGCGCCGGCTCGTGGTCGTGGATGGACGTCATCCGACCGCTCGCCGTCCACGGCACGGTGATCGCGCCGGACCTGCCCGGCGCCGGTCGCACCCGGCCGCTCGATCCGCGTGCCGGGCGGGCGGACCACGGCGCCCGCTTCCTGGCCGACCTGTGCCAGGCCCTCGACCTGGAGCGAGTGGTGCTCCACGGCCACTCGATGGGCGCGCTGGTGAGCGCGCTCTTCGCCGCACGGCAGCCCGAGCGCGTGGCGCGCCTCGTCCTGACCAGTCCGGCGCTTCCCGGGCGCCCGGATCCGCCGCGCTTCGCTTGGGCCTGGCGCCTCGCGCTGGGGCTGGCGCCGCGGCTCGCCCGGATCCCGATGCGGGCCGGCATCCGCCTGAAGACCGGCCTGTGGCGCCGCTGGCGCCACGACCCGACCGATCCGCAGCTGACCGAAGCCATGGCCCGCATGGGGACCGATGCCTCCCGCATCTCGCCGGCCCTGCTGTCCCTGGTCGACGAGGAGATCGAGCGCTATCGTGTGCCGTGGCGGATCGACGGCGCCATCCAGGCCGCCGTCTCGGTGCTCGCCGCCCTGACCGTCGACGAGGGGATGGTCCGCGCGGAGCTGGCGCGCATCGAGGCTCCGACGCTGGTGCTGTGGGGCGATCAGGATCGCGCCCTCCCGCGCCGCCTCGCGGACGAGCTCATGGAGCTGTACCCCGCCTGGGAGTTCCGGGTCGTGGAAGGCATCGGTCACCTGCTGCCGGTGGAGGCGCCGCAGACCTACGTCGAGCTGGTTGGGGACTGGATGACCGGCCCGGCCTGACGCACGCTGGGATGGAAGGAAGGCGTCGTCCAGGCGGGGGGGCCAGCTGATGGACTACGGGCGCGGGTGCACCCTTATCTGAACCATTATGGCGAGTGATCCATGCCGCCCATCTGACTCCCGCCAGTCGCACCTGAGCGTCGTGGGCGGCCTGAGACAAACCGACAAGCATCCGGTATGCGGTGCCAATTTCGCCATGCTGTACGAGAAATGAGCTCTGCTCGACCTGACGGCGCTGGGTCGGCCAGAGCCGTAGGAGAAGCCGGCCGACCGTTACTCCGGTCCGGTAAGGGCGATCTCCGTCACGACGAGTACCCGGACGAGTGAGTCGACCGCCCGGCTGAACGTGTCAGAAGACTCGCAGCGAGCCGCTTCCGGCTGCCGGACGGAGAGATCGTCGAGGAAGTCAGCCGACGGCCATACCTGTGGATTGACCTGCGGTGATGCAGCGGGACTCGGCGCGACCGCAACGCGCCCCTGGGACCGCGTGCTCTCCCACCGCAACGCCGGCGCTGTTTCGCGCCTAGCGGTCATCCGGCGGAGGCGTCCGTCAGGTCCCGGTCCTGCATCTCCCAGGCGTGGTCGAGCACGTGGTATGCCGTGTGGCGGAGCAGGTATGGGATCGTCCAGTTGCCGAGCGGCTTGCCCTCCGCGTACCAAGCGCGCATCGCCTTGACAAAGCGGTCGCGGTGATGGGCGAGGCCGCGCGGGTTCAGCAGGTCCTCCAGCTCGGACTTCGCCCTCACGCGCTTCGAGAAGTCGCCACCCTCGTTCGCCAGGACATGCCGAACGACCTGGTCGCGGGAGCGGCCGCCGCCACGGACACCCGGCCGGAGCTCCGCCGAGACGCGGGCGGCCGTCTCGTCGAACTCGGCCCATGCCGCGCGCAGCAGCCGCACCTGGCGGTCGAAGGTCGGCGCGTCGAACGGCTCGCGGTCGAGCGGCGAGGGCGCGAACGAGATGCCCCAGAAGTCGGTCGAGCCAACCCCCGGGTACCGGCCGATGATGTCGAGGTCGGTCTGGGTTGCGAGCTCCGAGCCCAGCCGGACGCGCTTCGCGACCGGGACGTATCGCGGCACGTAGCGGGCGAGCTTCTCGACCGCCTCGTCCTCCGTCTTGCCGCCCCGTTCGAGTCCCGGCCAATCGGCCGCGACGGCGACCCAGCGCTTGCCCCTCGTGGGTTGTTCGACGAGCACCCGAAGCTGTGACGGCATCGGTTCATCGTAGCGGCGGCTCGGAACTAACGTCCGCTACTGGCGCCCCATGTCGGTTCCGTCGACGGGCTGCGGGCCATCGCCTTGGTCTGCATCGTCGGCAGGGCGTGGCTGTAGCGGTCGAGGGTGATCGCAACCTCCTCCGCGGCCACCCTGCGTGCCTTGGAGTATGCCCTGCCAGGTCGCTGCCCCCGCCGCGATCCAGGAATCAGCGCAGCGAGAACGGCGGGTAGCGGTCGGTGACGAGCAGGAAGGCGTAAGCCCCGACCCGCAGGCTCCAGCGGCCCACCCCGACCACGTAGTCGAAGAGTCCTCGTGGATACCGTCCGGTGAGCAGGATCGCGAACCAGGCGATGGTCACCGCCACGACCGCGCCGATCCATAAGAAGAAGAGCAGGACGAAGTGCGGGATGGCGAGCAGCCACTTCACGAGCGGCAGCCAGCGATTGAGGTCCCGCTCGACGTCTGGGTAGTCGATCTCGAGGTGCACCGACTGCTCCTCGACAGCCGATGGGTACTCATCGGCCAGCAGGCCCAGGTAGGCGCCAACGCGCCCACCGAAGCGGGTCAGCTCGCGGGCGAAGTCGAACCACCAGCGCGGGTAGCGCATGCGGAAGACGATCATGAGCATCGTCGCCACCCAGAGGCCGCCGGAGATGCCACCGGTACTGCGGACCGCGGTCTCGCCGCTGGCGCTGATGACGGTTTCGCTGCCCGTCGCGGTGAGCAGGCTCAGGATGATGGCGATCGGAATGATCCAGATCAGCCGGAAGGCGGTGGTGAGCCGATCGAGCCGCTCGGGGTAGTCGACCTCCAGGCGGGCGGCGTACGGTTCCAGTGCGGCAGTCATCGTTCCGGGTCTCCAGTTTGTGTTTGGCCAGCAGCTTGGACGGTGAGCGTAGGTTGTTGCACCGATGGTCGGCGTCTCGCGCGCCCCGCGAACAAGGGCGGTCCGCACCCCCGTTACGGGGCCGTGGCCTGACCTGGGGAGGTCGACGCGGAACCCTCGCTTCGCTGGACCATCATCGGTCAGCCGGTCAAGGACGGCCGTTGCCGTCACGCCGAGGCCGGGATCGCGCCGCCTTCCTTGACGTCGAGGGCTCCGAGTGACACGCTGCCGGATCGTCGCTCTCGACGCCGTGCCCGCCGAGGCGACTGGGGAGGGACTGACAATGCGCGAGCGCCGCCGGCGGAGCGCCGTGTTCATGGCCGCCATCCTGGCGATGAGCCTCATGCCGGTGCTCGTGGGCCCGGTCGCGGCGGTCGACGTCGGCGACGACGCCGCGTTCCGCGTTGCCTGGGAAGATGCGGCCACGACCACCATTACTCTCACCAGGGACATCGACCTGTCCTGCGCGGTAGAGGGTGTCGACCCGCCGACACGGAGCTCCGCCAACGCCATCGTCGTGGACGGGACCAGCCTGCGTTTCACGATCCACAACCCGTGCCCGACCGACGCCCTCATCCAGAGCGGAAGTGGGCTGGTGACCCTGCGCAACCTGAAGTTGACGGGCTCGTCCGGCTCCGGGAACGGGCTCCTGGCCGCGGGCAGCGATGGCCCGGTCGCGATCGAGAACTCGGACGTGACGGGTCACTCTATTGACGGAGTGCGCGCCAACGGCAATGCCACCGTCTCGAACTCGAAGATTGCCGACAACGGCGACGATGGCATCGAGACCGCCCCGGCGAGCGACGGGACGATCACCGTCAGTGGTTCCTCCATCTTCACCAACAACGGAGGGGCAGGGATCGAGAGCGACGGCGCGATCAGTGTGACCGGATCCAACGTGTTCGGCAACGACAACGTGGGGATCCTGACCGAGCGCGACGTCCCGGTAACAATCATCAACTCCACTGTCTCCGACAACGACGACGGAGGCGTCCTGGCCCGCGCCGGCCTCGTCACTGTCAGCGGCTCAAACATATCGGACAACAGGCGATCGGGCATCAAAGGCGATGGTGACGTGTCCGTTACCGATACCGACATCCTGCGGAACGGGGACGGCCTGGGCACCTGCGACGACGGAATCAGCGCCGACGGAATCAGCGCCGAGGGAGACGTCTCGGTGACCGGCGGCTCCAGCGTCTCCGACAACGACGATGTCGGGATCAACGCCGACGGCGCGGTCACGGTGGCAGACTCGACGGTTGCGGGCAACGGCGCCGTCGGCGCGTGCGAGGACCAGGGCATTCGGAGCGGCACCGAGGTGGGTGTCACGAACTCCATCGTCCGCGACAACATCGGGTCGGGCATCTGGAGTGGCGATGACACGAGCGTGACCGACTCCACGGTCACCGACAACGGCAACGACGACCACGGGATCGACGCCCGTGGGGACGCGACGGTGTTGCGGTCGACGATCAGCGGAAACGGCAATCAGGGTGGGAGCGGTGTCGTCGCGGTCGGCAACGCGATGGTGACGGGGTCGACGATCACGGCGAACTCGTCGTTCGGAATCGAGGCGACTAGCGTGACGATCGCGAACTCGACGGTGACCGATCACCTGGGCGGAGGGATCGTCGCCTCGCGTAGCATCACGGCGACCAACGCGACGGTCACCGGGAACGGGGTCAGCTTTGAGAACCATGACCCCCTTGACTTTGACCCGACTCCGAGGACGCTCCGCCTCTTCGGGAGTGTCGTGCTCCGCGGGGGTATCTCCAACTGCCTCGACGACGTGGTCGAAGACCAGGGCTTCAACTTCATCGACGACGCTTCGTGCGGGTCGATTCCAGCCAACACCGCCGACCCGCAGCTTGGCGTCTTGACGCCGAACGGGGGACCGACGAGGACTCGCCTGCCGGCCGAAACGAGCCCTCTCGTCGACGCGATTCCGAGCGCAAGCTGCACGCTGACCACGGACCAGCGTGCCGTGAGTCGCCCCCAGGGTTCCGCGTGTGATATTGGTGCCGTCGAGGTGGAGGCGCCCGCGGCGTCGATCAACGACGTGACGGTCACTGAGGGCAACGCCGGCTTCGTGAACGCGGTTTTCACGGTCACCCTCTCTCGCGCCGCGACGCGCGCCGCGACAATCAACTGGGCCACGGCAAACGCGACGGCCCTGACGCCGGCCGACTACGAATCGGCCAGCGGGACCATCACGTTCGTCCCCGGCGACGTGTCGGAGTCGATCACCGTTCGGGTCGCCGGCGACGTGCTCGACGAGCCGAACGAGACGTTCGTCGTCAACCTGTCTGCGGCGAGTTGGGCGCCGCTGGCCGACGCGCAGGGCACGGGCACGATCGTCGATGACGACCTGCCGCTCGTGAGCCCGAGCCCGAGCCCGAGCTCGAACCCCACCGCGAAACCAACCCTTCCGCCAACGAACAGCATCGACGGGTCGTCCTCCACGCCTGCCGGTCAGTTGCTGGTGGTCGTCCTGATGGCCCTCGTGGCGGGCCTCGCGGCGACGAGCCTGCAGATGAGGTTGCCCCGGAGGCGCCGCTAAGAGTCGCTGGCGCCGCGCCCGCGGGGCGTCCGGCGAAGGTTGGCTGAGCCGGTTCAGGGTCGGGCTCACTCATTTGGCTGAGAACGCCCGTTCGTGTGGACAAGATGGTGGACGAGAAGGTGGACAAACCCCCTTCCGGCAATGGGGCCGCGGTCCTACGATGTCGGTCCACCGGCAATCGCCCGAAAGAGGGAAAGCCGGAGACCCAGCGGGCAGCCCGCTTGCCGGACCGGACGACGACGCGGGTCGACGGTCATGCTTGCCAGCGCCATGCGAGAGGAGGGCTCGTACATCGATGGAGTCGCGGACCCATGACCGCCCGGTATCGGCAGATGCCGTCGACTTTGTCCGGTTCTGCTATCGCCGCCGCAGGGTCGGCTGGCCTGAGCTGTACGACGAGATGTGCGCAGTCGCGGGGCGCGGCCTCTATCGCGGCTGGGGCAGCGACGAGCTGAGCGCAGAGGGAATCGGGTTCAGCCTCTTCGAGATGCCGGCGCTTGCGGTCCTCGTTCACCGGATCGTCGCCGAGGAGCATGAGAAGCGAGCCCAGCTTGCGGCACCGTCCGTCATCCGGGCCCCGGTCACGGGGGCTCTCGCGGCTCTCCAGGCTGAACCCGGCTTGGAGCCTGTGCCCTCCACCGACCCGGAGCCGGCGATGGACCTCCCGTCGACCGCGGGCCTCAGTCTCGTCGGGGCGACCGCCGGCGCCTGACGCTCAGGCGCGGATGCGGCGACGGGCCATCTCGCCTTCGATCTGCCGCTCCGCCTCGACATACCGGTCGATCTGCTCGCGGAGCTGATTCGCCTCCGGCGTGTACAGATGGACCTGCTGCTGGAGGATGTACGACAGGCGGCGGCTCGTCATCCGGACGTGATCGAGATTCTTCATCAGGACGAGCGGGTCCATCGCCGCGAGGTCGGACGGGTGGTACATCTGCTGCATGGCGGCATTCTAGCCGCGGGTCGGGCCGCGCCCGGGTTCAGAGCGAGCGCAGCCCGCGCTGCGGCCAGGTCCAGTCGATCGGAGTCGAGGCGCCCGCGAGCGCCCGCCGGCGACCGGCCTCCGTCGCACCCAGGACGAGGATCCGGTCCGTCTTCGTCGCCCGGCCGGCCTCGTCGCCCCACAGCTTCGTCATCTTGCGGTTGGCGGCCACGTCGTCGAGGGCGACGCCGGCCAGCCGGTAGCCCTCGGGCGCGGCGGCCAGCTCCCAGACGCGCTCGGCGAGGCCCACCCCGCCGCGGATCCGGCGGCCTCGATCGAACTCCACGTCGCCGATGACGAGGACGACGACTGCGTCGTCGGTCAGGGCGGGCCGCAACCCGGCGAGGACGTCTCGCACGAAAGCGAGATAGGGCTCGCGGTGGTGGGCGTCGTCAAGCGTCGCGTCGATGGCGCGGGCGTCGAACCCCAGCAGCCAGGTACGGAGCCAGTTGTAGTAGCCGTACTTCACGACCCGCAGGTACGGGGGCGACGTTACGACGAGGCGCGCCCGATCCGGCAGCCCACGCCGGCGAAGCGCTTCGCGCGCGAGCGGCGTCACGTCCCGCGCATCGGCGAGGAGCGCGACCCCGCGGCGGGAGGGGAGTCCCTGGCGATGAAGGCGTCGGACCTTCGAGGCGAGGCAGTCGAACACGTCGCGTTCGGGGGCCTTGAAGTCCGTCCGGGCCGCGAAGTCGCGGACGTAGCGCGGCGCCATGCTGAACGTATTCGGCATGATCGGGGAGAGGTAGCTTGCGCTCTTGCCGTGGAGGATCCCGGTCAGCGCCGCCGCCAGGAACCGGTCGGCGACGCGCTCGAGGTCGAGCGAGGTGCGGACGAACAGGAGCTGGGCGAGGGTTCGCGGATGGAAGCAGAGGGCGACCTCGACAGGGACCATTTCGGAGCCCGCGTCGGGACCCGCACCCGAGCCGGCCACCGGGATGAGCGCATCGGGCGCCGCCGGGTCCGCGACCACGCGGGCGGCGAGCCTCTCCCAGCCGGCCGCCCCGGCGGCCCAGCCGAGGCGGAGCGCGGTCAGCCGCGTCATGGCGTCGGCACGACTGGCCGGCTCGAGCTTCGCCGCGGTCAGGAGGTGGGCGAACGGGTTGAGGTCACCGCCGACGCCGATCCGGCCCTCCGCACAGGCCTGGAGCGGGGTCGTCCCGCGCCCGGAGAACGGGTCGAGCACGACGTCTCCGGGCCGCGAGTAGCGGGCGATGAACGCGTGGGCGAGCGCGGCGGGGAAGCTCGCCAGGTACGAGCACATCGGGTGGAACGAGTGGCCCCACAGACGCTGCTGGGCCTTCCACTCGGGCTCGAGCGCGAACGTGGGCAGCTCGAGCGGCAGATCAAGGGCGAGCTGCCCGACCTGGGCGGGCGAGGAGGCCGCCGCTGCGGGCGCGCCGGCACTCAGGACGCTCTCGATCGACCGGCGATCGCTCAGGGTCATGCGGCGGGAGTCGCTCCTGCGCTCGGTCGGGCCAGCCGGGACAGGGTGGGGCGCGGAGCATAGCACGGCGCTCGGCCCGTGCTGGCCCCGGGTTGTGCTTCCGGGTACCCTGTCGGGCGGCCGTGTCCCCGTAGCTCAGTGGACAGAGCAACCGCCTTCTAAGTGTCGGGCTCTGAACGCCATGGCTTCGAGCGTGGCGGTGAGACCGAATCGGCGGCTGTTAGTTGCTCAGTTTGCGATCGGTGCGCCGAGGCGTGTCAGCCCTTGAGCGGATAGATGCCCGCGCCCGCGCCGTGGGTCGTGATACTGGAGGAGGCTTGGCGGTGTAGCTTTCTCAAAGCAATGGGACAATTGTCGCTTGACGCGGTGGCAGCCGGAGGCCTAGGGATGCAGCGTGACATGACGCCAGCACTCCGATAGCCGCCCGAGACCGATGACGCCCCGCGGATCTCGAGACGCCCCTATCCGGGGTTCAAGGCCTCTCTGGGTGGGCCTCTGCATGATTAGTCT
>CAZVGO010000015.1:0-2616 GCA_964626755.1 uncultured Anaerolineaceae bacterium | reverse complement strand
CTTGTCGCGTTGCGGGTGGTGCGGGAAGGTGTAGCTTTCTCGCAGTGGAGGAAGCGCGATGGGAAGTTTGGCGGGGTTGTGGCGGGGGCGGATTGCGGGGCAGCGGCGCAGCGGGTTGTCGATTGCTGCGTTTTGCGACCGGGAAGGATTTTCGACTGCGTCGTTCTATCAGTGGCGGAGGCGACTGGGCCGGGTTCGACGGCCCGCTAGGCCAGTAAACAGGGAACGCCAAAGCCCCGCGCCATCGGACCGTCGAGCGGGGCCATTATTCGTGCCGATCGCGCTGCCTCGGGCGGAAGCCGTATGTAGCGGCGTGCGGATCGAGTTACCCGGCGGGGCGATCGTTGCGATCCCCGATGAGGCGTCGGCCGATCTGTTGACCAGGGCGATGAGCGCGGCGATTCGCGCGACTCGGGCGACGCCTCCCGGCAGGAGCGCGGCGGGGACCGGGGAGGAGTCGTTATGCTGAACGTCCCTCCCCAAGTGCGCGTGTTTCTTTGCACCCGCGCCACGGACATGCGAAAAAGTTTCGACGGTTTGCATGGCCTGGTCATCGAGGTGCTGCGACAGAATCCGCAGTCGGGCGACTTGTTCGTGTTTCTCAATCGCCGCCGCGACCGGGTGAAAGCCTTGCTGTGGGAAGGGGACGGTTTTTCGATTTGGTACAAGCGGTTGGAGTCCGGCACCTTTGGCCTGCCAGAGCACGATGGCGATGCGGTGAAACTCACGGCGGCGCAACTGGCGTTGCTGTTGGGCGGAATCGACTTGAAGAACACGCGGCCGCGCAAACGATATCGCAGCGCGGGATGACCCTACGCGGTGCGACACGCGCCGTGCGTCATTCGTCGCCAAGATTTTTGCCGAAGTGCAAGATTTTGGCGAAACCTTTCGCTGGCGGCGCGGGTTTAACTGGGCATGAGCACGGACGCCCCTCTGCCCGCCGATCTGGCGACTTGTCAGCAGGAGTTGCTGCACCTACGTAGCGTGCTGGTCGAAACGGCGGCGACTTGCGAGCAGCAGCGGGGCGCGATTGAGAAGCTCCAAGCCGAGCTCGAACTCTTTAAGCGTTATCTTTTTGGCCGCCGTAGCGAACGATTCGTCGAGGGCGCGGGCCAAGGCCAGCTGTTTGACGAGTCTGACCAACCGGACGGCGAGCAACCCCCGTCGGCGTTGCCGGACGCGGCGGAAGAACAGATTACGTATCGCCGCCGCCGCCGCGGCCACGGTTGGGGCAAACTGCCAGCGCATCTACCGCGCGAGGAAGTGCTCATCGACGTGCCCGAGGCGGAGCGGACGTGCGAAAGCTGCGGCGAGCCGCTGGAGCGGATCGGCGAGGATCGCACGGAGCGCGTCGACATTCGTCCGGCCCGCGTGTTCGTGAAGGTCATCGTGCGGCCGAAGTACGTTTGCACGCGCAAGCACGGGGGCGTGAAGCAAGGCCCGACGCCGCCGTCGCCGGTGCCCGGCGGGCGGTTCGATTTCGGCTTCGTCGCCCACGTCGTCACCAGCAAGATCGCCGATCACTTACCTTTGTATCGCCAGCAAGACGTGCTGGCCCGCAGCGGGCTGGAACTGAGCCGCTCGACGTTGTGCGAGATCATGGCTGGCGCGGCCAACTTGCTCGAACCGCTGGCCGAGGCGATGAGCAAGCGGCTCGCGTCCAGCGATTTGCTAGGCGCCGACGACACGCCGGTGCGACTGCTCGACGCGACGCATCCGGCCGGCGTCCGCACGGCACGGTTCTGGCTGTACCGCGGATATGGGGATGCACCGTACAACGTATTCGACTTTCATGAGAGCCGCAGCCGCGACGGACCGCGAGAATTCTTGAAGGACTTCCGCGGTTGGGCAAAGGTCGATGCCTATGGCGTCGCGGGAGGCGTGTACCTGGGCAGCGGCGATCGGATCCGCGCCAGTTGCTGCCTGGCCCATGCCCGACGCAAGTTCGACGAAGCCCGCTCGTCGCATCCGACGTTGGCCGCCGAAGCGCTGGCCTGTTTCCAGCGGCTCTACGACATCGAAGATCGCGCACGGCTACTGACGGCGGACGAGCGCCGCGCGCTACGGGAACTGGAAGCGGCGCCCGTGCTGGCGCGGTTCGGTAATTGGCTGGACGAGCAAGCTCCCCGGGCGTTGCCCAAAATGAGACTCGGCGAAGCGATCGGGTACATGCGGAACCAGTGGGATGCCCTGACGGCCTACGTCCACGAGGGGCGACTGCCAATCGACAACAACGATACGGAGCGCGATCTGCGTCAGCTTACCATTGGACGAAAAAACTGGATGTTCATCGGGAGCCCCGAAGCTGGCCCGCGCGCGGCGGTTCTTTACTCGGCGGTCGCCAGCGCCGTCCGTCACAACCTGGACGTCTGGGCATATCTCTGCGACGTGCTCCAGCGCCTGGCGTGTGCCCATGCCAGCGACTTCGACTTATCGGCCCTCTTGCCCGACGCGTGGGCGAAAACCCACCCCGAAGCGATCCGCGCTCATCGCACCCGCGAGCGCGAAACCCGAGCCGCAGCCAAGCGCACCCGCCGCCAACGCCGCCGCCTCCTCGCCCAAGCGGAAGGCCGCCCGCCCTAGAGAATCCGAGAAGGGACGGACCGGGCGCTTACG
>CAZVGO010000014.1:0-149595 GCA_964626755.1 uncultured Anaerolineaceae bacterium | reverse complement strand
GCGCCTGGTAGGCGCCGGTCAGTGCCGTCACGAACCACGGCTTCTGGACCGCAGGATTGATCTGCGAGGCGGTCACGAACGTCCGCTCGATGGCCTCCTTGGTGAACCCGTTCCCGTAGGTCGAATAGAACCAGGTCGCCGCCATCGACCACGACTTGAACGATCCCAGTCCCTCGGTATCGAGGTCGTCGAGGAGCCGGCGGACACCCGGACCCCAGAAGGTCGTCGGCCGATAGATCGGCTCACAGGCGTCGATCCCCGCGAGGGTTCGCGCGGTCAGGGCACCCCAGTCGGTCATGGCCCCTTCTCGGTACCTCGCTGACGGCCGATGCCGGTCATTCGAGATAGTACGGGCGCCAAGGGATCCACGCGACGCTGGCGCGCATGGACTGGCGGTAGACTCGTGGCCACGTCCCCGTAGCTCAGCGGACAGAGCAGCCGCCTTCTAAGCGGAAGGTCGCAGGTTCAAATCCTGCCGGGGACGCCTTTCAAACTGCTCCGGAGCCGTCCGCCCGGGCCCAGCGTATGCGCGAACAGCGCGTAGAGCGCGGTCGCGTCACGGCGTGCGCATGGTAGCCAGGCGACGCACGGGCCCGGCACGCCGCGGGTCTGGCCTCTAGCTTGCCGGGCGAAAGGCAACCATCGGCAGCTGCTCGGCCGCCCGCCGGCGCGCGGCGGGGGTGCCGTCGTAGCGCCAGCCAAGGAGCCGGCTGAGGACCGCCCACACCAAGGAACGTGGCAGGCCGCTGCGCCCCTCGTAGCGTGCGAGGGCCGCCACCGCCTCGTCGACGTCGAGCCGACGGACGGCGGGCACGTAGCGCGCTCGCCCGATCCACACCTCGCGGGCCAGACCGGCCTCGACGTTGTGGAGCCAGGCGGTCTTCCGACCCCAGCCTGCCACCACCGTGGCCTCCTCGGTCGACCGGTCGTAGCGGACGACCTCGAGGGGCGTCTCGTGGCGTCGACCCGTGCGCCGTCCCTCGTGGACGAGCACGAGGAAGCGGTGCCCGAGGAGGAATCCCAGGTGTGCCCGGTAGAGGTGGGTGGGCAGGCTGAGCAGCCAGCGGAGCACGCCGCGCGGCGGCGATGGCTGCGCGGGGGATGCGCTTGCCTCTCCTGCTCCCCCTGCCTCTAGGCTCCCGGCGTGCCGCACGACCGACATTGTCTCACCGTCGACGGCTTGGAAGCGGTCGCGCCCCGAGCGGACGGCCGCGCGGATCGCGGTCCGCCCGGAGTGGTTTCTTGCCCGGGTCAGTGCAGGATCTGGGAGAGGAATTGCCGCGTCCGCTCCTGGGTCGGCGCCTCGAAGATCTGGGAGGGCGGGCCTTCCTCGACGACGAGGCCCTCGTCGAAGAACACCATCCGGTTGGCGACCGCGCGGGCAAAGCCCATCTCGTGGGTGACGCACAGCATCGTCATCCCCGACTCCGCCAGCTCGCGCATCACGTCGAGCACCTCGCTGATCATCTCCGGGTCGAGCGCCGACGTCGGCTCGTCGAAGAGCATGATCTTCGGCTGCATCGCGAGGGCTCGCGCGATCGCCACCCGCTGCTGCTGGCCGCCCGACAGCTGGGCCGGGTACTTGTGCGCCTGCTCGGGGATGCCGACGCGTTCGAGCAGGTCCATCGCCAGCTGGTCGGCCCGCTTGCGCGGCCACTTGCGCACGCGGATCGGCCCGAGGGTGACGTTCTGGAGCGCCGTGAGATGCGGGAACAGGTTGAACGACTGGAAGACCATCCCGATCTCGCGCCGGATCGCCGCGATGTTGCGGATGTCGTCGGTCAGCTCAATGCCGTCGACCACGATCTGACCGCGCTGGTGCTCCTCGAGGCGATTGATCGTCCGGATGAAGGTCGACTTGCCGGAGCCGGACGGGCCGAAGATCACGACGACCTCGCCGGTCCGGACGGTCATGTCGATGCCGCGCAGCACGTGCAGGTGGCCGAACCACTTGTGGACGTCCCGGCAGACGATGATGTCGGCAGGCTTCGCCTGCTCCTCCCGGTCGTTGCTCACGAGACCTCCTCCATCCTGGGCTGCCCGCCGATCATCGCGTCCCGACCCCCAGCGACGTCTCGAGCCGGTAGCTGGCCTGGGACATCGTGTAGCACAGGATGAAGAACACGACGGCGATGAACGCGTAGACCTCGAGATGCGCGCCGAACCATTGCGGCTGGGCGAGCACGGCGCGGCCGATGCCGAGGAGCTCGAGGAGGCCCGCGGCGATGCTCACCAGCGTCGTGTCCTTGAGCAGGCTGATGAACAGGCCCACGTTCGCCGGGATGACCGACCGCAGCGCCTGCGGCAGGACGATGAACAGGTTCGTCTGGACCGCGTTCAGCCCGATCGCGTGGGCGGCCTCGATCTGTCCCGTCGGGATCGCCTGGAGGCCGCCCCGGACGTTCTCGGCAACGTAGGCGGCGGAGAAGAGCGTGATCCCGGCCATCGCCCGGTAGACCTGGTCGATCCGGACTCCACCGGGCAGGAACAGCGGCAGCATGATCGCCGCCATGAACAGGATCGTCACCAGCGGCACGCCGCGGACGAGCTCGATGTAAGCCGTGCTCAGGAACCTGACCGCCGGCAGGTCGCTGCGGCGCCCGAGGGCGAGGAGGACGCCGAACGGGAACGAGGCGACGATGCCCACGATCGCCAGCAGGAACGTCAGCAGGAGGCCGCCCCACAGGTTGGTGCTCACGATGGGCAGCACGTCGCCCCCGACGCCCTGGAGGAGGATGACCGAGACGGGGACCGACCCGATCCAGGCGAGGGCAAGAACGCGGCGTGAGACCGGCCGGCGGAGGCCGAAGAGGAACGCCGCCCAGACGAGCGCGGCGTCCAGCAGCAGCGTGAACGTCACGGCCGGCCCGAGCCCGGACACGGCCGCGAGCCCGGCGAGGATCGCCTGTCCCGCGGAGAGCGAGACGGCCAGCGTGCGGATCGCCGCGCCACCGTAGACAGCCGCGGACACTCCCGCCAGGACGGAGAGGATGGCGAGGCTCAGCCCGATCCGCCAGGCCTGCTCAATCGGGTAGAGCCCGATGAGGAAGAGGCGCAGGTTGGCGGTGACGACGCCCCACCTCGCTTCGGTCACGGTCCACTGAACGAGCGGGATGGCGAGTCCGACGAGGACGGCGCCGACCACGACCGTGAGCAGGGCGTTGTACCAGGTGCTGAACAGGTTCTGGCGGAGCCACGCGACCGGGCCCACCGAGGTGACCGGCGGAGCGAGGCGCTCGCCGCTCATCTAGCGCTCCAGGACCTGGACGCGGCGGTTGTAGAGGTTCATGAACAGCGATGTCACGAGGCTCATCGCGAGGTAGGTAGCCATGACGAGGACGATGACCGACACAGACTGGCCTGTCTGGTTCGCCATCGTTCTCGTCACGCTGAACAGGTCCGGGAAGCCGATCGCGATGGCCAGGCTCGAGTTCTTGGCCAGGTTGAGGTACTGGCTCGTGAGCGGGGGAACGATGACCCGCAACGCCTGCGGAAAGACGACCAGGCGCAGCGTCTGCGTCGGTCCAAGGCCAACCGCGTAGGCAGCTTCCAGCTGCCCCCGCCTGACGGACTGGATGCCGCCGCGCACGACCTCGCCGATGAATGCGGCTGTGTAGACGACCAGGCCGAGCAGCAGGGCGGTGAACTCCGGCGAGAGGACGACTCCGCCCACGAAGTTGAAGCGCTCCTGCACCGGGACCTCGAGCCGCAATGGGCCGCCGAGCGCGACCCACCCGACGACCGGGATCGCAACCAGGGCCACGATCCCGATCATTCCCAGGTGGTACGACCGGCGCCCTGCGGCCTCGAGGCGGGAGGCCACCATCCGCGTGGCCAATGCGACGACGACGGCCGCCACCAGAAGGGCGAGCCACAGGCCCAGCCCCGGCTCCCCGAGAGGACGCGGCAGGAACAGGCCACGCTGGTTCAGGAAGACCGATCCGCCCAGGCTGATCGAGTTCGCCACCGAAGGCAGCTGGAGGAAGACCGCGTACAGCAGGACGAGCTGCACCAGCAACGGGGTGTTCCGCATGATCTCGACGTACCCGGCGGTTACGCGATTGAGCAACCAGTTGGTCGACAGTCGCGCCACTCCCACGATCACCCCGAGGATCGTGGCGAGGACGATCCCGGCGACACTGATCACAAGCGTGTTGAGCAGGCCGACAACGAAGGCCCGGCCGTACGTGTCCGTCGCCGTGTAGGGGATCGGGCTCTCGGAGATCTCGAAGCCGGCGGTCGTGTTCAGGAACCCGAACCCGAACGTCAGGCTGCTCCTCGACATCGACCCGGTGAGGTTGTTCCACAGCACCAGGGCGATGATCACGACGATCAGGACGGCCACGACCTGGCCGGCGATGCGGAGCACGCGGACGTTCCGCCACGGCGGGACCGCCCCGTGGTGGGCTGTGCTGCGCGGCGAGCCGGGGGCCGGTGTCACGGCCGCGGGTTGGCGACGAGGGGGATGTGCCTCGGGGCGGCGCGGTGCCTGCCCCGAGGCGTCAGGCTCGGACTACCGGTACGGCGGCGCGTACAGGAGACCGCCGTCGGTCCACTGCCGGTTCGGGCCGCGATCCAGGTTGAACGGCGTGCTCGGACCCAGGTTACGGTCGTAGATCTCGCCGTAATTGCCCACGGCTCCCAGGACGTCGACGACCCAGTCGGCCTCGAGGCCCAGGGCCGCAGCCAGCTCGCCCTCGACACCGAGGAGGCGCCGAACGACGGGATTCGTGCTGGTATCGCGCATCGACGCGACGTTCGCGGTGGTGATGCCCTGCTCCTCAGCCTCGAACGTGGCGAAGACGACCCACTTGACGACGTTGAACCACGGATCGTCGCCGAGGGGAGTGACCGGGCCCAGCGGCTCCTTCGACATCACGACGTCGAGCAGCTCGTGGTCGGCCGGAGTGGTGAAGGTCGTTCGGCGCGCCACGAGCTGGGAGCGGTCGCTGGTCACCGCGTCGCAGCGGCCCGCGGTGTACGCATCGTAGGTCGCATCGATGTCACCGAACACCTGCGGGCTGAACGTCACGCCCAGGGCCCGCATCTGGTCCGTCAGGTTGAGCTCCGTGGTCGTTCCCGACTGGACGCAGATCGTGGCGCCGGCCAGGTCCTCGAGCGAGTCCGCGCCGGTTGCGGCCGTGACCATCATTCCCTGGCCGTCGTAGAACGTCGTCGGTGCGAACACCCCCCAGGACGTGTCACGCGTGACTGTCCACGTGGTGTTGCGGATCAGGACGTCGATCTCGCCGGTCTGGAGGGCGGGCCCACGGTCATCGGCCGACAGCGCTCGGAACTCGACGGCCGCCGGGTCGCCGAGAACGGCCGCCGCGACCGCCCGGCAGAAGTCGACGTCAAAGCCGGACCAGGTGCCGGTTCCTTCTTCGAGGAAGCTGAAGCCGGGCAGCCCGCCGTTCACGCCGCAGATGAGCTGACCGCGGCTCTGGACCGTTGCGAGTCGCCCTCCGGTCGGTGGCCGGCTGACGGCCGGGCCGGTCGTCGCGGGGCTGGCCGCAACCCCCGTGGGTTGGCCCGGTGAGGCGGTCTGCGACGGCGAGGGGGACGTGTCGCACGCGGCGACGATGAGTGCGACGACGGCGAGGCCGACACGCAACAGGGCTCGTGTGGTCATGGCACGCTCTCCTCCGCTTCGACGCGTCGTGGAGGGGCCGCTGATCGGCCTGGTCGCATGGCCGGCGAGCGTATCCTCCACACTCGACCCGGATCCGGATCGGTCGCGGCGTCGCTATATGGTATCGCCGCGGGCGGGCGCCGCAACCCGCTGGCGGCCCAACCTCGATCAGCGCCGCTTCTTCTTGCGCGTCGAGGTCGGACGATTGGTCTTGCGAGCCTTCCGCGCCTTGGCCTGGCGTGCCGGCTTCGGGGGTTTTCGCGGCTGATCTGGAGCCGCCGGCAGCTGGGGGTCCATCAGCGCCCGGCGCTCGGCGGCGATCGCGAGGAGCGCTTCCAGGGCCGGGAGGTCGTCCTCGGCGGCGCCACCGTCGACGTCCGGCTCAGCTTCCGCCGGGGGCTCGTCTGCGAGAGGGTCGGCGGCCGCGAGCGTCATCGCCGGGACCCAGCCGTCTCGTTGGGTCGGCGTCCGAACGCGCGCCCAGATCGCATCTCGCTCGATCACCTCGACCTCGTCTCCCGTGTCGAGCTCGCCCCGGGGCATCCCGAGGGCATCGTCCGGCCGGTCCAGCAGCTGGACCCGGTCGTACCGAACGGCCAGCCGGTCCGCGGCTTCCTCGACCGGAGTGGCGAACCGTACCGGTGGTCGGCGCTCCGGGTGGGGGCCCGGGATCTTGAGGGACGCGACCCGGGCTGCCCTGACGGATGGCCGAAGCCAGCGCGGCAGCAGCGCCTCCCCATCGGGCGTCGTCGAGTTCGCGGCCGGTTCGGGGGCCGCGGGCTTGGTGCGCCGGAGGGCGGGCAGCCGCCGTCGGATGGAAACCATGGTCGGGGCGCTAGCGCTCCCCCTCAGCCTCGCAGCTGGGGCCGGCCGCCGACGGTGAATCGCCCACGGCCAGGGTCGCGCGAGCGCTCCGCCGCGAGCGGCGCTCCCGAACGGATTGGACGCCCTTCGCGATCTGTTTCCGCAGGATCACCGGGGCGGCGATGATCGTCGCCTGGGCGAGCGGCAGGACCAGGCTCGTGGTCTGGGGATCGATGCTGCAGACGACGCAGGCGAGCGGGGATGACATCGCGACCGATCGTGCTCGCGGTCGGGCGGGCCGTCAACAGTACGTTGGGTCGCCCTGGGCCTGCCCGACGGCACAGAGCTGGCGCCTGCCACCAGCATTTCCGCTCGGGAATCATGGAGGTGAGGCCCGCGTTCCGGGGGACGGCACACTCGCCCGACGGCCTCTTGCCCAACGGTCAACCGGCTCCTGGGGCGAGCCAGATAACCGCCGTGGCGGGCGGTTGGGTCGGGGGGCGGCACGAACGTCCGCCGGCGGGCAAGCCGACGGGCCGGTGCGCCGCGGCACGAGACGCGGCGAGGGGAGCGGATGAGGATGGCCCCAAAGGGTGGGAATCGAGGACGGCCCTCCCCCCTCCCGACCGAGTGCCCTCTGCCGCGGCTCCGAGTTCCCACGGACCCCCGCACGGGCATCTGGTACTCCCAATGCCCCCAAAGTACGGCTTGGCGAGCGTGCCGGGCCACTCATACGCTCCGCCCAGCAGCGGGCCGGACTCCACCCTTGGTCACCCCAGGGGCGCGGAGCGGCCGAAAGGTGCGCAAAGCGAGGCAACCACAAACATGGCTTCGATGGCCGTCAACGAACTGGGGCCGATGCTCACGGCGACCGAGGTTGCCGAGATGCTTCACCTCCACGTCAACACCGTGAAGCGCCTCGGCGACCGGGGCGAGCTGCCGTTCTATCGCGTCTGCAAGCGGGGCGACCGTCGCTTCCGCCTCGAGGACGTGATGAAGTTTCTCGCCCAGAACCGCTGATCGCGCGCCGGCCGGGGCCGGCCCCCCTCGCGCCCTTTCGAGCGTCCGCCGGTTCGGCGGGCGCTCGCTGCTGTCCCGCGTATGCCGCCTCAGGCGGTGCGGAGCGCCTCCCCGAAGAGCTCCAGTCCCTCGGCCACCTCGGCCGGGCTGACGTTGAGCGGCGCGATCCAGCGGATGACCTGGTGCTCGGGCCCGCACGTCAGGACGAGCAGGCCGAGGTCGGCGGCCCTGGCCTGGACCCGATTCGCGAGGTCGCCGTCCGGGCGGCGTGACCGCCGGTCGGACACGAGCTCGACCCCGATCATCAGGCCCGGCCCGCGCACGTCGCCGATCCGCTCGTCCTCGGCCATCATCGAGCGGAGCCCCGCGGTCAGGTCGGCCCCGCGCCGGGCGGCGTTCTCGACGAGCCCCTCGCCCTGGATCGTCTCAAGGACCGCGATGCCCGCCGCGCAGGCCACCGGGTTCCCGCCGTACGTCGAGCCGTGGGCGCCCTTCCCCCAGCGCTCCTGGAGCGCCAGGCTCGTCGCGAGGGCGGACAGCGGCAGGCCGTTCGCGATCGCCTTGGCGATGCACACGACGTCCGGGACCACCCCAGCGTGCTCGAAGCCCCACATCCGGCCGGTCCGCCCGTAGCCGGTCTGGACCTCGTCCGCGATCAGCAGGATCCCGTGCTCGTCGCAGAACGCCCGGAGTCCGCGCAGGAAGGCCGGCGGTGCCGGGTGGTACCCGCCCTCGCCGAGGACGGGCTCGATCAGGATCGCAGCAACCGCGGAAGGCGGCACGGTCGACGAGGTCAGCCGTCGGAGTGCGGCGAGGCAGGCTTCTGTGGCGGCCGCCTCGTCACCGCCGAAGTCCCGCCAGGCAGCCGGGTACGGGCTGAAGTAGATCGATGGCAGGAGCGGCTCGTAGCCAAGGCGGTAGTTGAGGCTGGAGGTCGTGACAGACGTCGCCCCGAGGGTCCGGCCGTGGAAGCCGCCCTGGAAGGCGATGATCGCCGGCCGGCCGGTCGTCCGGCGGGCGAGCTTCAGGGCTCCCTCGATCGCCTCCGATCCGGAGTTGAGGAAGAAGACGGTGTCGATCGGGTCGGGCAGGGTCGCGGCGACCATCGAGGCGAGCCGGACGACTGGCTCGGCGTAGCCGATCGCACCGGTGGGGCCGATCAGGCGATCCACCTGGGCGTGGATCGCCGCGGACACGGCGGGGTGGTGATGCCCCAGGACCGTGACCGCGATCCCGTTCGCGAAGTCGAGATACGCCTTGCCGCCGGTGTCGTACAGCCGGTGGCCTTCGCCGTGACTCCAGCTCCGCTCGAAGTAGCGGCCCAGCACCGGGCTGAGGTGGCCGGCCTGGGCGGCGAGGTCGGCGGGCGCGGCGATCGTTTCGTCCATCGCGCGAGTATAGGTTCGGGTCGGCAGGCCGCGGCCTAGAATTCGGCCGTGGTCGATTTCTCCCTGACCGACGAGAACCGCCTCGTCCAGCACAGCGCCCGCGCCTTCGCCGACGCCGAGATCCTGCCCCACATCCGCGAGTGGGACGAGAAGGGCGAGGTCCATCGCGAAGTCCTCGGGCGGATGGGCGAGCTCGGATTTCTCGGGGCGCCGATCCCGGAACGCTACGGCGGGGGCGGGATGGACTACATCTCGTTCGCGATCTTGTGCGAGGAGCTCGAACGGGCCGACACCGCCTTTCGGGTGGTCCAGAGCGTCCACGTCGGGCTGAACTCGCTGGCCCTGCTCCAGTGGGGGACCGAGGAGCAGCGGCAGCGCTGGCTCGTGCCCCAGGCGAAGGGCGACAAGCTCGCGACGTTCGGCCTGACCGAGCCGGGGGCCGGGACCGACGCGGCCAACCTCGCGACGACGGCCCGCCGCGACGGCGCCCGCTATCGCCTCAACGGCCAGAAGATCTGGATCAGCCTGGCGGACATCGCCGACCATTTCCTCGTCTTCGCCACCGTGGATCGGTCGAAGGGCCATCGAGGGATCACAGCGTTCGTCGTCGAGCGCGGGATGAAGGGCCTGTCGACCGGAACCCTCCACGGCAAGCTCGGGATCCGGGCCGGCAACACCGGGCTGATCAACCTCGATGACGTCGTCGTGCCCGCGGACAACCGAATCGGCGAGGAGGGCGAGGGCTTCCTCGTCGCGATGAGCGCCATCGACCAGGGCCGGTACACGGTCGCGGCCGGCGCCGTCGGGCTCGCCCAGGCGTGCCTCGATGCCTCGCTGAAGTACGCCCACGAGCGGAAGACCTTCGGGGAGGAGATCGGACGGCACCAGCTCGTCAAGCAGATGATCGCGAAGATGGCGGCCGGGACGGAGATGGGCCGCCTCCTCGTGTGGCGCGCGGGCTGGCTGAAGAACCGCGGCCGGCGCAACACGCGCGAGACGTCGCTCGCGAAGTGGCACGCGACCGAGCACGCGGTCGCGTGCGCGCTCGACGCGATCCAGGTCCACGGGGCGAACGGGTACTCGAACGAGTTCCCCGTCGAGCGCTACCTGCGCAACTCGAAGGCCGCCGTGATCTACGAGGGCACGAGCCAGCTTCACACGCTCATCCAGGCCGACTATGCGCTCGGCTATCGCGAGGACCGGCCGCTCCGGTGCGAGCCCTGGCCAGCGGACGGTTTCGAACGCGGGGAGCCGGCGGCGACCACGTGACCCTCGCGCCGGTGCCTCAGCCGTCCGCCGCGGGCACCGGGCGGGCCGGGGCGGAGGGCGATGCCGGCAGGCCATCCGTCTCCGCGCCGACGGTCGGACGGCGCATCCGGCCGCGGGCGGTGATGATCAACGCGACCGCGAAGACGATCACCCCACCGGCCACGAGCTTCGTCGGAGTCAGCGTCTCGCCGAGGATGAGCGCCCCGAGGACGACCGCCACGACTGGATTCACGTACGCATACGTCGCGATGAGTGGGAGCGGGGCGACGCGGAGCAGCCAGACGTAGGTGCTGAATGCGAGCAGGCTGCCGATGACCGTCAGGTAGACGAGGGCGACGATCGACTCGGTCGAGATCAGCTCGAACCGGAGCCGGCCGGGCTCGCCGGTGACGATCGCGGCAACCGCCAGCACGGCCGCGCCGCACAGCATCTGCATCGCGGTCGCGACGAGCGGCCGGCTCGAGTGGGGCACCCGGTGCGCCGCGTAGAGCGACCCCGCGGACCAGGAGATCGGCGAGATGATCAGCGCGATCACCCCGGCCGGATCGAGCGGGTCGCCCGGATCCGGTGCGCCCACGAGGATCGCGACGCCCGCCAGGCCGACGGCGATCCCGGCCACAGCGAGCCTGGGCAGCCGCTCGCCGAGGAAGACGCGACCGAGCACCGCGACCCAGACCGGCATCATCGCGATCATCAGCGCGGCGATGCCCGACGGAACCGTCTGCTCGCCCCACGCGACGGCGCCCATCCCGCCGCCGAGGAGGAGCGCGCCGACGATGAACATGTCGCGCCATTCGCGGCGCGAGGGCCAGGTGAACGAGGTGCCCTCGCGGATGACCGACCATGCGAACACGGCGACGCCGGCGAGGAGGAAGCGGGCCGACGCCATGAGGAACGGCGGGATGGTCTCGACGGCAATCCGGATGCCGAGGTAGGTCGATCCCCATACGAGGTACAGGACCAGCAGCCCGAGCCAGAGCAGCGCGCTGGGCGCGCGTGGTCTCGCGGCGGTTGGCATAGCCGGATGGTCCAAGAGGTCGAGTGTAGACCGTCGCGGGGCGGACGTTCAGGCAGCGCGGGCGGCGGAATCCGGCCGGCACTCCCGGCAGGCCCGGTAGCCGGCCGCCTCGGAAGCCTGTGCAGACCGGAACGGAACGCGGTGACGGTCGGAGATCCGGCGGGCGTTGTGGCAGCTCGGCAGGCAGTAGATCCGCGTTGTGTCCGATCCGACGTAGCGGATCCCGGCCCGGGCGAGCTCCTCGAGCTCGTTTGGGTCCAGGCCCTCCGTCGCGAGGATCGCCCGCTTGTTGCCCGGACCGCCGAGCGAGTATTGGCCGAGCAGTCCGTCGCTTCGGACGACGCGATGGCAGGGGACCACGAGTGGCACGGGGTTGTGCGCGAGCGCCGTGCCGACCGCCCGCACCGCGCGTGGCCGGCCGATCTCGGCGGCGATCCAGCCGTACGGACGAACCTCGCCGCGCGGGATCTCGAGCGCCTTCGACCACACCGCTCGCTCGAAGTCGGTCCGTCCCCGGAGATCGAGGTCGAGCGACGCGCGCCGGTCGCCCGCGAGGCGGCGGGCGAGCGCCCGCTCGAGGCGAGGAGGAATCGCCGCGGAAAGACGGATGGGCCGGCCGAAGGCGCGCCCGAAGCGCTGCTCGAACTGGCGCGGGTCTCCCGCTGCCTCGACCGCGGACACGCCGCGCCCGTTCCAGGCCACGAACACGGGCCCGATCGGCGAGTCCATCGTCGCGTATTCGTCGGCGAGGCCGACCGCGACGAGCGTCGCCGGTGCGAGCGTCGCCGGCGCGCGGACCGCAAGGCTGGCGAGGGCGGACTCGACGTCCGCGAGTGCGACGGCGTTCGGTCGGGCAGTCATGCGGTCATCTCCTGGCGATCGACGTCGGGGCTGCGTGTGTATGCGTCGCGGAGGAGCGCGAGACCGCGATGGACCTGCGCCTTGAGTGTCCCCTCGGGACGGCCGAGCACGCTCGCCATCTCCTCGTACGAGAGGCCATCGACGTGGCGCAGGACGATCGGCGTGCGGTAGAGCGCGGGCAGCGAAGCGAGAAGGGCGGCCCAATGGTGTGCCGATGCGTGCCGGACGGTCGCCTCGAGCGGTCCGCCGGCCGGATCGGCGAGCGATGTCGCGACGGCTCCCGGACCGCGCTCGTCGGCGTCGCCCCGGGCCGGTGCGTCGAGGGAGACGAGCTGGAGCACTCGGCGGCGGGCGCGATTGCGACACACGTTGATCGCGATGGTTGCCAGCCACGGCCGCAGTCGGAGATCCCGGATCCGCATCGGCTCGTACGACGCAAGCGCCCGATATGCCCGGACGAACGCGTCCTGGGCGACCTCCTCCGCGTCTCGTGAATCGCCGAGCAGGCGCAGCGCGATCGTGTACAGGCGGTCCTGGTGACCCAGCACGAGACGTTCGAAGTTGGCGTCGAGATCGGTCGCGAGATCGGCAAGCAGCGGTCCGTCCATCACTCCATCAAACCGCCGTCGTCGCGATTCCGTTGCATCGATCGAACCTTGCGCCGTCGGCGCCGCGAAGGCAAGGACGCGAGGGCACGCGTGCGACAATCGGGCGAGGATGCGCGGCGCCGAAGAACGGTTCGACGACCTGATCTCAAGCCTCGGCGGTTTTCACCGGACGTGGCTGGTCTACCTCGGCCTGGAGCTGGGGCTGTTCCGCCGCTTGCGCGAGGCGGCTGGAGCCGGCCTGACTGCCGGCGAGCTGGCGAACGCGGCGGGCTGCCGCGTCGACGCGGTCGAGGTGTGGGCGTGGGCGGCCGATGCGCACGACCTGGCCGACTTCGAGGGCGGCCGCCTGAAGCTGGACGAGGAGCTGGCCGCGATCCTGCTCGACGACACGCGCCCCGAGTTCATCGGCGGCCAGTTCACCCACGCCGTGGTCGCCAGCCTCGACTGGGACCGGATGACGACGTTCTTCAGGACCGGCGAGCCATTCCGCAAGCGGCCGGATCGCTACCGGGAGGCGATCGAGCGGCTGACCGTGCAGGACGTCGCCGTCTTCTTCCAGGAGGCGCTCGCGGCACTGCCCCAGCTCGTGGCCGACCTCGTCCGCGGCGGCCACGTCCTCGACGTCCACAGCGGTGGTGGCCGGTGGCTCATCGCGGTCGCCCGCCGGTTCCCGGATGTCGAGCCGGTCGGCGTGGAGTTCGAGGCCGATTCCGTCGCGCGCGCGCGGCGCAATGTCGACGAGGCGGGGCTGTCAGATCGGATCCGGATCGAGCACGGCGACGTCACCGCGCCCGGTCACGAGGGCGAGTTCCGGCTCGCATACTTCCAGTACGCGCTCCACTCGCTGCCGGACCCGCCGGCGGCGCTCCGCGCCGCGTGGGCCGCTCTCGAGCCGGGCGGCTGGCTGCTCGTCCTCGACTGGCCCCTGCCATCGACGATCGAGGAGTTCCGGACCCGCCACGGGGAGCTCATCGCCGGCGTCCAGCTCGACGAGGTCTTCCAGGGGACGCGGCTCGAGACGCGCGAGACGTTCCTCGGCTGGTTCGCCGCGGCAGGGCTGCCCGACGCGCAGGTCATCGACCTCCCGTCCGGCGCGTCGCTGTTCCTCGCCCGCAAGCCTTCCTGATCGGCGGCTACGGGGCGATCGTGATCGTCCCGCGCATGTTCGAGTGGATCCGGCAGTGGTAGGCATACGTGCCGGCCTCGGTGAATACGAGAACGCCTTGCTGACCGCGGCTGAGCTGGTCGGTGCCGCAGTCAACTTCGTTCATGGTCGCCGTGTGGGGGACCGAGTCCTCGTTGGTCCACTGGATCGCCTCGCCGACCTTTGCCTGCACCGGGTCCGGGTCGTACGACCTGTCGGCGATCGCGACGGCGACCGGCGTCGTCAGCGGCTCGTTTGTCGCGGGCGTGTGGCAGGCGGCCGCTTCGATCGATGGCGCGGTCGACGGCGTCGGCTGCGAGGGCGGTGGCTGTGGTGTCGCAGCGGGCGAGCCGCCGCACCCGCCGGCGGCGAGAAGCACGAACAGGGCGAACGCGGAAGCGATCGGCCGGCGCATCGACAGTCCTCCTGCCCGGCGGGTCATCGCCCGCGCCTGAGCGCGGCTATGGTACGCGGATGCCGCTGCCGGCCGGCGTCGACGCCGACACGCTCCGCTTCCTCGAACGCCACGAGGCGCGTGTCCACGCCCACCCCGGGCGTGAGCTCCGCGACCTCGGCGACTCGATCCTCGTCCACGACCCGCTCGACCGCGAGCCGTTCTGGAACCGGGTCAACGCGATTCGCTGGCCATCGAATACGGCGGCATTCGACCGCCGGCTCGACGAGATCATCACGCTGTTCGCGACGCTCGACCGGCTGCCGCACATCTGGCCACGGCCCGCGCTCAACGAGCCGGCCGACATCGCGGAGCGGCTCATCGGAGCCGGCTTCGAGGACGTCGGTGGCGGCCACATCATGCTGCTCGTCGATCCGTCGCCGGTGACGAGCCTCGCCACTGAGCCGATGCCGCGATCGCTGTCCGTGGAGCGGCTCCACCTGCTCGGCCCGGCCGCGCGCGTCGCGGCCGCCGGTGCCGTGTCGCTCGTGCTCGCCGAGTCGTTCGCGGTCCCCGAGCGGCGCGAGTCGATCGAGACGGAGACCGTTGCGATGTTCGACGCCCCGGGCCTCCATGCCTGCCTCATCCGGATCGATGGCGAGCCGGCGGCCGCGGCCAAGCGTTCCACGTTCGACGGCGCGAGCTACCTGTCGTCGATCGGAACGCGGCCGGCCTTCCGTGGCCGCGGCCTCGGGCGGCTCGTCACCGCGATCGTCGCCGCGGACGCGGTCGCGGCGGGCTCGGAGTGGACGTACCTCGGCGTCTTCGCGGAAAACGCCACTGCGATCCGGCTGTACGAGGGCCTTGGATTCACGTCGCTCGGCGGGCCCGCATCGGACCTCATCCTGCGGTGACGGAGCCACGCCCCGAGACGTCGATCCACGGCGTCGAAGCGATCGCCGCGGCGCTGAAGGTCATCGACCGCCTGGCGGGCCGGGAAGCGCGCCGTGTGATTGGCTCGGCAACGGTCGACATGGATCGCGCGGAGCGCGATCTCGTCGCGTCCCTCGGATCGTCGGCACGGACGAGATCGCGAAACGTGCCGGGCGACGAGCTGCTCGGCGCCCGCTGCCGGCTCGTGACCTCCGGGTCGGGAAAGCCCGAGGTTCTCCTCCTCGAACCCGCGACCGAGGGCCGGCTCGCGGCCTCGCTCGCGCGCTTCGCCGAGGGCCCGGTTGCGGTCTACGTGATCGTGCCGGACCCACAATTCGGCGACCTGGTTCAGTCTGCCGGCCGGGCCGGGCTCGTGCTGTCGACCGAGGCGGCAGGCCCGTTCGGGCGGCAGCGGCTTGTCGCTGGCGGGCCGCCCTGGGGCGCTCACTTGTGCGTGGCGAAGTCGGCGGGAGCCGCTACCATCGAGCCATGATCGAGCAGGCTAACATCGTCCTCCGTCCGGCCGCCCCGGCCGACGCGGAGCGGATCGCCGCGCTGTTCACCGAGGAGGGCTACCCGGCCGGGCCGAGCGACATCGTCGCCCGCCTCGAGCGCTTCGCTTCGCCTTTCTCGCGGGTCGTGGTCGCAGAATCCGGCGGCGAGCTGCTCGGGTTCATCGCATTCCACGCGCTGCCCCGCTTCGAGCACGACGACCGGATCGTCAGGGTGCTCGCTCTCGTCGTCGATGCCGGCGTCCGCGATCGCGGCGTCGGGCACCTGCTCATGACCGAGGCGGAGCGGGCATCGCGCGAGCTGGGGGCCGCGTTCATCGAAGTCACGGCCGGCCACCACCGGCCCGACGCGCGTCACCTTTACGAGGCCCTCGGCTACGACGCCAGCGTCACCGCGTACCTGCGGAAGAAGCTCTGACTGCACTGACGGGCGACGTTTCCACACGGTCCGGCGCCGGCTTTCCCCATCTCCGGCTGCGCGAGGCGGGCAGCCCGCTGCTCGACCTGCCCTGGGAGCTGCCGCTTGCCGACTGGTCGGGCGACCAGCTCCACTTCAAGGAGATGCCCGTCGGGCCGTCGCGCCACCTCGTCCGGTTCCTCGTCACCGACGGCACGAAATACGCCCTCAAGGACCTGCCGCTGAGCGCCGGGCGACGCGAGTTCGGGGTGCTCCGCCACCTCGAGACGCTCGGCCTGCCGTCGGTCCGGGCGGTCGGCCTGGCCGAGGCGCCGGAACGCGACACCGCGATCCTCATCACGGAGTATCTCGCGCACTCGCTGCAGTACCGCCGGTTGATGATGCGATTGCCGGCAGGCCGGGGACCGTACCGCGGCCGCCTCCTCGACGCGATGGCCTGGCTCCTCGTCGACATCCACCGGGCGGGCGTCTTCTGGGGTGACTGCTCGCTCGCGAACACGCTCTTTCGGCGCGATGGAGACCGCATCCAGGCGTTCCTCGTCGACGCCGAGACGAGCGAGGTCCACGCCGCCTTGTCCGACGGCCAGCGTGGATACGACCTCGAGATCCTCGTCGAGAACGTCGCGTTCGGACTGGCGGACCTCGCCGCGTTCCAGGGCCGCGAGGACGACCTGGACGACGCGATCCCCGCGGCCGAGAGCGTCCGGACCAGGTACCTCGCGCTGTGGGACGAGCTCCGCCATGAGCCGGCCCTCCGGCCGGGCGATCGGCAGGCCGTCCGGGCCCGCGTCCGGAGGCTCAACGACCTGGGTTTCGCTGTCGACGAGATCAGCCTCGAGCCGACACCGGGCGGCGGCGAGATGCGCCTTCGGATGGCGGTCTCGAACCGACGGTTCCATGCCCGCGAGCTGCAGCGGCTCACGGGCCTCTCCGCCCTCGAAGGGCAGGCCCGGATGCTGCTCAACGACCTGCGCGAGTACCGCGCGTGGCTCGAGTACTTCGATCGCCGGGCCGTGTCGGATCGCGAGGGCGCGGAGCGCTGGATGACCGGGGTCCTCGAGCCGACGCTCCGCCGGATCCAGCCGGCGATCGGTCCGGGCCGCGATCCGCTCCAGGCGTACTGCGACGTCCTCGAGCACAAGTGGATCCTGTCCGAGTCGGCCGAGCGCGACGTGGGACTCGACGCCGCGATCGAGGCGTACATCGCGTTCGGTGCTCCCGCGCCGGAGGACGGAACGGTCGTCGAGGTCCCCGGCGACCTGCCGATCAGTCATGATGCCGGGTGAGATGACCCGCGACTCGGCCACCGAACCCGTCATCACCGTACGCGACCTCCGCAAGACATACGGACAAACGCGCGCCGTCGATGGCGTCAACTTCGAGGTGCGGGCGGGCGAGGTCTTCGGCCTGCTCGGCCCGAATGGCGCGGGCAAGACGACGACCGTTGAGATCCTCGAAGGTCTGCGCCGGCCCGACTCGGGCGAGGTGCGGGTCCTCGGCATCGACGTGGCGCGTCATCCGGACGCTCTCAAAGAGCGGATCGGGGTGGCTCTCCAGACCGCGGCTCTGTATCCGAAGCTGAGAGTCGTCGAGGTCCTCGATCTGTTCCGCAGCTTCTACCCGCGCACGCGTTCGTCGACCGAGCTGATCGACCTGCTCGAGCTCGGGGAGAAGCGGTCGACCCAGACCAGTGCGCTGTCCGGCGGCCAACGCCAGCGGCTCGCGGTCGCATTGGCGCTCGTCAACGACCCGGAGGTGATCTTTCTCGACGAGCCGACGACCGGGCTCGATCCAGCCGCCCGGCGGTCACTGTGGGCGATCGTCGAGTCGCTCCGGGCGCGGGGCCGCACGATACTGCTGACGACCCACTACATGGAGGAGGCCGAGATCCTCTGCGACCGGCTCGCGATCATGGATCACGGCCGGATCCTCGAGGCCGGGACCGTCCACGATCTCGTCTCCCGCCGGTCCAAGGAGCGGTCCGTTCGGTTCGAAGCGATCGACGGTCTCGACGACGCAAGGCTCGCCGGCTTTCCCGGCGTGTCCTCGATCAAGCACGAGGACGGCGAGGCGATCCTCTACACGGGGGACGTGCCGGCGACGATCGGCGCGCTGCTCGCCGCCTCCGACCGGCTCGGCGTCGAGCCTCGCAACCTCGCCGTCCGCGCCCCGACTCTCGAAGACGTGTTCCTCGACCTGACCGGCCGAGCGCTCCGCGACTGAAGAGGACTCCCCGATGCGCGCCCTCACCCAGCTCACGATCGCGAACATCCGGAGCTTCGTCCGCGACCGGGCGGCACTCTTCTGGACCATTGCGTTCCCGCTGATCTTCATCCTGCTGTTCGGGGCGATCTTCACCGGTGGTGACGACCCGACGCGCCTCTACGGCTGGGTAGACAACGACCGATCGCCGCAATCCGCCCAGCTCCGGGCGGCGTTCGACGCAACCGTGAACGTCGACCTGGCCGATGCTTCGGAGCCGGACGCCCTCGACCAGATGCGGAAGGGCGACCTCCGGGCGGTGATCGTCGTGCCATCCGGTTACGGTGCCGCGATCGACGCCCTGGCCGGCGCGCCAGGTGCGCCGACGACCGTCGTCGTGTACTCGGACCCCACCCAGGCGAGCGTCACTGCGGACACGATGCAGGTCGTGACCGCGGTCCTCGACGGCGTGAGCCTCGCGCTCAGCGGTCGCGGTCCTGCAGTCGTGCCGGAGCCGCGCGCGATCCAGACCCAGGATCTCGGGTTCGTCAGCTACATCGTGCCGAGCATCCTCGGGATGGCGCTCATGCAGCTCGGCGTGTTCAGCGCGATCCCGCTCGTCGCCGACCGCCAGAAGCTCATCCTCAAGCGGCTGAGCGCGACGCCGCTCCGGCGCTGGCAGCTGGTCGGGAGCAACGTGATCATGCGACTGCTGATCGCGATCGTTCAAACGCTGGTCATCGTCGGGGTCGGCGCCCTTGCGTTCGGGGTGCAGATTGCGGGCAATCTCCTGCTCGTGGGCGCGCTCGTCGTGCTCGGCTCGCTCGCGTTCATCGCGCTCGGCTACGTCATCGCGTCATTCGCGAAGACGGAGGACGCGGCAAACGGGATGACGAGCGTGGTCCAGTTCCCGCTGATGTTCCTGTCGGGGACCTTCTTCCCGATCGAGGCGATGCCCGAGTTCCTCCGCTCCGTCGCCTTGTTGCTGCCGCTGACCTATCTGTCCGACGGGCTCCGCCAGACGATGGTTGGTGGCGCGGCATTCATGCCGCTGTGGGTCTGCTTTGCCGTCCTGGTCGGCTTCCTCGCGGTCTGTTTCGCGATCAGCGCCCGATTCTTCCGCTGGCAGTAGCCGCCCGCGCCTGCCAGCGCTCGTCGTGGACGATCTCGTCGAGTGACTTGCGCCCGCCTGCCCGGCGCGGGGCGGTGAGCACGGCCGGGTCGGCCGGATAGCCGAACGACAGGAGGTACTCGCAGTGCCGGTCGGCCGGGTAGCCGAGGAGGCGGCGGGCGAGATCGTGCTCGTAGACGGTCGCCGGCACGCTGCCGATGCCCATCTCCCAGGCGACCAGCATCATGTTGTCGGCCGCCTGGCCGAGGTCGAACATCACCGACAGCGGCGCATCCGCGGCGGCCGGGTCCGGGGTCACCAGCGCGATCCCGACGGCCGCGCCTGCGAGATGACCGGCCCACGGACCGACACCTGCCAGCTCCGCGAGGTGGCCCCGGTCGCGGCAGACGACGAAGTCCCAGCGCTGGAGGTTCTTCGAGCTGGCCGCGCGCCGGCCGGCGTCGAGGATTCGCCGGAGGCGGTCCTCCTCGATGGGCCGGTCCGCGAAGTCGCGGATCACCCGCTTCGTCGAAACCGCTGTCCAGACGTCCACGCTACTGTCCGGCCGGAGCCGTCGCCTCGAGTGCCTGGGCCGCCGCCGGCTCGACCTCGTCCTCTGGCCCTCGCCGCGCCGCGAGCGACCGGGAGATCACCCCGACGAGTGAGCGGAATCCGCCCGGCTCGGCCACGAGTGCGCTGAGCGGCCGCTCCCCGTCGGCGATCCGCGTCGCGGGCACCCGGGCGGCGATCTCACCCGCCTCCTCGGGCGACAGCGGCCCGCCGAGCGACTCGGCCAGGAACCGGGCCACGGTCCGGCGGTAGGCGGGATATTCGTAGAGCCAGCTGTGCTGGCCGCCCTCGATGACCAGCGTCTCGACGGGAGCTGCGTCCGGGCGGCCCTCGCGCGCCTCGCGAGCGAGGCGCTCCAGGCGGCGGAGGTGGGCGAGCGGCACGACATCGTCGGTGTCGCCGTGGATCAGGAGCACCGGCCCCTCGTAGCGGGCGATCGCCGCCGACGCGCTGATCGCCGCCACCCGGTGGCCGCGCGGCCGGAGGTAGATCCGGGTCGTCAGCCAGGCGAGCGGGTAGGCCACCGGGTCCGGGATCGGCAGGCGGGCGAGCCGGAACGTCTGCCGGGTGAGGCGGTACGGCTCGGAGGGCGACGAGGTGCTGACGAGCGCGGCGACCCGGGGATCGGCGGCCGCCGCGAGGATCGCGCCCACGCCACCGAGCGAATGGCCGGCGATTGCGCCCTTCGTCACCTCGGGCCGTTCCATGAGGGCCTCGAACGCGGCCATTGCGTCGACCCCGAACTCGCCGGCGCTCACGGGCAGGTGCTCGGGCTCGTTCGCCCCGTGACCGCGGACGTCGACGGTCAGCACGTGGAAGCCGGCCGCATGAAGGAACTGCGCCATCGGCAGCGTCCGGTCCCGGCCCGATTCCCAGCCATGGATGAGCACGACACCCGGACCCTGCGTGCCGCCCCGGGCCGGGATGAACCATCCGGGCAGCGATGCGCCCGGGGCGTCGACAGTCACCGGCTCGAACGGCAGGCCCATGCTCGCCGGACCGACCCGGAGCTCATACGGCCGCGGGAACCCGGCCCGCCCCCGGTACACGAGCGCGAACCGGTAGGCGAGCGCGAATGGAGCGGCGGCGAGCGCGGCGGCGAAGCTTGCGCGGCGGAGCGTCGGCATGGTTACAGGGGACGCCACGCGCCGCGCCGCTGTCAAGCCAGCCAAACCGCCGGCCGACGCAAGGCGGGTCGCATCGAGCCCCGATCCGCGGTCGGTACACTGGGACCGTGGCGAAGCGCGACCCGCACGATGTCCTCGGCGTCCGGCAGGGCGCCGGCCCCGACGCGGTCAAGGCCGCCTGGCGCCGCCTCGCCCGGCAGCATCACCCGGACCTGACGGGTGACGACCCGGGCGCGTCGCGGATCGCGACCCGGCTCATGGCGGAGATCAACGACGCGTACGAGGCGCTCCGCCGTGAGGACCTGGAGAGGCGGGCAGGCATCCGCGCGGCCGGCGGCACCCCGAGCGGCCGCGGGTTCGACGAGAACGAGCCCGTCCGCCGGCGGAGTGGTCCGCCGCGTCCCCGACCCAGCCGCCCGGTGACGGGCCGGGTCGACATGAGCGACACGTTCCGGCCGCGCAACGCCACGACGGGGCGTGGCGCCGGTCTCGCCGGTCATCCGCCGCGTCGGAGCCGGGCCGCGGACCGCGAGCCGCCCCGCGCCTCCGACCCGAACGGGCCTCTCGAGCGCGGCCGGATCCACCGGTTCCGGCGTGCGCCGGCACCGTCGCTGGCCGACGCGCGCGCGCACCAGGTCGGGTTCGGCAAGTTTCGCGGCCACACGCTGGGCGAGATCGCAGCGTTCGAGCCCTCGTACATCGACTGGCTCGCCAAGACGATCACCACGGACCGCGATCTCGTCGGTGCCGCGCGCGTCCTCCGGGACGACCTTGATGGACGCGGCGTGGTCCGGCGCGTTCGGCCGGATCGAGCTCCCGCCGGCCGGTCCGCCTGAAGGGGGGCCCGTGGCGCCCCAGGGTCCTGAACATGCGATCGCCTCCCGACCCGACCGGTCGAGAGGCGATCAGAGACCCGATGGTGGAGATCGATGAGCCCGGCCGGTTCGCGTCCCGGGCCTGCTGGCCGAATATCTTGGTTACTCGATTCGTGGCCCGGGCCCGGGATCCCCTACCTCGACCGTCCTCGAGTTCGGTGACCGTGCCCCGGTCCGTGACCGACGCCCCAGGTGGTCCCCGGTGGCTTGCGTTCCGGCGCATCCACACCCTACGTCGCACGCCGCGGGCCGAACAATGGAACCGACGTCCGGGCACGGCGGCAGCGATCGTCGGGCGCATGGGGGCAACGATTCGGGACCCGGGTACCATGTTCCGTCGGGCACCGGCCGAACTGCGATGCCGCCGGAATGGCCCCCGGGAAAGGATGCTATCCGGGTGTTACGCGACCGGCGCTTCGCGCGATTCCGCTGCTGACCGTACCCTCGAGCCGTGCGCCGGACTGCCGTCCTTGTCATAGCGCTGGCCCTCGCCGGCCTCGCCGGGTGCGCCGGCGGAAGGCCGGCTCCATCCTTTGACCCGTCCGGGCCGTGTACGGGCGACGGACAACGTCCCGGCGCCTACCCGGAGCTGGAGCAGCTCATCCCGGCGAGCTTCGAAGGCGTCGCTCCGGCCCACCTGGACTCGGGCCGCAACTGCACCGAGCAGAACCTCGGGACGCTGGCCGGCCATGGGATCCGCGAGGTCCGCTTCGCGGGTGGCCTCTGGGAGACCGGCGATCGGAGCGGCTTCACCCTTGCCGTCCTCGTCGCCCCGGGTCTGACGGGCGAACGGATGGCCGACTTCTACGAGGCCGGTGCCCGCGCGGGGCGGAAGACCGGGGAGGTCGAGCGTTCGGTCAGCGACCTCGGCGGCCGCAACGCCTGGACGATCAGCACGCTCAACGACGAGTCCTACCAGACGATCGTCGTCTGGGACACGGAAGAGCCCGGGATGGTCCGGGCCGCGCTGGTCGGCAGCGACGTCCGAGAGACCGACGGGCTGGGTCCTCACAGCGCCCTCGTCCAGCGCGCGGTCGAGGCGTTCTCGCGCCCGTGACGAACGCGGGCCGCAATGCGCCCGCGATGCGAACGGCCCGGTGGACAGGCGCACCAGACGAGCGTTGGCCCGATACTTCTCTCATGCGCTGGCTCGCCCGCCTCCTCCTCCTCCGCATCCTGCCCCGCAAGCTTCTGCCGGTCCTCACCGTCTGGGAGGTCTGGAAGATCGTCCGTGGCCAGCAGCAGGCGGCCCGGGCACGGGCGGAGCGCCGGATCGCGGGTCCCGCTCTGACGCCGCTGGCTCCCGGCCCAGCGACGCGCCGCCCCACGACCCGCTGAGCCTGCACGGAGCCCGTGCTAGAGTCGGCCGCGTGAGCGAGCGTTCGCGGGAGGACTGGGACGCCCTTCGGTCGGCCTGGACCTCACAACGGCTCGAGCCCAGCCTCCGCGGCGCCGGCGAACGCCGGACCCGCTTTTCGACGATCAGCGACACGGAGGTCGAGCGCCTCTACGGGCCGTGGTCCTGGCGGGCCGACCCGGCCGGCGGGCCGGCCGGTGCCGGGGGTCCCACGGCCGTGGACCACCGCGGCGAGCCCCTCGCGGCCGGCCGGTGGGACGAGTTCGAGCCGGCCCGGGACGTCGGCCTGCCGGGCGAGCCGCCGTTCACCCGGGGCATCCACCCGACCGGCTATCGGACCCGGCTGTGGACCATGCGGATGTTCGCGGGGTTCGGTGCCGCGGAGGATACGAACGCGCGGTTCCGCCAGCTCCTGGCGGCCGGCCAGACCGGGCTCTCGATCGCCTACGACATGCCAACGCTGTACGGCTACGACTCCGACGACCCGGAGGCCGACGGCGAGTTCGGGACGTGTGGCGTCGCGGTCTCGTCGCTGGCCGACATGGAGGTCCTGCTCGACGGCCTGCCCCTCGACAAGGTTTCGACGTCGATGACGATCAACTCGCCCGCCGCGCCGATTTGGGCGATGTACATCGTCGCCGCCGAGAAGGCCGGTGTGCCGCGAACAGCGCTCGAAGGGACGACCCAGAACGACATCCTCAAGGAGTTCGTCGCCCAGAAGGAGTTCCTCTTCCCGCCCGAGCCGTCGATGCGCCTCGTGACCGACACGATCGAGTTCGGGACGCACGAGCTGCCGAAGTGGAACACCGTCTCGATCAGCGGCTACCACATTCGCGAAGCCGGCTCGACGGCGGTCCAGGAGCTCGCCTTCACGATCGCCGACGGGATGGCCTACGTCGAGGCGGCGATCGAGCGCGGGCTGCGGGTCGACGACTTCGCGCCGCGCCTGTCGTTCTTCTTCAACTCGCACTCGGACTTCTTCGAGGAGATCGCGAAGTTCCGCGCGTCGCGGCGGATCTGGCACAAGCTGATGACCGAGCGCTATCGGGCGGAGAACGAGCGGTCGACGTGGATGCGATTCCACACCCAGACCGCGGGTGTCTCGCTCACCCCCCAGCAGCCGCTCAACAACCTGACCCGGGTTGCTCTTCAGGCGCTCGCGGCGGTCCTCGGCGGGACGCAGTCACTGCACACCGACGCGTACGACGAGGCGCTCGCGGTGCCGACGGCGGAGGCAGCGATGCTGGCCCTTCGGCAGCAGCAGATCATCGCCGAGGAGAGTGGTGTCGCGAGCACGGTCGATCCGCTCGGGGGATCCTGGTTCGTCGAGGCCCTGACGAACGAGACGGAACGCCAGGTCTGGCGCTACCTCGACGAGATCGACCGGCGGGGCGGGATGGTCCAGGCGATCAGGGAGGGCTACCCGCAGCGCGAGGTGGCCGATGCGGCCTACCGCTTCCAGCGCGAGTTCGAAGCCGGCGAGCGGACGATCGTGGGGGTCAACGGCTGGGTCGACGAGGCCGAGGCGCCGCGGGTGCCGGTCCTCCAGGTGCCGCCGGGCTCGCTCGAACGACACATGGCGAGGCTCGAGCGGACACGACGCGAGCGCGACCCGGCCGCGGTCGAGGGGGCGTTGCGTGGCCTGCGCGAGGCGGCGGGCAGGCCCGGATCGTCCGAGTCGAATCTCATGCCGCACTTCATCCGTTGTGCGACCGCGTACGTGACGCTCGGCGAGATGTGCGCCGTCCTGCGCGGCGTCTTCGGGGAGTACCGCGAGCCGGTCGCGGTCTAGGCCGAATCCGGCTGCGGCCCGGGCGCGTCGGCCGGCACCGCCTTTGCCGGAGGGGGTGGGTTGCGGTCGGCAGGCGTGGCGTTGATCGCGGTGTCGCGCAGCACGCAGAAGACGATCAGGGCGACGGTTGCCACGATGACCCACGGCACGAGCGACACGAGGCCGGCCACGACCACGGTGCCGGCGAAGAAGCCCAACGCGGCGAGGAGCGCCGCCTGGATGGCCGGCCAGCCGCGCCCGTACGGCTGCGTTCGCAGGATGCGGAACGCCTCGCGCTCACGCTCGTCCCACACTTTCCAGCGCCAGCGGCCCACCGCGCCGAGCACGCGGAACGCGACGAACGCAACGACGGTGCCGACGAGCCAGACGCGCATTTCCGGGACGGCAGCGGCGATGTACACGATTGACATGAGGATCGACGCGACGAGCCCGAGCCCCACCGCGGCGAAGATCGCCTCGTTCGCGCCGGCGAGCTGGCGGACGAGGGCGACCGGCGGCGAGTTCGGCCACGCAATGCTTCCGACGATGAGGGCGAGGATCGCGAACCCGACGAGGAGCACGACGGGCCCCGGCCCGGGGATCTGGAGGCCGCGGCCCATCAACCACGGGATGAACGACACGACCGCGCCGACGAGCAGGAGTCGGGCAAGGAGGGCGACGAAGCTGTCGAGCGCGCCGACCGCCCGTCGAGTGGTCGAGCCCTCCGGCCACGCATCGGCCGGGCCGACGGGCAGGGCCGCGTGCACGAGCCCCCCGAGGACGATCGTCGCGACTGACAGGATGCCGAATCCCGCGACGATGTCGTGGAGAGGGGAGGGGAGGCGCAACGTCACGACGGCACTCGCGGTGTCGAGCAGGGGCGGGACCATCGTGACGGTTCCGAGCGCGACGTCGCGCAGCCAGTCGATGAGACTCCTGCCGGGCAGGATGAACTCTCCCACGGCTGCGAACAGCGGGAGGACGAACATCAGGCGGCCCCACAACGTGAGCATGTGGACCCGCTGGCGTCGCAGGGCGACCCACGAATCCGGTTCCGTGACGCGTTCCGTGCCGTCCGGGGTCCCGGGCACCGGCCGGGTGATCGGGGCGGGCTTGAAGCGGGTCTCGCCGGTTGGCTCCGCGGTCACTTCGAGCTGGGCGAGGAGCGGGTAGAGGAACTCCTCGTCGTTCTCCCAGTACGAGCCGTGATCGTCGAGGACGCTCCGGCGGTTCAGAACGCGAATGCTCCGACTGGCCTTGCCGGGCCAGTCCGACCGATCGAGGACTGCCTCGTCGAACATCGGGAACTCCGGCTCGAGCGCGCCGCACGGCGCGGGATCGTGGCTGCCCCAGAAGTCGATCCAGCGCGGCTGGTGCCTGGAGCTGCCGATCCGGAGCCGAGCTCCGGGGGCCAGTCGGATCGAGGGCGGAACCCCGCCGTCCTCGCCGGCCGTCGGAGCGATGTCCCGCCCCAGGGAGACCGCCTCGCCGAACGTGATCAGCGTGTCGGCGCCTTCGTCGTACGCCGGGTCGGAGAGGGCCATGTAGGCGACGATCGTCCCGCCCGAGTGGGCCACGACCGCGATCCGATCGCAGCCGTACGCCCTGAGCGCGCGGATCGCCTGGATGAACCGACCGCGGACGTTCGCCGCCTGGATCGGATCGCGCAAGAGGAGGAACGCGTCGCCCCACGAGGTCGTGAGGAACGTCCCGAGCTGGAACCGGACCAGGGCCTCGCGGACCGGCTTGAACGGGATGATCGCGGCGAGGGCCGCGGCGACTCCGTAGAACAGCAGGATGATCGCTGTCAGGACCGACAGGAACAGCCCGAAGCCGAGCTTGTTGAGCGCCCGGAAGACCGGCGATCCGCCCGGGGCGAGGTGGTTGATCGTGCGCTCCACGACCCGTGCGATCGCGCCCTGGCGGCCGGTCCAGTCGATGACGGCGCTGAGCGCCGGTGGGGCGAGTCGCTCCGACCACCAGGCCTCGGTCATGACCCACGTCTGCCGCGCGAAGCCGGGGCTCGTATCGGTCTTCGGGACGCCCGGGACGTTGATCGTCACGAACGGGACGTTGTCGCCCTGGAAGTCGATCTCGGACCGGATGACCTCGTCGGCCAGGACGCTCTGGGCACCCGGCGTGGCCTCCGCCCAGCGCGAGATCGCGCGGACGATCGGCCCGGCCCAATCGAGCAGGGTCTCGCCCCGCGGCTGGCCACCGATGCCATGGGTAAAGACGATCCCGAGCGTTCCCGGAACGATCTCCGGGGGCCTGACGACCGCGCGCCGGGCGTCGGCGTTCTCCGGGGCGGCCATCGCTGCATCCTGGGCCCGCTTGAGCTGCGTGGCCCCCTGGCCGCTCTTCGTGATCTCCATGGGTTCGGCCTCCCGAGCGCGTGGGCCCATTGTGACCCGCCGCCGTGCGTCCGTGTCCTCGTATCGCACAGGCGATGCCCGGGAGGCATCGGCCGGGGGTCCGGGGGCGGCCAGCCGAACGGACTACCATGCCCCCATGTACCTCGACGCCCTCTCGTTCCTGGAGGACGAGCGGGACGCCTGGCGGCAGTACGAGGCCCTTGCCGAGCTGAGCGACGCTCAGCTCGCGCGGCCGGTGGAGGGGGCCCACGGCTGGTCCGGCCGGGATCTGATCGCCCACATCGTCGGGTGGCACGAGATCACCCTGGACGTCGCCCGGGAGCTCGCCGTGGACGAGACGAGCCGGGCCCGCGACCGGATCGAACGCGAGTGGGACGCGCGAGGTGACGCCTGGAACGCGGAGATCATCGCCGCCTGGTCGGCGTTGCCGATGGACGAGGTCCGGGCCCGCCTGCGCACCGTCCCGGGGGAGCTGCGGGGCTACCTGACGGTCATCCCCGAGTCCCGCTGGCTGAAGCACCCGACCCATTTCGAGTCGTTTCTCGACGTGACGCTCGACCACTACGACGAGCACAGCGCGGACCTCGAGGCGATCCTCGCCGCCGGCAAATGACCCTCGCGGAGCTGTTCGACGAGGCATGCTCGACCCTCGGCGCGGTCGACCGCCGGGAGGCGAGCGGCGCGATCGAGTTCCTCGTCGGCGGGCGGCCGTTCGCGGCCGTGGCCGGCCACACCGCCGAGTTCCGGCTCGAATCGGTCGTCGGCCGGGCGGCCCTCGGGACGCCGGACGCGACGCCGTCTCCGCGCGGGCCTGATTGGGTCGCCTTCCGGCCCACCGGGCTCGACCGCTTCGCCAGCGACCGGGCGACCGCGTGGTTCCTCAGTGCGTGGCGGCACGCCCGGGGTTGAATCGAACGGCCCCGATCGGGCGACCGGGGCCGTGGTCGGTCTGGGTCCGAGGGGTCAGGCGTTCTCGGCCGGGGTCGCCTCTGCCGGCGCTGCCGGAGCCGGCGCGGTCGCGTACTGGGCGAGGCTGAACTGCTGCTCGAGCTGCTCCATCGGCCGGAAGCCCTGGACGCCCTTCGGCTGCTGTCCCGGCGCGAAGAACGCGATCGTCGGAATGCTCAGGATGTTGAATGTCTGGGAGAGCCGGGGGTTCGCGTCGACATCGACCTTGACGACCGTCACCGCCCCGTCGTACTTCTCGGCCAGCTTCTCCATCTCGGGCGCGACCATCTTGCACGGGCTGCACCAGGCTGCCCAGAAGTCGACGACGACCGGCTTGTCGCTGTGGAGGACAACCTCCTCGAACGTCGCGTCCGTTACGTGCTGGATCTCCGCCATGTGTGTCCTTTCTCCCGGCGAGCGGGTGACGCGTGGCCCTACCGGGCGATCGTCTTGATGAGTCGGTAGGCCTCGAGGACCCGGGGGTCGGAGAGGCGGTAATAGATGGTGCTGCCGTCGCGGCGGGTCGTGACCAGTCCGGCACTCCGGAGGACGGCGAGATGCTGGCTCATGTTCGGGATCTGGCAGCCGACCCGGACCGAGAGGTCCCGGACGGAGAGCTCGCCCACGGCCAGCGACTCGAGGACGCACAACCGCTTTGGATCCGCGAGCGCACGTCCCACGGCGGCATACCGCTGCCGCTCCACGTCGCTCGACGTCTGCTGCTCCAACATGCGGGGCTATTGTCTCACCGCTTGCGCAAACACGCAAGTCAGGATCCCGCGACCGCGAATCCCGCGCCCACGACTGCGATACTGCGCCGGTGGAGGAGCGGATCGTCCCCCTCGAGAGGATCGTGGCTGCGCGGGCCGCGCTCTTGGGCCGCGTCCACCGGACGCCCCTCCTGTCGTCGGCGACCGCAGCTTCGATGATCGCGGCCGCCTCGGGCATTCGGATCGCCGACGACCGGCTGTACGTCAAGGCGGAGCACCTCCAGAAGACGGGCTCGTTCAAGGTTCGAGCGACCCGGACGAAGGTCGCCGGCCTCTCGGCAGCGGAGCGGGCCGGCGGGATCATCACGATGTCCGCGGGCAATGCCGCCCAGGCGTACGCGTGGGCCGCGCGCGATGCCGGGGTTCATGCCACGGTCGTCATGCCGGGGGCCGCGGTGCGCTCGAAGGTGGAGGCCTGTCGCGGCTATGGCGGCGAGGTCGTCCTTCACGGCGCGCACGTTGGCGAGGTGTGGGCGAAGGTCCAGCAGCTTGCCGACGAGCGGGGACTGACGATCTGTCACCCGTTCGACGACCCCGCGGTCATCGCGGGCAACGGGTCCGTCGGGCTGGAGATCCTCGACGACCTGCCCGAGGTCGACGTCGTCGTCGTCGGCGTCGGAGGGGGCGGGCTGATCAGCGGGGTCGCCGCCGCGCTCAAGGAGTCGAGGCCGGCGGTCCGGGTCTACGGCGTCGAGCCCGAACGTTCGAACGCCGTGTCGCTGGCTCTCGAGCGTGGCGAGATCGTGACGATTGCCCCGGCGAGCGTCGCGGACGGGCTCGGCGCGCCCTTCGCCGGGCAATGGACGATGGCGATGGTCCGCCGTTACGTCGACGGCATCGTCCTCCTCGACGATCCGACGATCCTCGGCGGGCTGCGGTTCGCCGCCGAGCGGATGAAGCAGGCGCTCGAGCCGGCCGGCGCAGCGGCGCTGGCCGCGGTTCTCTACGGAAAGGTGCCGCTCCGCGATGGCGACCGGGTGGCGGTTGTCGCGTCCGGCGGCAACGTCGAGACGAGCCGGCTCGGCGAGCTCCTCGAGATGGCCGCGCCACTGCCGGGCCCGGCGACGGTCGCCGCCTCGTGACCGGCGGCTAGTCGACCCCGAGCTCGTCGAGCCGATCATCGTCGATCCCGAGGTGGTGGGCGAGCTCGTGGATCACCGTGATCCGGACCTCGTCCTCGAGGTCAGCCGGATCGGGGAAGTCCTCCTCGAGCGGGAGCCGGAAGAGGCTGATCTTGTTCGGGCTCGTCGCCCAGTCGGCGCCCCATTCCGTGCGGGGCACTCCCTCGTACAGCCCGTAGAGGGTGTCCTGCGGGCGGAGCCCGTTCTCGCGCAGCTGGGCGGGCGTCGGTTCGTCCTCGATGACGATCGCGACCTCCACGAGGCTCTCGCGGAACGGCGAGGGAATCCCGGCCAGGGCGCGCTCGACGAGGCGCTCAAACGGGTCGTGGCTCGCCCTGGGAAGGGGCAGCGCGTGACGCGAGCCTCGGCGTCGCTTCGGCATGGCGGGCGTATGGTAGCCGCCGTGGATGTTCCCACCCTCGACCTCATGGCCGCGGCTGCGCGCGTTCCGCCGCCCGATCCGGTCGCGGAGCCCGACGGTTTCGTCGTGACGGTCGAGCCGAACGAGAGGATCCACTTCCTCGACTGGGGTGGGCCCACCGGCGATGGGCCGGGAGTCCTGCTGATCCATGGGCTCTCGAACTCGGCGTGGTCGTGGGTCTCGGTCGCCCGCCGGCTTCGCGGGGTTCGCCGGACGGTCGCCCTCGACCTGCGCGGTCACGGCCTGTCCGACGCCCCGACTGCCGGCTACGACCCGGCGACGCTCGCCGGGGACGCGCTCGCCGTGGCGGACGGGTCCGGATTGCGCGAGGCCGGGCCACTCGTCCTCGCCGGGCTCGGGTTCGGGGCCATCGTTGCCGCGTGGACCGCCGCCCGGTTGGGCCCCGATTGCGCCGGGCTCGTCCTCGTCGACGGCGGCTGGGAGGACCTCGCAGCGTCGACGGGCCTCGCGCCGGACGAGTTCCTGCGCGACCTCGACGAGCCGCCGGAGGTCCTTCGGTCGATGGCGGCCTACCTCGCCGACCGGGAAGCCTTCGACCCGGCGACGTGGGACCTGGACCAGGAGGGGGCCGCCCGGGCGGCGGTCGTCGAGCTGCCTGCCGGCCGAGTCGTGCCATCGTCCAGGCCGCACGCGATCGCGGGATCAATCGCGGCGATGTTCGCCTACCGGCCGGACCAGACGCTCTTGGCCGTGACCGCACCCATTGCCGCGCTCGTCGCGGCCGACGACGAAGACGGGTCCCGGACATCCGCGCTCGTCGCACTGCAGCGGACCCTGGCGGCCGCCGGCCGGCCGCCGATCCGGGTCGCCCTGTTCCCGAACGACGGGCACAACCTCCCGCGCCACCGCCCCGCCGAGGTCGCGGCCGCGATCCTCGCCGTCGCGTCCGGCGTGACCCGCTAGGATCGGTCGCGTGAAGGCCGTCTACACGCCCGCCCATCTCGCCCACGACGTCACGCTCGAGACGTACATGGGTCTGGCCGTCCCCGCGAACGAGGTCGCCGAACGGGCCGAGCGGATCCGTGCCGCGCTCACTGGCGACGGCGGCTTCCCGCTCATCGAGCCGACCGAGCACGGGCTCGATCCGATCCTCGCCGTCCACGACGAGGGCCTCGTCCGCTTCCTCGAGACCGCCTGGGCGGAGTTGCGCCGGCAGGCCGTCCCGCGCTCGTTCCTCGTCGCGGACACGTACCCGAACCCGGCGATGTTCGAGGGGATGAGCGAAGGGGCGCGGGCTCGCCTTCGAGCGCCGACGTCCTCGGTCGGGGGCCAGGCCGGTTGGTGGGGTCTCGACACCGGGAACCCCCTCGTCCAGGGGACGTACGGTGCCGCGCTCGCCGCGGTCGATGTGGCGCTGACGGCCGTGGACGTGGTGCTCGGGGGCGAGCGCGCGGCATACGGGCTGTGCCGGCCGCCGGGCCACCACGCGGCCCGCGCGATGTACGGCGGCTACTGCTTCTTCAACAATGCGGCGATCGCGGCCGAGTCGATCGCCCGCCGGACGAAGGAGCCGGTCGCGGTCCTCGACGTCGACTATCACCACGGCAACGGGACGCAGCAGATCTTCTGGCGGCGCGGGGACGTGCTCTACGTCTCGCTCCACGCGGATCCGGAGCGCCAGTACCCGTTCTTCCTCGGCCACGCTGACGAGACCGGCGAGGGGCCCGGCGCCGGCGCGAACCTCAACCTGCCGCTGCCCGCCGGGACCGGCGACGCCGATTATCTGGCCGCCCTCGACCGGGGCCTCGAGGCGATCGCCGGGCACGGCGGCTCGGTCGTGGTCGTCTCGCTCGGGTTCGACACATACGGCCAGGACCCGATCGGCGACTTCGCCCTGACCACCGGCGTCTATCACGAGGTCGGGACACGGGTGGCCGCGCTCGGGCGGCGGCTCGTGATCCTCCAGGAAGGCGGCTACTACCGGCCGGCGCTCGGGGAGAACGCCCGGGCCTGGCTGCGGGGCGCCGAGGGGCGGCCGCACGACCCTGCGCCGGCCGCCGGCTTCCTCGCGGCGGGCGTCCCGGGCTGATCGCCGATCCGGCGTACCATCGCCCGGCGTACCGGAGACGATGCCACCGATGCCTCGCCCCACGAACCTGCCCGACCACGTTCGCAAGCTCGTCGACGAGATCGAGACCGAGATGGGCGAGGACGGCGCTGCCCTCGCGATCGAGGGAGGCGTGGACGACCACGCCGCCAACGGACGGGTCGAGGCAGCCGTGCGTCAGATCCTCGTCGAGATCGGCGAGGACCCCGACCGCCAGGGCCTCCTCGGGACGCCCGAACGGGTCCACCGGATGTACACGGAGCTGACCGCCGGCTATCACGTCGACCCGGACCGGCTCATCAACAACGCGATCTTCGACGTCGACTACTCGGAGATGGTGGTCGTCAAGGACATCCCGTTCCACTCGCTGTGCGAGCATCACCTCTTGCCGTTCTTCGGCTCGGCGGCGGTGGCGTACATCCCGCGCGGGAAGGTCATCGGCCTGTCGAAGATCCCGCGGATCGTCGAGACATATGCCCGCCGCCTCCAGGTCCAGGAGCGGCTGACCCAGCAGATCGCCGACTTCCTCATGGAGCGCCTCGCGCCCCGGGGCGTCGGCGTCGTCCTCGAGGCGACCCACCTGTGCGCGGTCATGCGCGGCGTTCGCAAGCCCGGCACGATCATGACCACGAGCGCGGTGCTGGGCCTGTTCCGGACCGGCGACCGCACGCGCGCCGAGTTCTTCGCCCATCTCGAACGGCCGGCACCGGGCGCCTGACGCCGTCGCTCGCGCCTACAATCCGCTCATGACGGACCGCCCGATCAAGGTACTGATTGCGAAGCCCGGCCTCGACGGCCACGACCGGGGCGCCAAGGTCCTCGCCCGCGGCCTGCGCGACGAGGGCTTCGAGGTCGTCTACACGGGGCTCCGCCAGACGCCGGAGATGGTCGCGACTGCCGCGCTCCAGGAGGACGTCGACGTCGTCGGACTGTCGATCCTCTCGGGCGCGCACATGACGCTACTGCCGAAGATCTGCCGGCTCCTCCGCGAACATGGCATGGACGATGTTCTCGTGACCGCGGGCGGGATCATCCCCGACGACGACATCCCGGCGCTGAGGGAGGCCGGTGTCGCGGAGGTGTTCGGCCCGGGGACGACGATCGCGGAGGTCGCCGACTACCTGCGCGGCCACGCCCGGGCCCGCGACCGGGTGTGAGCCGGTCGAGGGCGGGCGCCCGGACGGACCCTGCCGCAGCCGCCGCGGACCTGGCGGACGCCGCCGTTGGCGGTGACCGGCGCGCCCTCGCGAGATTGCTGACAGCGGTCGAGAACCGGACCCCGCTCGCCGAGGCCGCCCTCCGTCGGCTCTACCCGAAGGCGGGTCAGGCGCACCTCGTCGGGATCACCGGGCCGCCGGGATCCGGCAAGTCGACGCTCGTCGCGGCGCTCATCGCGCGGGTTCGCGAAGCAGGCCGCTCTGTCGCGGTCATCGCCGTCGACCCGTCGTCGCCGATCACCGGCGGCGCGCTCCTCGGCGACCGGGTCCGGATGCAGGCGTACGCGGGCGATGGCGACGTGTTCATTCGATCGATGGCGGCGCGCGGCCACGCCGGCGGACTCGCCTCGACGTCCGGCGCCGCCGCTGCCGTGCTCGACGCTGCCGGTTTCGACCTCATCCTCCTCGAGACGGTCGGCACCGGGCAGAGCGAGGTCGAGGTCGCCGCCGCTGCGGACACGACGGTCGTTCTCGAGGCCCCCGAGATGGGCGACGAGGTGCAGGCGATCAAGGCCGGGCTGCTCGAAGTGGCCGATCTCGTCGTCGTCAACAAGGGCGACCGGCCGGGCGCCCAGCGCACCGCGGCGCAGCTCCGCGCGATGCTCGTGGCGACACCGCGGGTGGGAGCCGCGGGATCCGAAGACCGGCCGCGTCCGAAGCGCCCGGAGATCCTCATCACGACCGCATCGACCGGCGATGGAGTCCCGGAGCTGCTGGCCGCCCTCGACGCGCACCGGGCGACGGGGCGGGAGAGCCGGAGCGGGTCGGCCCGGCTGGCGCGGGCGGAGGCGCAGGTGTGGGCGATCCTCGCCGACCGGCTGCGCGAGTCGCTCCACGATGAGGACCGGCGCGAGCTGAGCCGCGAGACGCTGGTCGCGGTCGCCGACCACCGCCTCGACCCGTACGCCGCCGCGGACCGGCTTCTCGAGTCGCTTGCCAGGGCGCCCGGATGACCATCGAGCGGGTCTTCGTCGCGGGCGCGGGGCTGATGGGCCACGGGATCGCCCAGGTGACCGCCTCGACCGGCAAACGTGTCGTGCTCTACGAGCCGGACCTCGCGCGCGCGATCGCGGGACGCGACCGAATCGCCGGCAACCTCGATCGGTCGGTCGCGAAGGGCCGCCTCAATGCGGACGAGCGCGACGAAACCCTCGGCCGGATCGAGCCCACCGCCGACGCCGGGCGCGTGGCGGACGCGGACCTCGTCGTCGAAGCCGTCTTCGAGGACCTCGCGGTCAAGACGGCCCTGTGGCACGACCTCGACGGCCGCGCGCCGAAGCAGGCGATCTTCGCCACGAACACGAGCTCGATCGCGATCGACCTGCTCGCCGAGGCCGTGTCAGCGGACCGCCGCAAGCGCTTCGTTGGGGTCCACTTCTTCAGCCCGGTCCCGGTGATGCCGCTGATCGAGCTCATCCGCGGCAGCGCGACGTCGGACGAGACCGAGGCCGCCGTTCGCGGCCTCGCCGCGGAGATGGGCAAGCAGGTCATCGTCTCGGCCGACCGGCCCGGGTTCATCGTCAACCGGATCCTCATGCCGTTCCTCGGCGAGGGGATGCGCGCGCTCGAGGAGGGCCTCGGGACGGCGGTCGACATCGACACCGGCGCGAAGATCGGGCTCAACCACCCGATGGGGCCGCTCGAGCTGGCGGACTTCATCGGCCTCGATGTCTGCCTCGGGATCATGGGTGTGCTCTACGAGGGCCTCGGGCAGGAGCACTTCAGGCCGCCCAGGATCCTCATGGAGCTCGTCGCGGCCGGCCATCTCGGCCAAAAGACCGGGCGCGGATTCCACGCCTACCCGCGCGGCTGACCGTCCTCGTGTTCGTCCTCCACGCGCCCTCGGGAGACGAGCTCGCGAACGGTCCGCCCGACGCTGTCGAGGTCGAACGGCTTCGCCAGGAGGCCGATGCCGTGGGCCGCGGCGAATTCACGGAGCTCCGGGTTCAGGACGTCGCCGCTCATGAACACGAAACTGCCGGCGAGCTCCGGGCGGATCGCGACCGCCGCCTCGAAGACCTGCGTTCCGGTCATCCCGGCCATCCGGTGGTCGCACATCATCACGTCGACCGCGCCCTCGCCGAGGATCGCGAGCGCCTCGCGGCCATCGGAGGCGAGGACGGGTTCGTAGCCCGCGATCTGGAGCGCCTTCGCGAGGAATCGGCGGATGGACGGCTCGTCGTCGAGGACGAGAACGCGCTTGCTCCGCCCGGAGGCGTCGACGGACGCAGCGTCGTCCGCCATGTGTCCGGTGGTCGCCGTGCCCGCCGATCCCGGACGTTCGGCCACCTCGCCTCTGGACAGGGGCAGCTCGATGACGAACGTCGCGCCCCGCCCGCCGGGCCCACGCTCGTGGCGGAGGTGGCCACCATGAGCGGCGACGATCCCGAAGGAGACCGGCAGGCCCAGGCCCGTGCCCTCGCCGGGCTCCTTGGTCGTGAAGAACGGGACGAACAGCCGGTCGCGGTGCTCGTCGGGAACGCCCGGGCCGTCGTCGGTGACGGCGATGCGGGCGAACCTGGTAGCGCCTTTGCCGCGTGTCCCCACATGGATCGAGAGGCGCCCGCGGTCAGCGGCCGTGTGCATCGCCTGGATGGCGTTGAGGGTCACGTTCAGGAGGACCTGCTGCATCTGCGCCCGATCGAGTGGCACCGGCGGCACCTCCGGCTCGATGTCGAGCTCGACCTCGATCTGGCTCGCGTTGATCGAGTAGGCCTGCAGATCGAGGACGCTGTCGATGAGCGCCCGGAGCGGCGTCGGGTGGCGTTCCGGCGGCCGCTGGCGGGCGAAGTCGAGCAGGTTCTGGACGATGCGCCTTGTTCGATCCGCCTCCTGGACGAGGAGGTCGGCGTCGTGACGGAGATCCTCCGGCAGGCGTGGATCGCGCCGGATGAGCTGACTGAACGCGACGATCGATGCGAGCGGGTTGTTGAGCTCGTGGGCGACGCCGGACACGAGCTGCCCGATCGCCTCCATCTTCTGGGCCTGGACGAGCTCCTGCTGGAGCCGATCGGAGTCAGCCAGCTCCGTGGCGTGGGCGAGGGACGAGGGCGGCCACGAGACAGGTCGGAGGGGAGCGGAGCCGGCCTTCGGCTGATCCACGGCGGTATCCTACCGTTCGCGTTTGCCTGCGCGAGGTGACGAGGAGGCCGACCTGAGCTGGCCACTGACCGAGGAGGAGCGCCTCCTCCGCGACACGGCTCGCGACTTCGCCGAGAGCGAGGTCGCTCCCGGCGCGGCCGCCCGCGACGAGGAGGAGCGGTTCGACCGCGGGATCTTCCGGCGGATGGGCGAGCTCGGGTTCACTGCCGCGCCGTTTCCCGAGGCCGACGGCGGCGCGGGCGTCAGCTATCTCGGCTGGACGTTGGTGATGGAGGAGCTCGGCGCCGCGGACATGGCGACGGCCGTGACCCTGTCGGTCCACATCCTGTCGCAGTACCCGGTCGTAACGTGGGGGACCGCGGAGCAGAAGACGCGCTGGCTGGCGCCGATGCTCGCCGGCGACGCGCTGGGCGCGTTCGCGCTCACAGAGCCGCACGCGGGTAGCGACGCGGCGGACATCCGGATGAAGGCGGAGCGTGACGGTGACTCCTACCGGCTGAGCGGGACGAAGATCTGGATCTCGAACGCGCCCGAGGCGGACCGCTACCTCGTCTTCGCGACGGTCGACCCAGCGGCGGGGTCGAAGGGGATCACCGCGTTCCTCGTTGAGAAGGGCACTCCCGGGTTCCGGTTCGGGGCGCACGAGAAGAAGATGGGGATCCGATCGTGCCCCGCGGCCGAGCTCGTGTTCGACGGCGCGGTGGTGCCGGCGGCCAACCGCCTGGGTGCCGAAGGGGACGGCTACCGGATCGCGCTCTCGGCGCTCGCCGAGGGCCGCATTTCGATCGCTGCCGCGTGCGTGGGACTGGCGCGCTCGGGTCTGGAGCAGGCCGCGGCGTACCTCCAGCAGCGGCAGGCGTTCGGCGGGCCGCTGAGCGATCAGCAGGGGCTCCGGTTCATGCTCGCCGAGATGTCTCGTGACGTGGCGGCGGCGCGGGCACTCACCCGGGTGGCCGCCGCCGCCAAGGATCGCGGGGAGCCGATCGGCGAGTTGTCGTCGCTCGCGAAGTGGAGTGCTTCGGACGCGGCGATGCGCGTGGCCACGGACGCCGTGCAACTGTTCGGCGGCTCTGGCTACTCGCGCGAGACCGGCATCGAGCGCCTGATGCGAGACGCGAAGGGCGCCCAGATCTACGAGGGCACGAACCAGATCCACCGCCTGATCGTCGCGGACGAAGTCCTCGCGCGGTCGGCTCGCCCCGGCTGAGCGCGGCCCGACTCGGCCAGTTTCCTGTCATTGGCCACCGGTCATGGCCGCTGACCCAGTTTCGGCGGACCCCGGCTCACCCCGTCGACCCGCGTCGTGCGTGGAGCGCGCGGATCTCGGCATTCGGACCGGCCGAATCGGCCGGAAATCCTGCTTCCGGCCACCCGGCCAGGGTTACGCGGGGACGATGACCTGGAAGTGCGCCGATCCACCTCCGCCGCGCTGACCTACACTCGGGCTCATGACCGCGACCGCGAAACCGCCCGGCCCCGGAGCAACTGACCTTCCCACGTTCCGCCACTTCGTTGACGGGGAGTGGGTGGAGTCGCACGGCGGCGGCACGTTCGAGAGCATCAACCCGGCCGACACGCGCGACGTGATCGGGAGGTTCCAGCAGGGCACGGCCGCGGACGTCGCGATGGCCGTCCGAGCCGCCGAGACGGCGTTCCCGGGATGGCGCGCGACCCCGGCACCGAAGCGTGGCGAGATCCTCTACCGCTTCGGTGCGCTCATGGCCGAGCACAAGGAGCGCCTCTCGCGGGCGATGACCCGCGAGATGGGCAAGGTCCTCGCGGAGGCGCGTGGCGACGTCCAGGAGGGGATCGACATCGCGTTCCTCATGGCCGGCGAGGGGCGCCGGATGGCCGGCGAGACCGTTCCGTCGGAGCTGCCCGACAAGTGGGCGATGAGCATCCGCCAGCCGATCGGCGTGGCCGGGATCATCACGCCGTGGAACTTCCCGATCGCGATCCCGTGCTGGAAGATGATGCCGGCGCTCGTGACCGGCAACACCGTCGTCTTCAAGCCCGCCAGCGACACGCCCCACTGCGCGACGCTCCTCGTCGAGCTGATGGCCGATGCCGGCTTCCCGGCCGGGACCGTCAACCTCGTAACGGGCCGCGGTGAGGAAGTTGGCAACGCAATCGTCGACTCGCCGGACGTCCCGGTCATCTCCTTCACCGGCTCGTCGGTGACCGGCAAACGGATCGCCGAACGCGCAGCGAAGCGACTCAAGCGGGTGAGCCTCGAGCTCGGCGGCAAGAACGCGGTCGTCGTGCTGGCCGATGCCGACCTCGACCTCGCGACCGATGGGATCCTCTGGTCGGCGTTCGGCACGACCGGCCAGCGCTGCACGGCCTGCTCGCGCGTGGTTGTCGACGAATCCGTCGTCGAGCCGCTGCTCGAGCGGCTCGAGGCCAGGGCGAGGAAGCTCCGTCTCGGCAGCGGGCTGAACGACGGTGTCGACGTCGGGCCGCTCATCAACGCCGCTGCGGTCGAGAAGGTCGCGGGCTACATCGACGTCGGGCGAGGCGAGGGCGAGCTCGTCCTGGGCGGCGCCGCCTCGACCGAAGGCGACCTCGCCCACGGCCACTTCTTCGCGCCGACGATCTTCCGCGGCGTCAAGCCGATGGACCGGATCGCGCAGGAGGAGATCTTCGGGCCGGTCCTGTCGCTCATCCCGGTCGGCGGTTACGCGGAAGCCGTCACGGCTGCGAACCAGACGCGCTACGGGCTGTCGGCGGCGGTCTTCACCCGAGACGTCAACACCGCGTTCCGCGCGATGCGCGACCTCGAGGCGGGGATCGTCTACGTCAACGCCGGAACAACCGGCGCCGAGGTCCACCTTCCGTTCGGCGGCTGGAAGGAGACCGGCAACGGCCACCGAGAGGCCGGCCACGCGGCGCTCGACACGTTCACGGAATGGAAATCGATCTACGTCGACTTCAGCGGCCGGCTGCAACGCGCGCAGATCGACAATCAGGCATGACGACCGGGGAACTGCCCGACTACGTACGCCGCAATCGTGCAGAGTGGGACGTCTGGGCGGCCGAATACGTCGCGAACGGCGAGCTGAGCTGGGGCCAACAGCCCGGCAAGGAGAAGTGGGGCATCTGGGACATCCCGGAGGCAGACCTTCACCTGCTTCCCGACGATCTCGCCGGCCTCGACACGATCGAGCTCGGGTGCGGCACGGGCTACGTGTCCGCCTGGCTCGCCCGCCGGGGAGCCAGACCCATCGGGATCGATAACTCGGAGGCGCAACTAACGACGGCACGGCGACTCCAGAGGGAGCACGGCATCGAATTTCCGCTACTCCACGGCAACGCTGAAACCGTGCCATATCCGGATGCGAGCTTCGACCTCGCGATCTCCGAGTACGGTGCGAGCATCTGGGCGGACCCGTATCGCTGGGTCCCCGAAGCGTCGCGTCTCCTGCGACCGGGAGGGCGGCTCGTCTTCCTGATCAACGGCGTATTCATGTCGCTGACCTCGCCGAACGAGGACACGGACGACATCCCGGCTACGAATGAGCTTCTCAGGCCATACTTCGGCCTTCATCGGCTCGAGTGGAAGAGCGACCGGTCGGTGAACTTCAACCTCGGTTATGGCGACTGGATCCGGCTTCTCCACAAGAGCAGCTTCGAGGTCGAGGACCTGATCGAGATCCGCCCGCCGGAAGGGGCGAAGACTTCGTACCCATGGGTCACCACGGAGTGGGCGCGCAACTGGCCGAGCGAGGAGGTCTGGAAGGCCCGCAAGCGCGGCTGACGGCGATGCCGAAATCGAGCGCGGGTCTGCTCCTCTACCGCCGTCGTCGTGACGGCGTGGAGGTCCTGCTCGCGCATCCCGGTGGGCCGATGTGGTCGAAGCGGGATGCCGGCGCTTGGAGCGTGCCGAAGGGCGAGATCGAATCGGGCGAGGAACCGCTCGACGTCGCCCGCCGCGAGTTCGAGGAGGAAACCGGTCACGAACCGCCCGCCGGGGAGTGCCTGCCCCTCGGCGAGATTCGCCAGAAGTCCGGCAAGGTCGTCCTCGCCTGGGCGTGCGAGGGCGACCTCGATCCGGCCGCGGCCCAGAGCAACACGTTCCCGCTCGAGTGGCCGCCGGGGTCCGGGAACTGGATCGATACGCCGGAGGTCGACCGAGTCGAGTGGTTCGAACCTGACGAGGCGAAGCGGCGGCTCAACCCGGCCCAGGCAGAGCTCGTCGACCGCCTGCTGGGCCGGCTTTAGCTAGGCTCTACCCGTGCCCGCCCCGTCACAGCCAGCCGGCCGCGCCCCCTGGACCGTCCGCGTCGCGGCGTGGAGCTCCCGCCATCGGTGGCCCGTCGTCGCGGCGTGGTTCGTGGTCACGCTCGGGCTGTTCGCGGCCAGCATCGCGATGGGCGGGACACGCTCCGAGGATGCCGTCGACGAGGACACCCGCGCACGTCGCGAATCCGCGCAGGCGTGGATCGTGTACGGTGCCGCCGGCCGAGCAGAGCCGTCGGCGCAACTCCTGTTGGTCGTTTCCACGCCATCGGGGCGAATCGACGAGCCCGCGAATGCTTCGGCGATTGGCGGCATCGTCGATCGACTCACCGCTCTCGAGGTCACCGTCGACGGGGCGGACGCACCGGTGGCGGCCTTCCGCGAGGTCGTCAATCCGCTGCTCGCGCCACCCGAGCTCGGGCTCGTATCGCCCGACGGCAGCACGGTCCGAATCGTCGCCCGCGCGTTCGGCGAGGGTGACGAGACCGAGGCGAAGCTGGCACCGATCCCGGCCCTCGCCGACGAGCTGCGCGCCGCTAATCCGGCGCTCGAGATCCACGCCCTCAACGGCATGCTCGCCAACGACGAGATCAGCGAGCTCGTCACATCCGACCTCGACGGCTCCCTCCGCCTGACGATCCCGCTGACGTTCCTCATTCTCCTCATCGCGTTCGGTGCGGTCGTCGCCGCCCTCGTGCCGCTCGTCCTCGCCATGACCGCGCTCGCCGCCGCGTTCGGGATCCTCGGCATCTACAGCCAGGCGGTCGCGCCGGTCAGCCCGTACGCCGGGCAGCTCATCGTCCTCATCGGGCTCGCGGTCGCAGTCGACTACTCGCTGTTCATGCTGACCCGCTACCGGACCGAGCGCCGCCGCCACGGCGCGAACCCACCCCGACCCAAGTTCGGATTCGGCAAGGGCTGGTTGATCGAGCGAGGCAACAAGACGGACAAGCTGCGGGCCATCGAGACCGCCAGCAGCACGGCCGGCCGGGCAGTGTTCTTCAGCGGGCTCGCCGTGATGATCTCGATCGCCGGCCTGCTCATGCTCGACGACCCGCTCTTCCGGTCGATGGCGATCGGGACGATCGCGGTCGTGTTCATCTCGGTCGTGGGCAGCCTGACGTTCCTCCCGGCGACCCTCGCGATCCTCGGCAACGGGATCGACGGCGGCCGGATCCCGTTCCTCGGCCGGGACCGGGGGGAGGGCAGTGGGGCGTGGGCCCGGGTCGTGCGGGCCGTCATGCGGCGTCCCGTCCTGGCGGCGGTCGCCACGTCCGCGATTCTCCTCGCGATGGCCTGGCCGGTCACCCGCCTCCACATCGGCCAGAGCGACTTCAGGTCGTTCCCCGACTCGCTCGAGGCGGTCCAGGCCGTCAACCTCATGGATCGCGAGTGGCCGCAGGGCTCCACGCTCGAGCTGGTCGTCGTCGTGACCCGCGCCGATGAGCCACAGACCCAGGCCGCAATCGAGCGGTTGGAGCCGGCCGTCCTCGAGATCAACGGGGTCAGCGGGCCAGTTGAGAGTGGTCTGTCACCGGACGGGACCGTCGGGCTCGTGTCGTTCACCCTCGCCGGCAGCAGCAACGATTACGCCAACAGGGACATCGTCCGCGAGGTCCGCTCGAGGGTCGTGCCGGCCGTGTTCGGTGGCCTCCCCGGCGTCGCGGCGTACGTCACCGGCCCGGCCGCGTCGACGCTCGACATCACCGGGTTCTATGCCGATGGGATGCCGCTCGTGTTCCTCTTCGTCCTGGGCCTGTCGTTCCTGCTGCTGCTCGTCGCGTTCCACTCGATCGTGATCCCGATCAAGGCGATCATCCTCAACCTGCTCTCGACCGGTGCGGCGTACGGCCTCCTGGTGCTCGTGTTCCAGGAGGGCTGGCTGGCCGACGTTCTCGGCATCAAGCCGGGCGTCATCGAAGCATTCGTGCCGATCTTCATCTTCACGATCCTCTTCGGGCTGTCGATGGATTACCACGTGTTCATCCTCACCCGGGTCAAGGAGGCGCGCGACCGGGGGATGCCATCGAACGACGCCGTGGCACGCGGGATCGCGATCACCGCCGGCACGATCACGAGCGCGGCCGCGATCATGATCGTCGTGTTCGCGGTCTTCGTGACGCTGCAGCTCGTGATCGTCCGGCAGCTCGGGTTCGGCCTCGCGGTCGCGATCTTCCTCGATGCGACCGTCGTCCGGAGCGTCCTCCTGCCCGCGTCGATGCGCCTCCTCGGCGACTGGAACTGGTGGATGCCGCGCTGGCTGTCGTGGCTGCCGAAGGTGACGATCGAGGGTCCGGTCAGCGAGCCGGATGACGCGCCCGCCCGCGCATGACACGGATCGCAGGGCAATACGAGATCATCTGTCGCGGCTGCTCTTGGCCCGGGGTATCCACCGCCGCAGCTCAAAGACAGCGGGCTCTAAGGTGCCCCAAGAAGCATGCGGGCACGGGCTGCAATCTGCCCAGCCGTCGGCACGTACGCGGCTTCCAGATGCGGCGCGAAAGGGATCGGTGAGTCGGGTCCGGTGAGCCGGGCAACCGGGGCATCGAGGGCGTCGATCGCCTGTTCCGCGACGGCGGCGACGAGGGTCGCCGCCCAGCCGCCGCGTTCCGCCCCTTCCTGCGCGACCACGAGCCGGCCGGTGCGCCGGACGGATTCGACGACCGTCGCCACATCGATCGGCGCGACCCAACGGAGGTCGATGACCTCGGCCGAGATCCCGTCGGTTGCCAGCAGCTCGGCTGCCTGCAGGGCTCGGTGGGCCATGAGCAGCGTTCCGACGATCGTCACGTCGGTGCCGGCACGCCGGACCTCCGCCTTACCGATGGGGATCTCGTACGACCCGTCGGGGACGTCACCGAGGGCGCTATCCTCCACGCTCCGGCCCTTGGTCCCGTACAGGTGCTTGTGGCTGCACAACAGCACGGGTTCCGGGTGGCGGATCGCAGCGGTCATCATCCCCTTCGCGTCCTGCGGGGTCGAGGGGACTCCGACCACGAGCCCGGGCACAGAATGGAAGAGGTTCTCGATCGAGTTCGCATGTTGGGCACCACGTCCGGACGCACCGGTCGGCGCGTGGAGCACGAGCGGGACCGTGAACTGCCCGCCAGACATGAAGCCGAGCTTGCACGCCTGCTGGATGACCTGGTCCGCGGCGCACAACAGGAAGTCGCCGTACTGGAAGTCGACGACCGGCCGCTGGCCAGCGATCGCGGCTCCGATCGCGAGCCCGACGAAGCCGGCCTCCGAGACGGGGGTGTCGATGATCCGGTCGGCGCCGTAGCGGTCTTGCAGCCCGAGCGTGAGATGGAACGAGCCGCCGATGCCGATGTCCTCACCCATGACGAAGACGCGCGGGTCAGACTCGAGTTCGTCGGTCAGCGCGGTGCGCAGGGCCTCGATGATCGTCGTCATGAGCGGATGCCGGTCGCCATCGGGCTCGCATCGGCGAACGCGACCGCGTCGTCGAGCGTCGCCTCCACGTCCCGGTCGACGGCGTCGGCGTCGTCGCTCAGTCCGGCTGCATTGATCGCGGCGCGGAACCGGACGATAGGATCGCGCTGGAGCCACAGTGCGACCTCGTCCCGCGGACGATACGTCGCCGGATCGTCCCGCTTGTGGCCGCTCTGACGATACGTGAGGCACTCGATGAGCGACGGTCCGCCGCCGTTCCGTGCTCGATCGACGGCTTCGCCGACGGCCGCCGCGACGGTCACGACGTTGTTGCCGTCCACCGTGACCGCCTCGATCCCGTACGACGACATCCGGGCCGAGATGGACGTCTCGACCATCTGCCGCTCGATCCGCGTGCTGATCGAGTACATGTTGTTCTCGCACACGAAGACGACCGGAAGCCGCCACAGGCCCGCCAGGTTGAAACCCTCGTGCGTGTCGCCTTCCATCATCGCGCCGTCACCCGTGAAGCAGACGACGATCCGCCCACTGTCGTCACGCGTGGCGGCCATGGCCAGGCCGGCCGCGATCGGAATCCCAGCACCGACGATGCCGATCGCCGGCAGGGCGCCGTATGCGATGTCGCCGACGTGGAGCGAGCCGCCCATCCCGCGGCAGCAGCCGGTCTCGCGGGCGAACAGCTCGGCCATGATGGAGCGAGCCGGGATGCCTTTCGCGAGTGCTTGCCCGTGACCGCGATGGGTGAGGATCGCCCAGTCGTCCTGACGGAGTGGATCGCACCCTCCGACGGCGCACGCCTCCTGCCCCGTCGACAGGTGGATCGTGCCGGGGATGCGTCCACGCAGGAACATCGTATTGACGCGGCCCTCGAAGCCGCGGATCAGCTGCATCCTGCCGTACAGGTCGAGCGCACGGGCCGGCGCGATGTCCGCCAGACTGATCGGCGCGTCGAGATCGGGCTCCGCCCTCGCGGGACTGGTCACGGGACGATGGGCTCCCTCTGCTCGGTCCGCACGCCGCGAGCCGCGGCGGCACTATTCTATACCTGTCTATAGTCGTATGGTTCCCCCCATGTCAAGTCTCCCCGCCACGCTCCGCGACGGCTCCTGGATCGGTGTCGACATCGGCACGAGCGCCTGCAAGGCGATCCTCCTCGATCCTGGCGGGCGCATCGCCCATAGTGCGGTCGCGCCATATCCCACGCGTCGCCGTCTGGACGGTGAAGTAACGCAGGATCCGGAGGACTGGCTCGCCGCGGTCCGCAGGACGGTCCGAGCGTGCGCCCGAGCGGCGGAGAGGGGCTCCGTCCGGGCGATCGGGCTTACGGCGCCGGCCCACGTCGGCGTGCTCGTCGGGTCGGACGGGCGCGCCCTCGCCCGAGCGCTCCTCGCGTTCGATGGACGCGCAAGCGACGCCGCGGCCGCCCTCCGCTCCGCGTTCGGATCGTCGCTCTTCGATCGGACGTTCGTGGAGCTGTCGGCGGGCTGGACGCTTCCCCAGCTCGTGTGGCTGCGCTCCGTAGCCCCCGGGCTGTGGCCGCGCATCCGCCTGCTCGTCACACAGAAAGACTACGTCCGGTTCGCGATGACGGGCGAGGCCGCCGTCGACCCGTCCGACGCCGCCGGCACCGCGATGTACGACCCCCGCGCCGGGGTGTGGCTCGACGACCTCTGTCGCGAGGCCGGCATCGCAGCGGACGCGCGACCGCCGATCCGGCCTGCGACCGACGTCGCGGGCGGCCTCGTCGATGGGTGGGCGCGTGCGCTCGGCCTTCCCCGCGGGACCCCGGTCATCGTCGGCGCGACCGACACGGCCGTCGAGCTCGTGTCTGTCGACGCGGTCGAGCCCGGGAGCTCTCTCGTCAAGATCGCAAGCACCGGCACAGTGGTCGCCGTGTCGGACACGCCTATCCCGCACCCACGGATCATGACCTACCCGCACGCCGTCACGGATCGCTGGTACGGGATTGCCGCGACAAGCACGGCCGCCATCGCTTACGGCTGGCTGCGCGAGCTGTTGCCCCGCGGCGCCACCACCGGCGATGGCGCCGGTGGTTTCGCGTCGATGGACCGCCCGGCTGCGCGCGTCGGCGTGGGTGCCGGTGGCGTCCTGTTCCTCCCGTTCCTCGACGGAGAGCGGGCACCGTACTGGGACCGCGACCTGCGGGCTGCGTTCCTCGGGCTGTCGTCCGCCCACGGGCGAGCACACTTGTGCCGGGCGGTGCTCGAGGGCGTCGCGTTTTCACTCCGGGCCTGTCGCGACCTCGTCCGCTCTATCGGCCTGGCCGTGGAGCGTCCGACGCTGAGTGGCGGTGGTGTGGCGAGTCGGCTGTGGCGGGAGATCCTCGTCGACACCCTCGGGCAACCGGCCCGGATGGTGGACCCGCACGGGCCCGCGCTCGGGGCCGCCATGCTGGCTCGCTGGGCGATGTCCGGACCCGGTACCGCCGTTAGACCCGTCGCCAGGTCAATCCGCATGGTTCGACCCAGGCTCGATCATGTACCGCTCTACGACGAGCGATTCCGGACGTACGAGGCCGCGGCCGCGCGCCTGGCGGACATCAGCCACGCTCTCGTGCGCGGCAGCATCGTGGAGCCGTTCGGCCGCCCGTGAGCTCGTGGCTCCCGGATCGGTTGGTCTATCCCTGTCTAGCGTGGTACCCTGAGGACAATCATCGGCGGCCACCACGTGGATGGGCCCCGGGGTTCAGGCTGCGGTGCCCCAGACCGCCAACTCGGGAGAATGCTCGTGATTCAGCGTGCATCACCTATCCCGCTCTACGTGCAGATCGAAGAAGAGCTCCGCGGGATGATCCAGGGTGGCGACCTCGATCCGATGGGACGGGTGCCGTCCGAGGCCGAACTGTCCAAACAGTTCCAGGTGAGCCGAATGACGGCCCGCAAAGCGATCGACCGTCTCGTCGGCGACGGCATGCTCTTCCGCAAGGCAGGCAAGGGGACATTCGTCTCGTCGCCGAAGATCTCCCACGGGCCATCGCAGCAGCTGAGCTTTTCGGCGGCGATGCGGGCGCTCGGCCTGTCGCATGCGACGAAGGTCCTCGAGGCGGGCATGGTTTCTGCGCCGTCGAACGTCGCGCTGGCGCTGGGCGTGCCGTTCGGCGCGCCCGCCGTGTACATCCGGCGGCTCCGCCTGATCGAGGGAGAACCCGTCGCTCTCCACTTGTCATATCTGCCGGCGCGCTTCTCGGCCATCCTCGACGCGGACCTGACTGGCTCGATGTACGACCTCATGGCGAGCATCGGCGCCCGTGTCGAACAGGCCCGTGACAGTCTCGAGGCCGTCGCCGCGAGCGGCGATGAGGCGCGCCTGCTCAAGGTCGAGACACGTGCGCCGCTCATCTTCATCTCGGGGGTCGCCTACTCGGCGTCGCTCGAACCCCTCCGCCACACCGAGGCGCTCTACCGCGGCGATCGCTTCCGTTTCGGCATCGACACGACCCGGCCGGCGGACCTGCGCTTCGAGCTGATTGGCGGCGCGCGCCCGACGAGCACCGACCAGCTCATGAATAGATCTCTATAGAGGCGTCTATACAGATCTCGCTAACGAGGACGCCGCCGACAGGGGTGCCGCTGTCGTGATCGACGACGCCAACACGGTCGTTCATCGGTGCCGGTTCGGTCCGGAGGTCGCCACGGACAAGCTCCTGCGCGAGGCCTGCCTGTGGCCATACGCCCACCACTACCAGACACCCGAGCGGGTCGACTGACCGGCGGGTCTCTAAAGCGGGCCGTAGCGCTCGCGCAAGTCCACCGGGCGACCGCGCCTCGCAGACTCGAGACCGGCCTCCACGATCGCGAGGCTCCGTCGCTCCGAGATGCCGTCGGTGGGTCCGTCGACCCCTCCGACATGATCCGCGAACGCGGCCATCTCGAGGGCATACGCTGACAGCGGGGCCGGCGAATACTCCATCCAGACCGGGTCGTCCCCGTCAAGCTCGTCACTGGAGACGAAGTACCCGCTCGCGTGGCCGAACACGATGCCCCGGTCCCCGTACAGCTGGAATCCCTTCTGGCGCACGGGGAAGCGGGTCTCGGGGCTTTCGAGGAGCCAGACGCCCAGGCCGCTCTCCATCGTGAGCAGCCCGCTCATCGTGCCCTCGAGATCGTCGCGCGCGAATGACGAAGCGCGGTGCTCGACGAAATGGACGGCGCGCACCTCACCGAGAACGGCTCGAAGCTGGGCGACGACATGGATGCCATTGAGAACCCACACGCCGGTCCCGCCGAGCTCCGGGCGGGTGAGCCATTCACGGCGGCCCGGGTAGCTCGGATCCGGCGCGCGGTAGCCGGCGATGTACGCCGCCGCCGTCAGCTCTCCGACGTACCTACGGGTGGAGACGAGTTCGCGCAACGCGATCACGTCGGGCTGGTACACGGCGCTTTCGGCAACGTACAGCCTGACGCCGTTCACGTGTGCCGCGTCGATCATCGCCGTTGCCTCGACAACGGTCGTCGCCATCGGCTTCTCGACGAGGACGTGACGGCCGGCCTCGGCCGCCTGAATCGTCATCGGCGCGTGGAGCCGATGCGGTGTGCAGATCGAGACCGCCTCGACCTCGGCGTCACGGAGCGCCTCGCCGAGGTCCGTGTACGTCCGCCCGATCGACAACGCGGCCGCGCGCTCCGCGAGGAAGTCAGCGTCGGTGTCGACGAGGGCTACGACGCGGATCGAGCGTCCGAGCTCGACGACCGCCTCGGCCTGGCGGGTCCCGGCCCAGCCGGCGCCGACGATCGCGACGCCGAGTGCGGCGTCCGGCGTCACGCGTTTCCGCGTTGCAGCTCGGCGATGAGGTTGAGGATGCTTCGCTCGTGCCGCCAGACCATGCGATGGCGATCGCGGTCGAGACGGTCGCCGATGTAGTCGTCGTACGGGGCGCCCGCGACGATCAAGTCCGGGTCGTCGCGCCCGAGTCGTGCGGCGACATGCTCGCGGCACCGCTCGAGGTAGGACGCGAGCCAAGTGATGGTCTCGCGCACCGCCTCGCGACCGCGAACCACGTGACCGTGACCGGGGACGAGGATCTCGAGGTCCATGCCCGCGAGTGACCGGAGCGTCGCGGCAAGCACGCCGCTGTCACCGTCCCTGAAGTACGGCGGGATGTTGGTCACGACCGTATCGCCTCCGAAGAGGAGCCCGGTGTCGGGCAGGAGGACGCACGAGGCTCCGGGCGCGTGCCCGGGCGTCGGGATGACACGCACCGTACGTCCGCCGAGGTCGAGCTCGATCTCGCCTGCGAACAGGACGGTGGGGAAGGCGAACCGCTCTTCGAGGTCCGCGGTCGTCGTGTGCTCGCGCTCGGCCCATTGCGGGATCTGGGCGCGGATGTGCGCGGCCGTCTCGAGATGGGCGAAGACCTCGCCGTCGCGGAACGCGGCACCGCCCAGAACATGGTCGAGATGTCCGTGCGTGTACACGAGGTGGTCGGGGTCGTGGCCCGTCGCGCGGACGGCATCGGCCACCCGGTCGCCCTCGGAACGTTCGATACCCGCGTCGATGGCGAGCGCGATCCGCTCTCCCGCGATGACGCCGAGGTTGCCGTCGGCGACGCTCGCATCAATTGTGAAGACCCTTGGTGCGATCTCGTGCACGCCACCTCCCGCCTCGTCAGACGCAGGACTTCTCTCGGGCCATGGCCTCAACTCGGTGTCCCATGCGCATGAGAACTGACCGTGTGGACGCGGCGATCCCCGGTTCGGCCATTGCCAAGGCCGATCGTGGCGTCCATGGCCTGCAGATGCGACCTCCCCTTGCTCTCGTTCAGCGTTTCACGACGTACGGGCTCGGGCCCGCATCATGATGGTTCTGTGCGCGCCCAGGATCGTTCCAGCCCCTGGACGAGCGCGACCATCGCCTCGTTGAGCGGGACGGGGACGCCGTGGGTCGTTGCGGCGCGGACGACCGCCCCGTTGATGGTGTCGATCTCCGTTCGGCGCTTCGCGTGAACGTCGGCGAGCATCGACGCGATGCCCATGCCGCTCGATCGGAGGACGGCATGGATGCGATCCAGACGCTCGTCGAGCTCGATCGGGTGGCCTGCTGCGCGAGCGGCCGCGACCGCCTCGGCCGCGAGGGCATCGACGAGGTCGCGGATGGCCCCCGGCTCGACGAGCTCGCTCGTCCGGAGGTCCGTCAGCGCGGCAACGGGCAGGCAGCACGCGTTGTGGACGAGCTTGCGCCAGATGTCGATCCGGACCGCCGCGCTGACGTGGCACTCGAAGCCGGCGCGCTCCATGATCTCGGCGACGAGCGCCGCACCCGAGGTCGATCTGCCGTCTACGTAGGGACCGAGCGACGTCGGTCCGTGACCGGCGTTGTTCACCCGGCCCGGTCCCGTGATCGTCGCACCCTCGTACGTGACGCCGACGACGATACGCTCCGGGTCCACGTACTCGGCCAGGGTGTCCGCGTTGCCCCAGCCGTTCTGAAGCGAGGCGACGATCGTGGCCGGCCCGACCATCGGGCCGAGGCGCTCTGCCGCCGAGCGCGTGTGCGGGCCCTTGACGAAGACGAAGACGACATCGCATGGCCCCACGTCGCGTGGGTCCGTGGAGGCGGAAACGCGAGCGGATGCTGTGACCCCCGGGCCCGTGTCGACGACGAGACCATCCGCCCGGATGGCCTCGATGAGCGCCTCGGAGACGTCGACCACCGCCACGTCCAGGCCGGCCGCCGCGAGCCGTCCCGCCCACGCGCCACCCATCGCACCCGCTCCGACGACCGCGACGCTCGGCATGGATCGGCTCCTCCTCCCTGGAGGCAAGGACGATAGCACAGGTATATACGAGTCTGTTACCCTGCCAACCAGTGACGACACGCCTCCGGTTCCTCGGGGCGGCGGGCTTCGAGATCGTCGGCCCGCGCTCGCGGATCCTCATCGACCCGTTCCTCGATGGCAACCCGGTCGCACCCGTGCGTCCCGACGAGCTCGAGCGCCCGGACGTCATCCTCGTAACGCACGCTGCGTACGATCACTTGGGCGACGCGGCCGCGATCGCCACGAGGACAGGCGCGCCGATCATCTGCGGCGCTGACACGCGGGCCCTCCTCATCGATCAGGGCGTCCCGCCCGACCAGGTGCGCGCGACGATCTGGGGCATCGTCGTGGAAGTCGGAGGCGTTGTCGTCCGGCCCGTCGAGTCCCATCACTGGTCGTCGGCGACGCTGTCGGACGGCCGGACGATCACCGGCACGCCGCTCGGCTTCATCGTCGAGACCGAGCCCAGCGTGCGCATCTACCACTTCGGTGACACCGCGGTCTTCGGCGACATGCGTCTAATCGCGGAGCTCTACGCGCCGAGCGTCGGGCTCATCGGGTGCACCCACCCGAAGGAGCTGCCGACGCCGGTGCTCGCCGGACCCGGCACGCTCCTGACGGGCGAGATGTCGCCACGCGAGGCCGCGCTCGCGGTGGAGCTCCTCGACGTCCGGGTCGCCGTCGCGACCCACTACCTGAACTACCGCGATCCGGAGGTGGTCGAGTTCCTTGACCTCGTCCGCGCCGCGGACACTGCCGGACGCCGGACGCCACTCGCCCCAGCCGCCGGTCAGGTCATCGTCACGGACGGGTCGAGCGCGTCGATCGAAGCCTGAACCCGTGCATTCGGACTCGGCCGCTTTCGCTGCGCGCGTTGATGGGTGAAGGCGGCTGACCAGATCCTCGCCTCACTCGCCAGATACTGCGGACGAACCTCGGACTCACGAGACTAGCCCTTCAGACCCGCGCGGGCGATCCCTTCGACGATATGGCGCTGGGCGAGCAGGAAGATGACGACCACGGGCAGGATGCTCACCGTGGCCGCTGCCATCTGGAGCGTGAACGTCGGTGCGCCGAGGAAGTCACTGAACAGGTTCAAGCCCACGGGGATCGTCACAAGCTCCGGGTTGCCGGCCGTGAACACGAGCGGCTCGAGAAAGGCGTTCCAGCTGGCGAGGAACGTGAGGATGCACAGGGTCGCGATCGCGGGCTTCGCCAGCGGCAGGGCGATGTGGCGGAAGACGCCGAACGTGGTCAGCCCATCGACCCTTCCGGCATCCTCGAGCTCACGGGGCAGCGACAGGAAGAACTGGCGCATGAGGAACGTGCCGACGATCGACGGCGCCCCGAAGATCGGTTCGACGACGAGGGGGATCTGCGTTCCGACCCATCCGAGTTGGCTTGTCAGTGCGTAGAGCGGGACGATGATGACTTCGACCGGCAGGAGGAGTGCCGTGAGCAGTAGAGGCAGGATGAGGTATCGACCAGGGAACCGCAGGCGGGCCAGCGCGTATCCGGCCAGTGACGCCACCACGGCCGTACCGATCACGGTGAGCACGCCGATGTAGATGCTGCTCAGATACTGCCGGGCGAATGGGTAATCAGTGAAGATCACGACGTAGTTCTGCCACTCGAACGTCAGCGGGATGAGCCGCGGCGGGTACTCGAAGACCTGGACTTCCTTCTTGAGCGACGTCGAGACCATCCACGCGAGGGGCAGCAGAAGCGGCAGGGCCCCGATGAGCAGGACGGTCCGCACGCCCCAGCGCCGCAGCCCGTGGCGGATCCGCCTGCGCGGCCCCGCATACCGCTCAGTCACCTTCGTAGACCCAACGGCGACGAAGGACGAACTGGCCGACGGTCAGTGCCAGGACTGTCAGGAAGAGCACGACCGCGATCGCGCTCGCGTAGCCCATCTCGAACAGTTGCAGGCCGCGCTCATACACGTAGAACGAGATCACGGTCGTGGCATCGCCCGGCCCGCCCGTCGTCAGGAGGTAAATGAGCGCGAACGACTTGAACGACGCGATCGTGAGCAGGATCGTGACCATGAACGTGAACGGGGCGATCAGCGGCAGCGTGATCGACCTGAACGTCTGCCATTCGCTCGCGCCGTCCACGGTGGATGCCTCGCGCACGTCCGCCGGGACCGTCTGCAGGGCGGCCAGAAACAGGATCATCGAGTACCCGATCGACTTCAGGACCTGAACGACGATGACCGAGACAAGCGCGAGGCTGGGCTCCCGCAGCCAGCCGATCTCATCGATCCCGAGAAGTGCCTGAAGGACGCCGTTGAAGGGGCCGTTCGACTGCAGGACGAGACGCCAGACGACCGTCCAGGCAGCGAGGCTGACCACGAGGGGCAGGAAATACGCGGATCGCAGCAACAACGAGATCCGGGACTGGCGATTGAGCGCGAGGGCAAGGACGAGTCCGAGTCCGACGGTCAGAGGCACGAAGCCCAGGCCGAAGATGATCGTCGTTCGCGCGACGCGAGCCACCTCCTCGCTTTCCGCCAACCGCACATAGTTCGCGAGGCCGATGAAGTTGAGCTGCCCCGAGAGGATGCTCCAGTCGAAGAAGCTGAAGAAGAAGATCGCGACGAGCGGGCCCCCGACGAACACCCCGAACCCGAGGAACTGGGGAGCGATGAAGAGGATCCCGGCCGCCGCTTCACGCCGCCGGAGCGACAGATGCAGCGGGCTGAAACGACGAGTGGGTGGGAGAAGAGGCGGAGCGGCCATCCTAACTACCGCCGTGATCGGTAGCCGGGTATGGCCGCTTCGTCGTATCGGTCACGTTCCTCGGAAGTCGCGACGCTATGGCGCCATCAGGTCCTGGACATTGCCGCAGACCTCGTCGAGCCCGGCTTTGACGTCAGCCCCTTCGACCCAGATCTTTCCGCCGAAGACGACATTGGCGTTGCGTTCCACCGCCGCGTAGTTCGCGTGCGAGTACTCGAACACGAACTTCTCCGACGTGAGCTCCGGCATGATCGCCCGTTCGACCTGCTCGCGGGTGAGATACGGCGTGACACCGGCGATGGCGTCAAGGTTGGCGACCGATTGCCGGGCCGACGGCGAATTCACGGAGAACTTCGCAGCCTGCTCCTTGGTCAGCGTCGAGACCACGAACCGCGCGGCGAGGTCGGCGTTCGGGGCTTCGGCGAACACGGCGATCCCGTTCTGGGCGCGTGACGGAACGAACCCGGCCGGACCACTCGGCAGGGGCATGATGTCCCACGCGAATGTCGCGTCCCCGAGCGCTCCACCGATCTGGCCCGAGCGCCCCATCACCATCGCGATGTTTCCCGCCTTGAAGTCGGCGGTGACATCCGGCGTCGGGTGGCTGCGGTCCGTGAAGATCATGTCGTGGTACAGCTGGGTCGCCCGGATCGCTTCCGGCGAGTTGAACGTGCAGGTCTTGCCGTCCGTCGACCACGGGGCCGCACCATGCGCGGACCAGACTTCGACGAGGTTCCGGAACCCGAGCGTGAAGATATTGTTGTTGTTGAGGAAGCCCCAATCGGCGGTTCCACTCGCCTTGATCAGGCGCGCCGTCTCTCTCACGTTCTCCCAGTCCCACCGGCCCTCGGCGAGGAGGTCCAGCGGGGTCGGCACCCCTGCCGCGGCAAAGATGTCCTTATTGTAGAAGACGACGTTACCCGCGTTGGTGAACGGGAGAGCCACCAGCTCGTTCCCGTTCTTCCAGGGCGCGAGCACATTCTCACCGAAGTCGTCAAGGTCGTAGTCGGGGATCTCGGCGATGTATGGTGACAGATCGAGCAGCCTGCCTGAGTTCACGTACTGGGGGCCGACGGACGCGTTGATCCACGCGACGTTCGGTGCATTCCCGCCGCCGATCTGGACATTGAGCACGTCGTGATAGCGGACGAACGGGGTCGTCTCGACCTTGACACCGGTGACACGCTGCTCGGCGGCCACGAAGTCGGCGATGTAGCCGTTGTAGACGGATTCCATCCCGCCCTGGTAGAACCAGTTGGCGAACCTGATCTCGACCCGTCGATCGTCCGGGGTCGGGGCCGGTGTCGACACGGGGCCGGAAGGTGTCGACGTTGTCGGCACTGGACTGGCAGTCGTCGTGGTGCACGCGGCGACGAGTGCTCCGACGATCGCGATCGCGATCAGACGGGGCGATCCTCTCATGGCCATACCGAAGCTCCTCCTCCGATGGTGATCTGCGAGACCACGAATGTCGCGGGGTCTCGCGAACCCTACCCTACTCATCTATACGTGTCTAGATGGTGTTGTACAACGCTTCTCCGGCCGGCCTCAGTGCGTCAGTCCTCGTACGAACCTGGAATCACCGGCGGATTGAACACGCACAGAAGCGCGAGAGGCTCGATCCCGTCATTCACCGCGCCGTGAACGACACCGGCAGGGATGTGGTAGGCGGACCCGGATTCGATGCGCGCCGAGCCGTCCGGCAGGACGATCCAGCCGCGCCCGGACAGCACGTAGACGACCTCGTCTTCGACCGGGTGGGCGTGGCCCTCGGGCGCGGAACCGGGCGGGAACGTCGCGATCGCCATCGTCAACCGCGACGACCCGCTGTTCTCTGGCCCCAGGACGAGCTTCCAGTGCCGACCGGGCAGTTCATACAGGCGGGCCGAGGCGGCGTCCGTCACCGTCGCTCCGTCCGCTCGGCGATCACTCATCGCGTTTTCCTCCGACAGTGGTTCCGGCCTGGGCTTCGAGGATCGTGACGAGCGCGGCGTGGTCGAGACCCCCGTGTCCGTTCGCGACGAGCCGTTCGAGCGCAGCGGCGGCGGCCTCGAATGCCGGGACCTGCGCCCCGGTTCGAGCGGCGACGCTGCGGACCACGGCGATGTCCTTGAGGTGGAATTCGGCGCGTCCGCCCGGTTCGAAGTCGCGCTCGAGCATGCGCCGGCCGGCACGGTCGAGGATCGTGCTCGAGGCGAGCCCGGCCAGCATCATCGCGCGGACGGCAGCCGCATCGAGCCCGGCAGCCGCTGCGAGGACGAGGGCCTCGGCCACGATCTCCATCGTGCCGAGCACGACGAGCTGGTTGCACGCCTTCGCGGTCTGACCGGAGCCGACCGGGCCGACGTGGGCGACGTGCGTTCCGAGGACCTCGAACAGGGGCATCGCGCGGGCGACATCCGCGGCGTCTCCGCCGACCATGATCGAGAGGGTTCCGTCGAGCGCGCCCTGCTGGCCACCTGAGACCGGGGCGTCGACGAACGCCCCGCCGGTGCTGGTCACGGCGGTGCCGACCCGAACGGCAGTGGCCGGGGAGGTCGTGCTCATGTCGACGATGAGCGCTCCGGGGCGGATAGCGTGCGCCGCGATGATGTCCCGCTCGATCACCTCCACCACCGCAGCGTCGTCGGGGAGCATCGTCACGACGATATCGGCATCCGCGGCGACTCCGGCCGACGAGCCCGCCGGCACGGCACCGTCGGCCGCGAGTCGATCCACCGGCCCCCGGGATCGCGAGTAGATGAGCAGTCGATGGCCCGCACGGAGGAGTGTGCGGGCCATTGACTCGCCCATGACGCCGAGGCCGATGAAGCCGACGGTCGTGCCGGCCGCCGTCATGTCGATTACCTCAGGCCGAGGGAGCGATGGGTGAGAGTTCGAGCCGACGCGACCGGGGCCCGTCGAGCTCCACGAAGATGAGCCGCTGGTACGTCCCAAGGTGCAGCGCTCCCGACGCGACCGGCAGGACGAGTTGCGTTCCCATGAGACTCGAGAACAGGTGCGCCGCCGCGTTCGGGTTGTCGTTCTTGCGGTGGCTGAACGGTTCGTACGGGGCGAGCAGCCCTCCTGCCACCCGCTCGATGTCGCTGAGCATCTCGGGGTCCGACTCGCACAGGATCAACGCCCCGGTTGTGTGCGGGCACGAGATCCACACAAAGCCGTCGGGCAGATCCGCCAGGTCGGCGGTCAGCAGATCGGTGATGTCGACGGCCGCGATCTCGCGGGTCGTATCGAACGTGATCGTCCTCATGGTCGGTCCACACCTGCACTGAGCCAGCTCGGGTCGCCGAGGAGGCCCTCGAGGGTCGTCAGCAGCCGCGCCGCTGCAGCACCGTCGAGCGCCCGGTGGTCCACCGACAGCGTGAGCGTGACGATGGTCGCCGGACGCCAGCCGTCACCCTCGCGTCGGGGTTCGACCCGCGTCCGTCCCACCGTCAGCAGGAGCGGATCCGGGGTGGCGATGACACCGCCAAAACGATCCACGGCGTGCATCCCGAGGTTGGACACCGACAGGCTTCGTGCGCCGAAGTCGTCCGCCCGGAGCGTACCTATCCGTGCCCGCTCCGCTGCCGCCGCGATGGCCGCGGTGAGATCCGCGATCGTCAGCAAGTCCGCCCCGCGGACGGCGGGCAGGATGAGGCCGGCCGGCGTGTCGACGAGGATCCCGAGGTCCACCGAGCCTCGGCGCACCGGCGCGTCCCCCGCCCACTCGAGGTTGCACTCGGGGTGTTCGCGAATGGCGCGGGCGATCGCGGCACATACGAGCGTCGTGGGACGCGTGACCTCGAGGCCTGCCGTCACCTCTGCATCGACGGACAGATAGAAGTGGGGGATCCGCTGCCAGGAGTCGCTCGTCATACGGGCCACTGCCTGGCGTGTCCGCTCGCGTCGCTCCGCGTCCGCGTCTAGCTGCGCATCGGGCGAGGCGACCGCGGCGCGGACGTCCGACTCGGTCACGATACCGCCTGGCCCGGAGCCGCGTACTCCGTCGAGCGTGACAGCGAGCTGCTTCGCCAGTCGCCGTGCCCGTGGGCTGATCCCGCCGGTCACCGTGTCTACGGCCACCGCACTCGCGCTCGCTGCCGTGGTCGTGGCCGCACCCGTCGTTTCGGCGGCATCCACCGCCGTCGCGCTGGTCGTCGATGCCAGGTCGAGCGTCTCCCCTGGAGCCGCCAAACGCGCGATCACTTGCTTGGGAGCCACCAGATCGCCGGGTCGCGCCTGGATGCCCGATAGCGTTCCGGAACCGACGCTTTCCACGTCGAGCATCGTCTTCTGCGTGTCGAGTTGGAAGAGCAGTTCGCCCTCCTCGACGTGATCGCCCTCGTTCTTCAGCCAGGCTACGAAGGTCACTTCCATGCCGACCTCGCCGACCTCGGGCACGATGATGTCGACTGCCATAGTCAGCGGGGGCCTCCAGTGTCGGTGCTCGAGTCGTGAGCATACCTGTATAGGCAGGCGACCGCCACGCCGGGCACCCTCACAAGGACCGGAACGCGCTCGTGAGTCGCGCCCGTTCGAAGCGGTCCGCGATCACACCGGCGGGCAGCGAGAGAATGAAGATCGGGATCGTGCGCGCGGGCCATGACGACCCCGATGGCCAGCGCAGATCCGGTGAGCTTCAGCGCCAGCCAGCCGAGAGCGACATGGTTCATCCAGCTCCCGGTGGCGCTGATCGCCTGGCCGGCGAATTGGACGCGGAGGACCGGGTCGCGAAGGGCGGCGCGCACACCGGCATCGTCAGCCGGGCGGCGGGCCACGAGTCAGGCTCTGGCGGAGGCGGACACGGTTTTCGACTCGATCGTCTTGAGCGTTCCCTCGGCGACGACCCGATGGACGGCCCGGGCATACGCCTCGACGCCCGCATCCACATCGGCGGTCGTGTGCGCCGCGGTGAGCCACCCGTGGTTCCCGGCGATGATGTCGATGCCCTCGAGGAAATGTGCTTTGTGGAGCGCACTCTTGATGAGCGGACGCATCCCGGCGAGGAGGCGCGGAACCGGAACGCCGGCCCGAAACTCCTCCGGATCGTGCGTGTACGGCAGGTCGTCCGGGTCGCCGAGGATGACCCGGAAGCAGGACCGGAACCCGTATGCCCAGCCCGCGACACCCGCGTCGGCGAGAGCAGCGTTGATCCCCGTCCGGAGGCGATCGCCGAGTTCAGCTGTGTAATCCTGGACCGTCCCGTCCGCGAGCAATTCCAGTGCCGTGCTGCCCGCGGCGGCCGCGACGGGGTGGGCGCTGTAGGTCCCCATGTGGGTGACGCGGCTGCGGCGATTCCACTCCGAGTCGTCGCGATACGCGATCCCGTCGAGGATATCCGCCCGCCCGGCCACGGCACCCGACGGCACGCCGCCTCCCACGATCTTCGCGAACGTGGCGAGGTCCGGCGTGACACCGAAGTACTGCTGGGCACCGCCCGGCGACAGCCGGAACCCGGTCACGACCTCGTCGAAGATGAGCGGGACGTCGTACCGGCGCGTCAGGTCGCGCACACCCTGGAGGTAGCCCGGACGTACCGGGACGGTCCCCACGACCGGGCCGTCCGGCTCGAGGATGACGCCCGCGACGTCGCCGCTCGACAGTGCCCGCTGGAGCGCGTCGAGGTCGTCGAGTGGAACGAAGCGCAGCGTCTCGCCGATCTCCGCCGGCACGCCCGCCGACGACACGACGTCGAACGGCGGCAGGAAATGGAACATGGCGTAGTCGTGCCAGCCGTGGAAGTGCCCGTCGATCCGGACGATGATCGACTTGCCCGTGTACGCGCGGACGAGGCGCATGGCGAGCATCGTCGCCTCGGTGCCGCTCAGTACGAAGCGGACCCGTTCCGCACACGGCACAAGGGTCGTGACGAGCTCCGCCCAGCGGATCTCGGTCGCCGTCGGGGCCGAGGCGTGGGTGACCTTGGCCGACTGCTCGAGGATCGCCTCGAGGACCCTCGGGTGGCCGTGACCGAGGATGAGTGCGCCGTGACCGACCGCGAAGTCGATGATCTCGTTCCCGTCGACATCCCACTTGCGCGAGCCCTTCGCATGGTCGACGTAGACGGGAAAGGGCGCGATCCGTCGGACGTCGTGATTGATACCCGACGGCATCAACTGGAGAGCACGCTCGTAGAGGGCGCGCGAGCCCGGAAAACGCGCTCGGTATGCTTCATCGATCGTCTGTCCCGGCTCTGGCCGCTTCATCGGATCCTCCGGGTAGGTCTGTCGGGCAGATCGCGGACGAGGGTCATTGGACGGGCGCCGGGTCGACGCCGACGCGGACGGCGATGTCGGCCAGGGCCCGGCGTGTCCCGTCGGTCAGGGGAACGCCCTCCGCCCGATATCGTCGCTCCGTCTCGGCGGCGCGCTCACCGGGCAGGTAGATCCGGTCAACGCCGGGGGCGGGGCGGCTCGCATGGATCTGGCGGATGATGCCGTCCATCCGCGCCCGGAACCGGGCCGGATCCTCAAACGCAGCGACGTCGATGGCGAGGACGAACTGGCCGTCGGCACCGGCGGTCGCACCCTTGACGAAGTCGCCCAATTCGGTCCCGTACGCGGCTCCCGACAGCAGGGCCGAGAGGATGCCCATGACGAGGGCCATGCTCGTGCCCTTGTATCCGCCGGCCGGTTGGATGAGGCCTTCGAGGGCGGCGGCCGGGTCGATCGTCGCGTTGCCGTCCTTGTCCGTCGCCCAGCCCTCGGGCAGCGGCCGCCCGAGTTGTGCGTGGATGGCGATCTTGCCGCGCGCGACGGCGCCGAACGAGGTGTCGATGACGATCGGCGATTCTTCCCCGGCGGGGATTGCGATGCCGACCGGGTTGATCGACAGGATCCGGTCGAGCCCGCCGAACCAGGCCATCGTCGGCAGTCCGTTCGTTGTCGCGAGGCCGATCATCCCGTGCCGCAGCGCGATCATCGGGTAGTACCCCATCGCGCCGCAGTGATTGCTCCCGCCCACCGCCACCGCCGCGACGCCCGTGTCGGCCGCCCGCTCGACCGCTCGCTCCATCGAGAATGCGACGGCGAGGTGCCCGAGGCTGTTGCCGGCGTCGACGACGAGGACGGCCCCCCGCTCGCGGACGACGCGCGGGCGGCCGGCAGGATCGATCTCGCCCTTGAGCATCCTGTCGAGGTAGCCGGAGGCGAGGGCACAGCCGTGGGAGTACGCTCCGCGCAGATCGGTGCCGACAATGATCTCTGCGAGCCGGGCCGCATTGTCGTCCCGGACGCCGGCGCCGCGGAAGAGGGCCCCGACGAACGACTCCAGGAGCGTGGCGTCCACCCGTCGATGGCCCTGAGCGTCGACGACACCGACCATCCCCCGGACCTCCTGCGGGCAACATTAGCGGGGAGCGATAGTACACACGTCTAGACTCGTATGCTGACAGTGTGGATTGGAGGTAGACGGGTGAGGATCGCGGTCGGTGCGGACAACAACGGGTTCCAGCTCAAGGAGTCCGTCCGGCGGCACCTCGAGTCGCGCGGGCACGAGGTCGTCGACTTCGGAGTGGCGTCCGAGGACCCGATCGACTACCCGGATGTGGCTGTGGTAGTCGCGAGGGCCGTCGCCGCGGGCGAGACCGAGCGCGCCGTGCTCGTCTGCGGCACCGGTCTTGGCATGGCCATCGTCGCGAACAAGGTTCCCGGCGTCCGAGCCGCGCCGGTCGTCGATCCCTATTCCGCCGAACGGGCGATGGCCTCGAACAACGCTCAGGTGCTATGTCTCGGCGGCAAGGTCATCGGTGCCGACGTGGCGCGACTCCTGGTGGACCACTGGCTCGACGCGGTGTTCCAGGGCGGCGACTCCGGTCGCAAGGTCGCCAAGATCGACGCGCTCGACGCTCCGGGCCGCTGAGTCCGGCCGTCCAGGTCCGCCTCGCGGTCGCGGGCAACGAGACGACGCGTAGCGCGACAGCACCCATCCGTCGCGGGCGTCTCTCTCAGTGGACGGCGTCGGCCGCCCGTAGTCGGTCATAGTGCGGGTACGGGTCGGCGACGAAGGATGCGTCACTCGGCAGGTCTCGGGCGGCGCAAGGGAGGCGATGCGGATATGGCGATCAAGGTCAACAGGGACGACGTGAGCCCGGAGTTGTCCGAGCTCCACGACGTGTGGCGGCTCGTGCGCCGTGCCGGCCCCGCGGGCATCGGGGTCGGGGTCGCCGCGTTCAAGGGCCTGCCGACCGACGCCGACCTCGAGGCCCTCCAGGAGGCTCATGACGTACCGGAGGTTCACTTCGTCCTCAGCGGGGAAGGGATCCTGCTCGAGGACGGTGAGCGGATCCCGCTGCGGGGCGGCGATGCGGTGATCACGCCGGTCGGCGCCCGGCATGTCCTGTGGGCGATCTCGGACGAGCCGCTCGTGACGATCTACGTCGCCGTCTCGCCCGCCGCGACGGGACGCTGACCGCCGGGGCCGCCGGCCCTTGCCGAGGACGACTGCGACCTCATGGTCCCAGTCTCTCCCGATCCCGGTGCCGACGAGGAGGAGGATGATCGCCGCGTCCCGGCGCTCATCGAAGTCCGGCCCGACGCGGTGTCGAGGAGCTTCTTGAGCTGCTCGTCCCGGAGGACGGGTGGGGGAGTCTCCGGGATCGCAGGCGGCTTCATCCGGGCCATGGGTGACTCGCGGATCTCGCCCTCGTCGACGAGCCAGCGGAAGAACTGCTGGAGGCTTCGGTAGCGGTTCGCCGCCGACGCGGGCTTGAGCCGCGCCAGCTGGTCCTCGATGAACGCTTCGACAGGTTCGCGTCGGATTGCGCCAACAGCGCGAGGCATTCCCTTCGAGGCCACGAAGGCGTCGAGGCGAGCCGCCGCGTCGAGGTAGACGTGGATTGTCGCGGGCGCCTTGTTCGCCGCGCGAAGGTGTCGACTGAACGAGGCCGCGTTGGCCTCGATGTCAGTCGTTGCGGTAGACTGCGCGCGGCTGGTCGGTGCTTTTGATGGCATCGCCGTCGTCCTCCGATTGGGTCAGTCGCAAGGTCCAATCATCGGCTGTACGAGCGCTGTAGCGGCCGACCAGTCATCCGCTCTAAACGAGCGTGAAATCCTGGGCCCGTAGCTCAACGGTAGAGCAAGTGACTCTTAATCACTTGGTTGAAGGTTCGAATCCTTCCGGGCTCACCACTCGATTGGTGGTCACCCGCCGATGTTCGTCAGCTGCCAGGTGTCCGCAAGCGCGGCTGCGCCGACTCCGCCGTACAGCAACAGCCTGGAACGTGCCGGGTCCGCGATGAGCGTCGCCCCCGCGCGGCCCTCCGGGCCTTCGCCGGCAAGTTGCGCCCGTTGCCAGTCGAGGGTTTCAAGCTCGAGTGTCCAGAGGTCGTCGAGCACCTTGCCATCGGCGCCGCGTCCGCCGAAGACCCATCCGATCGAGCCGGTCGCCGCGAGGGCGTAGAGCTGGCGCGCCGGAGGCTCCGGGGCCGCGGCCTCGGTCCAGCCCCCGGCCGGATCGAGCGTCCACAGGTCGCCGAGGGCGGCGACTCCGTTCGTCTGTCCGGCATAGAGCACGAGCCGACCGTCCGGTGACCAGACGCAGTCGTGGAGGCAGCGCTTGACGGGGCCCGCCTCCCTGGGCGTCACCTCGGCCCAGGCCCGGGCCGCAAAGTCATACGCGCGAGTGTCGGCGAACCGGCCCGAAAACGTGAAGCCGTGGCTGATCCACAGCCGTCCGTCCGGCCCGAGCGCGGCGCACGACCCGTAGCGCCCATCGGGGACCGCACCCTCGTCCGCCAGGCGCGTCCAGCGGTTCGTTGCCGGGTCGTACGCATGGATGTCGTCGAAGAAGTCGCCACCCGACTGCCCGCTCCAGACGACGAGGCCCACGCCGTCCACCCATGTCCCGGTATGCCCGAACCGGGCAGCCGGCGCGTCGCCGGACGGTTCGGCCCGCGTCCACCGGTCCGAGGCGAGGTCGTATGCCCACAGGTCGTCGAAGAGCGTGCCGCCGTCGCGGCCGCCGAACAGCCAGGCGGTTCCCGACCCCGCGTCGACCGTCCACGTGTGGTCCTCTCGGCGAGCCGGACTCGCGCCCACGTCGAGTCGCGCCCAGCCTGGGCTCGGTGGGGCGGTGGGTGCGACGGTCGAAGTGGGAGTTGGCGGGACGCTCGGGACGGGCGTTCGGGTCGTTGTCGGCGATGGCAACGATGACGGCGAGGCCCCCGCGGTGGAGCAAGCCGCGACGATCAAGGTGATTGCCCCAAGCAGGATGGCGGGACGCTTCATACCCCGCACGGTACGCGAGAACGTCAGCCGGCGCGCTGGCCCTCGATGCCGCGACCGCGGGCCGCCGCCGCCCGCCGCAGATGACGCCGCCAGTGGCGGCACGGTCAATGCGGCCCCCGATCACGTTACGCGCGCGGCGATCCCGTTCGCCGCGCCGTGCCGTGCTACGCTTCGGGCGTCCTTTGCGGCTGGTCCTGTGAGGCCGGCGTACCGGTCCCGTGAGGCCGGGAAGGAGGCTCGACGACCATGCCTGCGACCTGCCACCGCGCCCCGAGGGCCGGTGGATTTTTTTCGGCTCGCGACGACTTTTTTCGAACGGCCCGCCGGGCATCCCCATGATCGTCCCGCCCCGACCCCGACCCGACTCGATCGTCGACCCCCGAATCGGCGACCTGGGCCCCGCCCTCCTGGCGCTCGAAGACGGGACGGTGTTCCCCGGCATCGCCTTCGGCGCGGCACTGGCCGCCGGAGGCGACCTCGTCGTGAACACGAGCCAGACCGGCTACCAGGAGGTCTGCACGGACCCGTCCTATGCCGGCCAGATCGTCGTGATGACCTATCCACTGATCGGCAACTACGGCCGGTTGCTCGACGAGGATCAATCCCTCCGTCCGTGGCTGCGCGGTCTCGTGGTCGGGAATGCGACGGCCGCAGTCCTGGACGACGCGCGGCAGCTCGCGACGCTCCTGCGGCAGGCGGGGATCCCCGCGATCGCCGGCGTCGACACGCGGGCGCTCGCGCGACACCTCCGAACGACGGGCAGCCTCCGCGCGATCCTCACTGCGCCCGGCGAGATCGTCGAGTCGGCAGCCGTCGCCGCAGCCGCGGCCGTCGCACGCTGGGAGGACCAGGACTTCGTCGGCCAGGTGTCGCCGGCGGCCGTCACCGAGATCGGCGAGCTGTCTGAAGGTGGGCCGCTCGTCGCGATCCTCGACTTCGGGCTCAAGGCGAACATCGTGTCGAGCCTTCGGCGGCGCGGCGCCCGGGTCCGGGTGCTGCCGCACACCGCGTCCGCGGCCGATGCGCTGCGTCCGGACGTCGACGGCCTCGTCCTGTCGCCCGGCCCGGGCGATCCGGCCCGGCTCGCCGGCCCCGTCGCGCTCGCCCGGGCCGCGATCGACGACGGCCGCCCGTTGCTCGGCATCTGCCTCGGCCACCAGATCGTCGGACGCGCCGCGGGCGCGGAGACGCGCCGGCTCCGGTTCGGGCATCACGGGGCGAACCACCCGGTCCGCGACGTCGAGACCGGGATCGTCCAGGTGACGGCCCAGAACCACGAGGTCCAGGTCGTTGGCGGGACGCTCGACCCGGCGAGCGGCTTCCGTGTCAGCCAGGTGAACCTCAACGACGGATCTGTGGAGGGCCTGCGGCACCGGGACAAGCCGATCGAGACGGTCCAGTACCACCCCGAGGGCGCGCCGGGGCCGCTCGACGCGCTCGCGGTCTTCGACCGCTTCGTGGCCGCGGCCTCCGCGCGCGGCCGATGAGGTCAAGGCTCATGGGGCAGCCCGCGTACGCACAGAAGGATTGCGCAGCCGCGTGGGCCCATCGGGGAGGCGTCTCGGCCGCTTCGTCATGCGTGGAGACGCCATAATGCTGCTCGGTTCGGGCGCCCGACGGTCGGATTGCCGGCCCGCTAATCCTTCTTGGAATACGGCTGTGCGCGGGCAGGCAGGATGCGGCCCGTGACGGAGAGGCCCGAGTCCGTCCTGATCCTCGGATCCGGGCCGGTTGTCATCGGCCAGGCTGCCGAGTTCGACTATGCCGGCACGCAGGCCTGCCGCGCCCTCAGGGCCGAGGGCGTTCGGACGATCCTCGTGAACTCGAATCCGGCGACGATCATGACCGACTCGCAGGTCGCGGACGCGGTGTACCTCGAGCCGCTCACCGTCGACGCGGTCGCGGCAGTCATCGAGCGGGAGCGACCGGACGGCCTGCTCGCGGGACTCGGTGGCCAGACGGCACTCAACCTCGCGACCCAGCTCGCCGACGCGGGAATCCTCGATCGGTACGGCGTGAGGATGCTCGGCACGCCGCTCGAGGCGATCCGGATGGCCGAGGATCGCGAACTGTTCCGCGACCTGCTCGACCGGATCGGCCAGCCGTATGCGCCCAGCGCGATCGTCGAGGGCGCGACTGCGGCAGAGCGACAGGCCTCGGCTGACGCCGCGCTCGCCGAGATCGGCCTGCCGGCCATCGTCCGTCCCGCGTACACGCTCGGGGGAACGGGCGGCGGGATCGTCGGAACCGAGGACGCGTACCGCGAGCGAATCCGCGCCGGCCTGCGGGCGAGCCCGATCGGCCAGGTCATGGTCGAGCGCTGCCTCGTCGGCTGGCAGGAGATCGAATACGAGGTGATGCGCGACGCGGAGGACACGTGCATCGCCGTGTGCTCGATGGAGAACGTCGACCCGCTCGGCGTCCACACCGGCGACTCGATCGTCGTCGCCCCGGTCCAGACGCTGACCGACGCGGTCCACCAGCGATTACGCAGTGCCGCGCTCGCGATCATCCGCGGGCTCGGGGTCGAGGGCGGCTGCAACGTCCAGTTCGCGCTGTCGCCCGACTCGACCGAGTACGCGGTCATCGAGGTGAACCCGCGCGTGTCGCGGTCGTCGGCACTCGCGTCGAAGGCGACCGGCTATCCGATCGCGCGAGTCGCCGCGCAGATCGCCATAGGACGCACGCTGGCGGAGATCCCGAACGTCGTCACGGGCACGACTGTCGCCGCGTTCGAGCCGGCGCTCGACTACGTCGTCGTCAAGCTGCCGCGCTTCCCGTTCGACAAGTTCCCGGGCGCCGACCGAACGCTCGGCTCACAGATGAAGGCGACCGGCGAAGTCATGGCGATCGACCGGACCTTCGGATCCGCACTCAACAAGGCGCTCCGCGGGCTCGAGCAGGCGGGCGCGGGACCGCTCGCCGAGGACCCGTCGTGGAGCGCCGCGTTCGACTACCTCGCCGCGGTGTATGCGGGTAACCCTGACGAGGACGACCCGATCCACTGGCTCGACGAGGCAGGCCAGGCGTGCGAGTCGACCCGTTTCGCGCAGCGGTCCGCCGCACCGATCGTGCTGCGCCGCTTCCTCGAGCCGTCCGACAGCCGGTTGTGGCGGATCCTCGGCCTCCTGCGGCGGGGCGTGCCGGATGCGGTGATCCAGGACGCGACCGGGATCGCGCCGTGGTTCGTCGGGGAGCTCCACCGGAACGTGGCCCTCGAGGCGGAGGTGCGGGCATTCGGAACGCGTCTTTCCGATCCGCGCGATGCCGAAGCTGCGACGCTCCTCGCGACGGTGAAGCGGGCCGGATTCGGTGACCGGGAGCTCGGGGCGATCGCCGGCGTGTCGTCCGATGCCCTTCGCGCAGCGCGTCTCGCCCTCCGCCTCCGGCCCGGCTACGCGATGGTCGACACCTGCGCGGCCGAGTTCGCGGCCGAGACCCCGTACTTCTACTCGACGTACGCCGCGGCGGGCTCACCGCCGGAGGCGCCGCCGGTCGAACGTCCGGCGGCGCTCGTCATCGGCAGCGGCCCGGTCCGGATCGGCCAGGGGATCGAGTTCGACTACTGCGCGGTCCACGCGGCCGACACGCTCCGGCGCGCCGGTTGGCGGGCGGTGATGATCAACTCGAATCCGGAAACCGTATCGACGGACTTCGACGCGTCGTCGCGGCTGTACTTCGAGCCGCTCGACCCCGAGAGCGTGCGATCGGTCATCGATGCCGAGACGGCGGACGGGGAAGCGCTTCTCCCCGCCATGGTGGCCTACGGCGGCCAGACGCCGCTCAACCTCGCCGCGCCGCTCGCCGCGAGCGGAGTGCCGCTCCTCGGCAGCGACCTCGAGGCGATCGACCAGGCCGAGGACCGGACCAGGTTCGCCGCCCTCCTCGACCGGCTCGGGATCCCGCAGCCGGAGGGCGGGGTGGCCCATAGCGTCGAGGAGGCGCTGACGCTCGCCGAGCGGATCGGTTACCCGGTCATCGTCCGGCCGTCGTTCGTCCTCGGCGGTCTCGCGATCGATTTCTGCTACTCGCCCGAGGATCTCGTCCGGCAGCTCGCGGCGGCGACCGTCGTCGATCCCGATCGGCCGGTCCGGATCGACCGCTATCTCGAGGGCGTCGAAGTCGACGTCGACGCCGTGTCGGATGGCGTGGCGGTCCTCATCCCGGGCCTCCTCGAGCACGTCGAGCGGGCGGGTGTCCACAGCGGCGACTCGGTGGGACTCTTCCCGCCCCAGACGGTGTCGGAGGGTGACGTCGATCTGATCGTCGCCTCGATGGAGCGGGTCGTCCTCGCGCTGGGCGCGAAGGGCCTCGTCAACGCCCAGTTCATCGTCCGCGACGACGGCGTGTATCTCATCGAGGTCAACCCCCGCGCCTCGCGCACGGTGCCGTTCATGTCGAAGGTGACCGGCGTCCCGATGGTCGAGCTCGCCGTCCGGATTGCGCTCGGCGCGACGCTCGAGGAGCTCGGCTGGAGTGGGGGACTGCTCGCACCACCGCCATTTGTCGCGGTCAAGGCGCCGGCGTTCTCGACCGCGAAGCTGCGGGGCGTCGACCCGTCGGTGGGTCCGGGGATGCAGTCGACCGGCGAGGTCATCGGGATTCACACAGATCCGCGAGTGGCAATGGCCAAGGCGCTGTTGGGTGCATCGCTCGTCCCGCCGAGGGCGGGCTCGGACGGCGAGGGTGCCCTCGCGCTCCTCACGATCGCCGACCGGGACAAGGGCTTGTTGCCGCGCCTGGCGGCCGGTCTCACGGCGGCGGGCTACTCGCTCGCGGCCACGCCCGGGACGCGGGCCGCACTCGCTGCGGCGGGGTTCGAGGCTGGCGCTGTCGCGAAGCTCGGCGAGGCGGCGAACGAGGCCGCCGGCGAGGTCGCGATCCTCGACCTCGTCGCGTCGGGCGAGGTCCGGCTCGTCGTCAACACGCCGACCCCGCGCTCCGGCGCGGTCCGCGACGCGGCGGAGATCCGCCACGCCGCGACTGCCGAGGGCATCCTGTGCCTGACCGCGATCGAGACTGCGGTTGCCGCGGCCGAGGCGCTCGACCCGGCGATCGTGTCGCGCCTCTCCGAGGTACGCCCGCTCGGCGAGTGGGTTCCTGGTCCGCGGGGACGGGTGGCCGTCGGCAGCGCAACCTAGGCGCGCTTACTCCCTATCTGTCACCCTCGGAGCGCTATCCGCCTTGCTGGCCGGTCTTGACCCGCAGCTCCCGCCGTGCGTTCGTGCGGCAAGGCATGCCGCGGGCGATGAGATTGGGCGATTGAGTCCGTCCAACTGTCCGGGGATGCAAGATTGGCAACTCGGTGGCACATGGGGTGCCGACTCGGAGGAGACATCGATGTTCAAGCAGAGCAAGGCCTTCTCGGGCTTTTCGGTTGACGATCTCGCGAAGGCCAAGGACTTCTACGGCAAGACACTTGGTGTCGACGTTGCGGACGGCCCGATGGGGACCCTGGAGTTGCATCTCGCCGGCGGCGCGAACGTCTTCGTCTACCCGAAGGAGAACCACCAGCCGGCGACCTACACGGTCCTGAACTTCCCGGTGCCGGACGTCGAGAAGGCGGTCGACCAGCTAACGGCGAAGGGCGTCAAGTTCGAGCACTACGGGCCGGACTTCGGGCAGGACAAGAAGGGGATCTCACGAGGTCAAGGCCCGGCGATTGCCTGGTTCAAGGACCCGGCGGGGAACATCGTCTCGATCCTCGAGCTGCCGTAGAGGCACCCGGCGCGCCTAGCGGATCCGGCCCTCGCGCAACGCCTCGACCGACTTTGCGATGCGGCGCTGGCGCGTCTCGTCCGTCTTTGCGCCCTGGATCTGGAGCACGTGCCAGGACTTGTTGCTGTACGACAGTCCGTCGAATGTCTTCTTCGCGGCGGGCTCGGCGGCGAGCGCCTTCGCGAAATCCGGCGGCACCGTGACTTCGCGCGGTGCCGTGTCGAGCTCAAAGTCGACATCGATCACCCCTGGCCCGGTAACCTTCGCGCCGGCGCGGTTCTCTGCACTCAAGCCCATCATGAACACGCCGCCCATCGGCGCCACCGTGCTGCGGTACGTGTAGCCGTTGATCGTCACCCGGACCGGCGGCCTCTTGCCGGCGCCCAGCTTCTCGACGATCTCCGGCGGCACCTGGAATCCCATCGTGGTCTTGCCGGTGGTTTCGACGTTCGCTCGGAACTTCATGCGACCGGGTATGCCGCGCCCGTCACGATCGCGGCCTCCTCCGTCACGACGATCGACTGGCCGAGCGACCACAGCGTGATCGTCGTCAACGCGACCATGACCACAGCCAGCGGTACCTGGCGCAGGCGGGCACTATGGCGCAGCCTGACATCCGGGCCGGCCCCGCGAGCGGCCGCGAGATGCCCGCCCCAGGCGCCGATCATGTGGCCCCCGACGACGGCGATCAGCTGGGTCGTCCACACCAGGCCGGGCGAGAGGAACCCGGCAGTCGGCTGGTAGAACGCGGTCCCGAAGATGTTCGCCCCGGTCTGGAGGGGATCGGAAATCGCGATGAAGATTCGCTGACCGTCGATCAGCAGGTACGTCAGGTAGTGGGCCACGAGGTAGCCCACGGCGATTGGCAGAAGACCGGCCGCGGTCGACGCGACGCCGACGAGCGCCGCCACCCCGAGCGCCGCTGCCGCGACAAGGCCGAGGAAGGCCGCCAGCTGGAGAGTCAACATCGGGGCCGCCGGCGCCCCGAAGACCTCGAACCACGGCGTCGTCTGCGAGATCCCGTCGAACAGGATCGATCCCGTGGCCAACGCGATGAGCACGACATCCGCGCGCGTCCAGCCACCTTCGAGCAGGCCGCCGGCGAACGGACGGCGTTTCACTCGGCCCTCTTCGTCCGCCAGTCCGATCGGCGCCAGCCGGTTGAGCAACCGGAACCACACGCTGAACACCTCGCCATTCGCCCGCCACGTGTCGCGCCCGAACTGGGCCATCATCGCGAGGGTGAATGCCGTGTAGGCCACGACGACGATGAACAACGTCCGGCCGATCCCGCCGAGCAGGACGATCTCGAGCCAGATGACGAACGCCATGGCGGCGACCGCCGGCCAACGCCCGAGCCACGCCGGGTAGTCGGCAGCGTCCCAGCTGCCCAGTCCGACCGACCGAAGGACGCGCGCACCGATGTCGTGGAGCGTCGAGAACGGGTCGAGCCAGTGCCAGATCGGGAAGACGAACGCCGACACGATCGCGATACCGACCCATGTGTAGACCCACACGAAGAGCGAGCCCACGTCCGCGTCGGACGATCCTCCGACGAGCCCCTGGGCGACGATCCAGACCCAGCCGAGCAGGCCGATCGCCCGGAGCCCGATGCGCACGGGGGCAGGGGGAAGGACTCGCGGCGCGTTGGCCGGCGGCGGGTCCGAGCGAAGGTCGCGGAGGAGGACGAACACGAACGACAGCGCGACCGCCAGTCCGGCGCCGGCGAGGTAGGCCACCAGCGGCAGCTGGCTCACATACCTGCCTTCGAGGGCGTGACCCGCCACGATGGCGGGCAACGCGAACACGGCGAGGGCGGCCGACAACGCCCCGGCAACGCGGAGCGCGGCTCGGGTCATCGCCGGGCCGACCGCCGGTTGCGATTGAGGAGGAAGACGCCGAGCGCCCCGATCGCGATGACTGCGGCGAGCAGCGGGAACAGGACGTCCGTGGAGCCGGCCGGGGTGCCGTTGCCGCCCGGAGTGGGGGAGGCGGTCGGGCCCGGGGAGATCGTCGGGCTCGGCGTGGGCCTGGGGGTCGCTGTCGGCGCGGCGGTCGGCGGCGGCGTGGCGGCCACGACGGTGAAGCTGTAGGTGGGACGGTCGATGTGCCCGTCCGCCGACGCGACCGTCATCCGGACCTCGTACTCACCCGGTGAGAGTTGGGGCGGGTCGATACGCAGACGAGTCCGGTCTGCTGGGTCGACGCCACCGGTCGCGACGCGCGCGCCGTCCGGACCGATCAGCTCGATCGAGCTGTTGTCTTCGATCGGCTCGCTGAAGACCACGACGATCTCGTCCGGGGAGCTGGTCACGGTTGCTCCGGCCGCGGGATCGGAAGACACGAGCTCGGCATGGGCCGCGACGGGAATGGCATCGACCAGGAGAAGGACGAGGCCGATGAGCACGGCGCACGCGAGGCGCGTCGGGTGGGTGAGGGTCACCCGGCGAGTGTAGGGCAGGCCCATTTTCGTGTCTGGCAGACAACAAATCAGCCCGCTGGCGTCGCGGCGTCCGCGCGGACGGCCCTTCTCCTGGCGACTACCGTCGTCCTGCTGACTGAGCGTCACGCCGACGACCGAAATCCGGGCGGTCCACCACCTTGGGCTGCCTTTTGTTGACGGACAGTCAGCACCGATTGGGCGCGGCGCCTACCGGCTCCTCGACCGGGCTCGCGGCGATCGCGGCACCGATCGCGATGAGCCGATGGCCCAATGCAGCTCGGACCGACGGCGTCGGGTCATTGGCCCGAGCCGCCACCGCGAGGCGCTCGGCCGCCGCCTCAGCGGTGAGTGCGGCGATGTGGGACTGGACGAGGTTGCGCTGTACCGTGGGATCCATCTGTTCCATATCCCTCTTGTTAGTCACCTATCTAACTCAATGGTCCGAAGAACGGCCGCGCCCCGATGGCCGCGGCCGGAGGTCGGGCTAGGTTGTGGGGCCGTTGTCGACGAGAAACCGCTTCAGCTCGATCGACGCGTCGTCGAGGCGAGGCCGTCGGAGGCTGTAGTACATGACCGTCCCCGCCTCGGTGATCGTCACGAGACCGGCCGACCGAAGGAGCGCGAGATGGTGCTTGATCGTCGGCTTGGACAGTTCGAGCTGCTGAGCGATCTCGGTGAGGTAGAGGTCGCGCCCGGCGAGCAGCTTGAGGATCTTCATTCGTGTGTCGTCGCCCAGGGCACGATGGAGCCGCACCACCGACTGTGGTGCGGACAGCGGATCGACCGCGTCGAGGGCTTCGTCCGCGATGGGATAGCCGAAGAAGCGCCAGTCCGGGCCCGCGAGCAGGAAGTTGTACGGTCGCGAGAAGTACGACGGGGCGAGGACGACCCGACGGATGTTTGGCTCGCCGAGCCAGCGCAGGCCGTTCGTCGTCCGCTCGATCAGGTCGCCGCCCTTGAGACTGCCGCGATCGCCCGCGCGCAGGGCGTAGTCGCGCTCGAGCATCGCGGTGATCCGCTCGGTGATCGGCTCGAAGATCTCGAGCCAGCCGCGGAGCGCGGTGACCATCTCCCGGTGCGTGCCGGCCGGGTCAAGGAGCATCGCGAGGCGCTCTTCGCGGTGCCATTCCGGGAGAAGCTCTGTAACTTCCGCGATCACCGCCTTGTCGCCGCCGATCGCGCGCTCGAGCAGCTCGGGCAGGCCCGGCGTCAGGAATGCTTCGCACAGCACCGCGCGGATCACGTCCGCGGGTTCCGCGGCCTCGAGTGCAGCGACGAACTCCCGCGGCGTCCGAAGCTCCGGGTGCTCGACGGCGAACGTCGCCACCTGGATCGCGACCTCGTGCTCGAAGAGCCGGCTGACCGACGCCCGGACGTCCTGTGGGAGGGAGGCGCGGGCGTCGGCCAACCACTTTCGGTCGGCGGCGGGGAGATCGTCCGTCGACCCGGCGTCTTCGGAGAGGCTGAAGACGAAGTCATAGACCGGCCGGACATCCCACTCGATCGTGTAGCCGCCGGCGCCCGAAAAGTCGCGAACGGCAGCTCGCGGGAGCGCGGCAGCCGGGCGATCCGGGGCGCGACGGGTGGTCGGGCGGGCGGCCATCGGTGTGCTTGTCTCTCCTAACTGGTGTTAGATGGAAATCTAACTGCGCCGGGCGGCGCTTGTCAAGCCCCTCATCGCGGGAGCCGGACGCCAACGGGCCGCGAGTCGGTCGGTCGCCCGTAGAATAGGCAGACCGCCCCAATCTCCTGAGGACATCACCAGCCGATGTCGACCCCCGTCGTCTCGTTCACCGACGAGCGCCTCCCGAACGGCCTGCGCCTGATCATCGCCGAGGACCACCTCGCGCCCGTCGCAGCGCTGAACATCTGGTACGACGTCGGCTCGAAGCACGAGGTCCCCGGCAAGACGGGCTTTGCCCATTTGTTCGAGCACGTGATGTTCCAGGGCTCCCGGAACGTCGGCAAGGCGGAGCACATCGCCCTCATCCAGGCCGCCGGCGGCACGATGAACGGCACGACCTGGCTGGACCGGACGAACTACTTCGAGACGGTGCCCTCGCACCAGCTCGAGCTGGCCCTGTGGCTCGAGGCGGACCGGATGGGAACGCTCCTCGAAGCGCTGTCCCAGGAGAACCTCGACAACCAGCGCGAGGTCGTGAAGAACGAGAAGCGCTGGTCGTACGACAACCGGCCCTACGGTTCGTGGAACGAGAAGCTCCAGGAGCACCTCTTCCCGCCGGAGCACCCGTACCACCACACGACGATCGGCTCGATGGACGACCTGAACGCGGCCTCCCTCGCGGACGTCCAGGAGTTCTTCCGGACCTGGTACGCCCCGAACAACGCGGTCCTCGCGGTCGTCGGCGACGTCGACCCCGACCGGGTCCGCGAATGGGTCCGCCGGTATTTCGGCGGGATCGCGGCCAATCCGCAACTTCCGCAGATCGGCGACCTGTCCCTCCCGCCGAACCTGGGCGGGGAGCACCGCGAGATCGTCATGGACAAGGTCCCGCTGCCCAGGGTGTACTTCGGCTTTCGCGCGCCGCCGTTCGGCGATCTTCGGCTCGACGCGCTCGATGTCGCAGGCCAGATCCTCGCCGGCGGCCGGGGCAGCCGGCTCCACCGCCGCCTCGTCCGCGATGAGCGGATCGCCCAGGACGTCGCGTTGTTCACACTCGGCTTCGTCGGCGGCGCGTCGGTGACCGCCGGCTGGGCGACGGTCCGGCCGGGAATCGAGGTGGCCCACGTCGAGAATGCCTTTGCCGAGGAGGTCGAGCGCCTCGGGCGCGAGCCGGTGTCCGACGATGAGATGGCCCGGGCGAGGGCGCTCGTCGAGGCGGACGAGCTCGGTGCGCTCCAGCGGGTCGAGGAGCGCGCCGACAGGCTGGCGATGTACGCCACGCTGTTCGACGATCCGGGCCTGATCAACCGGATGCTCGCCCGCTACCTGGCGGTGACCCCCGACGCGATCCGCGACGTCTCAGCCACCGTCCTGCGGCCGGACAACCGGGTCGTGCTCACGTACCTGCCCGAGCTGCCGCCGGCCGATTCCGCGGTCGGCGCCGAGCCCGAGGAGATCGACGAGGAGGTCGCGGCGTGACCGACGTCGTCGCGACGCGCCCGGTCCCCGGCACGCCGCGACCGTACGAGTTTCCGCCGTTCCGGCGGGATCGCTTGTCGAACGGCCTCCGGCTGATCACGGCTCACCTGCCGGGCCGGCCGCTCGTGTCCGCCTCGCTGATCATGGCGAACGGAGTGGCGGACGAGGCCGCCGAGGCCGCCGGCGCAACGGTCCTCGCGGCCCGGGCTCTGTCCGAGGGTACGGAACGGTACGACGCGATTGCCCTCGTCGAGGCGGTCGAGCGCCTCGGGGCGACGCTCCACGCCGAGGCCGGCTGGGACGCGACGTCGGCCGGCGTCGATGTCCCTGCGGCGCGCCTTGCGCCGGCCCTCGAGTTGCTCGCCGAGTTGGTCGCCCGCCCGACATTCCCCGAGGCTGAGGTCGAGCGCCTCCGCGACGAGCGCCTCAACGACATCCTCCAGGCCCGGGCCGACCCGCGCCGGCGCGCCGACGAGGCGTTCGTCGAGACGTTGTATGCCCGAGAGTCGCCGTACCATCGGCCGTCGGGCGGGACGAAAGAGACGGTCGCGCGGCTGAAGGGGCGGAGCCTCCGTTCCGCGTACGCGCAGGGAGTCGACCCGGCCGCCGCCACGCTCATCGTCGCGGGCGACCTGTCGGGGCTCGACGTTCCGGGAATCACCGAGCGCCTGTTCGGATCGTGGGTTGCCGACCCGAGCGCGAGACCACCGGGTCCGGTCGTCGACCGGACGGATGTCACGTCGCGCTTCGTCCGGGTGATCCACCGGCCTGGAGCGGTCCAGACGGAGATCCGGATCGGCCATCGCGGCCTGCCGCGCCGGATCCCGGACTTCTATCCGCTCTCCGTCATGGGGGCGATCCTCGGCGGGCTCTTCAACTCCCGGCTGAACATGAAGCTGCGCGAGGAGAAGGGCTACACGTACGGAGCAAGCGCAGGATACGACCTCCGACGGGGGGCGGGCCCGTTCACGGCCCGGGCCGCGGTGAACACCGAGGCCACGGTTCCTGCGATCGCGGACTTCCTCGGCGAGCTGAACCGGATCCGCGATGAGCCCGTGGGCGAGGACGAGCTGCGAGCGGCCCGCGACTTCCTCGTCGGAGTGTTTCCGCTCCGGTTCGAGACGCCCGGCGCGGTCGTCGCGGCACTGTCGAACATCGTCGTCCACGACCTGCCGGACGACGAGCTGACCCGCTACCGGCCGGCGATCGAGGCGGTCACGGGGAGGGACGTCGAGGTGGCCGCCCGATCCCACCTCGAGCCGGACCGCAGCGCGATCGTGCTCGTCGGCGACGCCGACGCGTTCGGACGCGACCTGGAGGCGGTACGGTTCGGGCCGGTCGCGTTCGAGCGCGACGAGGAACCGATCGCCGAGGGCCCGATCGAGGGCGTCGAAGACGAGATGGGCCCGGCCGAGGTGGGCGACGGCCGCTGAGCCCGGCGCCGCGGAGCCGGGCGCCCTCGAGCCCGGCGGCGACGTGGGCGATGGGCGGGTCGCCGCCAGGTTGCCGGCGCTCGCCTCGCCGGTCTACCGGCGCTTCCTCGTCGGGGCGTTCGTCGGCACGCTCGGCGCCTGGATGCAGGCGACAGCGCAGGGCTGGCTCGTCCTCGAGCTGACCGACTCGCCCGGGCTGCTGGGGGTGACGAGCGCGGCGGGCGCCGCGCCGATCCTCTTCCTGACGCTGTTCGCCGGCGTCCTGGCGGACCGCTTCGACCGGCGCCGGTTGCTCGTCGCGACGCAGCTCGCCGCCGCCACGCTGGCGGCGATCCTCGCGTTCCTCACGATGACGAGGCTCGTCGAGTTCTGGCACGTCGTCGTGATCGCCTTCCTGTCCGGGGCAGTCGGCGCACTTGCGATGCCCGCGTTCCAGGCGATCGTGTCGACGATCGTCGACCGGCGGGCGATCGGCAGCGCCGTCGCCCTCAACTCGGCCCAGTTCAACCTCGGGCGGATCCTCGGTCCCACCGCCGCGGGCGCCGCGATCGTGGCCGGCGGCATCGCGCTGGCATTCTGGGCGAACGCCGTGGCGCTGCTCGTCGTGGCGCTGGTGCTCGCGACCCTCAGGCTCGCCCCAAACGCCGCGTTCGTCCGCGCCGAGGCGTCGTTGTGGGCAAACCTCGTCGACGGCGTCGAACACCTGCGCCGCGATCGCCTGATCCGGCTCCTCGTTCTCCTCGCCGCGGCACCGGCGTTGTTCATCCTCAACTACCTCGTGCTGATGCCGGTATATGCGCGCGACGTGCTCGCCATCGGTGCGCCGGGACTCGGCCTGCTCACCGCCGGGGTCGGGGTCGGCGCGTTGAGCGGCGCCCTCGGCGTAGCCGTGCTGCGGCCATCGGGCGGCAGCGGCCGGCTCCTGCTCGCGGGGCTGACGCTCAGCTCTACCGCCCTCATCGTGTTCGCCGTGTCGCGATGGCTGCCGCTGTCCCTCGTCGCGCTCGCGGTGCTCGGCGCGTCACAGGTCGCCTACTACACGACGACCAGCACGCTCATCCAGGTGCTCGTCCCGGCCCGCCTGCGGGGCCGCGTGTCGTCGCTCTACGTCCTCACGTCGCTCGGGGTCATCCCGTTCGGCAACCTGCTCGCCGGGTTCGTCGCCGAGCGGTTCCATCCGACGGTCGCGCTCGCCGGCGGTGGGTTCGCGACGCTGCTCGTCGTCGCGTGGGTCGTCGTCCGATTTCCGGAGATCCGGCGCGTCGAGGCGGGGACGATCTCACGGACGGGCTGAAACCTTTCCGCGGGCCGGTGCCTCGAACGAGGTGAGAGAGCCGGGCGTTCGCGCGGCCGAGCGGAGATTACGATGCAGCAAGAGACCCGTTTCACCCGCGGCCTGGGCGCCGCGCTCGTCGCCCTGTTCCTGCTCCTCGGGGCCGCGTTCGGCGCGGAGGCGCTCGCGGGCTCGCCTGCCGCCTCGGCCGAGGCGGCGACGGCCACGGCTACGGCCGACCCAACGGAGGACCCAACCGACGAGCCGACGGCCGAGCCGACCGGCACGACCGAGGAAAGCGCGAGCCCCGACGCGGCTGCGACCGCCGAGTCGAGGGCGACCGCTGGGCCCGAGGCGACCGGCGGTCCCGAAGCAACTGACGGCCCGGAGGGCACGGACGAGCCGGACGAGACCGATGAGCCGGACGATTCCGATGAGCCGGACGAGACCGACGAGCCGGACGAGGACCACAGCGGCCCAGGCGGCGGCGGTGACGACGACGACTGAGCGCAGCGAGCGCGCAGATCGTCGATGCGAGCGAAGATGGTCGCGACGGCTCCCCACGGAGCCGTCGCGGCTGCCTAGCGAGGACCCGGTCCGATCGACGTCGCAGTCAGTCCACGCTCAGAACCCGTCACCGAGGCGTTCGATGAACGCGCGGTGGTCACGGCCGTCCTGGCCGGCGATCGCGAAGCCTTTCGCGGCCTCGTCGAGCGCGAATCCGCGCTCGTGATCCGCGCTTGTCATCGGATCCTCGGCGACCGGCACGAGGCTGAGGACGTCGCGCAGGAGGCGTTCGTGACCGCCTTCCGATCTCTCGGCTCGTGGCGGGGAGAGGGCACGTTCGGCGCGTGGCTCGGCAGGATCGCCGTCCGGATCGCGCTTCGGCAGGCCGCCCGTCGGCGGACCGTCGCGTGGATCGACCCGACCGGATCGGACGAGTCCCGGTCCGCCAGGCTGGGCGAGGGCACTGCCCCGGATCCGGCGATCCTCGCCCTTCGGGCCGAGCACTCCGCCGGGATCCGCGCCGCGGTTGCCCGGCTCGACGAGCCGTATCGCGAGACCGTCGCGCTCCGCTTCTTCGCCGAGCGGTCCCTGGCTGAGATCGCGACCGAGACGGGCCGCCCACTGAACACCGTGAAGACGCATCTCCATCGCGGCCTCCAGCGGCTGCGGGACGAATTCGACGAGCCCGGAGGCCCCCGATGACCGGGTTCTCGCGCGGATTCGGTCCCGACGACCTCCCGCCGACCGGCGACGTGGCGGCTCCCGAGCTGGCCGCGTCCCTCCGGGTAGGGCGTGAGTTGGACGCCCTCGCGGCTGCCGAACGCGTCGAGCCGACAGCCGACTTCGAGGCGCGAGTGATGGGCGCGATCGCCATCGAGCCGGCGCCCCTGCCGATGACAGTCGTCGGCGACGCGCTCCGCCGTGGCCGGCCGGTAGCGCTGTTCGGCGGGCTGCGCGATGCATGGCGCGTCGCCTTTTCCGGTGGCCGCCCGGCCGCCGCCCGGGCACAGGCTCTCGCTCTCGTCCTCGTCGCGGCGATCGGTATCGGATCGCTCGGCGGTCTGACGGCCATCGGCGTCGGCGCGCTGCTCAACCGGTCGGATTCCGGCCCGACTCCGGGGCCGTCGCCAACCGTGCCGTTGCCGTCGCCATCACCGACCGTCATGCCCTCTCCCACGCCCAGCGTATCGCCCAGCCCTTCGCCGTCAGCGACGCCACCACGAACCCCGCGGCCGACTCCGTCGGACACCTCCGAACCCGACGAGACCTCCGAACCCGACGAGACCCCCGAGCCGGGCGAGACCCCGAGACCGAGCGATCACAGCGGCCCGGGCTGAGCCGGTACTCTCCCGACGTGATCGTCGTCGTCGGCAATCCGATTGCCCGAGCGCCCGATGCGGGCGGCGGCCTCGCGGGCGTCCCGGCGCAGACGGCGGCTGCCGCGGCGCGGGCGGGTGCGACGGTCCAGCTTGTCGGCAAGGCGGGCGAGGACCGGGCGGGCGACGACTTGATGCTCGCGCTCGCACGGGCGGGCGTGGGCCACGTGGCGCTGCTGCGCGATCCGGCTCACGCGACGCCGATCGTCGCCCCCGTCGACCAGGACGACGAAACAGGGGATACACCCCCCGAGGCGCCGTCGATCATCCCGACCGAGCTCGCCGACCGACCCTCGCTCGACGCCGCGGACGTCGAGCTGGCACTCCGCTACCTGCCGGACTACACGACGGTCGTCGTCGCCGAGCCCCAGCCTGATGCCGTGGTGACGATCGTCTTCGATGCGGCCGCGTTCTCCGGCGCGGCTCTGCTGCTCGTTGTCGACAGGGCGGCCGGGTACGCGCCGCCCGCGTCCGCGGTGGTGTTCGAGGCCCCCGGCTCGGACCCCGACGGGGCCTTCGCGACGATGCTCGGCGAGCTGGCCGCGGCGATCGATCGGGGGACGCCGGTCGAGGCCGCGTTCCGCGAGGTCGAGGGCCGGTTGGGCCTCACGCCCGCAGGCGACTGACCGCTGTCGTCAGGCCGGGACCAGCGGCTCGACGAGTGCCGGTCCCTGGTTCCGGACGTTATTGACGAGGCCGACGACCGGGTAGATCTCGAGTGGCTCGTCTTCGGACGGCACCAGGAGTGCGTGCAACTCGCCCGTGTCGACCGACCGCGGGTCCAGCCAGGTGGCCCAGGCGCCCCGCGGCAGGATGACCGGCATCCGGTCGTGGAGCCCGGAGATCGCCTCATTGGCGCGGGTGGTGACGATCGTGAACGTTCGCCGGACGCCGCCCGTGTCCGGGTCCCGCCAGCCTGCCCACAGGCCGGCCAGGACGAGCGGCAGGCCGTCGAGGCGGAGGATCCGGTAGGGCTGCCGTACGCCGTTCTCGCGGCGCCACTCGTAGAACGAGTCGACGGGAACGAGACAGCGTCGCCGGCGAAACGCATCCCGAAACGCGGGGGTCCCGGCGACTGTCTCGGAGCGGGCGTTGAATGTCCGGCCGGCGATCCGCGCCTCGGCCGCCCAGTGCGGGATGAGACCCCAGCGGTACGTGGTCACCGCCCGCCGGTCGTCACGCTGGACGACGACGGCCGCCGGGTCGGTGGGGGCGACGTTGAAGTGGCCGCCAGGATCGTCCGCGAGGTTCTCCGCCTCGAAGATCTCGGCGAGCTCGGACGTGGGTCGTTGCTGAGTGAATCGGCCGCACATCGTCAGCCCCGGCGGCGGTCGCGATCGGCAGGGGCGAGCATCGCCGGAAGTCTAGTAGAGTCCGCCCGATGAGCGACGGGGGACCGGCACCCGCGCCGGAGATGTTCAGCGAGGGGCCACTGTCCCGCGAGGCAGCTCGCGCGATCCTCGATCGCGCCGCGGAGCTCCTCCAGTCCGGCGACTACCGCGACGCGGCCACCCATTACCGGCGTGTTGTGGGCTTCGACGACCCGACCGTAACCGCCGCGGCGCTCCTCGGCCTGGCCGAGACCCTCTACCGCCTCGACGAGGACGACTCCGCGATCGCGACGTGGGAGTCGATCCTCGAGCTGCCCGAGACGCCGGCGACGTACCAGGCGTACCGGAACATCGCGGCGGCCCGTGTTCGCGGGGGCGACCTCCAGGGCGCGATCGCCGCCTACCGCGAGGCCGACCGGCGGGCTCCGCCGGACGACAAGGCAGAGATCGCGACGCGCCTCGGGTGGCTCGCCAAGGAGACCGGCAACACCGGAGCGTCACGCCGCTACTTCGCCCGCGGGCGGGGTACCGGGCCGGCCTTCCCGATCACCTGGCTGATCATCGGGCTGACGGTCGTCGTCTCGTTCATGGCGATGTCGCCCGACGGGGCGTTCCTCTTCGACCTGCTCCAGCTCGACAAGCGGGCCGTCGCCGACGGCGAGTACTACCGGCTGTGGTCCGTCACCCTCCTCCACGACCCGGGCAACCTCCTCCACCTGTTCTTCAACATGTACGCGCTGTACATCTGCGGGCCGCTCGTGGAGCAGCTCTACGGGTCGCGCCTGTTCGTCGCCTTCTACCTCCTGTGTGCCGCGGCCGGATCGGTCGCGAGCTTCGTCTTCGGTAGCGACGCCCCGTCCGTGGGCGCATCGGGCGCGATCTTCGGGCTGTTCGGACTCCTTCTCGCCGCGACCCGCGCGCATCACCCGGTGCTCGACCGGCGCGGCCGCTCGCTCATCGGCCAGATCGGGATGCTGATCGTGCTGAACCTCATCCTCGGCTTCGCGCTGGGTGCGCGGATCGACAACGCGGCACACGTCGGAGGCCTGCTCGCCGGGCTCTGGCTGGGCGTCCTGATCGTGCCGGGCCGGGTCCCGACACTGCGGAGCATGTGGCGCGGGCCGGCAGGCCAGGAGGCGTCGGGGTCGCCGCCGTTCCTCTTGCCGGCTCTCGGGATCGCGGCTCTCGTCGTGGTCCTCGCGGTCGGGATCGTCATCGGCACGGCGCAGCGGGGCGGGAGCGCCACCAACGTTCAGCCGGCGGGGATCGCCTCGTCCAGCCCGGACACCGCGTCCTTGAGCTCCTCCATGCGCCTGCCCTCCGCCTCGTCGTCAACCTCGTCGACCTCGTCGGCGAGCCTGTCTGCCCGCTCTCGAGCGTCGTTGTAGTCGCGCGCCAGGAGGGCCTCGCGCACGTCGCCCGCGCGTCTCCGCAGCTCGTTGATGTCTCGATCGCGAAGGTCGTCGGCGGCATCGAGCTGGTCGATCGCCAGGTCGATCCGATCGAGCACTTGGAACGCCGGGGCCGCGGGGTCGGGCGTCGGCGACGGAGTGGGTGACGGCGTCGGCGACGGTGACGGAGAGGGGATGGGCGTCGGGCTGGGCGAAGGCGAGGGCGACGCCGGGGCGGTCACGGAGGGTGTCGTGCCGGGGCTCTCGCCCCGGTCGCCGAACAGCCCGGCGAGGGCGACGAGCCCGGCGAGGACGAGCGCGAAGGCGCCCAGAGCAACAAGGGCCGGCCGCGGTCCCGTCCGCCTTCGAATCGCCCCTTGTCGCCGGATCGCGACCGTGGCGGCGGCAGGATCGACCTGGAGATGCGCCGTTCCTGGCGTTCCCGGACCAGCGGCAAGGCCGGCCGCGAGGCCGGCCGCAAGGCCCGCCGGCGAGGGCCGCGCCCCGGGATCGGTGGCAAGCGCTGCCGCGACGGGGCGGTCGTACGCGGTGCCGAGGTCGGGTGCAATCGACGACACGAGCGGCGCGGGCCGGGCGTGGGATTCAACGAGGTCAGTCACCGAGCTCACCGCGCGCGGGAGCCGCCCGGTGAGGCCCTGGAACGCGACGACGCCGAGGGCATACACATCGCTCGCCGGGCTCGCGCGACCCGCGCGGAGAAGCTCCGGGGCGAGGTAGGCGAGCGTTCCGACGGTCGTGCCGGCGGCCGTGAGCGCGGTCAGGTCGGATCGGTCCGCGGGCATCGCGAGGCCGAAGTCCGCGAGCTTCGGCCGCTCGCCGGCGAACAGGATGTTGTGGGGCTTCACGTCGCGATGGACGAACCCGCGACGATGGAGATCGGCCAGCCCGTCGGCCACGGCCGCGACGACGGCGGTGACCTCGCCGCGCGGGAGCCTCCCGCGCTGGGCCAGGCGCTCCGCGAGCGAGCCGCCGGTGCACAGCTCCATGACGTAGAACGGCTCGCGACCCGTGGCCGGGTCGCCCGGCTCGACGTCGAACACGTTGACGACGTTCGGGTGGGCCGCAGCGGCGAGCGCGCGGGCTTCCCGATCGAACCGCCGCGCGAGGACGGGATCGGCGGCGAGGTTCGGGAGGAGGACCTTGATCGCGACGTCGCGCTCGAGGCGCAGGTCGCGAGCCCGGTAGACGGAGGCCATCCCCCCGGCCCCGATCGGTGCCTCGATGCGGTACCGACCGGCGAGCACGTCCCCGACGATGGGCATGCCGCGCAGGGTACCCGATGCCGGATCGGGCCCCTGCCCACGCCCCTCTCGGCGCTTCGGTCACACTTGGTCGATGTTCGCCACCCTGATCGGCGGCCTCCCGCGGCCCGAGCCCGCCTCCGGCGATGGCGCGAGCCTCGACGAGATGGTTCGCGAGGCTGTCGCTACCCAGGAGCTGGCCGGCCTGGAGCCACTGACCGACGGCCGGCTGCGGTGGTCGGACCTGATGGCCCCATTGCGCGGCCTCGCCGGTCCGCGCCTCCCGAGCTGGCAGGCGCCGCTGACGGTGGCAGACTGGTCTTTTGCCGCCGGATTGACGACCCGTGCCATGAAGCAAGCATTGCCCGGGCCGTATACGGCAGGCCGGCGCCTCGAGCCCGGCGGTCGACGACGGCGGTCGCTCACGCTCGCACTCGCCGAGGCGCTCCATGCCGAGGTGCTCGCGCTGGCAGCGGCCGGGTGCCCGCTCGTCGAGATCGACGAGCCCGATGCCGTGGCGATCGGCGAGGACGAGGCGGAGCGGCGCCTGTTTCGCGAGGCGCATGGGCGGCTTGCGGATGGCGTCGAGGGCACGCACCTGTCGCTGGCACTTACCGGCGGGAATGTCGACACGGCCGGTGACGCGACCGTGTTCGACGCGCCGTACGCGAGCTACGCGGTCGACCTGATCGCGGGGCCGGACAACTGGCGGCTCGTCGCAAGGACGCCAGGCGACCGGGGGATCGTGTGCGGCGCGCTCTCGCCGGCGCCCGGCTCGAACGACGGGCCGGAGGTCCTCGTGTGGGCCGCGCACTACGCCGCGTCGATCGGACGGCGCGGCCTCGCGCGGGTGGGGCTCGCGAACGCCTCCGGACTCCAGGCGCTCGACTGGGCGTCCGCGCGGGCGAAGCTCGTCCGGCTCGGGGAGGCGGCACGGATCGCGGCCGCGGAGTCGTCGTCGGAGGTGGCCGCGGCCCTGGATCCACGGGCGGTCGACCCACGCAGCGCCGCACTGGGCCGGTTCAGTGCCCGGTCCGGCCGGCGACCCCGGTGACAGTCGACCGCGGCTCGGCGGCCTGGCGGCTCATCTGGCGCGCCGGGTATCGCCTCGTCCGATTCCTCGATCCTCTGATCCGCCGCGCATGGCGAGCGGGTGCCTCTTCGCTGCGCCAGGTCGTCGAGCTGGACCTCGTGGGGCGGCGGACGGGACGACCTCGTCCGCTCATCGTCACCGGCCTCACGGTCGAGGGAACGTTGTATGTCGGGCACCCGAACGGTGAGGTGGCCTGGACACGCAACGTCGAGGCGACCGGTCTGCTGCGCGTCGTGTCGGCGGACGGCTCAGAGCGGCAGATGCGCGCCATCCGCCTCGGGCCGGGCCCGGAGCGCGAGTCCGTCATCCGGGCGACGTGGTCGCAGCAGCCCTTCCCGGCGAACCTCCTCTACTCGGCGGCCCGCGGCCACGTCCGCCGGGTGGGCGTCTACTTCCGCCTCGAACCGACCAACCGGATGAAGTCCGCGTAGTCGGCATAGGGAGCCCGAGGGCGACGGCTGCGTCCGTGGCTTCGACCCGCGAGACGGACGATTGCGACGTGCCGCCGCGACGGGCGAGCTTGGCCTGGCTCCATCCCAACGTGGTTCGGGTGGCCCGGATCACGCGACCGATGTCTCGGGCGACGTGGTTGCCGGTACCCCGGCGGGACCGGAGCGAAGGCTGGCCCACCATGCAAGTCAAACAGCCGGCGATCATCGAGCGCTTATCGGCCGCGCTTCAGTCACGTGTGGGTAGAGCGAGCCACAGGCGCGCTCCGCCAGCGACGCATTCGGCGGTCTGGACATGTGGCGGACGCTCGTTCATCGCGGGCTCACCCACGTGTGAATTCATCGACTATGGGCCGGGGCCTTGATTCCGGGTCCCGGCGGTGCCAGCATTCAAGGTCCCTCTACCGGCCATCACGCCGGCGTCGGGGGAGGCGTGCGCAGGGGAAGGGAGGCACGGCCGTGACCGAGCACATCGCGCTCGTGGTGAACGGACAGCGACGAGAGCTCGAGGTCGAGCCCAGACGTCTCCTGGTCCAGGTCCTGCGCGAGGACCTGGACCTGACCGGGACCCACGTCGGATGCGACACGTCGCAGTGCGGCGCGTGCACGGTCCACGTCGACGGCCAGGCCGTGAAGTCGTGCACGATGCTCGCCGTCCAGGCCGACGGCAGTGCCGTTCGCACGATCGAAGGCATGGCGACAGACGGAGAGCTTCATCCGCTCCAGGCCGCGTTCTGGGAGAAGCACGGTCTCCAGTGCGGCTTCTGCACGCCCGGGATGATCATGGCGGCAGCGGACCTGCTCGAGCGCACGACCGAGCCCTCCGACGACGAGATCCGCCACGCGATCGAGGGCAACTACTGCCGGTGCACCGGCTACCACAACATCGTGGCCGCGATCCGCGAGGCGGCGGCGATCATTCGAGCCGGGGCCGCCGCTCCGGTCAGCGCCAAGGCAGGAGCGGTCCGATGACCACCGACGTGCTCGGCGCCCCGATCAAGCGACGCGAGGATCCCCGTTTCATCACAGGGGCGGGCAACTATCTCGACGACATCAAGCTGACGGGGATGACCCACGCGGCCATCCTGCGCAGCCCGTACGCCCACGCCAACATCAAGAGCATCGACGTGTCCGCGGCCAAGGCCATGCCCGGCGTCGTCGCGGTCATCACCGGCGCGGACATCCCCTACAACCCACTGCCGATGGCGTGGCCCGCCGGTGGTTCGTCCGGACTCCAGAACAACATCAACATGCCCCGCGTGCTCGCGACCGACAGCGTCAAATGGACGGGCGAAGGCGTCGCCGCGGTCATCGCCGAGTCGCCCGAACAGGCATACGACGCGGTCGAGTCGATCATCGTCGAGTGGGAGCCTCTTCCGGCGATTGTCGACGCCGAGGCGGCGACCAAACCCGGTGCTCCGCAGCTCCACGAGAACGCCCCGAACAACATCGTCTTCGATTGGACGGTGGGCGATCGCGACGGCACGGAGAAGGCATTCGCCGCCGCCGAGGTCGTCGTCAAGCAGCGCCTCGTGAACCAGCGCCTCATCCCGAACCCGATGGAGGTTCGCGGCGACATCGGCCTGTACAACCCGGGCACGGACGAGTACACGGTGTGGATGTCGAGCCAGACGCCGCATATCCAGCGGCTGCTCCTGACCGCCTTCGTGACCGGGATCCCGGAGCACAAGGTCCGTGTCATCGCGCCGGACGTCGGCGGAGCGTTTGGAACCAAGATCTTCTGCTATGCGGACATGGCGCTCGTCATGTTCGCCTCGAAGCTCATCGGCGGCCGGCCCGTCAAGTGGGTCGAGACCAGGCGCGAGAACTACCAGTCGACGACCCATGGGCGCGACCACATCACGTACCTCGAGATCGCCGGCAAGCGCGACGGCGAGGTGACCGGGCTGCGGGTCAAGACGTACGCCAATCTCGGCGGACGCCTCTCGACGATCGGGCCCGGGGTCCCGACCACGCTCTACGGTCGTGTCCTGTCCGGCTGCTACAAGATCCCGAACGTCTTCTGCGAGGTGATCGGCGTCTACACGAACACCGTGTTCGTCGACGCCTACCGCGGCGCCGGCAGGCCCGAGGCGACCTACGTCGTCGAGCGGGCGATGGACCTGTTCGCGGCCGAAGTCGGGATGGACCGGGCGGCAATCCGGCGCAAGAACTTCATCCCGCCGGATGCGTTCCCGTATGACAACCCGTCGGGCCTCCTGACGGCCGTCAACGGGTCGAAGCTGTACATCGACTCGGGCAACTACGAACCCGCGCTCAACAAGGCGCTGACCGCCGTCAACTACTACGAAATGGATAAGGCGAAGGCCGACGCCCGCAAGCGCGGCAAGCTCCTCGGCGTGGGCCTGTCGACCTACCTCGAGGTGTGCGGCGTCGCCCCGTCGAAATGGATCGGTGCCGTCGGCGAAGGCTGGGGCGCCGCGATGTGGGAATCGGCCAACATCAAGGTCCACCTCACCGGCAAGGTCGTCGTCACCGTCGGCACCAGCCCGCAGGGCCAGGGCCACGAGACGACGTATTCGCAGATCATCGCCAATGAGCTCGGCGTGCCGATGGACGACGTCGTCATCCAGCACTCGGACACCCAGGGCACACCGTTCGGCTACGGCTCGTACGGCAGCCGGACATCGAACGTCGGGAGCACGGCCGCGATCAAGGCCGCGGGCAAGATCAAAGAGAAGGCGCGGCGGTTCGCCGCGCACATGCTCGAGGCGTCGGTCGACGACATCGAGATCGACGGCCCGAACTACCGCGTCAAGGGCTCGCCGGACAAGGTGAAGACGATCCAGGAGATCGCGTTCGCCCTCGACCTTGCGTTCGACCCGCCGGAGGGCATGGAACCCTACCTCGATGAAACCGCCTACTGGGACACGCCGAACTGCACCTTCCCGTTCGGGACCCACATCGCGATCGTCGAGATCGACGAGGAGACCGGCGACACGGAGCTCGTGCGCTATGTCGCGGTCGACGACGTCGGCAACAAGATCAACCCGATGATCGTGGACGGGCAGCTCCACGGCGGTATCGTCCAGGGCGTCGGCCAGGCGCTCTGGGAAAGCGCCGTCTACGGCGACGACGGACAGCTCGTGTCCGGATCGATGATGGATTACGCCATCCCGCGCGCGGCCTGGCTGCCATCGTTCGAGCTCGACCAGACGGTGACCCCGTCGCCGGTCAATCCTCTCGGGGTGAAGGGCGTCGGCGAGGCCGGCACGATCGCCTCCACGGCGGCCGTCGCGAATGCCGTGATCGACGCGCTCTCGCCGCTCGGCATCCGCCATCTCGACATGCCGCACACGTCGCAGAAGGTCTGGCACGCGATCCAGTCCGCGAAGGGAGGTCAGGCATGATCCCGGCCGGATTCGCCTACAGCCGGCCCGCGACGATCGACGAGGCGCTGAAAGAGATCGCCAGCGGCTCGAAGGTCATCGCCGGCGGCCAGAGCCTGCTGCCGCTCCTCAAGCTCCGGCTCGCGGAGGTCGACAAGCTCGTCGACATCGGTCGCGTGCCAGGGCTCAAGGGTGTTCGCAAGCTCGCGGACGGCCGGATCGCCGTCGGGGCGCTGACGACGTACACCGAGTTGCTCGAATCGCCGGCTCGCGAGTACGGGCTGCTCCGCGATGCGCTGCCGAACATCGCGGACGTCCAGGTCCGCAATCGCGGCACCGTCGGGGGCGCGATCGCCCACGCCGACCCGGCCTCGGACCTGCCTGCCTGCATGCTCGCCCTCGACGCGGAGATCGTCCTTCGCTCGCCGAAGGGTGAGCGGACAGTCCGGGCCGGGGAGTTCTTCAAGGGCGCGTTCACCACGGGGATCGCGCCGACCGAGATCCTCACCGAGGTTCGCCTGCCCGGGCCGCGTGACGACGCCGGCTCGGCCTATCGGAAGCTCATGCAGCGTGCCTCCGGGTACGCGATCGTCGGCGTCGCCGCGGTCCTCGTCCGGGGTGCCGACCGGAAGATCACGGAAGCCCGGATCGGGATCACCGGGGTGGGCGAGGTGGCCTACCGGGCCACGGCCGTGGAGAAGGCGCTCGTCGGGAGCGACGGATCCGGGAAGGCGATCGCCGCCGCGGCCGCCCATGCCACCGATGGCCGCACGGTCAACGGCGACATCCACGCCGACACGGAATACCGCACCGCGATGGCGGTGATCTACACGCGGCGGGCGATCGAGGGCGCGCTGGCCCGGTTCGACGAGTGACCGGCGACCGGTGAAAGTGGCGCGGATCGCGCCCGGACGGCGCGCTCCGCGTAACCTCGTCGGAGCCGTGCTCGCCCGCGACCTGGCGGTCGTGGGGCAGAGGTGGCTGAAGGGCCGCCGCCTGTCGGACACCGACCTCGACCGGATCGGCACCGCCCCGCCGGGCTCGGTCGTGCCCGCCGGGCCGGTCACGGTCCTCGTCCTCGAGCGGGGCGACCTCCACGAGGACGACGCCGCGCTCCGCCTGGCGCGCGCGATCGGTGGCCGCCGGCTGCGGATCAGGGGCCCGGTCCAGAGCCGGGTCGACCTGGTCGCCGGGCAGGCCGGGGTCCTTCACGTCCGGTCCGTGCTTCTCGAGCGGATCAACCGTGTCGACCCGATCGAGGCCTTCACCGCGTTCGACGGCTCAGTCGTCGCCGCCGGCGACCTCGTCGCGAGCGTGAAGGTCGCGCCGCACGTCGTCGACGAGGCCGTCGTCGAGCGGGTGGAGCGGATCGCGGCCTCCGGCCGGCCGGTGGTCGAGGTGGCGCCCTACATCGCCCAGCGTGTCGGGGTCATCGTCAAGGAGTCGATCCACGCGCCGGCCCAGGAGCGGTTCGAGCGGAGCGTCCGGGCCAAGGTCGAAAGCCTCGGCTCGACGATCGCCTCGATCGCCTATGTCGCCGACGACGAGGACGCTGTCGAGGAAGCCTTCCGTGCCCTCGTCAAGGGGCCCGGCGCCGTCGATCTCGTGCTCACGGCCGGTGGCGGCAGCACGGACCCCGAAGACGCGTTCTTCGTCGCAATCGAGCGGCTCGGCGGCAGAATCGTTCGACGCGGCGTGCCTGCCCATCCGGGTTCGATGCTATGGCTCGGCCAGGTCGGCCGGACGGGCGTGCTCGGCCTGCCGACGTGCGGCGCCTACTCCAAGGCGACCGCTGCGGACCTGCTGCTGCCACGCCTCCTGTCCGGCGAGCCGGTCTCGGCACGAACCGTGGCGAAGCTGGGGCACGGTGGCATCCTCACCCGCGATCAGCGGTTTCGCTTCCCGCCGTACGCCCGGGAGCTCGATGCACCCGAGGGGTAGGGTTGGGCGTCGGCTTGTGCCTTGCAGTCAACAGATCGCCACCCTGGGTGCGGCGTCGAGCCTCGTCGCAACGCCCAGGGTAGGTCTCGGTGACCAGGGCGCACGGGAATCACGCCAATTGGGCGGCAGGGCGCGGCGCGACCGCCTCTCGATGGCCTGAGGAGGCCGTTTGTTGTCCCAGGTACACCAATCCAGCTCTCCGCGGCTGCAGTGGACCCGCCCCGGTGTAGATTCCGGCGATGACTGATCGAGACGCGCGCCCGGCCGGCACGCGGACCATCGAGGCGATCCAGGCCGACTTCCGGTCCCGGAACTACATCGCCGACCGCTCGCTGTCGACGGCCGTCTTCCTCGCGCTTGAGCTCGGCCGGCCGCTCCTGCTCGAAGGCGAGGCCGGCGTCGGCAAGACCGAGCTCGCAAAGGTCCTCGCCCAGAGCCTCGACACCCGGCTCATCCGGCTCCAGTGCTACGAGGGGCTCGACGTCAACAACGCGGTCTACGAGTGGAACTACCCGCGCCAGATGCTCGAGATCCGCCTGCTCGAGGCCCGCGGCGAAGGCGCCAAGGTGGACCCGCACGACATCTTCGGACCGGAGTTCCTCATCCGCCGGCCGCTCCTCCAGGCGCTCGAGACGAGCGCCGGCGACCAGCCGCCGGTCCTGCTGATCGACGAGATCGACCGGGCCGACGAGGAGTTCGAGGCATATCTGCTCGAGATCCTGTCCGACTTCCAGGTCACGGTCCCGGAGATCGGCACGATCAAGGCGGACCGCCCGCCGCGGGTGATCCTGACCAGCAACCGGACGCGCGAGGTCCACGACGCGCTGAAGCGCCGCTGCCTCTACCACTGGATCGACTACCCGACTCTCCAGAAGGAGTACGAGATCGTCCTCGCCCGGGTGCCTGCCGCGCCCGAGAAGCTCGCGCGCGAGGTCGTCGGGTTCGTCCACCGGCTGCGCGAGGCGGACCTGACGAAGGTCCCCGGGATCGCGGAGACGCTCGACTGGGCGGCCGCCCTCCTGTCGATGGGCGCGAGCGAGCTGGTGCCGGAGCTCGTCGACGAGACGCTCGGCGTCGTGCTCAAGTACGAGGAAGACATTCGTCACGTCCGCGGCGAGACGGCGCGCCAGTACCTCGCCGAGGCGACGGCACGGGGCTGAGCCGAGACGATCGATGACCGACCCCGCGATCGTCCGCACCCCGAAGGGCGAGGAGATCGACGGCCGCCGCCTCCTCGGCGAGTCGGTCCGGTTCGGGCGGGCGCTGCGGGCCGAGGGACTGGGGATCGACCTCGGAGCTGCGGTTGACTTCGCCCGCGCCCTCACGCTCGTCGATCTCGGCGAGCGCGAACAAGTTCGGGCTGCCGGTTCGGCGGTGTTCGTCCGAAGGCGCGACGACCGCGAGGTGTACGACCGCGTGTTCGAGCGGTTCTGGCGCCGGCGGCGGGCCCGGTTCATGGATCCCGAGGGGCCAGGGACCGAGAAGCGGCCCGACGGGACGCCGGCGGACGATCCGGACGGGCCCGATGGCGCGGGCACGGACAAGATGGCCGCCCGGGATGCGATCCGCGGCATCCCGACCCCGGGCGAGGAAGAGGCACCCGACCTCGGTGACGTGGACGGCATCACGATCGCGCCCGACGCGTTCAGTGCCAGCGAGGTCCTCCGCCACCGCGAATTCGACCGGATGACCGCGGCCGAGTTGCGCGATGCCGAGCGGCTCGTCGACCTCCTGACCCCGCGGCTCGAGAAGCGCCGGACGCGGCGCTACGAGCTCCACCACCACGGCCGGGTGCTGGCACCGCGGGCGATGTTCCGGCGCAATCTCGCGACCGGCGGGCAGCTCGTCGACTGGGTCTGGCGGCGCCACATCCGCCGGCCGCGGCCGCTCGTCGTCATCTGCGACATCTCGGGATCGATGGAGCGCCACTCCCGGCTCCTCCTCCGGTTCATCCAGGCGCTCGGCGCGTCGTCGGCCGTGCGGACGGAGTCGTTCGTGTTCGGGACGCGGCTCACCCGCGTCACGCGGCTGCTCCGGGACAAGGACCGCGATCGTGCCCTCGCGCGCGTCGCCGCCACCGTGACCGACTGGGCCGGCGGGACGCGAATCGGCGAGTCGTTCCGCGAGTTCAACCTGCGATGGGCCCGCCGGTCGCTCCGCTCGAGCGGCGTCGTCATCGTCGTGTCCGATGGCTGGGACCGGGGCGATCCCGCGCTCGTCGCGAGTGAGACGGCCCGCCTCCGGCGCAACTGCCACCGCCTCGTCTGGCTCAATCCGCTCGCGGGCACGCCGGGCTACCAGCCACTTGCCGCCGGGATGCGCGCGGCGTTTCCGTACATCGACGACTTCCTCCCCGCGGGCACCGTCGCCAGCCTCGAGAGACTCGGCGAGATCCTCGCGGGTGTCCGTGCCGGCGACACCCGCCGGAGCGGGGATGCCGCGGCCTCGGTCGCTGCCACACCGGTCGTCAGGTCATTCGAGCCGCCGACGCCGGTCGATGCGGGGGCCGTGGATCGCGCCGCTGCCCGACCGCTGACGCAGTAGCGTGGTAGTCAGATGAAAGAGCTGCTGGACACGCTTGATGCCTGGCGCGCGGAAGGCATCGACGTCGGTCGCGCCGTCGTCGTCCGAACCTTCGGTTCGGCGCCCCGTCCGGAGGGCGCGGTGCTCCTGCTCGCGGCGGACGGCCGGATCGCGGGTTCGGTCAGCGGCGGCTGCGTCGAGGGCGCGGCCGCGGAGGAGATCGAGAAGGCCCGGACCACCGGCCGCGCCCGCGTCATCCGCTACGGGATCAGCGACGAGGAGGCGTGGGACGTGGGCCTCGCCTGCGGCGGGACGATCGACGTGCTCGTCGAGCCGGCCGTTGCGGACGCGGCGGTCATTGCGGCTCGCGCCTCGTCTCGCGACGCGGGCGCAGCCGTCGTCACGCCGCTCCCCGCGGACTCGCCGCCGGCCGAGTTCGGCGCCCACGAGCCCGGCGCCGGCTCGCCGCCGGAGAGGCCACTCGTCGTCCACGAGGACGGGCGTCTCGAGGGGACGCTCGGGTCCGGCGCGCTCGATGCCGCGCTGATCGGGCAGGCCCGCGACGCGCTGACCCGTGGCACCTCCCGGACCGTCGAGCTCGGTGGCCGGTCGCTGTTCATCGAGGCGTTCCCCGTCCGGCCGCGGCTTGTCGTCGTCGGCGCCGTCCAGGCGGCGATGTCGCTCGTCGCGTTCGCCCGGGAGCTCGGCTGGACGACCGTCGTCATCGACGGTCGCGCCTCGTTCGCGACTCCGGAGCGCTTTCCCGATGTCGATCGGCTCGTCGTCGGCTGGCCGGACGAGGTCGCGGACGAGATCGGCCTCGGGCCGAACGACGCGGTCGCGGTCCTGACCCACGACGTGAAGTTCGACGAGCCGGCGATCATCGAGTCTCTCCGCCGCGGTTGCCGGTACGTCGGCGCGGTCGGCTCGCGCAAGACCCAGGCGGACCGTCGGGCGCGGCTGCTCGCTGCGGGGGTGGGGGAGGAGGAGCTGGCGCGGCTGCGCGGGCCGATCGGCCTCGACCTGGCCGGTCGAGCGCCGGCCGAGACGGCCCTCGCGATCATGTCGGAGATCGTCGCGGCGCGGTACGGGGGTTCGGGCCGCCCGATGCGCGACCTCGCCGGCGACCGCGAACGAGCGCCGGCTGCGGCGACATGAGCGCCGGAGGGCTCGTCCTGGCCGCGGGATCGTCGTCCCGCTTCGGCAGCCCAAAGGCCCTCGCCGAGCTCGACGGGCGGCCGCTCCTCCAGCACGTCCTCGACGCCGCGGCCGCCGCCCATCTCCAGCCGGTCATCGTCGTGCTGGGCGAGAGCGCTCCCGCGATCGAGCAGCGGATCCGCTGGCGAACCGAGCGGCGGATCCGGAACGCGGACCCCGCGCGTGGGCTGTCGAGCTCGCTGCGGGACGGCCTCGCGGACCTGGCGGCTACCGCTCCACGAGTCGACGCCGTTGTTCTCCTCGGCGACCAGCCGCGAACGAGCCCGGCCGTCATCCGCGCGCTCATCGAGGCCGCTGACCTGTCCGACCGGCCGATCGTCGCCCCGCGCTACGCGGCGGGCGGCGGGTCGAACCCGGTGTTCATCCGGCGCGACGCGTTCCGCATTGCGCGCGAGGCCGAGAGCGATCGCGGCCTTGGGCCGATCCTGATCGCCCGGCCAGACCTCGTGACCTGGATCGACGTCGAGGGCTCGAACCCGGACGTCGACACCCGGGCGGACCTCCTCGCACTCCGGCCGGCGGGTCGCTGAGGACGTGCCGCCTGTCCCGGCCCGCACGGCCGTCGAACGCTCGTGGGCCGAGCGCGTCCGGGCGAACCGCGAGCAGGTCGACCGCGTCCGCGAGGTCCCCGACGGCCGCGACTTCTACGCCCCGGTCACCTCGCTCTTCCGGGCGGACCCGCGACGAACCGACGAGCCGGTCCTCGAGCTCCTCCGCGCGCTCGTTGAGCCGGACGAGACGTGGCTCGACATCGGGGCGGGCGCCGGCCGGTACGCGCTGCCGATCGCGTTGCTTGTCCGCGAGGTGATCGCGCTCGACCCGTCGACCGGGATGCTCGGCGCCCTCGCCGACCAGATGGCGGAGTTCGGCGTCCCGAACATCCGCCCGATCGAGGGTCGCTGGCCACCGGATGCTGCCCTCGCGTCCACGCTGGGGCCGTTCCCGGTCGCCGACGTCGCGCTCATCGCCCACGTCGGGTACGACGTCGAGGCGATCGGGCCGTTCGTCGACGCGATGGAGTCGTCCGCGCGCCGCCTGTGCGTCGCGGTTCTGATGGAGCGGCAGCCCGCGTCGGTCGCCGACCCGTTCTGGCCGCCGGTCCACGACGAGGCCCGGGTGTCCCTGCCGGCGCTGCCGGACTTCGTCGAGCTGCTCGATGAGCGGGGCCGGGACCCGGACGTCACGGTCGTCCAGCGCGAGCCCCGAATGTTCGAAACCCGCACCGAGCTGGAAGGCTTCCTCCGGCGCCAGCTCTGGATCGCCGACGGCGGCGAGAAGGAGTGGCGGTACCGGGCCGCGCTCGAAGAGCTCGTCGTTGAGCGTGACGGCGGCTTCGGACTGCGCGACCAGGAACCGATGCCCGTCGGAGTCGCGGTGTGGCGTCCACGCGCCGGAGCACCGGACTGAGCAGGAAACTGCCGGTGACGGGTCGCCGTCTCCGGGCCATGAATGCCCAGCTCTCCCGCTCCGGTCCGGCCATCGTCCTCATCCTCACGATCGGGCTCCTGGTCGCCGCATGTGGCGTTGCTGCCAGCCCCGGTCCCACCGGCACCGTCACGCTGACGCTCACCGCCGGCCCCGTCTGCCCGGTCGAGCAGGTTCCACCGGACCCGAATTGCGCACCACGCCCGGTCGCCGGCGCCGAGGTCATCGTCCTCACGGCCGATGGGCGCGAGGTCGGCCGGCCAAAGAGCGACGCCGCCGGCAAGATCCGGCTCACGCTTCCGCAGGGCCGCTACGTCATCCGCCCGGTCCAGACGGGCAACTTCCCGACGGCGCCGGCGGAGGTCCTCGTCGACGTCGGCTCGACGCCGGTGGACGTCGCGCTCGGCTACGACACGGGCATCCGCTGATTCACGCGGGGGAAATGCTCATCGGACGGCAGCTGGGCGCTCGTCGTGATCGAGCGCGACGGCGAACCGCTCCGCCGGCGACGCGAGCGCCAGCCGGGCTCCCTCGCGGACGAGCTCGATGAGCTCCAGCTGATCGATGGGATCGCCGGGGCGGAACGTGAGCCAGCGGACCTTTCGCGTCACGCCGGCACCGAGGAGCACCCCGTCTGGGTCGGACATGAACACGCCGTACTCGAACCCGAGGTGGACGTGCTCGGCCTCAGGCGCGACGTAGCAGAAGTACCGGGGCCGTCGCGGGCCCGCCGGCACGTCATAGCCGATCAGCCGCCAACCTGGCCGAACTCGCTCGACCGCGTCAGGCACGGCGCGCCGGACGATCACTCGCAGCGACTCGGCGATCGCGCGCATCGGCTGCGGGTACCCGGCGAGGAGGGCTTCGGGCGGCATGGGTTCCACGCCGCCATCATCGCCCAGGAAGCCGGCCAAGGACTGTCAGGAACTCGGATGACGGTGCGCTTGACAGGTGACTAACCAGTCACATATAGTCGCCGGGCGATGGACCAGATGGCACCGGTGTTCCGGGCGCTGAGCGACCCGAGCCGGCGCCTCCTCCTCGACCGGCTTTTCGAGCGCGATGGCCAGACGCTCGGTGAGCTGTGCGGCTACCTGCCGGGGATGACCCGATTCGGTGTCATGAGGCACCTCGGGGTGCTGGAGGAGGCCGATCTGGTCTCGACCAGGAAGGTCGGTCGCGAGAAGCGTCATTACCTGAACCCGGTCCCGATCCGGCTGGCCCACGACCGCTGGATCAGCAAGTACGCCGAGCCCGTGCTCGGCGCCATGAGCGCGATGAAGGATCACCTGGAGGGTCGAAGGATGTCAGCGCCGGATCACGTCTACAGCGTCTACATCAAGGCCTCGCCGGAGCGCGTCTGGCGGGCAATCACCGACGGGGTCGAGACAGAGCAGTACTACTACGGCACGCGCGTCGGGTCCGACTGGGAGCCCGGTTCGCCGATCACCTACGAATACCCGGGCGGCAAGGTTGCCGCCGACGGGCAGGTCCTCGAGATCGATCCGCCCCGCCGCCTGGCGATGACATTCCACGCGCGCTGGGACCCGGAGGTCGAGGCCGAGGGCCCGGTCCGGATGACCTGGGAGATCGAACCGGCCGAGGACGGGGGAGCGAGCAAGCTGACGGTTGTGACGTCCGGCCTGAAGTCCGGATCCAGGACAGAGCGCGAGTTCACGGGCGGGATCGTCTACATCGTCTCGGGGCTCAAGACGTACGTCGAGACCGGCGTGCCGATGGCGGCGGCCGCTGCGGGCTGACCCGACCAGCCGGCGCCACCGCCGGATTCCCACGTGGTGAGACTCGGACGCGAGTTTCGTCGCCGCATGCTCACGGTCGAGAACATCTGGCAACTGCACCTGCGTGAAGCCGCGTGCGAGCCTGACCGAACGCTGCCCGAGTCCCACCGGCTGGGAAACTGGCAACGCCGAGCGCGGATCCTGTTCGTTGACGTGCGAACCGACCCGGGTCGATACTGCGTACCTCTCGTAGAAGTACCCGGACCCACGGCCCGAGCCCAACTCGCTCCAGCCGCCGGCCCGATCGTCAGGCAGTCGGCACAGGCTCGCCCCCAGCGACGAGCGCCGCAGCCCGCCCAGGGGGCGGTGGAGGAGGAGGGACGGTCGCGCGATGATTCCTGCACAATTCGATTACGTCCGGCCACCGGATCTGGCCGCGGCGCTGAAGATCCTCAAGGAACGCGAGGGGGAGGCGAAGATCCTGTCGGGCGGGTACAGCCTCATCCCGCTGATGAAGCTCCGACTCGCCCAGCCGGAGCTCCTCGTCGATCTCCGGGACGTGCAGGGCCTCGACGGCATTCGCGAGACCGACGACGAGATCGTCATCGGAGCCCGGACGACCCACCGCCAGATCCACGAGATGGCGGCAGACGGCGGCCGCCTCCCGCTCCTGGCCGACACGGCCGCAGGCATCGGCGATCCGCAGGTTCGCAACCGGGGCACGATCGGGGGCTCCGTGGCCCATGCCGACCCGGCGTCGGATTGGCCCGCCGTCCTCTTGGCGGTCAAGGCGACGATCGTCTGTCGAAGCTCGAAAGGCGAGCGCAAGATCGGCGCCCGCGACTTCTTCCTCGACACGTTCACGACGGCGCTCGAGCCGACCGAGGTGCTAACCGAGATCCGCATTCCGCGCCGTGCCCGCGGATCCGGCGGCGCCTACACGAAGCTCGAGCGGAAGGTCGGAGACTTCGCGACCGTGGGCGTGGCCGCGATCGTCCGGCTCGCGCCTGACGGGACCATCGGCACTTCCGGGATCGGGGTCACCGGCGTCGCCGCGACGCCATTCGCCGCGACCGAGGCGGAAAAGATCCTCGCCGGCCAGAAGCCGTCAGACGACCTGTTCCGCAAGGCCGGCCAGGCCGCGGCGGCGATGAGCAGTCCCGTTGGAGACGTCCGCGGACCGGCCGACTACAAGCGCGCGATGACTGCGGAGATGACCCTCCGGTCGCTCCGCAAGGCCGTCGAGCGCGCCCTCGCGTACAAGCAGGAGGGCTGATCGATGACCACCCAGCACATCAAGGTCACCGTCAACGGAGAGGCGCGTGAGGCAGACGTCGAGCCTCGGTTGCTTCTCGTTCACCTCCTGCGCGACGTGTTCGGCCTGACCGGCACGCATATCGGATGCGACACGAGCAACTGCGGCGCGTGCACCGTACATGTCGACGGCGAAAGCGCGAAGTCGTGCACGCTCCTTGCCGTCCAGGCGGACGGCACCGAGATCCGCACGATCGAGGGGATGGCAAACGGCGCGGCGCTCCACCCGCTCCAGCAGGCGTTCTGGGACCAGCACGGCCTCCAGTGCGGCTTCTGCACGCCGGGGATGATCATGCAGGCCGCGTGGCTGCTCGGGCAGAACCCGAAGCCGACCGACGACGAGGTCCGCGTGGGGATCAGCGGCAACCTCTGCCGGTGCACCGGCTACGTCAACATCGTCAAGGCGATCCAGCAGGCGGCCGGCGAGCTCCGCGAATCGGAGAGCGCCCCTGCCGTGGCAGCCGAGACGATCGAAGCCACTCCGGCGAGCTGAGGGAGCAACGAGATGGCAACCGAGACGCTCCAGACCACACCCGAAGTCGGCGGAATGGGCCACTCCGTCAAGCGCAAGGAAGACCCCCGGTTCATCCGGGGTGCCGGCCAGTACATCGATGACCTGAACCTGCCGGGCCAGCTCTGGCTCGACATCGTTCGGAGCCCGTACGCCCACGCCAGGATCAAATCGATCGACAGCTCCGAAGCGCTCAAGGTCCCCGGGGTCGCGGCCGTTGTCACCGGCAAGGACCTGGAGGGCTACAAGCTCCACTGGATGCCGACGCTCGCCGGCGACATGCAGATGGTGCTGCCTACGGACACCGTCATGTACCAGAGCCAGGAGGTCGCGGCGGTGATCGCGACGTCCCGGTACGCGGCCGCCGATGGCGTGGCTGCGGTCCTGGTCGACTACGAGCCGCTGCCGGTCGTCGTGGATCCGAAGAAGGCGCTCGAGAAGGACGCGCCCGTCCTCCGGCCGGACCGCGCCGCGGACAAGCAGACCAACCACATCTGGCACTGGGAATCCGGTGACAAGGCGGCCACCGACACGGCGCTCGCGAACGCCGAGGTGAAGATCTCCGAGGACATCTACATCCCCCGGATCCACGTTGCCTCGATCGAGACGTGCGGCTGCATCGCGGACTGGGATCCGGTCCGCCAGCAGCTGACGTTGCACATGACGTCCCAGGCGCCGCACGCGATCCGGACCGTCCTGGCCCTCGTGGCGGCGGGCGCCGGTCTCCCCATCTACGAGCACAACATCCGGGTCAAGACGCACGACATCGGCGGCGGCTTCGGCGGAAAGGTCCCGGTCTATCCGGGTTACGTCCTCGCGGTCGCGGCCTCGTTCCTGACCGGCAAGCCGGTGAAGTGGATCGAGGATCGCTCGGAAAACCTGCAGGCGGACTCGTTCGCCCGCGACTACCACATTCACGCCGAGCTCGGCGCGACGAAGGACGGCAAGATCACCGGCCTCAAGGTGAAGACGATCGCCGACCACGGCTACTCGGACGCCGCGGCCGACCCCTCGAAGTTTCCCGCCGGCCTGTTCAACGTCATCACCGGCTCGTACGACTTCGACAGCGCATTCGTCGAGGTCGACGGCGTCTACACGAACAAGCCGCCGGGCGGTGTCGCCTATCGCTGCTCGTTCCGCGTGACCGAGGCCGTCCACGCGATCGAGCGGATGGTCGACATCCTTGCCCACCAGATCGGCAAGGACCCGGCCCAGCTCAGGCTCGAGAACTTCATTCAGCCCGAGCAGTTCCCGTACAAGAGCCCCACCGGCTGGTCGTACGACTCGGGCAACTACCCGGCTGCCCTGAAGAAGGCGATGGAGCTCATCGACTACAAGGGCCTGCGCAAGGAGCAGGCCGAGAAGCGGGCCAATGGCGAGCTCATGGGGATCGGGATCAGCTCGTTCACCGAGATCGTCGGCGCGGGCCCGTCCCATGACTTCGACATCCTCGGCCTGAAGATGTTCGACTCGTGCGAGATCCGGGTCCACCCGACGGGCAAGGTGCTCGCCCGGATCGGCGTCCAGAGCCAGGGCCAGGGTCACGAGACGACGTTCGCCCAGATCATCGCCGAGGAGCTCGGCTTCCCGGTCGCCGACATCAAGATCGAGTACGGCGACACCGACACCGCACCGTACGGCCTCGGCACGTACGCCTCGCGGTCGACGCCGGTCGCCGGCGCCGCGACGGCGATGGCATCCCGCAAGATCAAGGACAAGGCTCGCAAGCTCGCGGCCCACCTCCTCGAGGCAAACGAGGACGACCTCGAGTGGACGAACGGCAAGTTCAGCGTCAAGGGCTCGCCGGACCGGTTCAAGACGATCCAGGAGATCGCCTTCGCGGCGTACACGAACCACCCGCAGGGCATGGAGGCCGGACTCGAGGCGGTCGACTACTACGACCCGCCGAACCTGACCTTCCCGTTCGGTTCGTACATTGCCGTCATCGACATCGACAAGGGCACAGGCCAGGTGAAGGTCCGCCGGTTCGTCGCGGTCGACGACTGCGGCAACATCATCAACCCGATGATCGTCGACGGCCAGATCCACGGCGGGCTGACGATGGGACTGGCGCCGGCGCTGTACGAGGAGATCACGTACGACGAGAACGGCAACAACATGGCCGGCACGTTCATGGACTACCTCCTCCCGACCGCGGTCGAAACCCCGGAGTGGGAGGTCGCGAAGACGGTCACGCCGTCGCCTCACCATCCGCTCGGGGCGAAGGGGGTAGGGGAGTCGGCGACGGTCGGCGCGCCGCCGGCGATCGCGAACGCAGTCGTCGACGCGCTCTGGCACCTCGGCGTGCGGAACATCGATATCCCGATCACCCCGCAAAAGGTCTGGAAAATCCTTCACGACAAGGGCATCTCGTAAGGTCGTGATGGATCGCCGCTCGACGTTCGCCCGCGCCACTGAGCTCGAGGCGGCCGGGCGGCCGTTCGTCGTCGCCACGGTCGTCGCCGTCCAGCGCCCGACTTCGGCTCGGCCCGGAGCGAGCGGGATCGTCCACCCGGACGGGGCGATCGAGGGCTGGGTCGGCGGCAGCTGCGCCCAGCCCGTCGTCATCCGAGAGGCGCTGCGCGCGCTGGCAGACGGCCAGCCACGACTTCTCCGGCTCTCGAAGGACGCGCCTGCCGAGGGCCGGCGCGGGGACGGCGTCGTCGAGCTCGTCATGACTTGCCACTCCGGCGGAACCCTGGAGATTTACGTGGAACCGCACCTGCCTGCGCCGCTCCTGTGGGTTGCCGGCACGACCCCGATCGCCGGCGCACTCGTCACCCTCGGCAGCGCGACCGGCTGGCGTGTGTCGGTGTTCGACCCGGTCGCGGCCGCGGACGCGTTCCCGGGCGCTGAGCGTGTGTCCGCGGAGACGAACCTCGTCCGGGTCGATCCGGAGTCCAGCCCGTATGTCGTCGTCGCCACCCAGGGCGTGTGGGACGAGGAAGCACTCGCGAGCGCGCTCCGGCGTGACGCCGCGTACGTCGGCCTCGTCGCCTCGCCAACCCGGGCCGCCGTCGTCCGCCAGTGGCTGCGCGACGAGACCGGGCTGGCTGAGGAGCGGCTGGCAGCCCTGCGGGCTCCGGCGGGGATCGACCTCGGCGCCGAGACCGCCGAGGAGATCGCGATCTCGATCCTGGCCGAGCTCGTGCAGGTCCGGCGTGGGCGTGCACCGTTCGTGGCCGCGCCGGGGCCGGCGACGATCGCCGCCGGCGAGGCCGCCGCGGAGACCGGTCCGGCCGTCGACGACATCGTCTTGCTCGATCCCGTCTGCGGGATGACGGTCGAGCGTGCGCATGCCCGACACCTCGCCGAGCACGAGGGCATCGTCTACGCGTTCTGCTCGATCGGCTGCCGCACACGGTTCATCAAGAGCCCGAGCGGCTATCTCGCTCCTTCGACATCTGGACCTGTCGAGTGAAGTTCTCGGGCACCGTGCCGATCAAGGCGCCCCGCGACCGGGTTTGGGCATTCGTCATCGACCCGGACCAGGTGGGGCAGTGCGGCCCGGGGGTCGAGTCGATCACGGCCGTCGACCCGACCCACTTCAAGGCGACGGCGAAGGTCGGGATCGGGTTCATCCGTGCCCGCTTCGTCGTCAACCTGGAGTTCGCCGAGCTCACGCCGCCGGAGCGGGCGTTGATCAAGGCCCACGGCCAGGCGCCGGGGAGCGCGGTCGACGCGACCGCCGAGATGCGCCTCGTCGACGGCCCCGAACCGGGCTCGACCGTGATGGACTGGAGCGCGGACGTCCTGATCGCAGGCACGCTGGCGAGCATCGGCGCGCGGATGATCGAAGGCACGGCCAACAAGATGATCGGCGAGACGTTCGACTGCATCCGCGCCAAGCTCGAGGCGTAGTGGCACTCGTGCTCGCGTCAAACGGTCGACGAGGTGTTCGCTCGAGCCCAGCCGCACGTCCGAGCGTGCTTCGACCGGTACCGCGACCTGGGCCAGCGCGAGTCGCTCAACCGCGCTGCCCGGTGACGTGGAGCACCTGAGCCGGGTCGTCGGACCGGTTGCGACGAACGTCCACGTCCTCGCCGATCCGCGGACGAAGGAGGCGATCGCGATCGACACCGCCACACCGTGTCTCGCCTGGATCGCCGACGAGCTGGCGGCCCGCGAGTGGACCCTCAAGCTGATCGTCTCGACCCACGGCCATTGGGATCACATCGGGGACAACGCCGCGGTCGCCGACCACACCGGCGCCCGGATCGCGGTCCATCCGCTGGATCGCGAGCGGCTCACGAACCCGCAGCCGATCTGGGCGCCGTTCGAGATCCCGCCGTCCGTGCCGGCCGTGGAGCTGGCGGAAGGCGGCGAGATCCGATTCGGCGACATCCGCTTGAGCGTGCTGCACACCCCCGGCCACACCGAGGGCTCGGTCTGCCTCCTCGCCGCGGACGACGGCCTCCTCTACAGCGGTGACACGCTGTTCGCGGGAGGGTGGGGGAGGGTCGACCTGCCGGGCGGCGATCCAGGGCAGATGGTCGAGTCACTCGCCCGACTGACGACTCTCGAGGACGCGATCAGCGTGCTGCCGGGCCACGGCCCGGCGACGACGATCGGGCGGGAGCGGGCGTGGATGGAGCTCGTCAGGTCGGGCGGCCGGCTCTTCGCCTAGCTCACCAGGCCTTGCGCCAGGTCGAGCCACGGGCCTTGACCGAGAAGCCGAGTGCCTCGTACAGCGCGAGCGCTCCCGTGGGATTCTCCCCGTCGACGCCGAGCATCGCCTCGTCGAGCCCGTTGGCGCGCAGTCCCTCGAGCGCGGACACGATGAGCGCGCGGGCGAGCCCGCGCCTGCGCCACGGCCGGCGGACCGAGATGTGCTCGAGCCAGGCCCGCCGGATGCCGAGGCGCTCGTTCTCGGACCTCCAGACCGTGGGCATGACCGATCCGGCAACCTGGTCCCCATCCCAGCCGACTCGCCATGCCGACGTGTCGAGGAATGGCTCCGCGAACATCGCGACGAAGTCCTCCTCGGTCCGCTCCCGCGCTTCCCAGTGATCGAGGAATGCATCGGTGTCCGCGTCATAGATCGCGCGGTGGTCCTCCGGGCGAACCGGGCGGATCTCGATCCCCTCTGGAAGTGGTGCCTCCGGCAGGTCGTCGAGATTCGGGCGCCGCATCGCGAAGCCGTACCGGACAGGGTGGTACCCCTCGGCCTCGAGGAGCTGCTGGGCGCCGCCCGCGTCGTCGTCGATCCAGGCGTTGAGGATGCGACCGCCCGCATCCTCGTGGCTGAGCGCGATCTCGCGAAGGCGCCGCTCGTCGTGCCGGAGAATGGCCCGGCCGAGCCCGCGGCGTCGCCATTCCGGATGGACGATCCCGTTGGTCGAATAGACGGCGGTGCCCGCGCGGACCGACCGGGACGCCTCCCCGTACGCGACGAGCCGGCCACCAACCTCGGCGAAGATCGAATCCAGCCGAGGGTCGAAGTCCGCCCGGTGCTCGAACTCCGCTCGCATCATGGTCTCGTCCGGCAGCTCCTCGATCCCGTCGGCCAGGTTGGCGGTCGAGATCAACTCGGCGAGGGCCGCGAAGTCCGCATCGCCGCCGAACCGTCGGAACCGAATCCCCGGGATCTGCGGCGCGTCGGGCAGTTCCAGTCGGTCGGCGTCGTGTTTCAGCGTCATCGGACGGGCAGCGGCTTGCGCCAATCGATCGTGCTGGTCGCGACCTCGAAGCCGAGCGACGAGTAGAGGTCCATCGCCTGGTTCGGATTCGCGCCGTCGACCCCGAGGTAGGCCGATGTCATTCCCCGGTCCCGGAGGAGGACGAGGCTACGAGCGATGAGCGCTTTCGCGACCCCGCGACGCCGCCACTGCGCACCGGTCCAGACGCTCGAGAGGGCTCCTCGGGCCCGGCCGTGATGGGCGTTCGCTTCCTTGTCGATCGAGTTCAGAACCCCGCCGACGACCTCGTCGCCGTCGAACGCGATGACCCACAGCGACGTGTCCGGCAATTCCTCGGGGAAGCGGGCCCAGTCCTCCCCGGTCCACTCCGCCTCATCGCGTTCATCCCTGAAGGCCTCGCGGGCCGCCTCCCAGATCTTGCGGCGCTCCGTCTCGGTCACGGCGCGCACGACAATGCCCTCCGGCAGATCGATCCCGGGGACGGCGTCCAGCGACTGGCGAACCATCTCGTAGCCGCGCGCGACCGCGGTCCACCCGTTCTTCTCGAGCAGCGCGGTCCCGCTCAGGTCCGTCGCGTAGGTGAATCCAAACAGCTGACCCGGCCGGTCAGGAGGGACGGCAGCGGCGATCTCGTCCAACCGCCGCTCCGACCAGGTGAGCATCGCCTGGCCGATTCCCCTTCGGCGCTCGGCCGGGTCCAGGACGCAAAACGAGAAGAACTGGCGCGTCCCATTTGTGAGGTCGCGCCATTCGACCCGGACGTAGCCGATCGTTCGTCCGTCGAGCTCGACCACCATGAGGTCGCGGTCGAGGTCGCAGTTCGTGAGGTGGGCGTAGGAGCTCGTCATCGTCGCGACATTGATGACCTCCTCGACGCCGGCGTCATCGCGGGCGCGCTGGTTTGCCGCGGCCATCCCGGGCAGGTCTTCCCCGGGCCCTCGCCAGTGGCGGAAGACGAGAGCGGGAACCGCCGGCGCCTCGGGGACCTCGATCGACACGCCGGCGGGGTTCATCGGGTCCCTCCGTAGCGCTGTTTCATATGCTCCCGAACGCTCTTGTGGATTGCCTTCCACTTGCGTCGCTCCTCGATCCGGGCCAGGGCATCGACCCGGCGTACCGCGGCGGCGGCCTGCCGTTCGAGCTTGCCGAACGCCTCGAGGCGTTCCACGGCGAGGTCGCCGTTAGCGATCGCGGCACGGACCCCGCAGCCTGGCTCGCTCCGATGGGCGCAATCGCTGAACCGGCACGTCGCGGCAGCGGACTCGATGTCGGCGAATGACGTCGCGAGCCCGGCATCGTCGAGCAGGGCGAACTGCCGCATCCCAGGAGTGTCGAGGATGAGCCCTGCCTCGCCCAGGTGGATCAGGTGGCGGCGCGACGTCGTGTGGCGGCCACGGGCATCGCCGAGCCGGACCTCCGACACGGCCTGCAGGTCCTGCCCGGCGAGCGCGTTGATGAGCGTCGACTTGCCCACGCCGGACGAGCCGACGACGGCGACCGTCCGGCCCGGCGCCATCAATGCCCGGACGTCGTCGATCCCCGTCCCGTCGACCGCGCTGACGACGAGGATCGGCACGCCCGGAGCCGAGGCCTCGGCGGCGAGATGGCAGCCCTCGAGGTCCTCGGCGAGGTCCGCCTTCGAGAGCACGACGATCGGGCGGGCGCCGGATTCCCACACCGCGGACAGGTAGCGCTCCAGCCGGCGGACGTTGAACTCGCGGTTGAGCGACGTGACGATGAAGACGACGTCGATATTGGCCCCGAGGACCTGCGTGTACGTCTCCTCGCCCGGGGCGAGTCGCGAGAAGGCCGTTCGCCGCGGGACCACCGCCTGGATCGTGCCGCCGTCCTCGCGGAGGTCGAGCGCGACCCAGTCGCCGACGGCAGGAAACGCCGCCGGATTGCCGGCCGCCTCGAAACGGAGCCGGCCGGTGACCGCGGCCCGGATCTCGCCGCCGCTCGTGGCGACGACATAGAGGCCGCGGTCCTCGGCAACGACGCGTCCGGGCTCTCGCCCGAGCGCGACTTGCGGTTCGAATGCCGACGCGAACGGCTCGCCCCAGCCAAGCCCTTCGAGATCGAGCGTCATCACCATCGTGTCACCCGACCCGCTTGAGCTTGCCGGTCCGCTTCGCGTATTGCTCGGCGCGGCCGAATGCCCACAGGCCGGCCGGGATGAGCACCGCGCCCATGACGAGGAGCGGCCAGATGTTGCCGACCAGCTCAGGCACGGTGGCACCGTCGATCAGCCCGCGCCGGACCCCGTCGAGGACGTACGTCGCCGGGGAGATGCGCGAGAGGACCTGCATCCAGCCGGGCAGGACGTCGATCGAGTAGTAGACGCCGCTGACCAGCAGAATCACCGACTGGAGGACGAACGTCATCTGCGCGCCGCGCTCGACGTAGAGGAGCGGCAGGATGGCCGCGATCATCCCGATCCCGACGAAGCTGAATGAGCCGAGCAGCATGAACGCGCCGGCCGTCGCGAGGTTCGCCCGCGAGAGGTCGAGCTGCGGGAAGAACATCACGAGGACGACGAGGATCACGGCCGTGTGGACGAGGCCGTATAGCATCGCGTAGACGACCGAGCCGAGGAGCTGCGTCGACCGCCGGATCGGCGCCATCATCGTGTACTCGAGGGTGCCCTCCCAGCGCTCGACCGCGATCGTCTCGGCGATCCAGCTGAACACGACCGAGAGGTAGTTCCAGAAGATCGCCCCGATCATCAGCAGCAGGATCAGCCGCGGGCTGCCCTGGTCGGCTCCGATGAGCGAGATCGAGAGCGCGCCCGCGACGGAATAGACGAGGAAGGCGATTTCCCAGCCCCAGTAGCGGCGGGTGAGGAAGAAGTTGCGCTCGATGAAGGCGTATGACGCCTTCATCTCATGGGCGACGCCGAACATGAGAGATCTCCTGGTGTCGAGCGGCCGGCTCAGCGGCTCATCGCTGCTGAGCCGGCCTGAGGGGGGACGGTTCGGCGGCCAATCGCTTCCCGATCCGGATCATCGAGTTGCCGACCGACCGGCGGAGCGACGATCGCTCGTCGCGGCCGGCCAGGCGGGCGCGGGAGGCCTCGTCGATCCGTTCCTGGATGCGCATGTTCGCCAGCTGAAGCTGGACGTTTCCGTAGCTCCGCAAGGTGTTCGCACCTCCATTCATTCGTCGTCGTCGGACTCGTCTTCCTCGACGTCGTCGTCGAGGGAGCGGCCCGTCCAGGTCATGAATGCGGACTCGAGGGTGGGAGGCTGCCCGTGGCGCTCCGCCACGAGTCGCTTGAGGCCGTCGGGCGAGTCCTCCGCGACGTTCCGGCCGTCGTTGAGGATCGTGATCCGGCGGCAGAGACGATCTGCCTCGGCCAGGTCGTGAGTCGTGAGCACGATCGTCGCGTCGTGCGTGTCACGGACCTCCTCGATGAAGGTCTGGACCTCGAGCTTCGATCGCGGATCGAGGCCCGTCGTCGGCTCGTCGAGAAGGAGCAGCGCCGGGCTCGTCAGCAGGGCCCGCGCGATCGCGACCTTCTGCTGCATGCCGCGGCTCATCTGCTCGACCGGGCGGCCGACCCGCTTCGCCCCGATGCCCAGCCGGTCGAGGATCCGCAGCGCGTCGCTGCGGGCCGCTGCCCCGTCCAGGCCGTACAGCCTGGCCGCGAACAGGAGGTTCTCCATCGGGCTGAGCTTCTTGAAGAAGGCGGCGTCGACGCTGACCCGGTTTATCAGGCGCTTGACGGCCATCTCCTCGCGGACGATGTCGTGGCCGAATACCTCGACCCGACCCTCGTCGAGCGTGAGCAGCCCACACACGAGTCGGATCAGGGTCGACTTGCCGGACCCGTTGGCGCCGAGGATCCCGTGGATGTCACCGCGCTCGAGGCGGAGCGACACGTTCGAGATCGCCGTCACCGGCTTGCGCTTCCGGCCGACGGTGAACCGCTTCGTCACGCCCTCGATGAGGAGGGCGACCGTCGCGCCCTCGCCGGACACAGGGGCGGTCCGGTAGTCGGGCGCGCCGGCGGGTCGCCGGTCGATCTTCGTTTTCAGCTTCGGCGTCAGGGTTGCGGTCACGGTCGGCTCCTGGGTGGCGTGGCTGGTGCTTCGATCGCGGTTGCGGCCCGGACACAGAACGAGCCGCGGGCCTGTTCGACGGTGCGTCGGTGGCCTCGCGGCTCTGGTCTCGATGCCGCGCTCACGCGCGTGGCATCAAAAAAGCCGGGGGCCCGATCTGGCCCACGGCTCGTGGTTCGGTCCTGGCGGCCCTGCCGCCTGAGCCTAGCTCGAGATGGGCGCAAATCTCCCGCTCGCGTCGACGCCTGTAGGCGCCGAAGTGGGCCGGTAGACGAGTCGCATCATTCGGAGGAACCCTCCTGATGAGCTGGCAGGCGGCGAGCGATCTGCGCGCCGATGGCGGAGTCTACGCGCCGACGGCGGGCGGTGTCAACGGTACCGATGGCCCACTTAGGTGCTGCCGGCTACGCCTTGCGACGACGGCGGATCGGGCGGCGGACGATCGGGCGGACCGGGGTAGCAGCGTTCCACTGGCGGCGCTCGACGACCTCGAAACCGGCCCGCTCGAACATCCCCAGCGGGCCGGTATAGGCGGATGCTGGGGGGACGCGGCCGCGCGACGGATCCAGCGGATAGGCCTCGACGAGGGTCGCGCCGTGGTCGCTGGCGTACTCGATGGCCGCGTCGAGCAGGGCGCCGGCGATGCCCTGGCCCCGCTCCTTGCGTGACACGACGAAGCACACGATCGACCAGACCGGCTTGTCGTCGATCCGGGCGAGGACCTTCGATCGCTCGAGGCGCGCGTAGTCTTCCCTTGGACCCACGCTGACCCAACCGACCGCTCGCCCCTCCCGGTAGGCGACGAGGCCGGGCGCCGGGTCCCGGCCCGCGAGCGACGCGAGAACCGACCGGTTCTTCGCCTTCGTCCAGTCCTGCCAGCCCGTCCCCGGGCCCGGGACCCGCCAGAAGGCGCACTGGCAGGTCTTCGCGTCGCCGCCTTCATCGAAGAGGGCGGCGAGATCTGGCAGGCGGGCTTTGCTGAGCGGACGGACATCGAGGTCGGCGGGTCGGTTGGCCACGGCATCATCGTAGGCCCGTTTGACGCCCCACCGGGCCGGCCGTACGCTGCCGATCCAGCCCGTCCGCCAAACCCGACGGAGTCGCCGTGGACAACACCCTCGCCCCGCGGGGCTGGTGGGGCTCCCACCCGTCCCCGCGGCAGCCGCGCTCGATCGTCGAGCTGATTCGCGCCGGAACCATCGCCGCGGAGGTCGCCGCGCTGGTCTGGCTGCTCGTCGAGGCGCACGTCGCGCTGATCGTCGCCGCGGAGCGGGGCCGGGTCGGGAAGTCGACCATGCTCGACGCGCTCCTCGACTTCCTGCCGCCCGGGGCCCAGCGCCGCGAGCTCGACGGTGTCGCGGAAACGTTCGCCTGGCTGCCCCATGCCCGCGACCTGGGCTGGCACCATGCCGCCCCTGCTGAGCCAGCCGCGCCGGCAGACCCCGGGACAACGTGGCTGATCGCCCAGGAGCTCTCGGATCACCTGCCGATCTACGTCTGGGGCGACACTGCTCGGGTCGCGCTACGGGCCGTGTCGCTCGGCTTCGGCCTCGGAGCGACGATCCACGCGGATTCGCTCGAGGAGGTATTCGACATGCTCCGCCGGCCGCCGGTCGCCCTGACCGACGACGAGCTGACCCGCCTCGGGGTCGTCCTGATCCTGCGGGCGTATCCGCCGCCGCCTGGCGACATCGAGGCCGGGCCTGTCCGACGCGTCGTGGCCGCCCACTACGTCCGGCCACTCGCTCGCGATGCGCACGGCCACGTCCAGCGCCTTGGCCCGGCGGTCCTCGCGACGTGGGACGAGCGGGAAGACGAGTTCGAGCACTTCGCCTGGGGGATCCTGCCGGAGCTCGCCGACCGGACCGGCCGCCGGGCCGGCGATTTCGAGCAGGAGCTCGAGCGCCGGCGCGATTATCTCGAGGGGCTCGCCGCGGCCGGCGTCGTGGAGGTCGACCGCGTCCGGACCGCCATCGATGGCTACCGCGCCACCGCCACCGTCCCCGCTCACCCGAACTGAGGCATCGATGGACCAGCCAGGACCCGCTCCGCGCGCGACGACCCTCGGCGAGCTGAAGGCCGAGGGCTGGCGGTCGCGGACCGTCAAGGAAGAGCTCCGTTCGAACCTTCTCGCTCGGCTCGGCGAAAGTGGAACGATCTTCCCGGGCGTCGTCGGCTTCGACGACACGGTCCTTCCCGCGGTCGAGAACGCGATCCTCGCCGGCCAGGACCTCGTCTTCCTCGGCGAGCGTGGCCAGGCGAAGACGCGGATGGCCCGGCTGCTCATCGGGCTGCTCGACGAAATGATCCCGGTCGTGCGGGGCGGCGAATTGAACGACGATCCGCTCGCTCCGATCAGCCCGGTCGCTCGCGCGCTCGTCGCGGAGCGAGGGGACGGGACGCCGATCGACTGGCTGCCCCGCGACCGGCGCTATGCCGAGAAGCTCGCCACACCGGACATCACGATCGCCGACCTCATCGGCGAGGTCGACCCCGTGCGTGTGGCCGAGGGACGCTACCTCAGCGACGAGCTGACGCTCCACTACGGGCTCATCCCGAGGGCGAACCGCGGGATCTTCGCGATAAACGAGCTGCCCGATCTCGCGGAGCGGATCCAGGTGGGCCTGCTCAACATCCTCGAGGAGCGCGACGTCCAGATCCGCGGCTTCGTCGTCCGCCTGCCGCTCGACCTGTACGTCGTCGCGAGCGCGAACCCGGAGGACTACACGAGCCGGGGCCGGATCATCACCCCGCTCAAGGACCGCCTCGGGTCGCAGATCCGGACCCACTACCCGCGGACCCTCGAGCACGAGATCGCGATCGTCCGCCAGGAGAAGCAGCGCTGGCCGGCGGACGACGCACCGCCGGTCGTCGTGCCGGGCTTCATGGAGGAGCTGGTCGCCGAGCTGACCCATCTCGCGCGGCGCTCGCCGGAGATCTCCCAGCGCTCCGGCGTCAGCGTCCGGGTGAGCGTCTCGAACAGCGAGGTCCTGGAAGCGGCCGCGCTGAAGCGGGCGATCCGGCTCGGGGAGCCGCTCGCGGCCCCGCGCGTCTCCGACCTCGGGGCGGTGATCGCATCGACCGTCGGCAAGGTCGAGCTCGAGACCGTCGGCGACGAGGCGCCCGAGGAGCGGATCGTCGAGCGGCTCATCACGAAGGCGCTGTTCGCGACGTTCGGGCGGCGCGTGGACCTCGACGACCTCGACGAGGTCGTGATCGCATTCGAGGAAGGCCTCGTCATCGAGACCGGCGACCGGGTTCCCGCCCGTGAGTACGTCCGCTGGATGGCCGAGGTGCCGGGGCTCCACGACGTCGTCCGCCGGCTGGGCACGTTCGACGTGACCGACGGCAGCGAAGAGCCTGCCGTCGTCGCGTCGGCGGTCGAGTTCCTCCTCGAGGGACTCCATCTCGCGCGGCGGATCAACAAGGACCGCGGCGTGACGGGAACGGTCTACCGGCGATGACCGGCTGGACGCCCGACCGGCGCCACCTGCGCGAGGCGGGGGAGGGGATAGCCGCCCGGGAGCGCCTGCTCGCCCGTGAGGCGCGCTACTCGCGCTGGGACGGCAGCCAGTCGGTGCCCGATCTCGAGGCGGACGAGATCCTCGACGCGCTCGCCGACGACGTCATGGCCGAGGGTGACCTCGAGGCCGCGCTCCGCCGCCTGATCGAGCGCGGGTGGCGCTCCGGCGATCCGTCCCGGCGCGACCTCGCGGGGCTCCAGGACCTCATCGACCGGATCCAGCGGCAGCGGGAGGAGCTCCTCGACCGCTATCGGCTGGGCGACGTGCTCGCCGACATCCGGCAAGAGCTCGACGCGATCGTGGCCGAGGAACGAGCAGGCGTCGAGCGGCGGCTCGAGTCGGCGTCGCAGGATGGATCGGAGTCCGCCGAAGGCTCCGAATCGGGCGACCAGGGCTTGCGCGAGATGCTCCGCGACGTCGCCGCGAAGCGGCTCGACCAGCTCGACGCGATGCCGTCGGACGTCGGCGGCCGGATCCGGGAGCTCCAGGAGTACGACTTCCTCGAGCCGGGGGCGCGGCAGCGATTCGACGAGCTCATCCAGAAGCTCCGCAAGCAGGTCCTCGACCAGTACGTTGCCGGGTTGTCGGAGGCGATCCAGGGGATCACGCCCGAGGACCTGGCCGCGAACCGCGAGATGGTCCGCGACCTCAACCAGCTGCTCCAGGAGCGGCTCGCCGGCCGGGACCCCGACGCGTCCGAGTTCCTCGCGAAGCACGGCCGGTTCTTCCCGGGCGCCCGGAACCTCGACGACATCATCGCCCAGCTCGCGGAGCGGATGGCCGCGATGCAGTCGCTCCTCCGGTCGATGACCCCGGAGCAGCGGGCCGAGCTCCAGGAGATGACCGACGCGCTGCTCCGCGACGACCGCCTGCGCTGGGATCTCGCCCAGCTCGCCGCGACGATGGACCAGCTGATGCCGGGCGGTCTCGGCGACCGGTTCCGCTTCGGGGGCGACGAGCCGCTCGGCCTCGAGGGCGCCCTCGAGCAGATCGGCCGGCTCCAGGCCCTCGACTCGCTCGAGGACGCGATCGGTGACGTCGACGCTCCCGGCGATCTGGCGGACCTCGATCGCGATCGAGTTCGCGACCTCATCGGCGACGACGCGGCGAAGGACCTCGACGCGCTCGACGAGCTGGCCGCAAGGCTCGAGCGGGCCGGGTACCTCGGGCGCCAGGGGGATCGGCTCGAGCTGACCCCGCGAGGCTCCCGGCGGATCGGCCAGAAGGTCCTCGACGACCTGTTCGCGAGGCTGCGACGAGACGCGTTCGGCGGCCACCGTATCGACCGCGTCGGACGCGGCGGAGAGCGCGAGGAGACGACCAAGCCGTACGAGTTCGGCGAGCCGTTCCACCTCGACCTCAAGCGGACCCTCTCGAATGCCCTGACCCGCGAGGAGAACGCCCCGCACCGACGGATTGCCGAGGGTCGCCGGGGCCTCCGTCTCGATGCCGCGGACTTCGAGGTCTACCGGACCGAGCAGCTCACCCAGACCTCGACCGTGCTACTCGTCGACATGAGTCGGTCGATGCTCCTCCGCGGCTGCTTCCTCGCGGCGAAGAAGGTCGCCGTCGCGCTGAACACGCTGATCCGCTCGCAGTTCCCGCGCGACCACCTCTCGATCGTGGGGTTCGCGTACTACGCCCGCGAGATCCGGCCGGAGGCGCTCGCCGAGCTGACCTGGCACGGCTACGAGTACGGCACGAACCTCCAGCACGGGCTGATGCTCGCCCGGCGGATCCTCGCCCGGCAGCACACCGCGAACCGCGAGATCGTGGTGATCACCGACGGCGAGCCGACGGCCCACTTCGAGGACGGCCGGGTGGAGTTCAGCTACCCACCGACGCGGCGGACGATCCAGGAGACCCTCGCCGAAGTGCAGCGCTGCACGAAGGAGGGGATCACGATCAACACGTTCATGCTGGAGCGCTCCCGTGCGCTGGCGGAGTTCGTCGCGCTCGTGACCCGGATGAACCGCGGCCGCGCGTTCTACGCGACGCCGGAGCACCTCGGCGAGTACGTGCTGGTCGACTTCGTATCGCGGCGGACGAAGAAGGTCTCGTAACCGGCAGCGTCGCGGGGCCGGCCTTGCATCAGACGCGGCAACCGTCGATCGAACCCGTCGCTGCCACCAGTTTCGACGCGCTTCTTGCACGAGAGGCTTGAAACGTCGTCTGGACGGGGCCCCCGGCGAGACTCGTTCGACGCAGGCGTCGTTTGATGCAAACTCCGCGATGCTGGGCAACTCAGTGAGGATGGACGATGAGCTGGCTGTTTCCGTGGCTGATGTTCCTGCACGTGCTCGGGGCGATCCTCGCGTTCGGGCCCACGTTCGCCTTTGCGATCATCGGCGCGATGGCCGGCGTCGAGCCGCAGCATGCGAACTTCGCAACACGCGCGACACAACTGGTCGGGAAGCGGCTCGTCGAGCCACTCGCCATCTCGATGGCCCTCACTGGCGTGGGACTGATCCTCGTGACCGGCCGGAACCTCGCCGACCGCTCGAACTGGTGGCTCGGGATTGCGATCGTCATCTACGCGATCGCGCTGACGTACACGCTCGCGATCCAGAACCGCGATGTCGAGCGGATCGTCAGCCTGACCTCGGCGCCGCCACCGCCCGGCGCGAGCGGTCCGCCGCCGGAGCTGCCGCCGATTGTCAAGCGGGTCCAGCGGGGCGGGATGTTCCTCGGGCTGGCCGTGATCGTCATTGTGTTCCTCATGGTGGTGAAGCCGCAGTTCTGACGTGACACCGCCTGCTGGTTACCATTGACCCGATGCCCCACGTCGCCTCTTCCGCGAACGGCCTCCTCGCCCGGCTCGACGGGATCGTCCGGCTCGAGGGCGAGAAGCTCGCGATCGTCGACGAGAAGCGGCTCCGCGACGACGGGATTCGCGACCTCGCGTGGACGGCCGCGCTCGGCGAGGACGAATCGGCGGTCCAGGCCGCCCAGTGGATCGTCTGGGAAGCGAGCCAGGCACTCGGCGCGCGATCGGCGAGCATCCACGACCTGTACATGGCCCGGGCCCGCGGCGAGGTGTCGGGCTTCACGGTCCCCGCGATCAACATCCGGGCCCAGACCTTCGACATGGCCCGGACGGCCTTCGAGGCGGCGCTCGCCGGCGACGTCGGGGCCGTCATCCTCGAGCTGGCCCGGAGCGAGCAGACGTACACGTACCAGCGACCGATCGACTACGCCACCGCGGTCCTCGCGGGTGCGATCGCCGCGCGCTGGGTCGCCCCGGTCTTCATCCAGGGCGACCACTACCAGTTCAACGCGAAGAAGTACGCCGACGACCCCGAGGCGGTGACCGAGGAGATCAGACGGGCTTGCCGGCTCGCCGTCGACGCGGGCTACCGGAACATCGACATCGACTCGTCGACCCTGGTCGACCTGTCGAAGAAGACACTCGACGAGCAACAACGGGAGAACTACCTCCGAGCGGCGGAGCTGACCGCGCTCGTCCGGTCGCTCGAGACCGACGGCGTGACGATCAGCGTGGGTGGCGAGATCGGAGAGGTCGGCAAGAAGAACTCCACCGAGGACGAGCTGCGGGCGTACCTCGCGGGCTTCGAGCGCGAGCTGGCGGCGCGCGCGCCTGGCGCGGCGGGCCTGTCGAAGGTCAGCGTCCAGACCGGCACGTCGCATGGCGGGATTCCGCTGCCGAGCGGCGGCGTCGCCGAGGTCAACCTCGACTTCGAGGTCCTTCGCCGGCTCGGCGAGGTGGCCCGCGAGCACGAGCTCGCGGGTGCCGTCCAGCACGGCGCATCGACACTGCCGGACGAGCTCTTCCACCGGTTCCCGGCCGTCGAGACGGCGGAGATCCACCTCGCGACGGGGTTCCAGAACCTGCTCTACGAGCATCCGGCATTCCCGCCCGAGCTCCACCGCGAGATCGAGGCCTGGGTCTACGCCAACGCCCTCGACGAGCGAAAACCCGACCAGACCGACGAGCAGTTCGTGTACACGACCCGCAAGAAGGCGATCGGCCCGTTCAAGCGCCAGCTCTGGGATCTGCCCAAGAAGGACGAGATCCTGTCCGCCCAGCATCGCAAGCTGACATTCCTGTTCACGGAGCTGAAGGTCAACGGGACCCGCGAGATGGTCGACCGGTATGTCCAGCCGGTCGAGCTCCACCGGCCGCTCCCGGAGGCGCTTCGGGCCGTCGCCGCGGGCTGACGGCAGGCTGACGAGCACATGACCGGCCCCTGACCGAGACAACGATCCTGCGCGGCGACCTGCGCGACCAGTTGGTCGCGGCGATGCAGCGGGTCCCGGAGCTTGCCGGCCGCGACCTCACGCTGACCGCACTGTCGGGCGGGATCACGAACCGCAACTATCTCGTCACGCTCGCGGGCAGCCATGACCGGTTCGTCATCCGGCTGGCCGGCAACGACACCCACCTGCTGGGGATCAGCCGGGAGGTCGAGCTGGCCGCGACTGTCGCCGCCGCCGGGGTGGGTGTCGGGCCGGAGGTGGTCGCGTTCATCCGGCCCGAGGGCTACCTCGTCACCCGATTCATCGACGGCTTGGCCCTGCCCGAGGCTGAGGCCCGGCGGCCGGAGACCCTCGCCCGTGTCGCCGATGCCCTTCGCCGGTTCCACGACGGTCCGGCGATCCCGGGCCTCTTCATCCCGCTCCGGATCGTAGAGGTCTACCGGGCCCTGGCCGTCGAGCGCGGCGTGCGGATGCCGCCCGAGTACGAGCTCGCCCACGCCATCGGCCGGCGTATCGAGCTGGCGCTGCTACCTGCCCCCATCGAGCTCCGACCGTGTCACAACGACCTGCTCAACGCGAACTTCATCGACGACGGGCGGCGCCTCCGGATCGTCGACTGGGAATACGCCGGGATGGGTGACCCGTTCTTCGATCTCGCCAACTTCAGCGTCAACCACGGCCTCGCCCTCGAGGACGACGAGGTCCTGCTCGCCGCCTACGACGGCCTGCCGCACCGACCCGATCACGCGGCCAGGCTGGCGCACCTCGCCCTCATGCGGGTCGTGTCCGACTTCCGCGAGGCGATGTGGGGCGTTCTCCAGCAGGGGATCAGCACGCTCGACGTCGACTTCGTGGCGTATGCCGGGGAGCACTTCGACCGGCTGCTGGCGAACGCATCGACGCCCGCCTTCGAGCGGGCGCTCCGCGAGGCGCAGGGCTAGCGCGCGAACCGGACCGGGCGGCGGGACCGCCTTGTGCTGGAGAGGGTCACGGCCCACGATACGGCGCGGAGGAGGCCAACGCTTGGACCAGGCGCGTGTCGTCGTCATCGGCGGAGGCATCACCGGCTGCAGCGTCGCCCTCCACCTCGCCCGGTCGGGTTGGGGGGAGATCGTTCTCCTCGAGAAAGGCGCTCTCACGAGCGGCTCAACGAGCCAGGCCGCCGGCCTCGTCACGATGTTCAACCCGTCGGCGACGATGATGCGTTTCCGGAAGTACAGCATCGAGCTGTACCGGGAGCTCGGGGTGTTCGAGGCGGTCGGAAGCGTCCGGATCGCCTCGAGCCGGGAGCAACTGCTCGAGCTGCAGCGGGGGGTCAGCCGAGCCCACGGTATCGGCCTCGACGTCGACCTGGTCGGACCCGACGAGACGCGCCGGCTCCTGCCCGCCGCCGACCCGGGATCGCTGTACGGATCCGTCCACGTCCAGGGCGACGGCTTTCTCGATCCACACCGCGCCACGTATGCCGTCGCCGATGCCGCCCGGGCGATGGGAGTGTCGATCCGGACCGGCGTCAGGGTTACCGGCATCGAACTGTCCGCGCGCCGGGCGGTCCGTCGCGTCCATACCGACCACGGTCCGGTCGACACCGAGACGGTGGTCAACGCTGCCGGGATGTGGGCGCCGCGGGTGGCGGCCATGGTCGGCGCGTTCGTTCCTTCCACACCGGTCGACCACCAGCACGTCGCTCTGCGTGCCGTCCCGGGTCACGAGCTCCCGCGCGATATGCCCACCTTCCGCGATCCGGACAACCTCGTCTACGGCAAGTCCGAGGCCGGCGGGGTCCTGTTCGGCGGATATGAGCCGGAACCGAACGCGCGCTGGCTCGACGGCGTGCCCTGGGATCACGAGAGCCGCGCGCTGCCTCCGGACTGGACGCGATTCGAGCCCCTCATGGCCGGTGCCATTCGCCGCTTCCCGTTCCTGGCCGACGCCGAGGCAATCCGGCTGGTGAACCACCCGGACGCGATGACGCCGGACGCGAATCCGCTCGTCGGGCCGATGCCGGGAGTGCCCGGCTTCTGGATCGCCGCCGGACTGTCGCTCAACGGCTTCGGCGGCGCGGGAGGAATCGGCCGGGCGCTGGCCGGATGGTTGACCGCGGGCGATCCGGACGTCGACGTCCACGCTTACAGGCCTTGGCGATTCGCCGACACATATCGTGATCCCGGATTCGCCGCCGAGAGCGCCAGGGAGGCGTACAGGTACTACTACCGCCTCCGCTATCCCTTCGATTCCGATCAAGCGGGCCGTCCGCGTCGCCTGAGTGCGGTCCACTCCCGCCTCCAGGAAGCCGGCGCAGTATTCGGCACCAAGCACGGCTGGGAGCGCGCTGACCACTTCGAACCGGGCCGGCCGTGGCGCCGCGCGGGCGAAGACCAGCGCGTCTATGGCTGGACGCGCCCGCCGTGGCTCGACCGGGTCGCCGAGGAGCACCGCGCCGTCCGCGGTGCGGTGGGGCTCATCGACCTGTCGTCGTTCGGGAAGATCGACGTCCGCGGCCCGGGCGCACTGGGCCTCCTGCAGCGCGTGGCGGCGGGCGACGTGGACCGGGCCGTAGGGGCGGTGGTCTACACCCAGTTCCTCGATCAGCGCGCCGGTATCGTGGCCGACGTCACCGTCACTCGCATCGCGGCCGATGCCTTCCGGGTCGTTACCGGCGCGGGTTACGTGGCCGGCGATCTCGGCTGGTTGCGGTTGAGCGTCGGGCACGACGGTCCGCCCGTCGTCATCCGGGACGAAAGCGACGAGATCGCCTGCCTGGGCCTGTGGGGACCGCACGCGCCGGCCCTTCTCGCGACCCTGTGCGACGAGGACCTGGGCGATGCGGCATTTCTGCCTCGCACCGCTCGACCGGTCCGGATCGCCGGCGTGGCCGCATTCGCGGCCCGCGTGAGCTACGCCGGCGAGGCGGGCTGGGAGCTGTATCTCGATCCGGCATGGAGCGTCCAGGTCTGGGACCGGCTGGTCGAAGCGGGAGACGCCCACGGGCTCGTACCGTTCGGCTATCGAGCCCTGGACTCCCTGCGCCTCGAGAAGGGCTTCCGGTATTACGGAACGGACCTGACGATGCTCGATACGCCCGTCGAAGCCGGACTGCTCCGGTTCGTTGCCCTCGACAAGGGGGAGTTCACCGGACGAGGGGCGCTCCTCGAGCGCCGCGACGCCGGACCTCCAGCCACGCGGCTCCGGACGATTGTCATCGGCCCGGGCGACGCCTGGCAGCCCGTCTACGGCGGCGAGGCCGTTCGGTTCGACGGCGAGACGGTCGGACGGCTCCGCAGCGCAGGCTACGGGCACACCGTGTGCCGGACGCTCGGCTACGTGTATCTTCCAGCCCACCTCGGGGAGGGATCGGAGGTCGAGGTGGATGTCTTCGCCGAGCGCGTGCCCGCCGTCGTCGTCCCGGACGCCGTCGCTCCCGGCCGGGCGGCGACGGCCCTGGGCGGGAGGCCCGACTGATGCCCCTGTTCGGGCGATCGAAGCCGAAGGGGACGCGGATCTTCTTCGCCACCGACGTCCACGGTTCCGAGCGAACGTGGCGCAAGTTCGTCAACGCCGCCCGCTTCTACGAGGCAGACGTCCTGGTCATGGGCGGCGACGTCATGGGCAAGCTCGCGATCCCGATCATCCGGCAGGCCGACGGACGCCACCGCGTGACGATCCACGGCCGCGTTGAACATCTCGAAACGGATGCCGACGTGGTCCGCGCACGGGAGCTCATCGGCTCGCTCGGCTTCTACGACGTCGGCATGGACGAGGACGAGTACGTCGCCGTCCGCGACGACCCGGCGGCGGTCGGCTCCCTCTGGCGCCGGCTCGCCACCGAGCGCCTCGAACGGTGGATCGAGCTGGCCGAGGATCGCCTGGGGCCGGCCGGGATCCGGTGCTACGTGTCCGGGGGCAACGACGATCTGCTGGAGGTCATGGCCGCGCTCCCGACGGACGAAACACGGTCGTTCATCGGCTGCGAGAGCCGGCGCGTGGCGCTCGACGCCGATCACGTGATGGTCAGCCTGCCGTACGTCAATCCGACCCCCTGGCATACCCCCCGCGAGGCCCCTGAGGAGGAGCTGGCGGCGATGATCGCCCGGGCGACCGACGGCCTGGCCGACTTCCGGCACGTGGTGTTGAACTTCCACGCCCCGCCGAAGGACTCCACCCTCGACACCTGCCCGATGCTCGACTGGACGACCGACCCGCCGAGCCAGATCGTCAGCGGTGGGCAGCCGGTCATGTACGGCGCCGGTAGCACCGCGGTCCGGGCGGCAATCGAACGCTTCCAGCCACTCCTGGGCCTGCACGGTCACATTCACGAGTCGCAGGCCGCTACCCACATCGGTCAGACCCTTTGCATCAACCCCGGCAGCGAATACGGCGAGGGCGTCCTGCGCGGCTGTCTCGTCACCCTCGCAGACGGCAAGGTCCAGGGCTACCAGATGACCACCGGCTGACCGGCGGCCGGCGCGCATTGCCCACGCGCCGGTGGAGAGGAGGTGCGAACAAGACGTGCTGCCCGGAGGAGGGCCGGGCCAGCCCAGCGCCGGACCCGCAGGTTGCGGGCCGCTCACGTTCAGCTACGAGGTGACTCATGGCGACCGCCACCGCGACCGTGTCACCGGAGGTCTTCGTCCGGAAGTCGTCCGGTCTCGTGCGCGTGATGTCCCCGTCCTCCGCGTTTGTCTACAACATCCTGACGATGGGGCTGATCTTCCCGTGGACCTACCTGTGGGCCCCGGGAGCCTTGCCGGGCGGCAGGCTGGTCGAGGGGATCCTCCTCGCGATGATCCTCGAGATCCCGATCGCCCTGGCCTACGTCTGGCTGTCCACCACCTTTCCGCGGACCGGCGGCGACTACGTGTTCCAGAGCCGGGTGTTCGGTGGTGGCGTGGCCTTCACGCTCGTCTTCTCCGGCTTCGTCATCTGGATCCTCCAGTGGGTCGCTCTGTCCGGCTGGCTCCTCGCGACCCTGGGGTTCGCGCCGTTGTTCCTTGGCCTCGGCGCGTCGTTCGGGAGCAGTGCCCTGGTCGACCTGGCGGCCTGGTTCACGACCCCCGTGGGCATTGTCGCGACGAGCGTCGCGAACGCGCTCATTGCGTTGCTCATCCTGGCCACCGGGTTCAAGAACTACGTCCGCCTCCAGCGGGTGATGTGGATCGCGATCCTCGTCGCGTTCGGGACGATGCTGGTGGTTCTCGCCACGACGGCCACGTCCGCGGTCCCCGGGCGGCTCGACGCGTTCTCGGCCGCGATCGGCGGCTCATCCACCTTCACCGCCGATGCGATTGCCGCGGCCCAGGCGGCCGAGATCGACCTCAATCCGCCGTTCAGCCTGCTGGCGACGCTCCTCATCGCTCCGATCGCGTGGACTTCCCTCCAGTGGGCCACCTACTCGAGCCAGCAGAATGGCGAGATCAAGTCGGCCGGCTCATTCCGCAACCAGGCGTTCATCATCGTCGGCGCGCTGATCGTCACGGGCATCCTGCTCGCCCTCCTCGCGTTCGTCCTCGAGCGGGCGGTCGGCAGTCAGCTGCTGTACGTCGCGGGATCCGGCTACTGGAGCGGGGTAAGCGAGGCATCGCTGGCGGGGTCGTACCTCTGGCCGAACATCCTCGCGACGGCGATCGCGAACAGCCCCCTCGTGACCTTGCTGATCGCTGCCGGTTTCATCCTCAACGGCCATCAGATCGTTCACAACTGCTACATCGGGATGACGCGGGTGATGCTCGCGATGTCGTTCGACCGGCTGCTGCCCGAGTGGGTCAGCCGGGTCAGCCAGCGGTTCCACACGCCTGTCAATGCCCACGTTGCGTACTTCCTGGCCAGCATCCCGGTGATCTGGCTCTACAACACGTTTGCCTACGGCGAAGGTGACGACGCGGTCACGTGGACTTCGCTGACCCTCGGCGTAACGTTCGCCTGCGGCTATGTCTTCGTCGCCACGGCGCTGGCCGGCGCCCTCCTGCCGTTCCGGGCCAGGGCCGCCTACCAGGCCTCGCCCGGCTCGAAGTACACGGTGGGTGGATTCCCGCTCGTGACAATCGTCGGGGCGCTGGGAGCGGCGACCGGCGCCGTGTTCCTCTACCTCTTCCTGACCGACGCGCGTCTCGGCCTCACCAGCGAACTTGCCTACCGCGTCGTCGGCGGCGTTCTCGCCTTCTCCGCGGCGTGGTACGTAATTGCGCGGCTTGTGCAGCGGAGTCGCGGAATCGACGTCTCCTACGCGTATCGCGAGATCCCGCCGGAGTGATCCACCTCGGACCCCGACGTGTTCAGGCCCGGGCGGCTTCGCCGCCCGGGCCGTCGTCTGCCCGGACGTCACGGATCCAGTCGTCCAGGGCGACGGAGTCGAGCTTGGCGGCCGCCCGGGTCCAGCGCTCCACGGCCCAGCCCCAGAAGTCGTATTCGATGGGCGAGATCCTGGCCTGGATCGCCGCCCACAGCGTCCAGCCGACGTCCGACATGATCATGTTGAGCCGCATCCGGGCGAGCAGGGAGGGCGTTGCCACCCGGAAATAGGCGGCGCACAGCTCAGCGACCCGTCGGTCGTCCCAGCCGAGCTCCTGGCACGTGTTGCCGAGCTCAAAGCACGGATCGTTGTTGCCGCTGTACTCGTAGTCGACGATTCGCAGCCGCCGGCCGTCGTCGATGTAGTTCTCCGCGAGCAGGTCGTTGTGGCAGGGGACCAAAGGGAGCGGCGCCCCGGCGAGAGCGGCTTCGATCCGCGGCAGGAGCGGCACCCGGTCGCGGTAGCCGACGGGGATCGGGATGTTGCGCTCGTCGACGACTCGGAGATAGCGCTCCGTCAGTCGGAACATGTTGAAGTCATGGAGGAAGCGCGGACCGGCGTGGAGCTGGCGGAGGCTGGTCGCTACCCGCTCCGGCCAGCCGGCGCCGGCGAATGCGGCGTTCGACATCGTCGTCCCGTCGATCCACTCGAGGACGATGACGCCGCTCTCCGGCAATGCCTCGAGAACCCTTGCCCCGATGCCTGTCGCGGCCGCCGCCCGGGTGTTGTGCAGCTCGTTCGTCCGGTCGACCGCGAGCAGCCCGGTGTCCGCACCCGGAACCCGGACGAAGACGGGCTCGCCATCGACGGTGACTCGGTAATTCCGGTTGGTCAGGCCGCCCGCCAGGGGCTCGACCTCGATGTGCCGACCCCGCCAGCTCGGGATCTGCCCGACGACTTCGTCGATCCCGACCGCCATCCGCCCGCCTCCACTCCCCACTCCGACACCTCACGATAGCGCCGGTTACCGACAATGAGAGGGCTCTAATCCAGGACTAACCGCGGATTCAGGGGCCAGGCCGATACTGTGCTGGTGCTGGATAGCGCTGAAGGCCCACCCGGGCATACCTCGGAGCCACGATCGGATGCGGCGCAGGCCGTGACCGATCCGGCGCGCCCGTTTGACGCGAGAGCGAGGCCCGCGCCGAACACTCGCCGCAGGCAACGGATTCGAGGGCGCGTCCTGACCTTCCTCGGCGGGATCCGCCTGCGAATGGTGTGGTGGTTCATCGTCGTCCTCGCCCTGGCGACGGCGGGTTCGGTCGTCCTGGTCCGCGAGGTCCTCGTCCAGCGTCTCGACGCGCGGATCGAGTCGGAGCTCGCTCAGGAAGTCGAGGAGATCCGGCGCCTGGCGAACGGCAACGATCCGCAGACTGGCGAGCCTTTTGGTCAAGATGTCGACCGGATCTTCGAGGTCTTCCTCTCCCGGAACATCCCCCCGCAGCACGAATCGCTGCTGACGTTCCTCGATGGCCGGCTCCACCTCTACAGCCCGCTGGATGAGCCGCCTCCGCTCAACGCGGTCCCCTCACGCTATGCCCTCCATGAGGACGCTGCGCTTGTGGCCCGGTGGGCCAACGTCGAGGAACCCACCCGCGGACGCGTCGACACGCCGGCCGGCACGGTGGAGTACCTGGCGGTGCCCATCCTCTCCAATGGCGAGCCCGAAGGTGTCTTTGTCGTCGCAAGCTTCCGGGATCTCCAGCAGGCCGATACCGACGCGGCGTCGCTGGCGGCGGCGATTGTCGGACTCGTCATGCTGGTCATCGGATCGGTGCTCGCAGTCAGGCTGGCCGAGCGGATCCTCGCCCCGGTCCGGCTGGTGACGCGGACCGCGCGATCGATCTCGGAGACGGACCTGAGCCAGCGGATCCCCGTCGAGGGCCGCGACGAGATCTCCGAGCTGTCGGGCACATTCAACGAGATGCTCGAGCGGCTCGAGGCCGCATTCGCGACCCAGCGCCGGTTCATCGACGACGCCGGGCACGAGATGCGGACGCCGATCACGGTCATCCGCGGCCACCTCGACGTCATGGGCGAGGACCCCGAAGACCGACAGCGGACGATGGAGCTCGTGTCGGAGGAGCTCGAGCGAATGAGCCGGATGGTCGACGATCTCCTGACACTTGCCCGGACGGAGCAGCCGGACTTCATCCGTCTGCGGGTCGTCGACCTCGACGAGCTGACCATCCGAATGCTCGACAACGCCCGGGGACTGGCTCCGCGTGACTGGCGCCTCGATGGCACGGCCGAGGGCCGGGCGACGGTCGACGAGCAGCGCCTGATGCAGGCGGTCCTCCAGCTGGCGGAGAACGCCGTTCGCCACACAACCGAGGGCGGGCTCGTGGCCGTGGGCTCCGAGATCCGCAACGGGCAGGTTCGCTTCTGGGTCCGCGACTCGGGGCCCGGGGTGCTCCCCGGGGACCGTGACCGGATCTTCGAGCGCTTCTTCCGCGGTCGCTCCGGCCACCGCCGTTCCGAAGGCGTCGGCCTCGGACTGTCGATCGTCCGGGCGATCGCGGAGGCCCACGGCGGGCGCGTCGAGCTCGCCAGCGAACCGGGCCAGGGCGCGACATTCACGGTGATTGTCCCTGCCGAACCAGGGCGTCCGACATGAAGCGGATCCTGATCGCCGAGGACGAACCCCGGATCGCGTCGTTCCTCGAGAAGGGCCTGCGGGCAAACGGCTTCACGACGACCGTGACCCAGGACGGGCGCGACGCTCTCGATCTCGCGGACTCGGAGGACTTTGACTTGCTCATCCTGGACATCGGTCTGCCAGGGAGAGACGGATTCAGCGTCCTGCGCGAGCTTCGGGCTCGCGGCCGGCGGCTGCCGGTCATCATCCTCACGGCCCGCGACAGCGTGGAGGACACCGTGGCAGGACTCGAGGGTGGCGCGGACGACTACGTCCCAAAGCCGTTCCGCTTCGAGGAGCTGCTGGCCCGGGTCAGGGCGCGTCTCCGCGAGGACAATGCCCCGGAGCCGACTGTCCTGCGGGTAGGCGAGGCATCCCTCGATCTTCGGACGCGCCGGCTGATCGTCGGCCAAAGGACGGCCGAGCTGACCGCGCGGGAGTTCGCGATGGCGGAGATGTTCTTCCGACATCCGGGCCAGGTCCTCAGCCGGGAACAACTGCTGAGCAACGTCTGGGGCTACGACTACGATCCGGGCTCGAACGTCGTCGAGGTCTACGTCCGCTACCTCCGCCAGAAGCTCGGCGAGGAGTGGATCACGACGGTCCGCGGCATGGGCTACCGACTTGAAGCGGCTGAACAAGCCGAGGCCGACTCGTCCTGATCCCCTGAGCGTGGGCCACATAAGCGGATTCTCATCTCGGCCCAATCGGCCGCTCATGATGGCGACGGAGACTGACCGGGTGATGACCCTGTCAGCCGCGCGACCCGGGATTGCGGCCCCGCCCCAACTTGATCTGCGCGACGACCGGTTGCCGGCGGCCCGGGTGATCCTGGGGCCGGAGATCGTGCCCGTCATGGGCCTCGCGCTCGCCGAGGCGGGCGGCACCCTCGAGGCGATTGAGCGTCGCCAGGTCCTTTACAAGCCAGGCCGGCGGCTGCTGGCCAGGTTCGCGGCTCGGGTCTCCTGGAAGGGTCGGGTGACCGACGAGACCCTCGTCGCCGTAACCGACTCCGCCGGGCTGCCGGACGGCAGCCTGGTCGTCGGCGACGGCGAGCGGTCCATTGGCGTGTGGCGCTGGCCGTTCGACCCGTATCTGCCGGGGCTCGCTTCGGCCATCGAGCCTGATCGGGTGCGGGCGGTCATCGCGGATCTCGGCGGTCTTCCGGGTCCCGTCCGGCTTACTCCGATGGCATATCGACCGGGGCGCCGGGCGGTGATCCGGGCTGTGGTCGGCGATCAGTCCTTGTACTTCAAGATCGTGCCCACCGACGAGGCCGAGGCGCTCCACCGGCGTCACGCTGCGGTCGCCGGTCTCCTGCCCACGCCGGCCAGCCTGGGCTGGTCGCGGCCGCTCGGGCTGGTGGCACTCGAGGCGCTGCCCGGGCAGATCCTGCGCGAAACGTTGGCCACCGGCCAATCCACTCCGCCTCCAGAGGCCCTGCTCGAGCTGCTCGATCGGGTCGCGGACATCGCGGACATCGCGGACATCAGCGCGCTTTCGGGCGTGGCACCCAAGCCCTCGGCCGTCCGCCGGGCCGCCGGCCACGCCCGCGCTCTCGAAGCGATCCTGCCCGACCAGCGGGACCGCCTGCGGCGGCTCGTCGATCGGCTGGGGGACGCGGCGCCCGTGCGGCCAGGGATGATCCACGGCGACCTGCACGATGCCCAGCTGCTCGTTCGGGATGGGGCCATCTCCGGCCTTCTCGACATTGACGGGCTCGGGTTTGGCGACCGGATCGACGATCCGGCCACATTGATCGCCTACCTGTCCGCCCTCGAGGCGGACTTCCCGAGAGCCCGCCTCCGCGTCCGCGCCTACGGGGAGTCGCTCGTGGCCGAGTCGAGCCGGCTCGCCGATCCCGGCGACCTGGCCCGACAGGTTGCCGGGATCTGCGTCGGACTCGCGACCGGACCGTTCCGCCTGCAGCAGCCCCACTGGCGGGCCGCCACCCTGCGGCTGGTCGCGCTCGCCGAGCGATGGGCTGCTCGCGCCGAGCGTGCGAAGGGAGCGGACTACCGAATTCACGCTGTTTCCTGAGCGGGTTCTCACATCCGCCCAATCGTCGGCTCATGTCGCCGGCAGACGATATGTCAGTCGAAACGAATCGACGAATCGACTCGACACCACCACAGAAGGACAGACGAACATGAAGCTAACAAACTGGAAGGTCATCACCACGGGAGCCGTCGTCACGGGCCTTGTGTTCGGCGGGACGGCGCTCGGCAACGACAATCCGACGACGGTCGAGGCGATCCATCTCGACGACGCCACCGCGCCGGCATGGAACGCCCGGGATCGCGTTCTCCTCCAGATGGAAGGGCTGACGCTGGGCATCGACAGCTCGGGCTCGGCATCGAGCCTCGACTCTGTCGACAGCCTCGATAGCCCCACCTCGGCGGCCAGCCCGGCGAGCGCGGTCAGCGTCAATAGCCCCGCCTCGGCGGCAAGCCCAGCCAGCCCCGCGAGCCCAGTCAGCGTCGCCAGCCCGGCCTCGCCGGCCAGCCCCGCGAGCCCGAACAGCCCGAACAGCCCGGGCAGCGTGTCCTGACCGGTCCCCCACCAACACTCGGCTGACCTGACACCCAGGCAGCCGACAGAGACGGGGCGCCCTCTTGGGCGCCCCGTTTTGGCTGTGTGCCAGAGTCGCTGATGCCGGCACCCGACCGAGACTGCGCCGACCAGACCCGGCTCACGGATACGCTGTCCGGCATGCAGCGAGGCCTCCTCCCGCGTGCCGTCGCGCTCGCCTTTGTCGCCCTCGTCCTGACCCTTCTCGTCGCGGCGCTTCTGGTGTGGCGGCCCGGCGGGGCGAGCCTGCCGGGCGCGAGCCCGGTGATCCCGCCGGCACCATCCGGGGACGCGGCTGTCCTGGTCGGCGCGGGCGACATCGCCGAGTGCGGGGACGACGACGATGAGAGCACAGCCGACCTCGTCGCCCTTATTCCAGGCACGGTATTTGTCGCCGGTGACAACGCCTATCGCGTGGGCTCCGCCCGGGAGTATCGCGACTGCTACGAGCCCTCGTGGGGCGCGTTCCTGGACCGAACGCGACCCGTCCCTGGCGACAACGAGTACGACACGAGCGGCGCCGCCGGAGTCATCAGGCTGATCCTCGGACCGGATAGCTGGGATTTCGTCCCGGTCGCCGGCCGGACGTTCACCGACTCGGGCAGCGACGTGTGCCACTGACCCGCTACCGTAGCGCGGCGACGGCCGGTCGAGATCGAGCGGAGGGAGGGCAGGTGGTCGAGCACACCCGCGCGGTGATCGTCGGTGGCGGCGTCGGTGGGACGTCGATCGCCTACCACCTCGCAGAGCTGGGCTGGACGGACATCGTCCTCGTCGATCGCGCCGAGCTGACCTCCGGCTCGACGTTCCACTCGGCCGGGCTCGTCGGCCAGCTTCGATCGACGGTCACGTTGACCCGGATGATGATGTACGGGGTCGCGCTCTACCGGCGCCTCGGCGCCGAGACCGGCGTCGACCCGTCGTGGCACGAGGTGGGCTCGCTCCGGCTCGCGTCGTCGCCCGAGCGGCTCGAGGAGCTTCGCCGCCAGGCCGGCTGGGCGAAGACGTTCGGCCTCCCGCTCGAGCTGATCTCCGCCCGCGAGGCCCAGGAGCGCTTCCCGCAGATGTCGACCGACGGCGTGCTCGGCGCCGTCTGGCTGCCGACCGACGGCTGGCTCGATCCGTCCGGTCTCGCGCAGGCCCTGGCGGCTGGCGCGCGAAAACGTGGCGCGCGCATCCGGACGCGGACGCGCGTCGTGGGGATCGGCGTGAGTGGCGGCCGCGTCACCGGAGTCGAGGTCGAGGCAGGCGGTCAGCGTTCGACGATCGAATCGGAGGTCATCGTCGACGCCGGCGGGATGTTCGCCCCGGAGATTGGCCGGCTCGCCGGCGTCAACGTGCCGATCGTGCCGATTGCCCACGAGTACCTGTTCACGAAGGAGATCGACGGCGTCACCCCCACTCTGCCGACGATGCGCGACCCGGACAACCTGTGCTACTTCCGGGAGGAGGTCGGCGGGCTGTGCATGGGAGGCTATGAGCGGCAGCCCGCGGCGTGGGGGCTGGACGGGATCCCGGCCGACTTCAACGGCAAGCTCCTCGAGCCGGACTGGCCGCGCTTCGCAGAGATCATGGACGGCGCGATCCGTCGCGTGCCCGCGATCGCCGACGCCGGCGTGACCCGGATGATCAACGGTCCCGAGGCATTCACGCCGGACAACGAGTTCATCCTCGGCGAGTCGGATGTGCGGGGGTTCTTCGTCGCCGCGGGGTTCTGCGCCCACGGGATTGCGGGCGCAGGTGGGATCGGTCAGCAGATGGCCCGCTGGATCGTCGACGGCGAGCCGGAGCTCGATCTCTGGAAGATGGACATCCGGCGCTTCGGGGCGCAGTACCGGTCCCGCGACTACACGCTCGCCCGGACCCGCGAGGTCTACCAGACCTACTACGACATCCACTACCCGAACGAGGAGCGCAAGGCCGGCCGGCCCCTTCGCCTGACCGCGGCATGGCCGCGCCTCGCCGCGCTCCAGGCCGAGTTCGGCGAGAAGTCCGGCTGGGAGCGGCCGAACTGGTTCCGCTCGAATGAGAACGCATCTCTCGAGGGGCTCCGTCCGCGCGGGTGGGCCGGCGAGCACTGGTCGAGCGCGATTGCGGCGGAGGCGCTTGCGACGAGGCAGACGGCGGCCCTGTTCGACGAGTCGAGCTTCGCGAAGATCGAGATCACCGGCCCGGGCGCGTGTGAGTTCCTCCAGCGCCTGTGCGCGAACGACGTCGACCGTCCGGCTGGCTCGATCGTCTACACGTCGATGCTCAACCGGCGCGGCGGGATCGAGTGTGACTTCACCGTCACCCGGCTCGATGAGGACCGATACCTCATCGTCACCGGCACCGCGTTCGGCAATCACGACCTGGGCTGGATCCGGCACCACGCCCCGGCCGACGGCAGCGTCGTCGTGGCCGACACGACCTCCGCGCGGGCGTGCCTCGGCCTGTGGGGCCCGCGGGCCCGCGACATCCTCGAGTCCGTTACGCGCGACGACGTTTCCGACGCAGGGTTTCCGTACCTCAACGCGCGCGAGATCACCGTCGGCAGCGTGCCGGTGCTGGCATTGCGGGTCACATACGTCGGTGAGCTCGGCTGGGAGCTCTACCCGCCGACCGAATACGGACTTGCGTTGTGGGACACGCTCGTCGAGGCGGGCGCGGCGCACGGTCTCGTGCCCGGCGGGTACCGCGCGATCGACGCGCTGCGCATCGAGAAGGGCTATCGCGTCTGGTCGAGCGACATCACGCCGGAGGAGACGCCGTACGAGGCCGGGCTCGGGTTCGCCGTCCGGCTCGACAAGGGCGTCGACTTCATCGGCCGCGAGGCGCTCCTGGCGGCCCGGAAAGCGGGCCCGCGGAAGCGCCTGCGTTGCCTGGTCCTTGACGACCCGCGCTCGGTCGCGCTCGGCAACGAGCCGGTTCGGGTTGGTGGCGAGATCGTCGGGCGGGTGACCTCCGGGGGCTACGGGTTTGCCGTCGAGCGGTCGATCGCCTTCGCCTACCTGCCCCCGGACGAGGGCACGATCGGGACCCGTGGGGAGGTCGAGGTCTTCGGCGAGTGGGTCGGGTTCGAGGTGGCGCGCGAGCCCCTGTACGATCCCGAGGGAGCGAGGATCCGCGGATGAGCACGACGTCCGGGCCGGCGTTCGGGCCCGACTGGTCGGCGTCGCTCCGGCGCGGCACGGACGCCGAGCTGCGCGGCTGGGTGGATCTCGCGCTCGCGGTGTGCGACGAAGCGGACACCATCGCGCTGTCGCACTTCCGGCGGGACCTCGTCATCGAGACGAAGCCGGATCGCTCGTTCGTCACCGTCGCGGACACGTCCATCGAGCGGGCCATCCGCGAGCGGATCGCGGCCGCTCATCCGGATCACGGGCTCGTCGGGGAGGAGCTCGGGACGGAGTCCGGCGAGGCGTCGGTCCGCTGGTACGTCGACCCGATCGACGGGACCCATAACTTCATCCGTGGCGTGCCGCTGTTCGGGACGCTCCTCGCGGTCGAGCGCGACGGTGAGCTCCAGGCGGCCGTCCTGTCCGCTCCGGCCATGCGCGAGCGATGGTGGGCGTGGCGGGGCGGCGGCGCGTGGGGGGCCGGGGCGGCGGGCGCGGTCGGGGCGGCGCCGCGCCGGATCCGGACCTCGCGGGTCACGGCGCTCGCCGACGCGCAGGTGTTGTACGGCTCGGGCCGGGACATCGTCGCGTCCGGCCGGGTGCCCGGCTTCCCCGCGTTGCTGGATGCGGTGTGGCGGGAGCGGGGCTTCGGCGACTTCTGGGGCTATGCGCTGACCGCCGAGGGCGCGGCCGAGGCGATGCTCGAGATCGACCTCTCCCCCTGGGACGCGGCCGCTCCGACGCTCCTCGTCGAGGAGGCCGGCGGCCGGGTCACCGACCTCGAGGGCCGTCGCCGGATCGACAGCGGGACGTTCCTCGCGACGAACGGACATCTCCACGACGAAATCCGAAACAGGCTCATCGGGGACTGATGAGGTCCAGGCGCATGAGGATGCGCGGCTTGCGGTCGCTCCGGGCGGCCGTCTCGACGACGCGACGGAATCCGCGCTCCTCGAACCACGGGGTGAGGCCGACGTAGCCGAAACTGGTGTCGACGCGCCCCCCTTCGGGGTCGATCGGATAGGCCTCGACTCCCGGCGCGCCCGAGCGGCGGGCCAGGTCGATCACTCCGTCGAGCAGTGCGCTCGCGACGCCGCGCCTGCGGAAGCCGACACGGATGTTGAAGCAGAGGATCGCCCACACGGGCTTGTTGTCGACCTTCGGGATCGTCCGTGAGCGCTCGAGGCGCGGCAGCCGCGGACGCACGCCGAAGCCGCACCAGCCGGCGACCTCGCCGTCGACGTAGGCGAGCATGCCGGCCGGCGGGTCCTCCTCGAGCTGGGAACGGAGGAGGTCGCGCCGGACCCCGCGTTCGGAATTCCAGCTGCTCGCGAACCCGCGCGGGGCCTGGCACCAACAGCCCCGGTCGCCGTTGCCGCCGAGCACCTGGACGACGTCGTCCCAGCGATCCGGCGTGGCCGGGACGACGACGACCTCGTCGGCCGTCGCTACTCGACGAGAGCCGCCCACGGTCCTACCAGCTCGTCGCGGTCTGCGTCGTCCAATGCGTCCCACAGGACGATTGCGCTGATGGCGTCGAACAAAGAGCGTCGAAGGCGTACCCGGTCCTCTGCGCTGCCGCTGCTCTTGCCCCACGCCGTGCCCGTCCACTCCGGGTAGAACTGCTGGGCGCTGTACAGCCGCCCGAGCCAGTCGCCGACGTCGCCCTGGATCGCCTTCAGCACGCTCTCCCGTCGCCGCTCGACGGAGACGGCTCGCGCCTGATCGGCGGCGCGGGCATATGCCTGCTCGTCGAGGGGCCTCGCGGCGAACATCGGCAGGTCCTCGATCCGGAGCCGCTCGACGCGGCCCAGGAAGTGCTCGAGCCGGCCCCTGACGTCCGCCGGCAGCGGCGCAAGCCTGGCCGCGTCAGGCACCGGCCGCGGTGAGCGACTCGCCGAGGATTGCCAGCGCCTGGTCGACCTCGTCGGCGGTTGTCACGAGCGGCGGAATGATTCGGACGACGTTCACGTAAGTCCCGGCGGTGAGCACGATGAGGTGGCGCTCGAGGGCCGCCGCGAGCACGCGCTTCGCCGTGTCAGTGTCGGGGACGCGGCCGTCGCCCTCGCCGGGCCGGACGAACTCGAGGCCCACCATGCAGCCGAGCCCACGGACGTCGCCGATCGCCGGGTGACGAGGTGCGATCGACCGAAGGCCGGCGATCAACTGCCGCCCGCGCTCGCGCGCGTTCGCCACGAGACCCTCGTCCTCGATCACGTCGAGCGTGGCGTTCGCCGCGGCGCAGGCGACGACGTTGCCGCCGTACGTCCCGCCGTGGGTGCCCGGCTGAAGCTTGTCGAGCAGCGCCCGCTTCGCGAGGATCCCTGACAACGGGAGCCCGGACGCGATGCCCTTCGCCATGACGAGGATGTCCGGCTCGACGTCCCAGTGTCGGACGGCGAACATCTCGCCGGTCCGCCCGAACCCGGTCTGCACCTCGTCGGCGACGAGGAGAATCCCGTGCTGCCGGGTGATCTCGCGGAGGCGCGGGAGGAACGTCGGCGGCGGGACGACGTAGCCGCCCTCGCCGAGGACCGGCTCGACCACGATCGCGGCCACCCGATCGGGATAGATCACCTGGTGGAAGAGCAGGTCGAGCTGCGCCTCCCAGTCACACGTGCAGTTCGCGTCCGGGGCGTGTGCGCCACCCGCCGCCCGGTAGCAGTACGGAAACGGGGTGTGATACACGGACCCGGGCAGCGGCTCGAACGCGGCGCGGTAAACGTCCTTCGCGGTCGTCAGCGCCATCGTCTGAGCGGTCCGGCCGTGGAACCCGCCGCGGAACGCGAGGATGACGGGCCGGCCCGTGGCGACCCGGGCGAGCTTCACCGCGGCCTCGATCGCCTCCGCCCCGGAGTTCGAGAGGAACGCGCCCCACCCGTCGCCCGGCAGCAGCCGCGTCAGCCGTTCGTAGAGCCGGAGCCCGGGCTCGTGGTAGACGATGTTCTGCTGGCCGTGGAGGAGCTTCGCCGCCTGCGTCTGGATCGCCGCGACGACCCGGGGGTGGGCATGGCCGGTGTTGACGACGCCGATCCCCGAGCTGTAGTCGAGGTAGCGCTCCCCGTCCATCGTGACGAGCCACGACCCCTCGCCGTGGTCGGCGACGAGGTTCGTGATCCGGCCCCAGAGCGGTGGCACGACGCTCCGATCGGGGAGGGCCGGGCCGGCGCGGCTCCGGGCGGCGGACTGCGCGGAAGCCGTGTCAACCATCGGGCGCCTCATGTCGTGGTGGCATTCTCCCGCGTCAGACCGTCGGGCGCAGCCGAGCCGCGCGCCGGGCGTTCCGCGATTGGAGGAGCGTGGAGATCGCCACGGTCCCGACGGCCACCAGGAAGATCAGCGTACCGATGACGTTGACCTGCGGCGGGATGCCGATCCGCTGCGCCCCCCAGATGAACATCGGGAACGTGACCGTCCGGCCGGCTGTGAAGTTCGTGATCACGAAGTCGTCGATCGAGAGGCTGAACGCGAGCATCGCCGCCGCCAGGACCCCGGGCAGGATCAGCGGAAACGTGACCTTCCAGAAGGTCGTCCACTCGTTCGCCCCGAGGTCCATCGCCGCCTCCTCGAGGTTGCGATCGAAGCCCGCGAGGCGCGCGCGGACGGTCACGACGACGAAGCTGATGTTGAACATGATGTGGGCGATGAGGATCGTCAGCTCGTTGAGCGGGAAGAACGGCGCCTGGCCGAGCGCGACGAACATCGTCAGCAGCGACGCGCCCAGGATGATCTCCGGGGTGGCCATCGGCAGGAAGATCAGCAGGTTGGCCGTGCCGCTGCCGCGGAACCGGTAGCGGACGAGCGCGAGGGCGATGAGCGTTCCGAGCGCCGTCGCGACGATCGTCGAGATGAAGGCGATCCGGAGGCTCGTCCAGACCGCGTCCTCGAGACCGGGGACTCCGAACGGCGAGAGCCACGCGTCGAGGGTGAAGGCACGCCAGGCGACGTTGCTCCGGCCCACCGGGTCGTTGAAGCTGAACAGGGCCATGACCGCAACCGGCAGCATCAGGTACACGATCGCGAGGCCGGTGAAGACGAACAGCACGTAGCGGTCGACGGCCCGCGCGACGCGGTCGAGGAGCGACGGACGGGGAGCGGCGAGCATGTCCGTTGTCGCGGTGGTCACCATGTCACACGCCCCGACCGGTGGTCAGGCTCTCTGTCCCGAGGAGCCGGGCGTATGCCGCCACGGCAACGAGGATCGCCGCCATGAGCACGAAGCTCAGGGCGGCAGCCGTCGGGTAGTCCGCGTTCGTCAGGAACCGGCTCTGGATGACGTTCCCGATCATGTTCGTTGTCGGGTTCCCGAGGAGGGCCGCGTTGACGTAGTCGCCCATCGCCGGGATGAACGTGAGGAGCGTCCCGGCGAAGATGCCGGGCAGCGCCAGCGGTAGCGTGACCCGGACGAACGCCTCGGACAGGAAGAGCGTCCCGACGACCGCCCCGGCGACCCCGCCGAAGAGCGCGAACACGAGGACGTCGAAGTTGAAGATCGAGGCGAGCAGGGCGAACGTGCCGGCCCCGAAGGTCGCGCCCGCGATCGTGCCGCCCGGTCGCCACGGGCCCGCGTAGAGGTCCTGCGCCGCCTCGATGAGCCGCTTGTCGAGCTTCTCGAGGGCGACGTAGATCGGGAGGGTCATGAACGGCAGGAAGTTGTAGGTGATCCCGGAGACGACCGCGATCGGCGTGGCGAGCACGCGGAAGGCGGAGTCGAACACGCCCACTTCCTTGAGCGGACCGAGGACGATCCCGTCGTCGCCGAGGATGATCTTCCAGCTGAACGTCCGGAGGAGGAAGCTCGTGAAGAACGGCGCGATCACGAGGAACAGCAAGAGCGCCTTGTATCGGCCGCCCCGGAACGCGATCGCGTAGGCGAGCGGGAACCCGACGAGGAACGCGAGGATCGTGGCCGCGCCGGCGAAGGCGATGGATCGCCCGAACTGCTCGCCGTAGCGGTCGATCGCCGCCGGATACGTCGTCCAGTTGTCCAGCGAGAAGCTGAACCCGGTTTCCAGCGTCCCGGACCAGAACGAGCTGATGAACATCTGGACGGCCGGGTAGGCATAGAAGACGAGCAGCCACAGCATGCCCGGCCCGAGCAGCAGAAAGGGGATCAGCCCCCGATGGCGTCGGAGCAAAGCCCCCATGCCCGACTAGACCCCGATGAGCTCGGAGAACTTGTCGTCGAACTCGCGCTCCTCCGCTTCGGTGAGCGACTTGAACCGCTTGACCTTGGCGAGGATCTCCGGCGTCGGGAAGATCAGCGGGTTGGCGGCGAGGTCCGCGTCGATCTTCGCGAGCTCAGCCTGGGCGCCCTTGACCGGGCAGATGTAGTTCACCCACGCCTCGATCTGGGCGGCGATCACCGGGTCGTACACGAAATCGATCATCAGCTCGGCGGTGTACTTGTGGGCGGCGCCCTTCGGGATGAGCATGTTGTCGTACCACAGCGAGCCACCCTCGTCCGGGGCCTGCCACTCGAGGGTTTCCTTCTCGAGCTTCTTCTGGATGATGTCGCCGGACCAGGCCATCGCCAGGACGACGTTGCCCGAGACGAGGTCCTCGGCGTACTCGTTGCCGGTGAACGCGCGGATGATGTCCGCGTCGAGTGCCTTCTGGATCTCGTCGATCGCCTCGTCGAATTGAGCGCTCGTCACCTGGCTCGGGTCGTGGCCGAGCTTCTGGAGCGTGATGCCCATCGTGTCGCGCATCTCCGACAGGAACGTCACCCGACCGGCCCACTTCGGATCCCACAGGGCGGCCGAGCTCGTCAGGGCGCCGGTGACCGCGGTGTCGAAGCCGAGCCCGGTCATCCCGCCCTGCCACGGCGCGTGGTAGTCGTTCGCGGGGTCGAAGTCCGGGGCCTTGTACACGTCCTCGAGGTTGGCCACGTAGTTGGGGACGTTGGCCTTGTCGATCTTCTCCAGCCAGCCGAGACGGACGAGCCTCGCCGCCATCCACTGGGTAAGGACGACGATGTCCCAGCCGGTGTCCTGGCCGGCCTCGAGCGGTGCCCGGAGCGTGCCGAAGAACTCGTTGTTGTCGTTGATCACCTCGGAGTACTCGACTTGTGTCCCGTACTTCGCGGTGAAGTCCTCGAGCGTCTTGTGCTTCGTCTCGTCGTTGTCGTCCGTGTCGATGTAGAGCGGCCAGTTGGCAAAGACGAGCTCTGCGGATGGCGAGGGCTTCGGAGTGGCGGAGGCTGGCGGTGCGCTCCCGGACGGAGTGGCTGTCTCGGCGGGCCCGGCGCTGCCGGTGCCCTGAGTGCCGCACGCGGCAAGGAACGCCGAGAACCCGGCAATGGCCGAGCCCTGGATGAACCGGCGCCTCGTGAGCGCGGACTGGACGATGTGCTTCGGCAGGTCGTTCATTGCTCTCCTTCGCGCCCGCTGCGGTCAGCCCGCCGCGAGCGCCTCCTCCGTGGGGCCCGGCTCGGTCCGGACTGCGAACGAGTGGTCCGGTGACCAGCTCAGCCGGACCTCCTCCCCGGGTCGGTGGAGCGAGCCATGGACGGTGCGCTCCACGTTCTGCTCGTAGACGGTGATCAACTTGCCGTCACGAGTCTCGACGATGTATTGGGTCGACACGCCGAGGTACGACGCGTCCCGGACTCTCCCGGCGAGCTGGTTCGACGCGGCCGGGACCTGCGAGTCGACCGAGTGCATCCGGATCTTCTCGGGTCGAACGCCGACCTCGATCGACGCGTGGCCGTTCGTCTGGCCGCGCGGGACGCGAACCGCGGTGTCGTCCGCGAGACGCAGGACCGCGTACCGGTCGTCCGATCCGGCAGCGCCCTCGAGCCGCCCGGGGAGGAGGTTGCTGATCCCGAGGAAGCCGGCGACGAAGCGCGTCGTCGGGCGCTCGTAGAGGCTCTCCGGGTCGCCCAGCTGCTCGTACCGGCCGCGGTTCATCACTGCGATCCGGTCGGACATCGTCATCGCCTCTTCCTGGTCGTGGGTCACGTAGATGAACGTGATCCCGACCTCCTGCTGGATCCGCTTCAGCTCGACCTGCATCTGCTTGCGGAGCTTCAGGTCGAGGGCGCCGAGCGGCTCGTCGAGCAGGAGGACGGCCGGCCGGTTGATGAGCGCCCGGGCAAGGGCCACGCGCTGGGCCTGGCCGCCCGACAGCTGGCTCGGCTTGCGCCGTTCGTAGCCGGGGAGCTCGACGAGCTCGAGGATCTCGGTCACTCGACGCTTCACCTCCGCGTTCCTGACCCGCTTCCGGCGCAGCCCGAACGCGACGTTGTCGTAGATCGACAGGTGGGGGAAGAGCGCGTAGTTCTGGAAGACGGTGTTGACGTTGCGCCGGTAGGGCGGCTGCCACGTGACGTCCTTGCCCTGGAGCTCGATCAGGCCGGACGTCGGCTCCTCGAATCCGCCGATCATCCGGAGCGTGGTCGTCTTGCCGCAGCCGGACGGTCCGAGGAGGCTGAAGAACTCGCCGTCCTGGACCTCGAGATCGATGTGGTCGACGGCGAGGAAGTCACCGAAGCGCTTGACGACCTGGACGAGTCGGACGTCGACGACGGGCACGTTTCTCCCCACTCCTGCGTCGAGACGCCCCTCTCCGAACGGGCGGGTCGCCGAACAGTAGGCCGCTCACAGGGGGCTGTCAAAGGGCCGTCGCAGATCCGGGGTACGATATCGACGCCCCGACCGTCAGAAGCCCCTGCGAGGACCGTCCAGTCCGATGACCACGCTCACGAACGACGCGATCTACGACGCTCTCCGGCAGGTTCAGGAGCCGGAGCTGGGCGGCGACCTCGTGACCCGGAACATGATCAAGGACCTCAAGATCGACGGGTCGGCCGTGGCGTTCACGATCGAGCTGACAACGCCGGCCTGCCCGCTCAAGGACGAGATCGAGACGAACGTTCGAAAGGTGCTCCAGCCGCTCGGCGTCGAGGCGATCGACATCAGCTGGGGCGCGATGGTCCGCCGGGCGGCACCGCAGCAGCCCCAGCAGCTGGTCCCCGGGGTCAAGAACATCATCGCCGTCGCGTCCGGCAAGGGCGGAGTGGGGAAGAGCACCGTCAGCGTCAACCTGGCCGTGGCCCTCGCCCAGTCCGGCGCGTCCGTGGGTCTCCTCGACGCGGACATCACCGGGCCGAACATCCCGCTGATGATGGGGATCGAGGGTCAGCCCAAGGCGAGCGAGAGCAACAAGATCACGCCGCTCGAGCGCTACGGGGTCAAGGTCATCTCGATCCAGTTCTTCGTGCCGGAGGGCCAGCCGATCGTGTGGCGGGGTCCGCTCGTCGGCGGCGCGATTCAGCAGTTCCTCCGCGACGTCGACTGGGGCGAGCTCGACTATCTCGTGATCGACCTGCCGCCGGGCACGTCCGACGCCCAGCTCACCCTTGCCCAGGCGGTGCCGATCAGCGGCACGGTCCTCGTCACGACGCCCCAGGAGGTCGCCCTGGCGGACGTGTCCAAGGCCCTGGCGATGCTCAAGCGGATGAGCGTGCCGGTCATCGGGATCGTCGAGAACATGACCAGCTTCGTCTGCAGTCACTGCGGCGAGGCCACCGAGATCTTCGGCCGCGGCGGCGGCGAGCGCTTCGCTCAGCAGCACGGGATCGAGTACCTCGCGGGGATCCCGCTCGACGTCACGGTCCGCCAGGGGGCGGACGTCGGCGTGCCGGCGGTCGCGCAGCGCGAACCCGGGCCGGCGGCCCTGTCGCTCACGGCGCTCGCCCAGATCGTCGCCGCCCGGATGAGCGTTCGCGCTGCCAGCCGGGACGAGCAGCCGGTCCTGACGATCTCCTGACAGCGGCGTCAACCGCCGCTGATGACTCCTTCGCTGCCCTTCTGAAGGAGCTGGTTCCAGCTCATTTCGAGATGTCGCGCGGCGAGGCCGACGATCCGCCGGATGAGCGCGGCCGATTCGCGCGATCCGCCGGCGGCGAGATCGACGATCGTATCGACCGGGACGGCGATGACCTCCGTCGCCCCGGTGGCCCGGGCCCCGGACAGGGTGACCGCGCCCTCGCGCATCGCCGACCATCCGACGAGGTCGCCCGGCCGGAGGCTCTCGACGATGACCGACCGGCCGTCCGCCTCGGCCCGCAGGACGAGCCCGCCCTGGACGACGACATGGAGCGAGCGGGCCGGCTCACCCTGCTCGAACAGCGCCTCGCCGTCTCCGAGCCGCCGCCGGCTCGCGACCGCGGCGAGCTTCGAGAGGTCCTCGGCGGGCAGGCCCTCGAACAGGGAGACCCGGGCGATCTCGTCGGCGGTGATGTTGTTCATCGCGGGACCTCCTCGACTGCACGCGGCGTATCGGCGGCAGTGGCATCGACCGCCCGGCCCAGCTCGGCGAGGAGCACCGCCGCCGCGACGAGCGCCGCCCGCGATCGGCCCTGAGTCCCGCCGAGGAACGCGAGGCGCCGCTCATGGTGCGTCCCGCGCGGCGAGGCGACGACGACGCTGACCGCGGTGTCCTCGCCTCGGGGCCTGGCGTGCACGGCAACCCCGACCTCGCACCCGGCGGCCTCGCGGGCACGGTCGGCGAGTTGCGCGAGCTCCGGGGAGCCGTCGGTCGGGTCGGCCGCGAGCGACTCGGTTCGCCTCAGCCGGGCGGCGTCGCCGAGGAGTGCGCCGAACGAGCCGCCGGTCCCAAGCTCGACCGTGGCCAGCCGCCAGCCGAGGGCCTCGAGCCGCTCGCCGATCGCGGCCGACCAGCTGGTCTCGCCGCGAGCCCAGACGTAGTCGCGGAGACGCTCCAGGACCTCCGACTCGGCCGCAGCGGCGACGTCGGCGGCGGTCCGCGGCGGACGGCCGTCCCCGGACGGTTCAGCGACCGCCGAGATCCTCACGTCGACCGCGTCAGATCGGGCGTATGTCGCCACCGTCGGGTTCGGGGCCCGGAGGAGCGCCTCGCCGAGCAGGTCGGCGACCTGCGATTCGCCGATCGCCGTGAGGCGCAGCGTCCGGATCTCGATCTCCGTGCCGAGCCCTCGCGCCACGAGCCGCGGCAGCACCCACTCGGACCACATCGGGCGCATCTCGCGCGGTGGACCGGGCAGTGCGACCACGATGCGTCCGTCCGGCCGGTCGACCCACCAGCCAGGCGCCGTTCCGTTGGCATTGGGGATCGGCGTGGCGGAGGGGATGAGCCAGGCCTGCTTGAGGTTCAGCTCGGGGAAGGGCATCTCGCGCCGCGCCCAGAGGCCGCGGAGCCAGCGCTCGATCCCCGGGTCGACGGCCGGGCGCTCGCCGCACAGCTCCGCGATCGCCTCCCGGGTGAGATCGTCGGGCGTTGGGCCGAGGCCGCCGGTCGAGATCCCGAGATCCGCCTCCTCGAGCGCTGCACGGAAGGCGCCCGCGACCGCCACCAGGTCGTCCGGCAGTGACTGGATGCGATCCACCCGAACCCCGCGTCCGGTGAGCGCTCGTGCCAGCTCCCCGGCGTTCGTGTCGCGCGTCTCGCCCGCCAGCAGCTCGCTGCCGATGCTGAGGATCTCGGCGCGCAACAGGCGGCGCGCGGCGGCGGGATCGGCCATGCCCTGAGCGTACTCCACGGCCGCACCCTGCTCGGGCGGTCAACCGCGTCCGCCGTCGCCCGGTACCATCGGGCGAGCGACATCGCCGAAATGATCGGCCACGGTGGAGCGGACATGGCGGAAATCGACGGCAGCGGTTTCACGCAGCTCGATCGGCTTCTCGAACTCGTTGCGCGCACGCGCGAGCTCCTGGACGCCGTCGCCGGGCACGGCGAGCTGCCGGAGGGCGGCGCCGCGTACCTCGAGGGCACGACCCTCCCGCACCTCGAGGACGTCCACGCGGGGTTCCAGGGATCGCTCCGCACGGATGCGGCGGACGCTGCCGAGCTGCGCTACCTCCTGCTCCAGGTCGCGGCGCTGCGGGTGCGGCCGCCGTGGACCGGGCCGGACCGGCGCGCTGCCGATTCCGAGGCGCTCGCGGAGAAGACGCTGATGGGACGACGTTCCGGGGACGCCCGCCCGTCGCTCCGGCTCGCCACCTCGGAGCCGTGGCAGCTCGCCGCCGTGGCCCACGCGCGGGTCGTGCTCGCATTCATCCCCCGCGTGCCGGAGGAGGCGGTTCGCTTCCCCGCTGGACGGCGGACCTACGCGGACATCCCGACTCCGCGCGGCCCCGCCGAGCTCGCAGCCCGGATCGACGAGCTGGAGCGGCAGCTCTGGATGGCGGTGACCGGCCGATGGCCAGACCGGCTCGACCCGGCGTTCCGGCGGACCTACGGATTCTTCGACGCGGCGGACCGGCTCGGCTTCCGCGCGTTCCGCGGCGCAGCCTGAGCTCGACCCGGCCCGTTCTCTGAGAGAGGGCTGAAACGCGCCTCGTCCACGGACTCGCCGGGCTGCACGCGCACCCGCTGCTATGATCGGCCGGCTTCGCCCCATTGCCCGGGAGTCGACAACTGGACCCCACACAGCCGAAGGATCCCAAGCGTCCCGAGCCGGCCCCCGGACTCCGTGAGCAGATCGGCCGGATGCGCGCGGCCGTCATGCGCCTTGTCGCTGCCCACGTCGACCTGGCGAAGGCCGAGCTCGGCGACATCCTCGACGAGATCAAGGGGGTCGCCGTCCTGTCGGGTGTCGCGATCGGGGCGCTGATCCTGGCCGGGCTGCTGTTCGGAGTGGGGCTCTTCCTGTTCCTCGCCGAGTGGCTGTTCGGATCGATCGGCTGGGGCGTGCTCCACGGTCCGCTGTTCCTCACCGGCGTCGCGATCGCGGCGGTCCTCGCCGCGTTCGGCTACGGAGGCGGCCGGATCGGGCTCAACTTCGGGCTGGCGGTCCTCGTCGGGGTCCTCGTCGGGGTCGTGCTGGGGCTCGACCTGACGAATCGGGCCTGGTCGGCGCTCGGAGACTCGATTGCGACGAACGTCTCTGCCGACATCCGTCCGCTGGTGGTGGCCGCGGCGACTCTTGCGCTTCTCGGCGGCCTGCTCGGGCTCATTGCGGGTGCGCGGGGCGGAGGGATCGGGGGTGCGATTGCCGGCCTGGTGGTCGGGGCGATCGTCGGGGCGCTCCTCGGCGCATTGACGGCGGTCGCCCTCGGGCCGCGAGTCGGGGCGGCGGTCGGCGTTACGGTGGCGCTGATCGCCTGGCCGGTGTTGATGGGCATCGGCGTCGCGCGAACCGGAATCGACACCGACAAGCTCAAGGACCGGTTCTACCCGAAGGCGACAATCGACACGACGAAGGAGACGATCGAGTGGGTACGCAAGCGGACGCCGCTCGGGCCGGCGTCGTAGCCGCCCGCGCGGAGGTCGAGTCGGAGCTCGCGCGAACAGAGGCTGCCGCCCGGGCCGCGGTCGACATCCCGGCCAAGATTCGGCGTGAGCCGCTCAAGACGGCGGGCCTCGCGGCCGGTGTCGCGTTCCTCGTCGCCGGTGGCCCGAGGCGGCTCTTCCGCCGGGTAAAGCGGACGATCGTCGGTCCGGAGGCGGACCGCCCGAAGTCGATGCTCCCCGAGGAGGTCGACAAGGAGCTGCGCAAGCTCGGGAGCGACGGCGAGCGCGTCCGGGCCACCCTCGAGCGGGAGTTCGCGAAGTACCTCGAGGAGCACCGCGAGGAGCGTGAGAAGCGGGACCTCGGCGCGGTGGCCGCGCTCCTGCTGGCAAACGTCGCGAAGCCGATCACGGCGCAGGCCGTCAAGCGCATGACCGAGCAGTTCCTCAACCCGGAGAGCACGGCGTTCCGGGACGCCGTCGAGAAGGTCCGCGCGCGGCGGGAGGCGCGGCACGGGAGTGCAGCCGAGCCAGCGATGCCGCCTGAGGTGCGGCCAGCCCGCGGCCGCTGACCCAGCCGAGCGCCCGACTCGGCCACTTATGCATCCGGCCTGCTCCGGCCAGCCCGGTCACGAACCTGGTCAGCCGGGGACTGCGCCTCATAGTCCCCGGATGACTGGATGGCCGGGTTCCGGGTACTTCTGGGGCGGATACACTCCCGGCGGGCGAGTGGCGAAATGGCAGACGCGCCGGCTTTAGGAGCCGGTGCCCCGTGAGGGGCGTGTCGGTTCGAGTCCGACCTCGCCTACCAGTCGGGATCTGGGTCGGCCCGGGCGACGCGTGTCAGGACGGCGGAGACGAGGGGTTCTGCCAAGCCCTGTTGACCTGTGCGGTCGAGGAGGGAACGTCGTGATCGTCGTCTTCAAGCTCAGAGACGGAACCCGCCGGGCCACCCAGGTCGCCGAGACCGATCGCTGCCGCTGACCGGTCGGCAGCGGCCTCTTCCGGCGGGAGCCCGCCCTATACTTCCCCGGCGATGAACGTCACGGCAACCCCCGTCCCCAAGAGCTCGGTCAAGCTCGAGATCGAGCTGCCGCCCGAGCGCCTCAACCAGGCCATCACCGAGGCCGTCCGCCACCTGTCCCGCCGGACCCGGGTCCCCGGCTTCCGCCCCGGAAAAGCGCCACGGGGAGTGCTCGAGGCCGTCCTCGGCCCCGGCGCGGTCCTCGACGAAGCGGTCGAGCACCTCGTCCAGGATGCCTACCGCAAGGCGCTGATCGAGAAGGAGATCCTCCCGCTCGCCAATGCCGACGTGGACGTCGTCCAGGCGGAGGAGGGCAAGCCGGTCATCTTCACGGCGACGGTGCCGGTTCGCCCGGAGGTCACGCTCGGCGATTACCGGGACTTCAACTTTCGGCCCGATATCGAGAAGATCGACGACGCCAGGGTCGGCACGGTGCTCGACGAGCTGCGCGACCAGCACGCCAGTCTCGCCCCCGTCGAGGATCGCGGGGCTCGCAAGGGCGACTACGCCGTCATCGGCTTCACGGGCACGAAGGATGGCACCCCCTTCGAGGGCGGGTCGAGCGAGCGGATGCCGCTGATCCTCGGCGAGGAGCGCCTCATCCCGGGCTTCGAGGCGCACCTCGAAGGCCTCAAGGTCGGCGACTCCGTCGAGTTCGACATCACGTTCCCGGACGACTACGCCGAGGCGACGCTCGCGGGTCAACCGGTCCACTTCGCGGTCGAGCTCAAGGAGCTTCGCGAGAAGGTCCTGCCCGAGGCGAACGACGACTTCGCGAAGTCGATGGGCGACTTCGCGGATCTCGCCGCACTGCGTAAAGAGGTGAAGGCGCGGCTCGAACGGAACGCGCTCGACAAGGCTCGCCACGAGTTCGCCGATCGGATCATCGAATACGCGGTCGCCAACTCGACTCTCGACCTGCCGGACGTCCTGGTCGACCAGGAGGTCGAGGTCATGCACGACGAGTTCCGCTCATCGCTCGCCCGGCAGGGGATCTCCGAGGAGGCGTACCTCAAGGTCGTCGAGAAGACCGAGGCGGACATGCACGCGGACTTCCGGCCGAAGGCCGAGCAGCGGGTCAAGGTGCTGCTCGTGCTGACGAAGATCGGCGACGCGGAGGGGATCGAGGCTTTGGAGGCGGACGTCGACGCGGAGGTCGAACGTGGGCGCGGCCGCTACGCGCGCGACGCGAAGGTGATTCGCTACTTCGAATCGGAGCGTGGCCGCAACTTCATCCGGAGCACGCTCCGGCGCAGTCGCGTCGTCGAACGCCTCGTCGACGACTGGCTCGCGGCCCACCCGGACCATCCGTCGCTGCCCCACGCCGAAGCCGCGGGGGCCGCCACGGAGCTGCCCGCTGTCGAAGCAGCCGTCGCGGCCGAATAGGAGAACCAGATGCTCGTACCCATGGTGATCGAAACCTCCAGCCGAGGCGAGCGCGCGTATGACATCTACTCGCGTCTGCTGCGGGAGCGGATCATCTTCCTCGGCGATGCAATCGAGGACCACCTCGCGAACCTCGTGATCGCCCAGCTCCTCTTCCTCGAGTCAGAGGACCCGGAGAAGGACATCAGCCTGTACATCAACTCGCCCGGCGGCATCGTCAATGCCGGCCTGGCGATCTACGACACGATGCAGTACCTGCGGGCCCCGGTCAGCACGATCTGCCTCGGCATGGCGGCCTCGATGGCGGCCGTCCTCCTGGCCGCCGGTGCCAAGGGCAAGCGATATGCCCTCCCGAACAGCCGGATCATGATCCACCAGGGGTCCGGCGGCTTCCGCGGCAACGCCCCCGACGCGATGATCCAGATGAAGGAGTGGGAGTTCCTGGTCCAGCGGAACCACGAAATCCTCGCCAAGCACACCGGCCAACCGCTCGAGAAGGTGACCAAGGACACCGATCGGGACTATTTCATGTCTCCCGAGCAGGCGAAGGACTATGGCATCATCGACGCCGTCTACTCGATGCCAGGGGAATCGCTCATTGCCCAGGCCCACGACGCCGGGGTCGCCGGCGGCGAGGGGTCTTCGGTGACCGACCCGAAGGACGCAGCCGCGGAGCCGGCCCCGAAGAAGACGAAGGAGTAACGGGCTCGACCGGGATGACAGGGGGCACGCGTGACCTCGACTAGCAGCACCAAGGGACCCAAGGTCCCGTATCGGTGCTCGTTCTGCGGCAAAAGCCAGGAGCAGGTCCGGAAGCTTATTGCCGGGCAGGGCGTCTATATCTGCGACGAGTGCATCAACCTCTGCCAGGAGATCATCGAAGAGGAGATGCTCGAGCAGCCGAAGACGCGACCGACGGCTGCCAAGCTCCCGAACCCGCGCCAGATCAAGTTCGCCCTCGACCAGTACGTCATCAGCCAGGAGAAGGCGAAGAAGGTCCTCTCGGTCGCGGTGTACAACCACTACAAGCGGGTCAACGCCGGCCACCAGGTCGACGACGTCGAGCTCCAGAAGTCGAACGTCCTCCTCGTCGGCCCCACGGGCTCCGGCAAGACGCTCCTCGCCCAGACACTCGCCCGCGTCCTCGACGTCCCCTTCTGCATCGCCGACGCGACTTCGCTCACCGAGGCCGGCTACGTCGGCGAGGACGTCGAGAACATCCTCCTCCGCCTCATCCAGTCCGCGGACTTCGACGTCGCCCGGGCCCAGCGCGGAATCATCTACATCGACGAGATCGACAAGATCGCGCGCAAGGCGGACAACCCCTCGATCACCCGCGACGTGTCCGGCGAAGGTGTCCAGCAGGCTCTCCTCAAGATCCTCGAGGGGACCGTCGCCAACGTCCCGCCCCAGGGCGGCCGGAAGCACCCCCACCAGGACTTCATCCAGATCGACACGACCAACGTGCTGTTCATCTGCGGCGGCGCGTTCGACGGCCTCGAGAAGATCGTCGAGGAGCGGGTCGGCCGGCGCTCGATCGGGTTCGGGTCTGACGGCGCGACGAGCAAGGCGGACAAGGCCCGGATGCTCGAGCGGCTCATGCCGGAGGACCTCCTGAAGTTCGGGCTCATCCCGGAGTTCATCGGGCGCCTCCCGGTCATCGTCACGCTCGCGGCGCTCAGCTCCGAGGATCTCGTCCGGGTCCTGACCGAGCCGAAGAACGCGGTCACCCGCCAGTTCCAGAAGTTCCTCGCCCTCGACAAGGTCGAGCTCGTCTTCACCGAGGCTGCCTTGAAGGCCGCCGCGGACGTGGCTCTCGATCGCAAGACGGGAGCCCGGGCCCTCCGCTCGATCGTCGAGGAGGCGCTCCTCGAGGTGATGTACGACATCCCGGAGCGGACCGACGTCAAGAAGGTGGTGATCACCGGCGAGACGATCGAGCACGGCCAGCCGCCGATGCTGGTCACCGAGACCGAGGATGCCGAGCCACGCCGCAGGAGCCCTCGGGCAAGGTCAGCCGAGCGAGCGGAAGAGTCCGCCTAGGGGCCTCCCCCCGTACCTTCGGCCGGCCTCGATGGTGCCGAGGTCCCATTGCCCCGGAAGGTCGTTTCGCCGGATTGTGGTGCTACTCGTCACCGCACCGCACCCAGAGGCACTGCACATGAACCGACCCAGCGTCCTGCTCGCCCTGGATGGGTGGAGCTCCTCCTATGAGGACGCGCTGACCGAAGCCGGATTCGAGGCGATCGCGGCCGATCGCCAGGAGGCCCTCGGCTGGCTCTCCCGCGAGGGCCAGATCGATCTCGCCGTCATCGATTGCGATCGTGGCCAACCGGGCGACGAGGAGCTCTTCGCCTTCCTGCACTCCACGCAGCGCGTCCCGACCATCCTCCTCTTCTCAAACGACATCCCGGAGTGGGCGGTCGACACGAACCCCGGAGCGAGTCGCGACGAATATGCGCGCAAGCCGATTCCGCCGGAGTCCCTGGTCTATCGGCTCCAGGCGCTGCTGATCCATGGCGGGCGCGAAGTGCCGGGCGGGTTGCCCACCGTGGCCATCGACGGTTCGGAGATCGAGACCGTCGGCGAGGGCACCGTTGTCAGCCTCTTCGCTCCGAAGGGCGGCGTGGGCAAGACGATGATCGCCGTCAATCTCGCGGTGGCCATCCGGCAGCAGACCGGCGACAGCGTCTGCCTGATGGATGCCGATGTCGGGGTTGGAAATGTGACAGCCGTCCTCAACGCGCCGTACCAGGGCGGATTGGCCCAACTGGCCGACTCGCCACCGGAGCAGTGGACCAACGAGGCCATCGAACAGACCGTCACCACCCACGAGGCGAGCGGAGTCCGTGTCCTGACCTGGGGAACCGAGCCGAGCGAATCCGAGCGGATCAGCACTGACCTGCTGGTCGCCGCCGTGCGCTGGGCGCGAACCCACCACAGCTGGGTCATCATCGACTGCCACCCCAGCTATGACGACCGCACCATGGCCATGCTGGCCGCGTCCCGCGAGATCTTCCTGGTGGTCACCCCCGAAGTTGGTCCGTTGCGCAACGCCTCCCAGTTCCTGAGCCTCGCCCGCGAGGTCGGGCTGAGTGACATGGTCAGGGTGATC
>CAZVGO010000013.1:0-84296 GCA_964626755.1 uncultured Anaerolineaceae bacterium | reverse complement strand
GCACCGGCAAGACGACGATGGCCCTCCAGATGGCGCGCAACATCGCCGCCTCCGGGCAGGCCTACGTCCTGTACGTCAACTTCGAGCACGACGACGCGGACATGCTCAACCGCCTCATCTCGATGGAATCGGCGCTGCCGCACCTGCCGAACACCAAGCCCTCGACCGGGGCGGTCAAGATCCAGGACGTCCGCGCGGAGGTGATCCGCAGCTGGGCGCGCGCCGGCGACGAGCCGGCAGACCTGTCGGCCAGCCCCAGGCTGAAGCCCGCAATCGAGCGCATCGCGCGCTACGGCGGAAATCTGTACCTGCTGCGCGGCTCCGCGACCGCGAGCACGGTCGAGAACCTGCGCGAGCTGATCGACCTCCACCGCCGCCAGTCCGGCGAGCGGCGGATGGTGCTGATCGTCGACTACCTCCAGAAGGTGCCCCAGCTTCCCGAGCCCGCCAGCGAGTCCGAGAAGGTCACCTACGTGGTCAACGGGCTCAAGGACATCGCCCTCTCGGAGAAGATCCCGACGATCGCGATCGTTGCGGCCGACAAGGAAGGCCTGAAGGCCGCCCGACTGCGGAACCACCACCTGCGTGGCTCGTCGGCGATCAACTACGAAGCCGACGTGATCCTCATCCTCAACGAGAAGTACCAGATCGTCGCGAAGGTCAACATCGAGTTCAACCCGTACCAGGCGCAGCGTTTCCGCGACTGGGTCGTGATCTCGGTCGAGAAGAACCGCGGCGGCCAGGACAACGTGGACCTCGAGTTCGAGAAGCACTTCGAGTTCTCCTGCTTCGACCCGAGCGGTCGAACGGTCCAGGAGAAGCTCATCGAGGAACGCCTCTACAACGACTGACGCGCGTGTGGTTCAGCGCTGAGCGAGTCGTGTTCCTCGTCCCATAGCTCGCCTGTCCACAGGGTTGTCGACATTCCGTCCACACCGTCCCATGTTTCGTGGACGATCCGACCCCCCGCCCACCGCAGTTCGTGGATAAGGCCGTTGTGCCCCACGGCCCGCGACCCGTATGGTTCGTCTTGCCCGAAGGGGCCGATGGAACGGTCAGACGGCACGGGGAGCGATCCTCGAGTCGCCGCCGCTCCGGCAGGTCCGAGCCGCAAGGTTCGGACTGGCCGAAGCGCCGACCGGGACGGGACAGACTGCGATCACATCAACGTTTGCCGTGTCTCGACTCGCGATCGTCCACCAAACGGTTCCTTCGGGCATATTCGTGTGCGCCGATTCCCGGTATCGTCTCGGCAATGCCCGCGAATGCCGACCGGTTCCCGCAGATCGTCGAGGTCGTGGTCGAGATCCCGCGCGGGAGTCGCAACAAGTACGAGTTCGACGAGGCGGCGGGCGTCTTCCGGCTCGACCGTGTCCTCGCCTCCGCCGTCCACTACAACTTCGACTACGGCTTCGTCGAGGGGACAAGGGCCGGCGACGGGGACCATACCGACGCGCTCCTGCTGATCGACGAGCCAACGTTCACCGGCTGTCATGTCTGGGCGCGCCCGATCGGCGGCCTCGAGATGCGCGACGAGCAGGGCTTCGACTTCAAGGTCCTGTGCGTGGCGGTCGGCGATCCGCACCAGGCCCACGTCGAGCGCCTCGACCAGGTCCGGCCTCACCGGCGGATCGAGATCGAGCACTTCTTCCTGACCTACAAGCTGCTCGAGGACAAGGCCGTCGAGATGGTTGGCTGGCGCGACGTCGACCGCGCCCTCGAGGTTCTCGCGACCGACCGGCAGGCCTTTGCCCGCGAATCCGCCGGGCCTGGCGTCCCGGCCTGAGCGGCGATTGGTGACAAAGGAAGCGAACGCTGTCGCAGAGCAGGCGACCAGGGACCTCCCCCGGTTGTTCGTCGCGGTCCCGCTGGGGGAGGAGGCTCGTGCGTCGGTCGAGCGCCTCGCCGAGGAAGTGCAGGCGAACGCCGAGGCGGCCGCCCGAGCCCAGCGTTCGCCGGTTCGCTGGGTGCGGATGGACGGGCTTCACGTCACCCTGCGGTTCCTCGGTCCGACGCCGGCCGCGAGGATCGCGGAGCTCAGTGCGATCGTCGACCACGCGGCCGCGCTCGTAGCGCCATTCCACGTCTCGATACGGGGATCCGGTGCGTTCCCCTCCGCCAGGCGGCCTCGCACGCTGTGGCTCGGGATCGACCACGGATCGGCTCAGCTCGCCGATCTCGCGCGCCGCTTCGACGAGGGGCTCGCAAAGTCCGGCTGGCCTGTCGACGATCGGGTGTTTCGCGCCCATCTGACTCTTGCCCGGGCCGACGGTCGCCGCGAGGGGCCTGTCGTCGCGGACCTGCTCGCCGAGCGTGCCGCCGCGTTCGAGGCGCAGTTCCCGGCTGACCGGCTTGTCCTCTTCGAGAGCGTGACCGGCGGCGGGCCGGCCCGTTATGTCGTCCACCACGAGGCATCGCTCGCCGGCTGACGCGTCGAGCCAACTCGACAGGTCTCGGACGGCAGAGCGGTGTACCATCCCAGACTCTCCGCATACTCCGCCTGTCAGTGCCGACCGGTCGAGGAGTCCCTATCGTCGTGACGTCCGCGCAGCGCGCCCGACTCGTCGTCGCTCTCGGGATCCTGAATCTCGTCCTCGCGACATTCGCGCTCGCCATCGGCACGTTCGGAACTCCCACTGGTCCCTCGCCGATCGCTCCGCGGCCCACCGGGGATACCGCGGCGGCTTCCCCGAGACCCACCGCCGTCGCCGGCGTGCCGTCGGCGAGCCCCCAACCCACTGGCGACCTCGTTCCAACGCCCAGCCCGCCGCAGACGACGACACCGCCGAGCGTGCCGCCAACCGTGCCGCCAACCGTGCCGCCGACCGCATCCCCCTCACCCGCCCCTTCGCCGGGGCCGGCTAACGTTCCTCCGAATCCGACGCCGCGCGCGACGCCGGGCGGAGGTCCCGCCGTTGTCCCGACGCCGACACGCCCGGCGACCCCGAAGCCGACGGCACCGCCGCAGCCGACGCCCTCGCCGACGCAGGAGCCCACACCGCCACCGACCCCGGTACCGCCGCCCGCGTCGACTCCGACCGCGCCACCCGCCGGTCCGCCCGCTGCGCCGCCGGCGGACAAGCCCGACAAGCCCGACAAGCCCGACAAGCCGGACAGGTCGGACCGCGACAAGGACAAGGACAAGGACCGCGACAAGGACAAGGACCGGGACAAGGACCGCGACGGGGACCGGGACAAGGACGGGGACCGCGACAAGGACAAGGACGGGGACCGCGACAAGGACAAGGACCGGGACAAGGACGGGGACCGCGACAAGGACAAGGACCGCGACAAGGACAGGGACCGCGACAAGGACAAGGACCGCGACAAGGACAAGGACCGCGACAAGGACAAGGACCGCGACAAGGACAAGGACCGCGACAAGGACAAGGACCGCGACAAGGACAAGGACCGCGACAACGGGACCACGCCCGTCCCTCTCCTGGCAGGCATGGCCGGTTGGCTGCCGGTGCTGCGCCGCCGGCTCGTCCGGGTCGCGGCGCTGGCGGGCGCGCAGATCCGCGGGACGGCGCGGATCCGCCAAAAGGCGAAGGGAGGGATGAGCGGGGCGCCCCGGGGGGGAACGGAGCGACCCGCCGGAACGGCCACCTGCCCGAGTGTCCGTTCGGCCGCCGCCGTGCGGCGAGCCTGGCTCGGATATTGCGCCCCGGGCTCTTCGACGCGCATCCGCCATCCGACGTAATCCTGGCAGCCGATCGGGGGATCGGCGGCGCCCTCCATCGGCGAGTACGATCCGCCCATGCCGCGACTCGCCTGCCTGACGTGTGGGCGCCAGATGTACAGCGTCGAGGTCCTCGAGGCGATGAGACCCGAGGAGCGTCGGTGTCCCCGCTGCGGGGCGCTGTTCACGCTCGATCGGCGCGGGGGAGGCCGGCGCGGCATGGACCGGCGCGAGAACCCGCCAGATGCGCCGGGATTGCCGGACGGCGTGGAGCGCCGCGTGGCGGACCGCCGACAGGGCCCGAGGCGGGCCTCGGATGGCGAGGTGTCGACCCGCCGCTCGTCGGACGGCTGGCAGGACTGACGACGGTCCGTCAGGCGGACCCTCAGTACAGGGCGTCCTCGAGCTTCGGCGGCTCAACCAGGCCGTGACGCAGCGCGAACGCTACGGCCTCGAGCTTCGAGTGGACCCGGAGCTTGCCCATGATGTTCTGGACGTGCGTGCGGAGCGTGTTCGGCGTGATGAACAGCCGCTCGCAGATCTCGGACGTCGCGAGGCCATCGGTGAGAGCGCGGAGGACCTCGAGCTCGCGCGGCGTGAGCGGCTCGAGCTGGCGCCGGTCGGCGGACCTGTCGCGGGCGGCGGCGACACGCTGGGCGATGCCCACGATGACGGACCGCGGGAGAAGGGTCTCACCCGCGTTGGCCGACCGGACCGCGTTCACGACTTCGTCGACCGCCCGATCCTTCGTCATGTAGCCGTCCGCGCCCGCCTGGATCGACTCGAGCACCGTTTCGTCGTCGTTGAGCGCCGTCAGCATGACGATCCGGGCATCCGACCAGAGGGCCTTGATCGCCCGAGCGGCCTCGGCCCCCGTTCCATCCGGCAGCAGGTAGTCCATGAGTACGACGTCGAGTCGCTCCTGGGCGAGGGCCTTGGCCTCGGCCACCGTGCCCGCCACACCGACGACCTCGATGTCCGGTTCCCGGGCGAGGACCTGGGCGAGCGACCCCGTGAGGAGCTGGTGGTCGTCGACGAGCAGGACGCGGATGGGCTTTGAGTCCGCGGTCACTCGCGCATCCTTCCACAACTCCTGCTGGATTTCGGGGATGGTCCGGCCGGGCAAGATTTTATCACCCGCCAGTGGCCCCAACGCCTGCGGCCGTGTTCGACGGAGCAATGCGGGCAGCGAGCCCCGCACCCGATAATCCCCGGATGCGGGTGGCGATCCTCGGTTTCGGGCTGATCGGCGGATCGATCGCGCGGGCGCTCGCCGTCCGCGCCGGGGGCGACTGGTCGATCGCCGCCTGGAGCCCGGGCGGAGCAGGCCCGCGCGCCGCCGCGGCAGACGGCTCTGTCGACCTCGCCGCGCCGGATCCCGGAAAGGCCGTCGCGGGAGCGGATGTCGTCATCCTCGCTGCGCCGCCGCTCGCCTGCCTCGACCTGCTCGACCAGCTGGCCGGACCACTTCGCGGCTCGCTCCCGCCCGAAGCGGTCGTGACGGACGTCGCGAGCACGAAGCGCCGGATCGTCGAGCGCGCCGCCGCGGTCGGCCTGCCGTTCGTCGGCGGGCACCCGATGGCCGGCCTCGAGACGACGGGCTACGACGCGGCAGATGCGGGGCTGTTCGCGGAACGGCCATGGGTCATCTGCGCCGACGGCGCGCCGGCGGAGCGGGTTCACGTCGTCGAGCGCCTCGCGCGGGCGACGGGCGGACGCCCGGTCCGAATGAGCGCCGAGGCGCACGATGCCGCCGTCGCCGCCATCAGCCACCTGCCTCTTGTCGTCTCTGCGGCACTCGTGGAGGCGGTCAGCGGGATCCGGGGTGGCGAACCGGACCCGGACTGGCCGGCGGCGCGGGCACTCGCCGCGAGCGGTTGGCGCGACATGACCCGCCTCGCCCGCGGCGATGCCGCCATGGGGGCGGGGATCGCGGCCACGAACGAGGACATGCTGGCCAATCGGGTCCGCGCACTCCGCGCCGCGTTGGGAGGCTGGCTCGAGGAGCTCGAGCGCCGCGGCGGCCCCGACCCGGCGAGCGTGGAGGCCCGTTTCGCGGCGGTGCGGGAGGCGCTCGCGGTCGACGAGTTGCCGGTCGACCGCCGGCCGTCCGACGGGTCGTGACAGACGTCGAGCTGGTCTACGTCGTGCCGCGGGCGGCGGTCGTCCCGGGCGACGGGTGGCACGGGATCCGGACGACGGCACTCGCTGAGTCGGTCGAGGCGATCGCCCGCGCCGGACGCTACGAGCCGCGCCCGGCGATGGAACGCGATCCGGGCTACAAGCAGATCATCCCGTACCTCGTGGTGCGCGACGGCCCGCGGTACTTCCTCATGCGCCGCACGAAGGCGGGCGCCGACGAGCGGCTCCACGAGCGCTGGTCGATCGGCGTGGGCGGCCATCTCAACCCGGGCGACGGTGGCCTCGACCGCGGCCTTCGCCGCGAGTGGCAGGAGGAGCTGAGTGCCGACTTCGTGCCCGAGTTTCGCCTCGTCGGGCTGCTCAACGACGACACGACCGACGTGGGCCGGGTCCATCTCGGCGCGGTGTATGCGGCGGACGTCGGCGGCCGGCCGGTCGCGATCCGCGAGACGGACAAGCTGACCGGGGCCTTCGCCGAGCCGGGCGACGTGGCCGCGGTCGTCGACCGGCTCGAGACCTGGAGCCGGCTCGCCTTCGAGTTCCTCGAGGCTTCGGTGCGATAATCGGGGCGGAGGGCTTCCTCGTGTCCCGTAACCTCATCCGCCGTCACGTCTTCCGCGCCACGCTCGCGGTGCCGTTCGTCCTCGGCCTGGTCGGACTGACTGCGGGTGACCTTGCCCGGGCGGCTGACGGCCGGGCGGTCATCGTGCTGCCGACGACCGGGATCGTCGACAACGTCATGGCCGGCTACCTCGCCGACGGTGTCGCTCGCGGAGAGCGGGATGGCGCGGCCGCTGTCGTCATCAGGCTGAACACGCCAGGCGGCAGCCTCGACGCGACGAACCAGATCGTCGGCACATTGCTCGAGGCGAACGTCCCCGTGATCGTGTGGGTCGCGCCTTCCGGCGGGCACGCGGCGAGCGCCGGTACGTTCATCACCCTCGCCTCCCACGTCGCGCTCATGGCGCCCGGCACGCGGATCGGGGCGGCGTCGCCGGTTGGCGGATCCGGGGAGGACATCCCCGGTGCTCTCGGCGACAAGGTCCGCAACGACACGATCGCGAGCATCCGGGCCATCGCGGAGCACCGTGGCCGAAACGTCGAGTGGGCGATCCGGACGGTTGACGAGGCCCACGCCTCGCCGGCCAGCGAGGCGGTCGCGGCGGGAGCCGTCGACGGGATCGCCGCCACTCTCGACGATGCACTCGAGTTCGCGGACGGCCGCTCCGTGAAGCTGGGCGACGGTTCGACGGTCACGATCGACCTCGCGGGCGCGCAGCCTTCCGAGCTGCCGATGAACCCGTTCCAGGGGTTCCTCCACCTGCTGTCCGATCCGAACGTCGCGTTCATCCTCATCACGATCGGCTTCTACGGCCTGCTCTACGAGGTGATCAGCCCGAACTTCGTGACCGGGATCATTGGCGCGCTCTCGGTCATCCTCGCGTTCATCGGCTTCGGGAGCCTGCCGCTCAACGTCGCCGGGCTCCTGCTGATCGGCCTGGCGGTGGTCCTGTTCATCCTCGAGTTGACCGTGACCAGCCACGGCCTGCTCGCCGTGGGCGGGCTCATATGTCTCGCGCTCGGGGCGAGCGCTCTGTATACCGAGCCGGGTATCCCCGAGGCGCCGGACATCGCGGTCGCGTTCCCGCTGATCGTGGCGATGACGATCACGACCGCGCTATTCATGGCGCTCGCGGTCGCCACCGTCATCCGCACCCGGCGTCGACTCCAGTTAGCGCCCGCCGGCCTCGGCGCCGGCGGCATCCCCGGCGTACCCGCGGGGACCCACGGCGAGGTTCGCATGTCGCTGAACCCGCTCGGCTCCGTCTATGCCGCGGGCGAGGAGTGGACGGCTCGGTCGACGGGCCAACCGCTCGAGCGCGGCACGCCCGTCGTCGTCGTTGGCCAGGAAGGGCTTACTCTGATCGTCGAGCCCGCCGACCGGGAACGGCCGGCCGCATAGGGGAGGAATCCGGTGCCATTCGATCCCGTCACGCTCTCGATCGTCGCGTTCATCGTTGTCATCCTGCTCGCCGTCCTCTACGCGGCGATAAAGATCGTCAACCAGTACGAGCGGATCCTCATCTTCACCCTCGGACGGACGAGTCCCGAGGAGGTCAAGGGACCCGGCTGGGTGTTCATCGTCCCGATCATCCAGCGCGGTGTTCGCGTCGACATCCGGGAGCGATTCATCGAGATCCCGAGCCAGACGAACATCACGAAGGACAACGCGCCGATCAACATCGACTTCCTGATCTACTGGCGGATCGTCGATCCGTACCGGAGCATCGTCGAGGTCCAGAACTTCGAGGGCGCGCTCCAGAACATCGCGACGACGACGCTGCGCGCAGTGATCGGCGACATCCTCCTCGACGACGTCCTCTCGAAGCGCGAGCAGATCAACGAGGTCCTGCGGACGAAGATGGACGAGGTGACCGAGCGGTGGGGAGGCAAGGTCACGACGGTCGAGATCCGCGAGATCATTCCGCCGCGCGAGGTCCAGGACGCGATGAACCGCCAGCTGTCCGCCGAGCGGACACGCCGCGCGGTGATCATCGAGTCCGAGGGCGCCCGCCAGTCGGCGATCAACGTCGCCGAAGGCCAGAAGCAATCGGAGATCCTCAAGGCGGAGGGCGAGCGGCAGGCGGCGATCCTGCGGGCCGAGGGCTTCAGCCAGGCCCTCGAGCGGATCTTCGCGGCGGCCCACATCGTCGACGAGAAGACGATGGCGCTCCAGTACCTCGAGGCGCTCAAGGCGCTGGGGGCCAGCCCGGCCACGAAGTTCGTCATCCCCACCGAGTTCACCCGGTTGATCGAGCCGTTCGCCGGCTACGTCCAGCAGGGCATGGCCGCCAGGCAAGGCGGAACGGCGGCAAGCGCGCGCTCCCCTCGCGAGTCCGGCTCGGGCTCGTGAGATGGCGGGCCGCTCGTCGGCCCTTCGAGCGCCTAAGGCTCGCCGAACGCCCGGACGGGGCGGCTATACTCGCCCCGACCCGGGCCCGATGACCCACGTGCCGACGCCCCGGCAAGGAGGCTGACGAAGCACCGATGGCGGCCAAGATCCTCGTGGTCGACGACGATCCGAACGTCCAGCGCCTCCTCCAGTACACCCTCAAGCAGGAGGGCTACGAGGTCGTCACCGCCGCCGACGGGGCGGAGGGTTTCCGCCTGTGGGGCGCGGAGAACCCGGCACTGATCCTCCTCGACGTCATGCTGCCCAAGCTCGACGGCTACCAGGTCGCGACGAAGATCCGCCAGGAGGAGGGCTCGACCGGGCACGTCCCGATCATCATGCTGACCGCCGAGCGGGAGGTCGAGCAGAAGGTCCGCGGCCTGCGCGCCGGCGCGGACGACTACCTGATCAAGCCGTTCCACCCGGCCGAGCTGCTGGCCCGGATCAAGAGCCTCCTCGCGCGGTTTGCGCCGCGCGACGCGCTCGTCGGGCGGCCGCCGCTCGGTCGCGTATTCGCGCTGTACGGCGCGAAGGGCGGCGTCGGTACGACGACGATCGCGATCAACGCCGCGATCGCGCTCCACCGCGAGCTGGGCCGGAAGGTCTGCCTCGTCGACGGCAACCTCCAGTTCGGTGACCACCGGGTATTCCTCGACCTGGGCCTCGACCGGAAGAGCATCGTCGACGTCGTCACCGCGACGTCGATCGACCAGGACCTCGTGCGCCAGGTCCTCGTGAAGCACGACTCGGGGATCGACCTGCTCCTCGCGCCGCCGTCGCCGGAGACCGCGGAGCTCGTCACCCAGGAACACATGCCGGTGATCCTCGACATCCTCCGCTCGCTCTACGACTACATCATCGTCGACATCGACAAGCGCCTCGACGACGTGAACCTCGGGATCATCGAGACGAGCGAGCTCGTGTTCGTCGTCATGACGGCCGACCTGTCGTGCCTGAAGAACGTGCGGCTCGTGCTCGAGACGATCGGCCACCTCGGCTATGAGAAGACGAAGGTCCAGCTCGTCCTCAACCGGTCGAACGCGTTCACCGGGATCAACGTGAAGAACGCCGAGGGCGCGTTGAAGCGGCCGATCGACCACCAGATCGTCAACGAGTACCGTGGCGCGATCAGCGCGCTGAACTCCGGTGCCCCGTTCATGTTCACGAAAGCGGACTCGCTGCTGGGCCGGTCGCTCCTCGAGTTCGCCCGGGTCGTCGACAAGGGCGCTCCAGCCAGTGCCGCGCAGCCAGTCCCGGCGCGCTGAAACGCGGGCGGCAACCGCGCGATAAGGGGCAGGTGATCACCCGCCGCTAGCGTTCGACGGGTGCTGGCGACCGTCCTCTCCGCGACGCTCCACGGACTCGACGGCCGGGTGATCCGGGTCGAGGTGGACGTCGCGCCGGGCCTGCCCGGGTTCACGATCGTCGGCCTCGCCGACGTCGCCCTGCAAGAGGCGCGGGAACGCGTCCGCGGCGCGATCCGCAACGCGGGGTTCGTCCACCCGCCCCGGCGGATCACGGCGAACCTCGCGCCGGCCGACCTGCGCAAGGCCGGTGCATCAGTCGACCTCGCGATCGCGGTCGGGATCCTCCTCGGCTCGGAGCAGGTCAGGCCGGGTGGCGGGCGGCTGGCACTCATCGGGGAGCTGTCGCTCGGCGGGGAGGTCCGTTCTGTGCCGGGGATCCTGCCGATGGTCGCGGCGCTCGCCCGGCGTGGCCTGCGGCGAGTCGTCGTCCCGGCGGATGCCGTCGCCGAGGCCCGGCTCGTGGCGGGGATCGACATCGTGCCCGTGGCGACGCTCGCGGAGGCGATCGACGTCGTGCGATCGAGCCGTTCCCGGCGCGCCCCGACGGCGACGGCACGGGTCGACGCGGCTGGAGCGGACGCAGCGACCACCACCGGCGGCGGGGGTGCCGCGATCACGTTTCCCGGCCCGCAGATCCCGGACCTGGCCGATGTCCGCGGCCAGCTCGAGGCGCGCCGGGGGCTCGAGATCGCGCTGGCCGGCGGGCACGGGCTGCTGCTCGTCGGGCCGCCCGGATCGGGCAAGACGCTCCTCGCGCGGACCATCCCGGGGCTCCTCCCGCCGCTCGACGACGAGGCCGCGCTCGAAGCAACCGTGATCGCTTCGGCTTCCGGGGTCGGGCCGCTTCGGGCGCTCGTCCGCCGCCCGCCGTTCCGGTCGCCCCACCACACGATCTCGTACGCCGCGATGGTCGGCGGCGGTCCGCGAATGTCGCCCGGCGAGGTGACGCTCGCCGATCACGGCGTTCTCTTCCTCGACGAGCTGCCCGAATTCGGGCGGGATGTCCTCGAGGCCCTTCGCGAGCCGCTCGAGGAGGGGCGGGTGGCGATCGCCCGCGTCGGTCGGGCGATCACGTTCCCGGCGCGCTTCCAGCTCGTCGCGGCGATGAACCCATGCCCATGCGGGATGGCCGGCTCCGAGCCCGGTCAGTGCCGCTGCCCCGACGGCGTCCCCGAGCGCTACACCGCCCGGATTTCCGGGCCGCTCCGCGATCGGATCGACCTGTGGGCGACGATGCCCCGCGTGCCGGCGGCGTCGATCGTGACCGGCGCGCCGCCGGAGGGCTCGGAGGCCGTGGCCCGGCGGATCCGCGACGCCCGCGCGCGCCAGGTCGCGCGGCCCCAGCGCCGGCTCAACGGCCGCGTCTCCGGCCGTGCGCTTCGGGCGGCGTGCGCCCTCGACTCCGTCGCGGAGCATCGCGCGATCGAGCTGGCGGAGATCGAGCGCCTCTCCGGCCGGGGCACGGAGCGCCTGCTCCGGGTCGCGCGGACGATCGCAGACCTCGTCGCGGCCCCGGTCGTCGGAACGGACCATCTCGAAGAGGCCGCCCGTTACCGGTCGCCCGCCAGCCGGCTCGACGTCCGGATGGCGGGATAGGGATGATCGGCGTGGGTCGCGAGGGGCCGCTCGGCATCGTCACGGACGGGCCGGCGCCAGCGCCGGCACCCCCGCCGCTCCAGGGCCCCGCCGTGCCGCTCGAGGAGCACGAGGCGCTCGCCGTGCTGGCGACGGTCTCGGGCCTGGGACCGGTGACCCTCGGCCGCCTCCTCGTCGTGCTCGGCAACGCCCGAAACGTGCTCGAGGCGGGCCGGAGCCCGGAGGCCGTCCCGCTGTTGATCAGCGCGAGCCGGGACTCGGACGAGCTCGCGCGGTCGATGCCGGCAGACGTGGCGAGGGCGGTCGCCGCTGCCGCCCACGACAGCGACCGGATCCTTGCCCGCCTGGCCCGGGCCGGCGTTCGGTTTGTGACCCTCGACGACGACGCGTACCCGGCCCGGCTCCGGGCGATCGAGATCCCGCCCCACGTCCTGTTCGTGCGGGGAAACCCGGGGGTGCTGTCCGCCCGCCGCTCGGTCGCGGTCGTCGGCACCCGCCGGCCGTCGGAGGCCGGGCGTCGGGTCGCCGCCCGGATCGGGGCCGCTCTCGCGCGCACCGGGGCGCTCGTCGTGTCCGGGCTGGCGGTCGGGATCGACGGGGCGGCGCACGCGGCCGTGGTTGCCGAAGGCGGCATCACCGTCGCGGTCCTCGGCAGCGGGCACGATCGCCTCTTTCCGCCCGGCCATCGCCGGCTGGCCGACGCGATCCTCGCCTCCGGCGGCGCGATCGTGTCCGAGCTCCCGCCGGAGGTTGAGCCGACCGCAGGCACGTTCCCGCGGCGCAACCGGGTGATCAGCGGCCTCGCCGACGCCACGGTCGTCGTCGAGGCGGGGGCGCGCAGCGGCGCGCTCCTGACCGCGAACTGGGCGCTCGAGCAGGGTCGCGACTGCTTCGTCGTCCCGGGGTCGATTGACAGCCCCACCTCGGCCGGCTGCCTCGCTTACCTCCGGGAGTTCCCGGGCCAGGCCCGGATCGTCGCCGGCGTGCCCCAGCTCCTCGAGGACCTCGACCTCGTCGACCTGCCCGATCCGCTCGACGGGTCGGCGCTCGAACCGCCGGTCGCGGCCGTCCTCGTCGAGCTCGGCGAAGGTGCGCGACGGGTCGCGGCCGCGCTCGTGCATGGCCTGACGACCGTCGACGAGGTCGTGGCTGCCACCACGCTGCCGATCGCGGCCGTGCTCGGGGCGCTGACCCTCCTCGAGGGCCGCGGCCTCGCGGTCGGGTCGTACGGCCGCTACCGCCCCGCCGGCCGCCTCGCGTCCACTCCGGACGCCGGCTGAGCTCCCGCGGTAGGCTCCGGGAGGGACCATCGGCTGGGCCCGATAGGCCCTTCGGAGGGCTCCGAGGTTGCCCGGGCCCGAAGCCCCGTGCTAAGGTGCCGCCGACCGCCGGACCTCGTCAGCCGGCCCAGACAGACCGTGGGCATCGTCCCCCAGCGAGCAGCCAGGAGCCTGTCTATTGCGAAAGCTTGCCGCCGCGGCGTTGGCGCTTCCCGTCGTCGCCTTCCTCTTCGTTCCGATGCTCGTCCGTCGTTCGGTCGCCGCAAGGATCACCCTGGCGATCGTGCTCAGCGGACTCCTCGGAGCCGGGGCGATCGGCCTCTCCAGGCCCCTCGGGATCGCAGCCACGCCGCCGAGCAAGCCGGTGCCGCTGACGAGCGCCGCCTTCCGGACGGACCTGCGGGTCGGCCAGTCGCCGGCGACCGCCGTCGAGATCGTCTTCTCGACCCCGATGGAGAGCGGCAGCGTCGAGTCCGCGCTCCGGGTCGACCCGCCCACCTCGATCGACCTCGCCTGGAACGCGGATCGAACCGTCCTGACCGTCAACCCTCGCTTCGGTTGGCGGACCGCCACGTACCACACGATCACAGTCGCGCCGGGCGCCCTCGCCACCACCGGGCGGCCGCTCACGGAGCCCGTCCGGGCGGTCTTCCTGACGAGGCCCGCCACGGCCGGCTCGGTCGTTCCCACCCGCCTGGCCGGCGACCGGGTCGGGCTGGACGCGGCATTCGTCCTCGCATTCAACCGGCCGGTCGATCTCGCGACGCTCCGGGGCGCGCTCGTCGCCCGGCCCGCGCTCGATGGGACGCTCGAGCCACTCGGTCGCCGGACCGCGGGCAACCGCTTCCTGTTCACCCCGGCCAAGCCCCTCGCCTCGGACAGCCGCTACGAGCTCTCGATCTCCGGGGCGGTGCGCGATGTGGACGGCGCGGCACTCGCCAACGCCGCGACGGTCGTCGTCCGGACCGTGGCCGCGCCGACCGTCGTCCGGTTCCGGCCGCGTCACGACACGAGTGCGGTCGACCGATCCGCCGTCGTCTCGGTCCGCTTCACGCAGTCAATGGACCGGGCGACGACCGCGAAGGCGTTCTCGGTATCGGTCGGCGGCAAGGCGGTGGCAGGCAAGGTCAGCTTTTTCGAGGACGACACCGTGCTCGCGTTCGATCCCGCATCCGCGCTCCCGTACGACCAGACCGTCGTGATGAGCGTGGCGGCGAGCGCGACGTCGGCGACGGGCGTCGCCCTTGCGACGGAGACAACCGGCACGTTCACGACTGCTGCCCGGCCCGCCGCCCGGGCCGCCACGGCCGCCGCACCAGAGTCGACGACCGTCCCTCCACCCTCTGGAACCGGCGCCGGCGGTGGCACCTGGGCGGCCGTCGAGGCCTACTACCTCGATTTGATGAACTGCACCCGGACGGGCGGGATCGTCACATCCGCCGGCTCGTGCAGCAGCCCGGGCGGTCGTTCGGTCGCGGCGCTCACGCTCGACGCCGGGATCTCGACCAAGGTCGCCCGGCCGTACGCGAAGCTCCTCGCGACCCGCAACCTGTGCACCCACTTCGCGAACGGCAGTCCGGCCAACCGTCTCAAGCGGGCAGGCTACACGAGCTACAACTGGGCGGAGAACCTCGGCTGCCGGTCCGGCAAGCCGATGGCGGCCGTGCTCGGCTCGCACCTCTACTTCCAGGCCGAACGGGCCTGGAGCCCGGTCGGGGGCCACTATCGAAACCTGATGAACGCGAAGTACGACCGGGTCGGCATCGGGGTGTGGGTCCACGCCGGCCGGGTCCGCCTCGTCGTCGACTTCTACCACCCGTAGGGGGCACGGTGGCCGGCGAGACGGTGGTGATCCGCAACGCGGTCATCCACCTCACGAACGAGCAGCCCCTCCTCGCCGACCTGTTCGCGCTCCCGATGCCGGCCGACACCGTGATCATGTGCACGAACCTCCGGACGATGGGCGGCAAGCGGCCCGTCTTCGTCGACCACATCGAGTCGGTCTTCTACTTCCCGTACGCGCACGTGCGGTTCCTGGAGATCCCGCCCGGGGCCGATCCGAGCAGGCCTGCCCCGGATTCCAAGGGTCGCCAGGCCGCGCCGCCGCCCGAGCCCGAGGCCGACCTCGAGATCGACGAGGACTTCCTCAAACGAGTACGGGACGCTTGAGCGCCGGGTAAGGGTCCGCCAAAGACCCGGTGCTACACTCCCGCCCGAATGTCGAAGAATCTCGTCATCGTCGAGTCTCCGGCGAAGGCTCGAACGATCGAACGGTACCTGGGAGACGACTACCAGGTCCTCGCCTCGTATGGCCACGTCCGCGATCTCCCGGATAACCCGGGCAAGGGCAAGTTCGGGGTGGACGTCGATCACGACTTCGCTCCCGAATACGTCGTCAGCGACGATCGCCGGAAGCAGGTCGACGCGATCACCCGCCAGGCGAAGACGGCCGACTTCGTCTACCTCGCCACGGACCTCGATCGCGAGGGCGAGGCGATCGCCTGGCACGTCGCGGAAGCCGCCCACGTCCCTGCGGCGAAGACTCGCCGGGTGACGTTCAGCGAGATCACCGAGGGGGCGATTCGCGAGGCATTCGCCCATCCCCGGGACATCGATCAGAACCTCGTCGATGCCCAGCAGACCCGCCGGATCGTCGACCGGCTCGTCGGTTACACGCTCAGCCCGCTCCTCTCGCGCAAGGTTCGCGGTGGACTCTCCGCGGGGCGCGTTCAGTCGGTCGCGGTCCGGCTCGTCGTCGAGCGGGAGCGCGAGATCGTCGCATTCATTCCCCGCGAGTACTGGACCCTCGAGGCGATCCTCGCGACCGAGTCCGGTGAGACGTTCGCAGCGGAGCTCGTGAGGATCGACGGCCAGCCGATCGACGTGGGCGACGGCGGCACGGCGGACCGGCATGCGGCCGCCCTGCGCGAGCGCCGGCCGGTGGTCAAGAGCATCGGCAAGCGGCCGCTCAAGCGGAACCCGGCGCCGCCGTTCACGACCTCGACGCTCCAGCAGGAGGCGAGTCGCAAGCTCTCGTTCAGCCCGAAGCGGACGATGTCGATCGCCCAGCGGCTGTACGAGGGCGTCGACACGCCGGACGGCCACAACGGCCTCATCACCTACATGCGGACGGACTCGACGGCGATCGCCGGCGTCGCCATGGGCGAGGCCCGGGAGGTGATCGCAGACCGCTACGGTGACCGCTACACGATGCCCAAGGGCCGGGTCTACCGGACGAAGTCGAAGGGTGCCCAGGAGGCCCACGAGTCGATCCGCCCGACGAGCTTCCGGCGCGACCCGGACTCGCTGTCCGCGTATCTCAAGCCAGAGGAGCTGCGCCTCTACCGGCTCATCTGGCAGCGCGCGATCGCGTCGCAGATGGCGTCGAAGGAGATGGAGACGACGACGATCGAGCTCGAGGCGGAGCCGTACGAGCTCCGGGCCAGCTCGACGCGAACGCTGTTCGACGGCTTCTCCCGCGTCTACACCGAGGGTCGCGACGACGGCGACGACGAAGACGACCGCGAGCGCCAGCTGCCGGCACTCGCCGAGGGCGCGGTAACGGACGTCACGGACGTCAATACGACCCAGCACTTCACGGAGCCGCCGCCGCGGTTCACCGAGGCGACACTGATCAAGGCCCTCGAGGAGCACGGGATCGGCCGGCCGTCGACCTATGCGGCGACGATCTCGACGATCATGGATCGCGGCTATGTCCGGATCGAGGAACGCCGGCTCCGGCCGGAGCTCATCGGCGAGATCGTGACGGACCTCCTCGTCGAGCACTTCGGTGACTACGTCGACGTGGCCTTCACCGCCAGGATGGAGCTGGAGCTCGACGAGGTCGCCCGCGGCGAGCGCCAGTGGGTGCCGTTCCTCCGCGCGTTCTACGAGCCGCTCCGCGACCGCGTCGCGGAGAAGCGGCGCGAGTTGCGCCGGAGCGACTTCACGACCGAGCCCACCGACGAGGTCTGCTCCGAGGGGCACCCGATGGTCATCCGGCTCGGGCGGAACGGCCGGTTCCTTGCCTGCTCGCTCTATCCGGAGCACAAGGAGTCGCGACCGCTGCCGGGCGACGAGCAGCCCGCGCTCGAGGGTGAGGGCGAGGCGTGCCCGACGTGCGGTACGGGGAAGCTCGTGGGCAAGAGCGGCCGGTTCGGGCCGTTCGTCGGCTGCTCGCGCTACCCGGACTGCGACTACATCCGCCGGGACGGCCCACCGCCGCCGGATCAACTGCCCTTCGAGGTCATCTGCCCGAAGAACGGCGACGGCCGTCTCGTCGCGCGGCGAGCGCGGCGCACGGGGAACGTCTTCTGGGGTTGCTCGGCCTATCCGAAGTGCGACTACACGACGAACTTCGAGCCGGTCGGGGCGGTTCACGACACGGACGACGGGCCGGTCGGCCGGAAGGGCGATGCCGGGATCTGCCTGAAGTGCGGCGCGACCGTCGACCTGCCGGAGGCAATCGTCCCCGGCGGGCGGCTGCCGGGTGGTCCGCCGAACCCGGCCGCGCTCGCGCGGCCGGCCCGCGGTGGGCGGCGGGCGGCCCGAGCCGGCCCGGGCGGGTCCCGCGAGCGGTCGGCGGGTGGTGGCGCCCGGAACAACGGCCGGGGCCCGCGAAGGGCCCGGCCGGCGGCCGGCGAGACCGCACCCGAGGCGTGAACCGGGCCGGGCGAAGCCTCCCTTCTGTCGACCCGGCGCTCGAGCGATTTCTCGGAGCCCTCGCCGCCCGCGACGCCTCACCCCATACCCAGCGGTCGTACCGGACGGCGATCATCCGCTACCTCGAGTGGCTCGCAGGGCGGGGGACGGACTGGCGGTCTCCATCCCGGGCGGAGTTGCGCGCGTACCTGGCGGCGCTCGGCACAGCGGCCGGCCGGAGCACGGTCGGGCAGCGGCTTGCGGCAATCCGCTCGTTCCACCGCTTCGCGGTGCGCGAGGGGCTCGCGCCCGGCGACCCGTGGGGTGCGATCGCGACGCCGCGCTTGCCGCGTCGCCTGCCCAGGGTGCTCGAGGTCCAGCAGGTCGAGCGGCTGCTCGCCGTCGTGGACGCCGATCTCGCGGCGGCATCGGCGGTGGCAGACGCCGCCCGCGCCGAGATCGCGGCCGCGCTCGCGCTACGCGATCGCGCGATCGTCGAGACCGCGTACGCCGCGGGGCTCCGGATCAGTGAGCTCGCGTCCGCGGACCTCGCGTCGCTCGACCTCCGGCGGGGAGAGGTCCGCGTCCTCGGCAAGGGCCGCAAGGAGCGGGTCGGGCTGCTCGGCCGGCCGGCCGTCGCGGCGCTCCACGCCTGGCTCGAGGACGGCCGGCCGGCTCTTGCCGCCCGCGGCGGCGCGGACGCAGCCCCGATCGAGTTGTTCCTCAACCACCACGGCGAGCCTCTCGGCGTGCGCGGATTGCGGTTCCGGCTCGACCGCCTGCGCCGCGCCGCCGGCCTGCCCGAGGGAGTCTCGCCCCATACGCTCCGCCACTCGTTCGCGACGCACCTGCTCGATGGTGGTGCCGACCTGCGGGTCGTCCAGGAGCTGCTCGGCCACGAGAGCCTCGCGACGACGCAGGTGTACACCCATGTCTCGCCGACGCGGTTGCGATCCGCCTATCGCGACGCCCACCCGCGCGCCCGCGTCGCAGCGGCGAGCGGGCCCGGCTCTCCCGCTTCGTGACCACGGGCCTGACCCGGGGGCAGATCCTCGCCCGGGCGGGCATCATCGTGTCCGCGGCGTTCCTCGTCTCGCGGGCGCTCGGCTGGGTTCGGCTGGTCGTCATCGGCTACGTCTTCGAGCCCCGCGACCTCGACACCTTCTTCGCCGCGTTCCGGATCCCGGATCTCGTCTTCCAGCTCGTCGCCGCCGGGGCGCTCGGCTCCGCGCTCATCCCGATCCTCGCCGGCCTCCTCGCCGATGGCCGCCACGATCGGGCGTGGCAGGTGGCTTCCACCGTCACGAACGTCATGCTCGTCGGGCTGCTGAGCCTCGCCGTCCTCCTGGCGGTCTTCGCGCCCGAGGTCGTAAAGGCGATCACCCCGGGCTTCGACGTCATCCAGACGGCCAGGACGGTCGAGCTGACCCGGATCATGCTGCTCGCCCCGATCTTCCTCGCCCTCGGCGCGATCGCCACGAGCCTCCTGAATGCCTCCGGCCGATTCGCCTCCGCCGCCTTCGCCCCGGCCGTCTACAACCTCGCGATCATCGGCGGGGCGCTCTTCCTCGCGCCCGCACTCGGGATCGCCGGGCTGGCGCTCGGTGTCGTCCTCGGGTCATTTGCCGGTCTTCTCGTCCAGCTCCGGCCGCTGGCTCGCCTCGGGTTCGTGTACGAGCCGCGCATCGACACGCGGGATCCAGAGGCGCGGACCGCACTGAGACTGCTGGTTCCCCGCGCCGTCGGCCTCGGCGCGACCCAGATCACGTTCATCGTGGTGACCTCGCTCGCGACGAAACTCGGAGCCGGAGCGGTCACCGCGTACAACTTCGCGTTCATCCTCCTCCAGGTGCCGATGGGCCTGATCGGGTCCCCCCTCGGGGTCGTCGTCTTCCCGTCGCTGTCACGCGAGGTGGCGGCCGGCCGGCCGGCGGAGTACGTCGCGTTGCTCACCCGCGCGCTGCGACTCCTCCTCTACGTCATGCTGCCGGCCGCCGGCCTGATGGCGATCCTCCGCCGCCAGATCGTCGCCGTGCTCTTCCCGGCATTCGACGCGGCCCTCGTCGAGCTGACCGCGAACACGCTCCTGTTCTTCCTCATCGGCCTCGGCGCGCATGCGCTGATCGCGGTGCTCGCCCGGGCGTTCTACGCGCGCCAGGACACCCGAACACCGGTCCTCGCGGCGGTCCTCGCGGTCGTCATCAACACGACCCTTGCGGTCATCCTCGTCGGGCCACTCGGACTGGCCGGGATCGCACTCGCGATCGCCATCGCGGCCTGGGTCGAGGCACTCGTCCTGCTCTGGACGATGGGCCGCCACGTGCCGCTGTTGGGTGTGGCCGACGTCGCCCGGGTCGGTCTCGAGGGTGCGCTCGGGACGCTCATCGCGGGGGCCGTCGGGCTGCTCGTCCTGTACACGATCGACGGCTTCATCGGCCCCGCGCCCGGAATCCTCGCGCTCCTCGCCCAGGGCGTCGTCGTGAGCGCGGCATTTGCGGCCGTCTACCTCGTCGTCAGCCTCGTGTTGCGCATCCCGGAGCTGCCGTCTATCGTCGCGATCATGACCGACCTCGTCCGTCGCCGCGGCAGCGGCGCGGGGTGATGGACGACGCTCGCGTCGATGCCGATCCCACCGACGACTGGGACCGCCTCGCGGTAGAGCGGCCGGGCGGTCACGTCTACCAGTCGCGCGCCTGGGCGGAGCATCGCCGCCGGAGCGGCTGGCGGCCGCGGTTCGTGTCGGTCGGCGACCACCGGATCCTCGCCCTCACCCGGGGCTGGCCGTTGATCGGCGGCGGCAGCGCCTACCTGCCGAAGGGACCGGCGCCGGTCGTCGCGGGCGAGGAGCTCGGCGCGGCCCTGTGGGCAACGACCAGGGCACTCGCCGCGGAGGGGATCGACGTCATCGCCTCGGACGCTGAGGTCCCGGCCGCGGACGCCGCGTACGCCGGCTGGCTCCGCCGCGCCCGCTACGCGCCGATCGAGGAGATTCACCCCGCGCGCCACCGGATGAGCCTGCCGCTCGGCGAGGGGGCCGGCGAGGAAGATGTGTTCAGGGGCATCGCGAAAACGACCCGCCAGCGGATCCGGCAGGCGGAAAAGGACGGCGCCGTCGTCGCCCGCCACGACGCGCGGTCCGAGGGCCCGGACGGGGCGGGGGAGGGGTTCATTCCGCCCGGCGAGCCCGCGGAGGAGGCCCTCGACCGGTTCTACGACCTCCTCCTCGCGACGGGCGAGCGGCTCGACTTCACGTTCGGCCCGCGCCCCGAGTACGTCGCCTGGTGGCTGGCCGCGCTCCGGGCCGGCCATCTCGTCTACCTCCAGGCTCGCGCCGCCGATGGGGCGGAGCTCGCCGGGCTCGTCCTCTACCGCCACGGCGGCCGCCTCACGACCGTCCACTCGGGCGACCGCGCCGAGGCGCGGAAGGAGCATCCGGGTGCGCTCCACCTCCTCCGCTGGCGGGCCATCCAGCTCGCCATCCGGGAGGGCTGCCGGGAGATGGACCTCGGCGGCGTCGACGTTCCCGGGGCGCGGACGGAGCCCCAGCCGGGAGATGCGATGTACGGCCTCTACCAGCACAAGCAGTCGTTCGGAGCGAGCTGGCTCGAGCTGACCGGCGCGCACGAGAGGGTCATCCGGCCTCGCCGGTATCTCGCGGGCCGGATGGTCTCGCGCGCGGTGAGGCTCATCCGCCGGTGAGCGCTCCGTGAGCGCTCCCGCCACCGCGCCGGGCACGCCGGAGGTCCTCGCGGATCCCAGCGCGGTCGAGGCGATCGTCCCGGAGTGGCGCGAGCTCGCTGCCGCGGCCGCCCGCTCGCCGTTCGAATCGCCTGACTGGCTCGTGCCCTGGTCTCGCCACTACGCCGGTGGTGCCCGTCCGCGCGTCCTCACCTGGCGCGTCGGCGGCCGGCTCGTCGGCGTCGCCCCGCTCGTCGCATCGCGGACGCGGCAGCTCGCCATGGCCCTCACGGAGCTCCACTTCTGGGCGGGCTTCGGGCCGGCGTTGCGGGGCCAGGTCGACGTCCTCGCGACCGACGAGCACCGGACCGCGGTCCTCGCCGGACTCACCGGCTGGCTGCGCGACGGGTCGCAGCGCTGGGATGTCCTCAACGCGCTCCGGTTGCCGGCCGGTTCGGAGACTCCCGCCGCGCTCGTCGCAGCGGGGGCCGACGCGGGCTGGCGGACGGTCCGGCTGACGGGGGTCGTCCGCTCGGTGACGTACGTGATCGAGCTGCCGCCGGATCTCGACGGCTGGGCCCGCCACCTCGGCTCGAAGGCACGACACAACATGCGGACCGAGGAGAACCGCTTCGGGCGGGCCCGCGGGTCGTTCGAGCAGCGGACTGATCCTGCCGTCGCCGTCGACGCCGTCGACGCCATCCGCCGGCTCATGGCTGCCCGATGGGGCGACGAGGAGCTCGACTTCGGGCCGGATCCGGCCTTCGAACCGTTTCTCGTCGATGCGTTCGGCGCGCTCCTCGGAGCCGGCGCGATGTGGGCCGACATCGCCCGCGACGAATCGGGGATCCGCGCCTGCCTCGTGACGTTCGCGCTGAACGGACGGGCGGTCGCGCTGATGATGGGGGTGAGCTACGACGACGACGTGCGCAGGATGTCGCTCGGCAAGGGCCTCTTCGACCGCTCGATCTCCGAGGCGATCCGGCGGGGCTGTTCGACGTACGACTTCCTGTGGGCCGGCGGGTACAAGGAATCGTTCTGGCACGCCGAGCCGCGGACGCTCGAGAGCCTCGTCCAGGGCCGCGGGCTGCGCGGGGCGTGGGTCGCCGAGGTGGCACGCCTTCGCCGCGTGGTGCTGCCCGGGCTCGTCGGTCGGCGGCGAGACGGCGCGAGATGACGCGCGCCGCCACGTCCGGGATGCGCGTCGCCCTGGCCGCGCCGGAGTCACGCGCAGCGTGGGACGAGTTCGTGGCCCGACGGCCGGAAGGGGATGTCCTCCAGGCCTGGGCATGGGGCGACGTGATGGCCGTGGCCGGCGAGCCGCCGGCCCGGATCCTCGTCCGGGGCCCGGGCGGCGCGGTTCGCGGCGTCGCCCAGGCACTGGTCCGGCCGACCCAGCTCGGGCGATCCGTCGTGTACGTGCCCCACGGCCCGCTGTGGGAGCGAGACGCGCCGGACGCCGACCTCGTCCTCCGGCTGCTCGTCGGCGGCCTCCGGGCGCTCGGCCGTCGCGAGCGCGGGATTGTCGTCAAGCTCGATCCGCGGGGCGACGGCGGCGACGCCGACACCGTCCGCGAATCGCTGCTCGCCCGCGGCCTGCGACCGGCGCGCCACGACCTCCAGGCCCGGACCACCCGGATCGTCGACCTCGCCGGCGGCCCGGAAGAGATTCACAAGAGCTGGGACAAGGACGCCCGGAACCTGTTCCGGCGGGCGGCCAAGGAGGGCGTCGTCACCGACGTCCAGCGCCACAACGACCCGGACGCGATCGCGACGTTCCACGAGCTCCTCGAGGACACGGCCGAGAGGAAGCAGTTTCGGAGCCACGGGTTGGACTTCCTCTCGGCGCTCGCGGAATCACTCGCCCCCAGGGACGGGTGGTACCTGTGCCTCGCCCGGAAAGACGGCCGGGCGATCGGCGGGATGGTCACCCTGCGGGTTGCCGATCGCGCGTTCTACCTGTACGGCGCCTCGTCGCGCGAGCCGGCGCTGAAGAACGCGAATGCCGGCTACGCGACGATGGGCGCAACGATGGAAGCGCTCGCCGCCGACGGCGCCCGGACTCTCGACCTCTGGGGCGTCGCCGAGTCCGACGACGAGGCACCGGACAGCTGGTCCGGGTTCAGCGCCTTCAAGCGCCGGTTCGGCGGGGCCCCGGTCCGCCACCCCGGCACGTTCGACCTCGTCATCGACCGGCTCTGGTACACGATCCGCGACCTGCGCGAGCGCCGGCGGGGCGAGGCGTGACCGGCCGCGTGCGCGGCGACATCGAGAGACTCCTCGCCGCCGCCGAGCCGGCCGATCCGGCACCGCTGCGCGGCCTCGTCGAGCGGCTCGAGGCGGAGGGCCGCCTGCGCGGGGCACGCGAGGGCGGCCGGGCGATCGGGCCGGCGGGCGTCGGGCGGGTCATGGTCCGCGGCGTCGCGTCGGACTCGCGCGCGGTCCGCCCCGGCGCGCTCTTCGTCGCCGTCCGCGGCGCCCACGTCGACGGCCACGACTTCGTCGCCGCCGCCGCGGAGGCCGGCGCGTCGGCGGCGCTCGTCGAGCGGCCGGTCGAGGGCGTCGGGCTGCCGCAGCTCGTCGTCGAGCGGACCCAGCCGGCCCTCGCGACCGCGGCTTCGTGGTGGTACGGCGACCCGAGCCGCGAGCTGGCGGTCGTGGGGATCACCGGGACCGACGGCAAGACCACGACCTCGTTCCTCGCGGTGGCCGCGCTCGAGGCCACCGGGCTGGCGACCGGCCTGATGGGCACGGTCGACACGAAGATCGGCTCGACGCGCGAGTCGAACGACGAGCACGCCACGACCCCCGAGGCGCCGCGACTCCAGGCCGCGCTCCGGGCGATGGTCGCCGCCGGGGATGCCGCGGCCGTCGTCGAGACGACCTCGCACGGCCTCGCCCTCGAGCGGGTCGGCGGGATCGCGTACGACGCCGCGATCCTCACGAACCTGACCCACGAGCACCTCGAGTTCCACGGGACCTGGGAGGCGTACCGGGACGCGAAGCTGTCGCTGTTCGAGCGCCTGGCCCTGGGACCGGCCAACCCGGCCAAGGGCCGACCGAAGATCGCGGTCGTCAACGCCGACGACCCGTCGGCCGGCCTGTTCGCCGGTGTCGGCCAGGAAGCCGGGGCGCAGGTCATCACGTACGGCACGGATCCGGCGGCCGACGTACGCGCTGTGCGCGTCGAAGAGGACGCACGCCGCCTGCGGATCGATGTCGTCGCCCCGTCCGGCGAGTCGCGCCTCGAGCTCCGGCTGGCCGGCCGGTTCAATGTCCACAATGCGCTCGCCGTCGTCGCCCTCGGGGCGGCCTGGGGCCTCGATCCGGCGGCCGTCCGCAGCGGCCTCGAGTCGGTCGACGCGGTGCCGGGCCGGATGGAGCGGATCGAGGCGGGCCAGCCGTTCGGCGTGGTCGTCGACTATGCCCACAGCCCGGCGTCGCTGGATGGCGTGCTCGAGCTGCTGGCGCCGGTGGCGGCCGCTCGCGGCGGGGAGCTGATCGCGGTGTTCGGGTCGGCGGGGGAGCGGGATGTCGCGAAGCGGCCGATGATGGGCCGGATCGCGGGTCGGCGCTGCCGGCTCGTCGTCGTCACCGACGAGGACCCGCGGGGCGAGGACCGCGAGGCGATCCTCGACGAGATCGCCGCCGGCGCGGAGGCCGCGGGCAAGCGCCGCGGCCACGACCTGCTGCTGATCCCGGACCGGGCCGCCGCGATCGAGGCCGCGTTCGAGCGGGCCCGCCCCGGAGACGTCGTGCTGCTCGCCGGGAAGGGCCACGAGAGCGCGATCCTGTACGCGACGGGCCCGCTGCCCTGGAACGAGCGCGAGGCGGCCCTCGCCGCCCTCGCCGCGCTCGGCTACGACCAGGGAGCGTCGGGCCGCCCGATCGGCCGCTGCTAGACTTTCCCGGCCATGGCGACGCCGCGCACGAAAACCGAGGAACGGACGCCGGGCCGACGGGGACCCCGCCGGGCCGCGGTACCGCCGCGCCAGGCGAGCAAGCCCGAAGACGAGATCGGGGCGCTCCGGGACCAGCTCCTCGCGACGATCGCCAAGCACTACCCCCAGGCCGACCTCGGCCCGGTCGGGGGGGCCCTGGACATGGCCGCCGACGCGCATGCCGGCCAGCTCCGCGCCTCGGGCGAGCCGTACGTCACCCACCCGATCGCGTCCGCCCAGATCCTCGCCGAGCTGGGAATCGACCCGGTCGCCGTCCAGGCCGCCCTCCTCCACGACGTCCCGGAGGACACCGAGTACAGCCTCGTCGACGTCGAGGAGCGGTTCGGGGCCGAGGTCGCCCATCTCGTCGACGGGGTGACGAAGCTCTCCCGGTTCAGCACCCACACCCACGAGCAGCAGCAGGCCGAGAACATCCGGAAGATGTTCCTCGCGATGGCGGACGACATCCGGGTCGTCCTCATCAAGCTCGCCGACCGGCTCCACAACATGCGGACCCTGGCCGCGCTGCCGGCCGACAAGCAGCTCCGGATCGCCCGCCAGACGATGGAGATCTACGCGCCACTCGCGGAGCGGCTCGGGATCTGGCAGGTGAAGTGGGAGCTCGAGGACCTCGCCTTCAAGGTCCTCGAGCCGGAGCGCTTCCACGAGCTGGCGAAGCTCCTCGACACGCGCCGCAAGGGCCGCGAAGGCTACATCGAGCGGGCGATCGCCGATCTCGAGCCCCGGCTCCGCGAGGCCGGCATCGAGGCCGACCTCGAGGGTCGCCCGAAGCACATCTTCAGCATCTTCAGGAAGATGCAGCGCAAGAGCGCGGAGTTCGGCGAGATCTACGACGTGTACGCGATCCGGATCCTCGTCGACGAGGTTCGCGACTCCTACGCGGCGCTCGGCATCGTCCATGCCCTGTGGCGCCCGATCCCGGGCCAGTTCGACGACTACATCGCGGTCCCGAAGAACAACCTCTACCAGTCACTCCATACCGCGGTCATCGCGCTCGACGGCAAGCCTCTCGAGATCCAGATCCGGACCCACCAGATGCACCAGGTGTCGGAGGTCGGGATCGCCGCCCACTGGCGGTACAAGGAGGGCTCGAAGAGCGACCGCGCGTACGACGCGAAGCTCGCCTGGCTCCGCCAGCTCATGGACTGGCAGCGCGACGTGTCCGATGCGACCGAATTCGTCGAGGGAATCAAGCTCGACATCTTCCAGGACCAGGTCTTCGTGTTCACCCCGAAGGGCGATATCAAGGACCTGCCGGCCGGCGCGACGCCGCTCGACTTCGCGTACCGGATCCACACCGACGTCGGCCACCGGACGATCGGGGCGAAGATCAACAACCGGCTCGTCCCGCTCGACTACCGCCTGAAGAACGGCGACATCGTCGAGATCGTCACGACGAAGGGCGAGCACGGCCCGTCGCGCGACTGGATGAACACCGTCCGGACCTCGCACGCCCGGGAAAAGATCCGCCAGTGGTTCAAGCGCAAGGACCGCGACGAGAACGTCGTCCACGGCCGCGAGTCGCTCGAGCGGGAGTTGCGGCGGCTTGCCCGGACGTCGATGGCGGTCGTCGGACCTGAGCGGATCGCGGAGGTCGCGAAGCAGTACAACTTCGACTCGGTCGACGACTTCTTCGCGGCCGTCGGCTACGGCGCGATCTCCGCCCAGCAGGTCGTGATGCGCCTCGGCGTCGTCGACGACGGACAGATCGCCCTGCCGACGGTCGCTCCGCAGACCAGGATCGCGCGGGCCGGCGGCGTCCGGGTCAAGGGCGTCGGCGACCTCCTCGTCCGGTTCACGAAGTGCTGCCACCCGATCCCGGGCGACCCGATCGTCGGGTTCATCACCCGGGGCAAGGGCGTCACGGTCCATCTCCGGAGCTGCTCGACCGTGCTCAACGAGCGCGAGGTGTCGCGGCTGATCGACGTCGAGTGGGAGGCCGAGCCGGAGCAGACCTATCCGATTGCGATCCGGGTCGAGGCGTACGACCGGACGGGCCTGCTCAACGAGATCACCCAGGTCATGGCCGAGAACAAGGTCAACATCGTCGCGGCTTCGGTCAGCGTGAACCCCGACCACACGGCGGTCGTCGCGGCCACGCTCCAGGTCTCGTCGGTCGCCCAACTGGCGCGGGTCATGAGCCGCATCGAGCAGCTCAAGGACGTCATCTCAGTCCAGCGCGACCTGGGCTAGCGCGAGTTCGGGCCGCGCGCCCAGCTCCCACCCGCATGGCGGGTCACCTGTCAGAGGAACGCACTGCTGCGGTCCGGGGAACGCCCAAACTGGCTGCTCCTCCGATGCTTGACCCGCCACGCGGCGGAGGCGTCAGTGGCGACGTCAGTTGACCCGCCGGTCGGGTCGAGTCGCAGGCGCTAGTGGCCCAGCGGGGAGACCGGGTAGAAGACCGTCATCCCGAGCAGGAAGGCGGCGATCGCGAGCGCCACGAGCAACCGCACGATCACAGCGGATTCCCTGACCACGACCGGGTGCGCCGCGAGGCGGTGCTCGGCCGACTCCCGGATCCAGTGGGGGTGGGGGACGCCACCCTCGATCGGGTAGTCGAGCCGCGCGGCGCGGCCGGGCTCGGACACGGGGACCCAGTCGAGCAGGGGCGGCTGCTGGCCTACGTCGAGGTCCTCGAGCGTCGTGCGTTCGTTCATGCTGCTCCCGCCGGCTGCAGGTCATCGACCCGGCGCAGGATCTCGTCGACGCGATCCGCATCCGAGTCGTGGTCGGAGGCCACGATGACGAAATCGTACGCCGCGACCAGCTCGTCCGTGAACCGCTGCATCTGATCGCGGACCCAGAGGACCGACGCCTGTCCCGGCCGGCGGCGCAACGGGTCGCCGTCCGAGAGGTGGACCACCAGGTCGTCCCGCGTCGACACCGCCGCAGTACGGAGCGGGCGGGGATAGACGGTCGTGGGGAGCCCGCGCCGCTCGAGCTCCCGCTGGATACCCCGCGCGACAGGCTCGGACTCATGGGCATCGATGATGATCCCGGCGCGGCGCGTCTCGACCCAGGACCGGAGCTCGGCCACGATCGCATCCGGGACCCCGGCCGGCGGCACGGGGCGGGGAACGTGCGACGTGGTGCGGCGGATCGGGGCGAGGGATCCCTTGTCGCCCACGAGGAGCAAGTCGAAGTCGTCGATCCACGGCGCGGCAAGCCACGGTTCGGCCGGCCCGGCGATCCAGGCGATCTTCAGGACGTGCCGGGGCAGCTCGCGGACGTCGACGCTCGGCTCGGTCGTCACGACGACCTCGGCGGTGCCCGGCCACCCGGGTCCACCCGCGACGAGCACCTCCACCACCCAGCCCTTCTGGGCAAGCGCGTCGCGGAGAGTCACCGCTTCGGGCGACGCCCCAACCACGGCGATCCCGCAGGAGAGCGGCTCGATCGAGAGGAGGCGCCGGCCGTCGAGCCGGTCACGGAGGACGTCCCGGAACAGGGCGGGCCCCCATCGCTCGTAGAACATCAGGCGGTTCTCCCGTTGCTGCACCCGGGCCGCCGTCGAGACGGCGTGCCGGCGGGTCGACCCTTCGTCGTGCCAGAGGACCGCGCGTCCGTCGACGAGGATCCTGCCGCCCTCTGCGCGAAGCCGGAGGCACAGATCGACGTCCTCATACCCGTACACATAGGCGGGATCGAATCCGCCCACCGCCACGAACGGTTCGCGTCGGACGAGCAGGCACGCGGCCGACGCGGCCGGCTGCTCGTGGACCGCGACCAGCCCGGGCCGGGACGCATCCGGACCGCCTACGGTGCGCGGGCGAGGCATGCCGTCGATCGACACAAACTGCATCCCCGTGTGGAGAAGCTCGAGATCGCCCTGCATGCCGGTCCGTTCGGATCGCGGGATGCGCCGGCGCGGCAGCACCATCCGTGCGCCGCAGGCGCTCGTGCCGGCGGTCATGACGGACTCGACCATCCAGCCCAACCAGTGAGGCTCCATCGGCCGGACGTCGTTGTTCAGGAAGAGCAGTAGCTCGGCGTCGGTGTGTTGAAGGGCCGCGTTGTTCGCCACCGAGAAGCTCAGGTTCTCTGCGTTCTCGACGACCCGGAGCAGGTGGCGTGATCGAAAGCCGCGGGCATACGCGACCGAGCCATCGCTCGACGCGTTGTCGACGAGGAGGATCTCGAACGAGGGATAGGCGGTCGACTCGAGGGCCGGCAGCAGCCGGCGGAGGTGGCCCACGCCGTCGCGGTTCAGGATCACGATCGCGACCTGGGGCCCGGTCGTCGGCGCGCCGTCAGGAAGCTGGCCCAGGAGGCGAGCCGTCAGGTCCCGCTCGGCCCGGCTGGATGCGCGGCCGGGACCGCCTGGCAGCAGGTCGGTCAGGGCCCGACGCACGGCCCGCAGGCGACGCACCAAGCCTCGCACGATCCTCACGCGGTCAGTATCGCCCGCCTCGCCACCGCTAGACTCTGGCCCGATGCCTGACCTGCGCGCGCCGCGTGGCACCCGCGACCTGCTGCCGGCCGAACGAGCCGCGTTCATCCGGCTCGAGCGGATCGGCGCGGACCTCGCCGCGCGCTACGGCTACCACCCGATCGAGACGCCGCTGTTCGAGCAGGCCGCGGTCTTCGAGCGCGGGGTGGGGGAGACGACCGACGTCGTCGAGAAGGAGCTCTTCCGGATCGCGCCCCGGACCGAGGACGGCGAGACGTGGGCGCTCCGCCCGGAGCCGACCGCGGGGATCGTCCGCGCCTACGTCCAGCACGGGATGCAGACACTGCCCCAGCCCGTAAAGCTCACGCTCACCGGGCCGATGTTCCGGTACGACCGCCCGCAGGCCGGCCGGTACCGGCAGTTCTGGCAGTTCGACATCGAGGCGATCGGGGATCCCGGCCCGGCGATCGACGCCGAGATCATCGAGCTGGCGGATCGCTTCTACCGCGAGGCCGGGCTCGAAGCGATCGAGATCCAGCTCAACTCGATCGGCGACGGCGCGTGCCGGCCGGCGTATGTCGAGAAGCTCCGCGCGCACTACCAGGCCCACGCCGATCGCCTGCCTCCGATCGAGCGCGCCCGTCTCGAGCGCAACCCGCTTCGCCTGCTCGACTCGAAGGAGCCGGTGATGGCGGAGCTCAACGAGGGGGCGCCGCTCATCACGGACCACCTGTGCCCGGCGTGCGGGGAGCACTTCGCGGCGGTTCGGGCGCACCTCGACGCGCTCGGCGTCGCGTACCGGCTCCAGCCGCGGCTCGTCCGCGGGCTCGATTACTACACGCGGACGGCGTTCGAAGTCTACCCGGCCGGCGCCGGCGGTCAGCAGTCGGCGATCGGTGGCGGCGGCCGGTACGACGGTCTCGTCGAGCTGCTCGGTGGCCGGCCGACGCCCGGGATCGGGTTCGGGCTCGGGCTCGACCGGGTCGTCCTCGCCCTCGACGCGGCGGGGTCGCCGCCTCCGGCTCAACCGACGCCGCTCGCCGTGGTCGTCGGGGCGGACCCGGCCGCGACCGCGGACCGGCTCCGGATCGCCACCGAGCTTCGCGCCGCCGGTCTCGCGGCCCGGGCGGACCTCGCCCAGCGAAAGCTCGGGCGCCAGCTCGAGGCCGCGGCCAGGGAAGGGGCCCACTTCGCAGTCATCCTCGGCGACGAGCTGGCCGACGGCCAGGTCCAGCTCCGGGACCTCGAGGCGGGCACCCAGCGGGTCATCGGGACCGCGGACCTCGCCCGCGAGCTCGCCCGCGCCGGCGGGTCCCACAAGCACGGCTAGGGAGCGGCCGCGGCCCTCCGCTACACGGTACGATGCCCCGGCCATGCCCCCGCCAGCCCCCGGCCTTGCCACGTCCTACCGCACGCACTCCGCGGGCCAGCTCCGCGCGTCGGACGCGGGTACGACGGTCCGCCTGGCCGGCTGGGTCCATCGCCGGCGCGACCTCGGCCAGTTGATCTTCCTCGACATCCGGGACCGGGAGGGGATCACCCAGGTCGTCATCGACCGGGCGGAGCGACCGGTAGTCCACGCCACTGCCAGCCGCCTGCGGACGGAGTTCACGGTCAGCGTCGAGGGCGAGGTCGCCCGGCGGCTGCCGGGCACCGAGAACCCGAAGCTCGCGACCGGCGAGATCGAGCTGCGGGCGAGCGGCCTGACCGTCCTGTCCGAATCGAAGACGCCGCCGTTCCCGATCAACGATCCCGACGCCCAGATCGACGAGAGCCTCCGGCTCAAGTACCGCTACCTCGACCTCCGTCGCGAGCCGATGCGCGAGCGGCTGACGCTTCGGTCGCGCCTGTTGCGCGCCATCTCCGACGTCCACCACGCCCACGGCTTCGTCGAGGTCGAGACGCCGCTGCTCATCAAGTCGACGCCCGAGGGCGCCCGCGACTTCATCGTGCCCTCGCGCCAGCAGCCCGGCTCCGTGTACGCGCTGCCGCAGAGCCCGCAGCAGCTCAAGCAGCTGCTGATGGTCGCCGGCCTCGAGCGCTACTTCCAGATCGCCCACTGCATGCGCGACGAGGATTCGCGGGCGGACCGTGGCCCGGAGTTCAGCCAGCTCGACCTGGAGATGAGCTTTGTCTCCCAGGACGACGTCATGAGCTTCGTCGAGACGATGATCGTCGAGGTCAGCAAGGCCGTCGTCCCGGATCGACCGATCCGTCAGACCCCATTCCCGCGATTCACGTACCGCGAGGCGCTCGACCGGTTCGGCTCGGACAAGCCGGACGTCCGCTACGCGATGGAGCTGCGGGACCTCGGCGAGGTCGCGATGGGGAGCGGCTTCCGTGTCTTCGACGATGCTCTTGCCGGTGGGGGCCGCGTGTTCGGCCTCGCGGTCCCCGGGATGGGCGGTGCGTCGCGCTCCGAGACCGACGCGCTCGTCGAACGGGCGAAGAAGGCGGGCGCCAAGGGGCTCGTCCATCTCGCGGTCGATCCGAACGGCTCGGTCCGGTCGCCGATCGCCAAGTTCCTCGGCGAGGACCGGGCGGAGCAGCTCGTGACGGCTGCAGGCGCGAGCCCCGGCGACCTCGTGCTCGCCGTCGCCGACCGCGACGTTCTCGCCCAGGAGGTGCTCGGCGAGCTGCGCGTCGAGCTGGCGGAGCGGCTGGGCCTGGTGACCGACCCGCGCGAGCTGTCGTACGTCTGGGTCCACCACTTCCCGATGTACCAGTGGGACGAGGAGAACGGTCGCTGGGACGCGACCCACAACCCGTTCAGCGGCGTGGACGCCGAGGACGAGGAGCTGCTGGTCACGGCGTCGGGCGATCCGTCGAAGCCCGCGCCGGAGGACCCGGCCGGGCGGGCCCGCGCCCTCCAGCACGACGTCGCGCTCAACGGCTGGGAGCTGGGTGGCGGGTCGATCCGGATCCACCGCCCCGACCTTCTTGCGCGCTCGTTCGCCCTCATGGGCCTCAGCCCCGCGCAGATGCGCGACAAGTTCGGGACGCTGCTCGAGGCGTTCGAGTACGGCCCGCCGCCCCACGGCGGGATCGCCCTCGGGATCGATCGCTGGACCGCGCTGCTGACCGACCAGCACAACATCCGCGAGGTCATGGCGTTCCCGAAGACCGGCACGGGCAGCGATCTCATGCTCGGCGCGCCATCGCCGGCCGATCCGGCCCAGCTGGCCGAGCTGGGGCTGAAGTTCGTCGGCGTTCCCGGACGCCCCGGCGCCGACCGCGGGACGTGACCGAACCGAACGCCACGCCCGACGCCCGGATCCGGGCCTTCGACCTCGCCCGCGGCCTGGCGATCGTGTTCATGGTGATGATCCACGTGCTCGGCCACTACGGGAACGAGGCGTCGTGGGCCTCGCCGGTCGGCGGGGTCGTGATCTTTCTCGGTGGCCCGACCGCCGCCCCAGTCTTCATGTTCCTCATGGGCGCGTCGCTCGCCTTCTCCCGGCGTGCGTCGGCTACAGGGATTGCCCGGCGCGGTCTGTGGCTGCTGTTCCTCGCCTACACGTTGAACGTGCTGCGGGGCGTGCTGCCCGCGACGCTCGGGCTCGCGACGGGCTACGTCACCGAGGCCGACATCTCGCCGTACACGCCGGCGATCCTGCTGACCCTCGTCGACATCCACCAGATGGCGGGCCTGGCGCTCCTCGTCATCGCTGCGGTTACAGCGTTGTTCGCCCTCTCCGGCGGACGAGCGCTCCGCGCGGGGCTCATCGGGCTCGCCGTCGTCGTCGCGCTCGTCTCGCCCTCGCTGTGGGGTATGACGACGGGTCTCCCGCCCGTCGACCTCGGGCTCGCGCTCCTCTGGGGCACCGACTGGAACGTCTTCTTCCCGCTGTTCCCGTGGATCGTCTACCCGCTCGTCGGGTTCGCGTACGGCCGGACGCTCGTCGGCCAGCCGGATCGTCGCCGGTTCGTCCGGCGGATGGGGCTCGTCGGAGTCGTCGTGATGCTCGTGGGCGCTGCGATCGTCGCGATCGTCCACCCGTCGATCGGCGTCGAGGACTACTGGCGGCAACGTCCCGGGGTCGTGCTCGCGATCCTCGGGCTCGTCCTCACCTGGCTGGCACTGGCCGACGTCGTCGTGTCACGCGTGCGTTCGAACCCGGTGTTCGATCGGCTCTACGGCTGGAGCGGCCGAGTCACCGCGATGTACTGCATCCACTGGATCCTCATCGGGTGGGGCGTGGGGCTCGTCGGTCACCGTGACCTCGAGCTGCCGGCCGTGCTCGTCGCGATGGCCATCGTCCTCGTACTGACCGACCGGATCACGATCGCCCTGCCGTTCCTGCGCGGCCCGCGATCACGGGCGCCGAGCAACGCGGAGCGAACGTCGACGCTGGTGCCGGCCGAGGCGTGATTCGGCTCCTGTCCGAACGACCGCGTCTCGCCGCCCTGCTCGGGGCGACGTGCATGACGCGCCTGGGCGCTGATCGCGCCGCGTCAGCCCGGCTGGTCCGGGTCCTCGGCCGCGGCCTGACCAAACGGCGCGAGCGCCGGGCCCCCTAGCGGGACCTCGTTCGCGGCGTCGGCCATCGGCGCTTCCCACTCGTGGACGTGGCCCGCCGGCGGGTCCGTGGGGCCGATGTATGGCGGGAGCGTGGCCCGAGGCACGGTCCGGTCGTGGCGCACGCCCGGGTCGCCGAGCTCGAGGAGGACCACCCGGGCACCGCCCGCAATGACATCCGCAACAACCTCGTCCGGCATCCGGTCGCCCGCGACCGCGCCCAGCGCCCCGAGCAACGACACCGGCACGAGCACCGGCCAACCGGGCTCGCCACCGTACGACGGCCGGAGCACCGCGCCAGGAGAAGTCCCGTGCGCCTCGATGAGCGACGTAGCCGTCTCCGGCCCGACCCACGTGAACCGCGCCGGCCAGACGAGCGCGGCATCGGTCTCGCGGATCTCGCCGATCGCGGCCTCGATCCCGCGGACGATCTGGCCGGCGGGTCCGCGATCGAGCGGGGCCGGTTCGGCGAGGGTCACCGCGGACCCCGTGAGCGCAGAAGCCACCGACCCGTCCGGGTCATGAGCCACGACGATGATCGGGACTGCACCCCCTGACCAGGCAGAGTCGGCGATCCGGCGGACCGAGGGCATCCCGTCGGCGTCGGCGAGGGCCGAATCGGGGGTCGCGGCGAGGACGACGGCGGCGACGGTCATCCCGGGAGTCTAGCCCGGCCGGTCCGGGCCGCGAGCCGGCTATGGCACAATCCGCCGGCCCATGACCGACGCCGCACCCTCCCGCACGCCCGCCGTCCGGACCGACCTCCGGAACGTCGCGATCGTCGCCCACGTCGACCACGGCAAGACCACGCTCGTCGACGCGATGCTCCGCCAGACCGGCGCCTTCCGCTCGAACCAGGCCGTCGTCGACCGGGTCATGGACTCGGGCGATCTCGAGCGGGAGAAGGGGATCACGATCCTCGCCAAGCAGACGACGGTCGACTACCGCGGCGTCCGGCTGAACATCGTCGACACCCCGGGGCACGCCGACTTCGGCGGCGAGGTGGAGCGGTCGCTGCTCATGGTCGACTCGGTCCTCCTCCTCGTCGACGCCGCCGAGGGACCGCTGCCCCAGACGCGCTACGTCCTCCAGAAGGCGATGGCCCGCCGGCTCCCCGTCGTCGTCGCGATCAACAAGATCGACCGCGGCGATGCCCGACCGGCCGAGGTCCTCGACGCGATCTACGAGCTGTTCATCGACCTCGGCGCGGACGAGCACCAGATCGAGTTCCCGGTCGTTTACACGAACGCGAAGGCTGGCACCGCGACCCGTTCGCTCGACGAGCCTGGCACCGGCCTGGGCCCGCTCTTCGACCTGCTCGTCGAGATCACGCCGCCGCCGGCCCACGAGCCGGATCACCCGCTCCAGCTGCTCGTCACGAACCTGTCCGCCAACGAATACGTTGGGCGGATGGCAGTCGGCCGTATCCGGAACGGCGAGATCCGGATCGGCCAGCGCATCACGGTCGTGCGAGAGGAGGCCGACGACACGGCCGGCGAGGTCGAGCCCGGACGGACGGTGACGCTCAACGGGACGGTGACAGCGCTCCAGACGGCCCGCGGGATCGAACGCATCGACATCGAATCGGCCGGTCCGGGCGACATCGTGTCGGTGGCCGGGCTCCCCGAGGTGACGATCGGCGACACGCTGACCGATCCGTCCGATCCGCGTCCGCTGCCCCGCCTCGACGTCGACGCGCCGACGCTCCGGATGACGTTCGGCGTCAACACCTCGCCGCTCGCCGGGCGCGAGGGCCGCTACCTCACGTCGCGCCAGATCAAGGCCCGCCTGGACAAGGAGGTCCTCGGCAACGTCTCAATCGAGATCCACCCGACCGAGTCCGGCGACACGTTCGAGGTCCGCGGCCGGGGCGAGCTCCAGCTGGCGGTGCTCATCGAGCAGATGCGGCGCGAAGGTTTCGAGCTCACCGCCTCACGGCCGGAGGTCATCCTGCGCGACGTTCGCGGCGAGGTCCACGAGCCGTACGAGCGGGTGACGATCGACATCCCGCCGGACTACATCGGCGAGGTCCAGTCCGCGCTCGCCGGCCGGAAGGGACGGCTCGAGCAGATGTCGACCGACGCGGACGGTCGGGTCCGGCTCGAGTACGTGCTGCCGGTCCGCGGGCTCATCGGGTACCGCGGCCAGCTCCTCACCGACACCCGTGGCACGGCGCTCCTTCACCAGATCGGCGAGGGCTATGGACCGTGGGCCGGCGAGGTGACCCACCGGACGAACGGGGTCCTCGTCGCCGACCGGTCCGGCACCTCGAACGCCTACGCGCTCTTCAATCTGCAGGAGCGCTCGGAGCTGCTCGTCGGTTCGGGCGTGGACGTGTACGAGGGGATGATCGTCGGCGAGAACGCCCGGTCGGGTGACCTCGACGTCAACCCGACGAAGGAGAAGAAGCTCACGAATATCCGGACCCATGCCCATGACGAGGCGCTCCGGCTCACGCCGCCACGGCCGCTCACGCTCGAATCGGCGATCGAGTTCATCGCGGCCGACGAGCTGGTCGAGGTGACGCCGAAGTCGATCCGCCTCCGGAAGCGCCAGCTCTCCCAGCACGACCGGAGACGCGAGCGGGGCCGCGAGGAGGACCTTCGTCGAGGCCCGGGCTGACGGAATGGCCCCGCAGAGGGCACTGCCAATACCGTAAGGTGGGGCCCGATGACCCGGCGCTCCTGGACATCTCGCTCGGCCCCGGTGCTGGCCGCGGTACTCGCCATTGGCGCGGTGACCGCCGCTCCTCCGCCCGCCGCCGCGGCGACCGACCGACTCCCGGACCTGCGGATGGCGAAGCTCGCCGACTTCCGAATCGTTACTTCGGGCGGCCGCCGTCTGCTCCGGTTCTCGTCGACGATGGTGAACCTCGGACGGGGCGCCCTGGAGATCAAGGCGAATCGGGCATCGACGAGATCGCCATGGAACATCGACCAGGTCATCTTCACCACCGGCGGTGGCTCGCGGCGTGTCGACACGACCGCGACGATGCAGTACGGCGGCGACGGGCACGGCCACTGGCACGTGACCCGGATGGTCGACGTCGACATGTGGTCATCGACCCGCCGTGCCGCGGGTTCCAAGATCGGCTACTGCTTCTTCGACACAACGCTCGTCAACCGGTCGCTCCCCGGCGCACGGTCCACCCGGTTCTACCGCGAGTCGATGTGCGCGCGCAGGACCGGCCTCACGAGCCGGACGGGGATCTCCGTCGGCTGGGGCGACAAGTACCAGTCGACACTTCAGTTCCAGTGGATCGACATCACCGGCCTCCCCGGCGGCACGTACACGGTCCGCGCGATCGTCGACGCCCGGAACCGGTTCATCGAGACCTCGGATCAGAACAACTGCACCTACACGCGGCTTCGGTTCAATGCGACCGGAACGGCCGTGACCGTGCTCGGATCCGGCTGGGCCTGCGTCAACGACTGGAGGGGCACCCAACACGAGGCGTACGCCGCCTGGGCCTTCCAGTCCGGCGTGACCGGCGGATGCCGCGTCGATCTCTTCTGTCCGAACGATCGGGTGGCGCGGGCCGAGCTCGCAACGTGGCTCGCCCGGGCGTTCAGCCTGCCGGCCACCGCGAACGATCACTTTGCCGACGACGAGAGGTCCACTCGCGAGGAGGACATCAACCGGACCGCCGAGGCCGGCATCATGACCGGCTGCGGCCCCACGACGTTCTGTCCAAACGCCTTGGCCAGCCGAGGCGAGCTGGCCACGTACCTCGTCCGCGCCCTGGCTCTGCCCCCGGCGTCGGCCGACTACTTCACCGACGACACGGGGAGCGTCCACGAGGCCGACATCAACGCGCTCGCCGAGGCCGGCATCGCGTCCGGCTGTGGCGCCGGCCTGTATTGCCCGACCGCGGCGATCCTGCGCGGCCCGCTCGCGTCGTTCCTCCACCGCGCATCCGACTAGGTCTGGGGCCGTGGCCCGGGGCTCGTGCGGAAATCCGTTGCCCGGCGGCGACCGGTGCGGTACGGTGGGCGAGCCCATCCGGGTCGCCCGTCTTCGTCACGCGAGGTGCACGATGCGTCGGTCCTTCGCGGCTGCGGTCCTGCTGGCCGCCAGTCTCCTGCTTGCGGCAACCGCGCCGGTCGCGGCGTTTCCGCTGAGCCTCTGCCAGCTCAGCATCACCTCGAAGGATGCGAACGGGGCGACGCTCGACACGGCCCAGTCGGGCGCGAACGACGCGACCCAGGCGGATCCGTTCCTCGTCGACTGGTTCGGGACGGTCGACTACACGGGCACGACGACCAACGTCATCAAGAACTACAGCTACCAGGTCTTCGTGCTCGGTATCCCGACGCCGCTGCGCGGAGCGGACACGAACGACGACGAGAACGTCGACGGTAGTGGCACCGTCGGCGTGGCGGAGAACGCGCCGTTCCGCATCACCGGCCTGTTCATGGTCTCCGGCGGGTACAGCGGCGAAGGCGGGGAATGTGCCGGGTCCGGCTGGTTCAAGCTCGTCGGTGACCCGACCGGAACGGTTCCCTTCTGGCTGGGCCTGATCCTCATCGCCCTCGGAACGCTCCTCGAGGTTCGCGGCCTGCGCGGCCGCACGATCTCGGCCGTGATCGGCGGACTTCTGATCGGCACCGGCGCAGCGATCATGCTCGTGATCTACTCGGTCATGCCCCTGGCGGAGTACACGCCGTGGGCGGCGATCGGGCTGGGCCTGGTCCTCGGGATCCTCATCGCCCTGATCGGCCGGCGCTCCGGGAAACGGGTGGAGCTCCTGGACTCGGCGCCAGCCTGAACCTTCTGCGCCCGGCGGGCCGCCCGGGCGGCCAGCCCTGAGGCCCGGGCGGCCAGCCCTGAGGGATAGCTCCCGGACGTACAATTCCGGCCCGATGGCGATCTACCTCGACCACGCCGCGACTACGCCTCTGCGCCGCGAGGTGCTCGAGGCGATGCTCCCGTACCTGACCGAGTTCTTCGGGAACGCGAGCTCGTCCCACTCGTTCGGTCGGGTAGCCCGAGCCGCGCTCGACGATGCCCACGAGCGGGTCGCGGCCCGCCTCAACGCCGAGCCCCGCGAGATCGTCTTCACCTCCGGGGGGACCGAGGGCAACAACCTCGCGATCAAGGGTGCGGCGTGGGCCGGCAAGGCCCGTGGTAACCGGATCGTCACGACCTCGGTCGAGCACCACGCGGTCGGTCACACGGTTCGCTACCTCGAGAAGTTCGGGTTCGAGATCGTCGAGCTGCCGGTCGACCGGTACGGACGGGTCGATCCGGATCACCTCGACGCGGCGATCACCGACCGGACGATCCTCGTGAGCGTCATGCTCGCGAACAACGAGGTCGGGACCGTCCAGCCGATCGGCGAGATCGGCCGCCGGGTCAAGGAGCACAAGGGCGTCCTGTTCCACGTCGATGCCGTCCAGGCGGCACCCTACGTCGAGCTCGACGTCGACCGGCTCGGCGTCGATTTCCTCGCGATCGCGGCCCACAAGTTCGAGGGGCCCAAGGGTGTCGGCGCGCTCTACGTCCGGCAGGGCACGCATATCCTCGCCCAGCAGCACGGCGGGACCCAGGAGCGCTATCGGCGGGCCGGCACGGAAAACGTGGCGGGCGCGGTCGGCCTCGCCGCGGCGTTCGACCTCGCGAGCCAGGAGCGCTCGGAGACGAACCGGCGGCTGCGGCGCCAGCGGGATCGGTTGAAGTCCGCCGTGCTGGCGGTCGAGGGTACGGAGCTCACGGGCCACCCGAACGAGCGCCTGCCGGGGATCCTCTCGATCATCGCCCGCGAGACGGACGGCTCCGCGGTTGCCCTGTCGCTCGACCTCGAGGGGATCGCCTGTTCGATCGGGTCGGCCTGCACGGCCGGCTCGACCGAGGTGTCGCACGTCCTGACGGCGATGGGCTACCCGGAGGAGGAGGCGCGCGGGGCGCTTCGACTGTCCCTCGGTCGGACGACGACCGACGAGGAGGTTGACACGGCCTGCGAGCTCGTTCCGCGGGTCATCGCCTCGATGCGGACCGGGTCGATCGCCGTCGCGGCGGACCCGCTCGGGCAGGGCGTCGGCACGTGAGCCGAGTGCTCGTCGCGATGTCCGGCGGGGTGGACTCGTCCGTCGCCGCGGCGCTCCTTCACGAGCAGGGCGAGGACGTGGTCGGGGTCTGGATGCGCCTCCACGACGTCGCCGACACCTACTCCGAGTTCAAGAAGAGCTGCTGCTCGCTCGACGCCGCCGACGACGCGCGCCGCGTGGCGGGCCAGCTCGGGATCCCGTTCTACGTGATGAATCTCGAGCGCGAGTTCGACACCGGCGTCCTCCAGCCGTTTCTCGACGCGTACCTCGACGGCCGGACGCCGAGCCCGTGCATCGACTGCAACACGTACGTGAAGTTCGGGGCGCTGCTCGGCCGGGCGCGCCACCTGTACGAGTGCGAGTCGGTCGCCACGGGGCACTACGCGCGGCAGTCCGTGGGGCTGGACGGGGAGGCCCGGCTGCTCCGGGCCCGCGATGCGGAGAAGGACCAGACGTACTTCCTGTACGGGCTGCGCCAGGACCAGCTCGCCCACGCCCGCTTCCCGCTCGGCGAGCTGACGAAGCCGGAGGTGCGCGAGATCGCGACCTCGCTCGGCCTCGTCACGGCGGCCAAGTCGGAGAGCCAGGAGATCTGCTTCGTGCCCGGCGGCGATTACCGCACGGCGCTCCGTGAGCGCGCGGGTTGGATGCCCGAGCCCGGGCCGCTGCTCGACGCGGACGGCGCGAGAGTGGGGGAGCATGCCGGCACAGCCGGCTACACGGTGGGGCAGCGCCAGGGCCTCGGCATCGCGCTCGGAGCGCCACGCTACGTCTCGCGGATTGACCCACTGTCGAACACGATCCAGCTCGGGCGGCGCGAGGACCTCGAGACGCGGACGTTCCAGGTCGAGCGGGTCACGTTCGTCGCAGGTGGCCCGCCGGAGGCGCGGAGCGGCGCGAGCTTCCGGGCGAGCGTCCGGATCCGCCACCGCGCGGCGCCGGTCGCGGCGTCCCTCCGGCCCGCGGGCCCCGATGAGCCGGCGCGGGGTAGCCGCTGGATCGTCGAGACCGATGAGCCCGTGTGGGCCGCCGCCCCGGGCCAGGCGTGCGTGTTCGACGCCGGCGAGGTCGTCCTCGGGGGTGGCCGCATCGCCCGCCCGGCTGGCGCGATCGTCCCTGCCCCCGCCCTCGCAGCGAGCGCCTGACGGTGGCCCCTGCGCCCATCCTCGCGCTCTTGGTCGGGATCTTCCACACCGCGCTGTTCGTCCTCATCCGCGGCAGCGCCCGGGGACAGCTGCCGCTCCTCGTGATCGCGGCCTCGCTCGGGGCATTGGCCGGGGATGCGCTCGGCGCCCGGCTGGGCATCGACCTCATCCGGATCGGGGACTTCCGGCTCGTCCCGGCCTCGGCGCTCGCGTGGCTGGGAATCGGGATCGTAGCGATCGTTGCGGTCCTCGGCCCGACGCGGGCGCGGGTCGGCCCGTGAGCGGGCGCAGCCGCTCCGCGCTCGAGCGGGTCGTCCCGGAGCTGGCGCCACCGGACGATGCGTCGCCGGTCGTCTCGACGTTCCTGCGCGGCCTCGCGATCGGAGCGCTCGTTGGCGCGGCGATCGCCGGCTCGGCAATTCTCCAGCGCCGCCGGTCGCACGAGGAGGCGCAGGCACCCGCCATTGAACCGGCCCCGGTCGACGGGCCTGTCAGCGACTAGCGACTGGCTCAGCTCGTCTCGAGCGCGATCGAGAACGTCGCCGCGTAGCCGTTGCCGGACGAGAGCACCGACTCCGCCGATGCCGAATTCCCACCCGATGGGACTCGGACAGCGCCGGCGCCGCCAACGGCAGGTCTTGGTGTCCAGAATGGACGTGCTGGGCACCGGATTCCCACCGGATGGGCATCGGGCGACGATTGGGAGCTCGGTCGTCGTCCGAGTCGCACCGGGCGAGAAAACGGTGATGGCGGCCCGCGGGAGGATGCGTCCCGTTCGGTACCATTGGCCGCGATGGGGACCCCGAGCTTCGAACGTGATCCGCGGATCGTCAGCCTGCCCGCTGCCGAGATCCGCCGCCGCTTCCTCGAGTTCTTTGCCGAGCGCGGCCACACGATCGTGCCCAGCGCGAGCCTCGTCCCCGCCGGCGACCAGACGCTCCTGTTCACGAACTCGGGCATGGTCCAGTTCAAGGACGTCTTCACCGGTGCCGAGACCCGGAGCTACACCCGGGCCGTCGATTACCAGCGGGTTCTTCGGGTGGCCGGCAAGCACAACGACTTCGAGGAGGTGGGTCGGACGCCCCGCCACCACACGTTCTTCGAGATGCTCGGGAACTTCAGCTTCGGCGACTATTTCAAGCGCGAGGCGATCCAGTACGCGTGGGACTTCCTGACCCATGACCTCGGCATCCCTCCGGAGCGGCTTGCCGCCACGACGTACACGGACGACGACGTCGCCTGGAGCATCTGGCGCGACGAGATCGGCCTGCCGCCCGAGCGGATGGCGAAGTGGGGGGACGTCGACAAGGGCGACGACAAGAACTTCTGGCGGATGGCCGAGACCGGCCCGTGTGGTCCGTGCAGCGAGATCCACTTCGATCGCGGTGCGCACCTGAGCGAAGGCCCGCACTGCATCCCGGACCACAGCGAGCACTGCCCGCGCTGGCTCGAGATCTGGAACCTCGTGTTCATGGAGTTCGACCAGCGGCCAGAAGGTCGGCGGCCGCTTCCCTTCACGAGTGTCGACACGGGACTGGGGCTGGAGCGGCTCGCCAGCGCCCTCCAGCAGGTGCCGTCGAACTTCGACACGGATCTCTTCCTGCCGATTCACGCCAGGATGCGCGAGCTCCTCGGCCACGACCCCGACGCGTTCGAGCAGGAGCGCTTCAGCTACCAGGTGATCGCGGACCACTCGCGGGCCGCCACGTTCCTCCTCGCGGACGGCGTGCTTCCGTCGAACGAAGGCCGCGGCTACGTCCTCCGCAAGCTCGTCCGGCGTGCCGTCCGCCACGGCCGGCTGCTCGGGCGCAAGGAGCCGTTCCTCGCCCAGACCGCGGCGGTCGTCATCGACGTGATGCGCGTCGCATACCCACACCTCGAGGAGCGGCGCGAGGAGATCCTCGGCGGGCTCTTGCGCGAGGAATCCCACTTCGGGCGGACGCTCGATGCCGGGACCGTCCAGCTCGAGGAGGCCCTGATCCCGCTCACGTCGGCCGAGCGGGTCGTCGGCCGGCGCCCGGAGGAGCTGCCCAACGACGCGCCGAAGCTCCCGGGCGAGGTCGCCTTCCGGCTCCACGACACGTTCGGCTTCCCGGTCGACCTGACGGTCGAGCTGGCGGCGGAGTACGGCGTCGCCGTCGATCGCCCCGGATTCGAGGAGGCCCTCGCACAGCAGCGCCAGCGGAGCCGGAGCGGCAAGAAGGCCGAGCTCGCGAAGCAGGCCGAGCAGTCGAGCCTCTACCAGTCGATCCAGTCGCGTGCCGGCGACACGGAGTTCGTCGGCTACGAGACGACCACGTCTGAGGCGCGGGTCCTCGCGATCGTCCGGGACGGGATCGAGTACGAGGAGCTCGAGGCAAAGGCGGACGCCGAGCTCCGGACCGAGGCCGGCGCGGCTGCGGAAGTGGTCCTCGAGCGGACGCCGTTCTACGGGGAGGGCGGCGGCCAGATCGGCGACCGGGGCGAGCTTCGGGCGGCCGACGGCACGGTGCTGTTCGAGGTCGCGGACACGCAGAAGCCGGTCGGTGGACTGATCGTCCACCGGGGCACGCTGCGCGGCCGGCTCCGCCTCGGCGAGCCCGTCGCGGCGGTCGTCGACGAGCAGCGCCGCGAGCACACGATGCGCAACCACACCGGCACGCACCTCCTTCACCGTGCCCTGCGCAACACCGTCGGCGATCGGGCCCGCCAGGCCGGCTCGCTCGTCACGCCGGACTACCTCCGCTTCGACTTCCCGTTCGAGAGAGGCCTCACGGATGACGAGAAGCGGACGATCGAGGACGAGGTCCGCCGGATCGTCCGGGACGACCGGCCCGTGACCCCGGCACTCATGCCGATGCAGCAGGCGATCGACGCCGGCGCGGACGCGTTCTTCGACGAGAAGTACGGCGAGACCGTGCGCACCGTTCGGGTCGAGGGCTACAGCCACGAGTTGTGCGGCGGGACGCACTGCCGGGCGACGGGGCAGATCGGCTCGTTCGTCATCACCGGCGAGCGGAGCATCGGATCCGGCATGCGCCGGATCGAGGCACTCACCGGGGCCGGGGCGGACGCGCTCGTGCGCGAACGTTTGGCGGCGCTCGATCGTGCGGCGGAGCTCGTGGGGGCACAGTCCGGCGAGGCCGTGCCGGAGCGGGTCGCGGCGCTCCAGGACGAGCTCCGCGAGACGCGGCGGCGGCTCAAGGCCGGCGGAGGCGGCGGGCTCCCGAAGCCGGCCGAGCTCGCATCCCAGGCGGAGGAGGTCGCCCCGGGCGTCCGTCTCGTGGCGTTCGCCGGCCCGTTCGAATCGATCGACGCGATGAAGGGCCTCGCGAAGGACGTTCGAGGCGCCCTCGGTTCCGGTGTCGTCGCCCTCGGCCTGGACGCGGACGAGCCGCAGGTGTTCGTCACCGTCAGCGACGACCTCGTCGGGAAGGGAATCGCCGCGGGCGACCTCGTCCGAGCGGCGGTCGCGCCGCTCGACGGCAAGGGCGGCGGACGGCCGGAGATGGCCCAGGGCCGGGGAACGCGGCGCGACGGTCTCGGTGCGGCGCTCGAAGCCGTCCGGGCGGCACTCCGCAATGGCCGCAAGCCGGAGGCCTGATGGCGTTCTGGCGCCGGATCTGGCAGCGGGACGGTGAACCGACTCTCGCCTCATGTACCGCGCTCGACGTCGGGACCGAATTCGCCAAGGCGCTCGTGTTCGAGATCGACGGCGCCGGCCACGGCGTCGTCCGCGGCGTCGGGCGGAAGCGGCAGGGGCTCAGCCACATGCAGTCGGGCACGGTCGCGGACATCGCCGCGGTCGTCGACAACTGTGCCGTCGCCCTGCAGGAAGCGGAGGAGATGGCGGGCTTCCGGCCCCGCCAGGTCGTCATCGGGATCGCCGGCGAGCTGGTCAAGGGATTCACCACGACCCACCGCCAGGAGCGCAAGAGACCGGACCTGCCGATCACCGAGGGCGAGCTCCAGAAGCTCATCGACGGTGTCCAGCGCGAGGCGCTTCGCGACGCGGAACGGGCGATCACCTGGGAGACGGGCCTCCCGAACGTCGACGTCCGGCTCGTCCATGCCGCGATCACCGGCGCGGCGATCGATGGCTACGCGCTGACGAACCCGGTCGGGTTCCAGGGACGGCACGTGAAGATCGGCATCTTCAACGCGTTCGCCCCGCTCGTCCATCTCGGTGCGCTCCAGAGCGTCGCCTCGCAGCTCGACCTCGAGCTGCTGGAGATCGTCGCCGAGCCGTACGCGGTCGCTCGCGTCCTGGCGAACGAGCAGGTGCGCCAGTCCGGTGCGTTGTTCGTCGACGTCGGCGGCGGCACGACGGATGTCGCGCTCGTCCGGCAGGGCGGGATCGAGGGCACCCGGATGTTCGCCCTCGGTGGCCGGGCGTTCACGAAGAGCATCGCCGACCGGCTCGACCTGCCGTTCCCGCGAGCCGAGGCGCTCAAGGTCGACTACGCTCGGGGCATCGCGGTCGAACGCCGCGACGAGGTCGCGGAGATCATCGCCGACGACGTCGCGGTGTGGGCCGCCGGCGTCGAATTGGTGATGGAGGAGCTGGCCGCGGGCGACCTCCTGCCGGGCCGGATCTACCTGTGCGGCGGTGGCTCGCGGCTGCCGGAGGTCCCCACGGCGCTCGCGGCGGAGAAATTCTGGAAGCGGCTGTCGTTCGCCCGACCGCCCGAGGTGACGATCATGTCGCCCGACCAGGTCGACCGCATCGAGGACGCGACCGATCTCCTCGTCGACCAGCAGGACGTCACGCCGCTCGGACTGGCGTACCAGGCGATCGAGCTCCAGACGACCGAGGATCCGCTCGACGTTGCATTGCGCCGCGTCCTGCGCGCGATGAAGGTCTGACGATGGCCGCGATCGTCTATCTCGACGTCGACGATGAGATCACCTCCGCCGCCGCCCGGATCCGCTCCGGGAGCGAGGGCCGGGTCGTTCTCGTCGTACCGGCCGGCTCGCGCCTCGCGACCTCGCGGATCAACTTCCGGCTTCTCGCCCGCGAGGCGCAGACCCGCGACCGCCGGCTCTCGATCGTGGCCGGGGATGGCGCGACCCGGGCGCTCGCGGCATCGGCCGGGCTGCCGGTGTTCGGATCGATCGGGGAGTACGAAGCCGCGCTCGACGCCCCGCCGCCAGCGGCCACCAATCGTCCCGCGGCGATGAGCCGGAAGGCGCGCCGGCAGGCGGCCCGAGCGGCATCTCCAGCGATGGCAGCCGCAGCCGCCGCGGCCGCGGGGCCGCCCGTTCCGCCCCCGCCCGCCCCCACGGTGCCGAACGCCTCCGCCTCGCCGGAGGATCTCGAGTCGACCCAGGTCCTGGCGATCCCCGCCACGAGGTCGATCCTCGCTCGCGGACCGTCGATTCCGGTCGCCGGCCGGCGCCGCCTTCTGCCCGTCGAAGGCCTGCCGCAGCTCGCGGCCCTGCGGCAGCTCGCCGGCACCAGCGCGCTGATCGCCGCCGGCGTCCTCGGTCTCGTGGTCATCGTGGTGGCGATCGGGGCGTGGCTGCTCCTGCCCTCGGCCTCGATCGTCGTCACCGCCCGGGAGGAAACTGTCGGGCCGGTGAACCTCCTGATCCGCGCCGACCCGACGGTCGATGCCCCGGACGCCGACGCCCGTGTCCTCCCGGCGGAGCGGCTGAGCTTCGAGCTGAGCGCGACCGACACGTTCCCGGCGACCGACAAGCGCATCGAGGAGACCGCGGCGAGCGGGAGCGTCACCTTCACGAGCTACGATCCCGCCAGGCCGAACACGATTCCGCGCGGCAGCGTCGTGTCGACCGAGGGCGGAATCCAATTCCGGACACGAAACGCGGTGACACTGGCCCGCGCACGGCGCGTGGACACAATGATCCTTCCGTCATCGGCCACCGTTGCGGTAGACGCCCTGGGGCAAGGCCCAGGAGGAAACGTCCTGGCCAACACCATCAGGGTGGTGCCGCCCGGCGAAGACCGGATCGCCACGACAGTCACTAACCCCGAGCCGACGACCGGCGGCACGCACGCGGAGTTCCCGCGGGTTGCCCAGGCCGACTACGACGCCGCCGTCGAGCAGGTGACGATCCAGCTCGGGACCGACTTCGAGGCGATCCTTGCCGACCCCTCCCGCACGCCCGCCGGCCTCACGCTGTTCCCCGGGACGCGCTTGATCGCCGACCCGGTCCCGAGCGTCGACCCGGCCACGCTCGTCGGGCAGGAAGTCGCAAGCTTCGATCTGACCCTCTCTTCGACCGGCACGGCCATCGCCGTCGACACGGCGCCCATCGAGGCGATCGCACAGAGCCGGATCCGCGACCGCGTGGCCGCCGATCACCGGATCGTGGAGAGCTCGATCGACATCGATGTCGGTGACGCGATCGTCCAGGGCGAGAACGTCAGCTTCCCGGTCACGGCTCGCGCCGCGCAGATGCGCGTGCTCGACGCGAACGCGCTGCGCGAACAGGTCAAGGGCAAGCCCATCGACGAGGCGCGCTCGATCCTCGAGGATTACGGCGAGGTAACGCTATCCGTCTGGCCCGACTGGGTGGCCACGATCCCCACGATCGACGCCCGCCTCGCGCTCACCGTCGAGCCGGAGGCTCCGCCATGACCCGCCTGCTCGGGATCGACCTCGGGGAGCGACGGATCGGACTGGCGATCGCCGACCTCGACGGGGGCGCGGCGCCATTGGCGACGATCCGCCGCGGCCGCGACCTCGACGCCGACGTGGCCAGCCTCGGCCGGATCCTCGCGGAGCAACGCGCATCGGCGCTCGTCGTGGGACTCCCGCTCGAGGCATCCGGGGACGAGGGTCCCCAGGCCCAGCTCACGCGGGCGTGGGCCGAGGCCGTCGCGGCCCGCCTCGGCGTTCCGCTCGCCCTGCGCGACGAGCGCCTGACGAGCCATCAGGCGGAACAGCGCGTCGGTCCGATGAAGCGTGGGCGATCAGGTGGCCCGCCGACGGCGATGCAGCGAGACGCGTACCGTGCGAGGATCGATAGAGAAGCCGCGACGATCATCCTCCAGCACGAGCTTGAGGCTCGCGCGGCCACGGGCGCCCGGACGAGCCCACCCGAACCCGGCGACACGGCGCCCGATTCACGCGACACGGAGACGACTCGATGACGATTCGCGGCGGAGGCCGACCGCGCGATCCACGCGAGGTGCAGCCCGTCCACGACGACTACTACGCCGACGAGGGCTGGCCGAATCACGACCCCCGCTACGCCGCACCCCCGTACCGCAACGGTCGGCGGGGAGGCGGCGGGAGCGGCCTCGGCGGCTTCCTCCGCTTCATGCTGTTCGCCGTGATCATGGCCGCGGTCGTCCTCGCCGGACTCCTGACGGTCCTCCGGCCGGTCGCCGCCGGCGCGATCGTCGACTGGGCGTACGACAACCCCGGCGCCCTGCGCGTCCCGTTCGTCGCGGACCTCGTGCGCGAGCACCTCGGGCCGGAGCTCACCGACAAGGCGGGCACGGATTCCACGGAGGTCGACTTCGAGATCATCGTCGGTGACACGCCCCGGACTCTCGCCACCCGGCTCAAGTCGGAGGGCCTGATCAAGAGCGAGCGGGCGTTCCTCTTCGAGGCCACGCGCAGCGAGCTCACGCCGAAGCTCCAGGCCGGCAACTACCACGTCGCCCGCAACCTGACGCCGGCCGAGGTCGTGACGGCCCTGGTGGAGAACCGCATCGTGATCACGGTCGTGTCGGTGAACTTCCGCGAGAGCCTCCGCCTCGAGCAGATGACGGCCTTGATCCAGACCCTCGAACCGCCGGTGACGATCGACGCGCAGGAGTTCTACGACATCGTGAAGAAGCCGCCGCCAGAGCTGCTGGCGGACTATCCATGGCTCACGGAGCAGGCCGGCCTCCCGGAAGGCGCATCGCTCGAGGGGTTCCTCGCCGCGGCAACGTACGACGTCGTGGCGGAGACGACCGCCGAGGACCTCGTCCGCCAGATGCTCGACTCGTTCTACCGGCAGGTGGGTCCGGACCGGATGGTCGTGCCAGCCTCGCGCGGCCTGTCGTTCTACCAGATCCTCGCCCTCGCCGCGATCGTCGAGCGCGAGGCCGTCATCGACGATGAACGCTGGCTCATCGCCGGCGTCTACCAGAACCGTATCGACGGGGGCAACCGGACCCGCCTCCTCGAGGCCGACCCGACGGTCCTCTACGCGATCGACACTCTCAAGCTCGCGGAGATCCCCTTCGAGGAGTGGCGGAACTTCTTCTTCTGGACGCCGGCGGGTGGGCTGGCGGACGTGGAGCTGCCCGAGGCCCTCGCGGGCTACAACACGTACAGGGTCCCGGGCCTCCCGCCGGGCCCGATCTGCACGCCGAGCGTTCCCTCGATCGACGCGGCGCTCCTACCGGACACGTCGGACGACTTCCTGTTCTTCCTGGCGATCCCGAACAGCGATCCGTCGGGCGCCCACGACTTCTCGAAGACCCTCGCGGAGCACAACGAGAAGAAGCGCAAGTACGGCTACACGTGAGCCCGCTTCCCCGGCGGACCGACTTTCCGGGCCCGCCGGGTGCCGCCGACCTCGCGCGCTGGGAGGGGGCCGACCTGGCGGCCCGACCGGCCCGCCTCGCCCGCCTCCGGGCACGGTTCGCGGACACGGGAATCGACGCGTACTTCGGCATTCGGGCCGAGCACATGCGCTACCTGACGGGCTTCGCCCTGGGCAACGGCGAGGAGAAGGTCGCCGGCAACTCCGGCCAGTTCCTCGTCGCGGGCGACGAGGTCGTCGTTCTCGCCGACAGCCGGTATACGATCCAGGCGCGGCGCGAGGCGCCCGAGGCCCGCCTGTTCGAGGCGTACGGCGATCTCCCGGCGCGCTGGCCGGAGATCGTGGCGTCGGTCGGGGCGCGGCGGGTCGGGGTCGAGGCCGGGTTCGTCGGTCACGCGCTGTGGACGCGGCTCGCCGAGGCGGCCCCGGACGTCGAGCTCGTCCCGGTCGAGGGCTGGGTCGAGGCCGACCGGGCGACGAAGGAGCCGGCGGAGCTGGAGCGGATCGCGGCGGCCTGCGACGTGGCCGACCGCGCCCTCGCGACGCTCCTGCCGCGGATCAAGGACGGCACGACCGAGGCAGCGCTCGCCCTCGAGCTCGAGTGGCAGATGCGCACGAACGGCGCCGAAGCGCTCGCCTTCGACGTCGCCTGTCTCGCCGGCCCCCAGGCCGCGCTGCCACATGGCTCGCCCGGCGACCGGGCTGTAACCCCCGGGCAGGTGCTGCTGTTCGACTTTGGGGCGCAGGTCGCGGGCTACCGGAGCGACATGACCCGAACGCTGTTCGTCGGCGAGCCGTCGCCCCGGGACCTGGCCGTCTACGAGACGGTGGCGCGAGCCCAGGTCGCGGCGATCGAGGCGGTCGAGACGGCCGTGGAGGCGGCACGCGGCGGGGCGGCGATGCCGAGCGGGCGAGCGATCGATGCGGTTGCCCGCGCCGTCATCGACGAGGCCGGCCACGGGCCGCACTTCGGGCACGGGACGGGCCACGGGATCGGCCTCGCTACGCACGAGGCCCCAAGCCTCGGCAAGTCGGCCGCCGAGACGCCACTCCCGTCGCCGACCGTCTTCTCGGTCGAGCCGGGGATCTACCTCGACGGCGAGACCGGAGTCCGGATCGAGGACCTCGTCGCGATCGACGCCGCGGCCGGCACGGTCAGGCGCCTTACCCGGTTCCCCCGCGAGGTCCTCGTCGTCGGGGTCTGACACAGTTCGTCGCGCGCCGCCTCGCGCGCCGGCTCGCGCCGAGTTCCTGTCACACGCTCTCCACGGTGGCCTGGGGACGGGTAGTTGTGGCGATCCGGCCGCCTGGTGGCCTCGAGATAGACGCTCATAACCCTCCTTGCGCTCTCCTGCGTGGCATACGACAGGAAATGGCCGCGGCTGACTCCCGTGGGGAGCCAGGCCCGATGCAATCGGTACAATCGGGCGATGATCAGCACCAGCGAACTGCGCAAGGGCATCGCGATCGAGCTCGACGGCGACCTCTGGCAGATCCTCGACTACCACCACATCAAGATGGGCCGAGGATCCGCCCAGGTCCGGATCACCCTCCGCAACATCAAGCGTGGCCAGACGGTCGAGCGGTCGTTCCAGGCCGGCACGAAGTGGCCGCGCGCGTCGATGGAGCGGCGCCCGGTCCAGTTCCTCTACCGCGACGGCGACGACTTCAACTTCATGGACGTCGACACGTATGACCAGTTCGCGCTCCGGCGCGAGCAGCTCGGCGACGCCGCCAACTACCTGAAGGATGGGATGACCCTCGACCGGACGAGCTATCAGGGCGAGACGATCGGGGTCGAGCTGCCGGTCACCGTCGACCTGCTCGTCATCGCGAGCGAGCCGGGCTTCGCCGGCGACACTCAGTCGGGCGCCCGCAAGCCCGCGACCACCGAGACCGGCCTGACGGTCCAGGTCCCGATCTTCATCGACCAGGGCGACACGATCCGGATCGACACCCGGACCGGCGAGTACCAGACCCGCGTCTGAGGTGACCACGGGGCCCAAGCCACCGGACTGGGCTCTGCCGGGATGGGACACCGTCCCGGAGGAGGGGAGCGCCCGATCCGGCGCCCAGCCCCTGCCGAGGGAGCCGGGAACGTTCGGCCTCAAGATCCTCAACGTCAGCGACGTCACCCGGGCCGTCCGCGAGGCGGTCCGCGGCGACGAGCGGCTGCGCGACCTGTGGGTCGAGGGCGAGGTGGGGCGGGTCACGATCTCGAGCGCCGGGCACGCCTACTTTGCGCTGAAGGACGAGCGCAACCAGCTCCAGTGCGTCTGGTTCCGCGACGAGCGGCAGCGCTCCGCCTTCGAGCCCCAGGCCGGGCTGCGGATCGTCGTCCACGGCCGGATCGACCTGTTCGAGCCGCAGGGCGCACTCCAGCTGTACGTCGAGTCGATCCAGCCGGCCGGCTTCGGTGACCTCGCACTCCGGTTCGAGGCACTCAAGGCGCGCCTCGCGGCCGAGGGACTGTTCGAGGCGGCCCGGAAGCGGCCCCTTCCCCAGCGTCCGGCGACGATCGGCGTCGTCACGAGCCCGACCGGCGTCGTCTGGCGCGACATCTGCCACGTCCTCGCCCGGCGCTGGCCGCTCGCGGGCGTCGTCCTCGTCGCGGCCCAGGTCCAGGGTGAGGCCGCGCCGGCCAGCATCGTCACCGCGCTCCGCCGGGTCGAGCGCTACCGCGACCAGTGCCTCTCGGCCGGTCGCGCAGCGGACGCGCCGGCGGTGACGATCCTCGCCCGGGGCGGAGGTTCGCTCGAGGACCTCTGGCCGTTCAACGACGAGCGGGTCGTCCGGGCCGTCGTCGCCCACTCCGTACCGGTCGTCTGCGGGGTCGGGCACGAGGCGGACGTCACGCTGGCCGACTTCGCGGCCGACGTTCGCGCCCCCACGCCGTCCGCCGCCGCGGAGATCGTCGTCCCGGACCGGGCCGAGTTCGCGGCCTCGCTCCGGCGCGCCGGGAGCCGCCTCTCGACCGCCACCGAGCGTCGCCTGGCCGCGGCCGCGCGGGAGCTCGCAGTCGAGCGCCGCGCCCTCGACCGCGTCAACCCGATCGCCCGTCTCGCGACCGCCCGGGAGCAGGCCGGACTGCTGTTCGACCGTGCGACGCGGGTGATCGCGGACATGCTCGGCCGCGACCGGTCCCGTCTCGAGCGAGCTGCCGATGCGATGCAACGCCTCGCGACCGCCCGACTGTCCGCAGCCCGCGCCGGGCTCGACGCGGCGGCCGGCGCGCTCGGTGTGCTCGCTCCCCAGGCGACCCTCGACCGCGGGTACGCGATCGTCCGCCGGGCGACCGACGGCGCAATCGTCCGCGAGCCGGCAGAGGCCCCGCCCGGGACGAGCCTTGCCCTCCGGGTCGCAAAGGGCGAGATCGCCGCGACGACCGACGGCACCACGGCAAGGCGGAAGCAGCGGCGATGAACGTCAACCTGCTGGTCTTCGTCGGCCTCGTTCTCGTCATCGGGGCCGCCGGGGTGGCGATTGGTATCCTGCTGATCGGCCCGCGGTTGAATCGCTGGGCGGAGCGCCAGGACGAAGAGGCCGATGGCGAACGCGACTGACACCCCGATCGACAAGCTCGGCTTCGATGAAGCGCTCGCCGAGCTCCAGCGAACCGTCGCCGAGCTCGAGGCGGGCGGTCAGCCCCTCGAGCGCGCGCTCGCCCTGCACGAGCGGGGGGCCGCGCTCCTGGAACGCTGCAATCGGCTCTTGACGGAGGCGCAGCTCCGGGTCCAGCAGCTCGTCGCCCCGTCCGGCGCGCTGAAGGCCGTCGACGTCCGACCCGAGGAGGCCAGGGAAGCCGGCGACTAGGTCCGACGCCCCACGAGGAAGAACGTCGCCATCCGGCCCTTGCCCTTCACCTCCATCGGCTCCCGCCGCTCGAACCGGAACGTGTCGCGCAGCCCTTCCTCGACATCCGGGGTGACGTGGATCCGTCCTGGAAGGCCGTGCGACTCCATCCGGCTGGCCGTGTTCACGGTGTCGCCCCACAGGTCATAGATGAACTTCCGCCGTCCGATGACGCCGGCGATGACCGGCCCGCGGTCGATCCCGATCCGGAGCCGGACATCGAGGCCCTCGGCAACGCACCGCTCGCCCTCCGCGATCATGTCGAGCGCGAGGTCGGCGACCGCCTCGCAGTGGTCGGGTCGGCTTATGGGGGCGCCGCCGACGACCATGTAGGCGTCGCCGATCGTCTTGATCTTCTCGACGCCGTGTCGCTCCGCCAGCTCGTCGAACGCGCTGAAGACTCGATCGAGGACCTGGACCAGCCGGTCGGGAGTCGTCCCGGCCACGAACGGTGTGAAACCGACGAGGTCGGCGAACAGGACGGTTACGTCCGGATACGCGTCGGCAATCACGCGCTCCCCGAGCTTGAGCCGGTCGGCGATGGGGCGGGGGAGGACGTTCAGGAGCAGGCGTTCCGACGCCGCCCGGGCAGACTCCCGCTCGCGGACGAAGTGCTGGAGCAGCAGGTACGCGACGAACGACACCGCCCCGACATTCAGGACGAAGAATGCGACCCGGACCGGTTCGGGTATCGGGACCGCGGCGGCCGCGAGCGCCGGATCGAGGATTCCCGATACGACAACGAACGCAATGAATCCCACGAACCACGGGACTGCACCGCGCGTGTCGTGCAGATAGACCGCGGCGAATGCAGCGACACTCGCCCATAGCGACACCGCGGACGAGTTGGCGAAGCCACCGAGCGTCCACTGGAGGACGAACGGGAGAACGAGCATCAGCGAGAGCTGTACCGCCCGGAACGGAGCCATCGCTCCCGTCCGGGCAAATGCCACGAGGCCCGCGACGGACACGAACTGGTAGAAGAGCGGGATCGCCGCGGCGAGCGGTCGCCCGAGCAGGAGATACGTCACCACCCAGACGCCGGCGAGCAACGTGATCGTCGACGCGGCGATCGTCAGCGTCTCCTTGCGGACGACGAGATCGAGCTCGTCGCCCGGCCGGACGCCGACCCGGGCGAGCCGCCGGACGAGCGACCGCCAGTCCAAGGGTCAGCCGATCAAGTCGGCGTCGTAGCGGGCGTCGTCGGGGACGATCACCTCGCAGGACACCCGGCGGCGGAGGTCCTCCAGCCGCGTGTCGATCGCCATCGCAACTCCCTCCCCTGGTTCGTCCGAGCATCGGCGGGCGATGCCCCGAAGTCAACACCACTTGCGAAACGTGCGCGTCCGTGGTATCAAGTAACCAACGGCGGCCTCGTCCACGCCAGCGCGCTAGACTCGGCCGACCGCACCACCAGGAGCCAGTACCCCTTGTCGATCCTCGCCGACCTCCACGGCCCGGCCGACCTCCGCGGGCTGTCGGAGCCGCAGCTGCGGCGGCTCGCCGCCGAGATTCGGGAGACGATCGTCGCCACGGTCGCGCGGACCGGCGGCCACCTCGGATCGTCGCTCGGCGTCGTCGAGCTGACGATCGCGCTCCACCGGGTCCTCGAGTCGCCACGCGACCGCATCGTGTGGGACACCGGCCACCAGGCCTATCCGCACAAGCTCCTTACCGGCCGGCTCGAACGGTTCGGGACCCTCCGCCAGCTGTACGGCGTCGGGGGCTTCCCGCGGCGCTCGGAATCGGAGCACGACGTGTTCGACGGCGGCCACGCCGGGACCGGCCTCTCGATCGCCCAGGGCCTCGCCACGGCCCGCGACCTGCGCCACGGCCTCGAGCGGGTCGCGGTGGTCGTCGGCGACGCGGCCCTGATGAGCGGCCTCAGCCTCGAGGCCCTCAACGACATCGGTCACCGCAAGACGCAGCTCCTGATCGTGCTCAACGACAACGAGATGTCGATCAGCCCAACCGTTGGGGCGTTCTCGCACTACCTGTCCCAGATCAAGCTGACCTCGGCGTGGCAGCGAAGCAAGATCGCCTACGACAACCTCGTCGAGCGGATCCCGTTCGTCGGTCCCACCGCGCTCGAGCTGAGCCGCCGGCTCCGCAAGTCGGTCGTGAACTTCGCCCAGCCGGGCCAGCTGTTCGAGGACCTCGGGATCACCTACATCGGGGTCGTGCCCGGCCACGACATCCGGGCGCTGCTCGAGACGTTCGAGCGGGCACTCGAGCTCGAGGGACCGGTCATCGTCCACGTCCGGACCCACAAGGGTCGCGGCTACCGGCCGGCCGAGGCGGACCAGGTCGGTTTCCACGGCGCCGCGCTCCCGCCCATGACCCTCGCCCCCCAGGCAGACGCCCATGACGGCCGGCCGGGCCCCGTTGGTGCATCGACCCAGGCGGGCGTGTCGGTGGGGCAAAACGGAAAGGTAGAGCCGGCGGCTGCCGGCATGCCCGCGGAGTCGATGACGGACGACGCGGCGCCGGCCGCGACGGCTCCGCCGACGAAGCACCCGAATTACACCGCGGTCTTCGTCGCCGAGCTCATCGAAGTCGCCAGGTCGGACCGGCGGATCGTCGGGATCACCGCCGGGATGCCGACCGGCACCGGCCTTGCGAAGTTCCAGGCGGAGTTCCCGGACCGCTTCGTCGACGTCGGGATCGCCGAGCAGCACGCGATGACCCTGGCGACGGGCCTCGCGATGGGCGGGATGCGGCCGGTCGTCGCGCTCTACTCGACGTTCCTCCAGCGGGCATTCGACCAGACCGTCCACGACGTGTGCCAGAACGACCAGCCGGTGCTCATCGCGGTCGACCGGGCCGGCCTCGTCGGCGAGGACGGGACGAGCCACCAGGGGATGTTCACGCTGCCGGCCCAGCGCCAGCTCCCGAATCTCGTGATCGCCTCGCCGAAGGACGAGCAGGAGCTGCGCTCGCTCCTGCGAACGGCCCTGTCCCAGGACCACCCGTTCGCGCTCCACTATCCGCGCGACGCGGGCCAGGGCCTTCCGGCCGTCACGCCGGCGGTGCTGCCCGTCGGACGGGGCGAGGTTCTCCGGGAGGGCCGGGACGTGCTCTTTGTCGGCTTCGGGCCGATCGTCCAGCGCGCCCTCGAAGCAGCCGACCTCCTCACGGGCGGTGGCTGGTCCGTCGGGGTCATCAACGCGCGCTTTGCGAAGCCCCTCGACCGCCAGCTGATCCTCGACCAGGCCCGCGGCCGGAAGCTTCTCGTGACGTTCGAGGAGAGCGTCGTGAGCGGTGGGTTCGGGAGCGCGGTTCTCGAAGCGGTCGAGGAGGCGCGTCTCACAGATCCTGCGTTCCGCGACCTCGCCGTCCGGATCGTCGGGATTCCGGGCGACCGGTTTGTCGACCACGGCTCGGTCGCGGACCTGCGGCGGATGCTCCGCCTCGACGGCCCCGGCCTCGCCGAGCAGGTTCGCGAGACGCTCGACGCGCTGCGCGCCGCGCCGGGTCGGGCGGAGGAGACGGCGACAGCCTGAAGTCCCCGGGCGCGTTTCGTGGGGCGGCACACTGGCCCGTCGGCCCCCTTGTCGGCGGCCGATCGTTTCGTGCCGCGAGACGCCATACCCCGGGCGGGCCCCGGGGCGAGACCGGGTCGCGCGGTGAGTCGCGGTGGAGGCGGCTGTGCCACGATAGCCGGGTGAGCCGGGCGACCACGCCGAGACCGTCGCGCCAGCGCCTGGACCAGCTCCTCGTCGATCGCGGGCTGGTCGAGTCGCGCAGCCGCGCCCAGGCGCTCGTGCTCGCCGGCAAGGTCCGGGTGGGGGAGGGGGACGGCGCGCGTCTCGACCGAAAGCCGGGCGACCTGCTCGACGCGGCCACGCCGGTCACGGTCGTCGAGCCGGCGCCGTACGTCTCCCGCGGCGGACACAAGCTCGCAGCCGCGCTCGATGCATTCGGGATCGACCCGTCCGGCCGGGTTTGTCTCGACGTCGGGGCGTCGACCGGCGGCTTTAGCGACGTGCTCCTCCAGCGTGGCGCGGTTCGCGTCTACGCGGTCGACGTGGGACGCGGGCAGCTCGCCGACCCGCTCCGGCGAGACCCCCGTGTCGTCTCCATGGAGCGTACGAACGCCCGAACCCTCGCGGCGGGGACGCTGCCCGAGCCCATCGACCTGGCCGTCATCGACGTCTCGTTCATCTCGCTCGCGCTCGTCCTCGGGCCCGTTACATCGACATTCGGGGGGAATCGGGTAGAGATCGTCGCGCTCGTCAAGCCCCAGTTCGAGGTCGGGCGGGGCGAGGCGAAGGGCGGCATCGTCCGCGACCCGGCGGCCCACCGTGCGGTCCTCGAGCGGATCGTCGCCGAGGCACGCCGGCGAGGCCTCGGCACGCGCGGGGTGACCGCGTCGCCGATCCTCGGGCCGGAGGGCAACCGCGAGTTCCTCGTCTACGTCGGGACCGGTCCTGACTGCGCAGACCTCGCCGGCAAGGTCGCCGAGGCAACCGGCGGATGACCGCGAAGCGCCTCGGGTTCGCGTACAACCCGACGAACGATGCCGCGGTCGAGCTCCGCGAGCGGGCCGCCGGGTGGTGCCGGATCCGCGGCGTCGATCACTGGGCGGCGCCTTCCGAGGAGCTGGCCTCGCTGCTCGAGCAGCTGCCGACGACGGACATCCTCGTCGTGCTCGGGGGCGACGGGACGTTCCTCCGCGCAGCGCGGGCCGTCGCCGAGGTGGACGTGCCGATCCTCGGGGTGAACCTCGGCAAGGTCGGCTTCCTCTCGAAGGTTGAGGCGAACGAGCTCGAAGGGATCCTCGCCCAGCTCGTCGCCGGCGAGTTCAAGATCCACGAGCGGATGACGCTCCAGGCCCGGATCCTGCCGGGCGGCCGAACCGGCGGCGAGTTCGACCACTACGCGCTCAACGACGTCGTCGTCGCCCGCGGCTCACTCGCCCGCGTGTGCCGGCTCGACGTGACGATCGATCGTTCCCACCTCGCGACCTTCGTCGCCGACGGGCTCATCGTGGCGAGCCCGACCGGCTCGACCGGCTACTCGTTCTCGGCCGGCGGACCGATCGTCGACCCCGTCGCCCGGAACCTCGTCGTCACCCCGATCGCCGGGTACCTGTCGGCGATCAGGTCGGTCGTCGTGGGCCCGGACCAGACCGTCCGATGCCGGGTCGTTGACGCTCACGAGGCGCTCGTCAGCGTCGACGGGCGCGAGGACCTCCCGATCGCCGTCGGCGACGTCGTCGAGGTCCGGGCGGCGGAGCGCCCGATCCGGCTCGTCGAGCCGCGCGGCTCGCAGCCGTTCTGGGACCTCGTCCGGACGAAGGTGGAGCTGCTGCCGTCGTGAGCGAGGCAACCGCGGCGGAGATCGGCGTGGCCGCGGCCGAGGCGGTCGGTCCCGGGCGGCTGCTCGAGCTCGCCGTCACGGACCTTGCGCTCATCGATCGGCTCCGGCTCGAGCTTGGCCCCGGCCTCAATGTCCTGACCGGGGAGACCGGCGCCGGCAAGAGCCTGCTGATCGACGCGCTCGGGCTGGCGCTCGGGGCGCGCGCGGACACGACCCTCGTTCGCCACGGAGCGGACGCCGCGCGCGTCGAGGCCCTGTTCGACCGGCTGCCGGAACCCCTCATCGCGATCCGCGAGGTGGCCTCGTCGGGACGGTCGACGGCCCGGCTCGACGACCAGACCGTGACGGCCGCGCGACTGGCCGAGACGACCGGGCCGCTCGTCGAGATCCACGGGCAGCACGAGCAGCAACGGCTGCTCGACGAGCGCTGGCAGCGCGACCTGCTCGACGCGTTCGGCGGCCACGAGGAAGCCCGCGCGACGATGGCCGACGCCGTCGAGCGCTGGCGCTCGAACCGCGCCGCGCTCGCCGAGCTGTCGCTCGATCCGCGCGAGCTCGCCCGACGGCTCGAGCTGCTCGAGCACGAGGCGGCGGAGATCGCCGCGGCCCGCCTGCGCGAGGGAGAGGCGGCGGAGATCCGGACGAGGCTGGCGGCGGCCCAGCACGGCGAGGCGATCGCGCGCGGCAGCGCGACCCTGGCCGAGGCGCTCACCGGCGAGGGTGGGGGAGCGCGGGACGTCACGGCGCTCGCCCTGCGCGAGGCGCGGTCACTCGCCCGGGTCGACCCGCGCTTCGAGCCGATCGCCGAGCGCCTGTCCGGCCTCGAGGCGGAGCTCGCCGATGTCGCCGCCGAGGTCCGCGCCCTTGCCGATGGCGTCGATCACGACCCGGCCGCGCTCGCCCGCCTCGAGGAACGGCTGTCGCTGATCTACGGGCTCGAGCGGCGTTACGGCGACGACGAGACGGCCGTCATCGCCCACGGCGAGAACGCTGCCGCGGAGGGTGAGCGTCTTCGCGGGCTCGATGGGGAGCGGGCCCGCAGGCAGGCGGATGACGCCGCGCTCCTGGCGGAGGTGGCCGCGGCCGGCGCTGCGTTGTCGGAGCGACGTCGCGCGGCCGCGAACGAGCTCGCAGAGGCTGTTGGGGCGCTCCTCGTCGAGCTCGGCTTCCCGGCCGGGGTGTTCGAGGTGGGCCTCGGGCGGCGGCCGGCCGGCAAGGACGAGCCGGCCGTCGAGATCGACGGGGACGCCGTCGTCTTCGACGCGTCGGGGATCGATGAGGTCGTGTACCGCCTCGCGCCGAACCCCGGCGAGCCGCCCCGGCCGCTGGCGAAGATCGCGTCCGGCGGCGAGCTGTCGCGGGTGGCGCTCGCGATCAAGCAGGTGCTCGCGACCGCGGACGACACGCCGACGCTGGTGTTCGACGAGGTCGACACGGGGATCGGCGGGCGGAGCGCGGATCCGGTCGGGCGGAGCCTGTGGGCGCTCGCCCGGCGCCACCAGGTCCTGTGCGTGACCCACCTGCCCCAGATCGCGGCGTACGCGGACGCCCACTTCCAGATCTCCAAGCGGGAGCGCGACGGCCGGACGGTGACGGAGGTCCGGGCGCTCGACCACGAGGGCCGGATCGTCGAGCTCGCCCAGATGCTCGGCGGGAGTGGCGGCACGGCGGCACTCGCGTCGGCGCGAGAGCTGCTCGACCGGGCCGAGGGCTGGCGCGGCGAGCTGCTCGCCTCGGGCTGATCGGCATGGCGATCGCGACGCGGGTTCCGTTCGAGCGGGCGGTGGACGAGTACCTGATGTTCTTGCGCGTCGAGCGCGGGCTCGCCCCGGCCACGATCCGGGCGTATGCCGCGGACCTCCGCGACTTCGGTTCGGCGATCGGGCGCGGCGCGGAGAGCGCAGACGACGCGGACTGGGCGGCGTCCCCGGAGACGGCCGTGCGGTACCTCGGCGAACGGACGAAGCGCGGCTCGCGGGCCGCGCCGGGCCTCGCCCCGACGAGCCTCCGCCGCCGCGCGGCGTCGATCCGCGGCCTCTACCGGTTCGCCTACGGCGAGGGCCTCATCGAGGTCGACGTCGCCGCCCGGCTCGACCTGCCGCGGCAGACGCGGCTCCTGCCGGAGACGCTGACCGTCGAGGAAGTCGAGCGCCTGCTCGAGGCCGCGGCCGGTCCCGAGATCGCCCCGGCCGGAGCGCTCCGCGCCCGGGCGTTGCTCGAGCTGCTCTACGCCTCCGGGCTGCGGATCTCCGAGGCGCTCCGGCTCGACCGGGAGGACCTGTCCCTCGACGAGGGCACGGTGCGGGTCATCGGCAAGGGCGATCGCGAGCGGCTCGTCCCCGTCGGCGAGGTGGCCGTCGACTGGCTGGGCCGCTGGATCGGGGATGGGCGGCCGGAGCTCCTGAAGGTGGGTCACGTGGCGCCGTCCCGCGGCGGTCCACTGTTCCTCGGCGACCGCGGCCGGCGGCTCGCGCGACAGCAGGGCTGGGGGACGGTCAAGGCCGCGGCCCGCCGGGCCGGACTGGCCGATCGGGTCAGCCCCCACACCCTCCGTCACTCGTTCGCGACCCACCTGCTCGAGGGCGGTGCCGACCTGCGGATCGTCCAGGAGTTGCTCGGTCATGCGAGTATCAGCACGACCCAGCTGTACACCCACCTGACGGGGGAGCGGATCCGAGCGGTCTACGCCCGCGCCCACCCGCGAGCTTGAGAGGGAGCGACCAGGGATGACACGCTACGCCGACTCGCTGCTGTCCGAGGGCGAGGAGGTCGTCCTCCGGACGCGTCAGCACCCGCTGGCCACGATCATCGAGGCCCGCTGGCCATGGCTCCTGTTCATCGCGAGCCTCGCCCTGCTCGTCTTCAGCACGACGATGAATGACGGCCAGGTTCGGACGATCATCGGCTACGTCGTCCTGGGTGGCTTCGTCATCTCGCTCCTCTGGCTCGTGAAGATCTACTGGACGTGGGTGTCGCAGGACTACCTCGTCACGAACCGCCGGGTCGTGAAGGTCGAGGGCATCATCAACAAGCGTTCCGCTGACAGCTCGCTCGAGAAGATCAACGACGCGGTCCTCACCCAGGACCTGTGGGGCCGGCTCTTCAACTACGGCGACCTCGACATCCTCACCGCGGCGGACGTCGCGATCGACGAGTACCGGATGCTCAACGCGGCGCCGCGCTTCAAGCGCGAGATGCTCAACCAGAAGCACGACCTCGAAGGCGACTACAACCGGCCGCTGCCGGGCCCGCCGCTCCGGGGTGGAGTGGCGATGCCGCCGCCGGCCGCCCCCGCCCCTCCGCCTCGTGAGATGAGCTCGGACGAGGTGACCCGCGCGCTGGCGAGCCTCGCGGACTTGCGGGACCGCAATGCGATCAGCCCCGAGGAGTACGAGGCGAAGAAGGCGCAGCTCCTGGCCCGCCTCTGACCCGGCTCTGAGCCCGGCGCTACGATAGGCTCCGTCCCGACCCGAACCCTGAGGTCTGCGTGCCCTCCTCGGATCTGATCGCCGCGGTCATCGTCGTCGCGATCATGCTGCTGGTCGCGTTCCCGATTCACGAGTTCGCCCATGCGCTTACCGCGTTCCGCCTGGGTGACGGGACCGCCAAGCTGTTCGGGCGGCTGACGCTCAACCCGATCGTCCATTTCGACCCGATCGGCGGCATCATCCTCGCCGTTTCGGTCCTTGCCTCCGGCGGGAATTTCGGCTTCGGCTGGGCGAAGCCGACGCCGGTGAACCCGGTGAACCTCCGGAACGGCCGGTACGGCGAGGCGATCGTGGCGTTCGCCGGCCCGGCCTCGAACCTCGTGCTCGCCGCGGCCGCCGCGCTCCCGTTGCGCTACATCCTCGACCACCCTGAGCTCGTCGACCAGGTGGGTCTGTTCTTCCCGATCCTTATCATCTTCGTCCAGCTGAACCTCATCCTCATGCTGTTCAACCTCGTTCCGATTCCGCCGCTGGACGGGTCGAAGGTTCTGTTCGCGTTCCTCAATCCGCGGCTCGTGTGGCAATGGCGCCCGATTCTCGAGCAGTACGGTTTCATCGTCCTGATCCTCTTGTTCTTCTTCCCGCCCGGCGACTCGATCGGGGCCCGAATCATCTTTCCGATCATCGATGCGATCTTCCGCTTCCTGGTGGGGGCATAAGGCCCGCCGGTTCGCCGGCCATCTCCGGGCGCGGGTGAGCGCAACGGAGAGGTCGGCGCTTGAAGGCTGGCTGTCGCCGGCCCAGCAGCGCCTGTTCGACGCGATGCACGTCGCCGACCGGCGTCACGGGCTCGACGTCGCGGCGGCGCTCCGGGAGGGGGGGATCGACGATCCTGAGGTCCTCCTCGCGGGACTCCTCCACGACGCCGGCAAGGGGGGGACCGGGGTCTGGCCACGGGTCGCGTTCTCTCTCGGCCAGGCGTACGGTGCCTGGATCTGGCGAGTGGCAGCGCTTGTGCCCGGGTTCCGCGTGCCGCTCGACCGCCTGCACGACCACGCCGAGCGCTCGGCGGCCCTCGCCGCGGCGGCGGGCTGCGGCGCGCGGACCGTCGAGCTGATCCGCCACCAGGAAGAGCCGGTCGACCCCGAGTTCGGCGAGCTTCTCCGCCTCGCCGACGAGGCGAACTAGACGATGGTCATGCCAGCCGTCGTTTTCGGAGAGGGACGCCGGCCCGAGGCGGCGACCCGGGTCCAGATCGAGTCGTTCGAAGGGCCGCTCGCGCTCCTGCTCTCGCTCATCGAGGCGCGCGAGATGGACGTGCTGACGGTCCCGCTCGGGGCCGTGGCGGACGCCTATCTCGACGCGCTCGCCGGCCTCGACGGCGACCGGATCGGCAACGTCAGCTCGTTCGTCGCGATCGCCAGCCAGCTGATCCTCATCAAGAGCCGGGCGATGCTGCCGCGCCAGCCGCAGGCCGCCGCAGGGGCCCTCGACGAGGGCCTCGACCCGGAGGCGGAGCTCCGGGCGCGGCTGCTCCTCTACAAGGCGTACCGCGACGCCGGCGCGCGCCTCCAGGCGGAGGCGGTCCGCCGGGTGGGCCTGTTCCGCCGCGAGCCGTCCGTCGCCCAGGCGGCGGCACTCGCGGGGGCTCGACCGGTCGAGGGCCCGCCGCTCGATCCGGCCCTCCTCGGGCTGGCGCTCGATGGGCTGGCCCGGATCGCCCCGCCGCCGGAGCCGCCGCCCGAGGTCGTCGGGCGGGTCATCACGCTGGCGGAGCGGGCGGCGGTCATCCGGTCCGCCCTGGGTGACGCGGACGCGGTTGTGCTCCAGGAGCTCCTCCGGGGCGTCCGTGATCGGGTCGTGGTCGCGGTGACGTTCCTCGCGATGCTCGAGCTCGTGAAGCGGCACGAGATCGTCGTCGAACAGGCCGAGCCGTGGGGCCCGATCGTCGCCCGCAACGTGACTCCCGAGGAGCGGGCGGCGGCCGGCATCCCCGGTGACGGCGCGACGGACGAACCCATCGACGAGTCGCTGGAGTCGTTCTCATGAGCGAGATGGAGACGAACGGAACCGAGCCGCGGGAGTCCCAACCCCCGGCGGACACCGCGCCCGGGGAGCTGACCGAGGCCGCCCTCGAAGGGCTCCTCTTCGTCGCCGAGCGGCCGCTCAGCCGGCGCGAGATCGCGGCGCTCGCGGGCGTCGACCGGGCGACCGTCGACGCGATGCTCGGCGACCTGGAGATCAGCCTTCGCGAGCGGGGGATCAGGCTCGTGGCGTCGGGCGACCGGGTCGAGCTCGTGACCGCCCCGGCGGGCGGCGCCCTCGTCGCACGCTACGTCGGCGCGGATGCAGTGCGGTTGTCGCCGGCGGCGCTCGAGACCGCGGCGATCGTCGCCTACCGGCAGCCCGTCACGAGGTCGGCGGTCGAGCGGATCCGGGGCGTCGACTCCGACTACACGATCCGGACGCTGCTCCACCGCCGGCTCATCGTCGAGCTCGGCCGAGCCGAGGGGCCGGGCCGGCCGTTCCTCTACGGCACCGGCTTCGAGTTCCTCGAGCGGTTCGGGCTCACGAGCCTCGACGAGCTGCCGCCGCTCGACGTGGATGTCGCGGCCCGGCTCGCGGAGGAGGGGGGCGACGCGCTCGCGCCCACGACCGGCGTCCGAGCCGGCGGCGAAGCCGGGGACGAGCCGGGCGGCGGCATCGACTGATGCCGCCCGAGCGGCTGCAGAAGGTCCTCGCGGCGGCCGGCGTCGCGTCACGGCGGGGGAGCGAGGAGTTGATCGCCGCGGGTCGGGTGACGGTCGACGGGCGGCGGGCCGCGATCGGCGACCGGGTCGATCCGGCGACGGCCCGGATCGAGGTCGACGGCCGGCCGATTCCGGGCGCCGCCGCTCACGTCCACCTCGCGCTCCACAAGCCGCCCGACGTCACGTCGACCGTCCGTGATCGCCATGCCGAGCGAACGGTTCTCGACCTCGTCCCCACCGCGCTCGTCCCGGACGGAGCCCGCCTCTACCCGGTCGGGCGGCTCGACCAGGACTCGGAGGGACTGATCCTCCTGACGAACGACGGGGAGTGGGCGGAGCGGGTGCTCCACCCGCGGTTCGGTGTCGAGCGGGAGTACGCGGTCGGACTGAAGATGCCGCTCGACGAAGCGCAGGTCGCCGCTGTGCGCGCCGGGATCCCGCTCGATGAGGGTCTCGCCCGGCTCTCCCATCCGCTGCGGGCGGCGACGTCCACGGAGACGCAGAGGCTGCTCGCCCTGCTGGATCCGCCGGCCGATCGCCTCACGTGGTACCGGGCGGTCCTCAACCAGGGCTGGAAGCGCCAGCTCCGCCGGATGTTCGGCGCCGTCGGAATGCCCGTCGAGCGGCTCGTCCGCGTCAGGATCGGGTCGCTCCGGATCGACGACCTGGCGAGCGGTCGCGTGCGGCGCCTCCGCCCCGAGGAAGTCCGCGGCCTCGCGGGAGGCGGGGGCCGGTATCCTCGCCGGGATGGCTGAGCAGCCGCGCCTCGTCGTCGCCCTCGACGGGCCGGGCTCGTCGGGGAAGTCGAGCGTCGGCGCGGCGGCCGCGCTCGAGCTCGGGTACCGGTTCATGGACACGGGCCTGCTCTACCGGGCTGCCACGAGGCTCGCCAACCGGCGGGGGATCGAGCCGGACGACGTCGCGCGACTCGTCGGCCTCGTCAGGGAGATCGAGCTGGCCCCCGATGACAAGGGCCGCCTGGCCAGGGTCCTCGTCGACGGGATCGACGAGACCGACGATGTCCACACCGAGGAAGTCGACCGCCGCGTCTCGGCCTATTCGCGCGTCCCGGAGCTGCGCGCCGCGCTGCTCGAGCGCCAGCGGTCGATCGCCGACGGCGGCCGGATCATCGTCGCGGGCCGCGACATCGGCACGGTCGTCTTGCCCGACGCGGACCTAAAGGTCTTCCTCAGCGCCTCGGCGGAAGAGCGGGCCCGGCGGCGGGCCGAGGAGCGGGGCATCGACCCGGCCGGGCCGGAGGGTCTGGCGATCCTCGCCGAGCTGCGCCGGCGCGACGAGCTCGACAGCACCCGGACGGTGGCGCCGCTGCGGCCCGCGGACGACGCCCGGATCCTCGTGACCGACGGGAACCGGTTCGAACAGACCGTGGCGATGGTGACCGATGCGATTCGGAAGGCCGAGCGGACCGCGTCATCGACCGGCCCCGAGCCGCTCGAGAGCCACATTGCGTGGTGGATGATGCTGCTCGCGCGGGTCGTGCGGGTGGTGCTCTCCGCGTTCGTGCGCCTCCGCGTCGAGGGCGACCTCGCGGCGATCCCCCGAACGGGGCCAGTCATCCTGGCCGCCAACCACGCCTCGAACGCCGACCCCGTAGTCCTCGGGGCGGTCCTCACTCTGAGCCTCGGGCGGCGGATGCACTGGCTGGCGAAGAAGGAGATCTTCGATTGGCCGATCATCGGCTGGATGGCCCGCAACGGCGGCATTCACCCTGTCGACCGCTCGACGGCCGACGTCGAGGCGTTCCGGACCGCCCGGCGCATCCTTGACGAGGGGCAGGTCCTGTTCGTCTTCCCGGAGGGGACGCGGTCGCCGGATGGCCGGCTCCAGCGCTCCAGGGATGGGGTCGCGATGCTCGCGCTGCGGACCGGGGCCCTGATCGTTCCGATCGGGATTGCCGGTAGCGACAAGGTGTGGCCGAAGGGCCAGAAGCTGCCGCGGCCGGGGGGCCATGTCACGGTGACGGTCGGCCGGCCGTTCCGGCTCGCCGACGAGGTCCCGGCGGGCCTCCGAGGCCGCGAAGCCAAGACCGCGGCCACGACCGGCCTGATGCGCCGGATCGCGGAGCTCCTGCCGGCCCGCCAGCGAGGCGTCTACGGGTAGCCTGCCCAGGGCCCGGCTCTTTCCTGTCATTTGCCACTGCCCGTGGCCTGAGGCCCGATTTCTCGGCCCGGGGGACGTCTCGGCCGCCTGATCCGTGCTCGATCCGGACGCGATTCGCCGCTCCCCAGACCCGGAACCGGCTCTCCGGCCACCGGGGGTGGCCAGTGAGAGGAAAGCCCCCGCGCGATGGGTCGAAACGGGGCCCCGTGCGATACTTGAGCCGTATGGGAACCGTGCAGGAAATCCACATCGCGAAGCGCACCGGCTTCTGTTACGGCGTGCGCGAGGCGATCGACAAGGCCAAGGAGGCGTCGGCCGCCGGTAAGGCGACCCACACCCTCGGCCAGGTCGTCCACAACGAGGGTGTGATCGCGGAGCTCGAGCAGCTCGGCATCCAGACGGTCGATGCGCTCGACGACGTCGATCACGGTTCGGCTGTCGTGATCCGCGCCCACGGCGTCCGGCCCGACGTCATGGAGCGCGCGAACGCCCGCGGCCTCGAGGTCATCGACGGAACGTGCACGTGGGTGCTCCAGGAGCACAAGGAGCTCGCCAAGCTCGTCGAGGAGGGCTACACGATCGTCCTCCTCGGGACGCCGAACCACGCCGAGGTCGTCGGGATGCTCGGCTTCGCGCCCGACGCAATCGTCGTCGACGAGGAGGACGACTGGGAGCAGATCCCGCGCAAGAAGAAGATGGCGCTGATCTCGCAGAGCACCCAGCCACCCTGGAAGTTCGAGAAGCTCGCCGCATACATGGTCTCGCGGAGCCACGAGCTGAAGATCGTCAACACCGTCTGCCCGGTCACGATCCGGCGCCAGGAAGACACCCTCGAGGCGGCCCGTGAGGTCGACAAGATGGTGGTCGTCGGGGGCCGCTCGAGCGCCAACACGAAGGAGCTCACCCGGCTGTGCGGGATTGCCGGAACGCCGGCGATCCAGATCGAGGGCGTCCGCGACCTCACCGATCCGGCCGAGTTCGACGGTGTCCGTGTGGTCGGCGTCACCGGCGGCACGTCGACCCCGATCGAGGACCTTCATTCGGTCGCCCGGCGGATCCTCGAGATGGCCGGCACCCTCGAAGTCGCGGCTCGCGCGGACGAGCTCGCCGGTGCCGCGCTCGCGGCGGCCGCCACGCCGGCCGGCCGCACGACGTCCCTGCCGAAGCCGATCGCCGCCCCGACGTCCGGCGCGGCGTAGTCCGGTGGCCGCCCCGAATCCGACCCCGGATCGGGGAATCCCGATCGTCGCGATCGTCGGTCGCCCGAATGTTGGCAAGAGCACGCTGTTCAACCGGATCGTCGGGCACCGAACTGCGATCGTCGAAGACCGCGCCCGGACGACCCGCGACCGCCTGTACGGCGAGGCCGAGTGGAACGGCCGGCGGTTCGTCGTCGTCGACACCGGCGGACTCGAGCTCTCGCCCGACGACCCGATCGAGCTGAAGGTCCAGGAGCAGGCCCGCCTCGCGATCGTGGAGGCGGACGCGATCCTGTTCGTCGTCGACGCCGCGGCCGGGATCACCCCCGCCGACCAGGAGGCGGCCGAGCTGCTGCGCGCGGCGAAGGCGCCGGTCCTCATGGCCGTGAACAAGGCAGACAACGAGCGGCGCGAGCTCGAGGCCGCCGAGTTCCACGCGTTCGGCTGGGAGGAGACCTGGCCGATCTCCGCGTCCCACGGCCGCAACGTCGCCGAGCTCCTCGACGCGCTCGTCGGGGCACTGCCGCCGGAGAGCGACGAGGAGCGGTCGCGCAAGGAACGCGCGGACGACGCCGAGGAGTTCGCCCGGGAGATGGCGGCCGGGCGCCTCGAGCCGTACGTCGTCGGTGAGGGTGACGAGACCGACGGCGAGGAAGACGGAGACGGTGCCGCGGATGACGGCCCGACCGTCGAGGACGTTGCGGCCGCGCGCTGGGATGCCGAGATCGCCGCCGACGCGGACCGCTCACCCGCGGCAATCGCATTCGTCGGCCGTCCCAACGTCGGGAAGTCGAGCCTGCTCAACGCGCTCCTGGGCGAGGAACGTTTGATCGTTTCAGAAGTGCCGGGGACGACCCGCGACTCGATCGACACCCGGCTGCGCTGGGGTCGCAGCGAGATCGTGCTCATCGACACGGCCGGGATCAAGCGCCGGGGCAAGGTCGCGTCGGGCCCCGCCGCGGAGAAGTATTCGACGCTCCGCGCGCTGAAGGCGATCTCGCGGTCGGACGTGGCCGTCCTCGTCATCGACGCCGTCGAGGGACTGACGGCCCAGGACGCACACGTCGCGGGCTATGTCGTCGAGGAGGGCAAGGGGCTCGTCGTCGCGGTCAACAAGTGGGATCTCGTCGCCGACAAGACGGATCGGACGTTCGACCAGTACGTCGAGTGGATCCGTGGCCAGACGCCGTTCCTCGATTTCGCGCCGGTCGTGTCGATCAGCGCGAAGACCGGCCAGCGGGTGGAACGCGTGCTCGAGGCGGCGGTCGACATCTGGGGCGAGCGACGGAAGCGCATCTCCACCGGCGAGCTGAACCGGCTCGTGTCCGCGGCCGCCGATCGGAACGTTCCGCCGATGGTCAAGGGTCGCCGCCCGAAGCTCTTCTACGCGACGCAGGTCGCGGTCGCGCCACCGACGTTCGTGTTCTTCGCCAACGACGCGGCCTCGATCCACTTCAGCTACCGGCGGTACCTCGAGAACCGGTTGCGCGAGGCGTTCGGGTTCGATGGGACGCCGATCCGGCTCGTGTTCCGGGACCGCAGCTCGATCAAGCTGCCGCGCCGCCGTCCGGCGCGGGCGGCCCGGGCGGCGATGAGCAAGAGTGGCGGGTCGCGCTCCACGCCGCGCGGCCGGCGCCCGCCGACCCGACGGAGCTGAGGGTGGCGCGCGTCGCGGTCGTCGGGGCGGGAGCGTGGGGCACGACGCTCGCCGCGATCATCGGCCGGCAGGAGCCCGTGCTGCTCCTGTCGCACTCGGCGGAGACGGCGGATCGGATCCAGCGCGAGCGGCGCAACGAGCGCCGGCTCCCCGGGATCGACCTGCCCGACGGGCTCGAGGCGACCGCCGACCCGGAGCGGCTGCGCGACGCAACCGATCTGGTCGTCGTCGCGGTGCCGTCGCAGCACGTCCGCGGTCTGGTCAAGCGCGTCGCTCCGTTCGTGCCCGCGTCGGCGGACGTGCTGTCGGTCGTGAAGGGCCTCGAGCGAGACACGCTCCTCCGGATGAGCGAGGTCATCGCCGACGCCGGCTCGATACCTCCCACCCGGATTGCCGCGCTGTCCGGCCCGAATCTCGCGACGGAGATCGCCCGAGGCCTCCCCGCCTCGGCCGTCGTAGCCGCGGAGGACCCGGAGTTGGCGGATCGGATCGTCGAGCGGCTCGGCCGGCGGGAGTTCCGGCTCTACGTCAACTCGGACATCCTCGGCGTCGAGCTCGCCGGCGCGCTGAAGAACATCCTCGCGATCGCCGCGGGCGCGGCCGACGGCCTCGGCTTCGGCGACAACGGCAAGGCCGGGCTCATGACACGCGGCCTGGCCGAGATGACGCGCGTCGGGATCGCCGCCGGCGCAAACCCCCTCACGTTTGCCGGCCTCGCGGGGATCGGCGACGTCATCGCCACGTGCGGCTCGCGCCTGTCGCGCAACCACCGGCTCGGCGAGGAGCTCGCCAAGGGTGGGAAGTGGGCGGACATCGAGGCGTCTCTCCCCGGTGTTGCCGAGGGCGCCTACACCGTTGACGCGGCGCTCGCCCTCGCCCGTCGCCACGACGTCGAAATGCCGATCGCCCAGGAGGTCCACAACGCGCTGTTCGAGGGCAAGAGCGTGCAGCGCTGCCTCATCGACCTTCTCTCCCGCGAGTCGAAGGACGAGCTGGCCGACTTCCAGCGCTGGCTCGACCGGCTCGGCGAGGCTCAAGTCCCGGGCTGAGTGCCCCCTGGCTGCCGAGACACCCTCTGCTAGACTCGTCGCCTGTCGGGGCGTGGCGCAGTCTGGTAGCGCACCAGTCTGGGGGACTGGTGGTCGTCGGTTCAAATCCGGCCGCCCCGACCAATTCCCCGCCCGGGCGACGTCCTCGAGCCTAGAATCAAGCCATGGACGGCCTCCTGCGACGCCCGAGCGCCTTCGCTCCGGTAATGATGTCGCTCGCGGCCGTCGGCGTGATCGCTGCCCGCATTGCGACCATTGGCGTTGGCGCCGAGCCGGATGAGGGGACCGCTGCGCACCTCTGGCAGGCGCTCATGGTGGCGCAGCTGCCCGTCATTTTCTACTTCGCCGTTACGTCGTTACCGCGTGCCCCCAGGTCAGGGACCCTTGTCCTCGCGGTTCAGCTTCTGGCCGCGCTCGCGGCCATGGCGCCGGTGTTCATCCTGCACTGGTAGCAACGCTCGCCCTTTGCCTTTCCCTGCAAATAGCAGTCTGCAAATCGCCGGCCACGCCGAGTTGATGTTGTTTCGGGCGCCCTGACGGCGCGCCAGCTGTTCGGAGTGGCGGCAGGGCCACGAACGGCTTACAGCCACGTTTCGTCTGCCGCCGGTCGCCCGGGCCTCGCTTACACTCCGGCGATGAGGGAGCCCGAGCGTGCGCCCGCCATGAGTTCCGACCTCGATCCCGAGCAGGCGACCGGCCTGACCGACATGGATCCGGAGTCGTTCCGGGCCGCCGGACACGAGGTCGTCGACCTCATCGCGGACTACCTCGCGAACGTCGAGCGCCACGCCGTCTTCCCGAACGTCGAGCCGGGCTCGCTCCGGCCGCTGTTCGCGCCCTCACCCCCTGAACAGCCGGAGAGCCTCGGCGCGATCCTCGCCGACTACCGCGCGCTCGTGGAGCCGAACGTCACCCACTGGCAGCATCCAGGCTTCATGGCGTACTTCCCGACGACCGCGTCCGGGGCCGGGATCCTCGGCGAGATGCTCACCGCCGGCATCGGCTCGAACGCGATGCTCTGGCGGACGTCGCCGGTCGCGACGGAGCTCGAGGGAGTCGTCGTCGACTGGCTTCGCCAGGCGCTCGGCCTGCCCGAGACCTTCGACGGCCTGCTGACCGACACTGCCTCAACCTCGTCGCTCATCGCGCTCGCGGCCGCCCGCGAGACGGCCGGCCTCGACGCAGCGGCGCGCGGGCTCGCCGGGCGGCCGGACCTCGGTGCGCCACGGGTGTACGCCTCGACCGAAGCCCACAGTTCGATCGACAAGGCGTGCATGACCCTCGGGCTGGGCCGGGACGGGCTCGTCAAGGTACCGGCGAACGACAACTTCGAGATGCGCGTCGATGCGCTCGCCGACGCGATTGCCGCAGATCGCGCTGCCGGGCGACGGCCGATCGCCGTCGTCGCGACCGTCGGTACGACGTCGTCGACCTCGGTCGACCCGGTCGACCTGATCGCGTACGTCGCCGAGCGCGAGGGCCTGTGGCTTCACGTCGACACCGCCTACGCCGGCGCGACCGCGATCCTGCCCGACCGCCGCGGACCGTTCGCCGGCTGGGAACGTGCCGACTCGATCGTCGTCAACCCGCACAAGTGGCTGTTCACGCCGCTCGACGCATCGCTGCTGCTCACCCGCCGGATGAGCAGCCTGCGCGACGCGTTCAGCCTCGTGCCCGAATACCTCCGCACGCTCGATCGGGAGACGCCGGTCCGCGACTACAACGAGTACACGCCGCAACTCGGGCGGCGGTTCCGCGCGCTCAAGCTGTGGATCCAGCTGCGCTGGTTCGGGCTCGAGGGCCTGCGCCGCCGGATCAGGCGGCACATCGCGCTGGCCGAGACGTTCGCTGCTTGGATCGACGCTGAGCAAGGCTGGGAGCGGCTCGCCCCGGTGCCGTTCTCGACCGTCTGCTTCCGCTACCGATCGGCTCGTCTGGCAGACGACGACGCGGCCATCGACGAGCTCAACACGGCGCTGATGGACGCCGTCAACCAGACCGGCGAGGTGTTCCTGTCGCATACCCGCCTGGCCGGCCGGTTCGCGATCCGGGTCGCGATCGGCAACCTGCGGACGGAGCCGCGCCACGTCGAACGGGCGTGGGAGCTCCTCCGTCGCGAGGCGGCCAGACTCGATGCCTAAGAGGAGAACCCCGATGCCGGGACCAGTGACCGTCCTCTACTTCTACAAGACGCGCTGGGGTTCCCACGACGAGTTCGTCGAGCTGTTCGAGCGCAACCACCTGCCAATCCTCACGGCCCAGGTCGAGGCTGGCCGGCTGCTCAATGTCCACCGCTTCGTCCCGCGATTCCACGGCGACGGCCGGGCCGACTGGGACGTGGTCGTGACGATCACGTACCGCGACTGGGCGGCGCTCGAGGACCACTCGGAGGCGGAGATCGCGAAGCGGCTGTTCCCGGACCAGAAGAAATACCGGAAGGAGGAGCGCCGCCGGTTCGAGCTCCTCGAGGCGCACTGGGACGTGCCGCTCGAGGAGCGGCCGGACTGACCGGGCGTCGCCTCAGCGGCTCGCCTCGTACGTGCCCCGCACGTCGACCGTAACGTTCCGCGGGTTGGCGCCGGAGGTGACGACCCCGAGGATTCCCCGGCAGTCGATCGTGCCGGCAACCCTGGATGCGTCCGACTGGGTCACGACGACAGCGCAGACGTTGGCGTCCTGATTCGAGCCCCCGAGCGAGATCTCGGTGCTCGAGACCGTGAACCCGTTGACGTCCGCGGAGAGGATGATCCCGCCGCCGGCGCCGCTCGCGTCACCATAGCTCAGGATCGTCGACTCCTCGGCCGTGAAGCTGGCGTTGGCCTGGAGGGGAAGGTCGAGGGTCTTGTTGACGTCGCCGGTGACCTCGAGGTGCAACGTGCCGGTCGTGTACGTGGCAGGCACGAGCGGCGGGTTGTCCACCGCCCCACCGCCGTCGTCGGGAGGCTCGACCTCTGGGGGTGGCGTGGCCGCCGTGCCCACGGACGCACTCGTACCCGGCGCGGCTGTGCCTCCGCATCCGGCCACGACCGCGAGAAAGACGAGCACGACGAGCAGGACGCTGAACCGCAAGACGGACATGGAAGCCCCTCCGAGCGCCGGCCTGACAGGTCGGGGCCGCATCGTAGCCCTCGCGGGGGCCTGCCGTACGCCCTCGGCGTAGACTCCCTCGGTGACGACGACCGAGCGACCGACCTCGTCTCCCGGCCCCGTGCCGGCCGCCCCCGCCGCCCCCGACCTGCGGATGTTCATCGACGGGGCGAGTGCCGATTCCGTCTCCGGCGACTGGATCGAGGTCGGCAACCCGGCGACCGGGGAGCTCGTGGGCCGGGTACCGGGCGGCACCGAGCGCGACGTCGACCGTGCCGTCTCCGCGGCCCGTGCCGCGTTCCGCGACGGCCGCTGGCACCGGATGCTCCTCGCCGAGCGGGTCGCGGTCCTCAACCGCCTGTCCGACCTCCTCGACGAGCACGCGGACGAGCTCGCCCGCCTCGAGACGCTCCAGACCGGGACGGCCTACAAGCTGCGGCGCGACTCGGACTTCGCGTTCGCCTCGGACAACCTGCGGTTCTTCGCGTCCCAGATCCGCAACCTCGAGGGCAAGGCGGCGTACGAGTACACGGGCAGCCACACGAGCTTCGTCCGGCGCGAGCCGATCGGCGTCGTCGGCCAGGTCGCGCCCTGGAACTACCCGCTGTGGATGGCGATCTGGAAGATCGGGCCGGCTCTCGCGGCCGGCAACTCGGTCGTCCTCAAGCCCGCGACGGCGACGCCGCTGACGACGATCCGCCTCGCCGAGCTGGCGAAGGAGGCGGGCCTGCCGGACGGCGTGTTCAACGTCGTCACCGGCCGTGGTGACGTGGTGGGAGCGGCGCTGGCGGCCCATACCGACGTCGACCTCATCTCGCTGACGGGCGACTCGGAGACCGGCAAGCGAATCCAGGCGCTCGCGACATCGAACCTCAAGCGGGTTCATCTCGAGCTCGGCGGCAAGGCGCCGTTCATCGTCCACGCCGACGCGGACATCGAGGCCGCCGCTCGGGGCGCCACCGCCGGCGCGCTCATCAACGGCGGCCAGGACTGCACGGCCGCGACGCGCGCCTATGTCCACCGCTCCGTCCACGACGGGTTCGTCGCCCGGACGAAGGAGCTGTTCGAGGGAGTGCGCGTCGGCGACCCGTTCGATCCCTCGACCGACATGGGGACGCTCATCTCGGAGCAGCAGGTCGAGCGGGTCGACGGGTTCGTCCAGCGGGCGAAACAGGCCGGTGCGACGATCGTGACGGGTGGCTTCCGGCCGAAGGTGGCCGGCCTCGAGGGTGGCGCCTTCTACGCCCCGACGATCGTCGCCGACGTTACCCAGGACAGCGAGATCGTCCAGCACGAGGTGTTCGGACCAGTCCTCGCCGTCCTCCCGTTCGACACCGACGAGGAGGCGCTCGAGAAGGCGAACGACACGAAGTACGGGCTGGCAGCGAGCGTCTGGACGCGCGACGTGTTCCGGGCGATGGAGGCGGCGCGGGTCCTGAATTTCGGCCACGTCCAGATCAACGACCACCTCATGGTCACCTCCGAGATGCCCCACGGCGGGTTCAAGCAGTCGGGCTTCGGCAAGGACATGTCGACGTACTCGTTCGAGGAGTACACCCAGGTCAAGCACGTCATGCTCGAGCTCACCGGCGAGCCGGAGAAGGGCTGGCACTACACGATCTTCGGCGACAAGCCGGGCCCGTAGTGGCGAGCGGCGAGGCTCTCAAGCGACTGGGCGGAGGGCGCTGGGAGACGAAGGACGGGCGGTTCACGATCGAGCCGCAGTCCGGGACCTGGGTCATCGTCGACAACACGCAGACAAACGAGCTCGGGCTGCCGTTGGTGCGCGGACCCTACCCGTCGCTCACGGCGGCGAAGGAGGCGATCGAGGAGGCCCGGTCCAGCGGTCCGGCGCAATCGCCACTCGCCGAGCGGATCGAGCGCACCAGCAGGCGCGAGAAGGAGCTGCCGAAGAAGCCGGAGCCGCCGCCCGAACCCGCCTGGCTCCGGAAGCTGAGCGAGGCCGACCGCCGACGGGTGACGGCGCTCGTGAAGCGGCTGGCGGCTGAGGGAGTTGCCAACGCCGAAGGCGTCGCCCGGGCCGAGATCGCCGACGAGCAGCCCGCGCTGGCCCGTCTCGCTCTCGAGAGGAGACTTGCTGAGGCGGCGTCGGCCAGGGACCCGGAGAAGGCCGTCCGTCAGGCCCTCGACGCGGTGCTCGAGGGCCAGGACAAGGCTCTCGGCGCCCGCTGGCGGCTCGTCGACGGCAACGATCGGGAGATCCGGATCATCGATCTCCCGAAGAGGTAACCCTCGGGGTGGAGGTCAGACCTCGACGGGGACCGGGTAGACCTCGTCCGCCGGATGTCCGGCTCGTTCGTGGATCCGCCGAACCGCGTCCGCGCTCGGGGCCTCGGCGATGCACCAGACCATCCCCGAGACAGGGTCTCCCCAGGCGCGCTGGAAGTCGACGCCTTCGTCGGCCTGGATGGCGAGGTCGGCGTTGTGGGCTTCCTGCAGCGCCTGTGGGGTGATCCCCTTCATCCCGGTATGGACGTCCATGTACTTGGGCATTAATAGCTCCTCCCTGTCGATTGCTCGGTCAAGGTATCGACTCTACCGCCTGTGCACAAGGGCGGCAGGCTTCGTGGCATCATCGACCCGTGCCGCCGATCACAGAGCTGACCCGCATCGAGCCCGTGCACCTCGACCGACTCGAGGCCCAGGGCGTGTTCACGACAGGGCTGCTGCTCGAGGTCTCCGAGACTGTGACCCGGCGCCAGTACCTGGCCGACCAGGTCGACGCGTCGCCGAACGACGTCCTCGCCTGGCGGGACGAAGGCCTGATGCTCAACCTCGCCGGGTTCGGGCCGGACGACCACCAGCTGATGATCCAGGCCGGCATCGAGGGTCTCCGCGACATCCTTGCCCTCGACGGCGACACGTTCCGGGACCGGGTCCACGCGGCCGCGCTCGAGCTCAACATGAAGCCACCGAGCGACCTCGCGATCGCTGGCTGGTGGGAGCAGGCCCGGACCCTCGAGGACGAGTAGGGGACCGGCGAGCGGGACGATCCGGTGCGTCTACGCACCCGGTCCGTGGTAGGTCTGCGTGCGGGGACGGGCTACCATGCTCGGGTGAGCGAGCGTCTGCCGCGGGTCGCGGCCTCGATCGTCGTCGCGGTCGCCACGGCGATCGTGATCCTCGCGCTGGCGATCCTGCCGTTCCTCAACCCCGCCTGGGTGTCATTCGAGCAGGACCGGAGCCGGGCCGTCGCGTGGACTGGGTTCTCGCCGACCGACCTGCGAACAGCCACCGACGCGATCCTCGCGGACCTCATCCTCGGGCCGCCGGACTTCGACGTCGAGATCGGCGGACAGCCCGTGCTCAATGCCCAGGAGCGTGGCCATATGCGGGACGTTCGCGGCGTGTTCCTCGGGTTCGGCGTCGTCGCGCTCGCATCGGTGGTCGTGTTGGCCGCAGCACATCGCCTCGGCCGGGGAGAAGCGGCCTTCTGGCGGCCCGTCCGGGCCGGCGCGCTCGGCGCCGCGGGAGCCGTCGTCGCGCTCGGCCTCGTGGGGCTCGTCGCGTTCGACCTCGCCTTCGAGACGTTCCACCGGCTGTTCTTCGCCGGCGGCAACTACACGTTCGATCCGGCGACCGATCGCCTCGTCCAGCTCTTCCCGTACCAGTTCTGGGTGGAGACTTCATTCGTCGTCGGGGCCGTCGTGCTCGTAGTCGCCGCCCTTGCCGCCGCGCTCGCCCAGCGCCGACTCGGGACCAGCTCGCGCAGGCCGGTGACGCGCGCGGTCCCGCTCGAGGTGGGTCGGTGAACGGAATCCCCGTCGCCCGCGTGTTCGGGTTCGAGATCCGGATCCATCCGTCGTGGATCTTCATCGTCGCCCTCGTCGCCGTCGTCATCGAGGGCCAGGTGCGAATCCTCGCGCCGGATACGGATGCGGTTTCCCGCTGGGTCATCGGCGCCGTCACCGCCGGGGCGTTCCTCTTGTCCGTCCTCGCCCACGAGGTCGCCCACGGGGTCGTCGCCCGACGCCGGGGCATCGACGTCGGCCCGATCACGCTCTACTTCTTCGGAGGGAGCGCGTCGTTCCAGCTCGAGTCGGACCGGCCGCGGGACGAGTTGGCGATCGCCCTCGCCGGGCCGGTCGCCAGTCTCGCGATCGGCGTCCTTCTCATGTTGCTGGCGTTTGTGGCAAACGCGACCCAGCATCCAGTCGGCGAGACGGCCGCGGTTATTGCGCTCCTGCTCGCGGTGCTCAACCTCATCCTCGGCGGAGTGAACCTCATTCCGGCCTACCCACTCGACGGCGGGCGGATCGTCCGCGCTGCCGTCTGGGCGCGCAAGGGCGATGAACGTGAAGGCGCCCGGACGGCCGCCGCAACCGGCCGGTTCGTCGGGTGGGCGCTCATCGCCGCCGGCCTCGTGCTGGTCCTCCTCGAGGACGTGGTGGACGGGCTCATGCTGGGGCTGTCCGGCTGGTTCCTCGGCGGCGCCTCGCGCGGGATCACCCGACGGCTGGCGGTCCAGGAGCTGCTGAAGGACCTCCGGGTCGGCGATGTCATGGACAAGGAGGTCGGAACGGTCTCTCCGCACCTGACCGTCGACACGTTCGCCGACCGGCTCCTCGAAGGCGGCGAGGGATTGGCAATGCCGGTGCTTCGCGACGACGTGGTCGTCGGCCTGATCGGCGCGTCGCAGCTCCGCCGGCTCCGTCGGAAGGCGTGGCAGACAACCCGGGCGGAGGACCTCATGGTCGCCCCGCCGACGCTGCCGCTCGTCGGCCCGGAGGACACTCTGTGGTCCGCGCTCGACCGCCTGCGGCGAACCGGTCTCGACGGGCTGCCGGTCGTCGAGGGGGTCCGGCTCCTCGGGGTGGTCACTCGCAAGGCGATCGTCATGACGATCCAGAGCCGGGCGCAGATCGAAGGCGTGTCGCTCCGATGAGCGCACAGGCGACCGATTCGGCCGCGGCGGCTGCCGCTGCTCCAGACCGGCCGCGCCTCCTGAGCGTCGACGAGGCGCGCGACCAGGTCCTCGCCACGATCCCCGGCCCGATGCCGGCCGAGTCGATCGCGGTGGGTGCCGGTCTCTGGCGCGTGCTGGCGGAGCCGGTCGTCGCGGCCACCTCGCTGCCGCCGTGGGACAACTCGGCGATGGACGGCTACGCGATTCGGTCCGTGGACATCGCCGATGCCTCCGAGGAGGCCCCGACGCGCCTGCGCATCGTCGGGGAGGTCCGTGCGGGCGCGGCCCCGGACGCGGCCGTCGCCCGGGGAACCGCGGTCCGGATCGCGACGGGCGCTGTCCTGCCGCCGGGCGCGGACGCGGTGGTCCCCGTCGAGCAGACGACGCCCGTCGACGCGGCGGGCAGACCGGGGGATCGCGGCCGCGACGCCGCCGGGCCGCTCCCGGCCGCGGTGCTCGTTCACGTGACGGTTGCGCCCGGCGGCTCCGTCCGGGCGGCGGCGAGCGACCTGTCAGCGGGCTCCGTGGTGCTCCCCGCGGGTGCGGCGCTCACGCCGTCGACGATTGCCCTCGCCGCCGGAGCGGGCGCTCCCGAGGTGCGTGTCCACCGAAAGCCGCGGGTCGCGGTCCTTGCGACGGGCGACGAGGTTCGCGAGGCGGGGGAGCCGCTCGGTCCGGCGGGCATCCCGGATGCGAACCGGCCGGGGCTGCTCGCCCAGGTCGCGGCCGCGGGCGGCGATCCGATCGATCTCGGGATCGCGGCCGACCGGCTCGACGACGTCCTTGCGAGACTCCGCGCCGCCCTGGCCGGCGACGCCGACGCCGTGATCGTGTCCGGGGGCGTGTCCGTCGGTCCGTACGACGTCGTCAAGGAAGCGTTCGAGACCGTCGGCCGGGTCGACCTGTGGCGGGTCGCCGTCCAGCCCGGCAAGCCGTTCGCCTTCGGGACCGCGGAGCGGCCGGGCGGCGGCCCGCCGGTGCTGCTGTTCGGGCTGCCCGGTAATCCGGTCTCGAGCCTCGTGACGTTCGAGCTGTTCGTTCGCCCCGCGCTCCGGCGGCTCGCCGGCCACCGGCAGCTATTGCGGCCCCTCGATCGAGCCGTCCTGGGCGAGCGGGTCTCGAAGAGCCACGGCCGCCGGGCGTTCCTCCGCGTCGTCGCGGAGCGCGACGAGGCCGGCCGCCCCATCCGGGACGGCAGCGGCCGGGTCCGCGCCGGCCTAGCCGGCGGGCAGGGCAGCCACGTGCTGTCCGCGCTCGCCACTGCGGACGCGCTCGCGGTCATCCCGGAGTCCGACGACGAGCTGCCCGCAGGGAGCGAGGTCGAGCTCTGGTGGCTCGACCAACCCTGAGCACAAACGACGACGGAGGAACGATGGATCGACCGCCGACCGGCCAGCCTGCACCGCGCTCCGAGCGCCGGCGCCTCAGCCACATCGACCGGTCCGGCCGGCCGCGGATGGTCGATGTGTCGGCCAAGCCCGCAACGGCCCGTCGCGCCGTCGCCGAGGCGTTCGTGACGCTCTCGCCGGAGACGCTCAGCCTCGTGATCGATGGGGGCAACGAGAAGGGTGACGTCCTCGGCGTCGCCGAGCTCGCCGGGGTCATGGGCGGGAAGCGGACGAGCGATCTCATCCCGCTCTGCCACCCGTTGCCGCTGACGGACCTCGTCGTCTCGGTCACGCCGGACCGCGCCGCGGGCGGCCTCCGGGTTCGCGCAGAGGCCGCGACGACCGGCCCGACCGGCGTCGAGATGGAAGCGCTGACGGCCGCCTCCGTGGCCGCGCTCACCGTCTACGATATGGTCAAGGGGGTCGAGCGCGGGGTCGAGATCCGGTCGGTCCACCTCGTCTCGAAGACCGGCGGCAAGAGTGGGGAATGGCATCGGGACGAGGCCGGCGGCGGCCGCCACCCGGGCCTACCCAGGGGCCCGCGAACGGCCGGCCGGATCGGCGGAGGACGGAGGAAGACCTGACGGTGACTCGAGAGGCCGGAGCCCGCCAGGCCGGACGCCCGCCGGCCGCCCGGACCGCCATCGTCATAACCGCCAGCGACCGGAGCGCCGCCGGGGAGCGCGAGGACTCGTCCGGACGCGCAGTCGCCGAGCGGCTCGAGGGGCTCGGGTTCGTGGTCGAGCGGATGATCGTCCCCGACGACCGGGCCCGGATCGTGACCACGCTCGTCGCCGCGGCGACGCGCCACCGTCTCGTGCTCACGACCGGCGGAACCGGACTGACGCCGCGGGACGTGACGCCCCAGGCGACGCTCGCGGTGATCGACTACGAGGTGCCGGGCCTCGCCGAGGCAATGCGCGCCGAGGGCCGCCGGAGCACGCCGATGGCGGCGCTCAGCCGGGGAGTCGTGGGCGTCCGGGGCGGCAGCCTGATCGCCAACCTGCCGGGCAGCCCGAACGGTGCGCTCGAGTCGCTCGAGGCCCTCGTTCCGGTCCTCGACCATGCGCTCGAGACCCTCGCTGGGCCGTTCGACCACGCGGCCGCGGCCGGTCGCTCGGACCTGCCGCCCGGCGAGCCCGCCGAGGCCCGGGAGAAACCGTCCAGGGCAGGCCCCTGATGTTCGAGCCGTTCGCCGCGGTGCCGGGCTACGCCCTCGTCTTCCCGATCTTCTACGGCGCGCTGGCGATCTTCGTCCTCGTCATGGCCCGCCACCTCCGGGTGTTCGCCGCGGTGCGCGCCGAGGGCCCCAGCCCGTTCTCGAACATCCCGGCCCGGGTCGCCGGGCTCATCAAGTACGCGTTCTTCCAGACGAAGATGTTCAAGGACGTCCGGGCGGGCCTCATGCACGCCGGGATCTTCTGGGGCTTCATTCTCCTGACGGTCGGGACAGTGAACATCGTCACCGGCGGGATCGTCGAGGTGCTCCTTTCGCCCCCGTTCGACGGTGGGCTGTGGGCCGCGATCAGCGCGCTGCAGAACGTCGTCGGGGTGATCGTCCTCGCCTCGATCGCCTGGGCCTTCTGGCGTCGACTCGTCACGAAGCCGCGACGGCTCACGTTCAATCGCGACGCGCTGCTCATCCTCGCGATGATCGGCGGCGTCGTCGCCACGGAGTTGGCCGCCGAGGCCCTCGAGTTCGCGATCTACGGCGATGAGCCCGGGGCATTCGTCTCGGCGGTGCTCGCGGGGCCGTTGCGGGCTCTGGACGTTGGCACGCTCGAGGTCGCGTTCGTGACGACGTGGTGGGCCCATATCGTTCTTGTCGCGATCTTCCTCGTCGACCTTCCGTTCAGCAAGCACCTCCACATCGTGACGGCCTTGCCGAACATCTACTTCCGGAAGCTCGCGCCGCGCGGCGAGCTCCCGGCGATCGACCTCGAGGACGAGAAGGCGACGTTCGGGGTGAAGACGCTCGCCGATCTCGGCTGGAAGGACCTCCTCGACGGCTTGACCTGCACCGAATGCGGCCGCTGCCAGGAGGCCTGCCCGGCCTGGAACACCGGCAAGCCGCTCAACCCGAAGACGATGATCATGGGGATCCGCCACATGTCGGTCGAGGCTGAGCACGGCCTCAACCTGATCCCGAACTCGCCGATCGTCCGCGACACGTACGGCCTGGACGACCGCCTGACTGCGACGGCGGTCGCGAAGCCGGTCGTCGACGACGCGATCCCGTATGACGCCGTGTGGGACTGCGTCACGTGCGGCGCCTGTGTCGAGGCCTGCCCGGTCCTCATCGAGCACGTCGACAAGATCGTCGGGCTGCGCCGTAACCTCGTCCTCGAGGAATCCCGGTTCCCCCAGGAGCTGACGGCGGCGTTCCGGAACATGGAGGGCCAGGCCAACCCGTGGGGCCAGCCGCCGGCGGCCCGGACGGACTGGACGAAAGGCCTCCCGTTCGAGGTCCCGAAGGTCGCCGAGCTCGCCGCCGCCGGCCGGCTCGACGAGGTGGAAGTCCTGTACTGGGTGGGATGTGCGGCCGCGTTCGACGAGCGGAACAAGAAGGTCGCCCGGGCGTTCGCGACGTGCCTCGACGCCGCGGGGGTTCGCTTCGCGATCCTCGGCCAGGAGGAATCGTGCACCGGCGACCCCGCCCGTCGAATGGGCAACGAGTACGTCTGGCAGATCCTCGCGGGCGGCAACGTCGAGACGCTCAACCGCTACGGGATGGGGGAGCGGACCATCGTCACGGCCTGCCCGCATTGCTTCAACACGATCGGCAACGAGTACGGCCAGCTCGGTGGGCGGTACGAGGTCGTCCACCACTCGGTCTATCTCCAGCGCCTGCTCTCCGCCGGGCGCCTGCGCGTGGCCGATGACGGCGCCGCAGGATCGGTGACGTTCCACGACTCGTGCTACATGGCGCGCTACAACGGCGTGATCGCCGCACCGCGCGATGTGCTCGGCGCCGTTCCGGGGATCGAGCTGCGGGAGATGGAGAAGTCCGGCAAATCGGCGTTCTGCTGCGGGGCCGGGGGCGGGCGGATGTGGATGGAGGAGACGCGCGGGACGCGGATCAACGCCGAGCGGACGCGTCAGGCGCTCGAGACGGGCGCCGAGACGGTCGCGACGAGCTGCCCGTTCTGCATGGTGATGATGAAGGACGGCCTCGCCGACGCTGCGGCGGCCGCTCCGGCGGGGAGCAACGGCGCCGTCAGTGCGCGCGACATCGCGGAACTCCTTGCCGGGTCCCTGGCGCCGACCCAGCCCGCGGGTCGCAGCCTGCCGGTCATCCAGTAAGCCGCGAGTAACCCCCGGCCTGTTCAATGGGCCTGGAATGTCGTCACGCTCTACTCCCGAGCACGTCGCTCGCCAGCTCGCCGGGCATGCTGGAGCCGTCATTCGCGATCGCCGCCATTCGCGACGCTGGACGCTCCGAGAGCTTGGTAGCCGGGCTCACGTGTCGCCATCGATGGTCCAGTGGACGGAGAGTGGCCGACCGGCGAGCCTTCTGACCTACGCGCAGCTCGCGACGGCGCTGGACCTCCAGCCGACCTTCGACTTGGTGGATCCGCGCAAGCGGGCCAACTCTGCCCGAAGCGAGGACCCGGTCCATGCGGCCATGGGCGAGCTCGAGGCGCGCCGGTTGAGCGGGCATGGCCGCACGGTCGCGCTCGA
>CAZVGO010000012.1:0-7129 GCA_964626755.1 uncultured Anaerolineaceae bacterium | reverse complement strand
TTCAACGCCGACTTCGACGGCGACCAGATGGCCGTCCACGTCCCGCTCAGCTCGGCCGCCCAGGAAGAGGCGCGGACGATGATGCTCTCGACCGCCAACCTCCTGTCGCCGGCCGACGGCAGCCCGGTCGTCGCGCCGACCCAGGACATGGTCCTGGGCAACTACTACCTGACGATGGACGGCGCGACCACCCGCTCGAAGAAGCCGATCCGCCTGTTCTCCTCGGAGGACGAGGCGATCCTCGCCTTCCAGCTCCGCACCGTCACGCTCCACGAGCCGGTGGAGGCGGAGGTCCGCACGTGGGACGAGGAGCTCGGTGCCCTCCGGCCGCAGCGGATCCGGACGACGGTCGGCCGGGTGATCTTCAACCAGATCCTCCCGGACCGGCTGCGCTACTCGAACGAGATCATGAGGCGGGCAGAGCTCAAGCGCCTCGTCGACGAGTGCTACCGGATGCTCGGGCCCGAGGAGACCGCCCACCTCGTGGACGGAATCAAGAGCGTCGGCTTCGAGTTCGCCACCCGGGGCGGTCTGACGATCGGCCTGTTCGACATCGAGGTTCCGAAGAACAAGGCCGAGGCCCTCCGCACCGCCGACGCGAGCGTCTCCGAGATCGACCGCCAGTTCCAGCGCGGCCTGATCACCGACGACGAGCGCTACGAGCAGGTCGTCGGCGTCTGGCAGGACACGACGGCCCGGATGTCCGACGACATGATGAAGGGCCTCGACCCGTTCGGGCCCGTCACGATGATGACCGCCTCCGGCGCCCGGGGGAACAAGGGCAACATCGGCCAGCTCGGCGCGATGCGTGGCCTGATGGCCGACCCGTCGGGCAGGATCATCGACGTCCCCGTGCGGAGCAACTTCCGCGAGGGGATGACCGTCCTCGAGTACTTCATCTCCACCCACGGCGCCCGCAAGGGCCTCGCCGACACCGCCCTCCGGACGGCCGACTCGGGCTACCTGACCCGGCGGCTCGTCGACGTGGCCCAGGACGTCATCACCCGTGAGGACGACTGCGGCACGGAGGAGGGGAGCTGGATCACCCGGGCCGAGTCGGCCGACGAGGCCGACGCGTTCCAGAGGCGGCTCGTCGGCCGCCTGTCCGCGGCGCCGATGCGCGATCCGCGGGTCAAGGTCAAGAAGGGCAGCGACGACGAGGCTCCGCTCATCGTCGACCGCAACGAGCTCATCACCGAGGAGAACGCGGCCGCGATCGACGAGGCCGGCATCGACGAAGTGCTCGTCCGCTCGCCGCTGACCTGCGAAGCCCGCTACGGCGTCTGCCGGGCGTGCTACGGCCGCAACCTCGCGACCGGCGAGATGGTCGGTTCGGGTGAGGCGGTGGGCATCATCGCCGCCCAGTCGATCGGTGAGCCCGGCACGCAGCTCACGATGCGGACGTTCCACACCGGCGGCGTGGCGGGGCTCGACATCACCGCCGGCCTGCCGCGCGTCGAGGAGCTGTTCGAGGCCCGCATCCCGAAGGGCAAGGCGGAGATCAGCCACATCGACGGCGTCGCCGAGATCATCCGGAGCGATACCGGCACGAAGGTCAAGGTCACGAGCCGCGAGTCGTACGACACGACGCTCGCGCTGCCGGCCGGGGCCGAGCTGCTGGCCGCCCCGGGCGACCTCGTCGAGGCCGGCCAGGTGACGGCCCGCTCAACGGCCGCCGACGGTTCGGTCGTCGAGGTCAGCGCCCCGGTCCGGGGCTTCCTGGTCAAGGACAAGGACGGCCTGATCGTTCGGGCCGAGGACGTCGTCGAGCGGGAGTACACGATCCCGCACAACGCAAAGATCCTCGTCGAGAACGGCCAGGAGGTCCGCGCCGGCGACGCGATCACCGACGGCCCGATCAACCCCCAAGAGTACCTCGACACGCGGGGCAAGGACGCCGTCCAGCGCTACCTCGTGAAGGAAGTCCAGAAGGTCTATCGCAGCCAGGGCGTGACGATCAACGACAAGCACATCGAGATCATCGTCCGGCAGATGCTGCGCAAGGTCCGGATCGACCAGCCGGGCGACGTCGACCTCCTGCCGACCGAGCTGATCGACCGGCTCGACTTCGAGTCGGCCAACCACCGGGTCCTGTCCGAGGGCGGCGAGCCCGCGACGGCCCAGACGGTCCTCCTCGGGGTGACGAAGGCGTCGCTCAACACCTCGAGCTTCCTCGCCGCCGCCTCCTTCCAGGAGACGACCCGGGTGCTCACCGAGGCCGCGATCAACGGGGCCAAGGACCACCTGATCGGGCTCAAGGAGAACGTCATCATCGGCAAGCTCATCCCGGCCGGGACGGGCGCGCCGGCGAACGTCGCGGCGCGCAAGGAGCGCGAGCGGCGGGCGGCGATCGAGGCCCTCGCCGGCGAGGCGATCGAGGAGGGCGGCACGGAGTACAACCCATTCCTCGAGGACGGCACGCCGCGCGGGGTGGAGGACGAGGCCGCCGGCCTCGCCCTGGCGGCGACGATCGCCGGCGCCGGCGCCGACGACGAGGCCGAGTTCACGAACCCGTTCGGCAGCACCGACGGCGCGCCGGCGACCGACGACGACGCCGCCGATCCGGACCGCAACCCGTTCCTCAAGGAAGGCAAGGAAGAGCCGGCGACGACGCCGGAATCCTGACCCTTCGCGGCCCATCCGGACGGCGCCTCCGGGCGCCCGTCCGGAGGCTGCCGGACGTTTGACACTCCGTTCGGGCCGCTGCTAAACTCCGCGTTCGTGGCCTCGGGAGGGGTCTCGCCGTCGGCACGTGCCGATGACCCATGGAACCCAGCCACTGACCAGGTCCCCAGCCTGGCGCCCCTGACGACCGTCCGATCCGCGGATTCGGCGGCCCGCCGGTGGGCCCGACGGACCGGTCGCCGAACGATCACCACTCGACCGACAACCCGAAAGGAAGCGTCTTCGTGCCGACGATCAACCAGCTCGTGCGACACGGCCGGAAGCCCAGGATCACGAAGATCAAGGCCCCGGCAATGCGCAAGAACTGGAACAGCCTGGATCAGCGCGTGATCCCGGTTCCGGGCGCCCCGCAGAAGCGCGGCGTATGTCTCCAGGTGCGCACGATGACGCCGAAGAAGCCGAACTCCGCGCTGCGGAAGATCGCCCGTGTCCGGCTGACCAACGGGATGGAGGTCACGGCCTACATCCCCGGCATCGGACACAACCTCCAGGAGCACTCGGTCGTCCTCGTCCGGGGCGGCAAGGTCCGCGACCTCCCGTCGGTCAAGTACCACATCATCCGCGGCACGCTCGACGCGGCCGGCGTTCGCGACCGGAAGCAGGGTCGGAGCAAGTACGGCGCGAAGGCGGCCGGCTCGACCGGGCCGAGGGCCTAGCGATGCCTCGTCGCCACAGCGTCGCCCGGAAGACGAAATACCAGACGGTTCCGGCCAACCGGACGACGTCGCGGTTCACCGCGAAGCTGATGACCAACGGCAAGCGCAACCTGTCGGAGCGGATCCTCCGCCAGGCGCTCGCCCGCGCCGAGGCCGCCGCCCGGCGGCCGGGCCTCGAAGTGCTCGAGGCGGCCCTCCGCAACGCGACCCCGATCATCGAGGTCAAGCCGCGCCGGGTGGGTGGCGCGACGTACCAGGTCCCGGTCGAGATCCGGGGCGACCGGCGGCTGTCGCTCGGGGTCCGCTGGCTCGTCCAGGCGGCCCGCAAGCGGAATGGCAAGAGCATGAGCGAGAAGCTGGCCGCCGAGTTCGTCGACGCGATGAACGGCCTCGGCGCGGCGGTCAAGCGACGCGAGGACACCCACAAGATGGCCGAGGCCAACAAGGCCTTCAGCCATTTCAAGTGGTAGGCACGGGGAAGTAGGACGATCGTGGCACGACAGGTTCCGCTGGCACGCACGCGGAACATCGGAATCATCGCCCACATCGACGCGGGCAAGACGACCGTGACCGAGCGGATCCTCTTCTACACGAAGAAGATCTACAAGCTCGGCGAGGTCCATGAGGGCGCGGCCACGATGGACTGGATGCCCCAGGAGCAGGAGCGCGGCATCACGATCACTGCCGCGGCCACGACCTGCTTCTGGGACGACCATCGCATCAACATCATCGATACGCCCGGGCACGTGGACTTTACGGTTGAGGTCGAGCGGAGCCTCCGGGTGCTCGACGGCGCGATCGTCGTGTTCGACGGCGTTGCCGGTGTCGAGCCGCAGTCGGAGACGGTCTGGCGCCAGGCGGACCGCTACGGGGTGCCCCGCTTCTGCTTCATCAACAAGCTCGATCGAACGGGCGCCGACTTCTGGCGGTGCGTCGACTCGATCAGGGACCGGCTCGGCGCCCGCGCCATCCCGATCCAGATCCCGATCGGACGCGAGGACAAGTTCAAGGGCGTCATCGACCTCGTCGAGATGAAGGCGATCTACTCCCGCGACGACCTCGGCAACCAGATCGACGTCGTCGACATTCCGGCCGAGCTCGCTGCCGAGGCGCAGGAGCACCGCCACAAGATGATCGAGGCCGTGGCCGAGATGGACGACGAGCTGACCCACAAGTACCTCGAGGGCCAGGAGCTCACCGTCGCCGAGATCAAGCGCGGTCTCCGGCTGGGGACCCTGACCACGAAGATCATCCCGGTGCTGACCGGATCGGCGCTCAAGAACAAGGGCGTCCAGAAGATGCTCGACGCGGTCGTCGATTACCTGCCATCGCCGCTCGACGTGCCGCCGATGATCGGGCTCGACCCGAAGACGGGCGACCAGATCATCCGGACGCCGTCGGACACCGAGCCCTTCAGCGCGCTCGCCTTCAAGATCGCGGCCGACCCGTTCGTCGGCAAGCTCGCCTTCTTCCGGGTCTACTCGGGCACGCTCAAGGCCGGGTCCTACGTCTACAACCCGGGCAAGGACAAGCGCGAGCGGATCGGGCGCATCCTCCAGATGCATGCGAACCACCGCGAGGAGATCGACCAGGTCTACGCCGGCGACATCGCCGCGGCGGTCGGCCTCAAGGACACTTTCACCGGCGACACGCTGACCGACCCGGGCCACCCGATCCTGCTCGAGAACATCTCGTTCCCCGAGCCGGTCATCGAGGTGAAGATCGAGCCGAAGACGAAGGCCGACCAGGACAAGCTCGCGCTGGCCCTTCAGCGCCTGGCCGAAGAGGACCCGACCTTCCGGGTCAAGACGGACCAGGAGACCTCGGAGACCCTCATCGCCGGGATGGGCGAGCTCCACCTCGACGTGCTCGTCGACCGGATGATCCGCGAGTTCAAGGTCGCCGCCAACATCGGCAAGCCCCAGGTCTCCTATCGCGAGACGATCCGCCGCGCCGCCGAAGGCAATGGGCGCTTCGTCCGCCAGACGGGCGGCAAGGGCCAGTACGGGCACGCGGTCATCAAGGTCGAGCCGGCCGAGAAGGGCGCGGGCTACGAGTTCGTCGACAAGATCGTCGGCGGCACGATCCCGCGGGAATTCATCAAGCCGGTGGACCAGGGGATCCGCGAGGCGCTCAACACGGGCATCTACGCCGGGTTTCCGGTCGTCGACGTCAAGGTGACCCTCTTCGACGGGTCGTTCCACGACGTCGACTCCTCGGAGATGGCCTTCAAGATCGCGGGGTCGATGGCCATCAAGGACGCCTTCGCCAAGGCGGACCCGGCGATCCTCGAACCGATCATGAGGGTCGAGGTCCTCATGCCCGAGGAGTTCATGGGCGACGTGATCGGCGACCTCAACAGTCGTCGAGGCCAGATCGAAGGGATGGAATCACGCGGTTCCACCCAGGTCGTGCGGGCGTTCGTCCCGCTCGCCCAGATGTTCGGCTACGTCACCGACCTGCGCAGCATGTCGCAGGGTCGGGCGACTTCGTCGATGGAATTCAGCCACTACGCCGAGGTGCCGGGCAACCTGGCCTCGGAACTCGTCCAGAAGTCAAAGGTCTAGCAGGAGGCCCGGCAGCCAAGATGGCCAAGAAGAAGTTCGAGCGCACCAAGCCGCACGTGAACATCGGCACGATCGGCCACATCGACCACGGCAAGACGAGCCTGACCGCGGCGATCACGAAGTACCTCGCGATGAAGGGCGGCTCGGAGTACCGCGCGTTCGACACGATCGACAACGCGCCCGAGGAGCGGGAGCGGGGGATCACGATCGCGATCGCCCACGTCGAGTACGAGACCGACGCGCGGCATTACGCCCACGTCGACTGCCCGGGGCACGCCGACTACATCAAGAACATGATCACCGGCGCCGCCCAGATGGACGGCGCGATCCTCGTCGTCGCCGCGACCGACGGGCCGATGCCCCAGACCCGCGAGCACATCCTCCTCGCCCGCCAGGTCGAGGTCCCCTACATCGTCGTCTTCCTCAACAAGGTCGACGCCGTCGACGACCCCGAGCTGTTGGACCTCGTCGAGCTCGAGGTCCGCGAGCTCCTCTCCAAGTACCAGTTCCCGGGCGACGACATCCCGGTCATCCGGGGCAGCGCCCTCAAGGCCCTCGAGGCGCCCGACGACGCGAGCAACGCCGCCTACAAGCCGATCCAGGAGCTGATGGACGCGGTCGACTCCTACATCCCGACCCCCGAGCGGGCGATCGACAAGCCGTTCCTCATGCCGGTCGAGGACGTCTTCGGGATCAAGGGCCGGGGGACGGTCGCGACCGGCCGGATCGAGCGGGGCATCGTCAAGATCGGCGACGAGGTCGAGCTCGTCGGCGTCCGGCCGACCCGGAAGGTCGTCATCACCGGCGTCGAGATGTTCCAGAAGACCCTCGACGAGGGCCGGGCCGGCGACAACGTCGGCTGCCTCATGCGGGGCATCGAGCGCGAGGAGATCGAGCGCGGCCAGGTCCTCGCCAAGGCGACCAGCGTCAAGCCCCACACGAAGTTCTCAGCGCAGGTCTACGTCCTGACCAAGGAGGAGGGTGGCAGGCACACCCCGTTCTACAACGGCTACCGGCCCCAGTTCTACCTCCGGACGACCGATGTCACCGGCGCCATCGGCCTGCCCGAGGGAGCCGAGATGATCATGCCCGGCGACAACGTCGAGATGACCGTCGAGCTCATCACCCCGATCGCCCTCGAGGTCGGCCAGCGATTCGCCATCCGCGAGGGTGGCAAGACCGTCGGCGCCGGCGCCGTCGTCACGATCACGGAGTAGGGCA
>CAZVGO010000011.1:0-2147 GCA_964626755.1 uncultured Anaerolineaceae bacterium | reverse complement strand
CCGGCCTGCCGCCCGCGTACGGCGCATCGAGCGAGATGACCCTGTTCGCCGAGAAACCGGCGGTTCTCGGGGGCGTGCTCGACCTCGCGTTCACGATTCGGTACGACTGACGAGCGTCTTGCCCGTTCGAACGGCCGTCCACGATGACGCCCGGCGCCTCTGACCGACGCGTCGACCCGCGACCGAGCATCGTCGGGCCGCCGGGCATGGCCCGCCGCGTGGCCGCGAGGGTAGGATCGATCCCGACTCTGCGAGACTCGAGGATCAAATCATGATTTCGCGCCCCATCGTGTTCGGCTCGTTCGTTCTGCTCCTGGCCTCCGGCCCTGCGGTCGGACGGACGGACGCGGAGAGGATTCCGCTCGTCGACCTGGTTCCGGCGGACACGACATCGGTCTGGTCGTGGCGCGGCAGTCACGAAACGGAGGCGCTCGAGCGGCACCTCCTGAGGACGGCGGACGCGATCCTCGACGCGCGGTTCGACGAGTTGGTGCTCGACGCGGTCGAGAGCGCCGGCGCGCCGGAGGGGTTCGTCAAGGAAGCGCGCGGGCTGCGAAACCTAGTCGCCAGCATCGCCGGGATGCTTCCGTGGCGATCGCTGCTCCAGGACGAGGTCGTCTACGCCGAATCCGGGAGCGACATGCTGCTCGCCATCCGCCCCGATGCGGCTCACGCGGCGGAGCTCGAACGCTCGCTCGCCGGGATGGTGGCGTCGCTCGGCGGCATGTTGATCGTTCCGGTTCGGTACGACGTCGATGAGAACCGAAAGACCGACACCACCGTCCACCAGCTCACGCTCCGCAACGAGCATGAGACGCCCCTGTTCCAGATCGCCGTCCACGACGGGACGATCCTGTTCGGTCGCGGTCGGGAGTATTTCGAGTCCGCCGTCGGCTTGCTCGAGGGCGGTGGCGGACCGCGCCTCTCGGACACGCCGCGGTTCGTCGCGGCGTTCGACGGCCTGCCGGAAGCCGTCGCCGGAAGGACGTACGTCGACATGAAGCGGCTCGCGGGGGACCTCGAGCGGCTCGGCGAGCAGATCGGCATCCGCGAGTTCAACTCCGGATTCTGGCAGAGCCTCCTCAACGACACCCTGTCCCTGGTCGATTCCGTCGAGTCGATCTCCAGCACGACGCGGTGCAGCGGCGACCAGGTCGTGATCGAGACGCTGACCCGCTTCGATCCAGCGAGCTCGTCGAGCGTGCGCGCTGGGCTGGCGATCCCCGCCTCGGAGACGCTGCTCGATCACGTTCCCGCAGACGCGATCGCCTTCGAAATGCGCGGCGACGTCGATCCGATCCCGGTCTTCCGCTGGATCCGCCAACGCTGGCAGGACGAGTGGGAGCCGGCCGCGGACGTGCTCTGGGCCTTCGACATCTTCGAGGCGGCCGTCGGCATGTCGATCGAGCGCGACGTCCTGTCGTGGCTCGGTAGCGAACAGGTCTCCGTGGTCCTGCCGTCCCGGGCCTCGAACGCTCCGGGCGCCACGGACTCGGTCACGATCTGCCGGGTGCGCGACCCCGCCGGGACTCGGAAGGTCTTGGAGAGGATCGAAGGCGTCTTCCACGCGGCGGCTCCACGCCTCATCGCGGCGATTCAGACGTTCATCCAGGAACGAAACCTCCCGTTCGCGTTCGACGTCCGCATCAATCCCGAGCCGCAGTCCGAGTTGCGCATGCTGAAGATCACCGCGCTCCCCATGCAGCCCCCGCCGCTGGTCTACGGAATGATCGGCGACTCCTTCGTATGGTCGACGTCGAGGTCTGCGTTGGAATCCTGCTTAGAGGTGGCCGCCGGCCGCGGGGACGGGCTCGCTGATCGGGCGCTGGTCGCGGATCTCCTCGGCCGAGCGGGTTTGTGCAGCGCGCGCATGCACCCCGCGGGCCAGGGGGTGGCGGACGCGGCCCAGTCGCTGGCCTCGTTCGGTGATTGGCTCTCCTCGATGGAGGGGGTCGTCGAGGCGAACCTCCCGGACGCCGTCCCGGCGCTGGACGCGGGCATCGAGCTGGTCGAGAAGGTGACCGACGTCCTGGCGACGATCGACTTCCTCGGCGACTCGGTCACCACGAGTGAGATCCGGGACGGAGGCTTGGCGCGGTACGAGTTGACGAGACTGCACGTGCTGGGAGCGGAACGGACCCCGGCCG
>CAZVGO010000010.1:0-3000 GCA_964626755.1 uncultured Anaerolineaceae bacterium | reverse complement strand
GTGGTACGCGGCCGACTCCGGGTTCAACTGCTGCAGAAACCAGAGGCGCTCCTGGGCGAAGGAGAGCGGGAGGTCGTCGTCGCGGCCGACGCGCGGGATCGGCGCGAGGGCGGTCGTCTTCGCGGCGGCGTCGATGGCGGCGGCGAGGGCGCGCACCGTGGACGCCTCGAACAGACGACGCAAGGGCAGCTCGACGTCGAGGTCGCGATGGATGCGCGCGGCGAGCCGCGTCGCGCTCAGCGAGTGGCCGCCGCGATCGAAGAAGTCGTCGTCGCGGCCGACCCGCCCCGCGTGCCCGGCGCGATCGAGGCCGAGGACTTCGGACATGAGCCGGGCGACCGCCGCTTCCGTCGGGCCGCGCGGCGGCTCGTACGGAGTGGAGGTGCGCGCGCCGGCCGGCTGGGGGAGCGCGTTCCGATCGAGCTTCCGGTTCGGGGTCAGGGGCAGGGCGTCGAGGGTCACGTACGCCGACGGCAGCATCCACGCCGGGAGCGTCGCCTCGAGGTGGGCCTTCGCGGCCGCGATGCGCGCGGTCTCGCGCGGCGCGCGGTTGGGGTCGTTCGCGAAGCGCCGCCAGCTTGGGTCGCGCGCGTCGAGCGCGGCCGGCGGGTCGTCGGTCCGCGGGGGCGCCGGCGAGCGGGAGGGTCGCGTGCGGAAGAGGGTGACGTCCATCCGCGCGGGATCGGCGGCGGGGGCGACGACCGCGTGGAACCCGCGCCGGCCCGCGCGGTCGAGGACGTCGTCGGGATGGACGGCCGCCGCGCCGGCGGGATCGGTCGATCGCGGGGAACGCGCGTTCGCCACGCCGTCGACCCGGACCGCGGCGGCGCCGTCCTCGATCCGCGCGAACGCCTCGTCGAGGGTCGCGACCGTCTCGATCTCATCGGCCGCGAGCGCGTCGTTCCTGACGCCGGCGAAGAGCGTGGCGTCGAACCGCTCGGCGAACAGATCGTGCGCCTCGCGGCCGCGCTTCAGCTCGAGCACGAGGTCGCCGACGCGCGGATCCCGCCGCGCGATCTCGCCGAAGAGGGCCGGGTCGAGGATCAGCTCCGGCTCGTCGTCGCGGTCGAGGAGCTCGCGCCGCTCGGTCCGCTCGGTCCTCTCGGTCCTTTCGATCCTCTCGATCCAGGGCTTCGAGCGCAGGTCGCCGAGGAAGAGCGCACCGCCGGGCCGCAGGCGCGCGAGCGCGAGGTCGATGATCTCGATCAGGTGGTGCACGGACGGCAGGTACTGGGCGACGGAGTTCAAGACGACGAGGTCGTAGCCGGCGGCGTCGAACGCGGCGAGGCCGGTGGCGTCGCCGGAGAACAGCTCGACCGAGGGGATCGGTGCGCGGACGAGCGCGTCGCGGATGCGGTCGAGCGCGATCCTCGAGACGTCGAGGGCGTGGTACGCCTGGACGTGGGGAGCGACGCGGAAGAGAAGGAGGCCGGAGCCGCAGCCGACCTCGAGCACGCGGGTGGGAGCGAGGGCGAGGATGCGCTCGACGGCGCCGTCGACCCATGCGCGCATGATGGTGGCGGGCATCGGAGCGCCGGTCCTCGCGTCGTTCCATCCGGAGAGGTCGAACGTCGGGTCCTCGCGGCGCGTGGCGGCGCGGTAGGCGTCGTCCCAGACGTGGGTCCACTGGCGGACGTGGTCCTCCTCGCGCGCGGCGTCGATCTCGATCTCGTGGTCGGGTTGGTGGACGAGGTAGGCGACGAGGGAGTCGTCGCCGTCGTCGCGGAAGAGCTTGGCGGCGGCGTCGCGAACGCCGTCGAGGTTTCGCAGGGCGGCCTCGATCTCCTCGAGCTCGATGCGATGACCGCGGAGCTTGACCTGTTGGTCGACGCGCCCGAGGCAGTCGAGGTTTCCGTCGGGACGTCTGCGGGCGAGGTCGCCGGTGCGGTAGAGGCGGTCGCCGGGGCGGAAGGGATGGGGTACGAAGCGCTCGGCGGTGAGGTCGGGCCGCTGGTGGTATCCGCGGGCGAGCTGGGGCCCGCCGAGGTAGAGCTCGCCGGCGACGCCGATCGGGACGGGAGCGAGGGCGGCGTCGAGGAGGAGGGCGTCGGTGTTGGGGAAGGGCATGCCGACGTGGACGTCGCCGGAGGAGAGGGTGGCGGCGGTGGCCCAGACGGTGGCCTCGGTGGGCCCGTAGAGGTTGAGGAGGGAGCGGCCGCAGGAGAGGAGCTCGCGGGCGAGGTCGCTCGAGAGCGCCTCACCGCCGCAGAGGATGCGGAGTCCGGGGCGACCACGCCAGCCGGCGAGGCGGAGCATGCGCCAGGTGGAGGGGGTGGCCTGGCAGAGGGTGACGCGCTCGTCGTCGAGGAGCTCGATGAGCCGGTGGGGATCGCGCAGGGCGGAGGCAGGTGCGATGCGGACGGCGGCGCCGGCGAGGAGCGGGAGGAGGAGCTCGAGGAGGGAGATGTCGAACGAGAGGGTGGTGAGCGCGAGGAGGCAGTCCGGCTCGTCGAGGTCGAGGTCGCGCTGCATGCAGAGGAGGAAATGGGCGAGGGCGCGATGGTCGACGGCGACGCCCTTGGGCCGCCCGGTGGAGCCGGAGGTGTACAAGAGGTAGGCGAGGCGGGCGGGATCGTCGCCGTCGGGGAGCGCGGCGTCGCCGTCGAAGGCGAGGGCGGCGGCGAAGGTCTCGGGGTCGAGGACGACGGTCGCGCCGGAGTCGTCGAGCATGAATCGGCGGCGGTCGTCGGGGAAGTCGGGATCGATGGGGACGAAGGCGGCGTGGGCCTTCCAGACCGCGAGGAGCGCGACGAGGAGGTCCTCGGAGCGGGGCAGGGCGAGGGCAACGCGGTCCTCGGCGGCGACGCCGCGGCGGACGAGGAAGCGAGCGACGCGGTCGGCGCGGTCGAACAGGCCGCGGTAGGAGAGGGAGCGCTCGTCGAAGTGGACGGCGACGCGGTCGGGGTGGAGCCTCGCGCGCGCGTCGAGCAGACGATCGACGGGCCGGAGGTCGAAGTCGACGGAGGGCCCGCGGGAGCGCCGGACGACGTCGGCGGTCTG
>CAZVGO010000009.1:0-1561 GCA_964626755.1 uncultured Anaerolineaceae bacterium | reverse complement strand
GGCAGCCTGTAGAGCACGGCGACGTGGCGCTCGACCTCGGCCAGGAGGGCCTCCGGCGCGAGGTCGCGGCGCCGGAAGTCCTCGAGGCCCGTCTCGTCGATGAGCTTGACGGCGCTCACGGCGCCGTGTTTGCGGGGGGCGTCGTCTGCGGGCGGTGGCCTCCATCCGCCGATGGCGTCGAGCTTGTTCTTGATGTTCGGCACTTCCGCGAGTGCCGTCGCGGGCATTTGGACGAACGCGGAGCAGAGCTGGAGTCCCTTCTCTCGTGCTTCGAGGTATGCCTGGATTGCGCCCTGGCCGCGGTCCGCGTCGGGCCGCAGCGCGCGCGCCTCCACCGTGTACTTCGCCCCGTGGCGCGAGATCAAGAGGACCCTACCCGCAGTCCCGGGACCCACGAACGGCTGGAGCGCGAGACACAGGCTGCCCAGCTGGCTCGACAGCGTCACGCGGAGGACCTTGACGGCGCGTGTCTCCACGTCGAACACGGGCAGGAGCGACACGATGACCGGTGCAGAGCCGAGGTAGCACTCGGGACAGCCGCGGCCCGGGCACACCACGTAGCTCCGGACCGTGTCGTCCGCGACGTAGTGGAGTTTCGCTTCGTCGTCCTCGTCGGAAAAGAGGAGCACCATCGCAGGCTGCTCGCGGAGCCTGAGCTCCTCGATCTGGCGAACGGGAACGTCGCCGTCGCCGGCATAGTAGTCCAGGAGGCGGCTCATCGGGGGGCCTCCTCTGCGCGCCGTAGCTCGTTCTCGAGCTCGGGCGAGAGCACGCCGAGGGCGCGAGCGGCCTGGCGCACGTGGTCGAGTGCCCAGAGCCTGCGGCCCGCGACGATCGGCGGTTCGGTGGTGTTGAGTGTCCGGGCAGCTTTCCCGGTCGAGATCAGGCGCTTCATGGTGAAAACCTCCTGCGAGCGACTGGTGCCCGCTGCATAAGGAGGCGTGAGGAATCAGCTCACGATTCGTGAGCCGCCGCCTCACGAATCGTGAGTCTTGGCGTCACGGACGTCACGGAGTGAAGTCTCGCGTCACTCCCCGGCCCTGTCGGTGAGTTGCGAGATTGCCGCCGCACGTTCACTGCGTCCGCCAGATCGTCGGGGGATCGGGGGCATATCGCGGCCGTGCGCCCGCGGGTTCTCGAAGACTCTCCTTGAGGTGCTGATGGAATGCCGGGTGGGCTTTTTCGAGTGCTACCATGGCAGCTTTGATCGCTTGGCCCACCGCCGTACGGGCCCTTTCCCCGCTGTCAGACAGATTGCGCGGGCGGCCCCGCCGTCCTGTGCCCGCTCTGATGTAATCGCGGATTTTGGTCTCCTCATCTCGCAGCTCTGAGGTTTTGCCGTGGTCCCTGTTCGCGCGGGCACGTTGAAGCTCGGCTTTAATTGCTTTCAGCCGCTTCTCCGTACTGCGAACCGCTGTGCGAGATATGGTCAATAGTTGTGGATCCAAGAACTGATCAGGCGGCGACCTTGATGCCGTCCTTGAACTCGACTCCGTAGATCACGTCCTTGATGTAGGCAGCTCCATTGAGCCGCCTCCAGTGTTTCTCGGCGGCCTGGGTC
>CAZVGO010000008.1:0-74717 GCA_964626755.1 uncultured Anaerolineaceae bacterium | reverse complement strand
CGATCCGTTGGCCTGACGGCGTCCGCTGTCCCCTCTCCCGCCCGACGAGCGCCCCGAGCACCGCCACGGCCCCGAACAGCCCGGCGGCGACGTCGCTGATCGCGACCCCGACCTTTGTCGGGCGGCCGCCGTCCGCATCGGACGCTCCGGTGATCGACATCAGGCCGCCCACCGCCTGCGCGACGAAGTCGTAGCCGGGCTTCGCAGCATCCGGCCCGTCGGGGCCGTAGCCGCTGATCGCGAGGTGGACGAGCCGGTCGTTGAGTTGAGCGAGCGCCTCGTCGTCGAACCCGAGACGAGCGAATGCGCCGACCCGGAAGTTCTCGACGAGGACGTCGGCGCGTTCGATGAGCCGGCGCAGGATCCGCCGCCCGTCCTCCTGCCGGAGGTCGAGCCGGATGCTCCGCTTGTTCCGGTTGACCGAGAGGTAGTACGCGGCGGTCCGCGTCCCGTCGGCCTTGTCGCCGACCCATGGCGGCCCCCAGCCGCGGGTCGCGTCGCCCTCGGGCGGCTCGACCTTGACGACGTCCGCCCCGAGGTCGGCGAGGAGCATCGTGCAGTACGGGCCCGCGAGGACTGTCGAGCAGTCGGCGACGAGGAGCCCGGCGAGTGGGCCCTGCGCAGCTTCGGGGGGCATGGGGCGATGGTAGTCGCACGTATCCTGTCCCGATGACTCCGAACCTCTCGACGTTGATGACCGTGCACGCCCATCCCGACGACGAGACCATCGGGACCGGCGGGACGATGGCGAAGGCGATCCGCGACGGGCGCCGGGTCGTGCTCGTGACCTGCACCCGGGGCGAGCTCGGCGAGATCGTCGTCAAGGACATGGACACGCCGGCCAACCACCGGCGTCTCGGCGAGATCCGGGCCGGGGAGCTCGAGGCCGCGATGGGCGAGCTGGGCGTGACCGAGTGGGAGAACCTCGGCTATCGCGACTCGGACATGATGGGCCGGGCCGGCAACCGCGACCCGCGGTCGTTCTGGCTGGCCGACCTCGACGAGGCCGCGCGCCGGCTCGTGTGGTTGATCCGGGTCCACCGGCCGGACGTCATCACGACGTACAACGAGTTCGGCGGGTACGGCCATCCCGACCACATCCGAACCCACGACGTTGCCGTCCGCGCCTTTCCGCGAGCTGGCGACCCGGCCTGGTACCCGGAACAGCTCGCGCCGGAGCACGGCGGCACCGGCCCGTCCGAGGCGGACGGCGGCCTCGCGCCGTGGGCGCCCGCGAAGCTCTACGAGCAGGCAATCCCGGCCTCGGTCCGCAAGCAGATGGCGGACAAGATGGCGGAGCTCGGCAAGCCGAGCTTCTGGAGCCCGCCGGACGACGCGACGCCGGAGCAACAGGCAGAGTTCGAGGCGTACGTCGCGAAGATGCTCGTGCCTGACGAGACGATCACGACACGGGTCGACGTATCCGACGTCCTCGACGCGAAGTGGCGCGCGCTACGCCACCACGTGACGCAGATGGCGGATGACAACCCGTTCATCCAGTTCGGGATCGACGGCTGGCGCGACTTCTGGGCCCAGGAGACGTACATCCTGCGCGAGTCCCGGGTGAAGACGAAGCTGCCCGAGTCGGACCTCTTTGCCGGCCTCGATTGAGGCGCCGGGCCAGCTTTGCTGTCTGTCAGTCAACAAACACGGCCTCAAGAGGCCCCGCGGGCATGGCGAGGTGCCCCAGGCGCGGTTCCGTTGTCTGGCAGTCACGCCGGAGACGGTCAGCGCGACTCCGCGGGCCCGTACGGTCGCTCTTGTTGACTGTGAGTCACGCGCCCCCGGGACGTGGCCGGCTACCTACCAGGGCAGGAGGCCCTTCGAGGCGTCGAACACCTGGCCCATGACGACCCTGCCGTCGCCGGTCGGGTCGAGGAAGTTCGGCTGGGCACGGTCGAGGATGATGTGCGGTCGCATCCGGATCTGGCGCAGCTCCGTGCCCACGAAGGTCAGCTCGAGGGTGATCCCCTCCATCGTCGGCTCGGACCAGACCTGGTCGAACACGAAGTTGCCGAGCGCGTACCAGATCGGCTTGCCCTTGTAGATCTCCATTGCGGCCGCCCAGTGGGCGTGGTTGCCGATGACGATGTCGGCGCCGGCGTCGATCGCCGCGTGGGCGAGGCGCTTCTGGCCCGTGAACGGGGTCGCGTCGTACTCGGCTCCCCAGTGCGGGAAGACGATCACCAGCTCCGCGCCGGCCTTGCGGGCCGCGGCCACGTCCGCCTTGACGACCGCCGCGGACATCTGGGCGCTGCCGGCTCGCGTCGCCGACGCGGCGTAATACTTCGCGACCGTGTCGTAGCCAAGGATCGCGACCTTGGTCCCACCCGCCTCGAGCATCGCCGGCCGGCGGGCCTGGGCGAGGTCCTTGCCGGCCCCGCTCCAGGCGATCCCGCGCTTTTCGAGGTTCGCGATCGTCTGGATGATCCCGTTCGCGCCCGCGTCGCGGATGTGGTTGTTACCGAGCGAGACGTAGTCGATCCCCGCGTTGCGGAGTCCGTCGATCATGCTGGGATCGGCCGAGAAGACCACGCCGGTCGTGTGCCACCGAAACTTGTCCGGGGCGGGGTTCTCGAAGTTCGCGATCGCGAGGTCGGCGCCCTTCACGAGGGCGCGAACCGCTCCCGCGTCGCCCGTCCGTTGCATCCGGGGAGTCCTGTGGCCGAATTGCGAACAGCAGACCCGCGCCGTGATCTTCGCGGTCCCGCCGTCGAACGGGAAGTCGACGCCCTTGCCGTCAACCTTCACGGTCTTGTAGACCCCGCGGTCGAGGAGGATGTCGCCACCCGCGAAGAGCGTCCACGCCGCGGCCGGGTCGTACGCGGGTTCCGCTGCCACGGTCTCTGCCGGAATGCGTGCCTTCAGTGGCCAGGCGTCGAGGGTCGCCACGCGACCGACGCCGAACAGCGCGTCGCGACCCCACGAGAGCGCGCGAACCGAAGGGCCGATTTCGTCGGCGCGGAGGAAGCCGAGGCGCTTGCGGTTGGCGCTGAGGTCCTTCGACAGGGCGGCAGCATCCGAGGCGAGGACGAGCCGCGAGGCGACGGTTGGCCTCGCCACTCCGAGCGCAGCGAGGATCGCGTCCGCATCCGTGTCGACGAGCTCCAGCGCGTCGTACCGCTTGCTCGTGCCGTCGAGGACGGAGCGGACCTCCGCGACCGAGCTCGCCGAGAACTGTGTCCGGAAGTGCGTCACCGGGACGATGGCGACGTCCGCGAGGGCGACCGGCGTCGCGGTCGGCACGGGCGAGGCAGTGGGCTCGGGCTCTGGAGGCGCGAGCGCAGGCGCGGATCCAGACGGGCCGACCGACTCCCCGGCCAGGGGGCTCGCGGAGGTTGCGGTGTCGGGCACCCCGCAGCCGGCTGCAACGAGGATCGCGACAAGGATCAGGGTGGGGAGGGCCGCGAGCGGTGGGCGCTTCACGCCGGCCATTGTGACATCCGAGAGGCCTTCACCAGCCAGGGGCGGGCGTTCGGCCGACCGAAGCGACGACATCGAGGTCGAGATGGGTCGTGCCTCAGCTTGAGCCCGGCGGCTCTGTCACCAGATCAAAGGAGCCTTCGTCAACGGCGAGCGTCCGGGCTATGAGTCCCCTTGCCCCATCTGGCACTCGCGAGACTTCGGGTACGAACAGGTGAACGATCGGAAGTTCCCGGATCGTGACGTCTGCCGCCCCGTCAGGAGACGTCCTCCACGTTGCGTGATACATCGGACGCTCGCCCCGTCCGATCCGCCGCCGATCAGCCCGGATACGAGCTTGTAGTCGCCAGGCGGGCGATCCGGTACGCATCCGCCGAGTCTATCGGCGGTCGACGGAGCGGCGTCATCGCTGGCGGCGGACAGAGGAACGCCCCGTTCGGGCGGGCGAACGGGGCGTAGATGGATGCGATGTGATGGCGGACCCGACCGGATTCGAACCGGCGATCTCCAGCGTGACAGGCTGGCATGTTGGGCCGCTACACCACGGGTCCGTTGCAGCGAGGGCCGAGGATAGCACCTGACCCCGGGGTTGTCGCGCGATGGGCCCGGACCCGGACTCGCCCTATACTCGCCAGCCCATGACAGCACCCAGCACGGGTCCGATCGACCTCCGCTCCGATACCGTCACGAAGCCGACCGAGGCGATGCGCCGCGCGATGGCCGAGGCGGAGGTAGGGGATGACGTCTTCGGCGACGACCCCACTGTCATCGCCCTCGAGGAGCGCGCCGCCGAGCTGCTCGGGAAGGAAGCGGGCCTGTTCGTGGCGAGCGGGACGATGGGCAACCTCGTCGCCCAGATGGCCCATCTCGCCCGCGGGCAGGAGACGATCGCCGGAAGCGAGCATCACATGGTCATCGACGAGGCGGCCGGCCACGCGGTCGTCGTCGGGACGAGCATCCGATCGCTCGCTGAGCGCCCCGACGGGACGCTCGACCCGCAGGAGGTCGCGGCCGCGTTCCGCGACCCGGGCGATCCACACGAGCCGATCACCGGCCTCGTCACGCTCGAGAATACCCACGCCCACTCGATGGGCCAGCCGCTGACTCCCGCATACACGGCGACAATCGCCGCCGTTGCTCACGAGCGCGGGGTCCCGCTCCACATCGATGGAGCCCGGTTCTGGAACGCCGCGATTGCCCTCGGTGTGAGCGGCGCGGAGCTGGCCGGCCCGGCCGACAGCGTCACGTTCTGCCTGAGCAAGGGCCTCGCCTGCCCGGTCGGCTCGGTCGTCGTCGGCGGGCGCGACTTCATCTGGCGCGCCCGACGCGCCCGCAAGCTCGTGGGTGGCGGGATGCGCCAGGCGGGGATCCTCGCCGCGGCCGGCGTTCTCGCGCTGCGTGACGGACCGAGCGGCATGATCGACCGACTGGCCGAGGACCACGCGAACGGCCGGCGGCTGGCCGAGGGGCTCGCCGGCCTCGCGGGCATCGCGTCGGCGGGCGGGATCGCCCAGCCCGAACCCGGGCGCCTCGACCCATCGCGCGTCCGGACGAACTTCGTGGTCTTCCGGGTCGACCGCGACCGGGCTGCGTTCCTGGCGGCGCTCCGTGCGCGCGGCGTGCTGATGGTGGAATATCCGCACGGCACGGTTCGCGCGGTTACCCACCACGGCGTGACGGCCGCCGATGTCGACACGACGATTGCCGCGACCGCCGAGGCGCTGGCCGAAACGGCTCCCCGGCCCCGACTCAGCGCTGCCCCCGCCTGAAGCCACGCCTGAAGCCGCCGCCCGCCTCAATCCCGCCATCGCGGCGTTTCCTGGAGGACCACGTGACAAGCCCCGCACCGGAGGTCGAGCTCACCCGCCCGGCTCCCGCCGCTCAGCCAGGCCGGCTCGACTCGGCGTTCTATGACGTCGTCGAGCGGCGCTTCCGGCGGATCGTCCGGGACAACCCGGTCGCCGCGACCTACTTCGGCATCCATACCGAGGACGAGCGCCTTGGTGATGGGACCCGCGACGCCGTCCTCGACGAGCTCGAGGCGGACAAGCGCCACCTGGCCGAGGTCGAGGCGATCGACCCGGGCGGCCTCTCGTCGGAGGCGAGGTTCGAGCGCGACCTGGAGATCCACAACCTCCGGCAGGACATCTTCCGGACGGAGGTCGTCCGGACCTGGGAGCGGCGGTCGACCGCGCTCGACGTGGCCGGGGACGGCCTGTTCCTCCTGTTCGCCCGCGACTTCGCGCCGCTGGCGCAGCGACTCGGCTCGATTGCCGGCCGGCTCGAGGCCGTACCGCAATTCCTCGACGATCACCGCACCCGACCGGCCGGGCCCCAGGTCCGACTCTGGCAGGGGCTCGAGATCGAGTCCGCGGGTGAGCTGCCGTCGTTCCTCGACGAGATCGTCGCCGCGGGCACGGACCTCCCAGCCGCCGAGCGCCGGCGTCTCGAGACCGCGGCCGACGGCGCGCGCAAGGCGATCGGTGCGTACCGCGAGTGGCTCGAGTCGTCGCTGGCCGGCGGCACGGACGATTGGGCGCTCGGGCGCGAGCGATACGACGAGCTCGTCGGGCTGCGTGCGTTCGACGGGCTCGATTCGGACGCGATCCTCGAGATCGGCTACCAGCAGCTGGCCGAGAACAAGGCGGCCCGGGTCGCGGCCGCCAAGGAGATCGACCCGAAGGCCGACGAGCCGGCAGTCATCGACCGGATCAAGAGCGACCACCCCGCGACGTTCGAGGCGGCCCTCGGCGCGTACCGCGACGCCATGATTCGCTCACGCCAGCACCTGATCGACAGGGACATCGTCACCGTGCCGAAGGGCGAGCGGATCGACGTCGTTCCGACGCCCGACTACCTGCGCAACGTCGTGCCGTTCGCGGCCTATTTCGAGCCACCGAAGTTCGACCGCGACCCATCCGGGATCTACATCGTCACCGCGTCCGTGAACGACGACCCGAACGCGATGCGCGAGCACAACTTCAGCGCGATCAGCAACACGAGCATCCACGAGGCATACCCGGGCCACCATCTCCAGCTGTCCGTTGGCACCCGCCATCCCAGCCTTACCCGGATCCTGATCGACGCGCCGGAGTTCGTCGAGGGCTGGGGAATGTACTCGGAGCAGCTCATGCGCGAGCAGGGCTTCGACGACGCCCCGAAATTCCGGCTGAACATGTACACGGACGCGATCTGGCGGGCATGCCGGATCATCCTCGACATCCGGATGCACCGCGGCGAGGTCGACGTCGAGGAGGGAGTCCGGTTCCTGGTGAAGGAGACGGGCTTCGAGGAGCCGAACGCGCGGGCGGAGGTGAACCGTTACACGTACACGCCCACGTACCAGCTCTCGTACCTGCTGGGCAAGGTTCTGCTCCTCCAGCTCCGCGCCGACGAGCAGCGCCGGCTCGGAAAGGCGTTCAGCCTCAAGTCGTTCCACGACACCTTGCTGCGTAACGGATCGCTCCCGATCAGCTTTCACCGCCGGCTGCTGGCGAACGGGCGCTGACGGCCCCAGGCGGCTGACGGCGTACGGCGTGCTCGTCATCCCCTCGATCGACCTCGAGAAGGGCCGCTCCCGGGTCGTCTTCTGGCCGGGCGCCTCGGCCGGGGTTGGCGCGCCGACCGACCGGCCGGAGCGGATCGCCGAGCAGTTCGTCGGGCTCGGGGCGCGGCTCATCCACCTCGTCGACTTCGACGGGGCGCGATCCGGGACGCCGGTGAACCTCGACGTTATCGGTGCGATTGCGGCGCGGGTCGGGGTGCCGATCCAGGTCGCCGGCGGACTCGACGGCGCGGACCAGGTCCGGCTCGCGTTCGCCGCGGGCGCGACCCGGGCAGTGCTCGGGATGGCCGTCGCGGACCAGCCGACGGTGCTCGCCGAGTGCCTGGCCGTGGCGGGCGACTGGCTCGCAGTCGGGCTAGACCCGCGGCCCGAGCGGCTTGCCGCATTCCGGTGGCACAGGCCGGCGCCGCCCACGCTTCCCGAGCTCGTCGGAGAGCTCGCCGGCGCAGGCGTCCGGCGGGTCGTCCTCGGCCATGGCGGCAGCCGACCGGACGCGAATTTCCTGTCCACTCTCGTTCGGACATACGATGTGGAGGTGCTCGTGGCCGGCGGAGCGGCCGACATCGACTCCATCCGCCACCTGCGAGACGCCGGCGTGACCGGCGTCATCCTCGGCGAGGCGCTCCTCTCCGGGTCCATCGATTTCGGTGCCGCCATGGAGGCCGCCGCATGATCCAGTCCACGCGCCGGCGCGTCGCCGCGCTGCTAACCGTCGCCGCTGTCGTGGCGGGGTGCGCCGGCGGTTCGTCGGTCACGCCGAGCCCGACAGCCACTCCGGCGCCGACCGAAGGCTCGGGCGCCTGCCCGACCGCCCAGCCGGCCCTACTCCCGGCCGGGGAGCGGCGGACCGTGACGATCGAGACGGCGAAGGGCACGATCGCGATCAAGATCGAGGGGGCGTTGTCCCCCATCGCGGCGGGCAACTTCGTTGCGCTGGCCGGCTGCGGCTTCTACGACGGCGTCGTCTTCCATCGCGTGGCGACGCTCGCGGACGGGACGCCTTTCGTCATCCAGGGCGGTGACCCGAGCGGCACGGGGACGGGTGGCCCCGGCTACACGATCCAGGACGAGCCCGTGACCGCCCTTTACGGCCGCGGGACGGTCGCGATGGCTCGAACCGCGGCCCCGAACTCCGTCGGGTCGCAGTTCTTCATCGTTCTTGACGACCGCGACCGGGACGTCCTCGCGTCCGCCAACACGTACCAGATCGTCGGGACCGTGACCGGCGGGATGAACGTGGTGGATGCGATCTACGCCGCGGCGGACGCGGAGCTGCCCAGCGATCCGGTGGCCATGACCCGGGTCACCGTTGCCAACCCCTGACCAGGAGGAAATGTCCGTGACACGTGCCACGATCGCGACCGACAAGGGCGACATCGAGATCGAGCTGTTCTCCGACAGCGCCCCGAAGGCGACCAAGAACTTCATCGATCTCGCCAGCAAGGGGTTCTACGACGACGTCGTGTTCCATCGGGTCATCCCGGGCTTCGTCATCCAGGGCGGCGACGGCCAGTACGGCAAGAAGGCCAAGCTCGACGCGAACCGGGTGGGCACCGGCGGCCCCGGCTACAAGTTCGAGGACGAACCGGTCAAGGGCGACTACCAGCGGGGAGCCCTGGCGATGGCCAACGCCGGCCCGAACACGAATGGCAGCCAGTTCTTCATCTGCCACCAGGACCTGACCGGCAAGCTGCCCAAGAGCTACACCCTGTTCGGCCAGGTGACCCGCGGCCTGGATGTCGTCGATGCGATCGCGGCCGGCCGGACGGGGGCCGGCGACCGGCCCGTGGAGCCGGTTTCAATGACCGGGATCACGATCCACGAGGAGTAGCCCGCGGCCCCTTGCAAGGCCCGATTCTGGCCGTCGCGGCCGACCGCAACAGACCGGCCGCGATCCCACCCTTCCGCCCCGTCCAGGCGGCAGGCCCGGCCGGCAAGATTAAGGAATTTACATCGTGCCTTGCGCCTAAACCCTTGGAATCCGGCTTCCAGGGCGGTAAAGTGGGAATTGCTGCAACGCGCAGTCAAAGCTGCCCCAGCGACAAGGTCATGGGTAGGTAGGGTCAGGGTAGTCGGTCAAGCCGACGTGATAGATGCCCTTGCCGCGTGGCAGAAGCGTCCGTTTCGGCGGATACCTTCACCGGGACAGCAACGAAGCGGCTCCTTCGGGAGCCGCTTCGGGTTTTCCGCTCCTCCTTCCGGTCGGTTGCCGTTCAGCGGACCCCGGCTATGCCGCACGGCGGGTCAACTGATGCCCTCGGCAACGGCGGAACCGCACAGCGGGTCAGCCATCGCCGGAGCGCCGCCACATGGCTCAAATAGGGCCCGCTGCAGCCCTTCCTTCGACGGTTGACCCGCCCCGCGGGTCGCAGGGGTGGGGACAAGCCCCTTTTTCGGCCCCTAAGCCGGGCCGGCCGGTGCGGCCTTCGACTTCACCTCCGCCCGGCTGAACTCCAGCCGGTCGCCCTTCGCGTCGATCTTGATCGTGTCGCCGTCGGCGAAATCGCCCCGGAGGAGGCGCATCGCGAGCGGCTGAATGAGGTGCTGCTGGATCGCCCGCTTGAGCGGCCGGGCCCCGTAGACGGGGTCGAAGCCCTCGACCGCGAGGAGCTCCCTGGCCGCGTCCGTCAGGGTGATCTCGATCTTCCGCTCCGCGAGCCGGCTCCGGACCGCCCGCAGCTGGATGTCGACGATGCTCTTGATCTGGGCCTGGCCGAGCGGGTTGAAGATCACGACGTCGTCGATCCGGTTGAGCAGCTCCGGCCGGAAGTGGGACCGGACCGCCTCCATGACGCGGTCGCGGGCCTTCGTCCGGGCGCGTTCGCGCTCGGCGAGGTCCACGACCCCGGTGGCGACCAGGTGCTCGGGCAGGACGTGCTCGCTGCCGAGATTGCTGGTCATGATCACGATCGAGTTCTGGAAGTTCACGGTCCGGCCCTGGGCGTCGGTCAGGCGCCCGTCGTCAAGGAGCTGGAGGAGGACGTTGAGGACCTCCGGGTGGGCCTTCTCGACCTCGTCGAACAGGATCACCGAGTAGGGCCGGCGCCGGACCGCCTCGGTGAGCTGCCCGGCCTCCTCATAGCCGACGTACCCGGGCGGGGCGCCGATCAGGCGCGACACAGTGTGTCGCTCCTGGTACTCGCTCATGTCGATCCGGACCATCGCCTGCTCGTCGTCGAACAGGAATTCGGCGAGCGCCCTGGCGGTCTCGGTCTTGCCCACGCCGGTGGGGCCAAGGAACAGGAAGCTCCCCAGCGGCCGGTTCGGGTCCTGGAGGCCGGCACGGGCCGCGCGGACGGCATTCGCGACCGCCTCGATCGCCTCGTCCTGCCCGACGACCCGCTGGCGGAGGTTGTCCTCCATGTTGATGAGCTTCTCGACCTCGCCCTCCATCAGCTTGCTTACCGGGACGCCCGTCCAGCGGCTGACGACCTCGGCGATGTCGTGCTCGTCGACTTCCTCCTTGACGAGCGCTCCGGGGGCCTTCTCGCGGAGGTCCTTCTCGGCTTCGGCCATCTGCCCCTCGATCTGGGTGATCTCGTAGCTGAGGCGCGCGGCCCGCTCCCAGTCGGCGGCCCGGGTCGCCTCCTCGAGCTCGATCCGCTTGGCGTCGAGCTGCTCCTGGAGCCGGCCGACCTTGTTGAGCTCCTCGACCTCCGCCTTCCAGCGGGTCTCGAGCTCGGTCGCCTGCTCCTTCGCATTACCGAGCTCCTTCTCGAGCTTGCCGAGGCGCTCCTTCGACGCTGCATCCTTCTCCTTGCGGAGGCCTTCACGCTCGATCTCGAGCTGCTGGATCCGGCGGCGGATCTCGTCGAGCTCGACCGGCATGCTCGTGGCCTCGACTCGCAGCTTCGCCGCGGCCTCGTCGACGAGGTCGATCGCCTTGTCGGGCAGGAAACGGTCGGTGATGTAGCGACGCGACAGCACCGCGGCGGCCACGAGCGCGGAGTCCTTGATCCGGACGCGGTGATGCTGCTCATACCGCTCGCGGAGGCCGCGCAGGATGCTGATCGTGTCCTCGACCGAAGGCTCGTCGACCATCACGGGCTGGAAGCGGCGCTCGAGCGCGGCATCCTTCTCGATGTGCTTGCGGTACTCGTTGAGGGTCGTTGCGCCGATCGCGTGGAGCTCACCCCGGGCGAGCATTGGCTTGAGCATGTTCGAGGCGTCCATCGCCCCCTCAGCCGCTCCCGCGCCGACCACCGTGTGGAGCTCGTCGATGAACAGGATCACCTGGCCGGCCGACTCCTGGACCTCCTTGAGGACCGCCTTGAGACGCTCCTCGAACTCGCCCCTGTACTTCGCGCCGGCAATGAGCGCGCCCAGATCCAGCCCGACAATTCTCTTGTCCTTCAGCCCCTCCGGCACGTCGCCGCGGACGATCCGCTGGGCGAGGCCTTCGACGATCGCCGTCTTCCCGACGCCCGGCTCGCCGATCAGCACCGGGTTGTTCTTCGTCCGCCGGCTCAGCACCTGGATGACCCGGCGGACCTCCTCGTCTCGCCCGATGACCGGGTCGAGCTTGCCCTGCCGAGCGAGCTCCGTCAGGTCGCGGCCGTACTTCTCGAGCGACTCGTACGTCGCCTCCGGGTTGGCGCTCGTGACGCGCTGGCCGCCGCGGACCTCCTGGAGCGCCTTGTAGACCGCGTCGCGGGTGACGCCGAGCCGCCGGAGGACCTGGCCGGCCGCACCGGATTCCGCCTCGTCGACGAGGGCGAGGAGGAAGTGCTCGGTCGAGATGTAGTCGTCCTTGAGCCGCTCGGCCTCGCGGCGGGCGCCCTCGAACACGCGGCGGAGGCGGCTCGAGACGGAGACGTCGGTCGATCCAGACGCGCGGGCGAAGCCCTGGAGGGCAGGTTCGAGCTGTTCGAGAACGTCGGCTGGTTGGACCCCGAGACGGTCGAGGACCGCCGGGACGACGCCGCCCTCCTGCTCGACGAGCGCGCGCAGGAGATGCTCCGGCTCGAGCTGCGTGTTCTGCCGCTCCTCGGCCTCCTGCTGCGCGGCAGCGACGGCCTCCTGCGCCTTTTCGGTGAGCTTGTTCTGGGCTACAGCCATCGCTTGCCTCCGTGTCCCGCAGCCTGGCTCAGCGCGTGCGCCGCTCGAGGGCCGCTTGAAGTTGCTCGACCTCGTCGATCAGGTGGAGGACCACCTCGACGCCGGCCCCATTCAGTCCAAGGTCCTCCTGGAGTCGCCGGATCCGGCGCATCCGGGCCAGCTCCTCGTCGCCGAAGTACGGTGCGTCGCCCTCGATCCGCGAGGGCCGGACGAACCCGGCCCGGACGTAATAGCGGACGCGTGCCGGGGTGACCCGGACCATCCGTGCCGCGACCTCCAGGCGTCGATACCGTTCCGATTGCTCGGTCATGGTGTCCCCGCTCCTGCCGGCGCTCCGGCCCCGGCCTTGACGAATTCCTCGAACTGCTCGCGCTCCCCACGCGAGAGGCTCGTCGGAAGCTGGGCGTGGACCTCCGCGTGCAGGTCCCCTTTGGTGTCCGGCTTCCCGAGGCGGGGCATGCCCTGGCCGCGCAGCCGGAAGATCCGACCGTCCTGCGTGCCCTGCGGCACCGAAAGGGCGAGCGTCCGGCCGTCGGGCGTGGGCACCCGGACCTCGCCGCCCAGGATCAGCGTCGCGAGCGGCGCTCGCACCTCGACGAGGAGATCGTCGCCCCGACGCTCGAAGCGCGGATCCGGCTGCACGGCGACCACCAGGTAGAGGTCGCCGGCCGGGCCGCCGCCCTCGCCGGGCTGTCCCTGCCCGGCCACCCTGACCCGCGAGCCGCTCCGCACACCGGGCGGGATCTTGACCTCGAGGCGTTTGGTCTTTCCGTCCGGCAGCCGGAGTGCCAGCTCGACGGTCGTGCCACGGTACGCGTCTGCGAGGCTGACCCCCAGGGGGTGCTCGAGATCGGACCCGGACCGACGCCGGCGCGAAGCGCGACGCTGGGAGGCCCCCGGCCGAGCACTCCCCGGCGAACCGGTCGAGCCGAAGAACGTCTCGAAGAAGTCCGAGAACGGCGCCTCCTCGCCGAACAGGTCGCGAAGGTCCTCGTCGCTCGCGGTCCGGTACTCGTACCGAGCACCGCCCGGGCCCTGGCCGGTGAACCCGCCCCAGTCGAACGGCTGGCCGCCTGGCCCGGCGCCACCCCGGCCGGCCCCTGGAGCCGCCCCGCCGGCCGCCCCGGCCGCTTGCGCCCGCTCCCACTGCTCGTACTCGCGCCAGCGCGAGCCGAGCTCGTCGTACTTCTTGCGCTTGTCCGCGTCGGACAGGACCTCGTACGCCTCGTTGATCTGCTTGAACCGGTCCTCCGCGGACTTGTTGCCGGGATTGACGTCCGGGTGGTGCTTCCGGGCGAGCTTCCGGTATTCGGTCCGGATGTCCTTCTCCGTCGCCGTCCTGGGCACGCCGAGGGTCGCGTAGTAATCCAGGTATTCCACGCAGCGACGCTACCACCCGGGCCCGGATCCGGCTCGCGAGCGCGGCGTGCGTTCTTCGTGCCGGTGAGCGCGATCGCCGTCACCGCGCAGGACCCTTCGGGCGGCGCCGTTGGCCGACTCCGGCGGCTCGCCGCGGCTCTTCCGATCGCGGTCAGACACCGCTCGACTCCAGGAGGGACTTGAGCGCTGCCAGCCGCTTCCTCCACGAGGCCTTCACCGTCTCGGCCCCTTCGGGGTCGGCGAGCCGTTCGTGGGCCACGGCCACGGTGGACTTTGCCGGTCCCTTTCCTTCGAACGTGACGTTCACTCGCGTCTGCCCGTCGCCCCAATCGAAGCGCGCGCCTCGGCCGGGCTGCGAGGTCCGCAGTGACATCGATCCGTCGGTGAGCCACTGCCCTCGCGTTCGGTCGTTGGCGAACGCGTCGAACAGGACACCGATCGGGACACCGACGGTCTTCGACGCGTAGATCGTGAATCCGTCCGGCTGCTGGTGCTTGAGCCGCATGCCGCGAGTGCGCTCGTAGCCGTTGGTGATCGCCTGGGCCCACCAACCGGCGACCGCGTGCTCGGCCATCAGGAAGTCGACGGTCTCCCCGTGCTTCCGCCGCCGCGCCCCCCATCGGTCGAGGAGAGAGAGCCACACTTCCCATCTCCGACCGGTCGCTTCACTGATCTTCGCGTCAGACGCGAGCTCGAGGGCGCCAGAGAGTCCCGCGCCAGCCGAGGCCAGGCGGTCGCGTGTGGGTGCGACATGCCTGCGCGCCGCCGTGTAGCTCTCCCCCGTTTTCGACATCCGCTCACGAACGCGGCGCTTGAAGAGCTTCTGGGTTGTCATTGCACGCTCCTTCGTCGGGCAGCGGACGAAGGACTCACGCTCCCTCGGGCGCCACCACGAAGGGGTGCTGCCACGATCCCGGGGACTGTGTCCCCTTTGCCTCACGATGCCGGCGGCGTGAGCGCCGGAGCAGAGGTTGGGCGCGGGATACGCCGACCGCCAATCTAGCGCCCTTCGTCAAGGACGGCAACTCAGGAGAGCGACCGGTATCATCGGGGCCTCGCGCGCCTGTAGCTCAGTGGATAGAGCGTCGGCCTCCGGAGCCGAAGGTCGCAGGTTCGAATCCTGTCGGGCGCGCCACTGCAACCTTTTCGGGCAGCGCCAGCGCCAAACCGTGCGCGTAGGCCGCCTCGGTAAGTCGGACACCGACGATCTCGGGCCCAGCGACCGTGATCCGCTCGTAGGTGGACATGCACTCGGGGTCGATCTCGAGAGTATGCGGCGTCATCGGGTGAGAAGGCGCCCACTGGTACGCTAGGTCGCACTGTGGAGCGCATCGACGTGGTGATCGTAGGCGGCGGGCAGGCTGGGCTGGGCCTGAGCCATGAGCTGTCGGGTGCGGGCATCGAGCATGCGGTCCTCGAGCGTGGCCGAGTCGGTCAGACATGGCGGAACCGGTGGGACACCTTCTGCCTGGTGACACCGAACTGGACCGTCCAGCTCCCGGACACCTCCTACGAGGGCGACGATCCCGACGGCTTCATGCCGCGCGATGAGATCGTGGCCTTCCTGGCACGCTATGCGGAAAGCTTCGGGGCCCCGGTGCGAGAGGGGGTCGAGGTCCGGTCGATCGAGTCGGAACCGGGTGGTGGGTTCCTGCTCGACACGACTGCAGGATCGATGCATGCCGCGAGCCTGGTCCTTGCGAACGGTGCGTTCCAACGACCGCATCGCCCGGCCGGAGCAGGCGACCTGTCGGCCGATCTCCTGCAGATCGATGTCGAGGACTACCGGAACGCCGGATCCCTGCCAGCGGGCGGCGTGCTCGTGGTCGGGAGCGGCCAGTCCGGCTGCCAGGTAGCGGAGGAGTTGCACGAGGCCGGTCGCGATGTCGTGCTGGCGTGTGGCCGGGCGGCTTGGGCTCCGCGCCGCATCGGCGGTCGGGATCTGGTCTGGTGGCTCGTCGAGTCCGGCTTCCTCGACGCGTCTGTTGCCTCCCTCCCGAGCCCCGCGGCCCGTCTCGGGGCGAACATCACAGCGACCGGCCATGGGGGTGGACACGACCTGCACCTTCGGACGCTCCGAGCACAGGGCGTCACCCTCGTCGGCCATTTCCGCGGCGCCAGCGGCCACACGGCCCGGTTCGCGCCGGACCTGGTCGAGACCGTCGCCTGGGCCGATGATCGCTACCGGGAGCTGATGGACCTGGTCCGCAAGACCTCCGCCGCCCAAGGGTTGCCCACGCCGGAGATCCACGATCCAGAACCGTTCGCGCCGGGCGCTCCCGAGGAGCTGTCATTGGCCCACATCGGCGCCGTCATCTTCGCCGGGGGCTTCCGTCCCGCCTATCGTGATTGGCTTCCCTGGCCCGACGCGTTCGACGACCTCGGCTTTCCTATTCAGCAGAATGGCGCGAGCAGCGTGATCGATGGCCTCTATTTCATGGGGGTGCACTTCCTTCGCAAGCGCAAGTCGTCACTGCTGCTGGGAGTCGTCGAAGACGCACCTGTCGTCGCTCGAGCCATCGTCGAGCGGCGCGCGACGGCCGCACTTCGTTCGTAGGACGATATCGGTCGCGTTGCCCTCGGCCAGGCGCGGCGAGAAGGTCGGCGCCGGGCGACGCTGACCTGTCACCGTCGTGCCGTTTCTACGCTGCTGACCCCGAAGCAGCGGTCCGCGGCACTGATGTCCTTCCGGCAGACTCGGCAGCGATCGAAGATGGGTTGAAGCCCTTCGCGATCAGCCAAATCGCCATGACCATCTCCTGCAGGGCGAGTGGAGCCATGAAGAAGCCCAGCGAGAGCTCAAACATGCTTCCAAGCGGCGCCACGACGTAGAGCGCGGCCCCCACGAGCCCCCAGGTGGACAGCCACCGGGGCACGAGCCGCGACTGGTAGAGCAGGACATAGAACATCAGCGCGCCGAGAACGAACGGGAAGACCCCCACCTGCTCCCAGATCACGGTCTCGGCCGAGCGCACGGAGCCGGCGACTGACGCTGCGTCCGGTTCTGTGCTCAGCGCGATCAGCAGCAGCCACCCGAGCGCGCCGACGATGTAGATGACCGTCTCGATCGCGCCACGGAAGACGACGTACCCCATGGCCAGTGTTTCGTTGTACCGCTTGCCGACCGGCCAGAACACGACCGGGACCATCGCGAGCGCGAAGCCCGCCAGCAGGACGAGCAGGACTCCGATGGCCAGCTGGTTCGGCTGCGCGGCGACCTGGGCCAGGAAGGCGGGGCCCGTCAGGACCGCGTCCGTGACGACCAGGCTGAGGACCAGTGCAACCGTTCCGATGAGGTACAGCACGCCGATCCAGACGGCGGCTCGCCGATCCGCGCTCATGCCGGGCTTCCCGGTACCTTCGGCGATCGTTCGGTTCGTGTTCATTCTCTTCTCCTATTCAGGTCGGGGCGACAGGATGACGACCGCGGTCTCTCCGGACCGCCGGGCCGCATAGTCGTCGAGACCCTTGTCGTAGCCGGCCCACCTCGCCCACAGGCGCGGCCGCTCGTCCTTGTCCGCTGCACGTGCGTGGACGGCGCGCGACCCACCGGGCAGATCGACGATGACGTCGGGGTGGGCCTGCAGGTTGAGCCACCAGGCGGGCTCGGCATCGGCCCAACCGTTCATGGCCATGGTTACCAGGTCGGGACCATCCTCGAAGTAGGCAAGGACGGCCGCCCGCTCCTCACCCGTGCGACGCCCGATCGTCCGCAGGCGCAGCATGCCCTGGTGGTCGGCCGTCGCGGTCCGGAGGCCGAACCGGCCGCGGGTGACCGAGTAGAGGCCACGCTGCACCACCCATGCATCTCGTTCCCTCCGGTCTTGCGGCAGGCCCACCTGTGCATCTGACTGCGATCCGTCGCGCCAGCGACGGGTCTACTCCCCTCGATTGGATTGTGGAGGGACGTGCTCTGTCGAGGAAGTGCCGGACGGCCGTAGTTGTCACGCCGAAGATCCCGGATGGCATTGGGCTTGCCGGTCACGAGGGGGCGATGAGTGACGAGCGACGTAGGACCAAGTCCGTCATCTCGGGCTCCAGATTTGGAACGACGAGCCACCTCTCAGGTCGTCCGACATAGATCGGTTGCTCCGTGGGGAGACCCAATCGCGCGCGCAGATCCGCGAGATGGCGTTTCGCCGTGCCCGGCCTACGCCTTCGAGCGAAGCCCGCGAGCGAGCAGTTCACAGCCAGCCATAGTTCAGAACTATCTTGGTCTCCTCAGGTGTCGAGCGACGATCGCCAGTGGAGCGCCACTGCTCCGAATGCAGCACAGTTGGTCAAGCGGGGAGAGCGAACCCAATTCCAAACGGTTAACAGGCTCCAGAGAGGAACCCATGACTGCCATCACGCTCGCCGCCGCGCCGACCGCGGTCCCCATTGCCGACGAACGAGCCCGATCGCTCGCCCGATGGAACCGGGTCCTGTCCGTGCTCCACGGCGCACAGTTCCTCGCGATGGTGGGCATCGCCAGCACGGCGGTCGCTTTCGCCCCGTTCGTCCCAACCGTCAAGCCGATCCTCGCGAACGGCACGTTCACTGGGATCGAGCAGACCCAGGTCGTGCTCTTCTCCATCCCGCTCGCCTGGTTGATCGCGTCGTTCCTGGCGATCAGCGCGACCGCTCATGCCCTGGCCGGCTGGCCGCTCCGCTCGCGCTATGAGGCATGGCTGGCCCGCGGCATGAACCCGCTGCGCTGGGTCGAGTACTCGATCAGCAGCACGGTGATGATCGTCGCCATCGCGTACCTGTCCTACATCCGGGATGTCCCTGCTCTCGTCGCCATCGCCGGCTGCAACGTGGCGATGATCTTGTTCGGCTGGAGCATGGAGGCGGCCAACGAGGGCCGGCGCGATCATCCCGACTGGAAGCACTACATCTTCGGCTGTATCGCGGGCATCGCCCCGTGGATCGGCATCTTCTCGATCCTCCTGGCGTACGGCGCCCAGCCGGACCTGCCGAACGGTGCGGGGAGCCCGGCCTTCGTCTATGTGATCGTCGGCTCGCTGTTCGTCTCGTTCAACATCTTCGCAATCACCATGGTCCTCCAGTACCGTCGGATCGGCCGCTGGCGGGACTACCTGACCGGCGAGAAGACCTACATGGTGATGAGCCTCGTCGCCAAGTCCCTCCTGGCCTGGCAGGTCTTCAGCGGGACGCTACGACCGGGCGGCTAGATTCCGCTCCAGATCGCGGGGGTGGCACCCGTCACCGTGGCAAACCGGCGAGAGCTACCGCGAGCTCGTCTACCTCACTCCTCCAGCTCGCAACGACGCGCAATTGCTCCTCGCGCTGGTCGGCGTCCTTGACGTAACCGGCGCTGACTCGGACCGGTTCCTGCCGTTTACCTTCGCCCGGTAGAGGGCCGCGTCGGCTCGTGCCAGCCAAGTCGCATCATCGGCTGCCAGGTCGCCCGGGCCGATCGTCGTCACGCCCACCGACGTGGTCAAGTGCCCGTATGGTGTGTTTCCGGCGTTGGGGATCTGCAGCTTCTCGATCGCCGTCCGGAGGCGCTCGGCGGCTGCGAGCGCCTCGGCCGGCCCGGTCAGCAGGATCAGAGCGACGAACTCCTCGCCGCCGTACCGGTACGCCGAGTCGCCTGCGCGGAGGACCCTCCGCAGGGCATCGCTCGCGGCACTGAGTACGTCGTCTCCCGCCAGATGGCCGCGCTCATCGTTGATTGCCTTGAAGCGATCGAGATCGAGGATCAACAGCCCGTAGAGTTCCCCCCGCCGCTCGATCCGTGAACGCGCCACCCTGAGGCCCACCTCGAGCGCCAGCCGGTTCCCGAGACCGGTCAGGGCGTCGGTCGCCGCCATCGACTCAAGAACCCCGTTGAGAGAGTCCAGGCGAGCCTGGTCGCGACGCGCCTGCCGATTGAGGGCCCTGATCTGCTGGATCTGGCTGAAGTTCGACACCCGGCCCCGGAGGCCGGTGACATGACCGGATTGGCTGATCGCGATGGCCACGATGAGCAGCCCGAGGAGCTGGTCCCTCGCGCCGTCGGGGATGGATGATATCGGCGCGAACAGGGTGTATCCGAGGGCCAGCGCGGCGTGGACTCCGAGCCAGGTCACGTGGATCCTCGTCGCCCAGGGAATGACGAGGGACACGACGACCGGCAGCAGCAGGAGGTAGCCGACCGCCACGAACCCGAGCTCTGGATGCTTAAGCCCGAGGACGATGGTCGCCGCAGCGACCACCAGGAGCACGACGAAGACCACGGCTTCGGGCCTGCGCCGTGCGACGGTCCCGAGTGCCATGAGACCCAACAGGGCGCCCCCCGCGACAGCGGCATTGAGCCCCACGATCAGTCCCACCGCGGCTGGATGAAACGGGACATGCCACACGCAGCCAAGCAGCGCTACGCCGATCGCGAGGATCATCCCCTGCCTGCCTGCCGCTCGGACTCGCCTACGCCGTGACGCCCGGTACCTCGGAGTTGCCGCCATAGCGAAGTAATCGCGTGGGCGCATCCTGTTCACGCCCCACCGCCACGCTCGTTGAGAGGTGGGACCGTCCGCGCAACGGGACCCGAACGCCCACGCGCTCGGCGCCCGGCCACCGGCGACCCTCGATAGGAGAGGCTCGCGAGCGCCCTGCGGTTGATGGAGCGAACGGACATGGGGGCTCGTCGGCTGGAGGTGCCGGAATCGTCGTTCCCTGCCGACCACCCCGCAACACGCCAGACGTCATCGCCCGGCAGTACGAAAGGTCGTCGAGACGTACCTGGTGCACCTCCGTCGTCTCGTACGACCACCCGGTGTCTCCCAGTGCGCTACTGAGCCTGGGTATCGGCGGCATGACCCCCGGATCGCAGACCGGTCGAGAGTCGATCAGCGAATGGACATCGCCTCCTCGCGCTTCGCGCCAGTTTCCACGCCTCGGTCCGAAGCGTCTGCCCCGAGCGAGTCCCCTTCCGCACTGTGAAGGCCGCCCGATTGCGCCGCGAACGTGTGCAGGGTGAGGTACTGGAACCCGAGCGCCCCGAGGACGCGCCGGAGCGGTCGCGCGAGATCCGTAATCTCGCCCGCATCGATCATCGCTGGCTCGTCGAGGTCGAACACTCGATTGTGCAGCAGAAGCCGACAGTGGCCAGCCGCGATCACGTTTCGCGCCCACTCGGACCGCCCGCCGAGCGGCACGACGATCCGGAATCCGGACGGTGTCTGTTCCGGATGGACTGGAGTCAGCCGCCGCACTCCCGACTTGCGTCCGACGTGTTCAAGCGTGCCAATCTCGGAGCGCCCGTAGCCAGCGAGCCCACGTCGGATGAGCACTGGATTCACGACCGAGTTGACGAACGCCGTCCCGATCCGTGGGTTGCGACGCCACATCCTGGCCGCGGCGACGACCACGGCGCTGATCAGCGCCGGCATAGCAATGACCGTCACGATCTTGCGCATGTTGTGCCTCCTCATGGCCGCGAGGGCCGGCGTCGCACGACGGGATCGATCCGCACGCCGACGCCGGGGGCGGCGCTTCCAGCCTCGAAGCCTGCGGCGAGTCTCCCTCCCACTGACGTGGCGTCCAAGTGCTGTTGGGCCGGACCTGCCGTGACCTTGGACCCGACCACGATCGTCGTTCGGTCGCATTCGGTGAGACCACGGGTTTGGTACCGGAACGTGCTGGCGGATCGGGTTGACCTATGCTTGCGAGGCAGGATGAGATCACAGCGTCGCACTGGGCCGCTGGCCGACGGTATCCTGCTCATCGCGTTCGTCCTGGCATTGGGTGCGTGCCAGGGCGTGGAGGATGCGGCGTTGGACGGCCGCGTGACTACGGTGCCGCTTCCTCCCGACGCCCGGCTTGCAGTTCACATCTGTGAGCAGGCAACTCCTGACTGCGACCGCTGGCTCTACCCGGGCGCCGACGGCGTCTTCCATGTCGACCAGGTCGACCCCGGCCACTACACGATCACCGTGTTTCTTGAGACACCGAATGGTCTCGACCTTCTCACGTTGTCCGCCGCGGCGGTACGCAGGGGCGAGACCACCAGGGTCGAGCTGGCCATACCGGCCATCCCCCCGCAGCCAGCGACTTAGGGCCTGCTTCAAAGCCAGTGGAATGGTTGACGGGGACGTGCGCCCGGCTGTGCCGCCGACGCCTCTCGCGGCGTCTGCTTAGCGGCACGGGCCCTTACTCGCATTCTCCCCCGATAGCTAGACCTTGTAACTGCCGCCGGGGCGGCCGGGTCGCGGTCAGACGACGATCTCGACGAGGTTCTCGTCGCGGTGGAGCGCATCGCCGAACGTGCGCTTCGGGATGAGCACGCCGCCGGATCGGTACGGGTTCCCGGCGTGCCTCCCACCGGGCAGCGGCCGGCCGTTGACCCGCACCTCCCGCGGTGAGAAGCCCTCGCCGACAACGTGATAGAGGTAGCGAACCGCCCGACCCTCGTACTCGACGTCGAACGTCAGCCCGTCCGCGCGCTTCGGCAGCACCGGATCGATCACGACATCGTCGTAGTGGGCGCGGAGGCCGAGCACGTTCGAGATCAGCTGGTTCATGTAGATGCCGGGGCCACTCGAGTACACGCGCCAACCGCCCTTGACCCCGACCCGTCCGCTCCGGAGCCGGTCGAACTGGCTGCTCGCCCGGCGGCGGTCCATGAACGCGGCGTCGGAGCTGCTGAAGTACGCGTTGGCCTGGCGCGGGAGGGCGGAGGGGACGTCGAGCTCGAGCCGGATCGGGCTGACCGCGAGCAGCCCGCGGAATGCCTCGTCCGGCCGGCCGATCGTAGCCATCGCCTCGACGTAGCGGATATGCGCGTGGACGTACTGGAGCCCGACCTCGCGCCCGAAGTTGGCCGCTGACTCGGCGCGCTTGAAGTAGCGCGACGTTCCTCCGCGGTACTCCATCGGCCGGTTCATGAGCCGCACGCCATCGGGAAACGACAGGTGGCGATCGATGAGCGCGACGTGACGTTCCACCTGTTCGAGGCTGAACAGGCCGCTGATCATGCCGCGCGTGATCGGCAGCAGGCGGTAGGCAACACCGGTCCTGCGGTCGCGCGGGTGGAGGAAGTAGTCGATGCTGTCCGGCCCGAAATAGGCCAGTCCGGCGACGATCCCGTCCGGGACGAGGTGGCGGTTGAAGTCGGCCCGGATCCGGTCGCACAGCACCCTGAGCCGGTCGGCCGCCGCGTCTCGTCCCGCCCGCTCGCAGACTGTCCGGAAACGCCCGAGCGTCTGGTAGGCGAGCTCCACCGTCCACGTACTGACCATGCGGCTGGCCATCGCCGGATCGGCCGGCTGGAGCGTGTCCTCCCAGTCGCCGCCGGCGAAGACCGGAAGGGCGGTCCCGGGGATGCAGTCGCGCTCGATCCTGTCGATCTGCTTCTCGGCATGGGCGAGGAGCGTGTCGGTCTCGGACGTGACGGCCAGCGTCCGGTCGTCGGTCCAGGCGACCCGCTCGTCGAGGATCGACAGGTCGCCCGTCGTCTCGATGTAGTCGCACAATGCCTTGATCGGCCAATGGATGATGTCGGCGTGGCTGTCGGGCGACTGGATCTCGCGGAACCGGTCGAACATGAACCACTGCGGCCAATCGCCGGACCCCCGGAGCTGGCGCTCGTACACGATCCGGAGCAGATCCCGCACCGGGCCGGGGTTGCCGGTTGAGACGAGGAACTCGACCGGTCCCTGGCAGACGTCGCGCACTCCCCACGCCGCCCCGCTGTGCTGCTCGAGTCCGTGCGGGATCGTGCAGTGGACGAGCGCGTCATGGAGGTACCAGCGCAGCACGTCGTTCAGCCTGGCGAGGTCGTCCGCAACCCTCCCCGAGGCGCCGCCCAGGGTTGCCCCGTGCCCGAGCCCGGACCAGAACCGATCGACCGCGTCGTCGCGCTCGGCGTCACGACCGGCCCCGGGCGCGCGCGACGGCGTCCCGGACGCGGTCGCCAGCGTCGCGGCACGTCGCGAATCGAGGATGCTCCCGGTCAGCGCGAGCGAGAACCGGGTGACCGGCTTCGTCTTCACCACGAGATGCGCCGCGCCGCGGTCGACTCCATCCGCGTGGAGCAGCCCGTCACCGCCGATCGCGGCGATCCGATCGGCGTCCGGGGACACGATGAAGAACGTCGTTTCGGGGTAACGCCGGCACAGCGGGGTCTCCGGCGCGGGGCGAAGCTCGACCCGTCCGGCCGCAACGTCGATGACGACACGGCCAAGCGGCCCGTGCTCGTTCTCACCGAGGACCACGTCGTTGCTGACGAGCAGCTCGAGCGGACCACCCCTCTCGACCTCGACGCCCAGGCGGCAGACCGGGTCGTCGAGCGAGGTCTCGACCCGGATCACGATGGTGCGCCGGCCATCGTCGTAGATCCAGCGCGCGCTGTTCGGGCCCATCTCGAACGCCGACGGCACGCCGAGAAGTTCGTGGCCCCGCTCGGTCCTGACGAAGATGCGCTGACCGCTCGACTTCAGCACGTTGAGCGGGTTGCGGCAGACGCCGAGGAGCTTGTTGAACGACGTGTTGCCGATCGTCACCTGGGAGGCGAAGACGCCGAACATCCAGGACGTGACCGAGAGGAGGTCGTCGCTCGGGAGCAGGTCGCGGCCGGAGCGCATGATGTGCCCGGTCGGTCGCTCCACGACGAGCTCCTTCGCCCTGAGCACGACGTGCTGCTGGACCCCGTGGAAGAACGACAGGAGCTTCCCATCGCGGTGCTCGACGTGGCGCCACGCCGAGCCGAAGAACCGCTCGAGGTCCACCAGATCGAGGTCCCGGCTCTCGAACAGGACCGGCGCCCCGAAGAGCCCCGCCGGACGAGCGTGCGGGGTCCGGCCGACGGCGGAGGGTCGCAGGCGACGGAAGGCCTTCGCGGCGGCGTCTGCCCGTTCCGTATCGGCAGTGCTCGTGGCCGTCTGATGATCGGCCTCGAAGGCCGCGAAGAACGTGATCTCGCCGCTTCCCCCGGGCGGGAGTGACAACGCCCGCGACTGGAGGGTCGGCAGCGCGAACTCGTACTGGTAGTTCCGATTCGGCAGGGTCCGCCGAGCGAGTGCCGCCGGCACGTTCGACGCCTTGTAGTCGAGCCCATGGAACTGGAACCCGTCGGTCAGGAAGCCGACGGCACCCGCAAGGCAGCCGTGCATGACCCACGGGAACGCGTCGCCCTGCGGCAGGTTCTGCCGCGAGCAGACGAGGAAGCCGAGGCCCTCGTCGCGAAGGATCGCGTGATCGATGTACTGGCTGGCATACAGCTCACTGTTCCGGACGGTCGCCTCGTGGGCGATCCCGAGGTCCTGCGTGAGCACGGCGTCGAGGCTCAGCCGCCTGCCGGTCGTGTTCGCAACCGTAAGCGTCCAGAACCACGTCGGCTCGGCCGGCGCGAGCCGAAGCGCGCACGTGTAGTCGATGCCGCCGATCGATCCCACCCACATGGCTCCGTCGTCGGTCGTGCCAAACCGGCTCCCCGACGCCGGCCCGACCAAGGGAAAGGACGTGATGCCGGCACGCGTGCGCCGCCGAAGGTAGACGTTGCCGATGCCGCCCTCGACCGGACTCCCGAGCACCTGGTTGATGAGGACGTCACCGTGGCGAATGGCGAAGAGCGAGCCGTTTTCCAGCAGCTCGATCGTGAGACCGGCCGCGTTTCGCAGTTCGGTCGCGATCGGCGGTGGCCGGTCAGGTCCGTCCGTCACGAGTGCTCAGGTGGTCGAGCGGCGCCGGCCCGGGGCCGAGGCCCGCGATGCGGTCATACAACTGCCCTCCGGGAGGCTGGGCAGCATTCTCCCATACACCGGGCCCCGTCCCCGGGGCGCACCCGGACGGAGGCCGGGGGCGGGCCGGGAGGGTCCGCCGTCTTCAGGCGATCGCCGGCACGGCCCCCTCGATCTCGATCGGGCACTCGGCAAACGTGCGGATCGTCTCGTGCACGAGGCAGGCTTCCGCTCGTAACCGGGGCACCCGCGGAGCACTGGCGTCGAGCGTCGGACGGACCCGGTTGTTGTCGCTAGGAGCAGGACCGCACGCAGGTCGGCGAGGTGGCGCTTGACGGTGCTCGGTCCCGCATCCGCCGGCCCGACGCGGACGGCGGTTCCGGTGTTGGCCATCAGCTGGCGGATCGTGGCGCCGTAACCCCCAGCCGGGGCTCGCCTCAACCCGCCGGCCGGAGACGCTCCAGGCCGTCGAGCAGGAGGTCCAGCCCGAACTCGAAGTCCAGTAGATGGGCGCCCGACATCGCCAGCTCGGCCATCGCCGCGAGGTTCGGGTAGCCGTCGGCGAAGACGCGCGCGGCCATCTCCCCTGCGACACCTGGGGCGCTGGCCGCATCGAACGGCAACGCGAGCTCCTGCATCGTGAAGCCGTACGTGTGGCTGTCGATCGCCATCGTGGCGGACCGGTTCTCTGCCTCGGACCAGGGCCTGTTCCGCTGGCTGCGCGTCGAGGACTGCCTCCAGCTGCGAAACGCACCAGCATCGAGGCGCGAGTAGGGCCGCGGCGGCACGTTACGGCACGAAGGCTTCGAGGTCTCCGTAGTCATACGTGGCCCTGGCGATCCCGTCGGCGCCGGGGTGCCCCGGCGGAAGGGCAAAGAACGCCTGCGCACCGCCGCTGCCACCCCGGCCGGCCTGATCCACGGTGATGACACTGTCGTCATCCAGGGATCCGATGTCGACATACAGGATTCCAACCGAGTACCCGCCACCGCCACCGCCACCGGCCCCGCTGGGACCGGCGCTCCCCCCCTTGCCGCCATTGCCGCCGGCGGCAAGACCGATCAGGGACGAGACGCCGGGACCGCCAGGCCCGCCCGCACCGCCCACGGCACCCATCGATCCCGAGCCCCCGTCGCCGCCGCGGCCGCTTCGCCCGGTCCTGATCTCATTGCCTTCGAGGACGATCTCCGCCACCGATCGCGCCAGGATCCCGACCGAGCTCCCGCCGCGCTCGCCACCTTTGCCACCCTCGCTGCCGATGCCGCCGGACCCGCCTCCACCGCCGCCGCCGGCGCAGTCGAACAAGGTGCCGCCGCCGCCTCCGCCGCCGCCTCCGCCGGCGCCATCTCCGCCGCTGCCGCCCCCGATGCCCGGCTTCGCGGCCTCCCCGCCGCTCCCGGGCTCACCGACGGCGCCGCCCTCGCCGGTCCGACCAGGGCCACCGGCGCCGCCCAGGCCGCCTGCGTCGCCGCCGCCGCCGCCGGTCGAGGTCGAGCCGTCCGGGTTGCTGCTGTCGGCGCCTTTGACACCGGCGGACCCCGCTGCCTGGCCGCCGGCGCCGCCGCGCCCGCCGTGGTTGTAGACGCCGGCCGAGACGCCCCCACCCTCGCCCCCGGCCTGGTCGTTGGCGCAGTTCCCCGCCGCTCCGCCCGGCCGTCCGGCGAGCCCGGGCGGTCCAGCGATCCCGTCGGCACCGTTCGCTCCATCGAGCGCCGCCCCGGCGACGATTACGTTGTCCCTGAGCGTCGCGCTCACACCGCCGTCAATGAGCACGACATAGGTGTCCGCCTCGCTGGACGACGACGTGTCGAGGTTGAATCCCTCGAGCAGGAAATCTCCCACCTCGGACACGATGAACGCGGCCCAGACGCCCTCGACCGGACCGCCATGGATCGTCGTCCGGTTCCCGGAGGGCAGCCACGTCGCGGCGCTGTACCCGCCATGCACCTTGACGCTGTCGCCTGTTTGCATGGAACCCTCGATCGTCCCTTCGGCGACGTACACGTCGCCGCCACGGGGTGCCGCTGCGTCCAGCGCCTTCTGGAGGTCCTTCCACGGACTCGCCCGCTGACCCGTGCCGGCATCGTCGCCGTTGCCGGGATCGACGAAGAAGCGATCGTCGGCGTCCTGCACGCCGATGGGCATCGGCGGCGGCGCGTTCGTCGGCGTCGTTGTCGGTATCGGCGCCTCGCCGACCGTCGCGGACGGACTCGGCCCCAACGTCCCCGTCGCGGGCGCGGCCGTGGGCTCACGAGCCGCGATGCATCCCACTGCCAACGCCGCGACCATCAGGACACTGAGGATGGTGCGGGCGGGCCTGGCGCCGGGGACAGGGGCGAGAGCCCGTGAGGTCAGTGGCGCCACGCGATCCCTCCGGTCCCCCGCGGTTGCATGCCGGCGGCCCAAGCCCCGATTGGGTCGTGGACGACGGGCGCTCGAGGCGATCGTAGGTCCGCGCCAGCCGAAGTCAAGGTGCGGGTGGCGGAGCGGAGCGCACACGGACCCTGCCCAGCTGGCCCGGTGGGTGGGTCCAAGGGAGACCGCCATGCGGCTTCGCGAGTTCGACGCCCGGACGGGCGGTTCCTCGAGCTACGAAGTCGTCTACCCGCGGGACCCGCTGCCAGCCGCTTCGCCGATCGCCCCTTCGACGGCCTTGTCGAGGAGGCGCCGCAGCTCCTGCCGCTCGGGATCCGTGAGCCCATCGAGGATCGGCACCGTCGTCCAGAGCTCGACGAGGATCTGATCGCGCATGCGCCGGCCCTCGCCGGTGAGGGCGAGGCTCTTGATCCGTCGGTCGGTGGGATGGGGCCGGCGCTCGATGAGACCCCGCTCCTCGAGCTGGTCGGCGATCGCGGTGACGTAGGACGCGTCGATCCCCAGTCGCTCGGCCAGGCCACTCATCGACACCGGCTCGTCGAGGGCGTGGAGCGCCCAGCTGTGTTTCATCGTCAGCCCGAACGGCGCGAGTCGCTGTTCGGCGTCCTCCCAGATCCGGCGCATGACGAGCCAGAGCAAGTCGACGAGGGCCGCGTTGTCGCGGGCGGCCATGCCAGGCGGTGTCTTCATGCCGCCCAGTCTACCCCGACTGCCAGACGATTCATCGGTCATTATCGTAAATGGTTGGCTATTGCGATTATGCGTTAGTCAGTCTATCCTGCGCAGGTCGACCCACCCCCGAGGACCCCGCCATGACCGCGATCGACGAAGCGAGCCACAACGCCGAGCCTGGGCCGAGCGCCGACCCGACTTCGGAACCCGAGACCACGACCACGCTCGGTCGCAGCGACGTTCACGTGTCGCGGCTCGGCGTGGGTGCCATGACCTGGGGCGACCCGTCGGGGCTCGCCCGTCTTCACCCCGCCAAGCTGGCATACGGTGGACCAGCCGGTATCGAGGACGAGCGAGCGGCGCTGGAGGCGAGCCTGGCGGCCGGGGTGACCCTGTTCGACACGGCAGCGATGTACTCATTCGGTGCCGCCGAGCGGCGACTCGGCGAGCTGGCCCGCGGGCGCGAGGTCCAGATCGCCACGAAGTTCCCGCCCGGCATGCGCTCCCGGGCGGACGACATGCCTGCCGCCCTCGAGGCCAGCTTGGCCCGCCTCGACCGCGGGTCGGTGGACCTCTACATGCATCACTTCCCGTCGGGCCGTGTGTCGATCCCCCGCCTCATGGACCTCATGGCCGACGCGGTCGCGGCCGGCAAGGTCCGGGCGGTCGGCGTGAGTAACTACTCCACGGAGCAGCTGCGCACGGCGCACGCGGCGCTGACCGATCGCGGGGTCCCGCTCGCCTCGATCGAGATCGGCTACTCGCTCCTCGATCGACGGGTGGAGACCAACGGCATCCTCGACGCCTGCCGGGAGCTCGGCATCACGCTCATCGCCTACCAGCCGCTCGCCAGCGGCGCCCTGACCGGCAAGTACGCCGACGGGACACGGCCGAGCGGGCTCCGGCGCTTCATGCGTGCCTTCCGCGGCTCGGGCCGTAACGCGGTTGCACCCGTCATCTCGCTGCAGCGCGAAATCGGCGGGCGTCATGGCAGGACGCCGGCCCAGGTAGCCCTGCGCTGGCTTATCGAGCAGGGCGACGTCATCCCGATCCCGGGCGCCAAGAACGGCCACCAGGCGGCGGCCAACGCTGGGGCGCTGGCGTTCCGCCTGAGCCCCGACGAGATCGACGCGCTCAGCCAGGCGACCGTCGCCTGGCGATAGCGCTCCACCACCAGACAGCGGCGAGGAACCACACATGCGATTCGGCCTGCAGATCTTCTCGTTCACCTGGCCCGGCGGTCCCGAGGCCATCGGTCCGACCCTCGGCCGCGCCGTTCGCACCGCGGACGACGTTGGCTTCGACTCGATCTGGGTCATGGACCACTTCTGGCAGATCGGCGGCCCGGGGTCCGAGCTACAGCCAATGCTCGAGGGCTGGACGACACTCGGCTTCATGGCCGCCAACAGCCAACGTGCGCGGCTCGGGTTGATGGTCGGCGGCGTCCACTACCGCACTCCGGGGCTGTGGGTCAAGGCCGCGACCACCCTGGATGTCCTGAGTGGCGGGCGCGCCTGGCTGGGCATCGGCGCCGGCTGGAATCAGGCCGAATCGGAGGGCCTCGGGTTCCCGTTCCCGCCCCTTGGCGAGCGATTCGAGCAGCTCGAGGACACGCTTCGGATCGCCCATGCGATGTGGCAGGCCGAGCGTGGCAGCGAGGAGGACTTCCAGGGTCGCCGGTTCCACGCCAGCCGCCTGCTCAACGTGCCCCAGTCGATCAGCCGGCCGCGGGTGCCGATCATGATCGGTGGCGGTGGCGAGAAGAAGACGCTCCGGCTCGTCGCCCAGTACGCCGACGCCTCCAACCTGTTCGGTGGCCCGGCAGACCTGCTGCCGAAGTACGCGATCCTCGCGGAGCACTGCGAGGCGGTCGGACGCGACTTCGCGGAGATCGAACGGTCGAATCTCCAGGGCGTCGCCCTGACCGACCGGGGCGCGGCCTGGGGGCGGCAGCAGGAGAGCCCAGACCAGCTCGTCGAGCGCTTCGGGCGCCTCGCCGAGGCCGGCGTCCAGCACGTCATCCTGAGCGTCGGCGACGCCGATGACGCGGCTGCGCTCGAGGCCCTGGGCCGCGATGTCCTCCCCCAGCTCCGCGGTGTCGAAGCGGCCGATCCACGACGCATCACGTCGACGGCCGCCTTAAGCCGGCCGGGCCGATGAGCTGGCAGGTCTTCGCCGCGGCTGCACCCGGTCCGTCCGGTCGTGACTGCCGCGTCGGCGGTTGTCTCACGGCTGCTCCGAAGCGGGCGCTCCGACGCCGCGGCCGGGGATGTGGAGGTGCGGCCCGTGCCGTCCCGACCCGCTCGATGACGCTGATGGGTCCGGGGCGACGACGGTGAGGGCGCTCGGTCGAATCTCGAAGGCGACCGGGGTCGTTCCCAGGTCCTGAGCGTCGGCACGCGCCGCGAGCGGTCGTTCGCTCGTGATCCGGACCCAGCTCGCTCGTTCGGCGAGCACGCGCCGCTCCTGTGGGCGGCGACCGCGGACGGTGCTCGAGATGTGACGGAGCAGTTCAGCCTTCGTGTAGTGCAGGAACACGCGCACGTCGAACAGGCCGTCGTCGAGCAAGGCCTCGGGTGCGACGGCGACCCCCGGGCCCATGAAGGGCCCATTCATGACCGCAACGCCGACCGCCTTGGCGACGATCGTACGGTCGCGGTCCAGCTCGATGCGCATCTCGGAAGGTCGATATCGGAACGCTGCCCCGATGGACCGGACGAGCGCCCCGTAGTCGCCCTTGTCGACCAGGGGCAGCTCCCGCGTCGCGGCGGCATGCATCCCGACCGAGCCGGCCTCGTAGAAGATGCGGTCGCCGACCTGCCCGACGTCGATCGTGCGCACGTGGCCGTCCGCCAGGATGTGCGCCGCCTCCTCCGGATCGCGCGGCAGGCCCAGCATCCGGGGGATGTTCATGACGCTGCCCAGCGGCAGGATCCCCAGCGCGGTCCGCGTGCCCATCAGCTGCCGCCCAACGAGCCCGACCGTCCCGTCGCCACCGGCGGCGACGACCAGATCGTAACGGCGGTCTACGGCATCCCTGGCTGCCTCGACGGCCTCCTGCTCTGAGCCTGGCGCGATGAGCTCATCGCCCAGACCGTGGCGAGACATCAATTCGAGCAGCATCTCGCGGGACGAGCGATTCGTCGGGACGCCGCCTTTGCGTCCGGCCGTGGGATTCCACAGGACCCGAATGCGTCGCTCGTCCGTGGTCGGGGGTTGCGCTGTCATTGGAGCACCCTCCCGGGCCGCAGGCGTCGATAGGCGACGAGCAGGGCAGCCAGGTAGCTCGAGCCCAAGAGGTACGAAGCGAACACGTCACTCGGCCAATGGTGTCCGAGATAGACCCGGCTTACGCCGACCGCCGCGATGAGGGTCGTCAGCGCTCCCACGGCGAGTCGTCGGGGCAATGGCTGCCTGATCAGGAGGTCGGCCATGATGGCCATCCAGCCGTAGACGCCCATGTACGTCAGGACGTGCCCGCTCGGAAGGCTCGAACCGCGGAGCGGCGCGGCAACGACCCGAAGGTCTTTGCCCGCTACCGGGCGTGGTCGCCGCATGAACGACTTGACGATCGTCGCCAGGAGCCCGCTACCTGAGGCGGCCAGCTGGAAGACTGCCTCGAGCCGGAAGCGCGCGATCCAGAGGACGGCAGCGTATGTCGGGGGCAACACCCGGCTCTGCGGCGGATAGCCGAACCAGGCGACAAGAACCATCGCCCGCTCGATCCGCGGGTCGTTGTTCGCCTGGACTCGTGCCGTGATCGCCCGGTCTATCGCTTCGCCCCGCTTTGTCTGCACCATTGCCACCAGCGCGGAGAAGGCGGCGATGCCGGCGACGAGCACGCGGCGCTCGAAGCGCCTCCCGCGCTCGGCCTCGGACGACGACCGCAGGGTGTGCCGCACCTCCCCGAGTCGCATCAGACCGTTCCTCCACCGAGGGCTCCCAAGGACACCGACGACCGGGGTACACGAGGCACCCCGGTCGTCGCCAGAGGATCGCCCGTCGACGACGTGCGCCTCGGGAGAATGGTCGTCCTGACGGGCGTCAGGCCGTGACGTAGCTCGTCGGGTGGCGGAAGACCACGCCGCCTGCACGCCAGACCGCCTCGTCGACGGCCTGGGTCGAGTACTCATCGACCTCCGCCACGAGCGCGGCGTGGCCCGGCAGCAAACGGCCGGTGACCGCGTCGATGTAGTCTTCCTTGAGGCCCGTGTTGGCGAGATCGATGGTCGCGCCCATGGTGCCGCCGAGTACGCTGCCGGTCGCGGCAGCGGCGGCGCCCACCTGCGCTCCGGTCATGGTACCGGCCGGGCCGGCGAGCGTGCCGACCAACGCCCCGAGGAGGGCGCCGCCGGTGGCGCCGCCGATGGTGCCCCACGGACCCGTGAGGTCCTTTGTGTCCAGCCAGGTGACGTTGCCGAGCATGTCCTTCTCGACGATCGCGCCGGCCTCGACCTGGATCACGCTGTCGTCCAGCTTGTCGATGGCCCTTGCGGCGTCGTACGCCTGGTTGCGGTTCTCGAACGTGGCGATGATGACGTCTCGTGCCATGGTGCTTTCCTCCTGTGGGTTGACGGGGTCGGATGACCGAGGCGAAGCATCGCAGCGCGGAGGATGAGCGGTCGTCAGCCGCATCGGTCGATTCCGCGCCCCTGCGCCGCGCTCGTGGCGGGCCGGCGGCGTGCCGCCAACTGGAGCCGAATCGCCCGGATCGGACGACGGCAGGTCGTCCGGCCAAGATGGAACCTCAGGAAGTGATCGCCCCTGGATTGGAGGAACTCCGGCCGTGACAGCGCTGAGGCCCATACATCCGCCCCAACACCCAGTTGTCATTCGCCTGAACGCCGAGCGCGCCGCGGAGTTCGAACTCCGGATCGCCGACCGCATCACCACGTTCGCAGGCTCGATGCGGTTCGTGTACCTCCATGCAGTTGCGTTCGCTCTCTGGATGCTCGTCCTCGAGAGGAATCCGTGGCCGACACTGACGCTGGCGGTCTCCCTCGAGGCGATCTTCCTGACCTCCTTCGTGATGATCGGGCAGAACCGCCAGGCCGCGTTCCAGCAGGCGAAGGCCGACCATGACTTCGTCGAGGAGGTGCAGGAATTGAAGCTGAATACCGCGCTGACGCGTGAGATCCGCGAGCTCACCCGCGAGGTCCACGAAAAGACTGTCGGAACCCCTCGACAGGATCGGTAGGAACAGCGTTGTGACAAGCCGAGGACACCGTCGACTGGCGGCGCGCTTCATGGGTCTCGCTTGATGCCCGACGCAGCACCGCAAGGGCCAGCCGCGAGCGCTCCGGTCGGGACGCTGGCCCAGCCGACGCCGAGCAGCGGAGCGATCGTGCGTCGCGCGCTCGTGCTCGTCGGTCTCCTCGCGTTCGTGTTCGGGATCGTGCTGCCGCGACTGGTCGACTACGACGCCGTTCGTGCCGCGCTCGCTGCGCTGACCCCGTGGCAGCTCGCGCTTCTCGTCGCCAGCAGCATCGTCGCCTACGTCGCCAGCGCCGGCCCTTCCCGGGTCCTCGTGCCCGGGCTCTCCTGGCCGCGCGCGGTCGGATCGGACCTGGCCGCGCGCGCGGTCGTCAGCACCGTGCCCGGGCCGACCGACGTCGCCACCCGGTTCGTTCTGTACCGTCAGTGGTCGATCCCGACCGATGTCGCGAGCGCCGGGATCGCCTTGGCGGGCCTGTTCGAGCCACTCTCCGCCTTCGCCCTGCCGGCGATCGCCGCGGCCGGCGTGCTGATCGACCGCCAGCCGACCCAGCCGCGCGTGCTCCTGCTCGCCCTGATCGGCCTGATCGTGCTGGTCGCCGTGGCGGTCCTGCTCGTCTCCTTCGTGCGGTCGGAGGACCTCGCGCGGAAGCTGGGCGGCTGGCTCGACTCGATGGCCCGGCGCATCTGGAAGCTGTTCCGGAAGACGCCGCCGGCGGGCATCGTCGAGGGCGTGCTGGACCTGCGCGAAGGCTCGAAGGCCATGCTCACGCAGCACGGCGTGCTGGGGTTCGCCGCGGCCGTGGTCGCCAGGCTCGCCTGGTTCGTCGTCCTCGAGGTTGCCCTCTGGTGCGTCGGGATCGGCCCGGATGTCCTCCCGCCGTCGGCTGTGCTGGCGGCGATGGCGGTGGTCGGGATCGTGTCGCTGGTTCCAATCACGCCGGGAGCCGTCGGCGTCGCCGAGGTCGCGTACATCGGCATCCTGTCGAGCGTGGCCGGGTCGGGGATGACCGAGCAGCTCACCGCCGCCGTGATGCTGTTCCGGATCGCCCAATGGCTCGCCCCGATCCCGATCGGGTGGGTGCTCCTGATCGTGATGCGGCGGGGCCACTGGGGGGAGCTGCTCGGGAGCCCCGACAAGGCTCCGACCCCGTCCTCGAGCTGATGGGGGGGCGCGTCGGACGCGGACGGCGATAACGCCGCCTCACTGCTGGTAGCGCTCGACGACCTCCGCGGGTCGAACCTTCGCCTCGTCGGGATCCAGGCCCGCTGCAATCCGCGCCTGTCGCTGGTGCAGGAGGTCGTAGTCCTCCGCTCGACTGTCACCGATACCTTATCCCCGCCGATCGACCGGTGCCTCCGCGTGGACGATCAGCCTGCGGATGCGCCCGTCGCCTCCTCGACCAGCGAGGCCGCCGCCGCGATCGGGATGGCGAAGCCAAGGCCTTCCCCCTGCGCAGAGACGGCGGTGTTGATGCCGATGACCTTCCCCGTCGCGTCGAGCAGCGGTCCGCCGCTGTTGCCGGGATTGATCGCCGCATCGGTCTGGAGGAGATCGCTGAGGGTCTCCGGCCGGCCGGTCGCCTCGTCGCGAACCGTGATCGTCCGCCCGGTGGCCGACAGGATGCCCCTGGTCACGGTCTCGGTGAAGGTGCCGAGCGGGCTTCCGATGGCGATGACGGTTTCACCTACCTGGAGCGCGGTGGAGTCGCCGATCACCGCCGGAGTCAGGCCCGTCGCCTCGATCTTGATGAGCGCGAGGTCCGTGTCGGTCGATTCGGTCACCACCTCCGCCGGGAACTGCCGGCCGTCGGCCAGCGCCACGGTCAGCGATTCGCTCCCGGCCACGACGTGCTCGTTCGTCAGGATGTACCCATCGGCGGTGAGGACGACGCCGGAACCGACGCCGGTCGACGGGATCGTGGCGAAACGCCGGAACGAGAAGCCCTCGGAGGTGATCGTCACGACCGAGTCGCGCACCGCGGCGACGACGGTGGGGAGGTCCGGGTCGCCAGCCGTGGTCGCGGAGCTCGGGCGAGCGCCGACAGTGTTGGCTGCCGGAGCGCTGCTCGGGGCCGTGGTCGACCCGTTCCCGAACGTCGCGAGAGGTCCAGTGACGAGGGCGGCGGTTCCGCCCGCGGTGAGGATCGCGGACAGGAGGGCGGCCGCGAGGACGGATTTGAGGCCGCGCGACCGGGTCGGACCGGGGTTGGACGGGGCCGGGTCACGGTCGAAGGCGTTCATGGGGAGGTCGAGCTCCTGGTCGCGGGGTGAGCGATCTGTGACCAGTCAACCGCGCCTCGCTGAGAGCGACGTGAGAATCGGGACACGGCTCGCATCGCGCCCCCGCGACTAGGGACTCCAGAAGGCGGCGACACCGTCGGCGATGCGGCGTTCCGCCGAACCATCGGCGGGCACGATCGTGATGTGGCTCGACCCCGCCCCATCCTGGAGCGGCAGCACGATTGCCTCGCTGCCTGGCGACCAGATACGGTGGCTCCGCGCGTACTGGTCGGCGAACGGCAGGAACTGTGCGAGGACGAGGTCCGACAGTCGCACGTCCCGCCCGTACCGAATGGTGCCGGTCCCGGCATCGACAAACAGGAGGCGGAGCGTCAGCAGGTCCGTCACGGCGAATAGCCTGCCTCCTGCCGCGGCCACCTGACCATCGCTGGGAAGGCGGAACCGCAGGACCGCAAGCGTGCGGCCGTCTGGCGCCCAGAACCAGGCAACGACCGGACCGTCGACGAGGAGCCGGGTCGATCCCGACTGGACGTCAATGAGCTCCAGCGGACCGATCGGCAATCCGGCCGGTTGCGCGGAATCGGAGTAGGCGAGCTGCTCGCCCGTCGGGCTCCAGCCCAGGGCGCTGGCGCCCGCGACGCGGGCTTCGCGCCGGAACGATCCGTCCCGTGCCTCAACCACGACGCTCGTCGACCGTCCTTCGCCAACGGCCACGTACGCACGCGACCGACCGTCGGGCGAGATGGCCGGCGCCTGGAACGCACCGACCGAAGCGTCGATCGAGACCGCGTCCGGCGTGTCGACGGCGACCTCGCCGAGGAAGGCACCGGGGGCGTTGGCACCGCTGTGGACGAAGAGGTGCGAGGAGCCGATCCAGTCCCAGTAGAGCGGCTGGCCGCGACGGACGATCGCCGCGGGTGCGTTCCCGTCGGCGGCAACGACCTGCAGGGCCAGCCCGTCCGGCTCGTTCGTCAGGAAGGCGATCCGCCGCCCGTCCGGCGACCAGTAGAGATAGATGGGAAACGCGCGAGGGCTGCGGTAGGCCGCGACGGGCTGAGTGGCGGCACCGCCCGTCGTCCCATCGTCGAAAACGAAGACTCCCGACTCGCCTCGGTCGTGGCCGATCGCCGCGAGGTGGCTGCCGTCCGAGGACCAGGCGGGAAACTGGAACACCAGGCTCCCCTCGCTGTGGATCCGGCGCTCTGTCCCGTCGTCCAGGAGCGTGCTGAGGCCGCCGTCCGCGTCGACGATCGCGATCCGAACGGGGTGGGCGGCGGGCGGCCTGAAACCGTAGAGCTGGATCGCGGCGGTGCCGACGAGGCCCGCGACGACGACAGCGCCCGTGACGGCGACAGCGAGCGCGACTGCCCCCGGGCGAGGACGCCCCGCGCGAGGCGCGGGCACTTCAACCACCAGACCACGGTAACAGCCGGCGCGACGGGCGCCGGCGGCTCAGGTGGCCCAGACCTGACCGCGGTCGACCGCGAGACGGCGGAGGGTGTCGAGCCGGCTGCGAGCATCGTCGGCGGTGGCAACTGCCGCGGAGGCGACGGCCAGGCCGATTCGATGATCGTCGGCGATCCGGTCTTCGAGCGTGCCGGTCGCCGTATCGAGCGCATCCCAGGAGGAACGGAAGCCTGATCGGTCGATCTGCAGCGGGAACTCATGACCCCGCGGGAAGACGGCATTGGCCCGGTCGACGAGCGCGACACTCTCGGCCAGCTTCGCGGTCACCGGCGGGTCGTACGGGACGTCCTCGCCCTCGCTCCCGACGAGCGCGATCAGCAGAAGCGGGCGGATACGGCCCCGCGCGACGAGCTGGACCACCACGGCGGCAAGCCACATCACGATCACGAGGGCGAGCAGGATTCCGATGTAGACCGGCAACGACGAGAAGGCGCCGAGGACGATCAAGGGCGAGAGGAGAGCCGCGAGCACGACGAGGCGCATGCCTCTGACCTCGGGGAGCGGCGTCCGCCCGAGGTGGACCCGGACCAACCGCACCGTCGCAAGGCCGAACATCGCGGCGACGGCGACCATGACCAGTTGGGGAAACGTGAGCGCCATGAGGTGCCTTCCCTGCCGGCCGGACGCAGTCTCGAGGTACGAGGCATCGGCACGGGGGTCGACAGGAACCGAGTGTGCGCGCCTGAACCCGGAAGCGCAATGGACAAGCACGTTGCAGATTCGGCCCGGCCGTTCCCCTCGAGCGGCCGGACCGGACGAGTGAAGGCCCCGGCGGCGTTTGCCGCCGGGGCCCCCACGATGCGTTGTCGCTGACGACTAGACCGCGACGGGGGTCCGTCCCGGTGCCGGGACGATCCCGAGCTGGACGAGCATGCCCAGCTGATCGATGACGGCCCAGTGCTCGGTCAGGCGTCCATCGACGCCCCGCCCGATGTGGATCTCCGTCCAGGATGCGCGCTTGCCGGTGGCCGGCATGCCCGCGAAGTCACCCTTCATGGTTCCTGTCACCGAGAGGCGATGGACGATCTTGTCGCCACACACGATCGAATCATCGATCGTGTAGCGGATGTCCGGGAAGGCTGTCTTGAGCGCCTTCAGGGACTGCTTGAGGCCTTCACGCGTCGGCTGGACGCCGGGCCGCGCGAAATGATCGACGAAACTGGGGGCAAGAACCTCGTCGAGGAGCTCGAACTTGCCGTCGTTCATGACCTCGAGCGGAATTCGCTCGGCGGTGCGCTTGATATCTGTGGTCATGTGAACCACCTTTTCTGGGTCCGCGCCGTGGCGGTCCAGCACATGGGCTCCTCTTTCGGCGCGCCCACCGGGTGTGAATTTCCCCGGCGACTGGTCGGTTGTGTACAGAGCGGAATAGTTCGAAGTGTATGGTACTGTCCGTACTATGTCAACCGAGCGCCTGACACACACGTCGTACCTGGTCCTGGGCCTCCTCGCCCGCGAGGGGCCGTCCACTCCGTACGACCTCGAGCGGCACGTCCGGGGGACGCTCGGGAACTTCTGGTCCTTCCCGCACACGCTCCTGTACACCGAGCCTCCCCGACTCGCGGCCCAGGGCCTCGTCACCGAGACTCGCGAGACCGGAGGCCGCCGACGGCGCATGTTCGCGATCACGCCGGCCGGCCAGTCCGCGTTGAGCGCCTGGATCGATCGGCCCTCCGCGGCCCGCACGGAGCTGCGCGACCCCGGGCTCCTTCAGCTCTTCTTCGCCGATATGGCGTCCGCGGACGCGCGCCTGCGCGTGGCCGAGCAGCAGCTCGCGATCCATCGAGCGAAGTTCTCGGCCTACGAGGAGGACGCGCGCCTCGAGCGGCGCCCGGATGGATCGGCTCGCGGCCAGCGGACGGTCGAGCACTGGCGGGGCGAGACGCTGCGCATGGGCTTGCTGTACGAACGCGCGGCGGTCGACTTCTGGACAGAGGTCGTGACCAACGCCCTCGACCGCTCGAGGGCGAACTAGACCCGCCCGGCTATCGTGGTGACGAGACGGTTGACCGGCGGCGGAGAATCCGACCATGGAGATCGTCGCCGGGGTCATGGTCGTGACCGCCGTGTGCGTCGCCGCCGGTTTCGTCACCCTGCGCGGGGCGGGCGCTGCGGCGCAGATCATGACGCAGATGTTCACTTCGCCGGCCGATCTCGGCTGGCCATCCGGTGTCCAGGAAGACGACGACTTCCATTGGCGATGGTCGGGTCGCCCCGCGAGTCCCTGCGTGAACGAACCGGAAATCGTCGACCTGCTGGACGGGACAGGTCCGCGAGCAGTGCCCGTCGGGCGGCACTGACCAGCCCGCCGCGGAAGAGGCAGGATGCGGATCGTCGTCACCGGCGGTACCGGCAAGGCCGGCCGCTGGACCGTTCGAGACCTCCGGGAGCACGGTCACGACGTGCTCAACGTCGACCTCGTCCCCGACGGGATCCCCGGTGGGCAGTCGGTCGTCGCCGACCTGACCGACCTGGGCCAGGCCCACGACGTGCTCGCGGGCGCCGACGCCGTCGTTCACCTCGCGGCGATCCCCGCGCCCGGCCTGCGGCCCACCGGCGAGACGTTCCGGATCAACGGGCTCTCGACGTACAACGTGTTCGCCGCCGCCGAGGCGGGCGGCGTGGGAAAGGTCGTGTGGGCGTCGAGCGAGACGGTCCTGGGGCTGCCGTTCGACACGCCCCCGGCTTTCGCCCCGATCGACGAGACTCACCCGCCGCGGCCCGAGTCGTCGTACGCGCTCTCGAAGCTCGTCGGCGAGACGATGGCGGAGCAGTTCGCCCGGCGGACCGGCATCCCGTTCGTCGGGCTCCGGATCTCGAACATCATGGAACCCCACGACTACGCCAGGTTCCCGTTTTGGCAGTCGGACGCGACCGTCCGAAAGTGGAACCTGTGGGGCTACATCGACGCTCGCGACCTCGCAGCGGCGATCCGCGGGCTCCTCGAATCGGACACGACCGGAGCTGAGGTGTGCATCATCGCCGCGGCCGACACCGTCATGGAGCGCGACAGCGCCGACCTCATGGCCGAGGTCTTCCCGGGTGTTCCGCTCCGGCGCGTGGTTCGCGGCCGGGAGACGCTCCTCGCGATCGACAAGGCGCGCGAGCTGTTCGGATACCGGCCGGTTCACCAGTGGCAGGATGAGCTCGCGGCCGGCGCGACGGCCGCGCGATCGGCCGGCTGAGCGACGCGATGCTCCGACCATGGCTTGCGCCGGAGCTCGTCGCGGTCCACCGACTTCCGATGCACAGCGTCCCCCACGCTGAGCGGCTCGACCTCGACGGCACGTGGCGGTTCCAGCTGCTCCCGCGGCCCGACTCCGAGCCGGGCGATGCGTGGAGCGACGCGGCCGTCCCGAGCCTGTGGACGATGGGGGGCTTCGACGACGGGCCGCACTACACGAACGTCCAGATGCCGTTCGAGAGCCGCCCGCCGGCGATTCCGGAGCACAACCCGACGGGTGTCTACGAGCGGTCGTTCGACGTGCCTCCCGGCTGGGGGGGCCGGCGGGTCGTGCTTCACGTCGGCGCGGCGGAGAGCGTCCTCGTCGTCGCGGTGAACGGCGGGGAGGTCGGGGTCAGCAAGGACTCCCACCTCGCCGCGGAGTTCGACGTCACCCCGTTCCTCCGGCGCGGGGCGAACACCGTCCGGCTGACGGTCGTCAAGTGGTCCGACGCGACATTCGTCGAGGACCAGGACCAGTGGTGGCACGGCGGGATCAGCCGGTCGGTGTTCCTCTACGCGACAGGTCCGCTGCATCTCGCGGACATCCGGGCAATCCCCGGCCTGGCCGACGACCTGACGACCGGGATCCTCGACCTGGCCGTCGAAGTGGACTTCCCGGGCCTCGCTCCGGAACCCGGCTGGACCGTGGAGGCGCGGCTCGAGGGCCTCGACGAGACGCTCCGCGCGGAGGTCGAGGCGGCCCGCAAGCTCGAGTGGCCCCGCTATGGCCCGGAGAAGGACCTGATGGACCGCCACACGTACGGCGGCCGACTGACGCCGGAGGAGCGAGACGTCACGTACCCGGCGCTGTACGAGCGTCTCGCGCCGCCCGATGGCGGCGTCGTCCGCTGGCGGCTCGAGGTTCCCGGGGTCACGCCATGGTCAGCCGAACAGCCGCGGCTCCACGTTCTGGCGATCGTCCTCCGCTCGCCAAAGGGTGAGGTCGCGGAGGAGGTCGCGGTGCGGACCGGCTTCCGGCGGGTCGAGGTCCGCGAACGCGACCTGCTCATCAACGGCGCCCGCGTCTTCATCCGGGGGGTGAACCGGCACGACTTCGATCAGCATACCGGGCGGGTCGTGTCCGCCGAGTCGATGCGGGCCGACCTCGTCCAGATGAAGCAGTTCGGATTCAACGCCGTGCGGACGTCGCACTATCCGAACGACCCGATCCTCCTCGACCTGGCCGACGAGCTCGGGCTGTACGTCATCGACGAGGCGGACATCGAGTCGCACGCGTTCCAGAGCACGCTGTGCGACGACTCGCGCTACCTCAACCAGTGGGTGAGCCGCGCGTCGCGGATGGCCGAGCGCGACAAGAATCACCCGTCGATCATCGCTTGGTCGCTCGGCAACGAGTCCGGCCACGGAACGAACCACGACGCGGCCGCAGCCTGGCTCCGCCGCTACGACGCTTCGCGGCCCCTCCACTACGAGGGCGCGATCCGGTTCGACTGGACAAGCGACCAGGGAATCAGCGACATCATCTGTCCGATGTACCCGGAGATTGCCGCGATCGTCGCCCACGCGACGTCGGGTCGCCAGCGCCACCCGCTGATCATGTGCGAGTTCTCACACGCGATGGGCAACAGCAACGGGACGCTCGCCGAGTACTGGGACGCGATCGAGTCGACGCCCGGGCTGCAGGGTGGATTCATCTGGGAGTGGTGGGATCACGGGCTCGTCCAGACCCTGCCGGACGGCCGGCAGCGCTGGGCGTACGGCGGCGACTTCGGCGACGCCCCGAACGACGGCAACTTCTGCATCGACGGTCTCGTCTGGCCGGACCGGACGCCGAAGCCGGCACTCTGGGAGCACAAGCAACTGGCCTCTCCGGTCCGCGCGAGCGCGGACGAGGGGGCTCAGCGGAGTGGCCGGCTCGAGATCGAAAACCGGCAGCACTTCCGGGACCTGTCCTGGCTCCGGGCGCGGTTCGACGTGTCGGTCGACGGCGAGAGAGTCGGGGAGGGCGACCTGCCGCTGCCGGCGACCGCGCCGGGGGCGCGCGCGACGGTGACGCTGCCGGACGGCGCACTCGGGCCGTCGGCGGATCGCCCCGGCGAGGCGTGGCTGACGATCCGCTTCGTCACCGCGGAGCCGGAGGCGTGGGCGCCGGCCGGCTTCGAGGTCGGCTGGTCACAGATTCGTCTCGACAAGCCCGCGGCTGCGCGGCGGTCGGGCGTGGCGCAGGAGAATCGGCCGGAGGTCGACCCGGCTGGCCTCCTCGTCCATCCGCTGCTCGCGGCCCCTCCGCTGCTGTCGCTGTGGCGCGCGCCGACCGACAACGACCGGATCGGCATCGCCGCCGCGCTATGGCGGGCCGCCGGGACGGAGACGCTCGAGCGCCGCCTGACGGCGGTCGAGCAGGGCGACGACGGGACCATCGTTCGCTCCGAGTACCTCACGGGGGCCGGCATCGTCGTCCGCCACGAGGCGACGCTGCGCTGCGCCGCCGACGGGGGCATCACCGTCGACGAGGTCGCCGAGATCCCGGCGGAGCTGACCGACCTCGCCCGGGTCGGGACCGTCCTCGAAACCGCCCCCGGATTCGAGGAGGTCGAGTGGTTCGGGCTCGGCCCGCACGAGAGCTACCCGGACAGGCAGCGCGGTGCCCGGGTGGGGCGCTGGCGGTCGACCGTCACCGACATGTACGTGCCGTATGTCCGGCCACAGGAAAACGGCGGCCGGGCAGGGGTCCGCTGGCTCGCGCTGCGCAGCGGAACCGGCCGCGGCATGCGGATCGAGCTGGGCGAGCCTGGGCAGGTGTCCGCGACGCACTTCCGCGGCGCGGACCTCGCGGCAGCGGGCCACGACGTGGACCTGGCTCCCCGGCCCGAGACGATCGTCCATCTCGACGCGGCCCACCGGGGGCTGGGCACCGCGAGCTGCGGCCCGGACACGCTTCCCCAGTACCTCGTGGGGCCGGGCACGTATCGCTGGTCGTGGACGCTCCGCGGGCCGAGCTGAGCAGCCGGCCCGTGCTGATCGAGTGGGACGGGACGGCCCGTCAGTTCCACCTCCGCAATGACTACGTCAGCTACCTGCTCCGCATCCACGAGAGCGGGGCGCCGGGTGCGCTCTACTTCGGTCCAGCGCTCGCGGCCGGCCGCTCGTACCGGCACCTCCCGCCGGGCGAGTTCCGGGGCTTCTCGAACCGGGTCGGCGAGCCCATCCCTCTCGAAGTGCCGACCCCCGGGTCGGGCGACTTCCGGGTCCCCGCGCTCGTGGTCGAGGGCGTCGACGGCTCGACGGTGCTCGAGCTCGCCTACCGCGAGCACCGGATCGTCGCCGGCAAGCCACCGATCCCCGGCCTGCCCGCCACGTACGCGGAAGCGGATGACGAGGCGCAGACCCTCGAGCTTCTCCTCGCCGACGAGCCGAGCGGCCTCGAGGTGCGACTCCGTTACACGATCTTCCGCGACCTCCCGGCGATCGCCCGGAGCGCCCGCATCCGGAACGGGGGGCGGGCCCGGGCGAAGCTGACGACCGCGATGAGCGCCTCGCTCGACCTGCCCGACGCCGACTGGGAGCTCGTCCAGCTGAGCAGCGCCTGGGGGCGCGAGCGCCAGGTGCGGACGCGCCGGCTCGTCGCCGGCCGCCAGTCGGTCGGCAGCATCCGGGGCGCGTCGAGCCATCACCACAACCCGTTCGTCGTGCTCCGCCGGCCGGCGACGACTGAGGAGCAGGGCGAGGCGATCGGGCTGAGCCTCGTCTACTCGGGCAACTTCCTGGCCGAAGCGGAGGTCGACCCGTACCAGACGGCCCGCGTCCGGATCGGGATCAATCCCGAGGGATTCGCCTGGGCCCTCGAGCCGGGCGAGGAGTTCGCCACGCCGGAGGCGGTGCTCGTCCACTCAGACCGCGGGCTCGGCGCACTGAGCGACGCCTACCACCAGATGTATCGGGACCGCCTGGCCCGGGGCCCGTGGCGCGACCGGCCGCGGCCGGTCCTCCTCAACAACTGGGAGGGCACGTACTTCGACTTCACGGAGGACCGGCTCGTCGCGATGGCCGAGGTTGCGCGCGACCTCCGGATCGAGCTGTTCGTCCTCGACGACGGCTGGTTCGGCGCCCGCGACGACGACACGACGTCGCTCGGCGACTGGATCGTCGATCGACGCAAGCTGCCCAACGGGATCGACGGCCTCGCCCGCCGGATCGTGGACCTCGGGTTGGGGTTCGGTCTCTGGATCGAGCCGGAGATGGTCAGCGCCCGGAGCAACCTGTTCGAGGCGCACCCGGACTGGGCGATCGGAGTCCCCGGCCGGGCGCGGACCGAGAGCCGCCAGCAGCTCGTCCTCGACATGTCCCGCCCGGAGGTCGTCGACTACCTGCTCGGGGCCCTGTCCGCCGTCCTCGGCAGCGCGCCGATCTCGTACGTGAAGTGGGACATGAACCGGAACATCACCGAGCCGTGGAGCGCCGGGCTGCCGGCCGACCGCCAGGGCGAGCTGTTCCACCGTTACATCCTCGGCGTGTACGAGCTCTACCGGCGGCTGACGGAGGCGTTCCCGGACATCCTGTTCGAGTCGTGCGCGGGAGGAGGTGGCCGGTTTGACCCCGGGATGCTGGCCTTCGCCCCGCAGGCCTGGACGAGCGACAACACCGACGCGGTCGAGCGGCTGTCGATCCAGTGGGGAACGTCGCTGGCCTATCCGTTGAGCTCGATGTCGGCTCACGTGTCCGCGGTCCCGAATCACCAGGTCGGGCGGATCACCCCGCTCGCGACGAGGGCGGCGGTCGCGTTCTTCGGCGTGTTCGGGTACCAGCTCGATTCGACGGCGCTGACGAAGGAGGAACGGCGAGAAGTGGCAGACCAGGTCGCCTTCTACAAGCGGCACCGCGACGTCCTCCAGCGCGGTCGGTTCGTCCGGCTCGTTGGACCCTTCGACGGCGACGGCAACGAGACCGCCTGGATGGCCGTGTCCCCGGACGCGCGGCACGCCGTCGTCGGCTGGTACCAGGTGCTCAACCGGCCGGCACCCGGGCCCGGTCGGCTCCGGCTACGGGGACTCGATCCGTCGGTGAAGTATCGGGTCTCGACCTGGCCGGATCAGGACCACGGGCCTGCCCGGGCCAACGCCGGCGAGCGCGGCGGCGATGAGCTCATCCATGCGGGTCTTTCGCTCAGACCTCACAGGGACGAGGCGAGGGCCCAGGGGGACTTCGTGGCGCGGCTGTTCGTCCTCGAGGCAGTCTTCGGACACCACAACTAGCCGGCGTATGGGGCGAGCCTCACCGGCAGCCCGGTCGCGTGCGCCTGGTAGATCGCGGCTGTGAGCTCCACCACCGCCCGCCCCTCGACGCCATCGACGACTGGTTGACGGCCCTCGAGGATGGCCCCGACGATGTCGCGCAACTGGAGCTCGTGATAGTGGCTCGCGACGTCGAGCCCGGCGAGCGCCGCCTCGTCCTCGGTCGCCCAGCGGGCCGGGAGGTGCTCCTCCCCGGGGATCGTCCAGATGTCGTTCCGCGCCAGGCTCGGGAGCGACGTGCCGGCGACGAACGACGAACCCCGATCGGTCTCGACGCCGACGGACGCGCCGTTCCGGCCATGGACGTGGACGTTCGCGTAGAGCCCCGGCTGCTGGGAGTTGCTGACGACGATCGAGGCGAGTGCGCCGCTCGCGAATCTCACCACGGCCACTGCCGTGTCCTCGACTTCGATCTCGGGATGATTGAGGTTCGCGACCTGGCCGCCGATCTCGATCACCGGTCCGAGCAGCCAGCGCAGGAGATCGAGCTGGTGGACTGCCTGGTTGACGAGCACGCCGCCGCCCTCGCCCGCGGGTGTTCCCCGCCACGAATCGAGGGCGTAGTACTCCGGGCCGCGCCAGCCGAGCACCTCGACCGTGGCGAGGCCGGGGTCACCGATCCGGCCAGCGTCGATCGCGGCCTTGACCCGCCGGACCGCCGGGTACCAGCGGCGCTGGCTGATAACCGACAGGATCACCTGGTTCCTGGCTGCAGCTTCGATCATCGCGTCGCAATCCCGGGTCGTGATCGCCATCGGCTTCTCGACGACAGCGTGGATCCCGGCCCGCGCGGCGGCGACGGCGTACTCCGTGTGGGCCGGATGGGGAGTGCAAACGATGAGCGCGTCGAGCTGCCCGCTGCCGAGCATGCCCGCGAAGCTCGGCCAGGCGGCCGCCCCGTAGGCCCGGGCGAGTGCCTGCGCCTGTTGGACATCCCTTCCGGCCACTCCGACAAGCCGGGCGGACGGGATCCGACCGAGCGCCGCGGCATGGAGCTCCGCGACCTTGCCGGGGCCGACTATCCCGAACCGGACCTGGCCCCCTGGGCTCCCGCGGACCATCGACGTCACGAGCCCGGACTGAGGATGACCTTCACCGCGCGGCTGCCACGGGGGGCGGCTCCAGCCCGTGCTCGGCGGCGACGAGCCGTCCCTCGCGCGCGAGTAGCCGGTAGATCTCGATGCTGGCACGCACGCCCTCGGCGAACGGTGTTACCGGCGACGGCCCGAGTGCCTCGATTCCGTCGTGTTCGATCTCCGCCGGAAACGGCAGGCTTACCGGCTCGTAACGGATGAGGTCGCGGGCCTCCGGCACCTCGGCTGCGATGGCATCGACGAGCTGCGCGCCGTCCGCGACCGCACCGTCGAGGTTGAACACGTTGGCGCCGGCGAGGCCGCTCTTGCTTGCGGCGATGAGCGTCCGGGCCACGTCCTCGGCGTACTGGAAGAGGGTCGGGCCGCCGAACGGAACGGTGAATGGCACACCGAGCACCGCGGCCACGATCGCCTTCGTGGGTCCGCTGGTCATCCCCTGGTCGCGGCCGACGCCGTACACCGTCAGCGGGCGCAGCCCGACGCTCGCGATCCGATCGTCCAGCCAGTAGACCCGCGCATTGCCCTCATTGGCCTGCTTGTACACGCCGTAATGATTGAGCGGATGGGCGGTCGCCCGGGCGCTCAGGCTGCCCGTCTCCGGGTCGACGTCGCCGGGTCCGAACATCCCGATCGAGCTCGTGTAAACGACCGGGGCCATTGGACGGGCCTGCCGCTTCACCGCCTCGAACACATTGACCGTGCCGACCACGTTGACGCGCGCGCCGAGCGGTGGATCCGCCTTGCAGAACGGGACCTGGAGCGCCGCGAGGTGGATCACGTTCGTGATCGCGTTCGCCGCGAGCGCGGCGTCGAGAGACGCCAGCTCGGTGATGTCGCCCGCGACGAGCTCGACGCTCGCGAGCTCGTCAGGGCTCATGATCGATCGCAGCCGCCGCACATCGCGGCCCAGATCGAAGGCGACGACCGGTGCGCGCCCGCGGACGAGCGTCCGGATCGTCCACGCGCCGATGCACCCGAGCGCACCGGTCACGAGAAACCGCTCGCTCCCTCCCACGTGGCGCTCCTTCGCTGGTCAGCGTCCGGACTGGACGGAGGCTGAACGATACATGGCGACGATCGCCGCGGACCCGGTGACCCAGGAGTGGTGTGGAAGCTGACCGGCGCGATGCAGGACCCATTCCCGGAGCGGGTGGCGGGATCGTGGTGGCTGACGATCCCCGAGGCCTTCCACACCGACTGACCGATACTCGACCGGTACACTCGGAGGGCAGGGAGGACCGATCCGATGGACCAGTCGACGCGCGACGTTTCCGCCACGACCGCGATCGTGGGCGGCGAGGCGATTGCGAAGGTGCTCGAGTCGGCGGCCAGGCTCGGCGTCGAGCTGAACGAGAACGAAGCCGCCGAGTGGGTCGCCGCGATGGCAACCGAGGCTTCCGGCGGTGACCTCGTGATGGACGTCAACACCGGCGTGTACGGCCATCGCGTTTCGATGCTCGACTTCCAGCCGGGCGATCTCGCGCGCTTCAGGGAGATGGCCGGGATCGTCGGCTTCGAGGACCGCCCGCCCCAGGTGCTGACGGCCCTGTCGATCTCGGGATCAGCCGCTCAGAACAAGATCAACGCCTTCCCGGCCGATTGCGACTTCTTCGAGCGGGTGCACATCAAGGCGGACACTCGCGACGAGGCGTGCGCCATTCTCGCCGACCTTATCCGTGAGAAGGCACTCGCGACCGGGAGCGGGCCTGGGTATCGACTCTGGGAAGTGAAGTTCGGGAGCCATCCGGTCGACGCAGTGAAAGGCGGCGAGCCAGTCAAGCATGGGTCGGCCATGGCCTGGACATCGGACGAGGTCCGTGCCGGCAAGCTCGAGGTCACCGTCGACGGCGCCGCCCGCACATACACCTGGCAGGACGCGTCCCGTGAGCCGGGCTGGTGCAAGCTCGACTGGCTGATCGCCGACCGGGTCCGCGGGAAGCTGGCCAACGCAAGCAACGTGCTCGACCCGACCTGGGAGGCCCCGGACGGCTCGATCACGCCGCTGGACGGGTTCCTCGACCCGTACTTCCAGGAGGTCTATCTCGAGGCCGAGTCGATCCCCCTGTTCGCGCGGCTCGTCAAGGAGTTGTCGGCCGATTCGGTCGACGACTACGTCGACACGCTCGAGCACGAGGTGTGGAAGTACACGATCGAGGAGCCGAACTTCGGCAAGGCCGCGCGCCGGATGTACAACGTCTTCCGGATGAACGGTCACTACGCCGAAGCGGCGTACATCCGGGAGCTGTTCGACGAGCCGGTCACGGCGCTCTACCAGGTGGCCGCTCTCATCCGCACGCTCGACGAGGCGGCCGGCTCGGGCAGTGCCTTCGACGCCGAGACGATGACCGCCCAGGTCGACAAGCTGATCATGTCCGCCATCCAGGCGCTCGATGGGCCGCGTGAGGCGGAGATGGTCGGGCATCTCCTCAGGCTCCGGGACTCGCTCCGCGCACACGAGTCGCGACAGGAACGCTCCGGGTCGATGAGCGGCGTGAAGATCTCCGCGCTCGCCGCCGTCAACGAGTACTTCGAACGGATGCTCCGGGCCGTGCCCTCGATCCAGGCCTATCTCGACGATGTCGCTCGCCGGGCGCCATGACCTGCGGCGAGCCGCCGGATCAGGCGCCGGTCGGCTCTCCGGAATCCGGCGCGGTGCGGTCGATCCACCACTCGACGTATTCACGGCAGCGGCCGTCTGGCTCGAGCCTCAGGACCCAAGCCCGGAGGTAACCGGCCAGCCAGGCCTCGACGGACCTGCGATCGGTCATCGCGCGGATGCTACTGCGCGATCAGTTCTTCCTGTGCTCGTCGCCGGCGGACCATGGCACTCCGGTCAGCCACGGCATCGCATCGTCGTCGGGCTCGAGCGGCGAACGTGGCACGCGGCGTCGTGGGGGCCCCAGCTCGTCGAACCGGCGGACCCAGCGGGGCCGATCGTCCTCGTCACGCCAGAGAGTCGTCCCCGCGACCCCGGAGCGTCGCCCCGTGTAGCGCAGCCGGGGTGCGCCCTCCTGGCGTTTGACGACGACCTCGAGATCGAGCTGCATCCCGTCGGCCGGCGTGACCCTCGTCGCCGGCCGTTGCGGGGTGCCGACAGGAGCCCGCTCGCGGCCTCGCCCGCCGAGGACGAGCCAGGCCGCGACGGCGGCGATCCCGGACACGGTGGCCCCCGCGACGACGAGGCGGACCCTGGACGCTGGCCCGAGACCGGGCGGAAGCGGGGTGCCCTGACCGGTCGTCGGAGTGGCGCGCGGGCCACCGCCGGCCTGGCCGGTCGATCCGCCGACCGGAACGGCGGGCTCGCCATCTTCGGGCGGTTGCGGCTCCGCCGGCCCCGGGACGGGGATGACCGGTGCGGCCGGGGGCTCGTCCGGCCGCACCGGGTTGGGGTTGACGGGGGCCTGGTCGACCGGGCCCTGCTGACCCGGGCCCTGCTGACCCGGGGCTTGCTCGACGGCCTTCAGGTCGGTCGGCTCTTGAATGGTCGGGGTCTGCTTGAGCGGCGTGGGCTTCGGCTTCGGCTTCGGCTTGGGGGTCGGGTGAGGCGGTGTCGCGCGCGGCGGCGGCGCTTGCGACGGCGGCGCCTGCGGCGGGGCCGGCTCTGACACCGGCTCGACCGGCTGGTGCCGCGCGGCGGGCGAAGGTTGGTCCTCGGCCGCCTCGAAGGCGACGGCCGTCGAGGGGCCGAGGGCGGACAGCATCACCGCCGCCAGAATCCCGGTGGCGGTCATGGTGCGGACGGTGCCTCCCCGCATGGGCCCAAGCTACGGGCCGTCGGAACGCCGATCCATCGGGCGGTGGTCCGCGGGTGCGAGCTCCGGTGCCCGGCTGCGACGGTGCGGGCGCGCACGTCCTGCCCGTGATAGACCGATAGTCCCGGTCGCGCCTGTCGAGCGGTCCGGTGCGGGCCGTTACGGGATGATCGCCGCGTCGCCTCGGTGGTGCGGGCGCGCAACCCGCGCGCCAGGCCGCGCCCGCCCGCCGCGTCAGGGTTCGAGGCGCGCCCGCAGTACGTCCGCGCCGGCCGCTGTCGTCCGGTGAGCCCAGCCCTCGCCGTCGCGCCACGTCTCGGTCTCGAGCTCCACGTCGGGGACGGCCGCCGCTGCGTACTCGAGCCGGTAACGCCGGGGAATGCGCCCGATCGACCCGGCCCCGCTTCCGTCGCCGGCTCCCGCGGCGATGACCGAGTCCTCCAGCCAGTCCACGTAGACGGCGTTGTTCACGTGGTCCATCGGATCCAGCTCGTGCGGCCGGACGCGGAATCGTTCTCGCGCGGCGGACGGCGGCGCGGGAGGGAGAGCCACCCGCCCAAGCGTGTCGTTCACGAGCGGCGCCGGGAACGTCGTTCCGAAGACGTCCGGGACGCGGGTGATCCGTCCTCGACCGTCGATCAGCAGCCAGTCCGTGTGGACCCAGGCGACGAGGTCGCCGGCGCCGCCACCCTCGCCGGCGAAGCGGATCTCGGCGCGCCGCCGGGCCCAGACGCGCCGATGACCGGTGACGGACGTGACGACGTCGAGCGACGATCCCAGCGGAATCGGTGCGAGGACAACCAGCTCTGCCGCGCGCACGAGCCACGCCAGCCCGCGCTCCGCGTACCACGCGCGGTCAAAACCGAGCGCCTCCGAGTGAGCCCACGCCACGTCCTGCGCGTAGCGGAGGAGCGCCGACGTCCGGGCCAGGCCGGACGGAGTCGACTCGTCGAACCGGACGCGGTAGGTGGCGCGATGGGAGTTCAATGAGGACGGATCACTCATGAGGCCGACGGGACCTTCGAGCGACCCAGCGCGTCCAGCGTCTCGATGGTCACGAGCCGGACGCCGGCCAGGGGCGCCGTCTGGCGGGCGAGCCGGATCCGGCAGGACCGGCGGGCATCGAACACGACGAGCGCGACGAGCAGCCTGGATCCCTCCGCCTCTGCATGGCCGCGCGCGGCGTCCAGCTGGAGCAGGACGTCCGGGCCGATTCCGCGCGCGCCCCACTTGCAGTCGTACCCCTCGGCCCGTTCCGGCAACTCGACCGTGACGTCATACGGATGGATCTCGGCGCGCACGCCGTCGAACAGGATCCGGCGCTCGCGATGAACGGCGGCCGGCGGGACACGCCTTGCGAGGAGGCGAGCTGTGAGTGCCTCGACGATCGCGCCGCGGAACTGGCTGCGGACCTGTTCGCCCCGGGCGGCGACATCGAGGGACAGCGCGAGAATCGCCTCAGAGCGGTCGCGCTCGTCGCTGTCGGGCGCGGCGCCGAACAGCCGCGGGAAGATCGTGCGCCAGGTCCCCGGGTCACTCGTCTCCCCATTCATCGCGGCGCGGGCGAGGAGGCGCTGACCGGACGAGGCATCGGCGAGGAGATCGGCCCCGCGCGCGACGAGCGGGTCGGCCTGGATCCCGGCGTAGACGACCGCGCGTGCGTCGGTGGCGGCATCCTGGAACCGCATCGTTCGGTCAGCCGGGCTCGTCGAGCGCGAACAGGACGATTTGCGGAAACGTCGAGAGCCAGTCGATCGCCCGATGCGGGTCGAGGATGAGGGCGCTCTCGGCGGCGGCCAGCTCGATCGCGGCGGTGGCCGCGGGCGACAGGACCTCGCTGCCGCGTGCCGCCGCCACGGCATCGAGCCGCTCGCCCCAGCCGGCGTCGAGGTCGGTCACGTACTGCCACTCGTCGGCCACCTCCTCGCCGAGCGTGCGGAGTGCGCCCATCGCCGAGCGCGCGCGCTCGACGGCCTCGGCGACGGTGTGTGGCATGGAGACAGGGTACGTGGGGGGCGGCGGCGATGCCCACCCGGGTCAGGCGGCCCTGAGCAGCCCCGTCATCGCGCTGTCAGCGAGCGCCGGCGCGCCCACGACCGGGTCAGCTCATTCCGCGGTCGCTCGTCGCCGGCGATCACCCGTTCGATCCGCCGGCGGATGTGGAGCAATCGGCGCCGTCCGCCCTCGTCCCACGACGTCGAGTAGACGCGGGTCGCCTCAGTCCGGATGAGCGCTGCCTCGCGATGCTGCCCAGCCCGTTCGAGATCGGCAATCCCATCGAGGATCGCGCGATACAGCGCCGGCAGCTCGTCGGCAGGCGAGGCATGGGTCTCCACGCTCCGAGGATGGGCGCGGGCGTGGGCGGCCGGTATAGGGCTCTGGTCAGGCCGGTTCGGCCGAAGGGCCCATCACCATCCACGCCGTTCCGAACGAATTCCGCTCGGGTCGCGGGTCAATCCCCGCGATGGCCGGCCGAACGGACGCCGAACCGGTCGAACCCGCCGGTGGCGGGCAGCCAGTCCTCCGACACGGAACCAACGACGGCGCCTCGCGGGCCGTCGCGCATGGCGGTGAGGAGCTCCTCGAGGGCGGGCCTTGGGCCCTCCGCCACGCACCGCACGGTGCCGTCCGCCTCGTTTGCGACCCAGCCGCCGAGGCCGAGACGGGTTGCTTCGCGGAGAACGAAATACCGGAACCCGACGCCCTGGACCCGGCCGCGCACGACAGCCTCGAGTCGGGCACTGCCGCTGTCTGGCTGTCCGGGCTCGCCGCGGGGCTCCACCTCGCTCAGGCTGCCGCACTCCGGGGTCGCCACGCGATCACGAGGTCGTCGACGAGCAGCTCCGGCCCGACATTCACGTCGAGCAGCTCCCTGGCGCGGCCGAGTCGCACGAGGAAGCGCGGTGCGGCCGCCGGGTCAAGCCCCTCGGCCGCGGCCGTCAGATCGTCGAGGAGCGCCAGGTCGCGGATGTGGCCGGGCTGTCCCAGTCGCACGACGGCGAGGTCGCGTACAACCTCTCGCCAGATCTCGATGAGCTGGGCGGCGGCTCGGCGGCGCTCCGCCGCGGGTGCACGGCGGCTTGATTCGGCGGGCTCGACCTCGCCGTCTGCGCCCGCATCAGCGGAAGAACCGGCGGTCGGGCCGGGACGCCCGGCACGCTGGACCGCCCGTCGGCCACGCCCCGCTCGACTCACCGGGGCCGCGTCATCGCCTGCAGGCGGCGCGGTCTCCGCCAGGGCTGCGGCAACGATCGCGGCCGATGCGAGCAGCTCCCGGGCGCCGGCCAGCCGGCGGGCGCGTGACGAGCTTAGGAGGTCGAGGAGCGAGCGCGCGATTTCGGCCCGGGCAAGCACGGCCTCCGGCGCCCGGGCGTAAGCGAGCGCGACCCCGGGACGCCCACCGGCCAGACGGCCGAGCCGTGCGGCGGTCGGCGGATCCGCGGCCGCCTGCTCTCCCAGGATCGCCTCGATCTCGCGAACGTCGAGGGTCCCTAGCCGGATGCGCGCGCACCGGGACCGGATCGTGGGGAGGAGCAACTCCTCCTCGTCCGCGCAGAGGATCAACATGATGCCCCCGGCGGGCTCCTCGAGCGTCTTGAGGAGCGCCGACTGGGCATCGTCGTTCATGCGGTGGGCGCCCTCGATGATCGCCACCCGCGCGCCGCCCTCCACCGGCAGGAGCGAGAGGTCGGAGACGAGGCGGCGGATCGTGCCCGGGTGCGCGTTCGACCGCTCGCCGATCCTGATCTGCCCCCCCGGGCCCTCCGGCGCGAGCCGGTGGAGGTCGGGATGGTTGCCGCTGTCGACCATCCGGCAGCCGCGACAGGCGCGGCACGGCCGGGCCACTCCCACCGAACCCGTGCAGAGGAGGACCGCGGCGAGGTCGAGGGCGAGCGTCGTCTTCCCCACGCCAGACACCCCGGCCAGAAGCAGCGCGTGGGTGGCACCCGCCTCGACGACCGCCCGAGCCGCGGCGAGTGCGGCCGGCTGGCCACGGGTCCGCATCCGGTCCATGGCGATCGTGCCCGGACGATCCGGCGGTCAGGTCGTCGAAGTGTCGGGCGAGGCCTTGCGCCGGGTGGCCCGCGGCTTCGGGGAGTCGCCCGACGGCCCGGCCTTCGCGGCGGGCTTGCGGACGGCGGCCCGACGCTTCGGGGCCGCCTTCGCGCCTTCGGCGTCGCGGGTCGAGGCGGCGGCCCCGGTCCTGCGTGTCGTGCGCTTCGGGGTAGCCGTCTCGGACGTGGCCTGATCGGCAAGCTCGGGCGCTGCCCCTGCTCCGGGAGACGCCCGGCGCGTGGTCCGGCGCCTCGGCACGGCGGCGTCCGCCGGCCCGCTCGCCGGGGCCTCCGCCTGTCCGCTCGCCGGGGCCTCGCTGACGGGCGACTCCGTCACCCGCCTGGCCGGCTGCTCGACGGCCGGTCCGCTCTTCGGCCGTGTCTGTAGCTGCGCCCTGAGCATCGCCTCGAGCTCAGGCGGAACCTCGCTCCACTCGCCGCCCGCCGCGCTGCCGCTGCCACCTCCCCCGCCGCCTCGCGGCCCGGCCGCCCGGGGCGGCCGCGGAGTTCGATCCGGGCGCTGGAACCCCGCGTCACGCGGCCGTTCGCGCCCGGACACGTCCGGATAGCGGTTGATCCCGCCTCCGCCACCGCGCCCATAGCGCTCGCGGTCGACGGCCGCCGCATAACCGGCCCGGCCACCCCGAGGACCGCCCCGGCCCGGGCCGCCACCCGGACCACCTCCGGTGCGCCCGCGATTCCGACGCTCGGCGATGAGGTACTCGGGGATCTCCGGCTCTGCGAAGTCGTCGTCGTCCCCGATCGGTGCGAGTGGCGGGAGCGGCGTCGTCGCCGGAGCCGGGGTGGGCACCCCCAGCTGCGAATCCCAGACCGAGCCGAACGGCGTGGGCCGGGGGCCCCTCGGCGCCTCGACGAACTCCTCGGCGCTCTCCAGGTCGGGCGCGGCAGCCTCGGCCACGCTCCGCGGTTCCTGGCCATCCGACGCCTCGTCGCGGCCCCGGCCGCGACCGCGACCCCGGCCGCCGCGCCGGCGCCGGCGCCGGCGCTCGGCCCCTTCATCCCCGATGTCCGAGCCGCCGGTGAGTGCCGCGACGGCGCCGCCCGCGGCAACGTCCTCGTCACCGCCGGACGCGATGGCGGCCGGCGCATCCCCGGTTGCAACCCGCGACAGCTTCTCGCCGGGCAGGACAACGAGCGGCGCCCCGCTCGAGGTCAGCGCGGCCGGCGCCGGCTGGGCGGACCGGCGCGAAGCCGCGCCCGTTGCGCGCGACCCACGGGCGGCCGGCTCCGTCTCGCGGCGTGAAGCCCCGCTGCGCTCCCGTCCGCGGCCTCGACCACGGGTGCCTGTGCCCTCGGTCTGCTTGTCCGGGACCTCGGTCATTGACAGGTCCTCGTCGGCCTCGGCCGCGACCCGCCGACCGGAGCGCGAGGAGGCCTTCTCGACCTTCGCGAGGTGGACGATATCCGTGAACTGATCGGCCACGTCGATCAGGTCGGATGAGGTGTTGCCGCGGAAGCTGATGACCTCGACGCGGACACCCATCTCCTGGACGGCCCGGATCGCCGGCGCGAAGTCGCCGTCGCCCGACACGACGATCGCGATGTCCAGGTTTCGGGCCGTCTTCAGCATGTCGACGACGAGCTCGATGTCGAGGTTGGCCTTGACCTTCCCGTCCCCGTACTTGCGGATGTCCTTGCTCACGACCCGGTAGCCGTTCCGGGCGAGAAAGGAGTGGAAGTTGCGCTGGTTCTCGTTGTCCGGGTCCAGCCCCGTGTAGGCGTAGGCGCGGACGAGGTCCCGACCGGCGCTGGCCGACCTCAGCAGCGTCACGTAGTCGATGTCGACGCCGGCCGCCTTGGCCGCGTAGAAGATGTTCGCGACGTCTACGAAGACGGCGACGTTCTTGCTCACGATGACTCCTTGATCAGATCCTGGAGCGCTCCGCCGGCGCGATCTCGCTGCACGGCGGGCACAGGCTTGGAGCGCGTCGCGCGGTGGCCCCGGCCGCGGCGACGGCTCGTTTCATTCATTTCGGCGCCCCGCCCCGACGACGGTGCAGCCCTTGTTGCCGGCCGATCTTCCGGGCCGGTCGGACCAGGTATTCCACGCCGACGGGTCGTACCTCGTAGAGGACGGAGCATCCCCGTTGCGACCGCCCCGATCGGGGGCCCGATCGGGTCGCACCGGCCCCGCTGACCGCACGGGGGTGGCGAGCGATGACTCGCTCGACAGCCACGCCCGGGTCGCGGGAGGCTGGTGTTGCATTCGGGGCGTCGATGCCTATGATACGGCATCGCTTCGGCGGCCACCCGCGCCGCCCGAGCATGGAGGTTGCGCCCCGCACACGACCCACCGGCGTGAACCCGTCGCTGTCATCCCGCACCGGCGGAAGCCCTCTGCGGAATGGCACGACAGGGCCGGGGGCGCCGGACCGGGGGGCCGCTCGCTCGCAGCGGCCGGGGACCCCGCCCGGAGGTGACCGGAAGGCCGGCTCACCAAGCGTAGGAGGAGACTGAATGAGACTGACCAGAGTCGGCGCGCTCGCCGCGGCCGCGCTGCTCGCCTTCGCGGCCTGCACCCCTGGGGGAGGGGGCTCCTCTCCGCCTGCCGACGAGCTGGGCGTCGTGACCATCCCAGCCGGCGAACCGCTACACATCGCGTTCTGGGGCGTACTGTCCGGCCCCGACGCGGCCCTCGGGGAGGACGCCAAGCGCGGCGTCGAGATCGCGATCGACGATCGCGGCGGAAAGCTCCTCGACCATGACGTCCGCCTCACAACCGAGGACGGCCTGTGCACGCCCGAGGGCGGCGCCACGGCCGCGCAGAAGCTGGCCGCGGACACGACGATCGTGGGCCTGATCGGCTCGGTCTGCTCGGACGAGACCGTGGGCGGCATCAAGACGCTCACCGATGCCGGCCTGACGACGATCTCGCCGTCGAACACCCGACCGGGGCTGACATTCCCCGATCGCGACGCGACGTACGCGGGCTACCTGCGGACGGCGCACAGCGACGCGTTCCAGGGCAAGGCAGCCGCCGAGTTCGTCTACAACGAGCTGGAGCTGCGGACTGCGGCGACCGTCCACGACGGCAGCGCGTATGCGGAGGCACTCCAGCAGGTCTTCGTCGACGAGTTCACGGACCTGGGTGGAGAAGTGCTCCTCCAGGAGGCCGTCTCGAGGGGTCAGACGGACATGAAGCCCGTGCTCACCCGAGTCGCAGCCGAGAGCCCTGACCTCCTCTACTACCCGATCTTCACCGCCGAAGGTGGCTTCGTGACCGCCCAGGCGGCCGAGGTTGCGGGCCTGAGCGACACGGTCCTCATGGGTTCGGACGGGCTCTTCTCCGGGGACTTCATCAACGCGGCCGGGCCGAACGCGGAGGGAATGTACCTCTCCAGCCCGGACTTCTCGGCCTTCCCGGCCGGATACCAGCAGTTCCTCGAGAAGCACCGCGCGAAGTACGGCGGCGAACCGCTCCAGATCTTCCACGCCCACGCCTACGACGCGGCGAACATCATGTTCAATGCGCTCGAGAAGGTGGCGGTCAAGGCGGCAGACGGAACTGTCCACGTCCCGAAGAAGGCGCTCCGCGACGCGATCTATGGGACGGTGAACCACGCGGGCGTGACAGGGACGCTGTCGTGCAGCGCCTCGGGCGACTGCGGGGCACCGGTCATCGCGGTCTACCAGGTCACCGCCCGGGAGACCGGCGGCCAGTGGCCACCGGAGGCGCCGATCTGGCCGACCCGCTGAGGCCGATCGGGCACCTCGTGGCCTGAGTATTCACGGTGAGCCGGGCGATCAGCCGCCCGGCTCACCTGTATCCGGGCGATTTCCTGTCGAGCAGGAGCGGCCGATGAAGGGAAGTTGGGTCGAGCGGCTGACGGACGCGGCAATCGTCGCGTTCCTCTGGTCGTTCCGGCTCGCCGTCATCGTCATCGTCGTCGTCGGCTCGGCGGCGACCATCGCGGGAGGCAAGTACTCCCTCGAAACCTGGCTCGGGCTGGCGGTCAACGGGGCGACGCTGGGGAGCATCTACGCGCTGATCGCACTGGGCTACACGATGGTCTACGGAATCCTCCGGATGATCAACTTCGCCCATGGCGAGATCTTCATGGCCGGTGCCTTCGCCGGCTACTTCACGGCGCTGACTCTCGAGGGTGCCGGGCTCCTGAACCTGAACCCTGTCGCCACGCTCCTGTCGATCGCGGTCATGATCCTCGTCGCAATGGCAGTGTCCGTGACGATCGCGCTGCTCGTCGAGCGGATCGCCTACCGGCCGCTCCGCCACGCGCCGCGCCTCGTGCCGCTGATCAGCGCGATCGGCGCGTCCTTCTTCCTCCAGTACACCTTCCGCGGGTTGCTGGGTCCGGGGATCTACGCCTATCCGGCGGTCAGCGTGCTGTCCGAGCTGGTGCCGATCCCCTTCATCAGGATCCGCTGGATCGACGTCCTCGTCATCGGGTCCGCCCTTCTGATGATGGCCGGGCTGTACCTGTTCGTCATGCGGACCAAGGTGGGCACGGCGATCCGCGCGGTCTCGGAGGACAAGAGCACGGCCGCGCTCATGGGGATCGACGTGAACCGGGCGATCGTGACGACGTTCGCCGTCGGCGCGGCCATGGCCGGCGCAGCCGGCGTCCTGTACGCCCTTCTCTTCAGGCAGGTTTTCTTCTTCAGCGGCTTCATCCCGGGGATCAAGGCGTTCACGGCGGCGGTCCTGGGCGGAATCGGCAACGTTCCGGGAGCCATGCTGGGGGGCCTGTTCCTCGGACAGGTCGAGTCCATCGGCCCGACCCTGTTCCTCGACGGGCTGGGGGTGCCGTCGCCCAACCAGCTCAAGGACGTCATCGCCTTCACGATGCTCGTGCTGGTCCTCGTCTTCCGTCCATCGGGGCTGCTCGGCGAGCGGGTCAGCGGCCAGCGGGCATGACCCACGAAGTGACCACCGCACCGGCCGGCGTGAGCCGAGAGGCCTGGCGCCCGGTCTTCCGGGCCGGGCTCCTGGGCGGGGCCGTGGCGATCTACCTCTGCATCGTGGGGATCGTTCCGATCTTCCACGGGCGACCGCTCATCAGCGGCATCGTGTCGCTGGGACAGACGGCACTCATCCTGACCTTCCTCGGAGCGGGCTACCTGGCTGCAATTCGGGGCCCCTCCGAGCGACGATCGACGGTCGCGGCGGGCGCGCTCGCCGGTGGGATCACCGGTCTGGTCCTCGGCGGGCTCGTCGTGCTCGGAGCGCTGGTCGACCTGCGGGTCTTCGCACCGAACGCCTCGCCGGTCCTCTACGGCCTGCTGACCTTCGGGCTCGGCGTCGCGGGGGCGTGGATCCCGCCGCTGCTCGGGGTGCTGCTGGGGGGAGGGGCCGGCGCCTTCTCGCTGCTGCCCCTGGCCATTCGGATCCCGGTGACCTGGGGGCTCGGTTCGCTCGTCCTCCTCGGCCTGTTCGCCGGGCTGGTGCGCACGCCGATGCTCGCCACCAGCCTTGCCGGGCTCGCCCGAATCCTCTTCGCGCCGGAAGGGCTGACGCCCGTCGGGGCACTCGTCACGCTCGCCTCGGTCAGCGGCCTGCGCTACCTCAGGCGGATCGTCCGGCCGCGCCAGCGCTATGCGAGCCTGCCGGCGACCACCCAGCGGCTGCTGGTCATGCCGGCAGTCGTCTCCGGCCTGATCCTTGTGCTCGCCCTGCCTCTCGCGCTCGGCTCGTTCTTCGCCCAGGTCGTCGCCCTCGTCGCCCTGTACGTCCTCATGGGCCTGGGCCTCAACATCACGCTGGGCCTGGCCGGCCTTCTCGATCTCGGGTTCGTCGCGTTCTTCGCGGTGGGCGCCTACACGGTGGGCCTGCTGACGTCGACCGCGGAGTTCGGCATCGCGCAGTGGCCGTTCTGGGCGGCTGTCCCCTTCGCGATCCTCTTCGCGATGGCCTTCGGTGCGTTCCTGGGCCTGCCCATCCTCGGCATCCGGGGCGACTACCTCGCGATCGCCACGCTCGGCTTCGGCGAGATCATCCGCATCCTCGCCGGCTCGGATCTCCTGAAGCCCCTGCTCGGCGGCCCGCGCGGCATCATCAACATCCCCAAGCCGATCGAGGTGAACCCCGACCACTTCCTCTCGGGGCCGAACCAGATCTACTACATCTCGCTGGCCTGCGCGGCGCTCATCGCCTTCGTCGCCTGGCGCCTCCGATCGTCCCGTCTGGGGCGGGCATGGGTGGCGATCCGCGAGGACGAGGACGTCGCCGAGGCGCTCGGGATCAACCTCGTCCAGACGAAGCTCCTGGCCTACATGCTGGGGGCGGCGTTCGCCGGGCTCGGAGGCGCCATCTTCGCCGGCCTCGTGGGCTCGATCTTCGCCAGCAGCATCCAGCTGTTCGTCTCGATCAACGTCGTCTCGCTGATCATCGTCGGGGGGATGGGGAGCATCCCCGGGGTCGTGGTCGGAGCGATCTTCCTCATCGGCGTACCGGAGCTGTTCCGCGAGTTCTCCGAGTACCGATTCCTGTTCTACGGGATCGCCCTGATCGCGATGATGCGCTACCGGCCCGAGGGCCTCCTGCCGTCGCGAAGCATCCGGCGTGAGCTGCACGTCGAGGACAACGTTGCCCCCGCGGACGTTTCGGCCCCGCGGCCGGCGGCCGGGTAATCCGGGGCGAACGCGATGCCGTTGCTCGTCGCCGAGGGCGTGACCAAGCGATTCGGCGGCCTCGTCGCCGTTCATGAGCTCGACTTCGGGGTGGAGCCGGGGGCGATCGTCAGCGTCATCGGGCCGAACGGCGCGGGCAAGACGACATTCTTCAACTGCATCGCAGGCTTCTATCGGATCGATGCGGGGCGGATCGTTTTCGACGGGACGCCGATCCACGACCTCCGGCGCGACCTCATCGCCAAGCTCGGAATCGGGAGGACCTACCAGAACATCCGGCTGTTCGGAAACGTCACCGCAATGGAAAACATCCTCGTCGGCCAGCATCACCTCCTCACCTCGACGTGGATCGGCGCCGTGCTGCGGACGCCCGGGGTCCAGGCCGAAGAGCGACGGGCGGACGTGGAGGCGCGCCGCCTGCTCGAGTTCGTCGGCCTCCGTGGCAAGGGAGACACGCTGGCGACGAAGCTGCCCTACGGCGACCAGCGCCGCCTGGAGGTTGGCCGCGCGCTCGCGATGCGGCCGCGACTGCTCCTCCTCGACGAGCCGACCGCGGGGATGAACCCGGCCGAAACCCACCAGATGACCGAGTTCATCAAGCGGCTGCGCGATGAGCTCGAGATCACGATCCTGCTGATCGAGCACGAGATGCGCGTCGTCATGGGCATCTCCGATCGGATCACCGTGCTCGACTATGGCGAGAAGATCGCCGAGGGGACGCCCGTCGAGATCCAGAACAACCCGCGGGTGATCGAGGCGTATCTCGGCCGCGGCAGCGTCCCCGAGCCGACCGCACGGTCCGCCCCGGCTCCGGGGCCGGACGGGCCCGTGTCCGCGGGGCCGTGACCCGATGGCCATCCTCGAAGTCGCCGACCTTCACACCTACTACGGCAACATCCATGCCCTCCAGGGCCTGTCGCTGGAGGTCGGCGAGGGCGAGATCGTCACGCTGATCGGGGCGAACGGCGCCGGCAAGTCGACGACCCTCAACACGATCTGCGGTCTCGTCGCGCCGCGGTCCGGACACATCCGGCTGCGGGGCGAGGACCTGGCCGGGGTCGCCAGCCACGAGATCGTCGCGCGGGGCGTCGTCCAGGTCCCCGAAGGCCGGCGCACCTTTGCCCGCCTCACGGTGACCGAGAACCTCAGGATGGGCGCCTACACGGTCCCCGACGAGGCCGACGTCAGGGCCGGCATCGAGCGCGCCTTTGCCATGTTCCCGAGGCTCAAGGAGCGACGGGGCCAGGTCGCCGGCACGCTGAGCGGCGGTGAGCAGCAAATGCTCGCGATCGGCCGGGCGCTGATGGCCAGTCCGAAGGTCCTTCTCCTCGATGAGCCTTCGATGGGCCTCGCCCCGGTGCTCGTCGACGGGATCTTCGCGACGATCAAGCGACTTCACGAGGAGGGGACCACAATACTCCTCGTCGAGCAGAACGCCCGCATGGCCCTGCAGATCGCCGATCGCGGATACGTCATCGAGACGGGCCGGATCGTGCTGAGTGACCGAGCCGAGAACTTGCGCGAGAATCCGATGGTCCAGAAGGTCTACCTGGGCATCGCCTGAGGACGCGCAGAATGGGATGGAGGAGACAATGAAGATCGACCGATTGCGCTCTCTCGTGGGGATCGTCGCCATCGTGGCGGTGGGCTGCACCAGTGCTGGTGCGTCGCCGTCCCCGGCGGCGCCGTCGATGGGGGCCGAGCCGATCGCGGGCGGGCTGCTCGACCTCACCGTGAAGGCCGGGAAGGTGCGCGTCTCGACGGACCCGCAGTACCCACCCCAGTCGGAGCTGACGCCCGCCGGGACGTACGAGGGCTTCGACATCGATGTCGCGACGGAGATCGCCGACCGCCTCGGCGTCGAGATCGAGTTCACCACCCCGAGCTGGGACCTCATCACCGCCGGAAGCTGGGGCGGACGGTGGGACATGAGCGTCGGCTCGATGACGATCACCTCGCAGCGCCAGGCGGTCCTGGACTTCAGCCCGCCGTACTACTACACGCCCGCCCAGATGGCCGCGAGCACGGCGTCCGGGATCACGACCCTCGACGGTCTCGCCGGCAAGACGATCTGCGTCGGTGAAGCGACGACCTACCTCGACTGGCTGAACGGGGCCCTCGACTTCGGGACGGAAGCGCCGACGACGACGGCGCCGAGCGGGGCCGTCGCGACGACCCAGACGACGGACCGGCTGTGCGCCGAGTCGTGGAAGGCCGGCCGGCGCGACTGGGACGGCTGGCTCAGCTCGCTGACGACCGTCCAGGCGGCGATCGACGACGGCTTGCCGCTCGTCGCGATCGGGGATCCGGTCTTCTTCGAGCCGCTCGCGGTCTCGCTCGACAAGAGCGGGCCGGACACGACCGACTTTCTCGCTCGCGTGACCGAGATGGTCAATGAAATGCACGCGGACGGAACGCTGTCCGGGTTCTCGACGAAGTGGTTCGGTTCGGACCTGACGAAGAAGCAGGGCGGCTGAGCCAGCGCCCTCGCCGGGAGGGAGTCCAGTGAGCCACTCGGGCCCGCAGCAGGTCGCGATCCTGGACGAGATCAGGCGGAGCCATCCCGCCGCGATCGTCCAGGAGATCGCGTCGGCGCGGGCCCGGGCGCGCTTCCGGTTCCGGGTCATCTTCGTCCTGACCTGGGTGGTCGTCATCGGCGTGCTCGTCGGGAGCCTCGCGGCGGCAGGCAAGATCGACACGGACTTCCTGGCGATCTGGGCGCCGTACATCCTCGGTGGCGTTTCCGCGACGATCTTCATCTCCGTCGTCTCGATCGTGGGCGCGGTGATCCTCGCCACGCTCGGGGCGCTCGGGCGGATCTCGCGTCACCCAGTCGTCTACTCCGTGGCGAGCGTGTACGTGTCGCTCGTCCGCGGCACCCCGCTCATCGTCCAGATCCTGTTCGTCGTCCTCGCCCTGCCGCAGGTCATTCCGCAAGTCTCGGACATCCCACTCATCGTCCTCGGGATCTTCGCCCTGGCCTTCAACTACGGCGCCTACATGACGGAGATCTTCCGGGCCGGAATCGAGGCGATCCCCCGGGGACAGCTCGAGGCGGCCCGGGCGCTCGCGATGCCGGAAGGGCTCGTCATGCGCCGTATCGTCCTGCCCCAGGCGATCCGGATCGTCATCCCGGCGATCGGCAACGAGTTCATCGCGATGATCAAGGACTCCGCCCTCGTGTCGATCATCGGCGTCCAGGAGCTGCTGTGGCGGGCGCAGCGCGTCGGCCAATCGAACTTCCGGACGCTCGAGACGCTGCTCGTGGCGGCGCTCGTCTACTGGATCCTGACGATCGCGTTCTCGTTCGTCCAGGACCGGCTCGAGAAGCGGATGGCAGAGAGCGATTCACGGATATGACGACGACCCAGGCGGACCGGCCGCGCGATCCCTACGCCCGACCCGGAAAGCTCACGCCGGCCGGCGCGGAGCCGATCGTCCGGCTCGAGGCGATCGAGAAGTATTTCGGCGCCAACCACGTGCTGCGTGGATGCACGCTCGAGGTCTATCCGCGCGAGACGATCTGCATCATCGGCCGCTCCGGGTCCGGCAAGAGCACGCTCCTGCGCTGTACGAACTTCCTCGAGGAGCCGACCGCCGGCGCGGTCGAGGTCGACGGCATCCGGGTGGAGGCCGACCCGCTCGCCGGCGGCCGCAACCGGGCCCACCGCGAGCAGATCCGACAGATCCGCCTGCGGGCGCAGATGGTCTTCCAGGACTTCAACCTCTTCCCGCACATGCGGGTGATCGACAACCTCATCGAGGCGCCGGTCCGGGTCAAGGGCGTCACACGCAGCGAGGCGATCGCGACCGCGGAGAAGTACCTCGCCAAGGTGGGCCTGTCCGAGAAGCGCGACGAGTATCCCGCTCGCCTGTCCGGCGGCCAGAAGCAGCGCGTGGCGATCGCCAGGGCGCTGACGATGGAGCCCCAGGTCCTGCTCTTCGACGAGCCGACGAGCGCCCTCGATCCCACCCTCGTCGGCGAGGTCCTCGTCGTGATGGAGGAGCTGGCCCACGAGGGCGCGACGATGATCGTGGTCACGCACGAGATGTCGTTCGCCCAGGAGGCCGCCGACCGGGTCTACTTCATCGAGCAGGGCGAGTTCGCGGAGGCCGGACCACCGGAGCAGGTCCTGGGCGGACCGACGGACCCCCGGACCAAGGCCTTCCTGTCGCGCTTCCTGCGGCCCGGCCCGCCGAGCGCCTGACCGGCCCGGCGGGCTCACCGTCTAGCTTCGCGCCGGCTCCTGGAGGATCTCGAACGCCGCCCGGGCGAGGACGGCGACCCCGACGAGGGCGATCCACCAGCCCGGTGCCCAGGCGGGCACAAGGCCGGACAGGTCGTCGATCACCTGGAGCGGCCAGATCGCGACGCCGAGTGCGGCCAGCCCGACGAGCAGCACGTAGCCGAGCCCCCGATCGGCGGATACGGGCCGGTCGCCGGCCGCGTACGGCAGCGTGACGAGGGCGAGGGTCGCGAGGGCGGCGATGAAAGCGAGCATCCCACTGCCGTCGAACGCCCTGAACTCCTCCGCCGGCAGCCCGGCGTCGACCCGGAACGCGTACCACGGCAGGAGGCACCCGGCGAGGACGACGAGGGCGCCGACGACGGCCAGCGTCCGTCCCCGCCCGATGGGCCGACGGTGCATCTAGTCCGTTCCGGTGTAGACCTCGGGGCGGAGGACGCCCACGAAGCGGAGGTTCCGGTACAGCTCACCGTAGTCGAGCCCGTAGCCGACGACGAACTGGTCGGGGATCGTGAAGCCGATGTAGTCGACCGGGATCTCGACGAGGCGCCGAGCGGGCTTGTCGAGGAGTGTGCAGATCCGGAGCGAGGCTGGGTTCTTGCCGCGCAGGTAGCGGACGAGGTAGTTGAGGGTCAGGCCCGTGTCGATGATGTCCTCCACGATGAGGACCTCCTCGCCCTGGATGCTGGCGGACAGGTCCTTGAGAATCCGGACGAGCCCGGAGGACTCGGTGGATGCTCCGCCGTACGACGAGACCTCCATGAGATCAATCCGGAGGGGGATCGGGGTGGCCCGCATGAGATCGGCCATGAACGGCAGCGAGCCCTTGAGGACACTAACGAGGGTCAGCCGGCGGCCCGCATAGTCGGCCGCGATCCGTTTGCCCAGCTCCGCCACCTTCGCCTGGATCTGCGCCTCGGTCAGGAGGACGTCGCCGATGTCGGCCTCGAGGTCGACCGTCCGGATCACCGGCCGTTCCCATGCCGTTCAGGGCGGGCAGGCCGGCGCGCGAGCCGGCGGCCGTTATCGTCCCGTCCTCGGCGGGCGGGCTGGGCGGACGCGGCGGGTGAGGCAGGCACCGCGGCGGTCTCGGCTGGTTCGAGCCGCGGGGGCAGGGGCAGAGAGGATGAGCTCGACGGGGACAGATCGAGGAGGATGGCCGGTTCGGACAGGACCTCGTCGAGCACTTCCGGGTCGACCCGGAGGATCGGACCGACCTGGCCCGATGTCCCGGACAGCGCGTCGACGAGGGCGAGCTTGCCGTACTTGAGCATCAGCGCCCGGAAGTCGCGCGCGTAAAACAGCTTGATCCGCACGTTCGGGTAGAGCTCCCGGAGGCGCCTGAGCTTGCGGTTCTTCTTGCGGACGAGACGCTGGCGGAGCGTCGTCATCTCCAGGTAGAGGTCGAGATCCGGCAGGTAGAAGTCGGGCGAGAAGCTCTCGACGACACTGCCGTCGAGATTCCACAGGATCGGGAAACGGTGCGGCTCGTACTCCCACCGGACAGCGTAGAAGTCGAGGATCCGGGCCATCTCCGCCTCGCTCGCATGGGCGAAGGCGGGATCAGTCGGGGAACCGGTCGAGAGGGCGTCCTCCGGAGGATCGGTCGTGGCGGGCCCTGTCGTCGTCGCCTGCTCGCCGACCGGATGGGTCATGCGGCGCCGGTCGCGTCGGGGCGCCCGTGTCCGCCGGCCCGTCCGACGAGCCCGCGCAGGTCGCCCCGATACCCGGCCAGGAAGAGGTGCATGTCAAGGACGTCATCGGCACCGATCGAGGGCCCGGCATCGCCGGCCTGGGTGCCGTCGACTGCGCCGTCGGCGAGCGGGCCGAGGCGGATCGCAAGGCTGACGCTGCCGCACGCTGAGCACCCGAGCTCGACGAAGGCGAGGTCTTCGCGCTGGGCGAGGACGCGGGTCGCGTCGGCGGGGACGGGACGGCCACAGGCGGCGCACTCTGCACCGTCGACAACGTCCGGGCGGTCCCGCGGATCCATCGCCGTCAGTCTACCGGGTCTCCGGTCAGAGCGACGATCCCGGCGGCCTGACCGAGGCCGGGGCGATGGCTTGCCTGGCCATACCCCCGGGGGGTATCATCGCCCGACCGATCCGCCCGAGGATGCCCACCAGCCATGACCACAGCCGGCACCCGCACCGCCGCGCCGCGCCATTTCCGGCACGCCTATTCGAAGGACAAGGCGCAGCTCATCCGGCGACTGAGCCGGATGGAGGGCCAGGTCCGCGGGGTTGCCCGGATGATCGAGCGCGAGGAGTACTGCGTCGACATCCTGCAGCAGACGTCCGCCCTGCGAGCCGCGGTCGACGCGCTCTCGATCCTCCTGCTCGAGGACCACGTTCAGGGCTGCGTCCGGACCGCCGCCGAACGGGGCGAGGCGGACAGGTACGTGGACGAGGTGATCGACGTCGTCCGGCGAACGCTCGGCCGGCCGGTTCGCGTAGGCGGCCGTTCGGCCTGACCGGTACCCGCGGCGAGACCGACTGGTACTTTCGGGTCGCCCCCCGCCCCCGGTCGGGGGATGTTCCGAGCCCGCGTTGCGCGGGAGCATCCGGCGCAGGACACGCCCGATGTCCGGTCGTGCGCGTCGCAATTCGTGCCCCCGAGTGGGGAGGTCATGTCCGAACCGCGTCCCGACCACGTCCCGGTGGGCCTGCCGGTCGTCCCCCCGCCGCCGCCCTTCGCCGAGCGACGAGTCACCTACCGGCGCGAGGCAGACCGGCTCGCTCACAGGGAGACGGTCCTCCTCGCGCGCGCACTCGACATCCTCGCGAGAGACGCCGAGGCTGAGTCGAGGCTGGCCGGCCTTCTCTCGCTCCTCGCCGCGACCGTGGGTGCGCGCCGGACGGCGGTGCTCGCCAACGGGCACGGTCGCCGGGTCGCCGTGTCGAACACGCCGGGCGAGGATCCGACCGACGCGCTTGCGCTCGCCGCGTGGCTGGACGCCTGGGCGCCGCGCCGTCGCGCCGAGCGGGCGGCGGCCGGGACCGCCCCCATCGCAGTCGTCACCGAAGCCGCCACCGACCCCGATCGCCCGTCGTCCCGGGCCGCCCAGCGGGCGGCGGCCGCCGCAGCGGCCGAGCGGGAGCACCACTACGCGTTCGTGCCGATCCCGTCGGCCGGCGGGGTCGTGCTCGGCTTCGACTTCCCGGACGAGCGCGGCCCGGCACAGCTCGACGTACGGCTGCCACCGCACCTCGCCCGTCACGCCGCCGTCGCGCTGGCGCTGGTCACGGACCAGGTGGCGACCGAGCGCGAGCTGTCGGCGCTCCGCGCACGCGACGATGAGCGGACGCGGTTCGTATCGAACGTCGCCCACGAGCTGCGCACGCCGCTGACCGGCCTGTCCGGCTATCTCGAGCTGATCCTCGGCGGACAGGTCGAGGACCCCGTCGACGAGCGGGACTTCCTCGAGAGGAGCCGCCATATTGTCGGCTCGATGAGTGACCTCGTGGGCGACCTCCTCGAGCTGTCGCGCCTCGAGTCCGGCACCCTCCGCCTCCAGATCGCACCGTTCTCCGTCGCCGAGGCAGGTTCCCGGGTGGTCGCCGGCCTGGCTCCGATCGCCCTGGCCCGCGCGGTGGAGCTCAAGACGAGCATGCCTCCCCGCCTCCGCGCCGCAACCGGCGACCGACGGCGGGTCGAGCAGATCCTGACCAACCTGCTCGGCAACGCGCTGAAGTTCGCGCCGAGCGGCTCGGCGATCGAGCTGGGCGCCTGGTTCGAGGGCCAGGTCGCGCTGGTGACCGTGCGCGACGAGGGACGGGGCATCGCGCCCGACGACCGGGCGCGGATCTTCGAGCGCTTCTACCGACTGGCGGGCCACGAGAGGATCACCGGCACCGGTCTCGGCCTGCCCATCGCCCGCGACCTTGCCCGGGCGATGGGTGGCGACCTCGGCGTCGCGTCGGTCCCGGGCTCCGGCTCGACGTTCGTCCTCGCCCTTCCCGGACCGGCGGTGGGCGTCGCGAGCGCTGTCGAGGAGGCGATCACGAGGGCCACGGCAGCGGAGGAGGTCCGGCTCGAGGAGCGGGCGGTCCTCCGGGCAATCGCCGTCGCGGCGCACGCCGATCCCCCGGTCAAGCTGACGAGGCCGAAGCTCGTCCGCGAAGGCCCCGGATCGGGACCGGCCAACGGCGCGACGCCGCGCCGGGCGCGGCTCCGCTCGATCGACGGGATGGCCCCGCGACCGCAGGATCGCAGCCCCGCCTGACGCGTCGTTATCCACAATCCCCGCGGGCCCGCGTGGATTCGTGGATAACCACGTTGACCCCGCGTGCGACGGCACGTACCGTCCGACTTCCGCACGTGGGTAAGCAGGGGAGGGTAACCTGGCTCGCGAGGGGCTCGGGGAGACCCGGCCATGAACCGAACGAGCCAGGGAAGACCGATCAACCGCCTACCCGCGGTGCGCAGCAAGACGACGCCGGGAGCGGCACTCGACTGCAGACCCGGGCACATCCACGGGAGGGGTGCCTGAGCCGCCAGCGAGAACCGCTCCCGACGCGCGTCGAGGACCTCCCGGCTCTCCCTGCCGCGTATACGGACGCGCTCGACGCTGGTCTGGCGGAGCTCGAGATCGCCCTGGCGGCGGACGCGCGGCAGGCGATCGACGATCACGTCCGCCTGCTGCTCGCGTGGACCGGTTCGATCAACCTCACGTCGATCCGCGATCCGGCCGAGGTTGCCCGACTCCACGTCCTCGACAGCCTCACGGCCGTCGATCTGCTCCGGCGCCGGCAGATCGGCCGGTTCGCCGACCTCGGGTCCGGCGGCGGCTTCCCGGGTATCCCCCTCGCGTCGGCCTTGCCCGCCGAGCGCGCACTGCTCGTCGAGTCCATCGGCAAGAAGGCGGGGTTCCTCGATGTGGCTGTACGGGCACTCGGCCTGAGCGGCCGCATGGTGGTCGAGCCGCGGCGGGCCGAGGCGGTCGCCCGCGATCCCCGCGACCGCGAGGGATGGCCGGCGGTCACGGCCCGGGCAGTGGCCGCCCTCCCCGAGCTGGCCGAGCTTGCGTTCCCGCTCCTGGCCCCGGGCGGCGTCCTCGTCGCCTGGAAGCGCGGCGCAATCGACGCCGAGATCGCCGCCGCCGGCGCGATCCTCGATTCCCTCGGCGGCGGCCGGATCGAGATCCTCGACCCGGGGCTGTCTGCCCTGCCCGGCCACCGGCTCGTCATCGTCGAGAAGACCGGGCAGACGGGCCACGCGTGGCCGCGCGACCCGGCCGTCCGGCGACGGCATCGCTGAGGAAGCCCCTGCTACCCTCTCCGGCGATGCGGATCGCCGTCCTCTCGGACATTCACTCCAACCTTCCTGCCCTGAACGCAGTCCTCAAGGCCATCGGCTCGGTCGACACCGTGTGGCACCTCGGCGACGTCGTCGGTTACGGCCCGACGCCGGACGCGGTCGTCGCACGGCTGCAGGAGGTCGGGGCAATCGGGGTGCGCGGTAATCACGATGCGGCCGCCTGCGGCGGGCGCGAGATCGAGTGGTTCAATCCGGAGGCGCGCGCCGCGATGGAGTGGACGAGACAGGCGATCTCCCCGACGACCCGGGCCTGGCTCGAGGCACTGCCGGAGCGGCTGGTCGAGGGACCGTTCACCCTCGTTCACGGCAGTCCGCGCGACCCGACCTGGGAGTACATCACCTCCGTTCCTGTCGCTCGCGCCAACCTCGCCGTCCTGACGACGCGCTACGGCCTGCACGGCCACACCCACGTGCCGATCGCATATCGCGAGGATGACGGGCGGGTCGAGCCGATCACCCCCGGCAATGGGTCGGTCCTGGCGCTGGACGCGCGACGGTTGCTCATCAACCCGGGCAGCGTGGGCCAGCCCCGCGACGGCGACCCGACCGCGAGCTGGCTCGTGGTCGACACGGGCAGGGAGCGCTGCACGTGGCATCGGGTCGCCTACGACGTCGCCGCGGTGCAGGCGGCGATGGGCCAGGCCGCCCTGCCGGCCCGCCTCGTCGAGCGCCTGTCCTACGGGATCTGAGGCCCTCCCGGCGGGCTGTCGGCCGACCCGGCGCATTGATACGCTTCCGGCGTGATCGGAGGCCGACGGCCCATCCACGGCCGCAAGCTCGGGGACCGGCGGCTGCGCGTAGAGCGACCCCACTCGCCGTACTTCCGCTGGACCGGCCCGGGACAGCTGACTGCCAAGGAGGCGGCGAGTCGCCCCACGACGCCGGCCGGCCGCTGGTTCGCCGCTGTGAAGGGCTTCTTCCTCGGGCGGCCGCTCGCGAACGAGGCCGAGATCGGCGAGCGCCTGTCGAAGAAGAAGGCCCTCGCGATCTTCAGCTCGGACGCGATCAGCTCGTCCGCGTATGCCACCGAGGAGATCCTCAGGGCACTCATCCTCGGCGGCCTCGGTGCGCTCGCCCTCGGGCTGCCGATCGCCATCGGGATCGCGATCCTCCTCGCGGTCGTCGCGATCAGCTACCGCCAGATCTGCCTCGCCTACCCGACGGGCGGCGGGTCGTACTCGGTTTCCAAGGCGAACCTCGGCCGGCTGGCCTCGCTCGTCGCGGCGTCCGCCCTGCTCATCGATTACGTCCTGACGGTCGCGGTGTCGACGTCGTCGGCCGTCGAGCAGATCATCTCCGCGGTCCCGTCGCTCGCGTCGGAGCAAGTCCTCATCGGGGTCGTCGCGATCACCCTCATCACGATGGCCAACCTGCGGGGAATCCGCGAGGCGGGCAACATCTTCGCGGTCCCGACGTACCTCTTCGTCGTCTCCGCGCTGCTGATGATCGCGCTGGGCACCTGGCGGATCGTCTTCGGCGGCGAGGGCGGCGGCTATGCGGCGTCGATCGCGGCGGCCCAGGAGACGGCCGGCCAGGTGGGGGTGCTGCTGATCCTCCGCGCGTTTGCCTCGGGCGCGGTGGCGCTGACGGGCACGGAGGCGATCGCGACCGGCGTCCCGGCGTTCAAGCCGCCGGAGGCGCGCAACGCTGCCACGACCCTGGCCGTCATGGCGGCCCTGCTCGCGGTCCTGTTCGTGGGGATCACGTTCCTCGCCGTCAGCTTCGGAGTCATTCCATCTGACACTCCCGGCGGGCCGACCGTGATCGCCCAGGTCGCCGGCCAGGTCTTCGGCGACGGGACCCTGGCGTTCATCCTGTTCCAGGGATTCACCGCGTTGTTGCTCTTCCTCGCCGCGAACACGAGCTTCAACGCCTTCCCGCGGCTGCTCGCGATCCTCGCCGCCGACGGGTTCATGCCGCGCCAGTTCGCGCTGCGCGGCGACCGCCTCGCGTTCTCGTACGGCATCGTGGTCCTCGCGACGGTGGCGGCCGCGCTCGTCGTCGCGTTTCGCGGCGTGACCCACGCGCTCATCCCGCTCTACGCTGTCGGCGTGTTCATCGATTTCACGATCAGCCAGAGCGGGATGATCCGCCACTGGCTCCGTGAGAAGGGTCCTGGCTGGCGGCGACGCCTGGCGACAAACGCGACGGGCGCGACCATGACGGGGATCGTCGCGATCGTCGTCACCTACGTCAAAGCTCCCCAGTCCCTCCTCATCGTCGTCCTCATCCCGGTCCTCGTGGGACTGATGAGCTTCATCCGGCGCCAGTACGACGGCCAGGAGGAGGAGCTCAGGGTGCCCGAGGACACGGTCATCGCCGGACCGCACCGCGATCAGCGGGTGGTCGTCCCCGTCAACGGGATCAACCGGGCCGTCATCCAGGCGGTGAACTTCGGGCGCACGATGGCGGACGACGTCCGGGCGGTCTACGTCACCGAGGACGCCGAGGACGGCGACGCGCTCCGCGAACGCTGGGAGCGGCAGCTCCCACAGGTCCCGCTGGTCATTGTCGAGTCGCCCTATCGGGCCGTCGTCTCGCCGGTCGTCGCGTACCTCGACGTCCTCGACCAGGCGTGGCCACCGGACCGCGAGGCGCCGATCACGATCGTCGTCCTGCCCGAGTACGTCGCCCGGCACTGGTGGGACCGGATCCTCTACAACCAGACTGCCCGACGGCTGAAGTCCGCCCTGGTGGGGCGTGAGCACACGGTGATCGCTGACGTGCCGTACAGACGCGGCTCCTGATCAGCCGGCGGTGGTATCGTGGACCGCCGCGGGCGGCGCACGATCACGCGCCCCCGGTGACGAATCCACGAGATGAGGAAGTGGCGCAGAGGTGCCCGACAGCCAACCCATTCTGTTCCGGCGCGCCATGATTGCCCTGAACGGGGCCGACAGCGACGCCCGGATCGTCAAGCTCGTGGCGGAGCTCGCCCGGCTGTCCAAGGCGGAGATCATCGCCGTGCACGTAGTCGAGATCGACTGGACACTCCCGCTCGACGCCGACGTCGCCGGCGCGTCCGAGGTTGCCCAGCGCGTCCTCGACATCGCGGAGGCGGTCGCCGAGGACCACAAGCTGAAATTCGAGCCGGTCCTCCTCCAGGCCCGCGACATCGGGGCGGCCCTCGTCGACGAGGCCGTCGAGCGCGAAGCGGACTTGCTGGTCGTGGGCCTGCCCTACCGGAAGCGGTTCGGAGGAGACTTCGCAATCGGCAAGACGATCCCCTACGTCCTGAAGAACGCGCCGTGCGCCGTCTGGGTGGTGCGCGACCCGATGCCCGAGGAGGCGCTGTGAAAACGGTCATCGTCGGCTGCGGCCGGGTGGGCGCAAGGCTCGCCGAGATCTTCGACCAGGCCGGCTACGAGGTGATCGTCCTCGACACGTCGACGATGGCCTTCGAGCGATTGCCATCGAGCTTCGGCGGGAGCGCCGTCCGAGGCGATGGGACCGACGAGGACACGCTCCGCAAGGCCGGCGCCGAGGACGCCGACGTCTTCCTCACCCTGACCGAGGGTGACAACCGCAACGTCATGGCGGCGCAGGTCGCGGTAGAGGCGCTGGCGGCGCGCCGGGTCGTCGCGAAGATCAACGACCCGGTCCGGGCGGCGGCGTACTCGGAGCTCGGGATCGCCACGCTGTGCCGGACGACGCTCATGGCCGATGCCGTTTCCGCCTGGCTCGGCCTGCCGGTGTCCGGTCAGCCGGGCGTCCGCTCCCCGAGCGGGACCCACCACGGCGGGGAGCATCACGAGCTTCCCGACGACGCAACCAGTGAACCGCCGGGCGGGGGCAAACCCGTCACGGCCCGGGAGGCCTGATCGTGTTCGTGCTCGTCGTCGGCGGCGGAAAGGTCGGCTACTACCTCACGAAGGAGCTCATCGAGTCCGGCCACGAGGTCGTGCTGATGGAGAAGGACCGCGCGAGGGCGGACCAGATCGCCGACGAGATCGGCTCGATCGTCATCCCCCATGACGGCTGCGAGGGCAAGTACCTCGCAGAGGCCGGCGCGAACCGCGCTGACATCGTCGCGGCCGTGACGGGCGACGACGAGGACAACCTCGTGATCTGCCAGATGGCGAAGCACCACTTCGCGGT
>CAZVGO010000007.1:0-168182 GCA_964626755.1 uncultured Anaerolineaceae bacterium | reverse complement strand
ACCGCGGTGGCATCCGGGGCCGGGAGGGAGGGACGGTGAGATACGTGATCGTCGGCTGCGGGCGCGTCGGCGCCGCCCTGGCGGAGGCCCTCGACAACGGCGGCCACGAGGTGACCATCCTCGACGTCTCGACGCGGGCGTTCGACCGCCTCTCGGGCGAGTTCAAGGGCCAGGCAATCCGTGGCGACGGGACGGACGAGGACGTGTTGCGCAAAGCCGGCGCGGACGGCGCCGACGTCCTGCTGGCGCTCACCGAGGGCGATAACCGGAACGTGATGGCGACGCAGGTCGCGATGGAGAAGCTGAACGTCGAGAAGACCGTCGCCAAGATCAACGACCCGGTTCGCGCCGCCGCCTACGCTGCGCTGGGCATCGCGACCGTTTGCCGGACGACGATGCTCACCGACGCCATCCTGGGCTACCTGGCCCTTCGCCCGACGGGCATGCCGTCGGTCATCGCGCCGGTTCCCCACGTCCATGACGACGAGGCCGACGCCGACGGTCCCGCTACGCCTGCCGGATCGCCGGCGGCGCCGCTGGCAGGGAGCTGAGCCGTGTTCGTGCTGGTCGTCGGCGGCGGGAAGGTGGGCTATTACCTGACCAAGGAGCTGATCGAGAGCGGGCACGAGGTCGTGCTCATGGAGAAGGACCGCAAGCGGGCCGACCAGATCACGGACGAGATCGGCTCGATCGTCATCCCCCACGACGGCTGCGAGGGCAAGTACCTCGCCGAGGCCGGCGCGAACCGGGCGGACATCGTCGCCGCGGTCACGGGCGACGACGAGGACAACCTCGTGATCTGCCAGATGGCGAAGCACCACTTCGCGGTCCGTCGTTCGATCGCCCGGGTGAACAACCCGAAGAACGAGCGGCTGTTCAAGCACCTCGGCGTCGACGAGCTCATCAGTCCCACCCGGATGATCCTCGGGTCGATCGAGCAGGACATCCCTGTCCACGAGCTGCTCCACCTCGCCGCGCTCGGGGAGGGCGAGCTCGAGCTGATCGAGGCCCATCTCCAGGCCGGCTCGCCGGCCGTCGGCCGGGCGCCGAAGGACCTGGCGCTCCCCGATGGCTGCTCGCTCTTCGCGGTCATCCGCGAGGGCGTGGCGATGCCGCTCCGGCCGGACACGATCATGCGCGAGGGCGACAAGGTGATCGCGATCGGCAAGACCGAGTGCGAGGCAGTCCTCCACGGCCAGCTCATCGGCGACACGGAGACCGCCGACGCCCGCTGAACGCAGGCGCGGGTCCCGCGCGGCGAAGCGTGCCGCGCGGCCCGGGGCGAGGCCTGCGGGGAAGAGGCTGCCGAAGATCCGCAGGACGGCGAGGCTGGCACCGGACCCGGCGGCCCACGACATCCCGGTCCCGAACCCACCGCCGCTGCCCGGCGACCTTCCGCCGCCCCGGCTCGCCACTCCGCGGGAGGCCCTCCGTCGGTCGCTCGTGCTGTGGGGCTGGGGCCAGGTGGTGGCGGGCGACCGGCGCGGCTGGCTCGGGCCACCCGCGCAGCTGGCCGCGCTGGCGGCCCTCGGCTGGGGCACGCCGGCGCTCGTCGCGGGCACGAACGGAGAGCTGGCGTTCGTCGCCGGCGCGGCCGTGCTCGCGGCCTGGGCCCTCATCGCCGTCCACGCTCATCGGCAGGCCGCCCGCCGCCGCGCCGCACTCGACCTGCCGCCGGGCGACACCGGGGCCGCCGACCTGCTGTGGTTCGGCCCGCTCGTCATCGCCCTGTCGAGCAGCTTCTGGATCGCGGCCGGCGACGCCGGCGACCCAGGCGTCCTGCTCGACCTGTACGTCGCCGAATGGCGGGCTGGCCGAGCCGCCGATGCTGCCCCGCGGTTCGCCACGCCGCCCGATCCCGGCGCGCTGGCCGAGGCATGGGACCGCCAGGGCGCGGCCCTCCACAACGAGCTCGTTGCGATCGCCGCGGCCGCCGGGCCGGACAGCGGAATCAACCCGGACCGCCCGTTCGACGCGGTCCGCTGGGTCGACGCGGGGGCGACAGCCTCCGGAGGCCGGCTGGTCGCCATCGACGTTGCGCGTGTCGAGACGGTCGACGGCCAGCTGTTCGGGATCCTTCCGACCACCTCGCAGCGGCTCGTCACGCTCAACCGCCTCGGGCGGATCGAGCTCCGTCTCGTCGACCGGCCCGGTTCTGGCGGCGGCCCGGCGTGGCGGATCGCCGGCGTCGAGATCGGCGGGATCACCGTCGCCGGCTGACGGTCGGTTGCAGGCCCGAGGTGCCCAGGGGCATCACCCCGACACTCCCCATACTTGACAACGCCATTGTCAGGGTTCTAGCATCCGATCATGTCCGCCAGCCCGCGCCGCGATCAGGATCCGACTCGTCCCGTGTACGTCATCAGCGTCGCGGCGAGCATCGTCAGCGTGCACCCACGCACGCTCCGGATCTACGAGGACGAGGGCCTGGTCTGTCCGGCCCGCACGCCGACGAACATCCGGCTTTACAGCGAGAACGACATCCGGCGGGTCCTCTGGATCCGCCACCTCACCCAGAACCTCGGCGTCAACCTTGCCGGGGTCCGGATCCTGTTCGCGCTCGAAGAGCGCCTCGGGACCCGGATCCTCGAACGCCTCTACGACGAGGGGGCAGCAGCCGAGGCGGCGCAGGCCGCTGCGGCGTCCAAGGCGGGCGTCCACCGTCCCTGACGGCGGCGCCCCGTCCAACCCGTCGACGCACTCATCCGGCATCGAGACCAGGAGACCCAGAAAATGGCCAAGCGACCGTCAACCCCGAGCGAGGAGCGCCCCCCCGACACGTCCCGTGAGATGCCGCTCGTCGCGCTCCGGGAGACGGTGATCTTCCCCGAGATGATCGTCCCGCTCCAGGTGGGCCGCGAGAAGAGCGTCAACGCGCTCAATGCTGCGGTTGCCGAGGGGGGACCCATCGCGCTCGTCACGCAGCGCCAGGCGGAGCAGGAAGACATCTCCGATCCGGGCGAGCTGTACGGCGTCGGCACGCTCGCGAAAATCGCCCAGGTCGTGCAGCTCCAGGACGGCACTGTCCGGGCGATCGTCCAGGGCCAGGGCCGACTGCGCCTGCGCGGCTTTGTCACGACGAGCCCGTACCTGCGCGCGCGAGTCGAGGAGGTCGACGACGACGCACCGCCCGGCCTCGAGGTCCAGGCGCTGATGCGCACCGTCCAGGCCCAGATCGAGCAGTACGTCGCGAACGGGGCACCGGTCCCGCCTGAGGCGGCCGTCGCGGCCCGCAACATCAGCGAGCCGGGCCTGCTCGCCGACATGGTCGCGTACAGCCCGGACATGACGACCGAGCAGCGCCAGGAGCTGCTCGAGACGATCGACGTCGTCGAGCGACTGAAGCTCGTCTCCGGCTTCCTCGCCCGGCAGGTCGAGATCCTCGAGCTCAAGGGCAAGATCCAGTCCGAGGTCAAGTCCGAGATGGACAAGACCCAGCGCGAGTACATCCTCCGCGAGCAGCTCAAGGCGATCCAGCGCGAGCTGGGCGAGGATGACCCGCAGCAGGCCGAGATCACCGAGCTGCGCGACAAGGTCGAGCAGGCCGGCATGCCGGAGGAGATCAAGACCCGGGCGCTCAAGGAAGTCGACCGGATGAGCCGGATCCCATCGGCCTCGCCGGAGGTGGGTGTCATCCGGACGTATGTCGACTGGCTCGTCGCGCTGCCCTGGAACGTTTCCTCGGACGACCAGCTGGACATCAGGGAAGCTGCCCGGATCCTCGACGAGGACCACTACGGCCTCGAGAAGATCAAGGAGCGGATCCTCGAGTACCTCGCCGTCCGCACGCTGGCAGACAAGATCCGCAGCCCCATCCTCGCCCTCGTCGGCCCACCCGGCGTCGGCAAGACGTCGCTCGGCAGGAGCGTCGCCCGGGCGATGGGCCGGAAGTTCGTCCGGATGAGCCTCGGCGGCATCCACGACGAGGCGGAGATCCGCGGCCATCGCCGGACGTACATCGGCGCCCTGCCCGGCCGGATCATCCAGAACATCAAGACGGCCGGCTCGAACAACCCGGTGTTCATGCTCGACGAGGTGGACAAGATCGGGATGGACTTCCGGGGCGACCCGTCGTCCGCCCTCCTCGAGGTGCTCGACCCGGAGCAGAACAACACGTTCCAGGACAACTATCTCGAGGTCCCGTTCGACCTCAGCAAGGTCCTGTTCATCGCGACCGGCAACCTGATCGATCCGATCCCGGCCGCGCTGCGCGACCGGATGGAGATCATCCAGCTCCCCGGCTACACGCAGCAGGAGAAGATCGAGATCGGCAAGCGGTTCCTCATTCCCAAGCAGATGGAGAACCACGGCCTTAACGACAAGCGCATCCAGATCACCGACGAGGCGATGACCGAGCTCGTCCAGGCCTACACGAAGGAGGCAGGCGTCCGGAACCTCGAGCGTGAGATCGCCAATCTCATGCGCAAGGTCGCCCGCTCCGTGGCCGAGGGTCGGAAGCGGAAGACCGTCGTCGACCGCAAGAAGCTCGTCGAGTTTCTCGGCCCGCCGCGCTGGGAGTACGGCGAGCTCGAGGCCGAGGACCAGACCGGAGCGGCGACCGGGCTCGTGGTCACCGAGGTCGGCGGCGACGTCGTTGCCGTCGAGGTGACGCGGATGGACGGCAAGGAGGACTTCATCCTCACCGGCCAGCTCGGCGAGGTCATGCGCGAGTCGGCTCGCGCCGGCCTGTCGTGGATGCGCGCCAACGCGGCCAGGCTCGGCATCAGCCGGGAGGTGTTCGAAAAGAACACCCTCCACATCCACGTCCCGGCGGGGGCGATCCCGAAGGACGGGCCATCGGCCGGAGTCACGATGGCCACGGCGATGGTCAGCGCCCTTACCGGCATCCCCGTCCGCAAGGACGTCGCCATGACCGGCGAGATCACGCTCCGCGGTCGGGTTCTCCCGATCGGTGGGCTGAAGAGCAAGATCCTCGCCGCCCACCTGTCGGGGGCCGGCATGGTGATCCTGCCGCGCAAGAACGAGAAGGATCTGCGCGACATCCCGGAGGAGATCCGGAAGCAGATCAAGCTCGTCCTCGTCGACTCGATGGACCAGGTCCTGGAGGCGGCTCTCCGGCGTAAGCCGCAGCCGCTCCAGGCCGAGCCCCCGAAGGTCATCGAGGGCGACAAGCCGCTCGACCCGGAGCCGGAGGGCGAGAACCGCGTTCGGCGCACGACCTTCCCGCCGGCCGAGCAGCCACCGGTCGTAGTTGAGCGGCGGGACTAACAGTCGCCGCCCGGATCGGTCGATGCGTGCGTTGAAACCTCCGGCGCATGGCTCGCGGGAGCGTCGCCTGCGCCTTCGGTGAGCGGGTGACGCCACCCCATTGAGGGTGCCAAATTCGATGGAATATCGGGATTACTACAAGACGCTCGGGGCGGCGCGGACGGCGAGCCAGGCCGAAATCAAGAAGGCCTATCGGAAGCTCGCCCGCCAGCACCACCCCGACCGCAATGCCGGGGACAAGGCCGCGGAGCGCCGGTTCAAGGACATCAACGAGGCCCACGCGGTGCTCGGCGACCCGGACAAGCGCAGGCAGTACGACGCCCTCGGCGCCAACTGGGAAGCCTTCTCCCGGGCAGGTGCGGCAGGCGGCAGCCCGTTCGGCGCGGGCGGCCCGTTCGGCGGCGGCAACGTTCGCTATGAATTCCGGACCTCCGGCGGCGAGGACGCCGGCGGCTTCTCCGACTTCTTTCGCGCAGTGTTCGGGGCGGCCGGGGGTCGCGCACGCCAGAGTGGTGGTCCGTCTGCCCAGGGCTTCGACGACGTCCTGTCGGGCATGGGCATCGATCCCGACTCTATCCGCGACGCGCGGCGCAATCGCGCCGCACCGCAGACCCCGCCCGCCGTCGAGGCGGATGCCGAGCTGGACCTCGAAGAGGCATTTCGGGGCACCACCCGCCTCGTCGAGGTCGGTGGCAAGCGGCTCGAGGTGACGATCCCGCCCGGGGTCGACACCGGAACGCGGATCAAGCTCACCGGCAAGGGCGGTGGCGGGCGCGATCTCGTGGTCATCGTCCACGTCCGGCCCCACAGGACGTTCACCCGCCGCGGAGCCGACCTCGAGCGCGAGCTGGCGGTGAGCCTTGAGGAGGCGCTCCTCGGCGCGGATGTCGCCGTGCCGACGCTCAAGGGCCGGGTCGTCCTGACCGTTCCGCCCGGGACCCAGGCCGGCCGAACGATCCGCCTCAGCGGGCAGGGCATGCCGCGGTTCAAGGCAGCGGGCAGCGGCGACCTCTACGTCAGGATCAAGGTGGTCCTGCCGACCGGCCTGTCCGCCGAGGCGACGGACGCGGCGCGCCGATTCCTCGACCTCGTCGACCAGCCCGACCCGCGCTGAAGATGCGCTTCGAGGCAGCCGTCGCGCGGCTCGCGACCCTGCCCGAGCGGCTTCCGGCGCCACCCGCCGCCCTCATGCCCGTCCGGACCGACGGGGCGTGGCGCCAGCCTCCGATCCGGAGCGCGCCCGCGACGGCGCGGGCGGCCGCTGTGCTCGTACTCGTAATGCCCGGCGACGACGGCGAGGCGCTCGTCGTCCTTACCGAGCGGGTCGATCGGGGCGGTCATCACAGCGGCGAAGTGAGTTTTCCGGGCGGCCGGGCGGAACCCGGCGACGCCGACCCGGAAGCGACGGCGCTCCGCGAGGCAGCGGAGGAGGTAGGCCTCGACCCGGCCGCCGCCGACGTTCGGGTCATCGGTCATCTCGAGCGGTTCTGGATCCCGGTCAGCGACTACCAGGTGACCCCGGTCCTCGCGATCGCCGGCCGGCGGCCGCTCCTCGTGGCCTCGCCCTCCGAGGTCGCCCGGATCGTCGAGGCGCCGCTCGGCTCATTCCTGCCCGGCGGGCCCATCGAGATCGTCGAGGCGGTCATCCGCGACTGGCCGCTCAGGTACGGCGCGTACCAGGTGGAGGGCCTGCAGGTGTGGGGCGCCACGGCCCGGATCCTCGGCCAGCTCGGCGCGCTCCTGGGGGACCCGGCAACCTCAGCAGGTTGACGCCGCACGCTCACCGAGGTCCGAGGCGGAGCCCCGCGACGCCATCGGCCCGAGGTTTAGCGCGGTTCGCCGCTCGATCGATCGACCGTCGCCGGGTCGATGGGGCGTGGGGCGAGACGGCCCTCCCCGCGGGCCGCGGTGCTCGCCTCGACGAGCTCCGCCGCGCGCGCCACGCCGGCCAGGACGCCTCGCCGTTCCACCTGGTCCCAGCCCGCGAACTCGACGATGAAGGCCCGCATCTCCGAGTGTTCGGTCCACGCCGCGTGATCGATGTCCGGCGGCCAGACCACCGCCTCGCCCGCCGCGACCCTGACCCGCTCGTCGCCGACTGCCGTCCAGCCGCCGCCCTCGATCACGATGAAGTACGTCGTATTCGGGTTCGAGTGCGGCTCGACCCGCGCCCCCCGGGCGAAGGCCAGCTCCGACACAACGCCGCGCTCGTCGCTGTGAATGACGCGGCCGGCAATCCCGGTCGTGCCCGGCGGCCCGTCCGGCCGCCGGTGGCCGACTCCGAAGCGGAGGACCTCGATCGGCATTCGGGAGCCCGGTCCGTCAGCGCCGCCGGCGGCTGCGCCGGGCGGCTTTCGGGCGGATCGTCGCCTCCGGCCGGGCGTACTTCGAGCGGGTGAAGTAGCGCTGCCGTGCGAGTCGGTGCTCGTACGCGGCGAGGATCGGCGGGAACCGCAGGAAGCGGATCCAGACCAGCGCGCCCAGACCGATGGCCGCCGTCAGCACGACGATGATGAAGTCGAACACGAAGATTGCGCCGACGATCAGCAGGCTGAACGTGATGAACCCGGTCCACAGCAGCCACTCGTACATCGTCACGTACGGCTCGTGGCGGTGGAGCTGCCGCGTCCTCACGTTGTACATCACGATCAGCACGACGAGCAGGACGAGCGACGCGATCCAGATCGGGTGAAACAGGTCCGGGAAGTTCTGGTCGTTGAACGTGTCGAAGAGGTACTCCCACGGGAGCTTCGTCACCGTCGTCCTCGCTAGAAATGTGTCCGGCGCCGCCGGAGGAGTATGCCACGGGGCACGCTATACTCGGCCCGAGGACGCGTCCGCCGCGCACCGGAACCCCACGCAGGTTGCCCTCCTGCACGGTGCCGCGAGCCGACACGAGCCAGGGGATGGAGGAGTGCCGGGTTGCGAGCCCTGCTGTCGGTCGCGAACCGGGACGGTATCTCGGCTCTCGCCCGGGAACTCGCCGCGCTCGACGTGGAGATGTTCGCGACGGACGGCACCCGCGAGTACCTCGCCGCCGACGGGATCGAGGTCAAGCCCGTTTCCGAGCTGACCCACGTCCCGTCGCTCGCCGGCGGCCAGGTCAAGACGTTCCACCCGGCCGTCTACGCGGGGATCCTCGCCCGGCGCGACATCCCGGAGCAGCTCCAGGAGCTCGTCGAGCAGGGCATCGCGCCGATCGACCTCGTCATCGTCAACGTCAAGCCGTTCGCGCCGGAGGTCGGCCGGAAGTTGATGGGGATCGACGAGGCGATCGAGATGATCGACGTCGGCGGTGCAGCGCTCCTCGGCGCCGCCGCGCGCAACGCGGCCGGTGTCGCCGCGGTCGCGAGCCCGGAGCACTACCCCAAGGTCATCGCGGAGCTGCGCGCGCACGGGCACCCATCCGCGGAGCTGCGGGCCCAGCTCGCGGCCGACGCGTTCGGTGCGGTCGCCGCCTACTACGCCGAGATCGCCGCCTACCTCAACCAGATCTCCGGCAATCGCTTCCCGCGCCGGCTGGCGATAGTCCTCGAGAAGGTCGACGAATTGCGCTACGGCGAGAATCCCCACCAGCAAGCTGCGTTCTACCGGGAGACGACCCACCGATCCGGGACGATCGCCGATGCGACGCACATCCACGGCTCGCGGCCGTCGTTCAACAACCTGCTCGACCTCGACGCGGCGTGGCGGATCGCCAGTGACTACACGGCCCCGACAGTCGCGATCGTCAAGCACACCGATCCCGTCGGCCTGGCCTCGAACGATGAGCTCGTCGAGGCCTACCGGCGGGCGCTCGAGACGGATCCGGTCGCGTCGTTCGGCGGCATCGTCGCGGTGAACCGGGAGCTGGATGGCCCGACGGCCCGGGAGATCGCGGCCAACTCGTACGAGGCGGTCGTCGCTCCCGGCTACAGCCAGGCCGCCCTCGGGCTCCTCCGCGGCAAGGCCGGCCTCGAGCTCCTGGCGGTCCCGCCGAACCCGACCGAGGGGATGCGCGACTACGGGATCGCCAACCTCGACTTCAAGCGGGTCGGGGGCGGGCTGCTCGTCGAGAGCCTCGACGAGCTGGGCCTCGATCGGGGACAGCTCCAGGTCGTGACGACGCGCCGCCCGACCCTCGAGGAGTTGACCGATCTCCTGTTTGCGTGGCGGGCCGTCCGCCACGTTCGGTCGAACGCGATCGTGCTCGCCCGGAACGCTGCGACCATCGGGATCGGGGCGGCCCAGGCGAGCCGCCAGGTCTCGGTCGAGATCGCGCTTCGGCGAGCAGGCGACCGATCGAAGCTCGCGGTCATGGCGAGCGACGCTTACTTCCCGTTCCCGGATGGTATCCAGATCGCCGCGGGGGCCGGAGTAACGGCGATCATCCAGCCCGGCGGGTCGATCCGCGACGAGATGGCGATCGAGGTCGCCGACCGCCACCACATGGCGATGGTCTTCACCGGCCGGCGCCACTTCCGGCATTGACAGGAGTCGTCTCGTCCGTGGAGCAGATGCTGGCGCTCGAGATGGTCCGCGTCACGGAGGCCGCGGCAATCTCATCTGCCCGGTTCATGGGCCGTGGCAACAACACGGAGGCGGACCGCGCGGCGGTCGAGGCGATGCGCCGGACGATGGATGAGATCGAGTTCCGGGGCACGATCGTCATCGGCGAGGGCGAGCGCGACAAGGCGCCGATGCTGTACATCGGCGAGGAAGTGGGCGCGTGGCACGACCGCGAGCCACGCCAGGCGATCGAGATCGACATCGCCGTCGACCCGCTCGAGGGGACGAACCTCGTCGCCCACGGCCAGGCCAATGCGATCACCGTCCTCGCCGCATCGGAGAAGGGCGGCCTGCTGAACGCGCCGGATACGTACCTCGAGAAGCTCTGCGTGGGGCCGGTGGCCGCGGGCAAGGTCGACATCCGCCTGTCGCCGAGCGAGAACCTCGAGCGGATCGCGTCGGCGCTCGGACGGAAGATCAACGACATCACCGTCGTCATCCTCGAGCGGCCGCGCCACGAGAAGCTCATCGCGGAGGTCCGCGAGGCCGGCGCCCGGATCAAGCTCATCAGCGACGGCGACCTGTCGGCCGCGATCAGCTGCGCCGTGTCCGGGACGGGCGTCCACGCGGTCATGGGCCTGGGCGGGGCGCCGGAGGGGGTGCTGACGGCGGCCGCGCTGCGCTGCCTGGGCGGCGAGATCCAGGCGCGGTTCCGCTACCGGAACGACGCGGAGCGGGCGCGGGGCGCATCGATGGGCCACGGCGACGAGGACCGGGTTTACACGACCGAGGAGCTGGCGTCGGGCGAGACGCTCGTGTTCGCCGCAACCGGCGTCACGGAGGGCGACCTCCTCCAGGGCGTCCGGTTCTTCGGCGGCGGCGCGCGGACGCACTCCCTGGTGATGGGCTACCAGACGAAGCAGGTCCGGTTCATCGACACGGTCCACATGTTCGACCGGAGCCGGCCGCCGGCGGTCCGCCTCTAGCGGCGATCCACCCAGCCCTTGCGCGGGTCCCACCGGGCGACGGGGCGGACGGCGCGCGAGCCCTCGATCGAGGCTCTCCGAGCGCGGGCGGTCTCGACCCGCTCGTTCCAGCCCGGCGGGATGAGTCCCGGCGCGAGGTCGGCCAGCGGCGCGAGCACGAACAGCCGGTCGCGGGCCTCGGGATGCGGCACCTCGAGGAGCCGGGTGGCCTTGTCCGGGTTGCTCGACCTCCCCTCCGGCGGGCGATCGACCCCGATTTGCGCCCGGCCAAACACGAGCAGGTCGAGATCGAGCTCGCGGGGACCCCAGCGGCGACGGGCCTTCCGGCCGAACGCGCGCTCGAGCGACTTCAGGGCCACGAGCAGGGCCGTCGCGCCGGTCTCGGCGTCCGGCCCGGCCGGTACATCGATGGCAACGACCGCGTTGTGGAAGTCGGGCTGGTCCGTGTCGCCGACCGGCGCCGTCGCGTAGAGCCGGGAGACGCCGCGCAGTTGGGCCCCGGGCAGTGCGGCCAGGGCGCGAATCGCCGCCTCGAGCGTCCGCGGCGCCTCGCCCACGTTCGCCCCGAGCCCGAGGTAGGCACGAACCCGTCGAGCCAGCGCTCGCCTCCTGCTCGCTATGCTCGCCCGATGACACCCGTGGCGGTCCGCCTGTTCCACGTCGAGCCGGCGCGCGACGCCGGACCTCTCGAGCGGCTCCTCGACGTGGCCCGTCGGGACGTCGCTCAGCGGCACGTGGCCGGCTTCCGGGCTGCCGGCGCGGACGACGTGTCGGTCGTCGCCGGGCCGCCCGACGATACACCGTTCGGCGCTCGCCTCCGCGAGCTTGTCGAGCGCGAGCGGCCGTCCGGCCTCGTCGTCCTGGGCTCCGGGGCGATTCCGCTCGCGCGGAAGGGCGATCGACGGGCCTTCGTCGACGCGGCCCGCGGCGACCGTCAGACCGCCCTCGCGAACAACCGGTACTCCGCGGACGTCCTCGCGGTCGCGTGTGCGGAGCGGCTGCTCGAGCTCCCGGAGCTGCCCGGCGACAACGCTCTGCCGCGTTGGCTCGAGGAGGTCGCAAGTTACGAGGTCCGGGATCTCCGGACGCGGCGACGGCTCCAGGTGGACCTCGACTCGCCGCTCGACCTGATCGTCGCCGGGATCTCTACTGCTGGACCGCTGGAGCGCGCAGCGAGCGCCCTGGTGGCGTTCGCTGCGGTCGCTGCGGACCGGCGCGCGGAGATCGTCGTCGCGGGGCGGACATCCGCGGCCACGCTGCGGTGGCTGGAACGGAACACCGCGGTGCGGACAAGAGCCTTCGTCGAGGAGCGCGGGCTGCGGGCGGCGTCGCCGCTCGCGATGCAGACCGCAGAGCCTGCTCGCCCGCCGCGCTCCCTGCTCGGCCGCGTCCTCGATGTCGACGGACCTGGCGCGCTCGGTACCATCCTCGCGAGCCTCGGCGACGCGGCGGTCGTCGACACTCGGGTACTGCTCGCCCACCGGCTCGGGCCGGACGAGAGTGCCTGGCCGCGACCGGAGGACCGCTATGCCTCCGACCTGCTCGACGCGGACGCGGTCTCGGATCCCTGGCTGCGTGACCTCACCGCCTCCGCGGCCGCGGCCCCGATCCCGGTCGTGCTCGGAGGGCACACGCTCGTCGGCCCGGGCCTGCCGATCGCGCTCCGTCGGCTCATGAACCGAGGCCCGCGCACGTGAGCACCTTCGAGCCTGCGCTCCGCCGCGAGCCGGCCCGCGACATCGACGTCGGCGATGAGCCGGAGCTTGTCGAGCGCCTCCGGGCCGAGATCGAGGCCAGCGGCCCGATTACGTTCGCCCGGTTCATGGATCGGGCGCTCTACGAGCCGGAGCTCGGCTACTACCGATCCGCAACACCGCGACCGGGTCGCGCCGGCGACTTCCTCACGGCCCCCGAGACCCACCCGATCTTCGGCCGCGCCGTTGCCCGCCAGCTCGACGAGGTGTGGCGCCTGCTCGATCGACCCGATCCGTTCGTCGTCCGCGAATACGGCGCGGGAACGGGTGCGCTCGCCGCGGCGATCCTCGACGGCCTCGCGGCAGACGGCTCGGGACTGGGCGAGGCGCTCCGCTACGAGCCGGTCGAGGTCGACGACAGCACGACAGACGAGCCGATCGTCGGCTGCGTTCTTGCCAACGAAGTCCTCGATGCGCTGCCCGTCCACCGGGTCGTTCGGCGCGACATTCGCCTGCGCGAGATCCTGGTCGGGTGGCGCGACGGTCGCTTCGTCGAGGTCGAGGGCGACCCGTCGACGCCCGCCCTGGCGGCTCGACTGGCCGGCGAAGGCATCGAACTACGCGAAGGACAGCGCGCGGAGATCTGCCTCGCCCTCGACGATTGGATCGATGCGGCGGCCCGCGGCCTCGGGCGCGGCCTTCTCCTGCTGATCGACTACGGCCATCCCGCGGCGGAGCTGTACGGCCCGCGGCGGATGGCCGGCAGCCTGCGCGCGTACGTGAGCCACCGCGTCCACGACGACGTGTTCGCCAACGTCGGCCGGCAGGACCTCACCGCCCACGTCGACCTGACCGCGGTCGAGCACGCGGCGGCGCGCGCGGGTCTCACCGCACTCGGGGTCACGGCGCAGGCGGAGTTCCTCGTCGGGCTCGGCGTCGAGGAAATGCTGACGACGGTCCAGGCCGATCCGTCGACGACCCTCGAGTCGTACCTCGAGCTCCGGTCGGCCCTCGGCCGACTGCTCGACCCGGCAGCAACCGGTGCGTTCCGCGTGATTGCCTTGGGGCGAGGGCTCCCGCTGAATACTGAGCTGCAGGGCTTTGCGTTCCGGCTCCGGCCCTGACGCTTTGACGGCGAGGGAACACTGCACTGCCAGGGAGTCCTCCTTGGCCGAGTCCCAGCGCGGGCTGCGGTGCCTGAATGAGCTTCGAATCGTCGTCGACAAGCTCGGCGCTGACTAGGGCTAATTCCCTATTGCCGCCGGGGTGCCGTGCGCGTCAGGCTGTGGCCCTCTCGCCGGGCACGGCGAGTGACGGACGGGAAGCGGATCGCGAACCTGCACGCGCGCTCGGCGTGATCCGCTTCCCGACCCCGACCCGACTCGTCCGGCGCGCTGGGGAGCGGCCGAGGAGCGGTGCGGGGGACAGTTCTTGCGAGGCGGGCGGGGGCCCGCCTCGCTCGTTTTCGGCCCGGTTCCGGCCGGGCTCGCCACGAGGCCCCCGCTGCTAGAATGCCGCTCGGGGAGTGCTCGCCCGGCGCCCCTGCGATTACGCCGCGCTCGGGTTTCTCGACGAACAGCAATTCAGCGTGCGCTCGCGCACGGAGCGAGGATCGCTTGACTGGCCTCTTGTACGTGGTGGGGTTCGCCTTCGCCGGAGTGTCGTTCGTCTTCCTGACGATCGGCGCGGCATGGCTCATCTCCCACCGGACGAGGGGCGACCAGCACAAGGGCCTCCCGTACGAGTCCGGGATCGACACGTACGGCGACACCCACGGTCGGTTCGGGCTCTCCTTCTACATCTATGCGCTGCTGTTCGTGGCGTTCGACATCGAGGTGATCTTCATCTACCTCTGGGCAATCGTCTTCCGCAGCCCGAACCTCGACCCGGTGGGCCTGTTCGTCAGCATGCTGATCTTCGTCGGCGTCCTTCTCCTCGGGCTCGCCTACGCGTGGCGGAAGGGCGTCTTGACGTGGCGCTGAAGCCCACCCCGATGGCCTCGGACCAGCCCGGCAACGAGCCGTCCGCGCTCGTCACCCGCGAGGACGACGCCGTGGTCGAGGCGGTCGTCGTCCCGAACACGCTCTGGCAGGCGACCGACCCGGCGGCCTACGGCGGCGGGCGCCCGACCGAGATCACCCACCTGCGCGAGGTCGAGGCCGAGGGAATCGGCCGGCGCGACGACGCGCGCTGGAGCGGGATGCTCGAGGTCATCCCGACGAAGGCCGACTACGTCCTCGATCTCATCCGCGCCAACAGCCTGTGGCCGCTCCTGTCGGGCCTCGCCTGCTGCGCCATCGAGATGATGTCGGCCGCGACCTCGAAGAACGACATGGACCGCTGGGGCATGTTCCCGTTCCGGGCCAGCCCGCGCCAGGCGGATGTCCTGATCGTCGCCGGCACGCTGACCACGAAGATGGCCGGCCCGCTCCTCCGGCTCTGGGAACAGATGCCGGAGCCGAAATGGTGCGTCGCGATGGGCGACTGCACGTGCTCAGGCGGGCGCTACAAGCGGAGCTACTCGACGGTCGAGGGGATCGACCGGATCATGCCGGTCGACGTATACGTGCCGGGCTGCCCGCCCCGTCCGGAGGGCCTCATCTACGGGATGATGAAGCTCCAGCAGCTGATCAAGGACCGGCGCGGGCACTGGCCGGAGCGGAAGATCGGGCCGACGGTCCCGGAAGGCGTCTAGCCGATGGACCGGCTCTTCAGGCGCCGCCTCGAGGCGCGGTTCGGCGATCGGCTGACCGGACCCGTCCGGCAGCGCCACGACCAGACGGAGATCCGGATCGCGGCCGCCGACGTGGCCGACATCCTGCGCACGCTCCACGACGACCCCGAGTTGCGGTTCGAGCTGCTCGCCGACCTCGCCGGCGTCGACACCGGCACCCACATGCAGGTCGTGTACCACCTGTACAGCGTCACGAGCCCTGACTGGCTGCGGGTGATCGTCGACGGCCTGTCCCGCGAGGACCCGCGCGTCCCCTCGGTCACGTTCCTCTGGAAGGGCGCCGAGTGGATGGAGCGCGAGGCGTACGACATGTTCGGGATCACGTTCGAGGGCAACCGCGACCTGCGCCGGATCTACATGCCGCCCGACTACACGAGCTTCCCGCTCCGCAAGGACTTCTTCCTCGCCGATGACGCGGCCCGCTCGCCGGGCGGGGGCGTCCGGCCCATGGAGCGATCACACGCGCCGCGCGACGCGGCCCCGGGCGCGGTCCGCCAGGTGCGTGCGTGACGGCGGCCCGACACTTCCTGCCGCCCCATGCCTCCGCGGACGACCCGCGGATCAGCCTCGACGAGGAGGTCGGCGGGATCTACGAGCCCATCCCGCCGTACCCGCCCAGGACGGAGCGGGAGGCGGAGTTCTACACGCTCGGTGACGGCGAGATGTTCATCAACATGGGCCCCCAGCACCCCTCGACCCACGGCGTGCTCCGGGTGGTCCTCAAGCTCGACGGCGAGAAGGTCGTCGACCTCGACCCGGTCCTCGGCTACCTCCATCGCGGAGTCGAGAAGCTGTGCGAGAACGCCGACTACCACCAGGTCATCAGCCAGGTGGACCCGCTCGAATACGTCAGCTCACTCTTCTGCGAGTGGTCGCCGGTGATCGCGTTCGAGCAGCTCCTCGACGTTGACGTGCCGCGCCGCGCGGAGTACATCCGGGTGCTCTCCGCGGAGCTCAACCGGATCGCGAGCCACGCCCTGTTTGCCGGCTGGATGGCTCTCGACCTCGGCGGGCTGACCCCGATCCTGTGGAGCTTCATCGAGCGCGACGAGATCGTCGAGATGCTCGCCAGCCTGACCGGCCAGCGGATGCTCTTCAACTACTTCCGGATCGGCGGGGTGAACGGCGACCTCAACCACGACTTCATGAGCCGGCTCGGCGACTGGATGAGCCGGGCGGTGAAGCAGATCGATTCCGGCACGGGGCTGCTGAACGAGAACGAGATCTTCGTGCGGCGGATGCGCGGCCTGGGGACCCTCGACCGCGACACCGCCCTCCGGATGTGCGCCACCGGGCCGAACCTCCGCGCGACGGGTGTCCCGTTCGACATCCGGCGAGCCCATCCGTACTCGGTCTACCCGGAGCTCGACTTCGACATCCCGACCCGGGCCGAGGGCGACTGCCTCGCCCGCTACCTGCTCCGGATGGACGAGGTGAAGCAGAGCCTCCGGATCATCGACCAGTGCCTCCACCAGATGCCCGACGGGCCGATCATGGCGAAGCTGCCCCGCCTGCTCCGGCCGCGCCCCGGCCGCGCCTACGCCTCGATCGAGGGGCCGCGCGGCCAGTACGCGACGTACGCGATCAGCGACGGGACCGACCAGCCGTTCCGGATGCGGATCCACGACCCGTCGTTCATCCACCTCCAGCTCGTCGGCCTGCTGACGCCGGGCAACCTCGTCGCGGACACGATGGCGATCATGGCTTCGTTGGATCCAATCATGGGTGGTGTCGATAAGTGACGGCACTGGCCCGGACCTGGCAGCGGCTGACGATCCCCGGGCGGGTGCTGCTCGGGCTGCTCGTCGTCGGCGCGCTGCTCACCGTGCTGCTGGCGCTGCTGATCGTGTTCTCCGACGAGCTCCTCGCCATCGTCGGGGCCAACCTGCCAATTGTTCGGTTCGTGGTGGCGGTCACGGCGATCCTCCTGATGACGATCCCGACGGCGTTCGTCGTCGGCTACATGGAACTGAAGATCATCGCGGCGATGAATCTCCGGGTCGGGCCGGACCGGGTCGGCCCGTTCGGGTCCCTGATCTCCGTCGCCCATGGCTTGAAGATGCTGATGAAGGAAGACTTCACGCCGACCGGGGCGGACTCGCCGGTCTTCACCCTGGCCCCGGCCGTGACCTTCCTCGCCACCGTCATGACCCTGATGGTCATTCCGTTCGCGCCCGGGCTGTTCGGGCTGGACATGAACATTGGCCTGCTCTACTTCTTCGCGATCGGCGGGTTGACCGTCGTCGGCCTGCTGATGGCCGGCTGGTCGAGCTTCAACAAGTACTCGCTCCTCGGCGGGCTGCGATCCGCAGCCCAAGTGATCAGCTACGAGATCCCGTTGACGCTGTCGGTCGTGGGGGTGCTCATCCTGGCCGGCACGATGAGTCTCAACCAGCTCGTCCTCAACCAGTCCGGCTGGTTCACGAACTGGTACGTCTTTCAGCAGCCGCTCGGGGCGCTGATCTTCTTCATCGCCGTGACCGCGGAGGCGAACCGCACGCCGTTCGACCTGACCGAGGCGGACTCGGAGATCGTCGCCGGCTTCGCGACCGAGTACTCGGGGATGCGGTTCGGGTTCTTCTACTTCGCCGAGTTCGTCAACGTGTTCGTCGTCTCGGCCCTGACGGTGACGCTCTTCTTCGGCGGCTGGAACTCGCCGTTCCCGATGCCGGACATCCAGTCCGCCCTCGACCCGGGCTCGCTCGGGATCGGCCTGCTCATCGTCGTCGCGCTCGTGCCGGTCGCAGGCACGCTCCTGTTCGCGCTGCCGTTCTGGCTCCTGCGCAGCTCGATGCCATCGTGGCAGGCGCTCGTCCTCGGGTTCGTCGTGTTCAACATCGTCGCGGTGACGGCCGTCCTCGGCTGGGCATTCATCAGCTTTGACTGGGTGGCCGGCATCTTCTGGTTCCTCGCGAAGACGTACGCCTTCGTGTTCCTCTTCGTGTGGATGCGAGCGACCCTGCCACGTGTCCGGATCGACCAGCTGATGGGCTTCGCCTGGAAGTGGATGCTCCCGGCGTCGCTCCTCAACCTCTTCGTCACCGCCGCGGCGGTCATCGTCGTCGACGCCCTGCGGGGCGGCCGATGAGCTTCATCCCCGGGCTCGGCATCGTGAAGGGCATGGCCCTCACGCTCCGCCGCTTCTTCGAGCCGAAGGCAACGATCAAGTACCCGGAGGAGACTCCTGATCAGGCGCCCAGGTTCCGGGGGCGTCTCCAGCTCCTCTACGACGAGTGGGGCACGCTCAAGTGCGAGACGTGCTTCCAGTGCGCCCAGGCCTGTCCGATCGAGTGCATCGACATGGGCGGGATCGACACGAAGGGCCGCTTCCATGTCCACTGGGGACCACCGGAGACGTACGGCGAGCGGCGCGACGAGTCGGCGCTCCGGCGCTCCGGCCGGACGGTGCCGGACCGCGCGTACGACCACTTCGAGCCCATTGACCTCGTCGCGGTCGACACGATCCTCGACGAGCACGACCACGACCCGAAGCGGATGATCCAGATCCTCGAGGGCGTCCAGGGCGCCTACGGCTACCTGCCGGTCGCGGCGATCAAGAGGATCAGCTTCAAGACGGGCGCGTGGTACGCCTTGATCTACGGCACGGCCTCGTACTACGGCCACCTCCGCTTCGAGCGCCCGGCCGATGCCGTCCAGGTCGCGGCCGTCGACCGGCACCGGCCGAGCGAGGAGGCGTACGTCGCGCGTCTCGACGCGGCGCTCGGCGGCGCCCGCCCGCGCCGGCGGAAGGTCCACTGAGACGATGACGACCCTCCTTCGCACGCCGGCGGACTGGCCGTCGGTCCTCCTCCGGCGCGGGCGCAAGCACGCCGGCGGTAGCCCGCTGGTCGATCCTGCGGCTGCGCTCGACGCCGCGGTCGCGGACGGCGCGTTCGATGGCCTGAAGCGGGCGGTCCGCGAGCTGGGGCCGGCCGGCACGATCTCCGCCATAACCGCATCCAGGCTGCGCGGACGGGGCGGGGCCGGCTTCCCTGCCGGGGAGAAATGGCGCGCGGCGGCGGCCGTCGAGGCGCCGCGCCGCTACGTGGTCGGGAACGGCTACGGGGCCGATCCCTCGGCGTTCACAGATCGGGCGCTTCTCGAGGCCGACCCGTTCGCGGTCCTCGAGGGCCTCGCGATCGCCGCCTTCGCAGTCGGGGCGACGGAGGCGCTCATCGCGGTCCGGGCGGAGGACGCAGAGCTCGTCCGACGTCTCGAGGCGGCCGTCGGCGCGGCGGAGGAGGCGGCCTTCCTCGGGCCGGACCTGCTCGGCTCGGGACGCGACGTCACGGTCAGCGTCCGGCCGGTCCAGGGTGCCTACATGCTGGGCGAGGAGACGGTCCTGCTCAAGGCCCTCGAAGGGCGCCGCGGCCAGCCCGAGCAGCGCCCGCCGTATCCGACCGAGCGCGGCCTGTTCGGGATGCCGACGGTCGTCCAGAACGTCCAGACCCTCGCCGCGGTCCCCTGGATCATCGTCAACGGCGCCGCGGCCTACGCGAAGATCGGAACGAGGAAGAGCCCGGGGACGATCCTCGTCCAGGTCCGCGGCCCGGAACGCCAGGGCGTGGCGGAGGTGCCGCTCGGGATCCCGCTCCGCGACATCGTCGCGCTCGGTGGCGCGCCGGCACGCGGCCGGCGGCTCAAGGCGGTGCTCGTCGGCGGACCGTCGGGCGGCCTCCTGCCGCCGGAGCTGCTCAACACCGCTTACGAGTTCGGCGCGCTCCGCGCGGTGGGGGCGCACGTCGGCTCCGGGTCGGTCGTCGTCGCGGACGATCGCGCCTGCATCGTCGATCTCGCCCGCCTGCTGACCTCGTTCTGCGCGACCGAAGCGTGCGGCAAGTCGATCCCCTGCCGGATCGGCACGCGCCGCCTCGTCGAGATCGCCGACCGGGTCGTCGAGGGCCGGCCGATGCCGACCGACCTCGATCTCCTGACCGACACCGCGTCGGACATCGTCGAGAGCGGCCTGTGCGATCACGAGCGGCTGGCGACCCTCCCGCTGACCACCGGAATGCGATACTTCCGATCCGAGCTGGACGACCATCTCCTGCGCAGCTCCTGCCCCGCCGGTGTCTGCCGCCCGATCGCCGTGCCGGCCGGGGCGGCCAAGTGAGGCCACCTCTCCCGAGATGACCGACCTCATCGTCCGACCCGAGTCCGCGCCCGAGCGGCCCGAGCGGCCCGATTCGCGGCCCGACACCCCCGCGAAGCTCGATACCGTCACGCCGCTCGAGAACACTGTCGCCGAGCGGCTGCTGACGGCCCAGGCCCCCCAGCGTCCCGTCTCCACGCCGGCGTTCCGGATCGAGATCGACGGACGGATCGTCGAGGGCTTCGAGGGCCAGACGATCCTCGAGGTCTGCCGCGACAACGGGATCGAGGTCCCCACCCTGTGCTACGAGCCGAAGCTGCCGGGCTTCGGGGCGTGCCGGATGTGCGTCGTCGAGGTCGAGGGCGAGGAGCATCCGCCGATCAGCTGCTCGCGGGCGGCCGAGGCCGGGATGAAGGTTGCGACCCAGACCGAGGAGGTCCGCCGCCTCCGGGCGACGAACCTCGAGCTGATCTTCAGCGACCACAACGCGTACTGCCTGCCGCCCTGCCAGAACAAGTGCCCCAGCCACATCGACATCCCCGGGTTCCTCAAGGCGAACGCGGAGGCGAACTGGCGGGAATCGACCCGCATCTTCAAGCGGACGATCCCCTTCCCGTCGGTCCTTGGCCGGGTCTGCCCCGCTCCGTGCGAGGAGCACTGCCGGCGCGACGAGGTCGACGAGGCCATCGCGATCCGGGACAGCCACCGGTACGCCGGCGACCAGGTCATCAAGGCGATGCTCGACGACGGCGTCGATCCGCCGCTCCCCTTCGAGGTCCAGCCGAAGACCGGACGCCGGGCCGCAGTCATCGGCTCCGGGCCGGCCGGGATGGCGGCCGCGTACTACCTCCTGATCGCCGGGCACGACGTGACGATCTTCGAGCGCGATCCGGCGCCGGGCGGAATGCTCCGCTACGGGATCCCCCAGTACCGCCTGCCGAAGGTCGAGGTCCTCGAGGCCGAGTACGAGTCCGTGACCAGGCTGGGCGGGAAGATGGTGTGCGACCAGGGGCTCGGCCGGGACTATTCGCTCGACGACCTCCAGGGCCAGGGCTACGACGCGGTCCTCGTCGCGATCGGCTGCTACGAGACGAACAAGCTGGGCATCCCGGGCGAGGACGCCGACGGGGTCTTCGACGGCCTCGAGTACCTGCGCACGGCGACGCTCGGTCTCCCGGTCGAGGGCCACGCCGGAAGCCGCGTCGTCGTCATCGGCGGCGGCTTCACCTCGATGGACTGCACGCGGACGTCGGTTCGCCAGGGCGCGAAGGAAGTGACCCTCGTCTACCGCCGGGACATGAAGGACATGCCGGCGGCGAACGAGGTCCACGAGGCGCTCGAGGAGGGTGCCCGGGGGATCTTCCAGGCCGGCCCGACGCGGATCATCACCGACGAGACGACGGGCAAGGTGACCGGCGTCGAGTTCATCCGGATGAAGCTCGGCGCACCCGACGAGTCCGGCCGGCGCCGGCCGGAGCCCGCGCCAGGCACGGAGTTCACGATCCCGTGCGACCGGGTCCTGCTCGCGATCGGCCAGGCACCCGAGCTCGACTGGATCGCCCAGCCAGGCAACCGGGGTCTCGAGAAGACGAAGCAGGGCCGGCTCAAGGCGGACGCTGTGACATTCGAGACCGGCCGCCCGGGCGTGTTCGGGACCGGCGACGTCCGGGTCGGCTCGGCGACGGTCGTCCAGGCGGTCGCCGAGGGCCGCCGGGCGGCGTACGCCGCCGACGCCTGGCTCAAGGGACTCGACCTGGGCGCGATCCGGACCCGCCAGACGCTGGCCGAGCCCCAGCCGGAGTTCCTCTCGATCGTCCCGTTCACGAGCGAGGTCAAGGAGCCGCGCTACCGGATGACCGCGCTTCCGGCGGAGATCCGGAACAAGAGCTACGTCGAGTACGAGCTGCCGTACACCCGCGCGGAGGCAATGGCCGAGTCGACCCGCTGTCTCCAGTGCACGTGCGAGGCGATCGGGTTCTGCGACCTGCGCCGGCTGGGGATCGAGTACGGCACGACGCTGCCGACCCTCGAGCCGCAGCACCACAACGGGGCGGGCTACCGGAGCGTGACGGAGAACCGCTTCACCGGGACGAACCACGACTACATTCGGGACGACTCTCATGCGTTCATCCTGCGTGAGCCGTCGCGCTGCATCGACTGCGGCCGGTGCGCCAACGTGTGCGCGGAGGTCGTCGGGGCGGCCTGCTACGACTTCATGCGGATCGGGTTCGACACGCTCGTCACCACCCCGCTGGACATGAGCCTGAACGACACGCCGTGCGTGTCGTGCGGCCGGTGCGCCGAGACGTGTCCCACCGGCGCGCTCATGCCGAAGCCGCGGGTGCTCCAGAAGTACGACGTCGACGAGAGCCGCTGCATCCTGTGCGGGATCTGCGTCGACGCCTGCCCGTACGACGCCCTCCGCGACGGGGCGGACATGGAGCTCTCCCACACGAGCCGGGAGTCGCCGATGATCGACCTGCTGGCATCGTCTGCCGTCGACCGGGAGACCGAGGTGACGTACATCCGGAAGGAGCGCGACTGGGTCGACCGGGCGATGGCCGAGGGACGGGCGATCGAGTCCGACCGGCTGCTGCCGGTCCTGCCGCCGAACATCGCGGCCCGCATTGCCGCCGGGTCCGCCCCCGACGTCTCGCGCCTGACGGCCGGCGATGCCTCGAACGGCGACGGTCACTCTCACGGCACGGGCGGTCACGCCCGCCACCCCTAGGGTAAGTCGATGCCGCGCAGCCTCCTCACGATCGGCGCAACGCTCGCCCTGATCGGGCTCGCAGTGGGGCTGCCGATTGCGCTCGTCGTCGTCGGGGTGCTCCGCTTCGGCGACGACATCCTGTTCTTCCTGTTCGCCGAGATCATGATCGGCGCCGGGCTCCTCGTCGTTACCATGCGCGACATCATCCGCTGCGGCCTCGCGATGATCGTCTGCTTCGGGGCGCTCGCCGGGATCTACGTGATCGCGGGCGCGCCCCTCGTGGCCGCGGCCCAGGTGCTCGTCTACATCGGCGCGATCAGCGTCCTCATCCTGTTCGCGATCATGCTGACCGAGACGAAGGACGCCCCGACGAGCCTGGTCTTCCAGACCCAGTCGCTCGGAGCGGGCATCGCGGCGATCGTGCTCGCGGTGATCATCGCGCTGACGGTGGGCTCGACGGACTGGCCGGACGTCGGCGCCCGGATCCACACGCTCACGGACCACCTCGCGGAGGTCCTGTTCCAGGAGTACGTGCTGGCATTCGAGATCGTCAGCGTGCTGCTCCTCGCCGCAGTCATCGGCGGGGTGTTCCTCGCGAAGCGCGAGGAAGGCGGTCCGCCGTGAGCGACTCGCTCGACGCCTACCTCGTCCTGGCCGGGCTCTTGTTCGCGATCGGCACGTTCGGGTTCCTCGCCCGGCGGAACGCGATCAGCATGCTGATGTCGATCGAGCTGATGCTCAACGCGGTCAACCTCGCGATCATCGGGTTCGGCGCGTTCATCCCGGAATTGAGCGCCGACGGCTCGGTCATCGCGATCATGGTCATGGCGGTGGCCGCCGCGGAGGCGACCGTGGGCCTGGCGATCGTCATTGCGATCTACCGGAACCGGAAGACGCCGCTCGTCGACGAGTACGACGCAATGCGCCGGTGACGGGCCGGTGAACGGGACCCTGGCCGCCGCGCTGCCGGTCCTTGCCGCGGTGAGCGAGGGCGGTGCCGAGGCGGGCTCCGGCGGGTTGATCGGGCTGCTCATCGCGCTCGTCCTCGTCCTCCCGCTGCTCGGCTTCGTCGTGACCGCAGCCGTTGGGCGGCGGCTCGACCGCGAGGCGCACCTCATCCCGGTCGGGGTCGTCGTGCTCTCGTGGGCGTTGGCAATGGTCGTCTGCTACGCGGCGCTCAGCGGCGGGCTCGGAGCCGGCGGCCACCACGGCGAGCTGTTCGAGTGGATCCCCGCCGGGGACTTCACGGTCAGCGCCGGCCTGTTCGTCGACAACCTGACCGCCTGCCTCCTGATCGTCGTGACGACGATCGGCATGCTCGTCCACGTCTACAGCATCGGGTACATGGCCCACGACCCGGGCTACTGGCGGTTCTTCGCCTACCTCAACCTGTTCATGTTCTCGATGCTCCTGCTGGTCCTCGCGGACAACTGGCTGGTTGTGTTCGTCGCCTGGGAGCTCGTCGGCCTGTCGAGCTACCTGCTCATCGGGTTCTGGTACCGGCGGCGGTCGGCGGCCCTGGCGAGCAAGAAGGCGTTCATCGTCAACCGGGTCGGCGACGTCGGGTTCGCGCTCGGAATCATGGCGATCTGGGTGAACACGCAGACGCTCGACATCCGGGCGTCGATGGCCACCTTGCTCGGCGAGGGCGGGGCGCCCGTCGTCCCGGTCGCGATCATCGCGCTGCTGCTCTTCGCCGGGGCGGTCGGCAAGAGCGCCCAGTTCCCCCTCCATGTCTGGTTGCCGGACGCGATGGAGGGCCCGACGCCGGTGTCGGCCCTGATCCACGCGGCGACGATGGTCAACGCCGGCGTCTACCTCGTGGCCCGGGCGAACCCGATCTTCGCGGCGGCCCCGGGAGTGCTCGTGTTCGTCGCCGCGATCGGGATCTTCACCGCGATCCTCGCCGCGTCGATCGCGATGACCCAGACGGACATCAAGCGGGTCCTCGCCTACTCGACCCTCAGCCAGCTTGGATACATGTTCGCCGCGCTTGGGGTCGGGGCGTTCGCCGCGGCGATCTTCCACCTCATGACCCACGGATTCTTCAAGGGCCTCCTCTTTCTCGGCTCCGGATCGGTCATCCACGCGGTCCACGACGAGCAGGACATGCGGCGGATGGGTGGGCTGCGCAGGAAGATCCCGCACACGTACTGGACGATGCTCATCGGGGCGGTCGCGATCGCCGGCGTGCCGCCCCTGGCGGGCTTCTTCAGCAAGGACGAGATCCTCGCCGAGTCGTTCAAGTTCGGGTTCGGCTGGGTCTGGGGGATCGGCGTGTTCGTGGCCATCCTCACCGCCTTCTACATGTTCCGGCTGATCGGCCTGACGTTCTGGGGGGAGAGCCGGGTCGACCCGGCCGTCGAGCCGAAGATCCATGAGTCGCCGCCCGTCATGACCGGGCCGCTCTGGCTGCTGGCGATCCCGACGATCGTCCTGGGTGCCGCGCTCGGCCTGCCCTTCGGCGATGGGCCGCTCCATCACTGGCTCGAGGGGGTCTTCGCCGGCGCCTCCGAGGCCCTCAACCTGCCGCACGCCGAGTTCGCCCTGTTCGGGATCGACGGCGTGCTCATCCTGGTCAGCGTCGCGGCCGCGGCCATCGGGATCGCCGTGGCGTGGTGGCTCTTCGGGGTCGAGCTGCCTGCACTGCGGAGGCGCCCGAGACCCGAGACGGTCCGCGCGCTCTCTGGCCGGCTGCCGTTCCTCTACCGCGCGTCGCTCAACAAGTGGTGGTTCGACGAGCTGAACGACCTCCTGTTCATCCGGATCGGCGGCCGCGTCGCCAACGCGCTCTGGTGGTTCGACCGCGAGGTCGTCGATGGGACGGTCAACGCGGTCGGCTCTCTCACCCGGGGCAGCGGCAGCCGCCTGGCGCGGGTCCAGACGGGCCGGGTCCAGAACTACGCGCTGGGGATCGCCCTCGGGCTGATCGTCATGGCCGCCTCGTACCTGATCCTCGCAGGACGACCGGCATGATCCGGATCCCGATCCTGACGCTCGTGACGTTCCTTCCCCTGGTCGGTGCAATCCTCATCGCGATCATGCCGCGCAGCACGGCCCGGATGGTCGCGCTCGGGACGTCGCTCACGACCTGGGTGCTCTCGCTCCTCCTGCTGACGCGGTTCCAGGCGCCGGATCCCTCCTCAGACTTCCTCTTCCGGGAGGTCGTCGACTGGATCCCGCTGTTCGGCATCCAGTACAAGCTCGGGGTCGACGGACTCTCGATCGTGCTCGTCGTGCTGACCACGACGCTCATGTGGATCAGCATCCTCGCCTCGTTCAAGCCGATCCAGGAGCGGATCAAGGAGTACATGATCTCGTTCCTCATCCTCGAGGTGGGGATGATCGGCGTGTTCGTGGCGCTGGACACGTTCCTCTTCTACATCTTCTTCGAGATCGTGCTCGTCCCGATGTACCTGATCATCGGGATCTGGGGCGGGGCGAACCGGATCTACGCCACGATCAAGTTCGTCCTGTACACGCTCGTCGGGTCGCTGCTCATGCTGGTCGCGATCCTCGCGACGGCCTTCGCCTACCAGGCCGGCCACGGCGGTCAATGGGCCGGGGCGTTCGACTTCGAGATGCTCCGCGGCGCCGGGTTCGATCCGGGCCTCCAGGTGTTCGCTTTCCTCGCGTTCTTCCTCGCCTTCGCGATCAAGGTTCCCATGTTCCCGTTCCACACCTGGCTTCCGGACGCCCACGTCGAGGCACCGACGGCCGGCTCGGTCATCCTCGCGGGCATCCTCCTCAAGCTGGGTGGCTACGGCTTCATCCGCTTCGCCCTGCCGCTCTACCCGGACGCGGCCCATACGTTCGCGCCGGCGATCATCGTCCTGAGCCTCATCGCGATCATCTACGGCGCGATCGTCGCGCTCGTCCAGCCGGATCTCAAGAAGCTCGTCGCGTACAGCTCGGTGAGCCACATGGGCTTCGTCACCCTCGGCATCTTCATCTTCCAGGAGCAGGGGATGCAGGGCGCGATCCTCCAGATGGTCAACCACGGGCTGATCACCGGGGCGTTGTTCCTCCTCGTCGGCGTGATCTACGAGCGGACCCACGACCGGACGATCGCCCGGATGGGTGGCCTGGCCGGGATCATGCCCGCGTACGCGGCCGTGTTCGGGTTCTTCGTGTTCGCCTCGGCGGGGCTGCCCGGCCTGTCCGGATTCGTTGGCGAGTTCCTCGTGCTCGTCGGCACATTCACCGTCGGCCCGGTACTCGCCGCCATCGCGGCGCTCGTCATGATCCTCGGCGCGGCCTACCTGCTCTGGATGTTCCAGCGGGTCGTCACAGGCGAGCCGTCCGAGTTCATCCGCTCGCTCGGCCACCACCTGACCGACCTGACGCCGGTGGAGATCGTCACGCTGGCGCCGCTCGCGACGCTCGTCGTCGTGTTCGGCCTCTTCCCGGGCCTCCTGCTCGACGTGGTCCAGCCGTCGGTCGATTCGGTGCTCAGGGCGGTCGCCGGCGGAGCGCCGATCGCCGTCGGACCGATCGTCCCGGCCGCCGCCCTCGGCCTGATCGGCCTGGCGCTCGCAGCGCGGCTGGTCGTCGTCGCCACGCGACGGGAGCCGAGCCGCGAGGGTGCGCTGACCCCGGGTGACGCGCGATGAGCTATGACGTCACGGCGATCCTGCCCCTGATCGGGGCGGTCGTCGTCGCGGCCGCGGTCCTCGTCGTCGACATCGTCCGGCCGGGCCGGCGGGACGCGGTGCTCGCGACGTCGCTCGGCGGCCTCGCGATCGTGGGCCTGCTCGTCCTCTTCCTGGCCCGCCAGCCGGGGACGGCGTTCGACGGCGCGTACACGGTCGACGCGCTCACGACCTTCCTGGACATCCTCTTCGTCGCGATCGTCGCGTTGACGATCGCGTTCGCGCCCGACTACCTCGAGCCGCGCGACCTGCCCCTTGCCGAGTTCGCCGCGGTCCTCATCTTCGCGATGGCCGGCGCGATGATCATCGCCGCCTCCACGGACCTGCTGCTGCTGTTCCTGGGCCTGGAGCTCATGGTCCTGCCCGGCTACATGCTCGCGGGCTTTCACAAGACCGACGGCTACTCGACCGAGGGCGCGATCAAGTACTTCCTCCTCGGCTCGTTCAGCTCGGCGATCTTCCTGTTCGGCCTTGCGTTCGTGTGGGGCCTGACCGGGTCGACCCGGGTCGCCGACGTCGCCGCGATGCTTGGGACCGTGGTCGCCGGCGGTGCGGCGCTTTCGCCCGGTCTCGCGATGGGCCTGGCATTCATGACGACCGGAGTCGCGTTCAAGATCGCGGCCGTTCCGTTTCACTACTGGACGCCGGACGCGTACCAGGGGTCGCCGACCCCGGTCACGGGCTACCTGTCGGTCGGCCCGAAGATCGGCGCCTTCGCCCTCATCCTCCGCCTGTTCGTCGAGGCGCTCGGCGACCTGCAGGCGTACTGGCTGCCGGTGATCGTCGTCCTGGCCGCGCTGACGATGACCCTCGGCAACCTCGTCGCGTTGACCCAGAACAACGTCAAACGGATGCTCGCCTATAGCTCGATCGCCCACACCGGGTACATGCTCGTCGGCCTCGCCGCGTATGCCGCGGGGCAGCTGAACGGGCTCGAGGGCCTCCTCTACTACGGGGCCGCCTACTCGTTCATGAACCTCGGGGCCTTCGCGGTCGTCGCTGCGCTCCAGCGTCGGGCCGGCGTGACCTCCAACCTCGACACGTTCGCGGGCCTCGGGCGGCGGGAGCCGTGGCTGGGCGTCCTGATGACGCTGTTCCTCCTGTCGTTGACCGGAATCCCCCCGACCGCCGGGTTCTTTGCCAAGGCGTACGTGATCCTCGCCGCGGTCCAGGCCGGCGGCCCGGTCGCGATCCTCGCGGTGATCGCGGTCCTGAACGCCGCGGCGGCCGCCTTCTATTACCTGCGGGTCGTCGTCTATATGTACATGCGCGAGCCTCAGACGGAGGCGCCGCCGCTCAGCCACAGCCGGCTCCTGTGGGGCGGGCTCGCGGCCGCGACGTTCCTGACGATCATCCTCGGCTTGTTCCCGGGGCCGTTCCTCGACATCGTCAACGAGGCAGCCCGCTCGATAGCCTGACCGGAGGTGCAATCTCCCCGCGAGAACGGGGCAGCCGGCGCGGGTGGAGGCACTCCCGGTCTAGGTCCCGGTCCGGGTCGCCTCCCGCTCGAGGGCCCCGGCCACGACCGACAGGAGCCTCGCGGCGTCGCGCGGGCCGGCCAGCTCGACGTCCGCAGCCGCCGCCACCTCGCGCGGCGTCTCCGCTGCCGCGTGAACCGCGACCGCCAGCCCACGCAGCTCACCCCGATCGCGGGCCCGACGGACGATCTCGAACGCCTCCGCGTCGCTCCGGTCGTCGCCGAGGACCAGCACTCCCCCTGGCCGGAGGCCCTCGATGAGCCGGGCGACCGCCGCGCCCTTACCGCCCGCCCCCGCCGGGCGGAGCTCGACGATCCGGCGGCCCTCGAGGCCGACGAGACCGGTTCCTCCGATTGCCCGCTCGGCGGACTCGATCGCCTTGAGGACGGCCAGCCGCGCTTCATCCATGTCCGCCGCGGCCCGGAAATGGAACGCGACCGACGGCCCCTTGCGCTCGACGAACAGCCAGTCGGGGTAGCCGAGCAGCGCCGCGACCGCGTCCCCGAGCGCAGTCGCCGGCTCGACCCACCCGACAAGAGCCGGCTCGACCACGACCGCGAGGCCCTCGGCGCGGGCCGACCGCGCGAGGTCCCCGGCCTCGACTCCGTGGTTGCCGAGATACCGCACGCCGCCGACCCGGACCCGGCCCGCGACATCGAGGGCGGTTCGGCCGGAGAGGACGACGACCGACAGGCGGTCGGGCTGCTGCTCGGCGAGCCGGGCGAGGCGCCGGATCGCGCGGCGGGCAATCGGCTCGATCATCGCGCCCATCGGGTCCGGCGAGATCGGCGCGAGCGTGCCGTCGAAGTCCGAGACCACCAGCAGCGGCGGGCGTGCCGCGAGGAGCGCGAGCGCGCCACGGCGCGCCTCCCGCCAGGCGGCCGCCGGGCCAGCTCCCGATTCCGACCCGGCGCTCTCCGCTTCGCCGTCCGTGTCCCGCCTCACGGCGTGACGTCGACGCCCGGCATGATCGTGCGAAGGCCGGCGGCCATGATGTCGGGGCCGATCCCGCCGAGCGCGCCGTCGCGGATGATCCCCTCCGCGTCTATCCAGAAGTGGACCGGCAGGACGATCGCTTCCCACACACGCTGGGCGCTCCCATCGGCATCCAGGCCCAGCGGGAACGTTGCGTTCAGCTCCTGCGCGAATGCGGCGACCGTGGCCTCCTCCTCGCGGACGTCGATCGCGAGCACGACCAGGCCCGCGTCCGCGTACCGGACGTGGAACCCGTTCATCTGCGGGAACTCGTCACGGCACGGTGGGCAGTACGTGCCCATGAAGTTCACCCAGACCGGCTTGCCCCGGAACGAGGCGAGGTCGATGGTCCCGCCGCCGACCCTGGGAACGACGAGCGGCGGCGCCGGCTCTCCGATGTGGAAGGCCTGGTCGCCCGGTGACACGGCCGCGCTCGCGGAGGGCGAGCCGGCCGTGCGGCCGGCGGCGGTTGGCGAGGCGGCGCCCGTCGAGCCAGGGGCCGACGGGCTGACCTGGGGTACCCCCGGAGCCGGCCCGAGCGCGACCAGCGCGACGATCACCAGCACGGCGACGAGGACGCCGGATCCGAGCCCGGCCACGATCGGCACGCGCGATTCCATCGCCGGGAGGGTAGCAGCCCTCGTTCGCCCGAGGCGTTGCGCGGGGTGCGCTGGTACCCTCCCGTCCGAATGGATCGGCACCTCGACACGCTCCGATCGCGCATCCTCCCGGCCACCCTCGTCGCTCTTGGCGTCGCGTTCGTCACGACCGGCCTGATCTCGCTGACGGGCCCGGTCGAGGCGGGCCCGGGCGCCAGCCCGGGCCTGACGGGGGGTGCCGTGGCGAGCCCCTCCCTTCGGCCCGCATCGAGTGTCCCTCCCACGGTCGACCCGAGCTCGACGATCCCTTCCGAGCGGGTGGCGACAAGGGTCAGGGTCGCCGCCCTGGGCATCGACCTGCCGGTCATCGCCCAGCCGGACCCGACCGTCGTCCCGTGCGGCGTCGCGATGTACCTCGGCGAGATGCGCCAGCCGGGCGCGAACCGGGCGACGTATCTCTACGCCCACGCTCAGCGCGGCATGTTCCTGCCGATCCTCGAGGCGTCGCGGGTGAACAACGGCTTCCGGATGCTCGGGATGATCGTCGAGGTCTACACGAGCGACGACATGCTGTTCCTGTACGAGGTCACGGAGATCCGCCGCCACGTTCCCTTCGACACCGGCCTCGACGACGCCCTCGCCGCGACGGAGGACCAGGTCTGGCTGCAGACCTCGGAGGGGATCGGCTCGAGATTCCCGAAGCTCCAGATTGTCGGGGATCCGCTGTCGAGCGGGCCGGCCGATCCCGCGAAGGCGCACCCCTCGGCGAGACCGCGCGCCTGCCCCTGACGCCGCGAGATCAGATCCAGTCGATCCGTCGGAGGACGACGGCTGCCGCCAGGGCGACGGCGACCGACATCACGGTGACGATCCAGAACCCACTTGGCTCCTGGCCGGCGAGCGCGGAGCCAGCCTCGCTCATCCCGAAGATCCCGGCGACCGCCCCGATCCCGGCCACGATCACGGTCACCCCGGTCAGCCGCTTCATGATGAGCGACAGGTTGTTGTTGATCGTCGAGAGGTAGACGTCGAGCGTCCCCGAGGCGAGCTCCCGGTAGTTGTCGAGCTCGTCGGTCAGCCGGATGACGTGATCGTAGATGTCGCGGAAGTAGATGACTTCCTCGTCATCGATCAGGTCGAGGTCCCGGTTCGTCAGCTGGCTGAATATCTCGCGGACCGGGGTAGCGGCACGGCGGACCGTGAGCACCTCGCGCTTCAGCCGGAACAGGCGCTCGAGGACCTCCGGTGAGGCACGCTCAATCACGTCGTCCTGGACGGCGTCGATCGCCTCACCGAGGCGATCCGCGAACGGGAAGTAGCCGTCGACGATCGAGTCGGCGAGCGCCCACAGGAGATGGTCCGGGCCCTTGCGGAGGACGGGCGCGATCCCCATCCGGAGGTGGGATGTCTTGAGCGGGTCCCAGTCGCCCTCGTGGACGGTCATGAGGAACGTGTCGCCGAGGACCACATCGATCTCGCTCGCGATCACGTCTTCGTCGAAATCGAGCGCGAACAGCACGATGTGGACGAGCCCATCGGTCGTCTCGATCTTGCTTCGCTGGTTGCCCTCGACGATGTCCTCGACGATCAGGGGATGGAGGTCGAGAGCCTTCGCCACCGCCGCCACCTGGTCGGGATTGGGCGACGTGTAGTCGACCCACAGCGGGACCTCGGGCCGCTCGCGGAGCCTCTCGATCCGCGCGAGCGCCTCCGGACCCGACCACTCCCGGAGCTCGTCGCCGTCGAACGTGACGACCCGGAGCGTCCCGCTCGAGCCGATCGCCAGGTGCCGGCCGCGAACCTCGGGCGCGTCGGCATCCCTCGCCGCGGCGGAGGCCCTGGCGACGGCGCCGCCGCGGCTAGAGCGCGAGGGTGGGCTCGACTTCGTCCGGGCCATCCGGCTCACCGCGTGCGGGGGCCGCGCCGGCGTCCCTCGCCTGCCCGCCCGGCGCCAGCATACGCGCCCGCCTGCGCATCACCAGCGCGGGCAGCACCGCGACGGTCGTCAGCGCCGCGGCGGCGAGGAAGATCGGAACCATGATCTGGGCGGCCTCCCCCGCCGCCCATGCCTCGAGTGCCTGGACAACGAGTCCGTCCTCGAGCGGCCGGTTGCGGAGCGTCTCGGGGATGAACAGCCTGTATGCCTCGGGCGTGGCGTAGACCGCGTCGAGCAGCCGCTGGATCGTCGTCGAGCCATACGCGGTGAGGACCGCGAGTCCAACGGCCATCCCGATCATCCGGGCCACGGTGACGGTCGCCGAGGCCATCCCGAACGCCTGCCGGCCGACCGCCTCGACCGCCGCGGTCGAACGGGGCGTGACCGTCAGCCCGAACCCCAGCCCGAACAGACCCAGCACGAGGGCCACCTCGCCGACCGTCGTCTCCGGGCGCCAGCGGGTCATTGCCGCCAGGGCGATGCCGCTCGCGGCCAACCCGATGAGCGTCACGAGGCGGAGGGAGAGGACCCGGACCGCGAAGCCGGACCCGAGCGCCCCGATCGCGGTCGCGAGCGCGAGCGAGCCCAGGGCGATCCGCTGGACGTCCGGCCCGCCGTACAGGACGCGGTCGACGAATACCGCGCCGCCGATGATCGCCGTCGCGAACGAGTACCCGGTGAGTAGTGACACGAGCGTCGCCGACGAGAACTCGGCGTTCCGGAACAGGCGCGGATCGAGGTACGGGTCACGCCGTCGGAGGCCCAGGGCGATCGTGAGGACCGTGGCTCCGATGGCGACCGCGAACAGGGCCCCGCTGATGAGCGCTGGATCGGCCGCCAGCTCGTCGGCCGCACGGCTCCCGAGCAGCGTCACCCCGACGAGGCCGGAGGCGAGCGCGACTGTGAACACAAGGCCCCCGAGAATGTCGACCCGGCCGGGCCGGCGGGGCGTATCCCAGCCGTGGAACGCTGCCCAGCCGAGGGCGAGCGTGACGAGGCCGATCGGGACGTTGAGGTAGAAGATCCAGCGCCACGCCGGGCCGAGGAGGTCGAGGAGCGGCCCCTCGCGGACCCCGGCATTCGCGAGCGCCGGCTCGACGTGAACCGCGTCGAGGATCGCCGCGCCGAGGAACGGGCCGGCGGCCATGCCGAGGAACGTCAGGGCCCCCACGACGCCGAGCGCCCGAGGCCTGGCATGGCCCTCGAACAGGTGCGACGCGGCTGCCGTCCCGACCGGCACGAGCACGCCGCCGCCGACCGCCTGGATCAGGCGCGCCGCGATGAGCTCGTCGAGGCTCTGGGCCCGGCCGGCCAGGGCCGAGCCCACGATGAACAGCGCGAGGGCCCCGAGGAACAGCCGCCGCGCTCCCCACAGGTCGGACAGCCGCCCGGCGAGCGGCATCGTGACGACGTACGCGAGCAGGTACCCGTTGACGATCCATGACGCCTTCCGCAGCTCCGCGAAGGCAAAGACCGGATCCCGCGCGAAGTCGAGGATGATCGCCGGCAGCGCGACGGCGGTGATCATGAGCTCGAGCCCGGTGAGGAAGACGCCCACCCCGAACACGCCGAGCAGGACCATCGCGGCTTGCCGGTTCACCGGGCGAGTGTACCGGCGGGACCGCGCCAGACGGGTCTTGACACCTGGTCGGGCGGCCCCTAGCATCAACGAGCGTTGATATAAACCGCCGTTGATGCGACGGCTGCTCCGAACGGAGATCCCCCTGAGCCCCTCCCGCGCCCGAATCCGCTCGACGCTGGCCCGGATCGTCGAACAGCCGGAGGACCTGCGCGAGCTGCGCGTCTTCCATAAGGCGCTGGCCGACGTGAACCGGCTTCGGATCGTCCGGCGGCTCGCCGACGGCCCCGCCTCGGTGACCGACCTGATCGAGCAGATCGGGCTGTCCCAGCCCCTCGTGAGCTGGCACATTGGGCGGCTCCGCGCGGCGGGACTCGTCGCGACCCTCCGGAAGGGCCGCGAGACGACCTGCAGCCTCCGCCCCGACGCGTTCGAGGCGTTCGCCGCCCGCGAGCGGACGGTCCTCGGGCTGGCCGCGGCGGATCCGACAAGGGCGGCCTCGTGAGCATGTCGCTCGTCTCGCCCGAGATGCGCGAGCGCGTCCGCGGCCTGGTGGTGCCGGTCGCGCTGGCGTTCGGCCGCATCGGGCTCACCCCGAACGCCCTGACCGTGATCGGCTTCGCCGGGACCTGTGCCGCCGCCATCGCCGCGGGAGCCCAGCAGTGGCTTGTCGCCGGGGTTCTCGTGATCGTCTTCGGGATCTTCGACCTGTTCGACGGCGCGCTCGCGCGCGCCACCGGGCGGGCCTCGAAGTTCGGCGCCTTCCTCGACTCGACGCTCGACCGGACCGGCGAGAACCTCGTCTATGCGGGCGTCGTGTTTGGGTGCGCCGTCGCCGGTTTTCCGCCGGGGGCCATCCTGGCGGCGCTAGCCCTGGCGTTCGCCTCGGTCGTCACCTACACGCGGGCCAAGGCCGAATTGGTGGGGCTCCACGGCGAGGTCGGGCTCGCCCCGCGTGAGGTCCGACTCGTGATCCTTTCGCTCGGGTTGATCCTCGCCGGGATCCCCGGTGGCGTGCTGACCCTTGGCCAGGCCTGGCTCGGTGTCGCGCTCGGCCTCATCGCGGTCCTCTCGGCCATCACCGTCCTCCAACGAATCATCCACGTCAGGCGACAACTCGAAACCCAACAGCAGGAGAACCAGTGAGCAGCAACGGGAAGAACGGCAAGACGCCGGACAACACCTGGGCCGGTGCCGGTCGCCGCAAGGACGGCAAGGTCCGGGTCGCGATCGTGGGCGTCGGGAATTGCGCGAGCAGCCTCGTCCAGGGCCGCTACTACTACGAGAATGCGAAGGAGGCGGACTTCGTCCCGGGGCTGATGCACGTCAACCTCGGCGGCTACCACGTCCGGGACATCGAGTTCGTCGCCGCCTTCGACATCGACAAGAACAAGGTCGGCAAGGACCTGTCCGAGGCGATCTACACGAAGCCGAACAACACGTACAAGTTCCAGCAGGTCCCGAGCCTCGGCGTACCAGTCGAGCGGGGCATGACCCACGACGGCCTCGGCAAGTACCTGAGCCAGATCATCGAGAAGGCCCCCGGCCCCACGGTCGACATCGTCGGCATCCTCAAGGAGCGTGAGGTCGACGTCATGGTCTCGTACCTCCCGGTCGGCTCCGAGGAGGCCACCAAGTGGTACGTCGAACAGGCGCTTCGGGCGGGCGTCGGCTTCATCAACGCGATCCCGGTGTTCATCGGCCGTGAGCCGTACTGGCAGCGCCGCTTCGCGGAGGTCGGCCTGCCGATCATCGGCGACGACATCAAGAGCCAAGTGGGCGCCACGATCACCCACCGCGTGCTGACCCGGCTGTTCATGGACCGCGGCGTCCGGCTCGACCGGACCTACCAGCTGAACTTCGGCGGCAACACGGACTTCCTCAACATGCTCGAGCGCGAGCGGCTCGAGAGCAAGAAGATCAGCAAGACCAACGCGGTCACCTCGATGCTCGACTACGAGCTCGAGGACGGCAACGTCCACGTAGGTCCCAGCGACCACGTCCCGTGGCTCGAGGACCGCAAGTGGTGCTACATCCGGATGGAGGGCACCACGTTCGGCGACGTCCCGCTCAACGCGGAGCTGAAGCTCGAAGTCTGGGACAGCCCGAACAGCGCGGGCGTCATCACCGACGCGATCCGCTGCCTGAAGCTGGGTCTCGACCGAGGCCTGAAGGGCACCCTCGTCGCACCGTCGAGCTACTTCATGAAGAGCCCGCCGGTCCAGATCCACGACGACATCGCGTACAACCGGGTGGAAGCGTTCATCCTGGGGGATGACGATGAGACGCTCGTCGGCACCGAGACGCCCCCGAAGCGGACGCTCCGCAAGCTCGCCGCCCGGCGTAAGACTGAAGTGGCAACCTCAGCGAAGTGAAGGCACCCGCCCTCCGAGGTCCAAGGCGGAGCCCCGCGACGCCATTGGCCCGAGGACGGCCGAGCCCCGGGAGGCCATCCGCCCGAGGACTCCCTCGCATCTACGAGAAGTCGGGCGTCCGGCTCTACCGGGCCGCGGCGTGGGCTCTCGGTCGCGTTCCGCAGTCGCTCGCGGCGGGGGTCGTCGGCGAATTGTTCGAGCTGTCGTACCGGCTCTGGCCGGCGAAGCGGCGTTCCTCCAACGAGAATTTCGCCCACGTCCTCGGCCTGCCCCCGGACCATCCTCGAGTCCGGCGGCTCGCCATGGCCGCGTATCACGAGTACGGGCGCTACATCACGGAGCTGATGCGCATCCCGCAGCTTCCTCCGGAGAAGGTGGGGCGCCTGGTCGCGGACAACGAGCTCGACGGGATCGAGCCGATCTGGCGCGAGTCGAAGGGCGGCCTCATCTTCGCGGTCGGCCACGTGGGGAACAACGAGGCGGTCGCCGCGGGGATCGCGAAGCGCGGCTGGCCCATGAACGTGGTCGCGGACGACTCGACGATGCCGGAGATGTTCGAGCTGCTCCGGCGGCAGCGCGAATCCTGGGGCGTCCACGTCATCGCGTGGCGCAACCTGCGCGAGATCTACGCGGTCCTCCGGCGCAGGGAGATGCTCGCCCTGCTCATCGACTGGGGCTACCGGCAGGACGGCATCCCGGTTCGCCTCTTCGGCGACTGGACGACGCTCCCCGCGGGGCCGGCGGCGCTCGCCGCGAAGACCGGCTCGCGGATCCTCCCGATCGCGATCCGGCGGCGCGAAGACGGGACGTTCCGGATCAGCTGGTCGTCGCCGATCGAGGTCGCTTCGTCGAAGCCCGCGGAGCTCATCCGGGCCACCCAGGCGATGGCCGACGCGCTCGAGGAGACGATCGCGGCCGCTCCTGACCAGTGGTACAGCTTCAAACCGATGTGGCCGTCGACGGCGGAGGAGTCGGCCGAGCTCGAGCGACGCGCGCTCGCCGCGCTCGCCGGGGCGGGCCCGGCGATCATCGCGCCAACCGCGGACGGTGCCACTGAAACGCCCGGCCAGGGAACGCGGCCGCGGCTCGAGGCCGAACCGTCGTGACCCCGACGCGGGACGAGGCGATGTCCGGCCGGGCAGTCGCCGCCGCGGATCGCCCGGGCGACGCCGCCGGGCTGCCGCGGGGCTCGGCCGGGCAACGGCTCCGGGCGCTCTTCCTCGAAGCCGGATCGTGGCTCGCCTGCCGGCTGCCGGACAGTGCCGCCTACGGCCTGGCTGACCTGGCCGGGGCGGTCTGGTATCGCCTCGCGCCCGCACGGGCGGCGCGTGCCCGGCGCAACCTCGCCCGGGTCGCCGAGTATCTTGCGGGTCAAGGGCGGGGTGGCGAGCAGATTCGCGCGGCCGCCGCGGATCCGGCCGCGTTGGAGCGCCTTGTCCGGGCCGCGTTCAGAGAGGGCGCTCGGTATTACCTCGAGGTTGCCCGCCTCCCGCTGGTGACGGACAAGCTGATCGACGAGCGGCTCTTCGTGGAGACGGCCGAGGTCGTCGACGCTGCCTTCGCAACGCGGGGCCCGTTGGTCCTCGTCGGCATGCATTTCGGGGCGATCGAGCTGCCCGCGCTCTACCTCGCCAGGCGGACGGGGATAACCGCGACGGTTCCGATGGAGACGCTGGGCGATCCGGAGATCCAGCGCTGGCTGGTCAAGACGCGCGGTCGGGTGGGCCTGCGGATCGTGGGGCTGCGCGAGGCCCGGCGTGAGCTGACCGCCGCGCTCCGGCGAGGCGAGCCGGTGGGCCTCATCGGCGACCGGGACCTGACCGGTGGAGGAATCGAGGTCCCGTTCTTCGGCGCCCCGGCCCCGTTCCCGATCGGGCCGGCGTTGCTGGCCATGGAAAATGACGCGCCGCTCTACGTCGTCGCCGTCCGGCGCGCCGGCACCGCTCGTTACCGGGGCGGCTTGCACCCCGTGCCGATTCCCCAGAGCGGGACCCGTCGGGAGCGGCTGACCGCGGTGCTGGAGGCGACCGCCCGGGCCTTCGAGGACGCGATCGCCGAGGCGCCGGAGCAGTGGTGGACGGCCTTCTTCGAGATCTGGCCGAGCCGGCCGGACCGGCCGGACGGGCCGGCCGGCGAGCCGGCCACGGCGGCCCGCCGTTGACCAATCGCCTCGGCCGCGCCGACCTCCACATTCACACGCTCGCCTCGGACGGGCTGGCCGGGATCGTCGAGATCCTCGACGTCGTCGAGCACGACACCGATCTCGACGTGATCGCGATCACGGACCACGAGCGGATCGACGCGGCGCTCGCCGCCCGGGCGCTGGCCCGCGATCGGGGGCTCCGGTTCGAGGTCATCGTCGGCGAGGAGATCACGACCCGCGGTGGCCATCTCCTCGCGCTGTTCCTCGAGGAGCCGATCCGTCCGCTCCGCTCGCTGCGCTGGTCGATCGGCGCGGTCCATGAGCAGGGCGGGCTCGCGATCCCGGCCCATCCGCTCGTTCCCTATCCGCTGTGCGCCCAGGGGTTCGTCCTCCGCCGCCTCCTCCGCGACCCGGACCCGCGCTACCACCCGGACGCAATCGAGACGTTCAACCCCACGACGCTCGGCCGGCCGTGGCACAGCCGGGCCGTTCGTTTCGCCGACGAGTTCGGCCTCGCCCAAATCGGCAACAGTGACGCCCACACGAGCGACGTCATCGGCACGGGCTGGACGACGTTCCCGGGGCGGACGGGAGAGGACCTCCGCCGCGCGATCCTCGAGCGGACGACCCACCACCACGGCGCCTTCCATGCCAGCCGGCCACAGCTCAGGACGTTCGGCCGCCAGCTCCGGAAGTACGGCCGCGACGCGCGGGACACCATCCGCGGCCGCGTCCGGCGTGACGGGACCGGCCGCGACCTCGGCTACCCGGGCCACCCCGGGGCTCGCCGGCCGGACGCTCCACCGATGCGGGTCCGGGCCCGCGACGGCGAGGGGGGCTCGTGAAGATCGGCCTGGTCTCGCCGTACGTCTACCCCCTGCCCGGCGGCGTCACGGAGCACGTCCGGTACCTCTACGAGAACCTCCGCAAGCGCGGTCACGACGTCCGGATCATCACCAGCTCGCACGGGCTGCAGCGCTCGTCGGACGGCGACGTCATCCGGATCGGCAAGGGCTTCTCGGTGCCGGCCAACGGATCGGTCGGGACGCTGACGGTGTCGCCCCGGTTTGTCTCGCAGGTCGGCGACGTCCTCGATCGCGAGCGCTTCGACCTCCTCCACTTCCACGAGCCATTCGTGCCGTTCCTGTCGCTGGTTGTCCTCCGCCAGTCGACGAGCGTGAACATCGCGACCTTCCACGCGTTCGGCGGCTTCTCGCCGGCATACGAGCTCGGCAGCCGGCTGCTCGGGCCGTACGGCCGGCGGCTGCACGGCCGGATCGCCGTGAGCGCGGCCGCCCGACACTTCATCGACCGCTACTTCCCGGGCGACTACAAGGTCATCCCGAACGGCGTCGACGTCGACCGGTTCCGGCGGGCCGTCCCGATCGCCCGCTGGCAGGACGGCACCCGGAACATCCTGTTCGTCGGTAGGCACGAGCCGCGCAAGGGCCTGGTCGAGCTCCTCAAGGCGTTCCGGATCCTGCGCAAGACCGGCTGCCACTGCCGCCTGCTCATCGTCGGTTCGGGGCCCCAGGAACGGGAGGCCCGGCGCTATGTCCTGACCCGCCGGCTCCAGGGCGTCGAGTTCCTCGGCCGCGTCTCGGACGACGAGAAGGCCCAGCTGTTCAAGACCGCGGACGTGTATGCGTCGCCGGCGACCGGCGGGGAGTCGTTCGGGATCGTCCTGCTCGAGGCGATGGCCGCCGGCACGCCGATCGTGTGTAGCGACATCCACGGCTACAAGGGCGTCGTCCGGCGCGGCCGCGAGGGGCTGCTCGTGCCGCCCCGCAAGCCGAAGGCGCTCGCGTCCGCGATCGGCCAGCTCCTCGCCGACGACGACCTGCGCGCCGAGATGGGCCGGAACGGACGGGAGCGGGCGGACGACTTCAGCTGGGAGCGGGTGACGGCGAAGGTCGACGACTACTACGGCTTCGTCATCCGCCGCCTCGCCGCCCAGGGCCAGCTGCCGAAGGGCTTCCACGCGGAGATCCCACGGTCGCCGAGGGTCGCCCAGCCCGTCGCCTGACGGCGCGCGCCGGTTGCCCCGCCCCGGTCAGCCCCGGCTGCCCGCGTACGCCGTGCCCGCGTCCGACTCGTCCGTGCCCTCCTCGAGCCGCCGCTCGGCCAGCGCGATCCGCCAGATCCACGCGCTGTAGGCAACGATCACGGACGTCACGGCGAGTGCCACGAGGAGGATCGCCGGGCCCGCCGCGAACAGGCTCGGAGGGCTCACGTTCCGGTCGACGATGCTCACCGGGAACTGGAACGGGTAGAGGTAGGTGGGCAGGAAGCCCTGGTAGGCGTTGAACACCGCCGCCGGCAGCGGCAGGCCGGAGATGTTCGGGTAGAAGATGACGAACACCGCGACGAACGCGGCGAGCATGCCGACCACGAACCGGCGGGCATCCCGGGCCGTCGCCACGACCGCGGCCAGGGCGAGCAGCGGCAGTCCCACGATGAACGCGATCGGCTCGACGGAGATCGCGGTGCCGCTGAGCGCCGGGACCTCCGGGACGAGGCGCGCCACGAGCAGCAGCGCGACGAGCGCGACGCCCGCGCCGATCCCCATCGGGAGCAGCGTTACCGCCGAGCGAGCCGGTGGGGCGTCCGGATCCGGCCGGTCGAGCGCGAGGAACTGGCGGACGAGGAAGAACACCGCCAGGCCAACGACGATCGCGAGGGCGAGCGTCCGCCAGGTGAGGACGAACTCGGGGATGAACGTGGGGCAGGCCCCGCCGTTCGGGTTCACCGCGTCGACCCGGACGTACGCGCAGAGCGGCCGGTGGAACAGCCACAGGAGCGCCGGGCCGACGATCGCCGCGCCGGCGGCGAGACGGGCCATCAGCCACGTTCGGCGCGACGCGCCGTGCCACAGCTCGGCGATGAAGTAGGCGAGGGCCATGACGACGAACGGCAGGCTCGTGTAGTAGTGGTACTGGAACGCGGCCCGGTCGATCCGGGCCCACGGGATCCACTGGCATGCGAAGCCGACCGTGACGAGGGCGAGGGCGAGGCTCCGGCGCTTGAACGCCTGCCAGGCGCAGAACGCCATCGCGGGGACGCCCATCCACCAGATCGCGAGGTTGCCCGCGTCGTAGATCGCGGCCGACGTCCCGCCGGCGAACGACTCCTGGTAGAACCAGACCGGCTTCAGGTCGAACGGCCAGGCCCACCATGGCGACGAGGCGGCGTGAGGATCGGTAAGCGTGTTGTGGTAGTTGTACATGCCGCCCGTGAGGTCGAGGAGCGTCTGGCCGGTGTGTCCCGCCGGCCAGCCCGTCATGAGCTGGTGGCTGTCGAGCAGCGCCCACGGCACGTACGACGCGACGTAGACCGCGACCGGGATGGCGATGAGCGACACGATCATCCAGCCGACCGGCAGGCCGAGCAACGAGCCCGGCCGGAGCCAGCCCTCGGCGGGCGGGGCCGGTGGCTCGAGCAGCCGAACAGGATCGCCCGGGCCAGGGGGCGGAGCGAGCGGTCCGAAGCCGGCCTGCCCGACGAGCCAGAACGCGCCGGCGACGATGAGCGACAGGAGCGCAAGCGCGAACGCGAGCTGGAGCGGCGAGGCCGCGACGGGACCCAACTCGTACATGCGGTCCATCCGGCCGGTCGCCAGGGCGAGCAGGGCGATGGCGCCGCCCGCGACGGCCGGGGCGCCGACCGCGAAGCGGAGCTCTTCGACAGACCAGGCGATCGGATGGAGGACCGTGACGGTCGCCGCCGTCAGGGTGAGGAACACCATGATCAGCATGAACGTGAGGTTGCCGTGGAGGACGAACTCGAACCCGAACAGCGCGATCTGCCAACCGGCCTCCGGCGGCGTGTTGAGCGGCACGGAGATCGCGAGGTATCCGAGGGCCGTCGTGATGACGATCATCCCCGCGAGCAGCAGGACCCGGCCGAGGGCGCTCCGGGCGAGGATGAGGATGCCCAGCGCGCCGATCGCGTAGGCGGCGACCCATTTCGACGCGAGCGCGAGGCCCAGCAGCACGCCGATGGCCGGCATCCCGACCCAGAACGCGCCCCGCCACCGCCACGCGCCGGTCCACAGCGCCGCGAACAGGGTGTAGGCCGCGATGATGAACAGGCCCACGTACGCGTCGTTCATCGCGATCCGTGACTGGACGAAGAACATCCCGTCGAGCACCGTCAGGAAGGCGACGAGCACGGCGACCGCGCGCCGCCGGAAGAGGATCCGGGTGAGGAGGTAGAGGAGCGCCGCCATCGCGACGCCCGCCAGGACGCCCGGCAGCCGCCACGCGAAGGCGTGCGAGCCCGCGTCGACCGCGGCCGTTGCGCCGCCGGCATCCATGGCCAGGAGCTGCTGGCGATCGGACGACAGGAACGATTCGTTCGAGTCGATCGCCAGCGCTGCCGGAGCGAACGGGAGCGCCGCGTCCGCGTAGACCGCGTTCGCGTGGGGCTCGATGACGTACACCGTCGCAACCTCGCCGGCCGGCCGGCCGGCCGGCGGTTCACCGAGCACGTGCACCTGGTCGGTGGCCGCGTCGAACCCCACCCAGCTGCCGGCTCCGGGCAGCGGATGCGTCTGGTTCATGACCGCGTCGTCCGGCGCGGCGCTTCCGCCGACGGTGATGATCGCGTAGGCCGGGCCACCCGGGTCGGCAGTCGTCAAGTACAACCGCGGGTCGTCGACGGACACGAGAGCAACGCCCTGCGCGCCGCCGGCGAGGCTGAACGACTGGACGATCTCGCCCCTGCCCGGCGCAACGAGGGCGATGCCGCCCCCGTGGGCAACCGCGACGCGCGGGACGCTCTCGACCGACAGCCCGGCCAGCCGGCCGTCGTCAATCGCCTCGTCGATCGCTGTCCGCGTATCGCCGCTGAGATCGACGCCCGGCAGCACGACTTCCGCGACGCCCTGCTCGAGGAGGACCTGGAGCGCGGCCGCGTCGCCGTCGACGATGCCCGCGAGTGTCTCCGCGGCGGCAACGGCGTCGAGGATCTCGGGCGGCCGGGCGACGAGCGCAGAGACAGTTCCGGCGTCGGCGAAGCCGGCGACCGCGTCGAGGGCCGACCGCCCCAGCTCCCGCCCGTCGACGGGATCGATCATCACGACGTCGCCCGCTGCAACTGCCGCGAGGAGGCCGCTCCCGTCGTCCGTCGCGTGGAGCCGGGTCACCCCGCTGCCGAGCCGGGTGAGGATCGATGCCGTCGTCCTGAATGGGGAATTTCCCGTCTCGTCGCGCGCGGCATCGAGCTCGTGGAGATCGATCGTCAGCACATCGCCGCCGTCGGTGCCCACGTAGAGGAGGTGATCGACGGGATTGACCGCGACCGCCGCGGCGCCGTCGACCTGGACCACGGCCACGAGCTCGCGCGTCCGGAGGTCGTAGCTCCGCACCTCCGAGCCAGTGGCCACGTGGAGCCGGTCGCCGGCCCGCCGGCCCGGGTCGAGCGAGTCGAGCCAGCGCTCTTCGATCGCCGCCGCCCGGACGGGGACGCCCAGCTCGCTCGTCGGCCCGACGTGGTCGCCTCCCCAGGCGACGATCCCGCCGGCAATTGCGTACTTCGCGAGGTGGGGGTGGGTCCACTCGTAGATCTCATGATCGATGCCGTACCGCCAGAACTGGAGGAATTCCGTCGCGGTGCGGGCGTGGTAGACCTCGTCGAAGTGCATCCGGTAGGGCTCGGCGAGTCGCCACATGCGGAGCGTCAGTGCCGCGAGGACGAGCACGACGACGATCCACAGGTCCAGGCGGTCCGGGCGGCCACCGCCCTCGCGGGCCAGGAGCGCGGTCCGGTCGGGCCGGACCGGTCGGTCGTTCAGGCGGCTGCGGAGCCACCGCAGCGGGCCGGCCTCGATGAACGATGGGCGCTCGCGCCACTCGGGCAGATCGTACGCGGGGGCAGCCTCGGTCGCCGCCGCCGTTGCTGATGCGGCCGGGGCGGCTTCCCGGGCCAGCCCGCTCCGCGGCAGGACCTCGTGGGCCATGTTTCGGCGGGGGCGCGCCCGGGGGGCGCGCCGGCTGTCGGCGAGATCGGTCCGGTCGATCTCCCCGCGGAGTCGGGTGATCGCGGGTTTGCGAAGCTGGAACGCCGCCCAGGCGAGGGCAACGAGCGGGATGACGGCGAGGATCCGGACCCATTCGGGCGACCTGATCTGCTCGCCGATCCCGAGCCAGTCGGCGATGCCCGGGTTGTCGGAGTAGATCGTCGTCAGGACCACGTACATGTTCGCGAACGTCGCGATACCCACGAGGACATAGGCGATCCGCCATCGCAACGACACGGCGGCGAGGATCGCCGCCAGCCCGAAGAGCGGATAGAGATATCGCTCGTGGACGCGCGTCGGGACGACGAAGAACGCGATTGCGAGGACCGCGACGCCGACGAGGATCGTCAACCGGTCCGGCCGCCGCGCGATCGCGACGGTGATCGCACCGATCGCCGCGAGCAGGAGAACGGTCCCGACGGCCAGCGCCGGCACGGGGCCGAACATGAACGCTTCGGCGCAGGCCGCGCCACCTGCGGTGTGGGCTACGACGACATCGCAGACCCATGTGCCGGTGGCCGCGAGGCCGCTTCCGTTGAGCTCGAGGAGCGCCCACGGGTTGTAGGCATTGACGGTTAGGTAGGGATAGCCGCCGGCGGCCGTCGCCACCTGGACGGCGAGATCGACGATGGACAGCCCGAACGGAGCGGACACGACGACTGCCGTGACCAGCCCGGCGATTCCGGTCGTCAGGATCCGGACCCGACCGCGCGTCCGTCGCTCCCAGTCGGTCGTCGTCCGGCCCCAGTCAGGCCCCCCCGCCCCTCCGGGAGCCGTCTCCGCGCCGTGGCCGCCCGCCGGGAACAGCGCCCGGCGGATCGTCACAGCGGCGACGACCGGGACGAGGATCCCGAGCTGCGGCTTGATGATCGCCCCGATGACCGTGAAGACGGCGGCGCGCTCGGGGCGATCCCGCCACAGCTCCCGGACCCCGAGCAGCAGGAACACGAGTCCGATCGAGTCGACCTGGCCCCAGACCACGCTGTCGAACCAGGTGATCGGGTTGAACACGACGATCGCACCGGCCAGAACCGCAGCCCGGCGGCCGGCTCCCAGCTCGCGTGCCATCGACCAGGCGAGCCAGCCCAGCGCTAGGTCGGCGAAGATCGCCGGCAGCTTGATGAGATCCGACCCCCTGTCCGCCGTCCCGACCATCGACAGCGGGGGGATGTCGACGAGCCAGCCCAGCAGCGGGACACCAACGAGGAGGTCCCTGACGCCGGCGAGGAGCCCCTCGAGGTGGCCGACGAGCGCCAGGAAGTACATGTATCCGGGCGTGTAGTCATGGAAGAAGTCGCGCTGGTAGAAGCCGAGCAGCCCCTCTTTCGCGAGGTTGTCCGCCCAGAACCGGAACGCGACCAGGTCGACCTCGAATCCGGATCCGGGGAGGACCTGTGCGAGAATGAGACGGAAGGCGAGCCCGAGCGCGAGGATGATGAGGATCGCGCTGGCGGCGTTCCGCGTGCTGGTCGTCCGCCTCGGCGCTTCCATGCCCCGCCCGGGCTTACCCGTCACGGGGCCAGTCACCGAGTCAGATCGACCTCCTGCACGAGCGTTCGAGGTGGAGCGCAGGGTAGCACAGGGTCGCCCCGGCCACCCCCCAGCCCACCCGGCATTTTGGATGAACACTCCCGTATGACGATCATCGCCCGGCGCCTTGCTCCGTTCGCGGCCGCCGCCTTGGCCCTGACAGTGATTCGTCCGACGCTCATGCCCGGCGTCGGGTTCTGGGACACCGCCGAGTTCCAGACGCTCGGGCCGGTCATGGGCACGGGCCACTCGCCCGGCTATCCCACGTACGCGATCCTCGGCTGGCTGGCCTCGGTCGTCCTGTCGCCGTTCGGGGAGCCGGCATTCCGGATGAACCTCTTCTCGGCGCTGTGCGTGGCAGGCGCGGCGGGCGTCACGGTCGTGCTCGTCCGGCGCCTGACCGGTTGGACGATCCTCGGGATCGCGGCCGGGCTCGGCCTCGCCACGACTCCCCTCGCCTGGCGCCTCGCGACCCACGCCGAGGGCCACACGCTCCACCTCCTTTTCCTGGCGCTCCTGTTCCTGCTGCTCGTGTGGTGGCAGCGGGAGCGCGCGACCGGAGGGGGCGACCGACTGTTGCTCGTGGCGTCGGTCGTGTTCGGGATCTCGGTGGCGAACCACTCCCTGACGTTGTTGCTCGCCATCCCGATCGCGGCATACGTCCTGACCGTCGATCCGGCTGTGCGCCACCGGTCTCGATTCGTGGCTGCCTGCCTGCTCACGGTGGTCGGGACGACCGCCCTCGTCTACCTCGAGCTGCCGCTCCGGGCCGGCCCGTTCCGGGCGCCGCTCGTCTACGGGACACCGAACACCTGGGACGGGTTCTGGTACGTGACGCTCGCGGAGCAGTTCCGGGGCGCGATCGTGGATCCACTCGGCGATCTCGGTGGGAAGTTCGCCGACCTCGTGAAGCGGACGGTGACGGAGTTCGGGTGGCTCTCCGCGCTCATTCCACTCGCCTTCGTCGCGACCGTGATCAAGCAGCGTCCGTACGCGGTGCTGAGCGGCCTGGCACTGTTCGGCACCGTCTTCTTCGCCGCGTCCTACATCAACGCGGACATCAGCCGCTACTACCTCGGGCCGGTGTTCATCGCCTGGACGTGGCTGGCGATCCTCGCGGCAACCGCGCTCGATGGTGCGCGCGCCCTCGCGCGGCGCTGGACGGGCGGTTCGCGTGGGTCCGGCGGCGTGGTCCCTGGGGTGAGCCTGCCGGCGACCGGCGCGGTCGTCCTCGCGGCGGTGCTCCTGCTCCAGGCGGCGATCGACCTGCCCGCGCGGGCCCGGCAGGTGGATGAAAGCGGCGACATTGCCGCGCAGCGCTGGCTGGAGGCGGCTCTCGGAGCGATGGAACCAAACGCCGTCGTCGTGAGCTGGTGGAGCTACTCGACGCCGCTATGGTATGCGCAGCATGTCGAGGGCCGGCGGCCGGACATCCGGATCGTCGACGATCGGACCCGCCTCGACGAACGTCTCGGAGAGGTGACCGACGTGGTCGAGACCGCCCTCGCCCAGGGCCTGCCGGCATACGTGATCCGTGCCGACAGGCTGGAGATCGCGGCGCTGGCGGTGCGCTACGAGCTGGAGCGGGTCGGCCCGGCGGACGGCACGCTCATCCGGGTCGTACCCCGGGCGATCGCTCCTACCGGTGCGCTCCCGTGACCGGCCGCCGGGGACGTCGCGCCCAACCGACGGATCCAGCCCGCGTCCCGGCACTGTCGTACTTCTTCCCGGCCCACAACGAGGAGGCGAACCTCCGGCCGCTGGTCGAGGAGGCGATGGGGGTCCTCCCCGGCCTTTCCGCCACGTGGGAGGTGGTCATCGTCGACGACGGGTCGAGGGACGCGACCCCGTCGATCGCCGACGCCCTCGCGGAGGCCCACCCGGGCATCGTGCGGGCCGTCCATCACCCCACGAACCTCGGCTACGGCGCGGCGCTCAGGTCCGGCCTTCGAGCTGCCCGCCACGAGCTCGTGGCCTTCACCGACGGCGACCGCCAGTTCCGGGTCGCCGACCTCGCAAGGCTGACGGCCAGGCTCGCCGAGGCGGACCGGCCGGACGTCGTCGTCGGGTACCGGATCCGACGTGCCGATCCGCTCGTCCGGACCGTCTATGCCCGCCTCTACCGGCTGGCGAACCGGATCTTCTTCGGCCTCCGCATTCGCGACGTCGACTGCGCGTGCAAGCTCTTCCGGCGCGACGCGCTCGCCGGCCTCCGGGTCGAATCGGGCGGGGCATTCTTCTCCGCCGAGCTCCTGATCAAGCTGCGCGAGTCCGGGCGGACCGTCGTCGAGGTGGGGGTGCCCCATTACCCCCGCACGGCGGGATCGGCAACCGGGGCACGCCCGTCCGTCGTGCTGCGGGCGGTCCGCGACTTCTGGGCTCTCCGGCTCCGGCTGTGGGCGGCCCGCGGCCGGGCGCTCAGGCGGGGCGAGCCGATCCTCGAGCACGACTGACCCGGGCCCGCTCCGCGAACCGCCGGACGGTCAGGTCTGGCCGCGGGGCCCCTCGCGCCGCTCGCCGCCACCGCCCCCGCCGAGGTCGACATCGAGCGAGTTGACGAACTCGCGGAAGACGTCCAGGCGCGGATCGACGATCTTCTCGCCGGTCGATTCGAGCGCCGCGCCGGCGCCCTCTTCGCCCTCCTCGCCTTCCTCGATCCCGCTGTCCGCTCCGAGACCCGCCTGGTCGAGGACCGCCTCCGCGGCGAAGATCCGGACGCCGGAGCGGACCGCCAGGGCGAGCGCGTCCGACGGCCGCGAGTCGACCTCCACCGTCTTCCCGTCCTGCTCGAGGAAGAGCCGGGCGTGGTACGTCTCCTCGGCCAGCGTGGAGATCACAACCCGGTCGATCCGGATTCCCAGCTCCTCGAGCGTGGCCGCGAACAGGTCGTGGGTGAGCGGCCGCTCCGGTGTGAGGCCCTGGAGCTTCATCGCGATCGCGCTCGCCTCCCACGGGCCAATCCAGATCGGGAGATAGCGTTCGCGGTCCGTCTCCTTGAGGATGACGACGTGGCGGCTCGACAGCATGTGTACGCGCACGCTCTCAACCACCATCTCGACGAGGCCGTCCGCCATGGCCGGATTATCCCACGGTCGCCGGACGCAGCGGCCGGGGCGGCCGCGGCTGCCGGGCCCGGATCGCGAGTGCGATGACGAGGCCGGCGACGAAGCCGCCGATGTGCGCGAAGAACGCGACGCCACCCTCGGTCGCGCTCGAAAGGCCGAGCGAGGCGATCCCGTCGATCAGCTGGAGGACGAACCACGAGCCGAGGACGAGGAGGGCGGGCACCTCCATCAGCTGGTAGAAGAAGCCGAGGAACACGAGCGACAGGATCCGGGCCCGCGGGAAGAGGACGATGTACGCGCCGAGCGTCGCGGCGATGGCGCCGGACGCCCCGACGACCGGCACTGTCGAGGCCGGATCGATGGCCACCTGGGTCAGGGCCGCGCCGATGCCGCCCACGAGATAGAACACGAGGAACGCGGCCCGGCCAAGCCGGTCCTCGACGTTGTTGCCAAAGATCCACAGGAACAGCATGTTGCCGAGGAGATGGAGCCAGCCGCCGTGGAGGAAGAGGCTGGTCAGGACGTCGAGCGCGGCGTCGGAGGCGATCTCGCGGCTCGCCAGCGCCCGGCTGACGTCGGCGGGCACGGCGCCGTGGTCCGTGAGGAATTGGTTGAGCCCGGCTTCGCCGGAGCTCGCCAGGACGCCCAGCTCCCACGCGAAGACGATGAAACACGCGGCGATGAGGATCAGGGTGACGAGCGGAGCGCGTCGAGTGGGGTTCGCGTCCCGGAGCGGGATCACGGAGCCGGCGGTGCGGCCGACGCGGACGGGTCACCCGACCCGACGGGCCCGGACGCGCCGGGCTCCGGGGACGCGACAGGGTCCGGGAGCGGGGCGAGCACCGACCGGTGGAGGACGTCGCTGGAGATCCAGAACAGCATCGGGGGGACGTCTTCGGCGCCGTCGATGACGTACATCGCCCGGAGGTCTTCCCAGCCGGCGTTGCCCGCCGGCAGCCGGAACTGCTCGCGGAACGAGCCGTCGGCCTTGTCGACGGCGACGATCCGGGCGTTTGCGCTGTCGTAACCGTAGAGCAGACCCTGGCGGCGGTCGGAGCCGGATGTGAGGTATGTGTACTCCGGGGCGTCGCGAAGGAGCGTGTCGCCGGGATCGACAGCCGTCCAGCCTTCGCTGTTGCCGGACACGAAGCGGACCATCTTCCCGTCCTCGGTCACGAAGATGTCGCCGTCGATGTACAAGCTGGTCATCAGGTCGACCGACCGGGCGGTAGCGAGGCGGCCCGAGGGCAGCCCCGGAAAGCCGCCGCCGTCGGCGGCCGGGGAGTAGCCGAGGATCTGCTGCTCCGACGGGTCGATGACGTAGAAGTTGTAGAGTCCGGCCTCCGGCAGGCGGATGTACGTCCCGATCGCGATGAGGTCGTCGCCCCACTCGGCCGCTCCCTTGATTCCGACGCGCGTGAGCGTTCCCTTGCCGGCCTCGGCCGCCGGCCGCCAGCGCCACAGGATGTTCCCGGCGTCGAGCACGAGCAGGTCGGGCCCGCCGGTCGTCAGGTGGGTGGGGACGCCGGCGGTCGAGCCGGCCGCCTCCGTCCCTGCCCGGATGACGAGGTTCGCCTGCGCTTCGGCCAGATTGAGTCGGAACACTGCGGCGGTCGTCCGGTCGAGGACGTACGGGGCGCCGTCCGGGCCGAGAACGAGGGCCGCAAGGTCGATCGCCGGGTCGGCCGCCGGGTCGAACGAGAACAGGACCTCATCGTTGACTTCGACGACCTTGTAGTACCGGTCGAGCTGCGCGACCACGCCCTGGCGGACCGGCCGGACGACGGACGCCGGAATGTTCGCCTGCTCTGCGTTGTCCAGCTCCGACCAGGCCTCGTTGAGGAGCTGCAGCGCGAGCGACGGGTTGTCCTGGACGAGGTCTACGCCCGGGCCCACCACCCGGCTGAGGTTCGCCCGCGCCGCCTGGAGCGCCCGCTGCCCGGCGGCGACCGAGGAGAGCGGCTCGCGTCCCGTCGTTCCGCCGCCGGTCATGTAGACCGCCGTGCCCAGCCCCACGGCGACGACGATGAACGCGAGGATCGCCACGGCGGCCCGGCGTTGCGTCTCGCGCCGGGCGCTCATCGGCGTCACCCGCGTGTAGGCGGTGGTCCGGTGCGGCAGGACGTCCTGCAGCCGGACGACGAAGCGCTCGAAGGCGTTGCCGGCGGCGTCTCGCGCCTGCCGGGCGCCGGCCTGGACGGCCGCGACGCCGTCGACGACCGGGTCCGCGAGCGGGATCGGCGAGCGGTCGGGGGCGCCGGCGAGAGGCTCGGCCGCCCGTACCGGTACGAGAGCACGGCGCTTCTGGGTGGCCTCGACCTCGGTTGCCTCGAAGGCGATCGCCCCGTCGCTGCCGCTGCCGTCGGCGGCCGCGAACCGATGGTGGAGATGCTCCATCGCCGATTGGGGATGGAGGGTGACCATCGCGTCCTTCAGCTCGTCCGGGCCGAGGCGGGCCATGACGTTCGGGGAGATCAGCACGACGGAGTCGCCGATGGAGACCTCGCCGCGCCAGACGTCCGGCTCGAGGTCCGCTGCCGGCAGGCCACGCTCGCGGTGGGGGTCCGGCAGCGTCGACAGCCGTGCCTGGCGGATCAGGTAGGCCTCGGCCGGCCCCACCGTCGCCACATACAGCTCGTTGCCGCGAACGACGGCGACCGCGACACCGATCGGTCCGCTGCCATCGACCGCGCCGAGGCCGAGCCGATCACGCTGGTGGGCGAGCCGCTTGTTCGCTGCCCCGATCGCCTTCTCGAGGCAGACCCGGATCCCGGCCGACTCGTCGTAGTAGTACTCGTTGCGGATCGTCTCCGCCGCCAGGCGTGTCGCGTCTCGCCCGCGGTGGCCCGCGTTGCGCGAGGTGACGAGCAGGTAGAGGTGGCCCTTGGAGCGCGCCACCGATCCGACGCTCGGCTCGACCACGACGACAGTGTCCGGCGAGTCCGGGAGGCGGTCCTGCTCGGCGACCGCGCCGAGTTTCAGCTGGAGCCTGACGGCCATGGGGCCTCTGGTTACGGGAGCGGGATCGATCCCGGGTCCGATCGATCGACGTTCGTCCCGAGATGGCTGGCAGGTTGGGCGATTATACGGCGGGCCCCTCGCGACGGACGCGCACCCGGAGCTCACTGGCACGCAGGCCGCCGGGGGCCGCTGCGAGCGCGTCGAGCAGCTCCGGGCCTCGGAGCCGGAGCTCCTGGGCGACGATCGGCGCGTCGGCCTCGACGACCAGCGCAAAGCCGTCGAGCCGGATCAGCCGACATGCACCGGAGGCGGCCGGCGCGCGCTCGGCGACGATCGCGCCGAATGTCGCGATCGCCCGCGCGAGGCGGAGCTCATCCTCGAGCCCGAGGTGGCGGGCGGCCTCCGGGATCAGCTCCCCGATTCGCTGCATCGGCCGGCGCCGGCCCGTCATCCGCTGTCCATCAGGCCCGCCCGGTCACCGCCGCGACGGAAGGGCCGGCGAGCCGTGCGCCGCCGGGCGCCGGGATGACCTCCCAGCTCGTCGCCGCCGCCCGGAGCGACGGGTCGAGGTCGTCGAGCGTCGTCGTCGTCACGAACGCCTGGGGCAGCTCCGCGATCCGGCGCACGAGGTGGCTGCGGCGCGCCGGGTCGAGCTCGGAGAAGACGTCGTCGAGCAGGAGGAGCGGCGGACGGCCGTCGAGTACCGTCAGGAGGTCCAGCTCGGCCAGCTTGAAAGCGAGGATCGCCGTCCGTTGCTGGCCACGCGACGCGAACCCGGCGAGATCCCGGCCGCCGAGCTCGAATACCAGGTCGTCCCGATGCGGCCCCACGAGGGTCGTGCCGTTCCAGACCTCTTTCTCCGCCGTCTCCTCCAGCCTCCGGGCGAGTGCCTCGCGGGGAGATTCGCCCGGCAGGCGCGGGGCGTTCGTCTCGTACCGCATTCCCAGCCGGCCGGCGGGTGTCTCGTCCGGCGCGATCTCGGCGTGAGCGAGCGCGAGGGGCTCGGCGAGCGCCTCGAGGAGGCTGAGTCGTTCGGCCACGATCGCCGCGCCGGCGTCCAGGAGCGGCCCGTCCCAGTACCGCAGGTCGGCTCGCGCGGCGGTTCCCTCCCGGATCGAACGGAGGAGGCCGTTGCGCTGCTGGAGGATGCGGCTGTACGTCGCGAGGTCGCGCAGGTACGCAGCCGAGCGCTGTCCGGCGAGCTGGTCGAGTGCGCCTCGTCGCAGGCCCGGCGGCCCGGCCACGAGGAGCATCTCCTCCGGGGCGAACACGACCGTCCGGAGAAGGCCGACGAGCCCGCTCGCACGGCGAGCGACGCCGTTCACCCGGATTCGCTTCCGGCCGCTGCCCCCGCCGCTCGCCGGCGATCCGGGCCGGATGAGCGCGACCTCGATCGTCTCTTCCCCGGCCCGACCCTCGACGCGGGCGAGGTCGGCGCCCCAGCGGATCAGCTCCGGGTCCGTCGCCGTCCGGTGTGAGCGACCCCACGCGAGCAGGACGATGGCTTCGAGGAGGCTCGTCTTGCCGGCCGCGTTCGGGCCCCAGACGAGCTGCGGCCCGGGCCCGAATTGGACCTCGAGCACGGAGTACCCACGCAGGTCCAGAGCAGCTATTGAGCTAAGCAGCCTTTGCTCCAGTTCTGGCACCGTCCTTGCGGTCGCTCGTCGAGCAGGACGGGACAGTCCTTACGACGTCGTCCGGACCGGCATGACGACGTGCACGTACAGGTCGTCGCCGACCGGCTTGAAGACGCCCGGGGAAAGCGGCCCGTTGAGCTCGAGCGCGAACTGCTCGGCGTCAACGTTCGTCAGCACGTCCGCCAGGTAGCGCGCGTTGAACGCGATCGTCGTCCCGTCCCCTTCGACGGCTGCCTCGACCTGGCCAACGTGATCGCCGACTTCGGCGTTCGCGCTCACCGTGATGCCGGCCTCGCCGTTCGACGAGATCTGGAGCTTGACGATGTTCGCCGACTCGTGGGCGATGAGCGCCGCGGGCCGGACCGCCCGGAGCAGCTCCTCCCGGTCGAGGACCGCTCGGGTGGTGTGGCTCGAGGGCAGGACCTGCTGGTAGTTGGGGAACTGGCCGTCGATCAGCCGGCTGACGAGATCGATGCCCTCCAGGTGGAACAGGATCTGGTTCCGCCCCTGGGCGAGGACGACCTCGACGGGCTCGTCGCTGTCGGACAGGATCCGGACGAGCTCGTTGAGCGCCCGCGCGGGGATCACCACGCTCGTCTCGGAGACCGGATCGAGGATGGGGATCGTCTTCACCGCGATCCGGTAGTTGTCCGCCGCGGCGAACGTCACCGAGTCGCCCTCGAACCGCGCGAGCACGCCGGTCAGGATCGGCCGGGCCTCGTCGCTCGCGGCGGCGAACGCCGTCTCTTCGAGCGCGCGCCGGAGGACCTTCTGGGAGATCCGGGTGGTGGGCCGCTCGCCGGCGGTCTGGATCGCAGGAAACTCGTCCGCGTCGATGCCCTTGATGTGCGACTCGTACCGCCCAGCCCGGAGATGGAGTGTCTCGCCCGCGGTCAGCTCGAGGTCGACCCGCTCGCCCCCCGAGAGGGCGTTGACGTAGTCGGTCAGGAGCTTTGCGGGGACCGTCGTCGCTCCATCGGAGTCGATCTTGCCGGGAACCCAGTAGGTGATTCCGATCTCCAGGTTCGTGGCGGTCAGCTTCAGGCCGGCGTCCTCCGTCTTGAGCAGGACGTTGGCGAGAACCGGCAGGGTCGATCGTGTCGACACCGCCCGGCTGACGACCGACAGGCCTCGGGCGAGGTTCTCGTGCATGACAGACAGCTTCACGTCGGCCTCCAATCCTCGGGCGGATGGCTCGCGGAGCTTCGCCCCCGACCTCGGAGGGCGAGCGAGAGCTCCAGAGCCGAGGTTGCCGGCTCAGTGTGTGTATCTTCCCTCTTTCTACTCACTCCGTCATCACCGTCATAACGGTGTGGAGTCGGTGGACGGCCCCGATTGGTCGTGCGGGCCGCGAGGGTGGACGATCGGGTAGGCAGCGTGGACGACCGGCGGCGGTCCGGGGAGAGACGGGGGACGCGACAGTGGACGGCTTCGCGTCCTCGGCTTCGCGCCGGCGCGCCGGCCCCGACGCGACCCCGCATGCCAACACGGGGCCGTTTCCTGGCCGTTCGGATGTCCACATCCACCCGCCCTTGTCCACCGTCCCGGGCGCCTTTGTCCACAACCGGATCAAGGGAACAGTCCACGTGCCGGCCGGTATGTTTCAGGTTCATCGCGGTCGATGGTGCCTGCCGCCTCGCCCGACGGAGCCGGTCAGTCGGCGTAGATCAGCTCGCGGACTGCCGCGATCTCGCGGCGCAGCTCGTCGTTCACGGCCGATTCGCGGTTGATCTTGTCGCAGGCGTGGAGGACGGTCGAATGATCCCGGCCACCGAGCTCCGCGCCGATCCGAAGGAGCGATACGTCCGTCTCCTCGCGCATGAGGAACATCGCGATCTGGCGCGGCATGACGATCGCCTTGTCGCGCTTCTGGCCTTTCAGCGCGTCCATCTGCACGCCGTAGTAGTCCGCGACGGCCTTGGCGATCCGTTCCGGCGTGACCTGTCGCTTCTTGGGGTTGTAGAGCACGTTCGACAGGACTGCCTGGGCGAGCTCGATGCTGATCGGCATTGCGCCCATGCTCGCGTAGGCGACGATCCGGTTGAGGGCGCCCTCCAGCTCGCGGATGTTGCTGACCACCTTGCGAGCGATGAACTCCATGACGTCCGAGGTGATCGGGACGGCGCCCTCTTCCGCCTTCGCCCGGAGGATCGCGATCCGGGTCTCGAGATCCGGCGCCGTGAGATCGGCGATGAGGCCCCACTCGAACCGGCTGCGCAGCCGCTCCTCGAGGGTCAGGATCGCCTTCGGGGGCCGGTCGGAGCTCAGGACGATCTGCTTGCCGTCCTCGTGGATCGCGTTGAACGTGTGGAAGAACTCTTCCTGCGTTCGCTCCTTGTCCGCGATGAACTGGATGTCGTCGATGAGCAGCAGGTCGATCCGCCGATAACGCGCGCGGAACTCGTCGATCTTGCCTTGCTGGATGCTCGTGATGAACTCGTTGGTGAACTTCTCGCTCGTCGCGTAGACGACCCGCTTGCGGGGAAACTTGGCAATCACCTGGTTGCCGATCGCATGCATCAGGTGGGTCTTTCCGAGGCCCACGCCGCCGTACAGGAAGAGCGGGTTGTAGGCGTGACCGGGGCGTTCCGCGACGGACAGGCTGGCCGCGTGGGCGAGGCGGTTCGCCGACCCGACGATGAAGTTCGTGAAGGTGTAGCGCGGGTTGATGTTGGTCGTCCCGCCCTCGCCACCGACGCGCGTCGGCTCGAGGCGGACCGGCGCGGCAGCCGGCATCCCGCCGTTACCGTTCGTCGCGGCCTGCGCGCCGGCCTCGGCGGTGTTGATGACGAACTCGACCTGGACGCTGTAGCCGACGATCCTGGCCAGCGTCTGGGAGATCAGCGAGCGGTAGCGCGTCTCGAGCCAGTCCTTCGCGAAGCCGTTGGGGACGGCGATCCGGAAGCGGTGGTCGTCGACGTCGATGAGCGCCGTGTCGCGCAGCCACGTCTCGAAGTTGGCCGGCGACAGAGAGACCTGCAACTCACCGAGGGCTGCGCGCCAGACCTGCTTCGCATCCATTCAGAATCGATGCCTGCTCTGCGGGTGGATCATTTGATCGACGGGCCAGCCGTTGCCGAATCCGTACAGGACACTGGTGCGCGCCGCTGAAAAGAAACGCCGGGCCGAAGCGCGATGCGGTTTCCCCGAGCTCCCTCCAAAGGCTCCCAAGGGATATCCCGCGAGCGTTCCCGGCGCCGAGGGCCCGCAGAGGATAGCACCGCGTTGCACAGCGTAGCAAGCGAATCTCGCAATACCCCCAGGGGGTATCGCAGATTCTGGCCCGGTATTGTCAGACCGAGCTCAATGATGCCGCCGAGGTTTGACACTCCCGAGTGACCGGACCTATCATCCGCCGGACGACGAACGCGCCGATGCGCTCACGGGCGCCAGGCGCGTTTGCGTGCCTCAAGGGGTCGAGCGTCGAGCCCCGAGTTCGGACGGAGAGGATCGCGCAGAGCTCCGATGAAGCAGACCTACCAGCCCAAGAAGCGCCATCGCGCCAGGGAGCACGGCTTTCGCGCCCGGATGAAGACCACCGGGGGACGCCGAATCCTTGCCAGACGGCGGGCTCGCGGTCGGAAGCGGCTGACGGCCTGACGACCGGGCCCGGCCTTCATCCGCCGCGGCTCGTGATGCTCTCCCGGCCGCAGGACTTCGTGGCGATACAGGGCAGCGGGACCAGCCGGTCCCACCCGCTCCTCGTCGCCCGGTTTCTGCGGACCGAACTCGAGACGACCCGATTCGGACTGTCGACCGGGCGCAAGCTCGGCGGCGCAGTCGTCCGCAATCGGGTCAGACGACGAATCCGCGAGGCGCTCAGGGTGATGGCGCCCTCGTTCCAGCCCGGCTGGGACGTCCTCTTCATCGCCCGGCCCGCGCTCGTCGAGGCCGACCACGACGCACTGGTCGGGGCCGTGCGCCGGCTGCTCACCCGCGGCGGCGTGCTGAAAGGACCGACGACGTGAAGCGCCTTGGCATCGGACTCATCCGGCTCTACCGGTTCGTGTTCGGCTGGCTCCCGTCGTCGTGCCGGTTCGAGCCCACCTGCTCGCGCTACACGGAGCAGGCGATCGAGAAGTACGGGTTGTTCCGGGGCAGCTGGATGGGCGCGCGCCGGATCGCCCGTTGTCACCCCTGGAACCCGGGCGGCTATGACCCGGTCCGCTGAGGCCGGGCGGTCCGGGACGAGGGAAGACCGCTTGATGCGATTTCGCGCGACGATGCCACGGCTCCTGCCCGTGCTCGCGATCCTGGCTGTCGCGATCATCGTGGCGGGCTGTGGAGGACCGGCCCCGGGAGGCAGCGGGGTGCCGGGCAGCACACCCGCGCCGGTTCCCGCGGCAATCCCCCTCACCCCGGCCCAGCCTGACAACCCGGTCGGTCTCCTTGCCTGGCTGTTCACGCCGATCTTCCAGGGCCTGTTCATCGTCCTCGCCGGGGTCTACGTGGCGCTCAAGTCGGCAGGTGTGCCCGGGGCTATCGGGATCGCGATCGTCGTCCTGACGCTCGTCGTCCGGACAGTGCTGATTCCGCTCTTCCGGCGGCAGCTCGTATCGCAACGCCGGATGCAGATGCTCCAGCCCGAGCTGGCGGAGGTGAAACGCCGGTACAAGGGCGACCGGATGAAGGCTCAGCAGGCGCAGCAGGAGATCATGCGCGAGCGCGGCGTGAATCCGGTCTCGGGCTGCCTGCCGCTGCTCCTCCAGCTGCCGCTCCTGTTCATCATCTATACGGTGATCCAGAACGGGATCACGAACTTCAACCCGACTCAGATGCTGACGATCGCCGGCGTCCAGGTCGTTGCCCTCGCGTGTTCGCCGGTCCCGATGTTCGACGCCGCCAGGAACGTCATCCCGTGCATCGATCCGATCGTGCCGTGGCTGGGGAACCTCAACGTCAGCGTTCCAGAGGTCTTCATCGGCACGCCGCATCAGTTCCTCGGCGGCCTCGGGTTCCTCTCGATCATCTCGGCGATCCTTCAGCTCGTCCAGTCACGGATGATGCTGACGCCGGCCGATCCGAACAACGACGATCCGAACCTGCGGGTGCAACGGCAGATGATGCTGTTCCTCCCGCTCATCTCGATCGCGTGGGGCTCGATCCTGCCGGCCGGGCTGTTCATCTACTGGATCGTGGCCACGGCCTATTCGATCGTCCAGCAGTACCTGATCGTGGGCTGGGGTGCGATGTTTCCGCTGTTCGGCTGGACCCCGGCATTTGCGACAGACCACACACCGCGCTTCCCGGTGACCCTTCCGCCACCGGATCCCACCAAGCGGTCGCCGACGTCACCGTCGCGCGACTCCACCAACCGAGCCACTTCGGCCAGCAAGACCATTCGCCCCCGTGAGCGGGGCAGGCAGGGCCGACGAGGGAGGCGACGCTGACATGAGTGCCTATCGCGAATTCACCGGCAAGACCGTCGAGGAGGCCCTTCGCAACGCCCGCGAGGCGTTCGGGGTGGGCCTCAACGAGCTCGACTTCGAGATCCTCACCCCCGGCAGCCGGGGCGTCCTCGGGATGGGCGCGGAGCCCGCTCGCATCGTTGCCGCGCCGGTGGCGGCACTCGGTGGAGCGGCCCCAAAGCGCGACGCGGCGGCAGCCCAGCCGCTCCCGCCTGCGCCGCCGCGCGAGGACCGTCCCCGCTACGGCGACCGCGATCGGGACCGCGGCCCACGGCGCGAGGACCGTGACCGCCGCCCACGCCCCGAGGGCGAGCGGGACCGCGGCCGGCGCCCGGATGGATCGCCGCCGGCGATCGCCGATGCCGGTCCTCGTTCGGACGGTCCGCGCGCCGAGGTACCGCCCACGGAGGCACCAGTCGTCACCGAGCGCGGACCGCGTCCGGAGGCAGCACCGGGTGGTGACGCCGGTCGGAGCCCCCGCCGCGACGATCGGGAACGTGGCCCGCGGCGCGAGGATCGGGGCCGCCGCCCCGCCCAGTCCGCGTTGACCGCCAGCGAGGCCGCCGAGGTCGCCGCGGCGCGCGGCTCGCTGGCCGCGGAGCGGGCTGACCTCGAGGCCGCCGAAGCCTCGCCCGAGGCGCTCGCCGCCGGCCAGGAGATCCTCGAGGAGCTGATGCGCCACCTCGGGTTCAAGGTCCGGGTGGAGCTCGAGACCGGCGAGACGAGCCGCCTGAACGTCGTCGGCGACGGCGACGAGAAGGACGCGCTGGGCGCCCTGATCGGCCGGAAGGGCGAGCGCCTCTCTGCCCTGCAGCATCTCGTGAACCTCATGCTGTCGCGCCGGATGGGCGGCTGGACCCGTGTCCTCGTGGACGTCGAGGACTACCGCGGCCGCCGGGAGCGCCAGCTGCGCGACCTCGCGCTCCGGGCCGCCGCCCGGGTCGTCGAGACCGGCAAGATGCTCCAGCTCGAGCCGATGCCCGCCCTCGAGCGGCGCTGGGTCCACATCGCGCTGCGTGAGAACGGGGACGTGGCGACCCAGTCGATCGGCGAGGAGCCCAACCGGCGAATCGTGGTGCTCCCCCGGGAGGGCTGACCTTCCGGCCGCCCGGCCGGACTACTGGGCAGGTGGCAGAGGATCCGGCCGGCGTCACGATCGGGCCATCTGGTGCGTCCCTGTGCCGCCCGGCCGCCCCCTTTCACGCCCGTGTGATCCTCCGCTGCTAGGATGTCGCCCCACGATGACCACCGCCACGGACACCGTTCCCCTCGCGACGCCCCAGAATCGCTCTGCCGTGCGCTCACGGTTCGTCCTGGCGTTCGCGGCCGGCCTCGTCGCCGTCCTCGTCCTCGGGGCGGGGGCGCTCTACGCGTTCGATCGGCAGTACGACGGCCGGATTCTGCCCGGGGTTCGTGCCGGTTCGGTCGACCTGTCCGGCCTTTCCCCGGAGTCCGCCCGAAGTCGCCTCGGCGCCGCGTATGCCCCCGCCGGGGAAGGCGAGCTCGTCCTGACGGCCGGCGCCCGGACGGTCCGGATCCAGTACGCGGATGTCGGCCGCCGGATCGACGTCGACGGTCTCGTCGCCGACGCCGCCGCGATCGGGCGATCCGGCTCCCCGTTCGACCGGCTGATCGGGAACGTCCGGACCGCGCTGCGTGGGGTGGAACTTCTGCCACGGGTTCTCATCAACGAGGCGGTGCTCGTGGCGCGGTTCGAAACCGCCGCCGCGACCCTTGATCGGGAGCCCTCCGACGCATCCGTCGCGATCGTGGAAACGGGTTTCGAGCTCACTGCCGGGAGGAACGGCCAGCGAGCGGATCGCGAGGCTCCCCTGGCCCAGGCCACCGCCGCGCTCCTGCGGCTGGACGCGCCCGGGACTGTCGAGGTCGCGATCCCCACGGTGGACGTCGAGCCGACGATCACGACCGCCGAGGCGACCGAGGCGAAGGCCGCCGCCGAGCGGATCGCCGCCGACATCGACCTCACCGTCGGCGACGACAAGTGGACGATCAAGGCGTCGAGTGTCAGGACGTGGATGCGCCTCGCCCAGACGGTCGACGGGCGGTACGTGCCGATCCTCAACGTCACGGGGCCGGTCGAGACGATCGAGACGATCGCCGCCAAGGTGACGGTCGCGCCGAAGAACGCCTCGTTCCTCGTCGCCAACAGCGGCAAGGTGTTCGGCGTCACCGCGGGGCAGGACGGGCGGACGCTCGATGTCAAGGCGACGACTCGAGTGCTCGTCCAGGCACTGCAGGCCCGCGCGTCCAACCCTGCCACGACGGCGATCCCGGCTGTCGTGACCGTGGTCCAGCCGGCGCTGACCACTGCGGAGGCCGAGAAGGCCGCGCCGCTGATGACGCAGATCTCCACCTGGAGGACCTACTTCCCGATCGGCGAGAAGAACGGCTTCGGGGCGAACATCTGGATCCCCGCCACGCTCATCAACGGCTACGTCCTTGCCCCGGGCGAGACGTTCGACTTCTGGCGGGCGGTGGGCCCGGTCACTCGCTCACGGGGATTCACCGACGGCGGCGCGATCATCAACGGCCGGACGGAGCCGCAGGGCGCTCTGGCCGGCGGGATCTGCTCGTGCTCGACGACCCTGTTCAACGCCGCGGCCCGCGCCGGGCTGAAGATGGGCGCGCGGAAGAACCACTACTACTACATCGATCGCTATCCGCTGGGCCTCGATGCGACGGTGTTCATCAGTGGGAACTCGCGCCAGACGATGTCGTTCACGAACGACACGAAGCACCCGATCCTCATCCGTGGCATCAACAGCCGCAGCGGCGGAGCCGGGTACGTCCGGTTCTCCCTGTACAGCGTCCCGACCGGCCGGAAGGTCACGTTCACGAAGCCGATCGTGAAGAACATCCGGCCCGCGAGCGATTCCACCCAGCTGACGAACACGCTCGCCCCCGGGAAGCGAAAGCGGATCGAGTGGCCAGTGGACGGCAAGCAGGTGTGGGTGACGCGGACCGTCACCGACGCGAGCGGCAAGGTCATCCACCGCAACACGTACTACTCGAACTACGCGCGGATCACCGGGATTGTCCTCGTCGGCCGCGCCGCGGCCGCCGACACCGCGGGCCCGCCCGCCTCGCCGACGCCCACGCCGTAGTCAGCGGCGCGCCCGCCGGGCGCGGAGTGGTGGAGATGGGGGAGAGTCGAACTCCCCGTCCAGAACCCTTCGGCGGAGACCACTACGAGCGTGTCCGATGCTTTGTCGTCAACCGATCGAACCCCCATCGGCAGGGTTCCGGCCGGTCCAGTCACGTGCCTCTAGATCGAGCTTGATCCCGGGTTACGCAACACTGGCCCGGTCTGCAGCCCCGCTTGATGACGCTTCCACCACCCGCGGGACCGAGGTGGCTTCCACGCTCACACTAGCTGCTTACGCAGCGAGGGCGAGAGTCGACTGGCGGTTGCCAGGTACTTCGTTTTGCTGCCTGTTTAACGAGGCCTGAGCAGCATCCTCGGCTCGCGTTCTCCGTCTTCCGGACCCTGTCGAAACCACACATCCCCACAGGACCGAACGTCCGTTCGACGCTCACGATCATTCTAGCGGAGTGTCGCGGCTCCGCCAAGAGGTGCCGGGGCTACCAGATGTCGCCGACGGTGAAGCCGTCCGGGAACGGGTCCTCCGGATCGAGGGCGTATGAGGCGAAGCCGGTGATCCAGGCCTCTCCGGTGATCGTCGGGACGACGGCAGCGCCGCCCCCGACCGTCGTCTCCTCGACAAGCCGGCCGGTGAAGACGGTGCCGAGGATCCCCTCGTGCCGGAAGGGCGTGTCGAGGCCCAGCTCGCCCCGGGCGTGGAGGACCGCCATCTTCGCGCACGTCCCGGTCCCGCACGGCGACCGGTCGATCGCCCCGGTCCAGGTCGACGGCTTGCCCCAGTCGAGCTTGCCGGTCGACACCGTCACGACGTTCCGGCGGTGGTTGGCCGTGTCGTGGGGCGGCCCCGACAGCTGGGCGATCGTGATCCCGTCGAAGCCAGGCTGCTCGGGATGGACCACCGGGAGTTGCTCGGCGGCCGCCGCCTTGACCATCTCGCTGATCCGGACGATGTCGCGGCCCTCGTCGGGCGTCAGGCGCAGCCCGAACGGCTCGGCGTCGGCGATGACGTAGAACATCCCGCCGTATGCCACGTCGACCCGGACGGTGCCGAGCTGCGGCACCTCGATAGCGGTGTCGAGGTGGGTCGCGAACGAGGCGACGTTGCGGAACGTCACCCCGCGGACCTTGCCGGCGGCGCACTCGGCGCGGACCCGGATCAGGCCGGCCGGAGCCTCGAGCGTCAGCTCAGTGACCGGCTCGGTCATCGGCAGGATCCCGGTCTCGAGCAGCACGGTCACGACGCAGATCGTGTTCGTGCCGGACATTCCCGGGTACTCGACCTGCTCCATGATCACGTAGCCGGCGTCGGCCTCGGGATGGGTCGGCGGCAGGAGGAGGTTGCAGTTCGCGGCGGGGTAGCCACGTGGCTCGCGGAGCATCCGCAGCCGGAGGTCGTCGGCATGGTCGCGCAGCCAGGCCATCTTCTCGAACATCGTCGCGCCGGGCACGTCGTCGACCCCGCCCACGATCACCCGCCCGGGCTCGCCCGCGGCGTGGGCGTCGACGGCGTGGATCAGGCGCCCGAGACGGAGCGGTGGGGGCGGCGGCTCCACGGGCCCGCCGTCAGCGGCCGCGCTGGACGTCGGCCATCTCGCGGGCGATGTCCCGACGCGCGTCCCGCTCGGCGATGTCGCGCCGCCGGTCGTGCTGCTGCTTGCCGCGGGCGAGGCCGAGCTCGAGCTTCGCGCGGCCGCGGTCGTTGATGTACAGGCGGAGCGGGACGATCGTCTGGCCCTTCGCCTTCGTCCGGCCCAGGAGCTCGTCGATCTCCGACCGGTGGAGCAGGAGCTTGCGGGTCCGCTTCGGCTCGTGGTTCCAGCGGTTGCCCTGGGCCCACGGCGCGATGTCGGCGCCGATCAGCCAGGCCTCGTCCTTTTCGATGCGCGCGTACGAGTTGGACAGGTTGACCTTGCCGGCCCGGATCGACTTGATCTCCGTGCCGGTCAGGGCGACGCCCGCCTCGAACGTCTCGTCGATCGTGAACTCGTGGCGCGCCCGCCGGTTGAGGGCGATCGTCTTTTCAGGCATTGAAGGAGCGCCGAAGGTTCCTGCGGTCTATCCTCCGAGGTCGGAGGCCGATTTCCGGGAGGCCATCCGACCGAGGATTCGCACGAACGCCGGCCCCGTCTCGGGCCGGCGTCCGGCTGCTGACCAACCCGCAGGGATGACCTAGCCGGCCATCTCCTGCGAGGTGGTGCAGCTACGCTTACTGTCGATCACTGCACATCACCTCCTTTCGTTCGGAGAAACCGTACCCGATGGGGGTTGATGGTGCAAGGGCCGCGATCCGCCCTCAGGCCGCCCGATCGAGCGCCGCCTGGACCCCGAGGAGCTCGAGCGCCCGGTCGAGGACCGGGTCCTCGCCCGCGGCTACGTCGGCAGGCACGTCGACCGCGACGTCCGGCTTGACCCCCTCGAGGTGGATCCAGCGCTGGTCCGGCGTCAGCCACTTGGCGATCGTCAGGCGGAAGCCACCGGCCCCCTCGAGCGCCGTCCACTCCTGGACGGTCCCTTTGCCGAACGTCGTCTCGCCGACGAGCGTCGCCCGGTCCCGGTCCTGGAGGGCCGCGGCGACGATCTCGCTCGCGGACGCGCTCCCGCGATCGATGAGCACGACCACCTCGATCGCAGAATCAATGGCCGCGCCGCGGCCGGTCGCGTTCGTGGGTGTCTTCGTGCCGTCGGCGTTTTCCTGCCAGAAGACCGGCCCGTCGGCGATGAACTCGCTTGCGACGTCGCGGGCCGCCTCGACGAAGCCGCCGGGGTTGCCGCGGAGGTCCAGGATGATCTTCTTCCGGCCCTCGTCGACGTCGGCCGCAAGCTCCGTATGAACTGCTCGGGCGCCCTCCGTCGAGAAGCCCGTCAGGCGGATGTAACCGACCTGGCCGTCGGCGTAGTCCCGGGCGATGACCTCGCGCTGCTGGATGACGTCGCGGGTGATCGTCACGTCGAACGCGGCCAGGCCCTCGCGCTGGATCGTCAGCTGGACCTGGGTGCCCTTCTTGCCGCGGATCCTGTCTCGGGCTCCATCGACCGTCAGTCCGTCGATCAGCGAGCCGTCGACGGCCGCGACGACGTCGCCCGGCCGAAGCCCGGCCCTCAACGCGGGGGAGCCCTCGATCGGGGCGATGATCACGAGCCGGCATCCCGGCCCCAGCGTCGCGCAGTTGCTCGTGTTGCCCTCCGCGTCGACGGTGCCGATCTCCGCCCCGATCCCCTCGAACTGCCCCGAGATCCCCTGGAGCGTCGCCTGGAAGTCGGCCGGGCTGAGGTACGAGGAGTACGGGTCCCCGAGCGCCTCGATCATCCCTTTGATCGCGCCCTGGATGAGCTTTGCCTTGTCGACGTCGCCGCCGGCATAGCGGTTGATGATCGTCTGGTAGGTGTTCCAGAAAGGCTCGAACAGCTGGTCGTCGCTGGCCGGCGTTCCCGGCTGGGTGCGATCCCGGTTTCCGAGCCAGAAGCCGGACATGAACAGGGCAGCGCCGGCCATGACCGCGACGAGTGCGACAGCGCCGAGCACGGGCCCGTTGCGCCGGGAGCGGCGGGAGGTGGAGACCGGGCCGATCGGGCCGATCGGACCGGCCGGCGCGGCTGAGAGCCCCGGTACGTACGGCTCGGGCGGCGCGGGGGACTCCGGTGGCAGGTCGGGAGAAGCGTCGGTGCCAGAGGGGCGCATCGGTTGCTGGGTCCTGTTCGGGGAGCGGGACGCCAAAGCCTACAACCCTCGGGCGGAAGTGGTCGCGGGGCTCCCCTTCCGACCTCGGGGAGCGAGTGGTCGTCGACGTTGGGGGTGCCGGTTCTACTTGATGAGGTAGGTCCGGACCGATACCCAGGAGCCGAGGATGCCGAGCCCGACGCCGGTCCCGAACACGAGCAGCGCTACGTCCCGGGAGAGCGACCCGAACGTGAGCGGCAGGACCCGGAAGAAGTCGTACATGAAGCCGCCCAGTGGCTCGGCGCCCACCGCGAGGACCCCCAGGGCCAGCGCCGCCCCCAGCAGCCCGACGAGCGCCCCCTCGAACACGAACGGCCAGCGGATGAACGCATCGGACGCGCCCACCAGCCGCATGATGTCGATCTCCTCGGCCCGGGCGACGACCGCCAGGCGGATCGTGTTGACGATGATGAACAGCACGATGACGCTGATCACCGCGAGGATGAGCCCGCCGGCCGTGCGGAGCACGTTCGTCACCGTGAGCACGCGCTCGACGAGGTCCTGCTGGTTCTTCACGACCTGGACGGTCGGCTCGACGACGAGGCGGTCGTAGACGCTCGCGTAGCGGGCGGCGTCCGTCAGCGCGATCTCGAGGCTCTGGTGGAACGGGTTGGTGTCCAGGAATCGGGTGAGATCCTCCTCGCCCTGGGCGCGGCGGTTGTCCCGGAACCGGCGCAGAGCGTCCTCGCGACTCACGAAGACAACTTCGCTCACCTCGGGCATCGCCTCGACCTTGGCCCGGAGGTTCTCGACCTGCAGCGGGGTCACGTTGTCGTACAGGTCGGCGACGACGTTGACCTTCTGCTCGGTGAACTCGAGGCCCGCCAGCAGGCCGGTGTTGATCACCCAGAAGCCCGCCAGCAGGAGGAGCATCAGGACCATCGTGGCGGTGGCCGCAAGGCTCATGACGGCGTTCCGCCAGAAGCCCTCCCAGGCGCGCTTGAGGCTGAAAGCGATGAACGAGATCACGTCAGTCGGTCCTGTGGTACGTGCCGCCGACCTCGTCCCGGATGATCCGGCCCTCCTCGAGGGCGACGACGCGCTTGCGGAGCGCCGTGACGACGTCGGCGTTGTGGGTGGCCATGAGGACCGTCACGCCCAGCTCGTTGATCCGGAGAAGGAGCTGGAGGATCTCCCAGCTGATCAGCGGGTCGAGGTTGCCGGTGGGCTCGTCGGCGATGATCAGCCGGGGATCGTGGACGAGCGCGCGGGCGATTGCCGTCCGCTGCTGCTCGCCGCCGGACAGCTGGCCGGGGATCTGGCGCGCCTGCGATGTGAGTCCGACGAGGGCGAGGACGCGGTCGACGGCCGGCCGGATCTTCCCGTGCGGCGTGCCGGTGACCTCGAGGGCAAAGGCGACGTTCTCCCACACGTTCTTCGACGGCAGGAGCTTGAAGTCCTGGAAGACGATTCCGATCTTGCGCCGGATCTTCGGCACCTGCCGGCGCGACAGGCGGGCGAGGTCCTGGCCGTCGATGACCACCTGGCCGCGGGTCGCGAGCTCGTCGCGGATGAGGAGCTTGATGAGCGTCGACTTGCCGGCCCCGGAAGGCCCGACGAGGAACACGAAGTCGCCCTCGGGAATCACGAGGTCGACATCGACCAGCGCGTTCTTCCCGTTCGGGTAGGTCTTCGTGACGTCGCGCAGGGCGAGGACCGCAGGCTCGGCGACGAGGCGCCCCCGGGCGCGGCCGAAGAGGCGACCGCGGAACGTCCGGCTGCGGGAATCGGGCATCGAGAGGATCACGAGAGCTCCGGAATCGAGGGGCTGAGGGGTCGATCCCGAGGCTAGCACCCGGCCCCGCGGGCGAGGGCCGGACGATGGTCCTGCCGGGGCAGGGGCCGATAGTTGGGGTTCAGAGCAGACCGGGGGAGATCGGCACGTAGCGGCGGAAGTCGGCGAACGGTCGGGTCCAGCACAGGAGGACGGGGAACTGATCAAGGCGAAATCCTGCCCGCAGGAGCGGGACCACCGCCCGATCGGCCAGCCCCGGGACCCACAGGGCGCTTGCCCCGCGCGGCTCGACCGCCCGCAGGACGTGGCCGAGGGCGGGCGCCAGGAGCGCCTCGTCGCGGACGGCGATCGGGCCGACCCGCCCGGACTCTCCCGCGTAGCCGTAGCCCAGGGTTCGCTCGCCGGCCCGGAAGAGGAAGCCGCGCCGGCCCTCCAGCCTGAGGAAGCGGTGGTCCGCCGGGTGGCCGAAGCCGGCGACCTCCCGGTCGATCGCATCGACCGCCTCGGCCAGCTCGGCGTGCGATCCGCCGGCCAGGTCCTCGAACGGCACCGCCGCTACGCCTGCCGGCAGCGCCCCGAACGCATCTGGTCCGGCCGGGCGGCCGACGAGGCTGAGCAGCGGCATCCGCGGGACCATCCCGAAGGCCGCGTACAGGGCGTTCGAGATCGGCTGCTGGCTGTCCGTGGCCGTCGCGAGGACCGGATCGCCATCCGCCGGCAGGATCCGCTCGAGGACTGCCCGTCCGAGGCCGGCGCTCTGCTCGCCCGGCTCGACGAACAGCATCGAGAGAAACCACACGCCGTCGCGCCGGGTTGCCGCGCCGAATGCCATGACGCGTTCGCCCTCCCCGTCCGCATCGCCCTTACGGACCGCAACGATGAACGTGTCCGGGTCCGTCGCGAGCAGGTGGCCGTGGAGCCGCGAGATCGCGGCCAGATCGTCCGGGATCTCGCGCTGGTTCAGCCGTCTCAGGTAGTCGTTGATCCCGTCGCGCCAGATCCGGGCGCAGGCGGGCAGGTCGGCTGGTTCGGCCGGCCGGGTGCGGACGCCGGCGGGCAAACGGGCGCGCTCCGCGGGCTTCGCTGCGCCCGAAGCTGCGTCCGGACGGGTCACCCGGCCTCGCCGTCGCTCGACGGCGGACGGCCGGTCGCCACGCGCTCGAGCTCCGCCTGCATGAACGTGTCGAGGTCGCCGTCGAGGACCGCCGTGGTGTTCGACGTCTCGTAGCCGGTTCGCAGATCCTTGACCATCTGGTACGGGTGGAGGACGTAGCTCCGGATCTGGTTGCCCCAACCGGCCTCGACGTGCTCGCCCTTGAGCTTGCGCGTCTCGGCCTCCTTCTCCTCGAGCGCTCGCTCGAGGAGGCGCGCCTTCAGGACCCGGATCGCCATCTCCCGGTTCTGGGTCTGCGACCGCTCGTTCTGGCTCTGGGCCACGATGCCGGTCGGGCCGTGAGTGAGCCGGACAGCCGAGTCGGTCTTGTTGACGTGCTGACCGCCGGCCCCCTGGGACCGGAACGTGTCGACCCGGATCTCGTCCCAGTTGAGCTCGATCTCTGCGACGTCGTCGTCGGCCTCCGGGAGGACCTCGATCAGGGCGAAGGTCGTCTGGCGCCGCTTCTGGGAGTCGAACGGGCTGATCCTGACGAGCCGGTGGACGCCCCGCTCGGCCCGGAGCCAGCCATAGGCGCTTCGGCCGTCGATCTCGACGGTGACGCTCTTCAGGCCGGCCTGCTCGCCCTCGGTTTGGTCGACGATCTCCGTCTTGAACCGGTGCCGCTCCGCCCAGCGGAGGTACATCCGGAGGAGCATCTCCGCCCAGTCGGTCGCCTCCGTCCCGCCGGCGCCGGCGCTGATCGACAGCAGCGCGCCGCCCTCGTCGTACTCGCCGGAGAACAGCAGCTGGGTCCGCTCACGAGAGAAGTCCCGCTCCAGCTCTGCCGTCCCGCGTTCGAGCTCGGCCGTCAGGTCGGCGTCGTTCGATTCCTCGACGAGCTCGAGCGTGGCGAGGAGATCGTCCGCGCGGTTGAGGAGGCCGCGCCAGGTCCCGATCTCGGTGCGCAGCCCATCCGCCTCGCGGAGGACGCGCTGGGCCGTCTGCTGGTCCGACCAGAAGTCCGGTGCGCCGGTCAGCGCCTCGAGATCGGCGACCCGGCGGTCCTTGGTCGCGAGGTCAAAGATGCCCCGAGGTCGCGCGAATCTGCTCCGCCAGGTCGCGGATGGCCGACGAGTCCATCTAGTTGCGGGCCTGAAGGTCCTGGAGCAGGATCGGACGGAGCTCGATCAGCCGAAGGGCCGTCTTGCTCCGGGCGACGACGGGGTTGACACACGGGCAGTAGCCGTTGTGGGGGCAGACGCCACAGTTGCCATCACAGTCGAGTGCCGCGGCGTAACTGCACGATCGGCAGTCCCGCTCACAGGCAATCAGATCGACGAACGACGCTTCCTCGGCCTGCTTCACGAGTCCCTCTCTTCGCTGCTGGGCGCGGTTAAGGGTGTCGGGTCGGGGCGCGCGGGTGTGCCTGGGCGCGGATCTTGCTGGGCGGATCGGAGGAGATCCGAGGGGTTGGGGGGTTTTCGCCAGTATAGGTGCTGAATTCCGCACCGCCAAGAGGAAATTGAAAATCACTGCTCCGCGAACGGTGGGTCGAGCGGCGCGTCGCCGGCCAGGAAGTAGACCGCGAGCGCCGCCAGCTCGTGCGTCGTCGCCTCGAACCGATGTCCAAACGTCGCGTCCGTCGGGCTCGTCGTGGTCGGTGAGCCGAACGCCTCGAGGCCCTCGTCCTGCGCGATCCGGAGCACGCGCAGCATGTGCGCACGGTCCGACACGAACAGCGCGCTCGTGCTCCGGCCCTCGCGCAGTACCGTCCCGACCGTGCGCAGCGACTCGAGCGTCGTCCGGCCCTCGTCCTCGAGGAGGATCGCGCTGGGCGGCACGCCGTTGGCGACCGCGAAGTCGCGCGCAGCCGCGGCCTCCGTCGTCCGGTCGCCTTCGGCCTTGCCGCCTGTCATGAAGATGACGTCCGCGTAGCCGGCGTGGTAGAGCGAGATCGCGTGCTCCAGTCGCGCCCGGAATACCGGCGACGGGGTGCCGTTGTACTGGGCCGCGCCGAGGACGACGATCGCATCGACGAGGCGCCGCTCGTCGTGATCGCCCTGCTCCCAGATCCGGAATGCCGCGTATCCGGTGAGGATCGTCGCCGCGGCCACGAGCGCGAGCACGAGGCGGCTGAGGTCGCGGCGCACTAACGGCGTCCCGGCACGCGAACCGCCGAACGGGTCAGCGCCCGTGGCACTTCTTGTATTTCTGGCCCGAACCGCAATAACAGGGATCGTTCCGGCCGATCCGCTCGCCCGACGGCGTGAACCCCGGGCGGAGGCCGGCGCCGGCAAGCGGTGCGCCGCCGAGCGTCGCCCGGCCGCCCAGCGCCGACGCTCCCGCGCCGACCGCACCGGCGGCGCCCCGTCGGGCGGCCGCGCCGCCAAAGCGAGCGGCGCCCTCGCCCGCGGCCGCGACACCGACGGGTGACTGGGGAGGTGTGCGGGTCACGCTGACCCGGAAGATCGTCGTCGCGACCTGGTGCCTGATGAGGCCGCGCAGCTCTTCGTACAGCCGGAAGGCCTCGCGCCGGAACTCGTTCAGGGGGTCCTGCTGGGCGTACCCCCGGAGCCCGATGCCCCGGCGCATGTCGTCCAGCTCGGTCAGGTGCTCGACCCAGAGTGAGTCGATGGTTCGGAGCAGGACCATCCGCTCGACCAGCGACCAGTCGGACTCCCCGACCTCGGCCGCTCGCGCCTCGAGCCGTGCGTCGCCGATGTCGTGGAGATGAGCCGCGATCGCGTCCCGCGCGCCGACGTCCCAGAGCTCGTCCTCGGTCGTCCCGGGCCCGTCGACGCCCATCGCGTGGAGAGCGGCCGACAGTCCTTCCATGTTCCAGTCGTCGGGCGCCGGCGCCGACAGGAACTGGTCCGCGAGCGCCTCCATCTCGTCCTCGACGAAGACGCTGACCGTCTCGCCCAGGTCCTCGTTGCGGAGGACCTTGTCGCGCTCGGCGTAGATCGTCTCGCGCTGCTTGTTGATGACGTCGTCGAACTCGACGACGCGCTTGCGCATGTCGAAGTTGAAGCCCTCGACCCGGCTTTGCGCGCCTTCGATCGTCTTGGACACGAGACGCGACTCGATCGCCACGTCGTCCTCGAGGCCGAGCCGCTCCATGAGGCCTGAGACGCGCTCGTTGGCGAACCTCTTCATGAGGTCGTCCTCGAGCGACAGGTAGAAGCGGCTGCTGCCCGGGTCGCCCTGGCGGCCGGCCCGGCCGCGGAGCTGGTTGTCGATCCGGCGCGAGTCGTGCCGCTCCGTGCCGACGATGTGGAGCCCGCCGGCCTCCACGACCCGGACGTGGTCTTCGTCGCAGATCGTCTTCGCCTCGGCGAGGGCGGCCTCGTATGTGGCCTTGTCGACCTCGGCCGGGTTGAGGCCGCGCTTGTGGAGGATCTCCGACGCCAGCCCCGCGGGATTGCCGCCCAGCTGGATGTCCGTCCCGCGGCCGGCCATGTTCGTGGCGATCGTCACCGCGGCGGACTTGCCGGCCTGGGCGACGATCCCCGATTCCTTCTCGTGGAACTTCGCGTTGAGGGTCTCGTGTGCGATCCCCCGCCGCTTGAGCATCGACGACAGGATCTCCGACTTCTCCACCGACACCGTGCCGACGAGGACCGGCCGGCCCGCCTCCGTCATCTCGACGATCTCGTTGATGACGGCGCCGAACTTGCCCACCTCGTTGCGGAACACGAGGTCCGATTCGTCGTCCCGGATCATCGGCTGGTGGGTCGGGATCGCCACGACCTCGAGGTTGTAGATCTTGTGGAACTCCTCGGCCTCGGTCATCGCCGTGCCGGTCATGCCCGCCAGCTTGTCGTACAGCCGGAAGTAGTTCTGGAACGTGATCGTGGCGAGTGTCACGCTCTCGCGCTGGACCCGGAGGCCCTCCTTCGCCTCGATCGCCTGGTGGAGGCCCTCGCTCCAGCGGCGACCCGGCATCTGACGCCCCGTGAACTCGTCGACGATGATGATCTCGCCGTCCTTGACGATGTAGTCCCGGTCGCGCTTGTAGAGCGCGTGGGCCCGGAGCGCCTGCTCGAAGTGACGGGCGAGCCTGGGATCGGCGTCGTACATGTTCGGGACGGCGAGGAACTGCTCCATCCTCGAGATGCCGTCCTCGGTCGGCGAGACGGCCCGGTCCTTGAGGTCGACGAAGAAGTCGCCGCCCTCTTCCGCGCCTTCTGGCCGGCCCTTCAGCCGGGGCACGAGCCGGGCGAACGTGTAGTACAGGTCGGCCGACTCCTCGGCCTGGCCGGAGATGATCAGCGGGGTCCGCGCCTCGTCGATGAGGATGTTGTCGACCTCGTCGACGATCGCGAACGCCCGCTCGCGCTGGACCCGCTGGTCGAGCTCGACGACCATGTTGTCGCGCAGGTAGTCGAACCCGAACTCGTTGTTCGTGCCGTAGGTGACGTCGGCGGCATAGGCCTCCGCGCGCTCGACCGGCCGGAGGTTGATCAGGCGCTCGTCGGTCGTGGGGTAGCCGGGTTCGAACACGAACGACGCGTCGTGGGTGATCATCCCGAGGCTGACCCCGAGGAAGTGGTAGATGGGGCCCATCCACTGCGGATCGCGCCGGGCCAGGTAGTCGTTCACCGTCACGATGTGGACGCCCCGGCCGGTGAGCGAGTTGAGGATCGCCGCCAGGGGAGCGACGAGCGTCTTGCCCTCGCCGGTCTTCGCCTCCGCGATGCGGCCCTGGTGGAGGACGACCCCGCCGATGAGCTGGACGTCGAAGTGACGCATCCCGAGGGTCCGCCTCATCGCCTCGCGGGCCATCGCGAAGACGTCCGGGATCACGTCGTCCAGGGCCGCCTGGATCCGCTCGTTCTCCCGCTTCCGACGGGCCTTGGCCAGCTCCCGGCGGCGCTCGAGGTCGGGGTGGTGGAGCTCGTCCTCGTCCGGCTCGTCGGGCTGGGCGAGCTCCCGGATCTCGGTCCGGATCTCGTCGAAACGAGCCCGGATTTCGTCTTCGGACAGCGCCTCGATCTCGGCCTCGAGGGCGTTTGCCTCGTCGACCAGGGGTTGAATCCGCCGGACCTCGCGGTCGTTCGAGTCGACGAATCGGGAAAAGAGCTTCATGGATGGGAAAGTATAGGGCGGCTTGCCTCCACCCTGATCGAGCGGCGCCTCGCCCGATCTCCGTGGCAGGCTCCGGCCGGACATTGGGCCCGTGTGGAGAGCGGATGACAGGAAGTCGCCGGCGGCGGGACCTCGGAGGGTCTACCCCCAGAACCCTGTTCCGTAACCAATCACCAGCACGACGAAGGTCACGACCGCCAGGCCCAGCCAGAAAAGCACGGCCATCCACGTCGGGGTGGGGTTCATCTCCGGGTTCTTCAGCTGCGGCAGGCGGCCTCGCCCCAGCGACGCGCCCCAGCGCGGCGACCGGAGGCGGCGCTGCCAGTCCCGATCCGGGACGCGGTGCGGCTCGAGACCGCCCCGGCCGTCCGGCCGGTGCTGCTGGAGGGTCATCGTTTCGCCGGCTTGGCCGCCGACGCCAGCTCTGGGTTCGGCCTCGACTTCGGCGGGTCGCCGTCGCCCGCCGCGTGGTCGGGCTCGTTGCGCAGGTCGAGTTTCCGCGAGACGCCGTCCTCCCAGAGGAGCATCTCCTGGGTCAGCGCCACGTCGCTGGAGAAGAGCGCGCCGACCGATTCGCCGCGGTGGATCCGCTTGATCGCCTCACCGATGAGCGGAGCGACCGAGATGGTCTTGATCTTCGGGATCCGCTTGTGGGCGGGCAGGGGGATCGAGTCGGTCAGGACGACCTCGAGCAGCGGTGAATCGCGAATGAGGTCGACGGCCGGGCCGCTCAGCACGCCGTGGGTAGCGCAGGCGTAGATCTCCGACACGTTGTCCCGCTGGAGGGCCCGGACGATCTCGGTCATCGTGCTGGCCGTGTCGATCTCGTCGTCCACGATGACCGCGCGCTTGCCGCGAACGTCGCCGATGACGTTCATCAGCTCCGCCCGGTCGAGGTTGCCGATCCGCCGCTTCTCGATGATCGCGAGGGGGGCGTCGAGCAGCTCGGCGAAGGCCCGGGCGCGCTTGGCGAAGCCGAGATCGGTGACCACGACGAGGTCCTCGAGGTGCTTGTCCTTGAAGTAGTTCGACAGGATGTGGACGGCCGTCAGCTCGTCGACCGGGATATTGAAGAACCCCTGGATCTGGCCCTGGTGGAGGTCCATCGTCAGGACCCGGTCCGCGCCGGCGACGGTGATCATGTCGGCGATCAGGCGGGCGGTGATCGGAACCCGGGGCTGGTCCTTCTTGTCCGACCGCCCGTACGCGTAGAACGGGATGACCGCCGTGATCCGGCCGGCACTCGCCCGCTTGAACGCGTCGATCATGATCAGGAGCTCCATGATCGACTGGTTGACGGGATGGCTCGTCGGCTGGATGAGGAAGACGTCCTTCTCGCGGACGTTGTCGAGGATCTTGACGAAGATGTTCTCGTTGGCGAACTGGAAGACCTCGATCTTCCCGGGCTCTGTATCGAGGTAGCGGGAGATCTTCCGGGCGAGGTCCGGGTTGGCGTTGCCCGTATAGACCCCGAACTGGTCTGCGTGCACCGTCGCCTCCAGCTCGCTGAACCTCGTCACGGTTGGTTCAAGCTCCCGACCCGGAACCAGGCCCGTCTCCCGACCCGCCGTCGGGGTCGCCATTGTCGCCGATGCTCCCCCGCTCCGCCAGCCCGGCCCGGAAGGCGGCGATCGAGACGACCCGATCCCCCTCGTTCATCCGCATGGTGATGACCCCGCGGGCTTGCGCCTTCTGGCGATTGATCGACTTGACCTCGGTCCGGACGACCTGCCCGCCGGCGGAGATCAGGAGGAGCTCCTCATCGAGCTCTGTGACCTGCTCGACGGCCGCCACGGAGCCGGTCTTCTTGCCCTCGAGGCTGATGAGCCGGACTCCCTGGCCGCCCCGGTGCTTGCGGCGGAACTCGGTCAGCGGTACCCGCTTGCCGTAGCCCGTCTCGGTCAGCACGAGGAGATCGGCCTCCGGCTCGACCACCGTCATCGCGATGACGCTGTCGCCCTTCTTCTTCAGCAGGCGGATGCCGATCACGCCTGCGGCGTCGCGGCCCATCGGCCGGACCTCGCTTTCGGCGAACCGGGCGAGCATCCCCTCCGAGGTGGCGATGATGATGTCGTCGGCGCCGCTCGAGACGTCGACCCAGGCGAGCTCATCGTCATCGTTGATCGTGATCGCCCGGATGCCGGTCGAGCGGACCCGCTCGAACTGCTCGAGCGGGGTCTTCTTGATCTGGCCTTTCCGGGTGGCCATGACGAGATAGTGGCCGGGCTCGAAGTTCGGCAGCACGATCGTTGCCATCGGCACTTCGCCGGCCTCGACCTGGACCCCCGGCAGGTTGATGATCGGGATCCCTTTCGCCTGGCGGCTCGCGTCCGGGATCATGTGGACCTTCGCGCTGAACACCCGCCCCCGGTTCGTGAAGAACAGCGCCCAGTCGTGGGTGTTCGCCACGACGAGACGGTCGACCGCGTCCTCCTCGCGGGTCACGTGGCCGATGATCCCCTTGCCGCCCCGGTGCTGGCGGCGGTAGGTCGCGACCGGCTGGCGCTTGGCGTAACCACGGCCGGAGATCGTCACGACGACGTCCTCGTCGGCGATGAGGTCCTCGTCGGTCATCTCGCGGCTCGTGTCGTCAGCGACCCGGGTCCGCCGCTCGCCGGCGTACTTCCGCTTCAGCTCGGTGAGCTCGTCCTTGATGATCCCGAGCACCCGGCTCGGGTTGGCCAGGATGTCCTCCAGCTCGGCGATGAGCTGGATCACGCTGAGGTACTCGTCCTCGATCTTCTTGCGCTCGAGGGCGGCCAGGCGGGCGAGCCGCATGTCGAGGATCGCCTGGGCCTGCAGCTCGGACAGGGTGAACCGGTTCATGAGGTTCGTCCGGGCCACGTCGACGTCGGCCGATTCGCGGATCGTCCTGATCACGGCGTCGAGGTTGTCGAGGGCGATCTTCAGGCCCTCGAGGATGTGGGCCCGCGCCCGGGCCTTGCCGAGATCGAACTCCGTCCGTCGCCGGACGATCTCGCGGCGGTGGTCGACGTAGTGCTGGAGAACGGACTTCAGCGGCAGCGTCTGGGGCTGCCCGTCGACGAGCGCCAGCATGTTCATGTTGAACGCCATCTGCAGCGCGGTGTGCTTGAAGAGGTTGTTCAGCACCTTGTGCGGGTTCGCGTCCCGCTTGATCTCGATGAAGATCCGCATCCCGTCCCGGTCCGACTCGTCGCGCAGGTCTGCGATGCCGTCGACCTTCTTGTCCTTGACGAGGTCGGCGATCTTCTCGAGCAGGGTGGCCTTGTTCACCTGGTACGGCAGCTCGGTCACGATGATCGCCATCCGGTCCCCGCGGATCTCTTCGAACGCGACCTGGGCGCGCATGACGACCCGGCCGCGGCCGTGCGCGTACATCTGGCGGATCGCGTCGACCGTCTCGTTCTCACCGGTCAGCAGGTTGCGCTGCTGCTCGAACCGGTAGATCGTGCCTCCGGTCGGGAAATCGGGCCCCTTGATGTGCTCGCACAGGTCGTCGGAGGTGATCTCCGGATCGCCGATCAGGGCGATCGTCGCGTCGACGATCTCTCCGAGGTGGTGGGGCGGGATGTTCGTCGCCATTCCGACGGCGATCCCCGACGAGCCGTTGATCAGCAGGTTCGGCAGCTTCGCCGGCAGGACCGTCGGCTCCTTCTGGGTCCCGTCGTAGTTGTCGGTGAAGTCGACGGTCTCCTTGTCGATGTCGGCCAGCATCTCGGCCGCGATCCCGGTCAGGCGCGCCTCCGTGTACCGCATCGCCGCCGCGCTGTCGCCGTCGACGCTTCCGAAGTTGCCCTGCCCGTCGACGAGCGGGTAGCGCATCGAGAAGTCCTGGGCGAGCCGGACGAGCGCGTCGTACAGCGCCACGTCGCCGTGCGGGTGGTACTTGCCCATCACCTCGCCGACGATCGCCGCGCACTTCCGGAACGAGCTCGTGGCCGACAGGCCCATCTCGCCCATCGTGTAGAGGATCCGGCGGTGGACGGGCTTGAGGCCGTCGCGGACGTCGGGCAGGGCGCGGGCGACGATCACGCTCATCGCGTAGTCGAGGTAGCTCACCCGCATCTCGTCCTCGATGCGGACGGCTCGGATGTTGCCCAGATCGTCGGTCACGGATCGTCTCTCCTCGCGGGGCGGCGGGTGGTCATCACGTCAGGGGTGGCTCGGGCTGCGGGCCGCCCGGGTTCAGCGTGGAGACGCGGGCCGCGGTGCCGGCGGCCCGGGACGTCGATGGCGCACCGGGCCGGCGCCGGACGCCGGCCAGCGCGTCGCGCAGTTCCGCTCCGACCGCAGGAGCGAGCTTGGGCAGAGCCTCCCGGACGACCCACGCGCGGTGGCCGTCGCCTTCGCTCCGGGCCGCGATTGCCTCTCGCCGGCAGAAGCGCTCGACGGCCGGAGCATCGACGAGGACCAGCGACCGAAGAGCCCATGCGAGGGCCTTCTGGACGTCCGGCTCGGCGTCGCCGATGAGCTCGCCCACCAGCCCGAGGCCGTGGGTCGCGATCTCCGGCTGCCGGCCGGCCTCGCGGTCGATGAACGGGAGCGTGGCAATCGTCGAGCCGACGAGCCGGCGCTCCCAGCGCGACGTCGAGAAGGCGAGCTGCTCCAGTTCCGCCCAGCGGTACGACTCGAGGAGGATGCCTCGGCCGTAGGGGTGGGCGAGTGTGTCGACGGTGATCCAGTCGGCGGCCTCGCGCGCCCCGCGCCGCAGGAGTTGCCAGGCGCGTTCCGGCTCGGCCTCGAGGAGGCGCTCGAGGAGCCCGAAGGCGAACCACCGAAACTCGAGGGGGCTCTCGCGAAACAGGCGCTCGGCGACGAACAGGAGGGGCGCGGGCGAGTCTCGTCGGGTCGCGTTGCGAAAGGTCCGCGCCACTGCCGAGAGGAGCGGCCAACGGACGCCGAGGACCTCGCCGATCCCGGGCGCGACGAACTGCTGTCCTGCCACGTACTCCGGATCGGCGAGCCCGCCGAGGCCTCGTCTCAGCTCACCGATGAGCTCGTCCGGGTCGCCGATCAGGTCCGCGAGGTGGAATCCGAGCTCCTCGGCGCCGGCCCGCCGGGCGGCCACGAATGCGACGGCCCGAGCCGTCGCCGGCGCGAGGGGGTTCGCGGCGGCGGCCGTCACCTGGCGACGTCTCCGCTGCCCGTCAGCGCCCGGGCCACGGAGCCGGGAGTATCACGCGACGCCGTCACGGTGCGGAATCCGTAGCGTTCGCGAAGCTCCTTCTTCCTGGCCTCTCCGGCAGCGAAGTAGACACCCCGGGCGGTGGCGAGCTCGCTGCCGTTCTCCGCGTCGACAAGGTGGGCTGCCGTCTCGACAAGGCGGCGTCGCGATCGGGTCACCCAGCCCTCGGCCCTGAATGGACGGCCGACCTCGACAGGCTTGCGGAAGTCGACCGACAGCCTCGTCGTCAGTCCCCAGTTGTCGGTGCCGACGAGCGCCCACGCCATGACCTCGTCGAGGATGGTGCAGAGGATTCCGCCGTGGGCAATGCCGTGCCAGCCCTCGAACCTCGGTTGGAGCGTCACGTCCGACCACGACCGGCCGGACTCGACGTGGAGCAGCAGTCGGAGGCCGTGCGTGTTCAGCGTCCCGCAGGCGAAGCAGTTGTGGGGCGAGATCTCGAATCGCGGTACGCCCGGCCCGGGGACAACGCCGGCCGTGGCGCCCGCCGGAGAGTCAGACGTCAAGGTTGCGGACCTTGCGCGCCTCGGACTTGATGAAGTCCTTCCGCGGCGCCACCTTCTCGCCCATCAGGGTGTCGAAGATCTCATCGGCCGCCGCGGCGCGGTCTGCGTCGACGCGCAGGAGCGTTCGCGTGTCCGGGTTCATCGTCGTTTCCCAGAGCTGGTCGGCGTTCATCTCACCCAGGCCCTTGAAGCGCTGGACGGACAGGTTCTTGACATTGAAGTCCTTGATGAGGCGATCGCGCTCCCGCTCGCTCTGAGCGTACTTCGTGACCTTGCCGGTGCTGACCCGGTACAACGGCGGTTGGGCGATGTAGAGATAGCCGGCGTTGATTACCTGGGGCATGTGCCGGTAGAAGAACGTCAACAGGAGCGTCCGGATGTGGGCGCCGTCGACGTCCGCGTCGGTCATGATGATGATTCGGTGGTAGCGCAGCTTCGTCAGGTCGAAGCTGTCGCTGATCCCCTCGATGCCGGCACCGAGCGCGATGATCAGCGGCCGGATGTTCTCGCTCGCGACGATCTTGTCCAGCCGTGCCTTCTCCACGTTCAGGAGCTTGCCGCGGAGGGGGAGCACGGCCTGGAATCGGCGGTTCCGTCCCTGCTTCGCCGATCCCCCGGCGGAGTCCCCCTCGACGATGTAGAGCTCGCTCCGCGCCGGGTCCCGCTCCTGGCAGTCCGCGAGCTTGCCGGGAAGCGAGAGTCCGTCGAGGGCGCCCTTGCGGATGACGAGGTCGCGGGCCTTGCGCGCGGCCTCTCGCGCCCGAGCAGACGTCAGGCACTTCTCGATGATTCGGCGGCCGTCCCCGGGGTTCTCGTCGAGGTACTGGCCGAGGCTCTCCGACAGCGCGTTCTGGACCTGGCCCTTGACCTCCGCATTGCCGAGCTTTGCCTTGGTCTGGCCCTCGAACTGCGGCTTGAGGAGCTTGACGCTCACGACCGCGGTGAGGCCCTCGCGGACGTCGTCGCCGGTCAGGTTAGGATCCGACTCTTTCAACATGCCCGCCCGTCGCGCCCAGTCGTTGAGCGAGCCCGTGAGGGCAGTTCGGAAGCCTGTCACGTGCGTCCCGCCGTCGACGGTGTTGATGTTGTTCGCGAACGCGAGGACGTTCTCCGTGTACGAGTCGTTGTACTGGAGGGCGACCTCGACGGTCGTCGCGGCGTCCTTCCGCTCGACGTAGATCGGGCGGGCGTGAAGAACCTCCTTGTTCCGATTCAGGTGGCGGACGAACGACTGGAGGCCGCCCTCGAAGTAGAACGAGCGCTCACGGTCCGATCGCTCATCGCGGAACGCGATCCAGACGCCCTTCGTCAGGTAGGCCGACTCACGGATCCGCTGGACGATGGTGTCGAACGAAAACTCGATCGTCTCGAAGACGGTCGGGTCGGCCCGGAAGGCGGTACGCGTCCCACGACGGTCGCCGGCCGGTTCACCCTTCCTCACCTTGGTAGTCGGCTTGCCGCGCGAGTACTCCTGGGACCAGACGTACCCCTCGCGTGCCGATTCGACACGCATCCACTCGGACAGCGCGTTGACGACGCTCACGCCGACCCCGTGAAGGCCACCCGACACCTTGTATCCGCCACCTCCGAACTTGCCGCCGGCGTGGAGGACGGTGTGAACGACCTCGAGCGCGTCCTTCCCGGTGGAGTGCTTGCCGACCGGGACACCTCGCCCGTCGTCCTCGACGATGACCGTGCTGTCAGGGTGAATCGTCACCGAGATCTTCGTTGCGTGGCCGGCCATCACCTCGTCGATCGAGTTGTCGACAACCTCCCAGATGAGGTGGTGGAGGCCGCGCTCATCCGTCGAACCGATGAACATCCCTGGCGTCTGCCGAACCGGGTCGGTCCCCTCGAGGACCTGGATGCTCGCCGCGGTGTAGTCAGACCCGGAGACGCGCGGCTTGCGGGCGCGGCCGGAACCGTTGGTAGCCGAATCGACTCGGGTGCGCGTGGCTTCGCCGGTCACGCCTTACCTCCGGTCAGGCGCTCGTACAGGCGCTCGAGATCCTCGTCGCTGTAGTACTCGATCACGATCCTTCCGCCGCGGCGGGTTCGGGCGAGGCTGACCTTCGTCCCGAGCGATCTGCGCAGGTCCTCCTCTACCCGCTCTAGGTCCGGATCGGCTCGCCGTTTCGTGGCGGCCGCTGTCGGACGGGGCTCCTTGAGGCGACGAACGAGCTCCTCGGTCTGGCGGACTGAAAGGGCCTGCCCGACGATGGAGTCCAGCAGGCGTGCCTGGAACTCCGGCTCGAGGCCGACGAGCGTCCTGCCGTGCCCCTCGGTGAGACTGCCGTCGGCGATCGCCGCCTGGACGCTCGGTTCCAGCTCGAGCAGGCGAAGGGTGTTCGCGACAGTCGAGCGGGCCCGACCGACCCGGCCCGCGACGGTCTCCTGCGTAAAGCCGAACTCGACGATCAGCTGCTGATAGGCGTGGGCCTCCTCCATTGAATTGAGGTCGGCCCGCTGGAGGTTCTCGACGAGCGCCAGCTCGAGCTGCCCGGCGTCGGCCAGCTGCCGGACGACCGCAGGGATCCGTTCGAGGCCGGCAAGCTCCGCCGCCCGGAGGCGACGCTCGCCCGCGACGAGGCGGTAGCCCTCGATCGTCTCCGTGACGAGGATGGGCTGGATGACGCCGTGCTCCAGGATGCTGTCCCGGAGACCCTTGAGTGCCTCGTCGTCGACCCGCCGCCGTGGCTGGTAGGGGTTCGAGAGAATGCGCCTGACCGGGATCTCGATCGGCCCCGCCGGCGGCGTGCGTTGCGGGATGAGCGACGAGAGGCCCCTGCCCAGGCCCTGGTGACGCTCCGGGCGCTCAGGTTTGGTCGTCATGCGTAAGCCGCCTCCACGGCATCGGCGCGCCCATCGCGGCGGCGAAGCTCGTCCGCCAGTTGACGGTACGCCTCGGCACCCCGGGAGTCCGGCCGATACAGGGCGATCGGCAGCCCGTAACTCGGCGCCTCGGACAGCCGAACAGTCCGGGGAATGACGGTCTCGTAGACCGTCTTGTTGAGGTGCCGTCGGACTTCGGCGGCAACCTCGGCGGACAGGTTCGTCCGAGCGTCGTACATGGTCAGGACGACCCCCTTGATCTCGAGGGCTGGATTGAGATGCTCGCGAACGAGGTGAATGGTGGCGATCAGCTGGGTAAGTCCTTCCAGGGCGTAGTACTCGCACTGCATCGGGATCAGAACCGAGTCGGCGGCAGTGAGGGCGTTGACCGTCAGCAGTCCAAGGGACGGCGGGCAGTCGATGAGAACGTAGTCGTAGTCCGGGGCGATGGCGGAGAGGAGGCGAGCGAGGCGCCGCTCGCGCTGTTCGAGGGGCGCCAGCTCCACTTCGGCGCCGGCCAGCGCTATCGATGAAGGGATCAGCCGTACGCCTTCTGCGCCAGTCTCGACGATGAGGTCGGTCAGGGCGACCGCGTCGACGACCGCCTCGTAGATGGATTGATCGACCGTCCCCCGGTCGACACCGAAGCCGCTCGTCGCATTCCCTTGTGGATCGAGGTCGATGACGAGTACCCGCTCACCCGCGCGGGCCAGGTAGGTCGCGAGATTGACCACGGTCGTGGTCTTTCCGACTCCACCCTTCTGGTTTGCGCAGGCGATCGTTTGCCCCACTCAGTGACCTGCCCGAGACGCCTTCACGATCGTGATTCTACCATCTCAACCCCCTTCTCTGCCTCGGGGCGAGCCGCGGCCGCGTACATCATGACGGGTCGGGCTTGCCTGGCGATTGGCGGCCGATTGACCGGTGTTTCACGTGGAACGAGGCCGTCCATGGAGGGCCCGCATGTTCCACGTGAAACGCGCCCGGGCGGCACCCCAAAGAGCCTGGACTGCCCTGAACTGCCCTTTCGTCGCTCCGCGCCTCCTATCGCGTGGGATACTTGCCCCCGAGCTGCCGCTTGCAATGGTCGTCGGGGTGATCGGCCGCCTGAATGAGTTGGTTACTCGCCGCGGTCGGGGCGACGGTGGTTGCGCTGCTCGAATCGACCGTCGGGCCGCATTTGGAGGTGGGTGGCGCAGCCCCGCACCTCGTGCTGGTTCTCGGCGTGGTCTGGACGGTCGCGGCCGGAGTAGAGAGTGGACTGGTCTGGGCACTCGCAGGCGGCCTCGCGCTTGATGTGCTTGGGCAACGTCCGCTCGGATCCTCCGCCTTCGCCTTGCTTGTCTCCCTGGGTGCGGCCGCGATGCTCGCCCGTCCGCTGTCGGGGATCAGGCCGTTCTCCCCGGTCCCCCTCGTCATCCTCCTCAGCTTCGTGAACTCCCTCCTCCTCCTCGTCGCCTACGGCGCCCTCCGCGCACCCATCCCGGATCCCGACCCTCTTCGAACCCTGCTGCCCGGGGTCCTGTATGACGCGGTCCTGGCGGCCGTGGTGGGCCCGCTCGCGATCTCCTTCCGAGACCGCCACGTCGACCCGGAGACAGCCGACTGGTGAGCGGCTTTCTCGACGGACGCCCCGCCCAGGACCGCCGAGTGATCCGTTTCGTCGCCTTCGGGCTTGCGACCGCCATCGCCATCGGGGGCCTCACGGCCCGTCTATTCCAATTGCAGATCGCCGGCGCGGCCGAGAATGCAGGGCCGGCCCAGCGGACCAGCGTCTCCCGCCGGCCGATCGCGTCATTCCGCGGCCTCATCTTCGACCGCGAGGGCAGGGTTCTCGTCCAGAACGTCGCATCGTTCACGGTTGGGATCCGGCCGGCCGACTTGCCCCTGTCGCGTCGCACGGAGGTCGCGAACCGGCTCTCGTCGCTCCTGGACATAGACCCAGTCGCGATCATCACCGCGATCGACGCGAGCCCCGGATCCCGGTTCGACCTGGTCCGGGTCGTCCGGGATGTCCCACGCCCCACTGCCGACCTCATCTCCGAATCGCACCTCGACCTGCCGGGGGTCGAGGTCGTCGTCGAGGCGAGGCGCGAATATCCCGCCGGACCGCTCGTCGCCCAGCTCATTGGCTATACGGGTCCGATCGGACCTGACCAGCTGACCGAGCTGAAGGCAAATGGCTACCAGCCCGCCGACTCCATCGGCAGGGCCGGAGTCGAGGCCGTGTACGAAGCCGACCTCCGTGGCGTTTTCGGTGCCGAAAGCGTCGAGAAAGACGCGACTGGTCGCCAAATCCATGTACTTCGGACTGAACGAGAGCCGCAGGCGGGCAATTCACTCTGGCTTTCGATTGACGTAGCGGAGCAGCAATTCGCCGAGAAGGCGCTCAAGTGGGGGATCGAGGCGGGCGGGCTCAAGCGTGGGGTCGTGATCGTCATGAACCCGCAGACCGGCGAGATTCTCGCGATGGTCAGCCTTCCGACCTACGACAACAACGCCTTCAGTGGAGGCATCAGCAACGCGGACTATCAGTCCCTGCTTGGCAATCCCGACAAGCCCCTCCTGAACCACGCGATCAATGCCCACTACCCGCCCGGGTCCACGTACAAGCTCGTCGCCGGCACGGGCGCCTTGGCCGACGGAGAGATCACCGCATCGACGCAGCTCCGAACCGCGGCCTACCTCAGCCTCGGCAGCACCCGGTTCTACGACTGGAACAGGCGTGGCTGGGGCCTGTGCGACCTCGACTGCGGATTCGGCCACTCGAGCGATACGTACTTTTTCCAGCTCGCCGGAAAACTGGGTATCGATCGCCTTGGCCATTGGGCGAAGGAGTACGGATTCGGCGCGGAGTCCGGGATCGACCTGCCCAACGAGGTGCGCGGCATCGTGCCCACGAACCAATGGAAGCTCGACGCGCTGGGTGAGCCGATCTATCCAGGCGAGGTCTACCAGGCAGGGATTGGGCAAGGGTACGACGCCGTCACGCCCATCCAGCTCATCAATGCCTACGCCGCGCTCGCGAACGGCGGGAGGCTGTACCAACCCCAGGTCGTCCGCGAGATCGTCGCCGCCGACGGGAGCGTGGTCCGATCATTCGAGCCGAGGCTCATCCGCGAAGTCGACGCTCCCATGAGCGTACTGAAGGACATGCGCGAGGCCGCCCGCAACGTCCAGCTGATCCGGCACACCTCCAACCTCGTCGATCTTCCGATCGTCATGGCCGGCAAGTCGGGCACGGCCGAGTTCGGCAGCCGGGACCGCCGGGGTCGGCTGCCCTTCCACTCGTGGTTCGTGGCGTTCGTGCCAAAGGACCCGCAGAAGCGTGCCGACGATCCGAAGGGTCTGAAGGCTGTCGCCCGCACGGATTCCGAGCTCATCGTCCTCGCGTTCGCCTACGACTCCCGGACGAAAGGCAACGCAGCGACCGAGATCGTGAAGTACTACTTCCAGCTTCATTTCGGGATCAAGAAGGACTTCCGCAACCACCGCCTGCTCGAGCGCGGCAACTTCTACGAGGACGACCGATGAACGTCGCCTTGCGACCCACGTACCAATGGGCGGCGCGGCCGGCGGAGGCGGCATGGCGCCGGCTCGACCTTCAGCTGACGACGTACGCCCTGGTTCTCGGCGCGCTCGGTGTCGTGATGGCCTACAGCAACAGCGCGGCGGCAGGGCCGATCCTCGAAGCGGGATCGACGTTCCTGCGCGGGTTGATGTGGGCCGGGGTCGCCCTGGTTGCATTCGCGGTCGCAACGGCCATCGACTACAGGTGGCTCAGGACGTTCGCGTGGCCGCTCTACATCGTCCAGGTGGGCCTGCTCGTATTGACGCTGGTAGTCGGGGATGGCGTGAGCGGCGCTTCCCGCTGGGTGACGATCGGTCCGCTCGTGTTCCAGTTCAGCGAGCTGGCGAAGATCCTCATGATCGTCGTCCTCGCGGACTACCTCGGGTCGAAGGCAGGCCGACTCGAGTCGGTCGGGCCGATCCTGGGTGCCTGCCTCCTCGTCGTTCCGCCGTGGCTCCTCGTGATGGCGCAGCCCGACCTCGGGACGTCGCTCGTCCTGGCCGCGATCACGGCCGGCATCCTGTTTATGTCCGGGGCCAGCCTGAAGTGGCTCGCCGCGCTCGCCGGTGGAGCGATCGCGTTCATTCCGCTCGCCTGGGACCACATCCTGCGCGACTACCAGAAGGAACGGTTGACGTCGTTCCTCAGCCCGACGCCGGACATCCAGGGCGCCGGCTACCAGCTCCACCAGGCACAGATGAGTGTCGGCTCGGGCGGCTGGGTGGGCAAAGGGTTGACGAATTCCACCCAGAACGGGCTCGACGCCCTTCCCGTCCAGACAACCGACTTCGTATTCGCCGTTCTGGCGGAGGAGCTCGGCTTCATCGGGGCCCTCGTGCTCTTCGCGCTTTTCGCCGCCCTGCTCTGGCGGGTCCTCGTCGCCGCGTGGCGGTCACCCGATCCATTCGGCACGCTGTTCTGCTGCGGCATCGCGGCGATGATCCTGTTCCAGCTGGTCGTCAACGTCGGGATGGTCATTGGGATCATGCCGATCACCGGGATCCCGTTGCCGTTCATCACTCATGGCGGTGCTTCGCTGGTGAGCCTTGCAATCGGCCTTGGGATCATCCAGAGCATCAATATCCGCCAGACGCGGACGGACTGGTGATGATCAAAAGGGGCCGCGAGTTGAAACGCCCGGCCGCGTGGCCTGCCTAACCGCGCCGAAAGAAGCCGCGCCGGGGAGTCGAATCGGGCGGCGCCGCGTTGCGCCGTCCGGCGCGCCGAAGGATCTGGTCGATCTCGTCGCGATACGGCCGGCCGATCGGGACGCGGTCGAGCCACTCCAGGTACTCGATGTCGCGCCGGCCCACCTCTCCGGTCGACCAGCCCGCATACCGACCGAACGTGAGGACGGTTCCGGACGGGTTCCCGGGCGGTGGCCCGGCCGCCCCGAAGCCCTCGCGCGCGCCCATCGTCCGGGGGTCGTACCCGCTGCCGACCGTTGATCGACCTGACGTCCAGTCCCGCGAGACTGTGTCCGCGTTCCGGGGCGGCTCCGGGTCGCGATGGGCTGGTCGGCGCGGCGCGGCGCCACTCGCCGATGACGCGCCGGACGCGGTTTCCGTGTCGTCCGGCCGGCCGACGGATCGCCCGGTCGTACGGCGCTTCTCTCGCGTAGCCCGTTCCGCCCGCTCGTGGTCGTAGGCCGCCCGAGCCTCAGGGTCCTCGAGCAGCGCCCAGGCGCGGTTGATGGCGACCATCTTCGCGGCGGCATCCGGTCCCGACACGACATCGGGGTGGTACTTGCGGGCGAGGCGTCGATAGGCCGCCTGGATGACCTCCGGATCAGCTTCGGGATCGACCTGCAGCGTCTTGTACGGGTCGAGCTGGTCAGGCACGCGCGGGCTCGGTGGCGGCGACGGTCGTGCCCACCTCGTCGGGGGGCGAGAGCCGGCGGAACAGGTAGCGGAAGATGTTTCGAGCGGCCGCGGTCACGGGCAGCGCGAGGATCGCGCCAAGGAGGCCGGCGATCGCGCCGCCGACGACGAGGGAGAACATCACGGCGCTCGGATGGAGCTCGACGGCGTCACCCTGGATCTTCGGCACGAGGAGATTGTTCTCCAGTTGCTGGACGAGCAAGTAGAGCACGAGGGCAGCGAGCGCCGCCTGGGGTCCCGCGGTCATCGCGAGCAGGACTGCCGGAATCGCCGCGAGGATCGGTCCGATGATCGGCAGCAGCTCGAACACCCCGGCGATGACCGCGAGAAGGAGCGCGAACCGTCCGAAGATCGGGTCGACGGTCGCATTGAGGATGAGCAGGCCGGCGAACGTCGCGATGCCGACCATGAAGCCGAGGAACACCTGGGCCCGAATCCATTGGGAGAAGACCCGCTCGACGATCCGGGTGATCGCCCAGACATCCGTCCGCCACCGTGGGGGCAGCGCCTGGTCGACGGCGACGGTCAGCTCGCGCCGGTCCTTGAGCAGGTAGAACGCCCAGACCGGGATGATCAGGTAACCGAAGATCGAGCTCACGAAGCCGGCCGTCACGTTGACGACGGGGAGGAGCACGTCGATGCCGCCGCCGGCGGCAAGGCCCTCCAGCCCATCGTCGATCGCCTCGCGGAATGCGGGCGGCAGGTCGAGGTCCCGATAGAACCGGTCCAGGTTGCCGAGCAGGCCGGGGAGATCGTCTGCGAATCTCCTGATCTGGTCGACCAGGGGCCGCATCATGAACGACACGGCCTGGACGATCACGAACACGACGACCGCGTAGACAGCGAGGATCGCGGCCCAGCGCGGCACGCGAAGGCGGGTGAGCCACTCGACCGGCGGATTCAGGAGGTAGACGAGAAGGAGGCCGACGACGAACGGGCTGAGCGCCTCCCGGCCCTGGTACAGAAGGAAGGCGACGACGGTCGCCGCGAAAAGCACCAGCGCGACCCGCGGCGTCGGCGCCCGGAGGCGGGCTTCATCGACGCGGCGCTCTCGAAGCGGGGCATCAGGGCCGTCGGAGGCCGTGGCGTCTGCCGCCGACGCGCGACCCCCGGCGCGGCCGGGTGTGGGTTCCGCCCGCGCCCCGGCCGGCGGGCCGGCCTTCCGTGCCTGGCCTCGGGCGGGGTCGTCCATCGTGCCGCAGACTACCAGACGTGGAGTCCGATTCCGGGGCGGGCGAGGGGGGACAGGCGGGCGGTGCCGAGCCCCGTCAGCGCTGGAGGCTCGCGTTCCGCCGCCGGGCCGGCGACCCAGCCGAGTCCCCGCGTGACTTCATCCCGGGCTGGCACGACCGGCTGACCGCAGCCGGCCTGCCGCTCGCGTCGCGGGGCAGCGGGCGGGCCCGGACGGCGCTCACGCTCGGGGCTCCGCTGCCGCTCGGGATGGCCGCGGAGCGGGAGCTCGCGGACCTGCTGCTGGCCGAGCGGCTTCCGGCGTGGCAGGTGCGGGCAGCCGTCACCGAGGCTCTGCCGGGCGGCTGCGACCTCGTCGACCTGTCGGACGTCTGGCTCGGGGCGCCGCCTCTTGCCGGCGCGATCGTCGGCGCCGACTACCGGCTGACGCTCGCGTCCGACGGCGACACCGCGGCCGACGCCGTGCGCGGTGCCGCCGAGGCGCTCCTCGCCGAAGGGAGCGTGCCGCGCGTGCGCCAGAAGGGCGGCCGCGAGGTGGCCTACGACCTGCGGCCGCTCGTCGCCGGGATCGCGGTGCTCGGCGGCCCACCGACGGTCCTCCGGCTGCGGGTTCGATTCGACCCGGAGCGCGGTTCGGGCCGACCGGACGAGGTCGTCGGCGCAATCGCGGACCGCCTTGGTCATCCGATCGCCGCTGCGGATACGGTTCGGGAGCGGCTCCTGCTCGCGGAGGACCTCGCGGATACGGGCCCGTTCGGTTGACGCTCGTGGGCGTGTCACCGTACACTTCCCGTTCGCGCCTCGGCCCGCCGAGCGCTTTTCCATGTCCGCCCAGCGGTCGCCCGTGCGGCCGCCGCCAGAACCCTGAGGATCCATGTACGCAGTCATCGAGAGCGGCGGCAAGCAGTATCGCGTCGAGGTCGGGACCGAGCTCGAGGTGGAGCTGCTCGACGTCGAGCCAGGCCAGGCCCTGACGCTCGACCGCGTGCTCCTCGTCGGCGACGACGACGACACGGCGATCGGCCGGCCGCTGGTCGCGAATGCATCGGTCGAGGCAGAGGTCCTGCGTCGGGATCGGGGCCCCAAGCTCATCGTCTTCAAGTACCGCCCGAAGGCGCGCCGCCGCGTGAAGAAGGGCCACCGCCAGGAGCACACGATCCTGCGGATCACGGATGTGAAGCTCGGCTCGAAGAGCGCGGCTGCCTCGGTCCGCAAGGCCGAGCAGGTGGCGAAGTCGGAGCGGGAGCGGCTCGAGGAGGCCGCGACCCGGCAGGCCGCGGCGGATGCCGCCCTCGCGGCGAAGCTCGCAAAGGCGAAGCCGGCGGACGCAGGCAAGCCCGCCGGACCGACGGCGAAGCAAGGGGCGAAGGCGGCGACCAAGAGCCCATCGAAGGCGACCGCGAAGACGACGAAGCCCGCGAAGTCGACGAAACCGGCGGCGAAGCCGAAGGCCGCCGCTGCAGCCGACAAGAAGTCCGGACCCACGCGGGGCACAGCCAAGCCCACGGGCAAGGCCTCAGCCGCCGGCCCGGCACGTAGCAAGAAGACCGCGCCGAAGCGCGGCCGCACAAAGTAAGGACGAGTAACCCGAGATGGCCCACAAGAAGGCCGGCTCCAGCTCGAAGAACGGACGCGACAGCGCCGGCCAGCGCCTCGGCGTCAAGGTCGGCGACGGGCAGGTCGTGCCGGCCGGCTCGATCATCGTCCGGCAGCGAGGGATGACGTTCCTCGCGGGCACGGGCGCGGGTCTCGGCAAGGACTACACCGTCTTCGCCACGGTGACCGGCACGGTCCGCTTCGAGCACGAGGCGAAGGACAAGAAGCGGGTCCGGGTCGAGCCAGCCGACGTTCCCGCGGTGGCGGAGGCCTGACGGTGAAGCCGAACATCCATCCGAAGTATTACGAAGCGAAGGTTCACTGCGGGTCCTGCGGGACCGAGTGGACGGTCGGCTCGACACGGACCGAGCTGCGCGTCGACGTATGCGCCAACTGCCACCCGTTCTTCACCGGCAAGCAGACGATCATCGACACCGCGGGCCAGGTCGAGCGGTTCCAGAAGCGGCTCGAGCGGCAGGCCCGCACCTGACGCCGGGTCGCTCTCGGCGCCGTTAGACTGCCGCAGATGCCTCGGTTCAACTACGGCGGCCAGGCGCTCATCGAGGGTGTCCTCATGCGCGGCCGCGATGCAATTGCCGTCGCCCTGCGCCACCCGGACGGCCGGATCGTGTACGCCACCGAGCGCCTCGATTCGGGGTTCCACGGGTCGCGCTGGGCGAAGCTCCCGTTCGTTCGCGGGCTGATCGTCCTGTACGAGACGCTGATCGTTGGGACCCGCTGGCTCGTCCGGAGCGCAGGCGTCCAGGCCCAGGAGGACGACGTCGAGATCGGCAAGGGCGCCATCGCCCTGATGCTCGCGTTCACCCTCCTCATGGGCGTCGGGGTGTTCTTCCTGCTGCCGCTGTTCCTCTCGAGCGTCCTGACCGGCGGGAGCACCAGCCGGTTTGCCCAGCCGGCCGTCGAGGGGCTGATCCAGGTGGCGATCTTCCTCGGCTACCTGACGCTCATCTCGCGGATGCCGGACATCCACCGAGTCTTCCAGTACCACGGTGCCGAGCACAAGACGATCCACGCGCTCGAAGCCGGCGACCGGCTCGATCCGGAGTCGATCGGCAAGTACCCGACGGCCCATTCCCGCTGTGGGACGGAGTTCCTCGTGGTGCTCATCATGCTGTCGATCTTCACGTTCTCCCTCGTCGGCCGGCAGGAGCCGCTCGTGATGATCGGCAGCCGCTTCGTGCTCATCCCGGTTCTCGCGGCAGTCGGCTACGAGATCCTCCGCCTCGGCGCCCGCTACCGCGCCAACCCGATCGTCAAGGCGATCATGTGGCCGGGCATCCTCGTCCAGATGATCACGACCAAGCAGCCGACCCCCGACATGATCGAGGTCGCGATCGTGTCGATGGAGGAGGCACTCAGGGCCGATGGCCAGGACCTCCCCGCTGGTGCCGGGACCCTGCCCCGTGACGTGCTGGAGCTGCCCAAACCGGGCGAGGCCGGCACAAAGCGACGGACCCCGATCGGCGAGGCCGAAGCGGCGGCACCCGTCTCGATCGATCCGCCGCTCCCCGGGGTATGAGCGGCCTCGACACGAAGCTGACCGAGGTCGCCCGCCAGTACGACGACCTGCAGTCGGAGCTCGCCCGCCCGGAGACGTCGAGCGATCCTGGCGCCCTGCGCCGACTGGGCAAGGAGATGGCCCGCCTCGAGCCGGTCGTGGCGGCCTTCCGCCGCCTGGAAGCGACCCGGTCGGAGCTGGCCGGAGCGCGCGAGCTGCGCGACGCCGACACCGACGAGGATCTGCGGGCGATGGCCCAGGAAGAGGTCGAGCGGCTGTCGACGGACGAGGTCCGGCTGCTCGAGGAGCTCCGCCTCCTGCTGCTCCCGCGCGATCCCAACGACGAGCGCGATGTGATCATGGAGATCCGGGCCGGGACCGGCGGCGAGGAGGCCGCGCTCTTCGCGGCCGAGCTCCTCCGGATGTACCTGCGCTATGCCGAACGACGCCGGCTCAAGCCGGAGGTGATCAGCCTCAATGAGACCGGAATCGGCGGCCTGAAGGAGGGGATCATCCAGGTCCACGGCGACGGCGCCTACAACCTCCTGAAGTTCGAAGGCGGTGTCCATCGAGTCCAGCGCGTCCCGGCGACCGAGTCGTCCGGGCGGATCCACACCTCGACGGTCGCGGTCGTCGTGATGCCGGAGGCCGATGCGGTCGAGGTCCAGATCGACGAGACGAAGGATCTCCGGATCGATGTCAAGCGCTCCTCCGGGCCGGGTGGACAATCGGTGAACACCACTGACTCGGCAGTGAGGATCACCCACCTTCCGACCGGCCTCGTCGTGGAGATCCAGGACGAGAAGAGCCAGCACAAGAACAAGGCCAAGGCACTGTCCGTCCTGCGCTCCCGCCTGTACGATCTCGAGCTCGCCCGCCAGCGAGAGGTGGATTCGGCGGCCCGTCGCTCGATGGTCGGCGCGGGCGACCGATCGGACAAGGTCAGGACCTACAACTTTGCCCAGGATCGGGTGACCGATCACCGAATCGGCCTGACCGTCCACAACCTGCCGGGCGTTCTCGGCGGGGATCTCGACGAGCTGATCAATGCCCTCGCCATGGCCGACCAGGCGGATCGACTGTCCTCGATCACGGAGTCGCCGAATGGCCCGGGCGACTGAGCGCGCGGCGGAGCCGGCCGCCGGGCAGGTCCGCTACATCGAGCCCGGCCCGGTGGCGATCCAGAAGGCCACCGACCTGGGCAACGTCCAGGTTCTCAAGCACGAGAACGTCTATCTCCTGACCGACCAGTTCGGCGACATCCATCCCGACTCCCGGGGCCTCGGCCTGTACCTCGGCGACACCCGGCTGCTGTCGTGCTCCGTCCTCCGGATCGCCGGCGTCCGGCCGGTCCTCCTCCAGGGGTCGATGGGCGGCAACTTCCGCGGCACGATCCACCTCACGAACCCGAGCCTCGACCGGAACATCGCCGCGAAGACCGGCGGGGCGGATCCGCTCGCGGGGCGGAAGCTCGGGATCACGCGGGAGCGGCTCCTCGGCAGCAGCGCTCTGCAGGAACGCCTCGTCGTGGTGAATCACGCCGAGCACGAGGAGACATTCGACCTCGAGCTCGACCTGGCCGCCGACGCGGCCGACATCTTCGAGGTCCGGGGCTACCCGCGCGGGAGCCGCGGCACGTGCCTCCCGGTCGCGCTGACCGATCGCCGGCTGACGTTCCGGTACGACGGCCTTGACGGCCTCCGCCGGGCGAGTCACGTGGCATTGTCCGACCCGCCAGCCGCAATCGGGCCGGCGACCGACGGCGAGGGTACGAAGCTGGGCGGCTGGGTCCGCCTGCGCTGGACGACCACGCTGCTTCCCGGCGCCCGGCGAGAGCTGAGCTGGGTGATCTGGGCGAGCGAGGCCACGGCATCCAACCTGGCAGTCGACCTGTTCCCCGATCCGCCCAGGATCTCCGTCGACGACGCCGTCGGCGCCTATCACGCCTGGGGACGCGGCTCGACGGCTGTCCAGTCGGACCACGAGCTGTTCAACCTCACGATCGTCCGCGGCCTGAACGATCTCCGCCTGCTGATCAACGACGGGCCGGGCGATGGGGAGCGCTACGTTGCGGCGGGTGTCCCGTGGTTCTCGACGCTGTTCGGGCGCGACTCGATCATCAGCGCCCTCCAGGTTCTCGGCTTCCGGCCGCAGCTGGCGATCGAGACGCTGGCTGTCCTGGCCGCCCGACAGGCGACCGTGCGGGACGACGACCTCGACGCCGAGCCGGGCAAGATCCTCCACGAGCTGCGAACCGGCGAGATGGCGGCGACGGGGGAGCTCCCGTTCCGGCCGTATTACGGGAGCGTCGACGCGACGCCGCTCTGGCTCATCCTCCTCGGCGCCACGCACGACTGGACCGGCGACCGGGAGCTCGTCGACCGGTTCTGGCCGAACGCCCTCGCCGCGCTCGACTGGATCGACACCTACGGCGATCGCGACGGCGACGGCTTCGTCGAGTACGGCCGGCGGTCCGAGCGGGGCCTGCTCAACCAGGGCTGGAAGGACTCGTCCGACGCGATTCGCGACCGGACCGGCAGCCAGGCCCGGCCGCCGATCGCCCTGGCCGAGGTCCAGGGCTACGTGTTCGACGCGAAGATCCGGATGGCCGGGCTTGCCCGGCTCCGGGGCGAGGCCGTGCTCGCCGACCGGCTCGAGCGCGATGCTGCCAGGCTGCGGAAGCGGTTCGAGGCCAGGTTCTGGGTCGAGGACCAGCGCTATTACGCCATGGGCCTCGACGCCGACAAACGCCAGGCCGATGCGCTCGGCTCGAACGCCGGGCACCTGCTGTGGTCGGGGATCGTCTCGCCCGAACGCGCTCGGATGGTTGCCGACCGGCTCCTGTCGCCGGAGCTGTACACCGGCTGGGGGATCCGGACCTACGCATCCGGGCAGCCCGGCTACAACCCGATCGGCTACCACACCGGGACGGTCTGGCCCCATGACACGTCGCTCATCGCCGCGGGCCTGAAGCGGTACGGCTTCGACGACGACGCGAACCGCCTGGTCGGCAGCGTGTTCGAGGCCGCCCAGCGCTTCCCCGATTTCCGCCTGCCGGAGCTCTTCTGCGGGTTCGACCGCGAGACGTCGCCATTGCCGGTTCCGTACCCGGTGGCCTGCTCGCCCCAGGCCTGGGCAGCCGGCGCCCCGTTCCTGTTCCTCAAGACGATCCTCGGGCTGCGGCCGCACGCCGAGCGCCGCGAGCTCGAGCTGTTCCGGCCGCACCTCCCGGACTGGCTCGGCAAGGTGACACTGACGAATCTCCGGGTGGGCGACGCGGCCGTCGACCTGCTGTTCCACCGCTGGCGGGGCACGACGAGCGCCGAGGTCCTGCGCAAGGTGGGCGACATCTCGGTAACGATCCGGCTCTGACCGGGCGAGCCGCGTGGCCACGGTCGAGGAGCTGCTGCGCGAGGCGATCGAGCGGCTCCGTGCCGCGGGTTCGGAGACCCCCCGCCTCGACGCAGAGCTTCTGCTGGCGCACGCCATCGGCTCCAGCCGGACGGTGATCGCCGCCTACCCCGAAGCGCTCGTTGGCGACGGCTCGGCTGAGCGGTTCGCGACGGATCTCGCGCGGCGTGAGCTCGGCGAGCCGGTGGCGTACATCCGGGGCTTCAAGGAGTTCTTCGGCCAGGCCTTTTCGACCGACGCGCGCGCCCTCATCCCGCGCCCGGAGACCGAGCGGCTGGTCGAGCTCGCGGAGGCCGAGACGATCCGGCGCCTGGCGGCGGCTCCCCGGCCGGCGGGGACGGCGCCGCTCCGGATCGTCGACGTCGGGACCGGCGCGGGCACGATCGCCGTCGCCCTCGCCGTCGCCCTCCGCCGCCGCGGTGCAGGCGCCGAGGTGGAGATCCTTGCCACGGATGTAAGCGCCGACGCGCTCGCCCTCGCCACCGAGAACGCGGTGGGCCACTCGGTCGCGGATCGGATCGAGTTCGCGGAGGCGGACCTGATCCCCGACGGCGTCCGGCCCTTCGACCTGGTCCTCGCGAACCTGCCGTACGTCCCGACCGGCGACGTGCCGCGGCTGCCGGTCGCGGCCTCGTTCGAGCCCGTTGTCGCGCTCGACGGTGGGCCGGACGGCCTGTCCCTCGTCGGGCGGCTCGTCGAGCGGCTGCCCGAGGCGCTCGTGCCGGGTGGGCTCGGCCTCCTCGAGATCGGCTCCGACCAGGAGGAGGCCGTGCTGGCTCTCATCTTGCGGGTCCTGCCCGGCTGGCCAGCCTCGGTCGAGCGTGACCTCGCCGGCGCACCTCGCGTCGCCCGGATCACGCGGCCGTGAGCCCGCGGGTTGTCCCGGACGATGAGTCCGGGCGGCGGGCCGCGGTCGACGTCCTCGACGGCGGCGGGATCGTCGCTCTTCCCACCGACACGGTCTACGGGATCGCCTGCCGGCTCGATGCGGAGGGCGGCGTCGAGCGGCTGTTCGCGGCGAAGGACCGGCCGCCGGACAAGGCGATCATGGTCCTCGTCGACGACCTCGAGCAGGTGGCGCGGGTCGTCGAGCTGACGCCCGCGGCCCACGCGCTGCGCGGCCTGTGGCCGGGTGGGTTGACGCTCGTCCTGCCCCTTCGCGCCGGGGCCCCGCTGCCCCGGGCCCTGACCGCCGGCACGGCGACGCTCGGAGTGCGGGTTCCGGATCACCCGGCGCCGCGGTTCATCGCCCGGTCGGTCGGGCCGATCCCGACGACCTCCGCCAATGTGTCCGGCCGGCCCGACGCGAGGCTCGCCGGTGACGTCGTCGCGGCGCTGGGCGACGGGATCGACCTCGTGCTGGATGGGGGTCCCAGCCCCGGTGGCGTCCCGTCGACCGTCGTCGACTGCCAGGCGGCGCGGCCGCGCATCCTGCGGGAGGGAGCGGTGTCGACGGCGCGGATCGCCGGTGCCCTCGACGCGGCCGGGGTCCTCCACGACGTGCCGAGATGACCCGGCGGGACGTGGGAAGATAGGCGCTTCGGAGCGACATCGACGGGCCCGCGGAGGGACGGGTTCGGCGGCGCCCGGGAAGGGAGCCACCCATGACGATCTCGCACGCCTCGGGGCTCGCGTGGGCGAAGCTCGCGGACGTCGATCCCGAGCTGTGGGCAGCGATGGAGGGCGAGCGTCACCGGCAACACGACAAGATCGAGCTCATCGCCAGCGAGAACTACACCTTCGCCGCGGTGATGGAGGCGCAGGGCAGCTGGCTGACGAACAAGTACGCCGAGGGCCTGCCCGGCAAGCGCTACTACGGCGGCTGTGAGTTCGTCGACGTCGCCGAGACGCTCGCCCAGGAGCGCGCCCTGGCGCTGTTCCCCGGCGCCGAGCACGTCAACGTCCAGCCCCACTCCGGCGCGCAGGCGAACATGGCCGCCTACTTCAGCGTCCTCGATCCGGGCGACCGGATCCTCGGCATGAAGCTCGACCAGGGCGGCCACCTGACCCACGGGATGAAGCTCAACTTCTCCGGCCGGCTCTACGAGGTTCATGCGTACGGAGTCCGCGAGGACGACGAGCGAATCGACTACGACGCCCTCGAGCGCCAGGCGGCGGAGGTCCGCCCGAAGTTGATCGTCGCGGGCGCCTCGGCGTATCCGCGGATCATCGACTTCGAGCGGATGGCGTCGATCGCCCATGGCGTCGGCGCGCTGCTGTTCGTCGACATGGCCCACATCGCGGGCCTTGTCGCGGCCGGCCACCACCCGAGCCCTTTTCCCCACGCGGACATCGTCACGACCACGACGCACAAGACGCTCCGCGGGCCGCGCGGCGGCCTCATCTTCTCGCGCGAGAACCTGCCACCCGGCATCGACCCCGCGGCATTCCCGAACGTCAAGACGACGCTCGCGGCGACCGTCGACAAGACGGTCTTCCCGGGCGTCCAGGGCGGGCCGCTGATGCACGTGATCGCCGGCAAGGCCGTCGCGTTCCTGCTCGCCGCGGGCGACGACTTCAAGGCCGACCAGGCGAGGACGGTGGCAAACGCCCGGCTGCTCGCCGAGACGCTCGCCGGGCAGGGCGCCCGGGTCGTTTCCGGCGGGACCGACAACCACCTCATCCTCGTCGACGTCACGCCGCTCGGTGTCACCGGCAAAGAGGCCGAGCACCTCCTCGACGAGATCGGGATCACCGTCAACAAGAACCAGATCCCGTTCGACAGGAACCCGGCCAACACCTCATCCGGCATCCGTGTCGGAACGCCCGCGGCCACGACCCGGGGGTTCGGGAGCCCCGAGATGCGCGCGATCGGCCGGCTCATCGTGGAGGCGATCTCGACCCGCGACGAACCGGCGGCCCAGGGGCGGCTGGCAGCCGAGGTCCGTGAGATCTGCGCCCGCTTCCCGGTCCCGGGGTTGCCGCCGGCGTGAGATTCGTCTTCGACGCCGCGAGCGCGCTCCCGTTCCTCATCATTGCGTTCGGTGCCGCAGCCACGATCGCGTACTTCCTGACCCCGATCGTCCGTCGCCGGGCCATCCGCCTCGGGGTGGTCGATCGGCCGAACCACCGCCGGGTCAATACCCGTCCGGTCCCTCGCTCCGGCGGCCTGGCGATCGCCGCGGCGTTCCTCACCGTGGCCGTTGTCCTCGTACTCCTCAATCTGCAGTTCCGCTGGATCCGTTTGCCGGCCCTGCTCGACGGCGGTGATCTCGTGGCGTTGCTGGCGGGGGCGGCGGTCGCCGCCCTCATCGGCGCCCTGGACGACCTGCTCGACCTGCGGGCGCGATGGCAGCTGCTCGGCCAGCTCGGGCTGGCACTCGGTGCGGTCGCGCTCGGGATCGGCATCCGCTCGGTCAACAACCCGTTCGTCGACGGCCTGATCCCGTTCGACGGCGTCGTCATGGTCGCGATCACCGTCCTCTGGATCATCGGGATGATCAACAGCGTGAACTTCATCGACGGCCTCGACGGGCTGTCGTCCGGGATCGGAGTGATTGCGGCCCTGACCCTGGGTGTGATCAGCCTGACGACCCAGGTCGCGGGGGGGCAGCCGTTCGTGGCCCTGCTGTGCTTTGCCTTCGCCGGCTCGCTGCTCGGCTTTCTCCGCTGGAACTTCCATCCCGCCTCCATTTTTCCCGGCACGAGCGGGACGATGTTCATCGGCTACACGCTCGCGGTCCTCTCGATCCTCGGCAGCGCGAAGGTGGCCGTTGCGCTCCTCGTCCTCGGTATTCCGATCATCGACGCGTTCTGGATCATCGTCCGCCGCCTGTTCGCGAGGCGGTCGCCGTTCACCCCCGACCGCGGGCACATCCACCACCGGCTCCTCGATCTGGGCCTGTCACACCGCCAGACCGTCGTCCTGATCTACGGAATCTGCGGGGCGCTCGGAATCCTGTCGCTGGTCCTCACCGGAGTGGACCACGTGTACGCGTTCCTCGGCGTGTTCGTCGGGACGGGCATCCTTCTGCTGCTCCTTGCATGGAGCGGCGGCGACGGCGGCCTGGACGCGGAGTCATACGAGCCCGAGGCACGCGGCGACGTACGGCGCTGACGCCGCGCCGAGTCTCGCGTGACGGACGGATTCGCGGCTCTCCCGTAGACTAGGCGCACTCCCCACCGCTCTGAGCCCTCCCGGAGGGTCTCCTTCCGTCCCGGTGTAGGATCGTGAATCCGAGCGCCGACGAGCAGTACCGGGAGAGACATGCCCGTCGCCCGACCGAACCAGACGAATCCGCCGTCGTGGCCGGAGCCGCACCTCCGCGAGGTCGACACCGGCGACGCGGAACCCGCCGCGCCTCCGCCTCTGTCCGGGGTCGAAACGCCCTGGCCGGATGCACCGCACTTGCGCGCGCAGGAGGCCGAGACGGAACGGGGCGAGTCGCCATCCGGACTCTCGCCGTACCCGCCCGAGCCGGACTGGCCGGAATCGCCGCACTTGCGCGCGTCCGAACCTGCGCCGGACCCGCCCGCCAGAACGAAGCCGCGCGCAGCTGACCGACCGCAGCTCCTTCCGGCCGACCCGTCACAGCTTCGTCCGGGCGAGGTGGCCCGGTGGGCGGCTGTCGCGAGCCTGCGCCCGGCGGTAACGACACTACGCCCGTCCTCGACCCCAAGGCGCGCGGCCGACGCCACGGCGCCGCCGGTCGAGAAGTCGGCGAGCCATGCGGTGCCGCCGGCTGTCCCGTCGTCGCCGACCGAGTCGCCACCGGCGAGCGCGCCGCGGGCCGGCCCGACGGCGCGATCGGCCGCGGCGCCGGTCTGGCCGTACCCGACCACCCCCCGACCGGCCGAGTCGCCGCAAGTCCGTCCTCCAGCCCCGAATCAACCGGCCACACCGCCGGAGGCCACGCCGGCCGTGCCGACGGCCAGGCTCGACCGTGGGCCGGTCAGGCCCCATGCCCAGGAGCCGAAGCCAGCTCGTCCGCGAGCGGCCGCGCCATCGACCGCCCTGGGGGCCGCCGCCCAGTGGCTGCAGCGCCTGCCGGCGCCCGTCCGAGGCTTCAGGTACTGGCGGTGGCCTGCGCTGGCCGTCCTGGCGACCGCCCTTGTGGTCATCGGCGGGAGCACGTTCCTCCCCGGGCCGGCCGGCGGGGTCCTGGGCGAGTTCAGCGACAGCGGCACGCCCGAGCCGGCGACGCCCGCACCAACGCCCGAACCGTCGGCGACCGACGAGGTCGTCCTGCCGGCGGCGAGCCCGAGTCCGAGCCCGAGTCCGAGCCCGTCGCCGCTCGAGACTCCGAGCCCCACGGCGGCCCCGACAGAGACGGCCGAGGCCACGCCGCGCCAGACTCCGCGAGCCACTCCCCGGCTGACGCCGAAGCCCACACCGAAACCGACGCCGACCGCGAGCGCGACCCCAACGCCAATACCGACGCCGACGCCGACACCGACACCCGTGGTGACGCCAACGCCAACGCCGACGCCCACACCGACACCCGTGGTGACGCCAACGCCACCGCCGACGCCGACACCGCCTGAGTCGCTGCCGCCTGAGTCGCCGCCGCCGGCCCCCTGAGCCCCGTTCGGATCACGGCGGATCGCGAAGCGCGGATGCTATACTCCCGCCGCTTTGACAGGTCGCCCATGAACGAGCCCGTGCGGGCAGGGGCCCATTTCGCCCTCTTCTCGGAAATCGGTCTCATCCTCCTGGTCACGACCCTGGTCGGAGTGCTTGTCGGATACTGGGTCGACAAGCAGCTGGGGTCGCTTCCCGTCTTCGGTCTCGTGGGCCTGTTCGCGGGCCTCGGGATGGGAGCGGTCGGCGTCAAACGGCTGATCGACAGGTTCCTGGCCAGCTTCGACAACTGACCCGCGACACGACCCGGCCCAATCGCCACGCCAACCGGCGAGCGGCCGTGCTCACGACAGGGGAGGAACGTTGGCGGATCGACGTGAGCCCGACGCCCGCCCGGACGCGGAGCGGCGGATGGAGGAGGCGCTCGGGCCCGAGCTCGGGGCCGATGCAGTCGCCGCCGCCGGGGAGGTCGCGCAGCCGGCTCCATCGGCCCGCCGCCCGATCCTCCTCGCAATCGGCGGCATCATCGTCCTCCTCGTCATCGGCTACATCGTCGCGCCACCGTTCCCGCCAGGCGGACACCCAGGCGAGCCGATCAGCTTTCCCCTGGACGCGATCAAAGCGAACTTCGAGCTGCCGGCGCCCCACGCGATCATCGACCTCGACCCCAGTGCCCCACCGAGTCATGACATCGTGACGTTCGACCTGACGATCTCGTCCACGCTCCTGACCGGCTGGCTGATCATGGCGATCATCGTGGTCCTCGCGATCCTGTTGTCGCGCGGCGTCCAGGTGATGCCGTCGCGCGCCCAGAACGCCCTCGAGTACGTGTACGAAGGGCTCGCCAACTTCGCGACGTCCCTCGGCGGACCGCCGGCTCGTCGCTACGTCCCGATCTTCGTTGCCCTCTTCCTGTTCATCCTGTTCTCCAATTGGAGCGGCCTTGTCCCCTTCGTTGGGCGCGTCCCGCAGCTGCGCGCCCCGACCAGCGACCTGAATGTCACGATCGGGCTCGCGCTGTTCAGCTTCTGTCTGTTCCACGTCGAGGGGGTCCGCCGCCTCGGAGTCCGCGGCTACCTGGGCAAGTTCTTCAGCCTGCGAGCGTTCCGGGAGGAGGGCCCCGGGGCAGGCATCATCGCGCTGTTCGTCGGGGTCATCGAGTTCATGCTCGAGTTCGTCAAGCCGGTCACGCTGGCGATGCGGCTATTCGGCAATATTTACGGCGGCGAGGTCGCGCTCGGAGTGATCACGGCGTTGACGATCGCGGTCATCCCGGTCGCGATGTTCAGCCTCGAGGTCCTGCTGAACTTCATGCAGGCGCTCATCTTCTCGGTCCTGACCCTCATGTTCACGCTCATCGCCATCGAGGGTCACGGCGAGGAACACGCCGAGGGGCCGCACGACGCGGTGGAGACAATGCCCAAGGGAGCAGTCGCACCGGCCCACGGCTAGGGACGCGGGCGGACGATCGGCCAGACATCGACCCGGTAGAGCCGGGCTAGCAGGAGGAACGACGCAAGATGGAATTGATCGGAGCCGGCCTCGCCGCGCTGGGGGTCATCGGTCCCGGTATCGGCATCGGCATCCTCACGGGACTCTCGACGAGCGCGATCGGGCGGAACCCCGACGCCACGCCCCAGATCCGCGCGACATTCATCATCGGCGCGGCCTTCGCAGAGGGCCTCGGCGTGCTGGCGATCGTCGTCGGCCTGCTGGTCATCTTCCTGAACCCTGCCGCGGCCTAGGCCGAGCGCCTGGCGAGGCTGACCGTGGACTTCCTGGCGCTCACGGAAGCGGCGCAATCGCTGGCGGCCGTCGCTCCGCAGGCGGAGGCCGGCGGTGAGACGGCCTTCCAGATCAACCTGTTCTGGGTGCTCACCCAGGCAGCCAGCTTCGCGCTGTTCCTCGTCATCGTGTACCTGGCGGCGTTCCGCCGGATCGGTGGCGTCCTCGAAGAGCGGCGCCAGCGGATCGAGCAGGGCCTCAAGGACGCCGAACAGGCCCGGCGCGATCGCGAGGCCGCGGAGCAGGAACATGCCGCGGCGCTGGCCGAGGCGCGCCGCGAGGCGCAGGAGATCCTCAACCGCGCCCAGAAGCTGGCCCAGGAGTCGCGCGATGCGGACATCGCTGCGACCAGGGAAGAGCTCGAGAAGATGCGCGTCCGCGCCGCTGCGGACATCGACGCGGAGAAGCAGCGCGCGATCGCCGAGCTGCGCACGGAGGTTGCCGACCTCGCCCTGGCCGCGGCCTCCAGGGTTCTCGGAGAGTCGGTCACCGACGCGCGCCAGAAGCGTCTCGTGGAGGAGTTCCTCCGCGAGGCCGCCGCGACGGAGCGGCGAGGCTGATGGCCCGCCGCCGGACGACGTCCGCCCGCCGGTTTGCGGAGGCTGCCTACGAGCTGGCCGCAGCGAGCGATGCGCGGGACGCCTGGGGGCGCGACCTGGAGCTGGCCGCTCGCCTCCTCGGCGACGCGCGGGTGAGCCGAATCCTCGACAACCCGTCGATTCCGCTTCGCGACCGCGAGGACCTCGTCGCCCGGCTGCTCGACCGCCGCGTCGCGCGACCCGTGCTCAACCTTGTGCGCCTGCTCGCCCAGCGGGGCCGGACGGAGCTGCTGCCGGCGATCAGCGGCCAGTTCCATCGCCTCCTCAACGAGGAGCGCGGGATCGTCGAAGCCGTCGTCACCAGCGCGAAGCCGCTCGCCCCGGACGACCGGGAGTCGGTCCGCGAGAAGGTCGAGGCGATGACCGGCGAGAAGGTCGAGCTCCAGGCCGAGGTCGACGAATCGCTCATCGGCGGGCTGACCGTTCGGGTCGGCGACCGCCTGCTCGATGCCAGCATCCGGGGCCGCCTCGAGCGGCTCCGCCACCAGCTCATCGCCCGCGGGAGCCTCGGTCGGTGAGCCGCGCCGCCGCCCCGTCATCCATCGACCCAACCTGTCCGACACGGAGAACCGATGGCCATCCGCTCTGACGAGATCATCACGATCATCAAGTCTGCGATCGAGGGCTTCGACGAGAAGACCGAATCGCGGAGCGTCGGCACCGTCATCGAGGTTGGCGATGGCATCGCCCAGGTCTACGGACTGTCGGGCGCGCTGTCCTCGGAGTTGCTCGAGTTCCCCGATGGGATCATGGGGATGGCCCTCAACCTCGAGGAGGACACGGTCGGCGCGGTCATCCTCGGCGATTACAAGTCGATCAAGGAAGGCGACACCGTCAAGACGACCGGTCGAGTCGTCGAGGTGCCGGTCGGACAGGAGCTCCTCGGCCGCGTGGTCAACCCGCTCGGGCTGCCCATCGACGACAAGGGTCCGATCACATCGAAGGCGAGCCGGCCGGCCGAGCGGATCGCACCCGGCGTGATCGTCCGGCAGGGCGTCGATACACCCGTCCAGTCCGGGATCAAGGCGATCGATGCGCTCATCCCGATCGGCCGCGGCCAGCGCGAGCTGATCATCGGCGACCGGCAGACGGGCAAGACCGCGATCGCCATCGACACGATCATCAATCAGAAGGGCAAAGGCCTGGTCTGCATCTACGTCGCGATCGGGCAGAAACTCTCGACCGTCGCAAAGACGGTGGCGATCCTCGAGCAGTACGACGCGATGGAGCACACGATCGTCGTCGTCGCGGGCGCCGAAGAGCCCGCGCCGCTTCAGTTCCTCGCCCCGTACGCCGCGACCGCGATGGGCGAGGAGGTCATGGAGAAGGGCGTCAAGCTCGAGGGCAAGACCGTGAAGGACGCCCTGTGCGTCTATGACGACCTGAGCAAGCATGCCTGGGCGTACCGCGAGATGTCGCTCCTCCTCCGCCGGCCACCCGGCCGCGAGGCGTATCCGGGCGACGTCTTCTACCTCCATAGCCGGCTCCTCGAGCGGGCGGCCCGCCTGAACGACAAGAACGGCGGCGGTTCGCTCACGGCACTGCCGATCATCGAGACGCAGGCCGGTGACGTGTCGGCGTACATCCCGACGAATGTCATTTCGATCACCGACGGCCAGATCTTCCTCGAGACCGACCTGTTCAACGCGGGGCAGCGGCCGGCACTGAACATCGGCATCTCCGTCTCCCGAGTGGGATCGGCGGCTCAGACGAAGGCGATGAAGAAGGTCGCCGGACCTCTCAAGCTCGACCTCGCCCAGTACCGCTCGCTCGCGGCGTTCGCCCAGTTCGCGTCCGACCTCGACAAGGCGACCCGTGACCAGCTGACCCGGGGCGAGAAGCTCTCGGAGGTCATCAAGCAGCCCCAGTACCAGCCGCTACCGGTCGAGAAGCAGGTGGCGATCCTCTACGCGGCGACGACCGGCGCGCTCGACGACGTGCCGACGCCGAAGGTCAAGGAGTTCGAGTCGCAGTTCTACCGCTTCCTCGAGAGCGAGAAGCCGAAGATCCTCGAGCAGCTGGCGGGGACCGCGGGTCTCACCGACGAGCTCGCGAAGGCGCTCGACGGGGCGATCGAGGAATTCCGCGTCGCCTTCGGGATGAAGGCACGGCAGGCCGCGGAGGCGCCGGCGGAGGGCAAGGAAAAGGCCAAGGGCCAAGCCAACGGCGAGGGAGCCGGCAAGGGCGAAGGGGCCGCGAGCGACGCGTCCGAGAAGCCGGTCGCCAAGGCATCGGCGCCAGAGAAGCCCGCGACCAAGACCCCGGCCACGAAACCCGCCCCGAGCGAGCCGAAGTCGAAGCCGACCGACGGTGGCAAGCCAGCGTGACAAACCTCGGGCCGATGGCCTCGCGGAGCTCGGCCTCGGGCCTCGGTGGGCGAATGCCCACCAGGCGTTGAGGGTGGCTGTTCATGGCTAGCCAGCGCGACATCCGCCGCCGGATTGGGGCCGTCCGGAACATCAAGCAGATCACGCGGGCGATGCAGTTCGTCGCCGCGTCGAAGCTCAAGCGCGCCCAGGAGTCAACGCTCAACGCCCGGCCCTACAGCGAGAAGCTCGACGAGGTCCTCGCGGATCTCGCGGCAGTCCTCGGCGGCGAGGAGCACCCGCTCCTCGCCGAGCGCGAGGGCGGCAAGCGCCTCATCGTCCTCATCACGACGGACCGCGGCCTGGCCGGCCCACTCAATACGAACACGATCCGGTTCGCGGCCCGCGAGATCACCGAGCAGTCGGGCGACCTGACGGTTGTGACCGTCGGCCGCAAGGGCCGAGACGCGATGCGCCGCGCCCGGGTCCCGCTCGAGGCCCACTTCCCGGGGTTCGGCGACCGCCCCTCGTTCGCCGATGTCCTGCCGCTGGCCAGGCTCATCAGCGATGGCTTCGTCTCAGGTGCCTTTGGACGGGTGGACGTCATCTACAGCCACTTCCAGTCGACGCTCGTCCAGCGCCCGTTGCTCGATACGCTGCTGCCGGTCACCCCGAGCGAGGACACGGAGGGGATCCCGGGCAACCAGTTCATCTTCGAGCCGGACGCGGCGACGGTCCTCACCCGCCTCCTGCCACGCTATGTCGCGACGCGCCTCTTCCAGGGGGTCCTCGAGGGCAAGGCATCCGAGGAGTCGAGCCGGATGGTGGCGATGAAGAACGCGACCGAGAACGCCGAGGAGCTCATCGAAGACCTGACCCTGTCGTACAACAAGGTCCGCCAGGCGAACATCACCCGCGAGATGATCGAGATCGCGACCGGCGCCCAGGCGCGCTGACGACGCCGAACGCAGGAGGAACCAAACCGACCATGGCGACCGCACCGAAAGCCGCGACCGCGACCAGGGCCGCGACCGGCAAGGTCATCCAGATCACCGGCCCGGTCGTGGACATCGAGTTCCCGGCCGGTGGGCTGCCGGCGATCTTCAACGCCGTCGAGGTCAAGCGCGGTGACGCTCTCATCGTGTGCGAGGTCCAGCAGCATCTCGGCAACAACTGGGTCCGGGCGGTGGCGATGACCACGACGGACGGCCTCGCCCGCGGCTCGGAGGCGCGCGACACCGGCGGGCCCATTTCGGTCCCGGTTGGCGAGGTCACTCTCGGCCGGGTGTTCGACGTGCTTGGCAACGCAATCGACGAGAAGGGTCCGGTCAAGGCCTCGAAGAGGCTGCCGATCCACCGGGCCGCGCCGGCGTTCGACGAGCAGCGGACGGACACCGAGGTGTTCGAGACCGGGCTCAAAGTCATCGACCTCGTCGCCCCGTTCGCCAAGGGTGGCAAGGTGGGGATCTTCGGCGGCGCCGGCGTCGGGAAGACGGTCATCATCCAGGAGCTCATCCGGAACGTCGCCCAGGAACACGCGGGCGTGTCCGTGTTCGCCGGCGTCGGCGAGCGCTCCCGCGAGGGCAACGACCTCATCCACGAGATGACCGAGTCGGGGGTCATCGAGAAGACGGCGTTCGTCTTCGGCCAGATGAACGAGCCGCCCGGCGCTCGCCAGCGCGTAGGCCTTTCCGGCCTGACGATGGCCGAGTACTTCCGCGACGAGGAGGGCCGCGACGTCCTCCTCTTCATCGACAACATCTTCCGCTTCACCCAGGCGGGCTCGGAGGTCTCGGCGCTCCTCGGCCGGATGCCGTCGGCGGTCGGCTACCAGCCGAACCTGGCGACCGAGATGGCCCAGCTCCAGGAGCGGATCACGTCGACGAAGAAGGGCTCGATCACGTCCCTCCAGGCGGTCTTCGTCCCGGCCGACGACTACACCGACCCGGCGCCGGCGACGACGTTCGCTCACCTCGACTCGACGATCCGCCTCGAGCGCTCGATCGCGGAGCTGGGCATCTACCCGGCGGTCGACCCTCTCACCTCGACATCACGGGTCCTTGACCCGAATGTCGTGGGACAGGAGCACTACGACGTCGCCCAGGAAACGAAGCGCGTCCTTCAGCGCTACCGCGATCTCCAGGACATCATCGCGATCCTCGGCATCGACGAGCTGTCCGAGGAGGACAAGTCGACCGTCGCCCGCGCCCGACGGCTCCAGCGGTTCATGAGCCAGCCGTTCTTCGTCGCCGAGGTGTTCACCGGCCGGTCCGGCGTGTACGTGCCGATCAAGGACACCGTCGCGTCGTTCAAGGAGATCCTCGAGGGCAACGTGGACACGCTGCCGGAGCAGGCGTTCTTCCTCGCCGGTACGATCGCCGACGTGCGCCAGAACGCCGAGAAGCTGGGTAGTTGAGGTGCCGATCCTGCTCGAGATCGTCACCCCGGAGCGAATGGTCTTCTCGGAGGAGGTCGACTCCGTCACCCTGCCCGGGAGTGAGGGCGAGCTCGGGGTCCTGCCGCACCACGCGCCGCTCGTCTCGACCCTCGGCATCGGCGAGCTGAAGATCCGGCGGGGAGGCGAAGAGGAGCTGTTTGCGATTGCCGGTGGGTTCCTCCAGGTGCGGCCGGACAAGGTCGTGGTCATGGCCGAGACGGCAGACATGGCATCCGAGATCGATCTCGAGAGGGCCCAGCAGGCACGCGCGGATGCCGAGAAGGCGCTCGAGTCCGGCTTCGAGGAGGGGGCCGACCTCGCAGCCGCCCGGGCGGCTCTCCAGCAGGCGCTGCTTCGGATCCGGGTCGGCGAGCGACGCCATCGCGAGGGCCGGCGACGGTAGTCGTGTGGTGGCAACCTCGATCGGGTGGCGACGCTCGCCTACCGAGGCCGGAGGCGGAGGTCCCCGACGCCATCCGCCCGAGGTCTTGCCGCCTCAGAATGCAACGTAGCCATGGCTGATGCGAAACCGTTTCACTGGGAGTTCGTGCCCGAGCCGGTCGCCCGGGAGATCTTCCGGATCGAGGGCGGCGCGGCGTTGCAGGGGACCGTCCCGATCAGCGGGGCGAAAAACGCGGCCCTGAAGATGCTCGCGGCCGCGACGCTGACCGGCGAGCGCTGCCGGTTCACCAACATCCCGGAGATCGAGGACGTGCGGGTCATGGCCGAGACGCTGCGCGATCTCGGCGTGGTCGTCGATCACCCGCAGCCGAACGTGTACGAGGTCGCCTCGGGCGACGTCGAGTGGCTGTTCGTGCCGCTCGAGGCAGCAGCCAGGATGCGCGCGAGCTTCATCCTGCTCGGTCCGCTCCTGGCCAGGTTCGGCCGGGTGATCATCAGCAACCCTGGCGGCGACCGGATCGGCCGGCGCCCGGTGGACCTCCACGTCGACGCGATGCGCACGCTAGGCGCGCAAATCGTCTACCGGAACGGCTACTACTTCGCCACCGCCCCAGGCCGGCTGCGCGGGGCGGAGATCCGCTTTCCGTTCGTGACGGTCATGGGCACGGAGAACGCGATCCTCGCGGCAACCCTCGCCGAGGGCCACACGGTCATCCGCCCGGCGGCCCGGGAGCCGGAGGTAGACGACCTGATCGCGTTCCTCCAGAAGATGGGCGCGGAGATTCAGCGCACGTATCCGGACACGATCGAGATCGAGGGTCGACGCCGCCTGCGCGGTGCGGACCATCACGTGATCCCCGACCGGATCGAGGCCGGGACATTTCTCGTCGCCGGGGCGGTGACCGGCGGACGCGTGACCCTGGACGGTGCGACGTGCGACCACCTCGGTGGCCTCATCGACGTCCTCGACCGGGCAGGCCTCTCCGTCACCTGCGAACACAACAGGATCGCGGTGGACGCCACCGACGTGGGCCCAGGCGCGTTCAAGCCGGTCGACATCGAGACCGCTCCGTATCCCGGGCTCGCGACCGACCTCCAGCCGCCGGCCTGCGTCCTCCTCACCCAGGCGGCGGGCCGGTCGACCGTTCACGAGGCGATCTTCGAGGACCGCCTGGAGTGGCTCTCGGAGCTCGGCAGGATGGGCGCCCACGTCGAGATCCTCGACCCTCACCACGCCGCGATCACGGGGCCGGCCCGCCTGCAGGGGACGGACGTCGAGATCGGAGACCTGAGAGCCGGGGCGTCGCTCATGCTCGCGGCACTCGCGGCCCGCGGGACGACGACCATCCGCGGAGCCCATCACGTGCACCGGGGGTATGAGAACATCGAAGGCAAGTTCCAGGACCTCGGCGCCCGGATTGAGCGCCTGCCCGAAGGAGACCAGCCGACCCGCCCATGAAGATCGGCATCGATCTCGGGACGGCCAATGTCCTCGTCTACGTCAAGGGCAAGGGCATCGTCATCCAGGAGCCGTCCGTCGTGGCGGTGAGCGACGACAACCGGATCGTTGCGGTGGGCGAGGAGGCCCGCGAGATGATCGGACGCACGCCCGGCAGCATCCAGGCCATCCGGCCGATGAAGGACGGCGTCATCGCGGACTACGTCATCACGGAGGCGATGCTTCGCTTCTTCATCGGCAAGGCGACCAGGGGGCGGATGAGCCTGACCAGGCCCGAGGTGATGATCAGCGTTCCGGCGGGCGTGACGAGCGTCGAGAAGCGGGCGGTGCGCGACGCGGCGCTCAAGGCCGGCGCCCGGGAGGCCTATCTGATCGAGGAGCCGCTCGCCGCCGCGATAGGCGCGAACGTCCCGATCAGCGGGCCATCCGGGAACATGGTCATCGACATCGGCGGCGGGACCACAGAGATCGCGGTCATCGCCCTCGGCGGGATCGTCGTGTCGACCTCGCTCCGCGTCGGCGGCAACAAGTTCGACGAGGCGATCGCGACGTACATCCGGAAGAAGTACAACCTGATGATCGGCGAACGGACGGCCGAGGAGGTCAAGATCGCGATCGGCACAGCTCTTCCGCTCGAGCGCGAGCTGACGATGGAGGTCCGCGGCCGGGACCTGATCGCCGGGCTGCCGCGAACGATCCCGGTCACGAGCTCGGAGGTCATGGAGGCGGTCGACGCGCCCCTCCAGCAGCTCGTCCAGGCAGTCCGGCTCGTCCTGGAGCAGACGCCCCCGGAGCTGTCGAGCGACATCATCGACAAGGGCATGGTGATGTCCGGTGGCGGGGCGCTCCTGCGGAACATCGACAAGCTCCTCACCCAGGTGACCGGCGTCCCATGCCACGTCGCGGAGAACTCGCTCAATTGCGTCGCCCTGGGGACGGGCCTGGCGCTCGAGCATTTCGACTTCTTCAAGAAGTCGCTCGTCCAGCAGGTCTAGCAGCCGCTCATGTCTGCGGGCAGCGCCTTCGTGGATCTTCATTGCCACACGCGGGCCAGCTTCGACTCGCTCTCGTCACCCGCGGCCGTCGTCCGGGCCGCCGTCGCCCGCGGGCTCACTCACCTCGCGATCACCGACCACGACCGGATCGACGGCGCGCTCGAGGCAAGCGAGCTCGCGTCACGGCTCGCGGCTGGCGGCGCGGCTCCGCTCACCGTCATCGTCGGCGAGGAGGTCCGGACCGCCGACGGCGACCTCATCGGCGTGTTCCTCGACCGGCCGGTGCCGCCGGGGATGAGCGCCTCGGAGACGGTGGCCGCGATCCGGGAGCAGGGTGGGCTGGTCGGCATTCCCCACCCGTTCGACCGGTTCCGTGGGACGCTCGGCCGGGACGGGGGGATGGACGAGATCGTGCCGCTCGTCGACTGGATCGAGACCCACAACGCGAGGCTCGTGGGGCGGGGCAACGAGCGGGCGGCCCGGCTCGCGGCCGAGCGCGGCCTGCCCGGCGTGGCGGTTTCCGACGCCCACACCGTTCTCGAGGTCGGCGTCGCCTACTCGATTCTTGCCGGCGAGCCATCGACGGCCGCTGGACTCCGCGCGGCTCTCGGGGACGTCCGGCTCGTGCCGGGCAGGGCATCGGTCGTCGTCCGCCTCGTGACGCCGATCGCCAAGGTCGTCCAGCGCGCCCGCGGCAACCGGCGTGTGCCGCGGACTGGCCGCACCCCCGGCGGCCCGGCCGTCAGCGGCGCCCCGCGACGGTGACGACACTGTCCCCGCCGTCCGACCCCCGCGACCCGGTCGAGGCCGAGGTCACCGCCGAGCAGTTGTCCCTGGGCCGCCGCCTCCGCCAGCCCCGGACGATCATCTCGCTTGCCATCCCGGTCGCCGTGATCGCGGTCTTTGCCTGGCTCAATCGTGACCAGCTCGCCCGGGTGCCGCAGCTCATCCTCGATGTCAATCCGGCCCTCGTCCTGGCCGGCTTCCTGGTCTTCTACGCCGGATTCCCGCTGCGCGGCCTGCGCTGGGCACTGCTCGTCCGGGGGACGGGCTTCCGGCTGAGCATCCGTGACGCCACGGAGATCATCTTCCTGTCGTGGCTCGTCAACTGCCTCGTGCCGGCCAAGCTCGGCGACCTCTACCGGGCGTGGCTGTTGAAGATCAACAGCACGGTCTCCCTGAGCCGGACGTTCGGGACCGTGTTCATCGAGCGGATCCTCGACCTGTTCGCGATCGTCACTCTCGGCCTGGCGGCCGGCTTCTGGAGCTTCCGGACCGGGATGTCGACAGAGATCCAGGTGGTCGTCGGGATCGGCGTCGGGGTGGTGATCGTCCTCGGCGCCGGCCTGCTGACGTTGCGCAACTTCGGGCGCCGCATCCTTACCGCACTGCCCATCCCTCACCGGATCATCGAGTACTACGACCGGTTCGAGGAGGGGGTGTTCGGTGCGGTGGGGTTGCGGCACCTGCCGCCGCTTGTCGTGATCACCGGGCTCATCTGGACGACGGAGGCGATGCGCCTCTACCTCGTCGTCGAGGCCCTCGCCTTCCCCGATGTCTCCCTCGGGATCTCCGGGGCGTTCTTCGTCGCCCTCATCGGCTCGCTCCTGACGGCCGTGCCGCTGAGTCCGGCCGGTCTCGGGATCGTCGAGGTGGGCGTCGTCGGCGTGCTCACCCAGTTCTACGGGGTCCCGCTTCCGGAGGCCGCGGCGATCGCCCTGATCGACCGGACGATCAGCGTCTTCTCGATCATCGCGCTGGGTTCGATCGCCTTCGCGATCTCGCCCAAACGGCGGGGCGCCGGCCTGACTCACCCGCCCCCGGAGTCCGCCGCGGCCGCCTGACGGGGCCGGCTCATCCGGCGGGGGGCGACGGGCGTACTACTGCCAGGCGAGGGAGCCTCGGACGGTGGGTGGCCCCGCACCCCTGCACACCCCACCCGACCCACTGCGGGCCTCTCCGAGTGGGCCTCGAGCGTCCGGTACGAACGGGTGATAGGGGCGGGAGGGGCCCTCACGGGATCATCTGAGCACGCGCGGCTCCGCCCGCGGGTGCCCTGCCAACGGAGCATTCCGTCACAAATGACCAGCCAGAACGGGCGAGCGTTCAACGAGTGGCTGCGAGCACAGCTCAAGGCCAAGAAGATGTCCCAGCGACAGCTGGCGCAGCAGTCTGGCGTTGACCATTCGACGATCTCGCGGCTGATCCGCGGCGACCGGATGCCGTCCCTCGGAACCGCCACGAAGCTCGCCCGGGGGCTTCGCGAGCTGCGTGACGACGCGGACACCCCCCAGTACCTCGGTCTCGTGGCGGCCGGTGCCGCGAACCCCACCGCCCGCGTCGAGTACGCCCTGCGGGCCGACGACCTGCTCAGCGAGCCGCAGGTCCGCCAGGTCATGGAGTACTACCTCGCCGTCCGGATGCGGCGCTTCGGGCGGGCGTTCCAGTCGTCCGAGCCGGCCGGCACCACCGAGCGTCCTGCCGAACGCACCCTCGGCCGATCGAGCAGCACGCCGAACGGCGGGACCGATCCCGTCGTCGCGGGCGTCTCGACCGCGACTCAACCGCGACTCGCCGTCCGGCCGGTTGGCCGGCCCGGCGCGCGGCCACCGGGCCGCTACTAGAGCATTCCAGGGCACGGCCCGGACGCCCTCCACGTCCGGGCCACGGGGACAGCGAACGCCGGCCTTCGACGGCCGGCGTTCGCGATTCCGGGTGCTGCCGCCGCTCAGGCGGGCTCGGGCTGGGGCGGCGTCCGGGCCCGGCTGCCGCGCAGGTTCATCGCCTCGGGCGGAAGGGGCACGAGCGGGCGTCCTCCGGCCAGGGCGCGCGCGCGATCCATGTTCACGGCGTCGTAGCCCTCGTCCATGCCCGGCGTCTCGAGGATGTACGTCACGTGCCGGAGCCGCGGGTGGGTGAGCAGGTGGCCCATCCCGGCCTCGCCAATCCCGCCCGCCCCGATGTGCTCGTGCCGGTCGAGCCTCGAGCCAACAGCGGTCTTCGAGTCGTTGAGGTGGATCAGCGCCAGGCGGTCGAGCCCGATCCTTCGATCGAACGCCTCGATGACCGCGTCGGTCTCGCTCGGGTCGGAAAGGCGGTGGCCGGCCGCCCACAGGTGCGCGACGTCGAGGCAGAACGCGACCCGGGACGCGGCCACGCCGCGCCGGGCGAGGGCCTCCGCGATGCCGGCCAGCTCCTCGACGGTGGTGCCCACGCCGAACCCCCCGCCGGCCGAGTTCTCCAGGACGAGGGTCGCCGCCTCCGGGCCCTCGGGGACCTCGTCCAGCACGCGGGCTACGCCGTCCGCCAGGCGGGCGATCCCCACCTCGACCCCGGTGTCGCGGTGTGACCCGGTGTGGACGTTGACGAACCGGGCGCCGAAGCCCGGGGCCGAGCGGAGATCCTGGGCGAGAATTGCGATCGACCGCTCGAAGAAGGCGGCCTGCGGCCCGGCCAGGTTGACGAGGTAGGCGGCATGGACGGCGAGGGGCCCGATGCCCAGTGCAGCGACCCGCTCACGGAATGCCGCCTGCTCGCCGGGCGGTTCGGCTCGCCGTCGCCAGGCGGTCGGGTTGTCGCCGAAGACCTGGAGGGCGGTCGCCCCGATCGCGTGGGCACGCTCGGCGGCGCGGACCATGCCGTTGCCGAGCGGCAGGTGCGCACCGAGCCGCCGTCCGTCGGGGAGCATCGCCGCCATGGTACCCAGCGACGGCCCGTTTGACGGCAAACCGGGCCTTCCCCAGGCTGTAGGCCATGGACCCCGACCTGATGGCCGCCCTCAAGGCCCTGTCCGATCCCCAGCGGCTGCGGATCGTCGGCGCGCTCGCCGGGCGGCCCATGACGGTGGAGTCCCTCGCGGCGTCGCTGGCGCTGCCGCTCGCGGCCGTCGTGCGCCACGTCCGGCTCCTTCGCTCGGTGGGCCTCGTGACGCCCGACGGCGATGCCCGTGGCGCCGACCTCGTCCTCCGGCGAGATGCGCTCCAGGGCATCGGCCGGCAGCTCGACGAGCTCGAGCGCCACTCGGAACGGTCGACGCCGACCGGCCCGGATGGTGAGGAGCTCGCGGCGGACGATGCCCGGGTGCTCCGGGGCTATTTCGAGGACGGCCGGTTGACGACGATCCCGGCCCAGGAGAAGAAGCGGCTCGTCGTCCTGCGCTGGCTCCGCGACCGCGTGTTCACCGAGGACAGGGAGTACCCGGAGAAGGAAGTCAACCAGCGCCTCGCCCTGTTCCACCCGGACGTCGCGTCGCTCCGCCGGGGCATGGTCGACTCAGGTCTCGCGTCACGGTCGGCGGGGCTGTATCGCCGGACGGACGATCCGGGCTGACCGCGACGGGTCAGCGGCGGCCATCGCGCCGCACATCGCGGGCGCCCTTGCCGGGCGTGTACTCGCCCGCCAGCATCGGCTCGATCAGGCCGTAGTCGCCGTCGGCCCGCCGGTAGAGGACGCCGACGCGCTCGGTCTCGGCATTGACGAAGACGAAGAATGCGTGGCCCAGCTCGTCCATCCGGGCAAGGGCGTCCTCCTCGAACATCGGCTCGATCGCGAAGCGCTTGACCTTGACGATCCGCCGGTCCCGCGCCGGCTCCGTCGTGCCGTCGGCGATCCCCCGCAGGATCGCCTTCTCCTCGGCGGGCCGGGCTCGGACGCGCGGCTTCGCCTTGAAGTCGACCGCCCGCCGCTCGATCTTGTCGACGACCGTGTCGATTCCAGCTTCGTGGCTGACGGCGCTGGCGTGGCCGCGCAGGGTCTGGCCGTCGATGACCAGCGTCACCTCGACGATGTGCGAGTCTTCGTCGCTCCGGCGGCGCTCGACCGACAGCTCGACAACAGCGTCGCTCCGGTCGTCGAGGAGGCGGTCGATCCGCGCGAAACGCTTCTCCGCGTAGCGCCGGATCCGATCGGAAATGTCGATGTTCTTGCCCTTGACGATCGTCCGCACGACCACCTCCGTCAGCCGAGTATAGGTCGGGGCGTCGTGGCCATCCCGACGTGTGCTGTCTCGTGGGGCGGATCACCTGCCCCTTGGGAAGTCGCGCGCCGGACGGGCGCGGAGGGCGCTCGGCTTAGGCCACGAGACGCTCGACCGATGGCGAGCCGGTCCTCGGTCCAGTGTTACGTGGCACGGAACAGCGTCAGCCGGTCGCAGCCTCAGCGCTCCCGGGCGACGGCGATCGCGGAGACCCCGATCGCCCCTCCCGCGAGGAGGGGCTCGGCGCACGCGGCGAGGGTCGCCCCGGTCGTCATGACGTCGTCGACGAGGACGACCCAGCGGCCGGCGAGCGGCCGGCCGGGCGGCAGGCGGCTGCCCGGAGGAGGCGGCCGGAGGCGGAACGCGCCTTCGACGTTCGTCGCCCGGGTCCCACGGTCCAGGTCGAACTGGGCGGTTGTCGAGCGGGCCCGTTCGAGGAGCGGGGCGAACGGCAGGCCGAGCTCGCGCGCGGCCACGGCCGCGATCAGCCCGGCCTGGTCGTAACCGCGGGTGCGGAGCCGGTCGCCGTGGATGGGGACCGGGACGACAGCGTCACCGCCGGCTCCTGCCCGCGCCCAGCGGCGCGCGACGGCCCGCCCGAGCGGCTCCGCAAGTCGCCGCTCGCCGGTGTACTTGAGCTCGTGGAGCGCCAGCCGGACGAGCCCGCCGAACGGCGCGCACCACTCGAGCTGGAGGAGCCCGGCCGGGATGTCGGCCGGCAGCCCGATCGGCGTCCCGGCCGGCAGGCTCAGCCGGGCGTCGAGCGCGGGCTGGCAGGCCGGGCAGACCGGGGCGCCCTCACGCTTGCACCCGACGCAGCGGGCCGGCAGGGCGAGGTCGAGGAGGCGACCGCCGAGGGGCCGGAGGGAGTCCACGGGGCGGATCCTGCGCCCCGGCGCTCACCTGGCCGTTACGGGCGCTCCTGGAGGCTGACGAGGTCGCCCACCGCCGTCCCCGTCGCCTCGACCGTGCCGGCCGGCAGCTCGAGAACCCCGTGGGCGTTCCTGACGAGCGGGACGAGGCCCAGCCACGGGCGGAGGGAGCGGTGGACGGACACGACCGGGCGGCGCCCGTCCGGGTCGCTCCGGCCGACGAACACCGCGTCGATGGGAAAGCGCATGAACATCATGTGGATGCCGTTGCTGGCCGGCAGCCACAGGCCGCCACCCGCGGGCAGGGAACGGCGGCCCATCAGCCCCATGAACTTCGCCCCCAGGCCGCCGGCTGTCTCGAGCCGCGCAGCGAGAACCCGGTCACGGGTCACGTTGCGGGCGACGGTCGGATGGGTCATGCCGGGCTACCGATGGGCCCGGGGCTGCGCGGCGGTCGGCGAGAGCCGCCGCTACCCCAGGTTCGTCATGATCAGGATGAGCGCCGGGCCAAGGATGACGATGAACAGCGACGGGAAGATGCATCCGACGAGCGGGAAGAGCATCTTGATCGGCGCCTTCGCCGCCTGCTCCTCGGCCCGCTGGCGGCGCTCGATCCGGAGCTGCTCCGACTGGACCTGGAGGACCTTCGAGATCGACACGCCGAGCTGCTCGGCCTGGATGATCGCGCCGATGAAGTTCGTCAGCGCGGGCACTTCGGTGCGGGGCACGATGTCGCGGAGCGCCTCGCGGCGGGCCTTGCCGACCCGGATCTCCGCCAGAGCGCGGCGGAACTCGTCCGGCAGCGGGCCCTTGAGCTTCTCGACGACCTTGCCCAGGGCGCCGTCGAAGCCGAGGCCGGCCCGGACGGAGATCGTCAGCAGGTCGAGCGCGTCCGGGATCTGGAGCAGGATCAGGTGCTGGCGCTTGCGGACCCGGCCGCCCAGCCAGAACTCCGGCAGGATGTAGCCGGCGAGCAGGCCGACGACGCCGAGGCCGAGGCCCATCGTCAGGTTCCGGCCGAGAAGGCCGATGCCGACGAAGAGGACGCCGGCGCCGACGATCGCGCCGATCGCCTTGATGCCGAGCCAGTCGCCGACCCGGAGGTTGCCCGGGTGGCCGGCCAGGGCCAGCCGCTTCTCCGTGCGCTCGCTGAAGGAGGCACTGGTGACCCGCGCCACGGCGCCCGAGAGCTGGGTCGCCAGCGGGCGGAGGGTCCGCTCGAGGAACGGCTGCTGGAGCTCGAGCTCCTCGAGGTTCTTCGCCTGCATCGTCCCGAGCTGGGTCAGGCGTGCCTGGACCGGGTCGACCGGGGAGCTCCCGGCCAGCCCGAGGAAGATCAGCAGGATGGCAAGGGCTGCGACGCCCGCGATGACGATCGGAAGCATCGGTCAGACCTCGATGTCGACGATTTTGCGGATGAGCATGAACCCGATGAACATCATGAACAGGCCGAAGCCCATGATGATCACGCCGGCCGGGAGGCCGAGGACCCCCGGCGGATTGAAGAACATCGGGTCGAAGAACTTCGGGGCGGCGAGGAAGATGAAGCCGGCGAGCGCCATCGGCAGGAACCCGACGACGTAGCCCGACAGCCGCTGCTGGGCCGTCAGCGTCCGGATCTCGCCCTTGATCCGGATCCGCTCGCGGATCGTGTACGCGATCGAGTCGAGGATCTCGGCGAGGTTGCCACCAACGGTGTGCTGGATCGAGATGGCCGTCGCCATCAGCTCGAGGTCGTCCGACCTCACGCGGCGGACCATGTTCTCCAGTGCCTGCTCGAACGGCAGGCCCAGGTTGACCTCACGAATGACCCGGCCGAACTCGGTGGAGACGGGCGGGCGCGACTCGCGGACGACGAGCTCGATGGCCTGGAGGAACGAGGACCCCGCCCGGAGGGCGTTGGCGATCAGGGTGATCGTGTCGGGCAGCTGCTTGTCGAAGGCGCGCAGCCGGCCGCCCTTGCGCCGGCCGAGCCAGAAGCGCGGCAGGAGGAAGCCGACGAGGGCTCCGACGAGCAGGGCCAGCGGGTTCCGCAGGGCGGGCAGGCCCAGCGACAGGACGACGAACAGGATCGGGACGCCGATCGTCGACCCGGCCCAGATCCCGAGGAACTCGCTGACCTTCAGCTTGAGGTCGGCCCGCGCGATCTCGCGCGAGAGGTTCGCGCCGAAGTCACGCTGCTCGACGACCTTGTTGAACTGGGCCAGCGCCGCGCTCTGCTGGAGCAGGTCGGCGAGGCCGCCCTTGCCCGCTGCTGCGGGCTTGTTGTCCCGGCCGGCGGCATAGCGCTCGAGGCGGGCACTGATACCCGAGCCACCGCCGGACGTGGCGATCCCGGCGGCGATCAGGAGGATCGCCAGCGCGGCCACTCCCGCGATTGCGATCGTCATTGTGTCCACGAGCGCTTCTCCTTCCCCGGCCTAGTACGCGAAGCCGAAGATGTTCGGGGCGAGATGGATGCCCATCACCTCGAACTTCTCGACGAACTTCGGCCGGATCCCGGTCGGCTTGAGGCGACCCTGGATCTTCCCGTCGGCGATGCCCGTCTGCTCGAATACGAACACGTCCTGCATGACGATGACGTCGCCTTCCATACCCTGGACTTCGGTGATGTGGGTGATCTTCCGGGTCCCGTCCTTGAGGCGGGCCTGGTGGACGATCAGGTCGACCGCCGAGGCGATCTGCTCGCGGATGGCCCGGACCGGCAGGTCGACGCCGGCCATGAGGACCATCGTCTCGAGGCGCGACAGCATGTCGCGCGGGGAGTTGGCGTGGCCGGTCGACATCGACCCGTCGTGGCCGGTGTTCATCGCCTGGAGCATGTCCAGCGCCTCGCCGGAACGGCACTCGCCGACGATGACCCGGTCGGGCCGCATCCGGAGCGAGTTCCGGACGAGCTCGCGGATCGGGATGGCGCCCTTGCCTTCGATGTTCGGCGGGCGCGACTCGAGCGTGACGACGTGCTCCTGGCGAAGCTGGAGCTCGGCCGCGTCCTCGATCGTCACGATTCGCTCGTCGTTCGGGATGAATGACGAGAGGACGTTGAGGGTCGTGGTCTTGCCGGAGCCCGTGCCGCCGGACACGAAGATGTTCAGCCGGGCCTCCACGCAGGCGCGGAGGAAGTCGAACATGTCGGGCGTGGCCGTCCCGAACCGGACGAGGTCGTCGACCGTGAACGGGGTGGCCGAGAACTTCCGGATCGTGATGACGGGGCCCACGAGCGACAGCGGCGGGATGATGGCGTTGACCCGGGAGCCGTCGGTCAGGCGGGCGTCGACCATCGGGCTCGACTCGTCGACGCGCCGGCCGATCGGGGCGATGATCCGGTCGATGATCCGCATGACGTGGTCGTCGTTCTGGAACACGACGTTGGTCAGCTCGAGGCGCCCGGAGCGCTCGATGTAGACCTGGCGCGGTCCGTTGACCATGACTTCGGAGATCGACTCGTCGCGGAGGAGCGGCTCGAGCGGACCGAGGCCGATGATCTCGTCCGTGATCTGCTCGAGCATCCGGACCCGCTCGGCGCGGGTGAGGGCGAGCCCTTCCTCGTCGATGACCTTGCCGAAGATCTCTTCGATCTGGCGGCGCACCTCAACCTGGTTGGAGAGGTCGAGCTTGGGGTCGAGGTCCTGGATGACCCGGTTCTGGATCCGGAACTTGACGTCGCGGAACGACTCGCGGACCGGACCCTGGGACATGAGGCGCGCCGAAGCAGGCGGCCCGCCAGCCGGCGGCGCCGGCGGCGTGGGCGAGCCCGGTGCGGACGACCCCTTCTCGGGGGCCGGCCCGCTGCCCGGTCGGGCGCTCTCGATTCGCTTGAGGAGGGACATCGCTCAGACCCCTTTTCGCCCCGAGGGGCGAGCTACGAACACGTTCATCACCGCCATGCGAACAGAGACTTCCGTGGAGCGGCCTTCTGAGCCTCGTCGACCGGGGCGGGCTGTCGCTCGCCGACGACCGCCGAGGCGAGCCGCAGGATGTCGTGCGAGACCTGGGCCTCGCGGTTGCTGAGGAAGAACGGAACACCGCGGTTGAGGGCGTAGACGACGCTCCGCCCGTCGCTGACGATCGTGTGATCGATCTTCCGACCGATCGAGTTCTCGACGTCGATGACCTTGATCCCGAGCGTCGAGTCGGCCCGGTTGAGGACAAGCCGGACCTTGCCGGTCTCGTAGCCGAGCTGCTCGGCGACCTCGAGGAAGAGGCGCATGTTCTTGATGCTCGTGATCTCGAGGCTGAGCATCGTCAGGATCACATCGGCCGTGTCGAGGATCGCGAGGGTCGTGTCGTTGAACCACGACGTGCAGTCGACGACGACGAGCTCGTGCTTCGCCCGGAGGGCCTCGAGGACCCGCTTGATCCCGCCGGGCGTGATGAGCTCGGCCATCTCGGGCGACGGCGGCGCGAGGAGGACCCCGATGCCCGACGAGTGGTTGATGACGAACGTCTCGAGCGAGTCGGACTCCCCGGCGTCGAGCTCCGGGATGAGGTCGGCGATCGACTTGTTCTTCGGGTTGAGGTTGAGGAGCACCCCGACGTCGCCGAACTGGAAGGAGCCATCCACGAGGACGACGTCCTTGCCCAGCTCCGTCGCCGCCGCGACCGCCATGTTGACCGAGATGGTCGTCCGGCCGACGCCGCCCTTCGGGCTGAAGACGGCCACGACCAGACCGGGGTCGCGGTCAGAGTCCTTGGTGCCGCCAGCGACCGGGACCACCGCGGCCATGCGGGAGAGCTTCTCCTGCTCGCGGATGTAAACCTGGCGGATCGAGGCGGTGAGCTCGTCGCTGCTGAACGGCTTGGTGAGGAACTCGCGCGCCCCGGCCAGCATCGAGCGGCGGAGGTAGTCAGCCTCGCCCTGGACGGACATCATCACGACCGATGCGCCGGGGGCCCGGGAGGCGAGCGCCTCGGTGGTGCTGATGCCGTCCATGTCCGGCATGTTGATGTCCATGAGGATGACGTCCGGGGACAGCCTCGCGGCCAGGTCGAGCGCCTCCGCGCCGGACGCCGCAGACCCGACCACCTCGATGTCGGCCTCGAAGCCGAGGAGCTTGGTCAGATGATCCCGGGTCTCCGGGATGTCATCCACGATCAGGACTTTGATCTGGTCGGCCATTTCGCGGTCTGTTGTTCTCTTATCGAGTCAGGCGATGGACGTGACTGCCTTGGTCGGAACTCGACGGGCGCGGGACCAGGAGTCCATCGCGCCCGTCGGGCCTGCCGGTTCGGGGAGTCGCGCGGGGCGACCTGTGGCGTCCGTTTACGGGGTCTCGCGGGCGGGGAGGACGGCCTCCACGAGCTGCGGGATCAGGACGTCGTATTCGTCGACGAGGACGCGGAGGGTAACGCCGGTCGTTCCGACGACCGAGCCCGGGATGACGTTGCCGTTCTCGTCGCGGAAGTCCAGCGGGGAGCGGAGGACCAGCGAGATCACCCCGTCCATCTGGGCGTACTTGATGACCTCGGCCTGCTGCGAGGTGACCGCCAGGATGACGATCTCCTGCTGGCCGGTGAGCGTCGTGCCGGGATCGCCGGCGGCCTGGCCCTCGGCCGTCTCGCGGGGCGGCAGGAGCGTCCCGACGACCTGCATGCCCTGGAGGAGGAGCTTGACGCTCGTCGCGTTGAGGCCTGAGACCACCGTGATCTGATCGTCCGACTGGCTGAGCGTCACGACCGGGAACTTGTCGCCCTGGAAGCCGACGAGCAGGTCCACGTAGTCGCCCTGCCGGATGACCGTGCCCACGCCGGACACCTGGTCGACCTGGATGGCGATCGTGACCATGCCGGGGGGCGTGTTGACGCTGAGCAGCCCACCGCTCGCGCCGCTGTCGAAGTCCCGGGCGGTCAGCTGCTTGCCGGCAGCGATGTCCTGCCGGGCGATCTTGCCGTACAGGAGGGTGGGATCGGGGAACGCCGTCCCGTCACGCTGGGTGATCGGGAGGTTCCGGCTTGTCAGCATGTCCTTCGTGATCGGCGTGCCCAGCGCGATCCCGCGCGCGGCGAACACCGTGGGCAGTTCGGACGGCGTCTGGGCGCCGCCACCGCCTTGGCCGCCCTGGAAGACGACGACGATGCCGACGAAGGCAACGATTGCGAGGAAGACCCCGATGAGCAGGATCAGCCGATTCGAGCGCTTCAAGTGCATTCTCCCCGAGCCGTGTGACAGGTCGCAACACGATAGGCACGCGGCACAGGGGCGCGCGACTATACCAATTGGCTAGGACCATTAGGAGGAATCAGGAGGAGTTCGCGCACGACGCAAGGTGGCCCGCAAGGTGGCAGGGTGGACCGCGCCGTGGCGGAGCGAGCTTGTCCCCGGCAGGCGGCGGAATCAAAAGCGGCCCCCCGGTGGCCGGAGGGCCGCTTGTCGTCGTCACCGTCAGGGGATGACGCCCTCGATGGAGCTGCCGATCTCGCTGAGCTCATTGCTCAGCTGGGTACCCATGAATGCGAGAGCGGAAATCGCGATGAGTGCGATGAGCGCAAGAATGAGTGCGTATTCCGCGAGACCCTGGCCCCTGTCATCGCGTTCGAGCCAGGCGGCAAGTGCCTTGAGCGTGGAGCGGAGTGTCACCAGTTCACCTCCCTTCCGACCGATCTCGGCGGACCCGGTGCCCGTGTTGATTCCCGGAGGCCGGTAGGTCTCATCACCCTAGGTGGCGGGGTACCGGTGTCAATAGGCCGGAGGTCGGGTGGTGCGGGCGGGCGCCGGTTTGAAAGTCGACCGCCGGGCCCCGAAGGCCCGGCGGTTCCGATCGTGTTCGGGTCGGTGACTAGATCGAGTCGCCGACGACGCTGAGGATCGTGCTGACCTGAGCGCCAAGGAAGATCAGGGCGACGATCGCAACGATGGCGATGAGGGCGAGGATCAGCGCGTACTCGGCGAGACCCTGGCCTTCCTCGTCGCGTCGGAAGGACGCGATGAGTGCATGAAGGAACGACATGTCTTGGACACCTCCTTTCCTGGAAGGGCTCCCCGGCGAGGCCGAAGGCGGCGCCAGACTAGAAATTGACCGCGGCGAGCGCAATAGAACTTCCGTCCGGAGGGCGGTGCTCGGGTGCGCCTCTTTTCAGGGCGGGGAGGGCGCCGGCGCAACATTCGGCAGGGCCGCGTCGCCACCCGGGAAGGCGGTCCTCGGCAGGGATCCGGGGCCGGGCGGGGTCGGTGATTCCGTCCGGAAAAGGAAGAACCGCCGGGGCCCCGAAGGGCTCCGGCGGTTCCGATCGTGTCGGGTCGGTGACTAGATCGAGTCGCCGACGACGCTGAGGATCGTGCTGACCTGTGCGCCAAGGAAGATCAGGGCGACGATCGCGACGATCGCGATGAGGGCGAGGATCAGCGCGTACTCCGCGAGACCCTGGCCGTCCTCGTCACGCCGAAGCGCGGCGAAGATCTGGTGAATAAGGGCCATTGAGGCAGCCTCCTGGATGAGTTCTACCCTCGGACGAGGGCCTCTGCCAATATCGCAGCGCTCCCTCCCCAGGAACACTAGCGCGATCGTACTGGGGAGGCTCGCCGGAAGGGGTCAGGCAAGGGTCGCGTTCAGCGGCCCTCGGCCGCGTCGACGGCGTCGGTGATCAGGTCCAGAACGTCCGCTACAGTGCCTCCGGCGAACACGAGAAGGCCCAGGGCGAGGGCTGCCGACAGGCTGAGGATCAGTCCGTACTCGACCACGCCCTGGCCGCGCGAGCCCCCCGGCGGCCGGCGCGCCGGTGCACCGGGACGGGGGCCGCCATCCCGCCCGCCGGCCGGTCTCATCGACCCGCCGGGCCATCGACGTCGGCGCCCGTTTCCGGTGCATCGACGGTCGCCACGAGGGTCGACCCGTCGTCCACGAGCTCGACCGACACCCCGACTGTCGAGGCCCGCATCTGGATCTCCCGCCATGGGCCCTCCGGCAGCACGACGAGCCAGGCCTGGCGGGCGGCCTCCACCGCCTTCTGCCGGTCCGCCTTGCGGTCCTCCATCATCGCCGCGAGGGCGGGCGGGAGCTCCTTGCCGGTCTTCGGGTGGACCTCCGCCTCCCCGCTGGGCTGGCTCCCGGTGCGGCGGGCCGAGACCCGCGCCTCCACCTGGTCCGACCAGTCGATGCGAAGCGAGACAGCCGCCGGCGCCATCGACAGGTAGGCCGCGAGGGCCCCGTCGAGGATCCGGAAGAGCCCGCTCTCGAGCTCGATCGGAAGGCGTCGATCCGTGCCGAGCGACTCGAACTCCACCGGGATGCCCGCCCGGCGGCCGCGATCGCGGGCTGCCCGCCTGAGCGTCGGAACGAGCCCGAGGTCGTCGAGGACCATCGGCCGGACATCGAAGATGAACGACTTCGTCGCGTCGAGTGTCTGCTGGACCATCCCGATCAGCAGGCCGACCTCCGTCCGCGCCCGAGCCGTGTCGGTCGCGAGCAGGCGCTCGACGATCTGGGCCTGGAGGACGATGTTCGTGAGGCTCTGGGCAGGGCCGTCGTGCATCGCTCGGGCGATCTCGCGGCGGAGGTCCTCCTGGGCGCTGAGGACGATCCGGGAGACGGCGGGCGGCAGGGGCGCGTTGGCGTCCGGCGAGAGCCGGTAGGCGCCGCCGGGTCCGCTGGGGTCACCGGCCAGGGCGTGCCGGGCGAGCGACTCGCGGAGGCGGGCGAGCGTCTTGCGCTTGCCCTCGAGCACCTCGACCTGGCCTTCCATGAGGGCAGCCCGCCGAGTCAGCCCGATGATCTGTCCGCTGAGCTCCAGCTGCTCCTTCGCGTCTGCGTTGCGATCGACCAGGATGGTCAGCTTGTCGGCGGCTTGGGCGCGCTTCTGCTCGTGCCGGGCGGCCTCGGCGCTGGCCTGGCTGACGAGCAGCTCGATCTCACCGAGCTCGCGGTCGATGGTCGCGATCTCGGCGGCGAGCGCCTGCTCGATGGTGGGAGCGTCGGTCATCGCGTGGGTCCGTTGGGAAGGGGTTGCTCAGTCCTCCGGCATCCGGATCCAGCCCTGGCGCATCGCGTAGACGACGGCCTGGGTCCGGTCGTTCACGGACAGCTTGCGGAGGATCGAGCTCATGTGGTTCTTGACGGTCTGCTCGCTGATCGAGAGGGCGTAGGCGACCTGCTTGTTGGTCATGCCCTGGGCGATGTTGTCGAGGATCTCGACCTCTCGGGGTGAGAGGGGCGCGAAGATCGGCGCGGCCTCCTGGCCGTAGACCGCCAGCTCGCGGAACTCCTTGAGCACCCGGCTTGCGACGGACGGCTTGGCGAACACCTTGTCGTTGATCAGGTATTCGCCGGTCACGACCCGACGGATGATCGTGACGAGGTCGTCCGGGCCGACATCCTTGAGGATGAACGCCGCGGCGCCTGCCTTGATCGCGTCGAACAGGGCGTCTTCGTCCTCGCTCACGGCGAGCACGATGATTCCCGTCGACGGGAGCTCGCGCTTGATCCTCTGGGTCGTCTCGATCCCGCCGGGTGCCGGCAACGAGAGGTCCATGAGGATGATGTCCGGGGATGTCTCGAGGGCACGGTCGACGGCCGACCGGCTGTCGTCCGCTTCGCCGACGACTTCGAAGTCGGACTCGCGCTCGAGGATGTTGGCGATCCCCACCCGGAAAAGGGCGTGGTCGTCGACGATGAGGATCCGGGTCTTGTCGCCCGGACCCCGCCGGTCGGGACCACCCCGCCGGCGCTCTGGTCCGCCGTAGTCGATGGCTGTCATGTGATCTCCTATGTGCCCATCGGAATCGCGAGCCGAACGACCGTCCCCTCGTCGGGTTGTGATCGTACGTCGAAGCGTGCCCCGATCAGTTCGGCCCGCTCCTGCATGAACTGAATACCGAAATTGCGGCGGCCTCGGGACGCCACCGACGCGGCGTCGAAGCCACGCCCGTCATCGCGGATCTCGAGGACCCAGTCACCGTCCTCGACTCGGGTCGCGACGGAGACCTTCGACGCCGAGGCGTGCTTGCGGACATTCTGCAGGGCTTCCTGCACCACCCGCAGCACGACCGTCTGGGCCGCGTGTCCCAGCCGATCGACAGGCGCCTGGAGGTCGCTCGCCACCGGCACGCCGATGAGCGATCCGAGGTAGGCGACCGTGTCGTCGAGCGCACCGTTCAGGCCAAGCGCCTCGATGAGCGGCGGGCGGAGCTGGCTGATGAAGCCGCGGATGTCGCCGAGCTCGCGCCGCAGGAGCTCGCTGAGGAAATGAAGCTCCGTCCGGGCGAGGCGTGCGTCCTCGCCCACGATCTGCTCGATGTACTCGACCTGGAAGATCGCGTTCGAGATCGCCTGGGCCGGCCCGTCGTGGACCTCGCGGGCCAGCCGGGCCCGCTCCGCCTCCTGGGCCTGGACGATCCGCATGTTCACGTCGGCGCTGTGTCCGGACCCGGGCGGCGCGATGAGGCTCGTGTCCCCGCGTTCGAGGAAGAGCCAGATCGATTCGAGGTTGCGGATCGCCAGCTCGAGGCGATTGAGCTCTGCCTGGTGAGCGCCGAGATCGGTCCGGAGGTCGTGGAGCTCGTCGCGCGCCTCGCGGCCGGGCGCGTCCGGAGGGCGGGGCGTGCCGGCCTCGGGGCCATCCGCAGCCGCGCCGTCGCGCGCATCGATCTGGCGGCGCAGCGCGAGCCACGCGGCCTGCTCCTCGATGTAGGCGGCGCGATATTGCTCGCGAATTGCACGCACGGTGTTGGCCGTCGACGCAAGCGCGGCCTTCGCCTCCGCCTGGAGCCCGTCGAAGCGCCCGCCCACGCGGTCCGTCGCGGTGCTTGCATCCATCTGGGGGCGAGTATACGGAACGTCTTTCATGGGCAGACCAGCCGGAAGACGCGAGTCCCCGCCAGCGCGGCAGCCTGCTTGGGGTCGGCGGGCGTGCCGAGGACGACCTCGTCGAAGCACTCGGTGCCCGGCCCGCCTCCGTCGAGGACGTCCGGCCACAGCGTGTGCTGGCCGCCGTGGATCACGAGCGTCCGCGTCCCGGGAAACGCGGCGGCGAGGTCGAGGACCGCGGCCGGGGATTCGTCCGGCAACGCGAGGCCGAGGACGCCGGACGTCTCCGACAGCCAGATCGGGTAGTCAGTGATGATCGGCCCGAGCGATTCGAGCGGCAGGCCTGCGGCGGCCATCTCGCTGCCCAGGGCGACGTAGCGCGCGGCCGTATCGCGCGAGCCGCCGCCGAACGATGGCAGGAGGGCCGCCGAGAACAGCACCGCGCCGGCGATCGTCAACGTTGCCCCCAGCCATGCGACGGGCCGCGTCCAGCCCCGGACGGACCCGATCCGGGCGATGAACGCGTCGAGCCCGAGCAGGGCGGTAACGACCAGCAGGACATGCGCCGGGCCCGCCGCGTGGAGGAAGGTGCCCCACGTTGTCGCGACCGGAAACAACAGGCTCGTGATGAGGAACGTCAGCCCGGTGAGGAGGACGACCGGTCGCAATGCCGCCGATCGCACGAACCAGGGCAGCGCCGCCAGGCCGAGGACCGCGACCGGGGCGCCGGGCAGGAGAAGCACGTTGAGCAGGTTGTGGAGGACGCCCTGGACACGCATCTCGATGAGGCGGGCCGGGCCAACCGACAGGTAGCGGGCGAGCGTCGGCTCCTCCGCCCAGGCGAACACGTCCGAACCCCGGATCGAGAGGGCGTTGGCGAGTGCCTGACCGGGCAGCGGATTGCCGAACACGATCCAGTCCCGCACCGCCCACGGGACGAACAGCGCGAACGCCACGACGCCGGGCAGCGCGACCATGACCGCCTTGTCCCGGGCTGAAGGCCCGCGCAGGGACCAGACCATGACGACCCAGACGAGGGCAAGCCAGGCCGCCTCGTTGCGGGTCCAGGCCGCGAGGCCGAGGAGCGCTCCGAGGCCCACGAGTCGGAGATCGAGGCGACGGAGGCCGTCGGGGTGACGGGCAATTCTCGTCATGACGAGGCAAGCGCCGAGGGCAAGGGCGGCGAACGGCATCGTCGAGTCCGGCAGGGCACTGTGGAGGAGGAGCGGGAGGTAGACGGCCGCCGTCAGCCCGGCGCCGAGGGCGAGCGTCCGGGCCCGGCCCGGCGCGAGGCCGCGCTCCTCGGCAACGTCCGCCGCGAGGCGCCACGCGAGGACCGGGACGATCGAGCCGACCAGGATCGAGCTGACCTGGGCGGCCGCGAACGTCGAGCCGAACGCGGCCATCGGGAGCGCGGCGAGGAGCGTCGGCAGCGGCAGCCAGACCTCGAATGCGGCCCGGGGCAGCTCGAGCGGCGGGGTCTGGTAACTCCACAGCGCGTCGCTCACCATGCCGCGGCCCTCGAGGATGTTCGCCGCCACCGCGACGTAGTAGGCCGTGTCCTCCGGCTTGGGGAACACGACGATCGACCCCGCGACGACGCGCGCCACGAGGCTGACGCCGAACACGAGCGCGACCGACAGGAGCATCTCGCGCCGGGTCACGGGAGAGCCGCCAGTCCGGTCCGGCAGCGCCCATCGCCCGGGGCGACGCAGACCGGGTAGAGCGCGATCTCCGGCCCGGGCCGTGGCCCGGAGGACCGCTCGAAGACCGGCGCACCAATCCAGGCCGGACGGGCCTGCCCCAGCAGCACCGGCGCGAGGGCCGGGACGATGTCGTCGCGCTCGAGGATGAGCCAGCGCGTCCCGTAGGCACGGGCGACCGATTCGATCGTCTCGATCGGGTCGTTCGGCGTCACGACCCCACCGCGACCCGTGGCGTAGCGAATGCCCGCGGCGTCGATCGACAGGATGCGGTCGGCGGTGGCCGCGCCGGCATCATCGAGCGCCGCGGCGACCGCTGCCCGGGCATCGCGCTTGCGGTCCCAGCCGGCATGGACGGACACGACCGCGAAGACCGCCGCGGCGGCCGCGAAGGCGATCGCGGTCGACGTGAACAGGCGCGTCGCGAGCGTCGCATCCCACGACCGGCGCCGCGCCGCGATCCACGCGACGCCGAGGACGACTCCCTCGAGGGCGAGGATGTAGGAGTGGGGGACGAGCGCGACGGCGCTGTGGATGAACGTGCCGCCCGGCACGTGGACGGCGGAGACGATTGCCGAGAACGAGAAGAGCAGCGCGGCGTAGGCGAAGAACGGCCCGAAGTCCACCGACCGGCGGCGGGCCCAGCCTCCGAGGAGCATGAACGGAACGAGGAGCCCGGCGCCGACGAGGGTGGTGTAGATCGTGACCGCGGCGAGCAGCCCGCCGAGCCGGCTGGCGACGAGAGGACCGGCGCCCTGGCCGAGCAGCCAGTCCAGGGTAGCGGGGGTCGTGATGCTGTTCCACTCGTCGATCGAGCGGATGTAGAGGACGCGACCGGTGGCGGTCGAAGGCGAAAGTTGCCCGAAGACCTCGAACTGCCGGAGCCACCACGGGGCCATGACGATGAGGAACAGCGCGACGAACGCGGCGGCCGACCGGATCGGGATGACCGGCAGCCGTCCGCCGCCGGACCGCCAGGCGCGCCACCGGTCCCACAGGAATGCGAGCCCGAAGACCGCGCCAAGGAGGACTCCATCGTTGCGCGACAGCGTCGCCAGCCCGACCAGCAGACCGCCGATCGCGAACGCCCGACGATCGCCCTTCAGGCCGCGAGCGGCGAGCCACAACGCCGCCGCGGCGAGCGGCTGGAAGAGCGAGAAGTTGTCCGTCTGGGGCATGAACGGGAGCGTCAGGGCCGGGAACGCGGTGAGGACTCCCGCGCCGACGGCGACGGAGGCCCGCGCTCCCGCGTCGCGTGCGATCGCCCACGTGAGCGGAGCCGCGAGCGAGCCGAGCAGCGCGAACGGCAACGCCCCGGCGATCGGGCTCGGCCCGAGCAGCGCCACGAAGGGAACCTGGACGAACGACGCCAGCGGCATCCAGTGGGCGTTGCTCGGAATCGGCAGCGTCGGGTGGGCCGGGATCGCGCCGCCCACTTCCGCGAAGATCCACACGAAGTCGACGCTCAGGCCGCGGCCCTCGACGATCGACCGGGTGACCTCCGTGTAGTAGTAGCTGTCCGGATAGGCGGGGTCCGGGAACAGAAGGATCAGGACCATCCGGGCCCCGAACGCGAGCCCATACAGGATCAACGGAATACGCACGGCCGTTGCACGCTAACACCGGCCCTTCGCCGACCGGACCCGTACGAATGGGGTAGCGCCGCGGCCGATCGGATGGGCAGACGGCGAACCTCCCGTCGCTAGGATTTCGCCCCATGCAGTCCCGCCCGGCCTCCGCCGGCCGCCGCGTGCTCCGCGCCATCGTCGCCGTGCTCGCGGCGTTCGGATTCGTCATCGGCGTGCAGATCACGCTCATGCATCTCCAGACCGATCCGCTCGCCGACGTCCGCGCCTACTACGACGCCGGGGCGCGGCTGAACGCCGGGCTCAACCTGTACGAGCAGCCGGCGGGCACGGACGATCCCGACTTCTACCGGTACCCACCGCTGCTCGCCATCGCCTTCCGGCCGCTTGCCCTCCTTCCATTCGAGGCTGCCGCGGCGATCTGGGAGGGGCTCGTGATCGCGGCGTTCGCCGTCACCCTCAAGCGGACCGGGCTCGGGCGCAGGGCGCTCGTGACGATCGGCCTCCTCGCGTTTCCGATCGGCTGGAGCCTGGTGATCGGGCAGGCCCAGGTGCCGGTGACGATGCTGATGGCCATCGGATCGCCCTGGGCCCTCGCGCTCGCGACGCACCTGAAGCTGCTGCCGGCGCTCGCCGCGGTGTGGTGGCTGGGTCGCGGTGACCGGCGGTCCATGGGGCGGTTCCTCGCCTGGCTCGTTGGTCTGACGCTCCTCCAGCTCGTGCTCGAGCCGCGCGGCTCGCTCGCCTTCCCGGGTTTCCTCAGCCTCGAGCAGGTGGGTGGCGTGCGGAACTGGTCGCTGTTTGCGATCTCGCCGGCGCTGTGGCTCGCGTTCGTCGCCGTCGGCACGCTCGTCGCGCTGCGCCTGGCCCCGACCCGCTACGGCTGGGCGGCCGCGGTTGTGCTGTCGGTGCTGGCCACTCCCCGGCTGCTCCTCTATCAGCTCATGTCGCTGCTCGCCGCACTGCGGGAGCCTCGCCCCGCACCCGAGCGCGACACCGCTCCTGCGGCCGCGCAGGCTCGGAGCATCGTCGCGTGACCGCCGCCCGGCGGCCCGTGGCGGCGAGGCTTCCGATAGCCGCCTGGGCCGTCCTCGGCGGTGCGATGTGGGCCGGGATCGCCCTTCTCGCCGCCCGGATGGCCGCGACCGTCCCCCCAACAGCCGGGTTCGATCTCGAGCTCATCCTGGCGGCCGGACGCGATGTCGCGGCGGGCCGGTCGCCGTACGACCCTGCGCTGGTCGCGGGCGCCGCTCCGGCGGGGACGAACCTGTTCTACTCCTACCCCCCGCTCGTGGCCCAGGCGGCCACCTTCCTCGCCGGCCTGCCGTCCGGAGCGGTCTTCGCGGCGTCGTCTGTCCTGGCCGTAGCCGGGGTGGGCGCCGCGGCGCTCGTGCTCCGCAACCGGATCGCGCCGGAGCTCGACGGCCGCGTCGTCGCCGCCGGCTCGATCGCCGCTGCCGCCGCCGTCCTGCCCTTCGCGATCGGCATCCTCTTCGGCAACCTCGACGCGTTCTTCCCGCTCCTGTACGGGTTGCTCCTCGCCGGCTGCCTATCGACGCGACCACGCGACCAGGTGCTGGGCGGCGTGGCGCTCGCGCTCGCCGTCCTCGCCAAGGTCCACCCGGCGGTCTTCGGAGTGTGGCTCGTGGCCAGGCTCGTCCGCGGCCGCGTCCATCGGGAAGAGGAGATCGGGCCGATCGTCCGGACCATTGCGGCGGCCGCCGGGGCGTCGGCGCTGCTCATCGGGATCAGCGTCGTCCTGGGTGGACAGGCGATCTGGCTCGAGTACCTCCGGGTGGTGGGGGTCCTGAGCGGCGCGGACGTGCTTGACCCACGGAACGCCGCCCCGGCGACCCAGCTCGTGCTGCTCATCGGCGGAGACAATGGGCTCGCCCGACTGGTCCACGTGCCCGTCGCGCTCGTCGCCATCGCCGTGACCGGCTGGGCCGCGGTCGCGCGGCGGGACACCCTCGAGAGCCTGGCCTGGGCGGCGGCCGCCTCGCTGTTCATCCTGCCGATCACCTGGTACCACTACCCGGCCGCGCTCCTGCCGTTCGGCATCGCGGCGATGCTCCGCGCCTGGGGCACGCGGGCCGCTGGCCGGGTCGCCCTCCTGCTGGGCGGGGCGTGCGTGCTCGCGGCGGCGGGGCTCGCCTGGCCGCCGTTGCTGTGGGTGGCAGTCGCTCTCGTCGTCGCCGCGGCGTGGTGGAGCCGGACCGACAGATGAGAAGGGTCCTCCCCGGTCGATGGGACGTTCGGGGGAAGTGACTGAAGCGACCCGGCCGCCACAATCAACCGGCGGCTGCGCGATCGCGCATTCGGCAGGCCGTTGGCTCATCCGTGGCGCCGGCCCTGGCAGACCACCAAGCTCGAGGGGTCCTTCCGTGCACTCGCTACTCGCCTACATCGACCCGGGATCGGGCAGCCTGATCATCCAGGCGGTCATTGCGACCGCCCTGGCAGTCCCGTTCTTCCTGCGCGAGCAGATCAGCCGGCTCGTCCGAGGCCTGCGCCGCGACAAGCCGAACGACCGGACGTCCTGACCGCCACACTGGACAGGTGATCGAGGGCACGGTCCCGGCCCCAACCGCCCATGGCGCCGGCCCCACGGTCGACCCGGGCTCTTTTCGCGACCCGAGCGGTTTCATCTTCCGCCGCGATGGCGTCGTCTACCGCCAGATCAACCGTTCATTCGCCGTCCGCTGGGATGACCTGGTGGCGAGCGGCCTGCTTGACGCGCTCCACGCCAAAGGGTTCCTGATCCCCCACGATCCCGCGCCGCTCGAGGCCGCCCTGCGGCCGGACCTCGCCCACGCCGTCATCCGCCCGGAACCGCTCGACTTCGTCTCGTATCCGTACGAGTGGTCGTTCGGTCAACTGCGGGAGTCCGCACTTCTCACGCTGGACGCCCAGGCCGCCTGCGCGGAGGCCGGCTTCACGCTCCGCGATGCGACTGCCTATAACGTCCAGTTCCGGCGCGGCCGCCCGGTCCTGATCGATACGCTGTCGTTCGAGCGGGCCGAGGCCGGTCGGCCGTGGGCCGCCTACCGCCAGTTCTGCGAGCAGTTCATCGCCCCTCTTGCGCTGATGGCCCGCCGCGACGTCCGGTGCGGCCTGATGCTCCGCGACTTCATCGACGGGATCCCGCTCGATCTCGCGGCCTCGCTCCTGCCCGGGCGGACGAAGCTCAACCCGGGCCTCTTGTCGCACGTCCACCTTCACGCCCGGGCGCAGAGCCGCTATGCCGACCAGGCGGAGGCGGGAGCTGCGGCGGCTTCCCGGCGAACGATGAGCCCGCTCCGCCAGCGCGCCCTGATCGACAGCCTCCAGCGGACCGTCGAGGGGCTTCGGTGGGAGCCGGCCGGCACCGAGTGGGCCGACTACGCGGAGAACACGAGCTACGGCGATGACGCCACCCGACGCAAGGACGAGCTCGTGCAGGAATTCCTGCGCGACACGCCGGGCGAGCGGGTCTGGGACCTCGGGGCGAACACCGGCCGGTTCAGCCGGATTGCCGCCGAGCTCGGCCGGCGCGTCGTGGCCTGGGACGTCGACCCAGCGGCCACAGAGCGTCACTACCGCCGGGTCCGGGCCGACGGCACGGCGTCGATCCTGCCGCTCGTCCTCGACCTCGGCAACCCGAGCCCGGGTCTCGGCTGGGCGAACGCGGAGCGGGGCTCGCTCCTGGACCGTGCCGACGCCGACGTCGTCCTCGCCCTGGCCCTCGTCCATCACCTCTCGATCTCGCGCAACATCCCTTTCGATCGGCTGGCGGAGTTCTTCGCCGAGCTCGCCCCCGGTCTCATCGTCGAATTCGTGCCGAAGGACGACCCGATGGTCCGGCGGCTGCTCGCAACCCGCGAGGACGTCTTCCCGGACTACACGATCGAGGCGTTCCGGGCGGCGTTCGGGCGACGCTTCGAGATCCTCGCCGACGAGCCGATCACGGGGGTCTCCCGGCGGCTGCTGCGGATGCGGAGGCGGGGGTGATCAACCGGCGAGCCCTCGACCGCTGGGGAACGACCCTGGCCGCGCGCTGGGGCGGTCCGGCGATCCACTGGGACCGGGTCCTCCGCGTGCTGGTCGTCGCCCTGTTCGTGGCCGCGGGCCTGCGCGCCGCCCATTTCGTCCTCGTCACGGTCCCGGCGGTCAACGAGAGCGCCGTCGGGATTGACTACCGGACCTACATGGAGGCGGCCCGCCGGTTCCTCGACGGCGGCGGCTTCTACCACCCCGACCAGCTCACGGGTCCCTACCCGCCCACCGCCGGGCCGATTCTCTACCCACCCGTGGCGTTGTGGCTGATGGTGCCGTTCGCCGTCCTGCCCGCTGTCCTGTGGTGGGCGATCCCCGTTCTGCTCACCGGCTGGGCGTTCGTCAGGCTCCGGCCTGCGCCCTGGGCGTTGGCGATCATCGGCCTCCTTGCACTCCTGCCGATCAGCCAGTCGCCGATCGTCTACGGCAACCCGGTGATGTGGCTCCTGCCGGCGCTCTCGTGGGGCCTGATCCGAGGTGGCTGGGCGGTCGCCGTCCTGGCCAAGCCGACGCTCGCACCCTTCGCCCTGGCCGGCGTCCGTCGGCGGGGCTGGTGGATCGGGTTGGCGGTCTTTGCCGCCGCGTCGCTGCCGTTCGGGACGATGTGGCTCGACTGGATCGTAGCCGTCAGGAACAGCAGCATTGGGGTGACCCACAACATCTGGCAGATCCCGCTCATGCTCATCCCTGTCGTCGCCTGGCTCGGCCGGTCCGACGCGGTCGAGAACGAGGCCGCCTGAGCCCATCCGGCCGGCCCGCGCGGAGGGCGTTCGGGGGCCCTCCGGTACCTGTAGGTATGGTCCTTTCGGGTCGGGGCGGCACGTGACCGGGCGCGGATACGATCGCCCCCCGATGACTTCCCGCCCACCGACCGACCCGGTCCTGCCCACGCCTGCCCGCCCGGTGCGCTGGTGGAACGTTCCGTGGCACCCAGCCGCAGTCCCCGTGGCGTTCATCCTGACCGTGTGGTCGACCGCCTCGGCCCAACCCGTCTGGCTGTTCCGGCCACTGGTCGCGACGCTGGCGACGGTCATGCTCCTCACGCTGGGCCTGACCACGCTCCTGCGTGACCGCGACCGGGGCGCGATCGCCTCATCGGCGATCGTCGTGGCCCTCGTCGTCGACGACCTGCGCGTGTCGGCGCTGCTCACTGCATTCGCCGGGCTGATCGTTGCCCACGGCCTGTTGACCCCGCGACGAACGTGGCGCGTGGGGCCCTACATCACCCGGGCGCTGTCCATCCTCGGCGGGGCCCTCGTGGCGGTCACCGTGTTTACCGCCGTGGCAGCCGGGCAGTTGACGGCAGCGGTCGAGGACTTCAGGGACGACCTCGAGCGGTCACGCCCCGCGGCCCATCTCGTTCCCGCGCCGCCCGACATCTACGTGATCCTGCTCGACGGATATCCCGGTGACGATGCGGCCAGCCTCGCTCCGGCGTTCGACGCGGACGCCTTCCCGAGCGCGCTGGAAGCCCGGCATTTCGAGGTCCAGCGCCACTCGCGAACGAACTACCTCGTCACCCGGCTCGTCCTCGCGTCGATGCTCAACGGCCGCCACATCAACGACATGGCGGGTTTGACGCCCCAGAGGCTTGGCTCGATAGATGCCAGGGCTCTCAGCCGGCGGATCGACGATGCGGTGCTGCTGCAGCTGCTCCATGAGCACGGGTACGAGCACCTGGTCGTGGCTTCGGGCTGGAGTCACCTCGGGCCCCGGCGGGTCGACCGGCTCGTCGAGCCGCCCCAGCTCAACGAGTTCGAGGTCGTCCTCCTCCGGGTCTCCGGGGTCGGGAATCTCCTCGCCGCGTTGACCCCGGATGTGCTCTCCGACCAGCGACGGGCGCGCCTCGATGAGACGCTGCGGGCCGGCGCGTCAATCGCAGCAGAACCGCACGCCCGACCTCGATTCGTCTGGATTCACGTGCCCTCCCCGCATCCTCCGTCCGTGTTCTCCAGCGACGGGCGGCCGGTCAACGGGAGCCGCGATTCGGAGATCGGGACGATGGATGAGGCGCCCATGTCCGCCGGGGAGACGATCGAGCGCACCTTCGAGTTCACGACCTATGTCGGTGCGCGGACCGTGGAGCTCGTCGACAGCATCCTTGCCGGCGCGGGCGAGCCCCCGGTCATCATCATCCTGTCCGACCATGGCCCGGGCATCGACTGGAATGCCCAGGACCCTCTCGGCTCCGACCTCAACGATCGGACGAGCAACTTCCTGGCCATCCTGTCGCCCGGCCAGCCCGGGCTCTTTCCGCCCGGTACGACGCCGGTCAACGTGCTCCCCCGGGTGCTCAACGCCTACCTCGGAACGTCCCTCCCCCTGCAGCCGGACACGGTGTGGGCCTGGCCGACGGGCGAATCCATCCTGGATCTCGTCCCCGTGGACCCCGGCACGCTGGCCGCGGACGGGCCCGACCTCGTCACCGGAACCGGGCGCTGACCTGCTGATCGCCTGACCCTCGACCCGCAGGGGGGCCTGCTGAGGCATGCGGGGCCCTCCGGTACCGGCAGGTCTGGTCCTTTCGGGTCGGAGCGGCACGGGACCGGCCGCACCTACGATCGAGCCACCCCGATGACGCCCTCTCGTCCCACCGACCCCGTCCTGCCCGGCCGATCGGTGCCGCTCGCCCGATACCCGATCGCGTTCGCGGCCGTCCTCGTCGTCCAGCTCGTCATTCACGCCGGGGTCGGACCGTACGTCGCCGGCCGGACCCTGATCATCGCCATCGCCGTGGCGCTCCTCCTGAGCGTCGCCGGCCGCCTCATCTTCCGCGACCCCCACCTGGGGGGGATCTTCGCGGTCCTGGCGATCCTGCTCATCGTCGGCGGCACCGACCCCCGGATCGCGGCGCTGCTCGGGATCGGGATGGTTCTCCTGTTCGCCCAGCGGTTCGTCCTGCGTCCGGAGCGGCGGATGGTCCGCTGGAGCGCGATCGGGCGGGCCGCCAACGCGGTCACGGCCGTGTTCGTCCTGGCGATCGGGATCCAGGCACTCCAGGTGGGGGCGCTCGGGGCATGGGCCCAATCCCTGGCCGCGGAAACCCGGTTGCCCGGCCCGGCGACCGCCCTCGCCGTCCAGTCGGACGCGCCCGACATCTACGTCATCCTCCTCGACGGCTACGCGCGATCGGATGCCCTGGCCAGCGTCTTCGACCATGACGACACGCCGTTCACGGCGGCGCTCGCGGATCGTGGCTTCGATGTCGCCGCGGCAAGCCGCGCGAACTACCCGCTCACGGCCCAGACGCTCGCCTCGATGTTCCACATGGCCCTGCTGAACGACATCGAGGCCGTAGGGCCCCTGCTCGACGACTCGACGGCCCGCCCTCCGGGCGCCGTCATCCGCGAGACGATCAACCGGAATCCGACCTTCGATTTCCTCAGGGCGCGGGGCTATTCGATCATGTCCATCTCGTCCGGATTCGAGGAGGTGGCGCTGCGGGAGGCGGACGTCTTCATCGACACCGGGGAGCTCAACGAGTTCGAGATCGGGATGCTCCGGCGGACCGTCGCCGGCGACCTCCTCCCGCTCGTCGCCCCGGACTTCGTCAGCTCCCAGTACCGCACCCGCCTGACCAGGTCCTTCGGGGAGCTCGCCCTGATCGCCGGCGAGAGCGCCCGACCCAGGTTCGTCCTCGCCCATATCGCCAGTCCCCATCCGCCCTGGGTGCACCACGCCGACGGCTCCCCGCGGACCGTGGCCGACATCGACGCGACCTACGCGGACACCCCCGCCTCGACCGGGCTGACGATTCCCCAGCTGAAGGCGGGCTACGTGGGAGCGGTCGAGTACCTCCACGCGCCGGTGATCGCCGCGGTCGACGAGATCGTCCGCCGGTCGGCCCGCCCGCCGGTCATCGTCCTGTTCGGCGATCACGGGTCGTGGATCGGGGCCGACGGCGGGGACATCCGGCTCCGCTTCCTCACCCTGTTCGCGGCCAGGATGCCCGATGGCAGCCGGCCGTTCCCCGACGACATTCAGCTGGTCAATGTCTTTCCGATCCTGCTGAACCGCGTGTTCGGTCAGGACATCCCGCTCGTCGCGGAGTCGCCGTCGTACAGGTATCGGTTCCGGGAGTACGACCTCGTGGCGGTGCCGGACCCGAACGGGGCGCTTCGCGCGCCCGCGGCGACTCCCTGAGGCCCGCGCCGATGCCCGCCCGCCACCTCACGATCGTCCTGCCGGCCTACAACGAAGCCGAGCGGCTGGGACCCGCCCTCGACGAGCTCTTCGGCTACCTCCACCGGCGCGGCGAGCATGCCCGGGCGGGAGCGCCCGGCGCCGGCCACCTGCCGGAGCAGGTGACGGTCCTCGTCGTGGACGACGGGAGCGCCGACCAGACCGCCGAGCTGGTCCGTGCCCGGCCGGAGGCCGCGGCACCGGCGCCGGAGCTCCACCTGCTGAGCGTCCCGCACGGCGGCAAGGGCGCCGCGGTCCGGGCCGGCATGCTCCACGCCGACACGGACCTGATCGTCTTCGCCGATGCGGACATGGCGACCCCGCCGGACCAGATCCCGCTGCTCGTCGCGGCCCTCGAGGACCACGACGTGGCTCTCGGTAGCCGGATCCAGCCGGACGGGTCGGACATGCGCCAGACCCAGCCGTGGTACCGCCGGATGCTCGGGCGCGCGTTCCACTTCCTCGCCTCGATCTGGGTCGTCGGCAAGGTCCAGGACACCCAGTGCGGGTTCAAGGGCTTCACGCGCGCCGCGGCCCACGACCTGTTCGCCCGCCAGCGGATCGGGAGCATCGTCTTCGACGTCGAGTTGATTTTCCTTGCCCGCCGGCGCGGCTACCGGTTGGCGATCGTGCCGATCCTGTGGAGCGACCGGCGCGGCTCGCGGATGCGAGCCGGCGCGAGGCTCGCGCTGCAGGTCGGCTGGGACCTTCTCCGGATCCCGCTGATTCACCATCGCGTCGGCCGCGTCCAGCCGATCCTCGCGACCCCGGACACGTCCGCACCCACCGGCCGTGGCGAGCGCTCGGACCGTTAACCGCGCCGACGTCCGCCGGCTCGGGCGAGCCGCCCTGCCCATCGTCGCGGTCGGGGTCCTCGCTCCGTTCAGCGGGGCGATCGTCCGTTCGGCCGGCGACACGCTCGGCTTCGATTTCCTCGCCTACCACCAGGCCGCTCGGCGGATCCTCGACGGCCTGCCGCTGTACGACCTCAGCTTCGAGCAGGCAGGCGGTTTCGGGCTGTTCTACTACCCGCCGCCGTTCGCCGTGCTCCTCCTCCCGCTTGGCCTGCTCGACCCGACGACCGCGACGTGGGTCTGGACCGCGTCCCTGCTCGGCGCGTTCGGGCTTGGCGTGTGGCTCATGCCCGTCAGCTCGACGGTGCGCTGGACGACCATCCTCCTGGCCGGCGTGTCGTGGCCGTTCCTCTTCGCGCTCAAGCTGGGCCAGATCGGGCCGATCCTGTTCCTCCTGTTCGCGGCCGGCTGGCGCTGGCTGGACGACCCGGCGCGGCTGGGGGCGTCGGCGGGCCTCGGGGCGATCATCAAGCTGCAGCCGGGTCTCGTCCTCGTCTGGGCGCTCCTCACCCGGCGGTTTCGGGCCGTTGTCGCCGGCGGCGTCCTGATCTTGGTCACCGCACTGGTGGCGGCCGCCGTCACCGGGCCCGGGTCGTGGCTCGACTACGCGGTCCTCCTGCGCGCCGTGAGCGACCCGATCGAGACCGCCCACAACTCCACGCCGGGCGCGGTGGCGTTCCAGCTGGGAGCCCCGATCCCGGTCGCGGCGGCGGTCCAGGTCGGTGCGATCGTGCTGGTCCTCGGGGCGGTCGTCCTCGCAGCGCGCCGCACTTCGGCCGAAGCGTCGTACCTTGTTGTCGTGGTCGCCAGTCAGCTGCTCTCGCCGATCCTCTGGAGTCACTACGCGGTGCTCCTCCTGCTGCCGACCGCATGGCTCCTCCAGCGGGGCCTCTGGTGGGCCGTCGCGCTGCCGCTCGCGACCGCCCTGCCGCTGGTCCTGGTGAGTCCGCCGATCGTCTACACCCTGGTGTTCGCCGCCGGCCTCCTCCTGCCACTCGCCGTCGGGCTGCACGAGGGTCGCGCGCCCGCCCCTGCCCGGAGGGCCCTCCCCGGCCCGGCCGGCGCCCCGGGATGAGGTTTACGGAAGGGCGTCACCGGGCTCTCTGGGTCGGGCTGGCGGTAGTGGCCGTCACCGCGCTCGTGTACTGGCTCGGCAACCGCAACTACAACGCCGGCCGGGGCGACCTCTTCTACCTCGCGGACGCGTTCCTCCACGGCCGGACGTGGCTGGAGGTCCGCCTGGGCGCCTGGGACGTCATCGTCGTCGGCGACCGGATCTACGTCCCGTTCGGTCCGTTCCCGGCGATCGCGTACATGCCGCTCGTCGCGCTCGTCGGCCCGTTCACGGCGGACGTCTTCGAGTCGGGGATCAACGCGGCGCTCGGCGCGTCCGCCGTGGGCCTGTGCTGGATGCTCATGGGACGGCTCGGGGTCGAGCGGCTGCGCGATCGGCTGTGGCTTACAGGGCTGTTCGGCTTCAGCACGATGATGTGGTGGGTGACGACGCGGGGCGGCGTGTGGCACACGGGCCACCTGTTCGCCTCGATCCTCACGCTCGGCTGCCTCATCGAGCTGTGGGGCAGGCAGCGAGCGTTCCTCATCGGATTGATGGCCGGTGCCGCGTTCCTCACTCGTGCCCCGCTCGCGTTCGCCCTCCCGTTCTACGCGCTCATGATCGAGCGGCAAGTCGCGCCCGACGAGGTCGTGAGCCGCGGCCGCAGCGGGGCGTGGGCGACGCTGGGCATCGCGTTCGGGATCTCCGTCGCATTCTTCCTCTGGTACAACGACGCGCGGTTCGGGAGCCCGTTCGAGTCCGGCTACAGTCTCGCATCGCTGCCGCCGTTCCTCCAGGCCCAGCGCGAGCTGGGGCTGTTCAGCCTGCGCCACCTGCCGATGAACCTTGAGTACCTGTTCCTCAAGCTCCCGAACCCGTGGCCGACGGTCCCGTTCTTCAAGCCGGACGGACTGGGGATGTCCGTGTTCATCACCAGCCCCGGCTTGCTCATGGCGCTCGGCGCGCCCTGGCGGAACACCCGCACGTGGTGGCTTGCCGGCGCCGCGATCGCCGTCCTCATCCCGACGCTCCTGTACTACGGCGGAGGCTGGATCCAGTACGGCTACCGGTATTTCCTGGACTCGATCCCGTTCATCGTGGCCCTGTGCGGGATGGCTGTCGTGAGAGCCGGCCGCGTGTCGACATTCTGGAGAGCGGTCATCCTGGCCGGCGTCGCGGTCAATGCCCTTGGCCTTTACTGGGCATACAACCTGTAGCCCAGTCGGGCGATGCTATCCTCGGCCGGACCCGAGCCACCCGCGCCCCCACTCCGACCGGGAGACTCCGCCTTTCCCATGCGCCGATCGACGCTCGTCTATGTGATTTTCGTCCTGTCCGGCGCGGCGGGTCTCATCTACGAGATCGTCTGGGCACGGCAGCTCGTCCTCGTGTTCGGCAACACGACACAGGCCGTGTCCGCGATCCTCACCGGCTTCTTCGGCGGAATGGCGATCGGGAGCTTTGTCGGCGGGCGCCTCGCCGACCGGGTCCGCTCACCGCTTCGGCTGTATGGCCTGCTCGAGGTGGCGCTCGTCGTCGTGGTCCTCGCGACCCCGATCACGTTTGAGCTCCTCCACGAGGTCTACCGGGGCGGGTACGCCGCGCTCCGCGAGCAGCCCCACCTGCTCGCGCTCCTGCGCTTCGCCCTCGCGCTCGCCGCGCTCGGTCCCGCGACGGTCATGATGGGGATCACGCTGCCGGCCCTCACCCGCTACCTGTCCACCGGCGAGTCGCACCTCAGCGTCGCATTCGGGCGGTTGTACGCGGCGAACACGATCGGCGCGATCCTCGGCACACTGGCGAGCGGCTTCGTCCTGATCGAGGTGCTCGGGCTCACCGGCGCCCTGGTGGTCGGCGTGAGCTGCTCGGCGATCGCCGGCGCGATCGCCCTCGTCCTCGCGTGGCGTCGCACCGAGCCCGCGACCGAACCGCCTCGCCCACCCGACCGGATCGTCGCTGGTCGACCCGCCTCCCGGCCGACGCTGGCCCTCGCGATCGCATTCGTCTCCGGGCTGACGTCGCTCGGTTACCAGGTCCTCTGGACGCGGCTTCTCGCGGCAGGGACCGGCGGCTCGACGTACGTGTTCACGTTGATCCTCGCCCAGTTCCTCGTCGGGATCGCGATCGGTGCGCTCCTGTTCGGCCTGATCAGCCGCCGATTGCGCAGCCCGATCGGCCTGCTCGCGGGGAGCCAGGTCGCGGTCGCCCTGCTCGCCACCTGGGGGCTCGTCTTCATCATCAGCCACCCGGCCGCCGTCAACCCGGCCAACGCGCTCGGCACGCTCCGGTCACTGAGCGGCGCAGTCATCCTCGTCGTCCTGCCTGCGACGATCGTCATGGGGCTCGCGTTCCCAGCCTCCTCGGCCCTCCTCGAGGACCGCGACGGGCGGGTCGCCACCGCGACCGGCCGGCTGCTCGCCGCGAACACAATCGGCGCGATCAGCGGCACGTTCCTCATCCCGTTCTTCGTCATCCCGGCGATCGGCTCGCCGATGGCCGTCGTCCTCCTCGCGCTCATCAACGCCGCGACCGGGATCGTGCTCGCGGTCACCCGGCTGAGCCGGCCCGGCGCCCGCTTCGGCATCGGAGGCGCGGGCGTCGCGGCCACGGCGATCGTTCTCGCGGCGGTCGTCATTCCCGGCGCGATCGTCGACCCGACCGAGGCGCGGATCCGCGCGAACGGTGGCCAGGTCGAGCGCGCTGCCGAGGATGAGATCGCCTCGGTCCGGGCCGGCCGGGCGCGCGGCGGTGCCGACCAGCTGTGGGTCGCCGGCACGTCGATGACGCTGCTGACCGTTGACGCGAAGCTGATGCCGGTGCTGCCGCTCATGCTCCGTCCGGAGTCCGAGTCGGCTCTCGTCGTCGCGTTCGGCATGGGTTCGTCGTTCCGTACCGCGCTCATCGCCGGGCTCGACGTCGAGGCGGTCGAGCTCGTCCCGTCGGTCCCGTCGATGTTCGGCGTCTTCTACGACGACGCCGCGCAGGTCCTCGCCGATCCCCGCGGCCGCGTGATCATCGCCGACGGCCGCAACCACGTGGAGCTCACCGAGCGACGCTACGACATCATCATCACGGACCCGCCGCCGCCGATCGACAGCTCCGGTGTGTCGGTCATCGCGTCGCGCGACTACTACGTCCAGGGTCGGGACCGCCTGAATCCGGGCGGCGTGATGATGCAATGGGTCCCGCTCGGCCAGACCGTCGACGAGTTCAAGGCCCACGTGAGGACGTTCCGCGACGTCTACGAGCACGTGATCCTCGCTTTCGGGCCGGGCGGCTACGGCCTGTTCATGCTCGGGTCGGAGGCGCCGATCGCCTTCGACGACGACGCGATCCGGTCCGTCCTCCGGCGGCCGGGCGTGCTCGAGGACATCGCATCGGCCTTCGACTCGGGCGAGACGACCGAGGCCGGCTGGGTGACGAAGATCCGGTCGGTCATCTGGCTCTCCGATGGAGCGGTTGCCGCGTTCGCCGGCGACGGACCGCTCATCACCGACGATCGGCCCCTGCCCGAGTACTTCTTCCTGCGGCGGGTGTACGGGCCCCGCTCGATCCCGATGACACGGGAGACGCTGCTCCTGTTTGGCGGCGGCTGAGGAGGCCAAGCCCCGCCCGGTGAGCCGCGTAGCCCGGAGTACTGCGATCTCGAACTACGACTTCGCACGATCCGGTGGCGCGCGCCTTCGCCGGGGGTAACAGGTGCCATTCCGTTGCGCGGGCAACCAGAATCGGACTCGGTGCTATCCTCGCCCCGTGACCCCCACGCTCGCGGCGGAGCCCGCCTGTACGGGCACCGAGGCCGACGCCGCGGCGCCCGTCCCGCCCCGCCCGCCGACGCCCGACTCTGCCCCTCGCCGCCTCCGCGTCGAGCCCCGCCCGCTCTCCACGATCGAGCCGGCGACCTGGGACTCTCTCGCGGCCGCGAACCCGTGGGCGACCCCGTTCTCCCGATGGGCCTTTCACCGCGCCTGGTGGGACGCGTACGGCGCCACCGCCCACGAGCAGACGCTCGTCGTCGTCGATCCGGACAATCCGGGCCCGGCCGCGCCGATCGGGATCGTGCCACTCATGCATCGCCACCACGTCGAGCCGACCGACGCTGCGACCCACACGACGATGCGCCGCGCCCAGGGCGAGCAGCTGACGCCCGTCGAGCCGCATGCGAAGGCGGTCTTCTTCGGCGCCTCGTACCACGCCGATTACGCGACGGTCCTGGCGGCGCCCCAGGACCTGCCCGCCGTCGCGGAGGCGGTCGTCGAGTGGCTCGCGATGCCCGACGCGGACGCGGCCCACCCCGCGCCGTGGGACGTGATCGACCTCCGCCGGCTGCGCTGCGGGGATGTCGCGGCGGACGCGTTCGCGGCCGCATTCGGGCGGCGCGAGATGGCCGCCGGCTGGACGCTCAACGTCGAGCGCGAGGACGTCTGCCCGGTGGTCGTCCTGCCCGACGTCGCCGACTTCGACGGCTACCTCGCCACCCTGGACAAGAAGGGCCGCCACGAGATCCGGCGGAAGGTCCGCCGCGCGGAGGCCGCCGGCGAGGTGCGCCTCGAGGACTCGCCCGACCCGCTCGCCGACCTCGACAGCTTCGTCGAGCTCCATCAGAAGCGGTTCGGTGCGGAAGGACTGTTCCCACCGACGGAGGGAGGAGCGGCGAGCCGTCTCTTCTTCCGCCGCCTCTTCGAGCTGCTCGGTCCCGACGGCACGATCCGCCTGACGTTCGTGACCGTCGGCAGCAGGCGAATCGCGGCCGGCGTCTACTTCGAGACCGCGGACAGCTACCTCTACTTCAACGCCGGCGTCGATCCGGACGCTCGCGACCTGTCGCCCGGGGTCGTCCTGACGGCCCGACTCATCGAACGGGCGATCGCGGCCGGCAAGCGGCGGCTCGACTTCCTCCGCGGCCACGAGCCCTACAAGTACGAGTGGGGCGCCCGCGACGAGCCGATCCAGCGGCTCCTGGTCCGGGGCAGGGACAGCTGAGTGGGCGGCCAGGCGCGCGCCGATCCCTGCCTCGAGCCGGTCGAGCACCTGCCCGTGCCCGGACCGGCGACCATCCGCGTCGTCGAGGTCCTGGCGATCGGCTCGAACGGCGGCGCCCAGGAGCACCTCTTCTCGCTCCTCACCCGGATCGACCGATCCCGCTACGAGACGAGCGTCGTCGCCCTGTCGAACGGAAGTGCCGTTCGCAAGCTCCAGCGGGCCGGGATCCCGGTCCTCGTCATCGACGAGCCGGACGACGCGACCGCGGTCGGCGCGCTGGCGGCCCATCTCGCGACGCTTCGACCCGACGTCATCCACAACCACATGTACCGCGCGGAGCTGGTCGGGACGCGGGCGGCGATCGCCCTCGGCCAGGTCGGCCACCGCCGGCCGTACATCGTGTCGACTGTCCACTCGTCGCGAGTTCGCTCGGCGGAGGACCGCGACCAGCTTCGCCGCCTGACGCCGCAGATCGACCAGCTGATCGCGGTGTCGCGCTCGATCGAGCGCAAGATCGTCGACGAGGGCCGCGACACGACCCGCGTCCGGATGATCTACAACGGGGTCGATCTCGAGCGGTACGACCACCAGGAGCCGTGCTGCACGCTGCGCGACGAGTATGGGATGGAGCCGGGGTCGCAGATCGTCGGCGTCGTCGCCCGGCTCGATCCGGAGAAGGGCCACCCCACGCTCCTCGAGGCGTGGCCTGCCGTCCTCCGCGCGGTGCCCGATGCGTACCTCATGATCATCGGCGAAGGCGGCCGCCGCGATCAGCTGGAGCATCAGGCGCGCGCCCATCGGATCGCCCATCGGGTCGTGTTCACCGGCCGGCGCGACGACGTCCCGGCGGTGACGGCCGCGCTCGATGTCGCGGTCCTGCCGTCCTACCGCGAGGCCCAGGGCCTGACGATCCTCGAGGCGATGGCCCTGTCCCGGCCGGTCGTCGCGTCGAACGTCGGGGGGATCCCGGAGATGATCGAGGACGGGGTCACGGGGCTCCTCGTTCCGCCCCACGACCCGGCCGCCCTGGCGGCCGCGATCGTGCGCCTCCTCGAGGACCACTCGCTCGCCGACACGCTGGGCCGGGCCGGCCACGACCTCGTCCACGACCGGTTCTGCATCGAGCTCATGGTCAAGGCGGTCGAGGAGATCTACGACGAGGGGGCCCGGTCGACCCGCCTGTCCGAGGTCGCCGCGGGCTGAAAGGGCGCTGGGGGGACCGCTGGGGACTAGTACCTTCGCGGGGGGTCCGGGGAGGCACCCCGGCCCCTAGCATCCGCCCGTGCGTGACCGCCTGCTCCGGGACGGCTACGTCATCCTCGCGATCGTGTTCGTCGGGCTCCGCCTGCTGGCGATCGAGCCGTGGGATGACAGCGTCGACGCGTTCGCCTACTGGGCGACCCGCGACGGCGACCTGTACGGTGCCGCAGAGGCCGGCCGGATCGGGTCGTACCTCTACTCGCCGGCATTCGCCCAGCTGCTCGCCCCGTTCACCTGGCTTCCCTGGCCGGTCTTCGCGGCGGCCTGGACGGGGCTCCTCCTGGCGATCCACCGGCTCGTCGTCGGCCCCCGGCTCGCGCTCCCCCTGCTCCTCTTCATCCCGATCCCCTTCGAGATCGTGTCCGGCAACGTCCACCTCCTGTACGCGGCGGTCATCGTGTTCGGCTTCCGTTACCCCGCCCTCTGGGCATTCGTGCTCCTGACGAAGGTCACGCCCGGCCTCGGGCTCGTCTGGTTCCTCGTCCGTCGCGAGTGGCGGGCGCTGGCGATCGCGCTCTCGGTGACGGTCACGATCGCGGCCGTCTCGTTCCTCCTCGCGCCGGCGGACTGGGGGCGCTGGATGGACGTCCTCCGGCGCGACGCGGCTGGGGCCCTCGCGACGCCGGGCTGGTATCTGCCCGTGCCGCTCCTCGTCCGGCTGCCGCTCGCCACTGCGATCATCGCGTGGGGCGGGCTGACCGACCGCCGCTGGACGGTCCCGGTCGCCGTTGCCCTCGCTCTGCCGGTCCTGTGGCTGAACGGCCTGGCGATCCTCGCCGCCCTCGTCCCGATCCTGCGCGCCTCCCGATCGGCGCTCCCGATGACGCTCGCCCGCGCCGGTTCGCAGCCCGCCGCATGACGTTCGGCCGCCTGTGGGCGTTCCTCGCGGTCGCCCTGCCGGTGCTCGCCTCGCTGCTCGCCAGCCTGCCGAGCGTCGACCTCGCCTACCACCTCCGGGCGGGCGCCCTGACGCTCGACACTGGGCTGATCCCGGCAACCGACACGTTCACGTTCACCGCCTTCGGCCAGCCGTGGCTGAACCAGCAGTGGGGGGCCCAGGTCGTGCTCGCGGCGGTGTATCAAACGGCGGGCTGGGCGGGCCTCGTGATCCTCCGGGCCGCCCTCGTCGGCGCGCTCGCCGGGCTCGTCTACCTCGCCTGCCGGAGCCACGGGGTCAACCGCCGCGTCGCCGCGTGGCTGACGATCGCCGCGTTCGCGTTGGCGTCGGTCGCGCTCGGGTTGCGACCGCAGCTGTTCGGGCTCGTGTTCTTCGCCGTCACGCTCCTCCTGCTCGCCGAGCGGCGCGAGCGGCCGCGGCTCCTGTGGCTCGTGCCGCTCGTCGTCGTCGCGTGGGCGAACAGCCATGGCAGCTTCTTCCTCGGGCCGGTCCTTGTCGGCCTCGCCTGGCTCGAAGATGTCCACGATGGGCATACCGCCGCGACACGGACGCTCCTCGTCGCGATCGCGGCGGCGATTGCCGCACTCATCAACCCGTTCGGGTCGGCGGTCTGGCTGTACGCCACCGGCCTGACGACGAACCCGCTCGTGACCGAGCGGATCACCGAGTGGCAGCCGACGACCGTCCGGACCCTCCCGGGCCTCGCGTTCTTCGCCTCGGCCCTGCTCGTCGCGGCGTTCCTCGCCCGGCGCGGCCGGACGACGTCGTGGCCGGCACTCCTCGCGTTCGCGGTGTTCTTCGGGATCGGGGCGTGGGCGGCCCGCGGGATCGCCTGGTGGGCGCTCGGGGCGGCCGTGACCGTGGCGGCGCTCGTCGGCGCGGAGCGGGGCCGGGCGACGCTCGAAGGCGTCGAGCGCCCGCGCCCGCTCAACACTGTCCTCGCCGCCACGCTCGTGCTGGCCGGCGCCGCGCTCCTCCCGATGTGGCGGCCGCTCGACCCGCGGCTCGGCGCCCCTGACGGCGTCGTTGCCAATGCCCCGCCCGGCCTGACCGCCGCCGTGGGGGGGCTCGCCCGGCCGGGCGACAACCTCTACCTGCCCCAGCCGTGGGGCTCGTGGTTCGAGTTCGCGAGCCCGGCCGCGCGGGTCGTCCTCGACTCGCGGATCGAGCTCTTCCCAGCGGGCGTCTGGGACCGCTACGAGGCCGTCGCCGCCGGCCGTCCGGAGTGGCGAACGATCCTCGATGAGTGGGGGGTCACGCTGGTGATCGCCACGAGCGAACGATCGGGCGCGCTCGCCGACCGGCTCGCCGCCGACCCGGACTGGCGGGAGGCTTACAGTGACGCCGACGGGCGGCTGTTCGTCCGCGCCGACCGGGCACCGTAACGACGCGCACAACAGGAGCTGCCGCGATGGCCACGAAGAAGAAGCGGCCCGAGCCCGCACCCGACCGCCCGAACCGCGAGGAACGACGGCGCCAGAAGTTCCGCCCGAAGGACACGAGCAAGCGCGACACCGATCCGCTCAGCAAGGGGAACCCGGCGTTCGGGACCGGCGACGACGAGGGAGTCCACAAGGGCGGCAATCAGCCGGGCACCTGACCCGGGCTGCAACATCGCTGCGATAGCTCGTCGGGGTCGCGACGGGGGCCCGTCAGATCCGCTGCGAGGCCCAGTACCGTTCGGCGAAGCCGTCGACGTTGCCGAGGCCGGCGACCTGTCGGGCATGGGCCCGGACCGCGTCGGCCATCTTGCGCGGGCCCTCGAACAACCGGCTCATCTGGCTCTCGTACAGCGAGATGCCGACGATCTTCCGCTCGATCTGGTCGCCGATGTCGGCGTACTCGGGCACGAGCGCGACGTCCGCCGGGACGCCGGACAGCGCGTGCGGCGGCAGGTCGTCGAGGCGGAGGAACCGGCTCCACCAGGCGTACGGGAAGTCCTCGTAGAACGTCACGATGCCCGCGTAGTCCGGCCCCGGCATGATCCACGGCCGGGGCTCGTTCAGCAGGCCGACCCCGGACCGGCGGGCGAGCTGGTGGTCGACATGGTTGCCGACACCGAGCGGGAAGTAGACCTTCTGTGGCTCGAGGCGGACGATCTCGCGGCGGAGGACCTCATACGGGTCGACGTCGTCGACCCGTGGCTTGCCCAGCAGCTCAGCGTCGCCCTCGTAGCCGCGGAAGACCGCGTCCGGCAGGTCGAGGAAGACGATCGCGGCCTCGGCGAAATAGGCGAATCGCTCGTCCTCGATCCGGCGCTTCGCCATGACCTCACCGGCCGCTGCCGCGTCCACGACCTCGTCGGTGTAGACCGCCCCCTGGGTCGGGAGCGTGTCGATCACGGCCTGGCCCGCGAGCGACTCGTTCCGAATGCTCGCCCGCCGATACCACGACGAGCGCTGCCAGAACCGCTTGGCCGCCGCGTCGGCGTCCTCCTGGGTCGCCTCGAGCCGGTCGCTCCGGGCCGCCCACGGTGGGGCCGAGCCGTCGTCCCCGTAGACCGGCCAGTCGTTCCGGATGTTCGACCGGTTGAACGCCTCGGTCACCGGCCAGAGGGCCTTGCTCCCGAACCCGAGCGCCTCGCGCTGGTACGTCGTCAGCTCATCGGTCGGACCGGAGCCGGAGAAGACCGTGAGGATCGTGATGTTCTGGCCGAGCTCCCGCAGGCCGGCAATCAGGCCGCCGCAGGAGAGCGCCACGTCATCGGGATGGGGCGCAACAAAGACATGGCTCATCGCGGCCGAGTATACCGACGTGCCCCGGCCGGATCAGGCGCAGGCGCCGTAGGGCCCCTTGGACACGGCCGCCGCGAACTCCTCCCCGGTCAGGCCAAGAACGACATCGCCACTCTCTCGAAGCTCTGTCGACCCGTCGCGGTTTGCACGTCGCCAGCATCGGCTCCGCCCGACAGACGCGCACTGGCCCACGTCATCGTGACTGAGGGTCGCTCACCGGCTGGCTGCGGCACTCGACGGGCGCAGCGTGACGCCGCTCGACATTGCCGACGGCTGACGTGGGCGCTCTGGTTGCGGCTACGACATCCCGCGCTTGGAGGCCGCGAGGATCGCGTCCACGTGGTCGCGGAGGTCGATCGCGCGGTCGGCGACGACGAAGCCGTGGCCCTTCCCGTCGTGATTCCAGGCGAACCGACGTGAGGTCGGGTCGAGCCGCTTCGGGCGCAGGGACCTGGGGTGTTCCACCATCCTGTCTTGACAACCGTACTCTAAAGAGTACAGTGCACAGTATGAAGACGATCGGAGTGACCGAGCTCCGCCAGCGCGCCGCCGAGGTTATCGAGGCAGCCCGCGAGAGCTCCGAGCCGACCCTCGTGCTCCAGAGGTCGCAGAAGGCGGCCTACCTGGTCGGTGCCGACCTATACGAGTCCGACCAGGCGGAGCTTCACGCCGCCCGACGCGCGCTGTTTCTGCGCGAGGTTCGGGAGGCCGAGGCCGATTACGCCGCCAGGTCCTTCACCGAGTATGACGACGTGGAAGCGTTGATCCGGGACCTCAAGGCCTGACTTCGGCGTGCGCGTTCGGGCCTCAACCGGGTTTCGGCGCCGCGCAAAGAAGCTCAAGGAGCCCCAGGCGTCGATGCTGCGGGCGGCTCTCCGTCGGTTCGTGGTCGACCCCGGCGATCCCCTTCTGCGCACCCATGAGCTCAAGGGTGAGCTCGCGGAATATTGGGCATTCACCGTGGATCGCGATCTGCGTGTGCTCTTCCGCTGGGACGGCGACATCGCCTTCCTCGTCAGCCTCGGCTCGCACGACGAGGTGTACTAGTCCGGGTAGCCGCCCTCGCCGACGAGCGGAACGAACACGACCGGCCCGTCCGAGCGCTCCGTCAAATCGTTGCCGTGGCGCTCAATCAGGAGCAGGTCCTGGTGGTCACGCGGCCCGACCGGGATCACCATCCGGCCGCCGTCCTTCAGCTGCTCGAGCAGGCGCTCGGGGACACGAGGCGCCGCCGCCGTCACGATGATCCCGTCGTACTGGCCGCCCTCGGGGTCGCCGGCGCTGCCGTCCCCGAGTCGGACATCGACCCTGTCGCCGAGCCCGAGCCGCTCGAGGTTCTCGCGGGCGCTCGCGGCCAACTCGGGCTGGCGCTCGAAGCTGACAACGTTCGCCCCGAGCTTCGCAAGCACCGCGGCCTGGTAGCCGGATCCGGTCCCGATCTCGAGCACCCGGTCGCCGGGCTTTGGCCGGAGCATCTCGGTCATCCGGGCGACGACGTAGGGCTGGCTGATGGTCTGTCCCGCCGCGATCGGCAGGGCGCCGTCGACGTAGGCGTAGTCCCGCCGCGCGTCCGCGATGAAGGCCTCCCGCGGGAGCTCGCCCATCGCCGCGAGCACGCGCTCGTCTGCGATCCCGCGACCGCGGAGCTGCCTCGTGACCATCTCCGCGCGGGCCGCCTCCGACCTGGCCCCGCGCGCCTCATGCATCCTCGGAGAATACCCCGCCCCTGCGCCGGACCCGACGTCAGGACGGAGCGGGACTCGCGCTGGGGGCAGGGCTCGCGGGTGTGCTCGGCGCAGGCGACCCGCTCGCGGCCGGGGATCCGCTTGCGGAGGGTGAGCCAGAGGCGGCCGGCGAGCCGCTTGGAGCAGGGGAGCCGCTGGGCGTTGCGGTCGGGCTCGGGCGCGGGGTTGGAGTTGGCACCGGACTCAGCGCGCCGCCGACCCCGAAGAAGACGCCGTTGAGGACGATCAGCAGGAACACCAGCACGGAGCCGATGACGAAGACCTTCGACGCACGGTCGGTGACGTGGACCGCCACGTCGGACGGCGACGGCGCGGGAGCGGCGACTGGTGCGCGCTCCGGCCGGCGGGCGGCGCGCTCCTCACGGACCGGCGCACTCGGCGGAGGAGGTGGGGGCGCCATGACCGGCACGGGGATGGTCTGGGTTTCTTCGTCGTCGGCGGCCTCGGGCTCGGCCTCGACAGCCTCGGCTTCGGTCTCGGTAGCCTGCACCTCGGGATCAGCCTCGGTCGGGCCGTCCTCATCGGTGCGCGGATCTTCCGGCGCGCCGTCAGGTCGTTCGGTCATCCTGTGGTGGGTCTCCTCCCGCGGTAGCGCCGGGGGCAGCCCGGGCCGCGCGCGGGCGCCAGTGTACCGGAGGGAAATCGGTTTGACCCGAGATGCCCGTCGCCGAGCCCAAGCTCTACGGAGCCTGATCCGGACCGAGCCGGCGGACCTGCCGCGAGCCAAGATCCAGCAGCTGCGGAAAGCTCTCCGGCGGCGGGTCGCCCCCGTGATGCTGGTCGATGAACGCCCCAAAGGAGTCGGCCAGGAGGGCAGTGTCGGGTGGCAACTGAGCACCCATGGCAGTTCGCTCAAAGGCCGCCAGCATCGGGGCTATGTCCGGACCCTCATGCCGGTAGACAAGGCTGGACGCGCCTGTCATGAGATCGACCAGGCTGATCTCGTAGTGGCGCGGGTCCTCTGGCGTGATCCGCATCACGGCTATCCACGGTTTCCGGCCCGGAACGATCTGTGCGGCGTCGACGTGATCGGCGACGACAACACCCTGCCCGTCCCGCGCGTATGCAAACACGGGTCGGCCGGCTGCTGTATCCGATGAGGGGCCGAGCGCGACCAGCCTGTTCTGCACGAACCCGAGCATTGCCCCGCCCGACTCCACGTTGCGGGAGTGAGCAGTTCGGACATCGATGAGCGTCACGGCACCGGCGGGCATCGGCTGTATCGCCACGATCGAGCCATCGGCGGTGGCAGCAAGGCGGTACTGAGACGGCCTGCGTCCGGGGAAGTCGAACGGCAGGCGAGTGGGTCGGTTGGACCCACCTACCTCCCTTGCCCACAATCCGTTCGGTTTCAGCGTGCCTGGATCGGTCGTCACGTAGAAGACCCACCGGAGATCGGCATCGGCCGTGGCCACCTGAACAACGCCGTCAATGTTCGCCAGAAGGGGCTCGAACCCCGTCCCTGGACGGAATACCTCAAGTGATGCCGTCGCCTGCTCGCGACCCCAGACGAGGACGCCGCCGCCATGGAAGCCGGCCGCGTGGGGGTAGACCAGGTCGAGCAACTCGCTGGCCTGGCTCTGGCCGGGACCCGTACTCGTCAAGGTGACCTCGGCAAGCAACGATCCGTCGAGCGAGCCAACGTAAAGGATGCGTGTCTCGTTGCCCTTTGTGTCGTGAATACGGTCGACCTGATACCAAGCCAGCTCATCGAACGGTGTGTTGGGATCCGGCGATGTCAACGAGGGGGACGGTGAGCCCGTGACGGCTGGCGGGTCCGTTCGTTGAGTTGGGCCTGGTTTCGGGCTTGGCGCGAGGCAAGCGGCTGCGACGAGCAGCGCGACGCACGGCAGCGTTGCGCGCACGACCAGCCCGAGGCGACCGATGCGGCTAGGGACAGGGCGCTGCTGCGCGCCAGGGCGGGCCGCAGTTGGATCGCGAGACGCAAGCGTCAGGCTCGACACTGGCCTCTCCGGTCGCTAGGCGTCCCGGACCGCCGGCACGAGCATCCCGGCCAGGCCCGCGATCAGTGTCAGGAGCCCGAACAGCCCGAGGACCGTCGCCACGCCGATCTGAGCCGCGAGGACGCCGCCGATCACCATCGCGAACGTCATCGCCCCGGACACGAGCGAGAACCGGAAGCTGACGACGCGGCCCATCAGCTCGGCCGGGGTGCGCTGCTGGAAGAGCGTCTGACTCGGGATCACGAAGACCATGTTTGCGACCCCGGCGCCCGCCAGCAACCCGAAGGCGACCGGCAGCTGGTTCGTCACGCCGAGCAAAGCAACAAAGGCCCCGCACGCGGCATAGCCCAGGATGATCATCCGGCCCTTCGGGAATCGCCCGCCAATGAGCCCCACCACGGCCCCGCCGACGAGCCCTCCGATTCCGATCCCGGTCTCGAGGAATCCGAGCACTGCCTCCGGCCCGAACGGCGTGCCGACAATCGCGTCCTTCGCGTAGATGGCCATCAGCGCGATGAGGATTCCCAGCGTGAACTGGGCGACGGTCGCCTGGAGCGTGTTCGCGAAGAGGATCTGGTCGCGTCGGAGGAATTGCCAGCCCTGCCGCATCTCGCCGAGCAAGCTGCCCCTGGCTGCTTCGGCCTCGCCCGCGGCCCGCTGGACCGGCGGGACGACGATCGTCCAGATGAGCGCCGCCGACGCGGCGTACGTCGCTGCGTCGATCCAGAACGCGAGCGGCAGCGCGGGCCCGAGGAACCACACAAAGAGCCCGGCCAGCGGGTAGCCCACGATGTCCGCGAGCGTTTCCCCGATCCAGAGCGCGGAGTTGGCGGTGAGGAGCTCGTCGTCGCGGACGATCCGGGGGAGGACGGCAACGCGGGCCGGCCGGAAGAAGATCGAGACGGTAGTGATGAGGAACGCGAGCGGAAAGACGAGCAGCAGGTTCGTGATCGCGGCGATCGGGATCAGCAGGACGAGCGCCGCCCGGAGGAGGTCGCTGACGATCATCACCTCACGCTGGTCCCAGCGGTCGACGAACGCCCCGGCGATTGGGCTGAAGAGGAGATTGGGCAGGGTGGCCGCGAAGAACACCGCACCGAGGGCGATTGGAGAGTTGTTCGTCAGGCCCAGCACGAGGAACGCCAAGGCGATCTGATGGACCCGATCGCCGAAGAGGCTGATCAGCTGGCCCGCCCACAGCGCGGAGAAGGAGCCGTTGAGGGCGAGCCGGACGTATGGGTGGCGGCGCGCCGGCTCGGCGGCGACGGCCGGTGGCGCCGCCGCGACGACTGATGGCGCCGGCACGACTGATGGCGCCGGCGCGACATCCGGCGTGACCGCCGTGTCCCAGAGCGGTTCGGGCAGCGCCTCGTTGGGCGCGATCGATGGCCCGGCGAGCCCGGCGACCTGGCTCCCGCCGACCAGTGGCCGCTCGAGCGTCGCCGACTCGGCGAGCCCCGGAGCGAGGCTCGTGCCGCCCGTCATCCGGTGGCGTCGGACACCCGCCGCTCCGGCGAGAAGCTCCGCCCGGCGACGAGCCAGCTCGCGCTCGTCCTCGTCGACCTCGCTGGGTGAGCGGACGACCGTCGCGAACAGGAAGAACGCAAGGCCCGCCCCGAGGAACAGGTCGCCGACGGAGGCGACGTTGCGGACGAACGGCAGCGGGATCGGGATGACGTCGGCGAGCGGACCGGCACGGAGGAGGAAGTCGGCGTTGAGGTCCGCTGCCAGGAGCGTGTGGAAGACGGTGCGGGCGTCGTCCGGGGTGAGGCCGGCCGCGAGGAGGCTCGGCTCCCAGATCGGCATCCGGCCGCCGTTCAGGGTGATCGCAATCAGGTTGGCGAGGATGCCGACGAACGCAAGGGTCATCCCCGGATGGGCCCGGTTCGCCCACAGCCCCGCGAGGAGCAGCGCGTAGGCGCCGCCGAACAGCGGCAGGCGGAGCTGCTCGGCGAGCGCAATCCCGTTGCCGATCGCCGCCTCCGTCCCGAACCGGACGACGACGGCGAGCAGCAGGACGCCGATCCACCGGAGGCGGACCGCCGCCAGGTTCCAGATGTTGCCCCCGGCGAGCAGCCCCAGGACGAGCCCGAGCAGGATCGCGCCGATCAGCACGCGGCAGCCCTCGGATCGGTGTTCACGCGGGCATCATGCGGCCTTCGCGGGTCCCCGGTTGATAGGATCGGATCGTGTACGGCCTGACCCGGACCGAGCTGGCGGCCCTGCGTCGGCTGTCGACGCCGCAGAAGATCCAGGCCTACCTCGACGGGATCCAGTACAACCTCGAGCCCGACGGTGACACGCTCCGTTCGCCCCGCCGCGTCCTCCGCGACGAGACCGCCCACTGCGCCGAGGGCGCGTTCCTCGCCGCGGCGGCGTTGCGGGTGAACGGGCGGCCGCCGCTCCTCGTCGACCTCGTCGCCGTGCGGGACGACGATCACGTCCTCGCGGTGTTCCGCGACAAGGAGCTGTGGGGCTCGGTCGCGATCTCGAAATTCGCCGGCCTTCGCTTCCGCTCGCCCGTCTACCGCACGATCCGCGAGCTCGTCATGTCGTATTTCGATCACTACTACAACTGGGACGGCGAGCGGACCCTGCGGTCGTACTCACGGCCGATCTCGCTGGCCCAGTTCGACCGGATCGGGTGGATGACGTCCGAGGACGATCTCTGGCCGATCGTCAACTACCTCGAGGACGTGAGGCACACGACGGTCGTGCCTCCCACCTCGGTCCGCCGCCTGCGCCGGGTCGACCGGCGCTCGTACGAGGCAGGCGTCCATGGCGCACCCGGAGACCGACACGAACCCCCCGGCTGACACCCGCTCCTGACTTCAGCGTGACGCGGTGCGCACCCGCTTGGGCTTGGCGGCATCGAGACGTCTCGCAAGCTCTTCGGCCTCCCGGATGAATCGTGTCGCCCCGACCGATCGCCAGAACTCGAGCGCATTTGCCAGGTGGGGCCGGGCGTCGCGGGCGCGTCCCTCGGCGATGAGGGGTTCGACGGCACGCAGTCGGAGCAGGGCAGTCGCCGGGCGGAGGCCAAGCTCGTCAGCCACGGCGGCAGCCTCTGCCAGCCTCGCCGCTGCGATCATGGAGAAAAGGTCTCGCCATCTGCCCACGGGCGCCGTTGCCGCCAGACGGTCGACGTCGCGCCGCCCCAGCTTGTGCATCGCAAGGGCCATGTCAGGGCCGTAGGTCCCCCCCGGGTCGGGATACTCGAACATCTCATCGAGCGACTTGTTCGCCTCACTCTCGCGGCCCAGCTCCACCTGCAGAAAGGCCGTGAACCCGAGCGCCGGGATCATCGACTGCGGGTCCCCGATGCGACGCGCGGCGGCCAGACCCCGCTCGGCGTCGTCCAGCGCGCCGGCGATGTCGTCCCGTGCGAATCGGATCCGTCCTCGAAAGATTCGGCAGATGGGTTCCTGGGCGTGTCCCCCACCCGCCTCGGCGTCCACGATGAACTGATCGAATTGGCGGCGGGCTTCGTCCCAGTGTCCCTGCGCGTAGTCGATCGTCGGGATCACCCCGGAGATGAAGCGCCCGACCGGCACGTTCCCGAGGTCACGTGCCCAGGCCAGGCCGTCGCGCCAGAGCTGCCAGGCCCGCTTGGTGTCCCCGTGTGCTTCCATGAGGCCCGCCAGGTTGTTCATGACACGGGCCGCTTCCGGCGAGTTGATCGCGGTGGCGATCTCGAGCGCAGATTCCAGCGCGGCCACCCCATCCAGGTCCCACCGAGCGCAACCGATGTTGTTGAGGGCATGGGCCCGGACCTCGTCGAGGCCGAGGGCTTCGGCGATCTCCAGCCCCTGCCCGCCGATCGCGACCGCCTGCTCCGTTCGCCCCGCCAGCATGTGGAAACGCGAGAGGTCGCTGAGCACGAACGCCTTCGACGCCGATGGCGGCAAGCCGTCCACCAGGTCGGCCGCACGCGCCAGGTGGTTGGTCGCCCGCTCGCCGTCGCCGGCGAACCAGGCCAGCTCGCCCTGGAGGACGGCGGCCTCGGCCGCCGTCTCGCGGTCGCCCTCCGCCCGCAGCGCCGTCTCGGCCTCGGCCAGGATCTCGGACCCTGACTCCTCCGAGGCGCGCAATGCTTTGCCGTAGCGAAACAGGAGCATCGGCCTGTCGGGATCGCCGGCCGTCGTGAGATCGAGGGCCGCGCGGTAGTAGCGGGCCGCCGGCGCGAAGGCGTTCAGGCCGGTGGCCCTGTCACCGGCCTCGCGGAGTGTGGTGCGCGCACGGTCGGCGTACGACTCCGTCGGCCGGCCCGCGGCTCGGGCCAGCTCGATCGCCGACAGGTAGTGCTGGGCGAGAAGCTCCGCATGGTCGGCCGGACGGCCAAGCGACTCGATCCAGCCGGCGGCCATCGCATGACGCTCCCCACGCTCGCCGCGCGGGATCTGGCCGTAGGCCACGTCCCGAACGAGGATGTGGCGGAACGCGTACTCGGTCTCCCCGGCGAGCGACGAGCGCCGCTCGCGGCGGACAAACTCCTTGCGCTCCAGCCCGTGGAGGTGCCCTTCGACCTCGGTCCGCCCGCGCCCGCGCATCTCCGCCACTGCCCCGCTCCAGAAGACCTTCCCCACGACGGCCGCGTCCTGGAGGAGCTCCTTCTCGTCGCGGGAGAGCCCGTCGAGACGGGCCGCGATGATCCCCTGGACACTCTCCGGAAGCTCGTCCAGCCGGCCACGCTCGGACAGGAGGCGGGCGAACTCCTCCGCGTAGAGGGGGTTGCCCTGCGCGCGCTCCAGCACGGCCTCGCGCATCGATACGGGCATGACGGCCCGCTCGACGAGGGAGCCCACGAGGCTCTGCGTCTCACTGTCCGAAAGGGGCGACAGCGAGACCGTCGAGGCGTTCTGCTTGCCGCCACCCCAGCCCGGCCGTCGGGAAAGCAGCTCCGGCCGGGCCGTGGCCACGACCAGCAAAGGCACGCCGGTGGCCCAGTCGACGAGGTGATCGACGAAGTCGAGGAGCCCGTCGTCCGCCCAGTGGAGGTCCTCGAAAATCAGCACGAGAGGGCGCCGGTCGGCGAGCGCCTCGATGAATCGCCGCCAGGCCGCGAACGCCTCGCCCCTGTGGTCGCCATGAAGCTCCGTGGCGGCCTCGAGCCCGAGGAGCGGACGAAGGTGGCGCTCGATCCACTCCCTGTCCGCCGCCTCCTCGGCCAGTGCGCCGACCGCGCGGGACAGTTTGACCTCTGCCTCAGCCGCCAGGTCGGTTTCCAGGATCCCGGTCTCGGCCTTCACGATCTCGCCCAATGCCCAGAACGTGATCCCTTCGGCGTATGGAAGAGAGCGCCCCTGGCGCCAGGCGACGAGCTCCGTCCCAGCATCGATCTGCTGGAACAGCTCCCAGACGATGCGGCTCTTGCCGATACCGGGGACGCCCACGAGCGTGACCAGCTGCGGCTCGCGCTCGGTGCGGGCACGGGCAAGGGCGTTCCCCAGCAGCTCCAGCTCGCCCACCCGCCCCACGAGCGGGGCCTGGCCAATCTGCCGCACGTCGACCCCGAAGCGCGCCCGGGCGGCGGTCGCCTCCCAGACCCGGACCGGCTCCGCCTTGCCCTTTACGACGACGGCCGGATGCTCGCCGTAGTCGATCGCCCGCGAGGTCGCCCGGTACGTCGACTCGTCGACGAGGATGCCGTCCACCGGCGCGGCTCCCTGGAGTCGGGCGGCGGTGTTCACGACATCACCGGCGGCCATTCCCTCCCCGCTCTCGGGCCTCGCCTCGAGGGCGACGAGGGCCTCGCCCGTGGTGACACCGATCCGGACATGGAGTCGGTCATCACCTCTGAGCGTCTCCCGGATCGCGAGGGCCGCTCGAACCGCCCGCTCCGGGTCGTCTTCGTGGGCGACCGGGGCGCCGAAGAGTGCCATCACCGCATCGCCGATGAACTTCTCGACCGTGCCGCTATAGCGCTCGAGGTCGGCCCGCACGCTCGCGTGGTACGGCTGGAGGACGGCTCGCACCTCCTCGGGATCCATCCGCTCGGCCTGCGACGTGAAGCCCACGAGGTCGGCGAAGACCACGCTGACGACCTTGCGTTCCTCGCGCTGTTGACGGGGTAGCTCGGACAGGGCGGTGCCGCACTCGAGGCAGAACCGGGCTCCCTCCGGGTTGTCGGTGCCGCATCGCGGACAAGTCATGGCCCTAGTGTGCCCCTTAGCTGGCCATCCGCGAGTGATCCGCGTTCAGAACCTCGGTCCTCACGGCTGAGGGTAGGAACCGGCCGCACGTTCGAGTGCCTCGGAGGGGCCGAATCCGGCGCGTCGATAGAACGGCAGGCTTCGCCGGCTGGGCCAAACGATGCAGCTCCCTGCGCCTCGTTCCCGAGCCCACGCGACCGCGGCGTCGAGAAGCGCGCGGCCTATCCCGTCGTTTCGGAACGGTGGCTCGACGTAGGCGCCTGTGATGTAGCCCTTCCACCGGTGGGTCGGGATCGGCCGTGGCGCGCGGTCGATCAGCTGGACCGACAGTGTCCCGACGAGACGGTCGTCGATCTCGGCAACCCAGATGCCCCATCGCCCACCCTCCAGAGCGGGAGCCAGGAAGTTCAGGAACTCCACCTGGAACTCGGGCAGCGGCATGAGGCTGGAATGTCCTTCGGCGGCGTACTGCCAACGAAGGCGCGCGAGCTCGGGTCCATCTTCAAACCGTGCGAGGCGGACGTCGACCATCAGCCACCAATCCTAGTCGGAGCCTCATCGAGAGCCAAGGACGAGCGGGACGAAATCTACCTCTTGACGGCGCCCGCTCCGCAGTAGTAGGGTCGGTCGACCGACCGAGGTCGGTCACACGACCGACCGACGACCGGCGATACGAAACCGGAGGTGGGAGATGGCGTACGAGATCGAGGGGCGGCTGCTCGAGGTCTGCACCTGCAACGTGCTCTGCCCGTGCTGGGTAGGCGAGGACCCCGACAACAAGACCTGCGACACGGTCATCGCCTGGGGCATCGACAAGGGGACGATCGCCGGCGTGAACGTAGATGGGCTCATCCTGGCGGTCTCGGCCCACATCCCCAAGAACATCCTCATCCCGAAGTCGTGGAAGGCCGTTGTGTTCGTCGACGAGCGTGCGACAGCCGACCAGGAGAGCGCGCTGCTCCAGCTCTTCACCGGACAGCTCGGCGGGGCCGTTGCCGATCTGGCCGGCTTGATCGGCGAGGTCGTCGCCGTGGAGCGCGCGCCGATCAGCTTCACCGTCGACGGCGGCAAGGGCCAGCTGAAGATCGGGACGCGGGTGGACGCCGAGATGGCGCCGTTCATGGGCGCGACCGGTAATCCCACGACGCTGGCCGAGACGGTCTTCAGCACGATCCCGGGGTCGCCCGTGTACGCGAGCAAGGCGAGCAAGTACACGCGCGACGGGAGCGGCCACGGCATCCCGAGCGTGGACCTCAAGGACCACAACGCCCTCCAGGGCCACTTCCGCTTCGCCGCCTGACGGCGCGAGCGGCACAGGAAGGGGCGACGATGTTCGCGCCGGCCCATCTCCGCGCCCCGCGGCGAGATCGGGCGATCCTCGGCGGGTCGCTCGTCGCCCTCGCCGTGACGGCGTGGCTCGCCCTGTGGGCCTGGGAGGGCTCAGCCGGGGGTCACTACCTCGGTCACGCGGGGAGCGGCGGCCCCGCGCCCCTCGAGGCGGCCCTGTTCACCGCCGGCTGGATCCTGATGATCGTCGCGATGATGCTGCCGAGCAGCGTGCCGCTGGTGATGACGTTCGGGGCGCTCGTCCGCCGGCGCCGCCGGCCGGAAGTCCTCGTCGGTCTTCTCCTCGCCGGCTACCTGGCGATCTGGGGCGCCTTCGGGCTCGGAGCGTGGCTGGCGGACAGGGGCGTCCACGCCGCTGTGGAGGCGCTGCCGTGGCTGGCCGCTCGTCCCCAGCTGATCATCGGGACGACGCTGGCGGTCGCGGGGCTGTGGCAGTTCAGTCCGCTCCGTGACCGCTGCCTGGACGCCTGCCGAAGCCCGCTCGGCTTCGTCCTCAACCGCTGGCGCGGAACGTCGGAGCGCCGCGAGGCGCTGGCGATGGGGATCGCCCATGGCGCGTTCTGCGTGGGCTGTTGCTGGTCGCTCATGCTCGTGATGTTCGGCGTCGGACTCGGCAGCGTGAGCGCGATGCTCGTCCTCGGTGGCCTGACCGCCGTCGAGAAGAACCTCCCCTGGGGACGCCGGCTCACCCGGCCCCTCGGACTGGCCCTCGTCCTTGCGGCCGTGTACGCGGTCGCGTCGTGACCCGGGGGTCCTATGCTCAGCAGGTGGACCGGACCATCGCGCCGCCAGGCACCCGATCGGAACGTCGCGATCGCGCGACCGCCGAGACGCGCGCGGCGATCGTTGCGGCGGCGCGCGACTGCCTGCTGGCGGACGGGTACGCGTCCCTCTCGACCCGACGCGTCGCCGAAGCGGCGGAAGTCCCGCTCAGCCAGATCCACTACCACTTCGGGTCGAAGCGCCAGCTCATCCTGGCGGTCCTCGACGCCGAGAACGCGCGCCTGCTGGAGCGCCAGCGCGAGACGTTCGACGCCCCGGAACCGCTCTGGGTGCGGTGGAACCACGCCTGCGACTTCCTCGATACGGACGTGGCCTCGGGCTACGTCCGGATCCTCCAGGAGATGATCGCAGCCGGCTGGTCGGACGCGGTGGTCGCAACGTCCGTCCGCGAGATGATCGGGGACTGGTTCCGGATCCTTGCCGACGTCGCGCGACGGGAGCAGGAGCGGGGCGCGGACCTGGCCGGCTTCACGCCGGACGAGGTCGCCGCTCTGATGGGGATGCCCTTCCTCGGCGCGGAAGAGCTGATCCTCCTCGGCGTCACCGAATCGACAATACCCATCCGCTCGGCGCTGCGGAAGGTGGGCCTCATCCTGCAACAGGTCGCTCCGGCTCCGGACGCGAAGAGTGAGGTCCCGACATGACGATTCGGTGCTGCCTCCCGCGCTGGGCCGATGGCCATGGCCCGCGCGGCTGACGAGGTCAGGGCGGCTCAACCGCCCGAAACGGCCTCGCAATCGGGTGCACCCGAGCAGGCCCGCGCGACGTACCCGCACACGACCGGCTTCGTCGAGCGGGACGGCGTCCGCGTCTTCTACGAGGTCTACGGATCCGGCGAGCCGACCATCCTCCTCCTCCCGACCTGGTCGATCATCCACTCGCGTCATTGGAAGATGCAGATCCCGTATCTCTCCCGCTACCACCGGGTCGTCACGTTCGATGGCAGGGGCAACGGACGGTCGGATCGGCCGGGCGAGTCGGACGCATACGGCGAGTGGCAGTTCGCGGCGGACGCCCTTGGCGTGATGGACGCGACCGCGACGGACAACGCCGTGATCGTGGCCCTGTCCCTCGGGGCCCAGAGGGCGCTTATCCTCGCCGCGGACCATCCGGAGCGCGTCGACGGAGCGGTCTTCATCGGGCCGTCGTACCCGGGTGGCGGCGAGCGCCTCCAGGCCCGGCTTGGGTACGACTGGGACGCCGAGCTGGACACCGTGGAAGGCTGGGCGAAGTACAACAAGCATGTTTGGCTCCGCGACTACCGGGGGTTCCTCGAGTTCTTCTTCGCGAGGATGTTCACGGAGCCGCATTCCACCAAGCCGATCGAGGACTGCGTCGGCTGGGGCCTCGACACAACCGGCCAGATGCTCGTCACCGCGCAGGCAGGCAGAAGCCTCGAACCAGAGGAGGCGCGCGAGCTCGCGCGCCGCGTCCGCTGCCCGGTCCTCGTCATCCAGGGCTCGGAGGACGCGATCCTCTCGCGCACTCGAGGCTTCGCGCTCGCAGAGCACACGGGCGGAGCACTTCTCGTCATCGCGGGCGCCGGCCACGGGCCACACGTCCGGGATCCCGTCCGCGTCAACCTCGCCATCCGCAAGTTCATCGCGGATATCGGGCGATGACGATCACGTGGACCCGGGGACTGGGTCGGCGACGTCGGGCGCTCTACATCTCCTCCCCGATCGGGCTGGGCCATGCCCAGCGTGACGCCGCGATCGCCGACGAACTCCGCAAGCTCCACCCGGACCTCGAGATCGACTGGCTCGCCCAGCAACCGGTCACGGCCGTCCTCGAGTCGCGCGGCGAGCGAATCCACCCGATGAGCGCGGAGCTCGCGTCCGAGTCCGCCCACTTCGCCGCCGAGTCCTCGGGGCACGACCTCAACGCCTTCCAGGCGATCCGCCGGATGGACGAGATCCTCGTCGCCAACTTCATGGTCTTCCACGATGCCGTTACCGAGGGCGAATACGACCTCGTGATCGCCGACGAGTCGTGGGACATCGACCACTACCTCCACGAGAACCCGGAGCTGAAGCGCACGGCGTTCGCCTGGCTGACCGACTTCGTCGGCTGGCTGCCGATGCCGGATGGGGGCGAGCGCGAGGCATTCCTGACGGCCGACTACAACGCCGAGATGATCGAGCACGTCGAGCGTTTCCCCCGGATCCGCGACCGGGCGGTCTTCGTCGGCGAGCCGGACGACATCGTGCCCGACGACTTCGGGCCGGGTCTGGGATCCATTCGGGACTGGACCGAGCGCCACTTCGCATTCAGCGGCTACATCACCGGGTTCGATCCCACGCCCCTCGTCGAGGGCCGCGAAGAGCTCCGTCGGGAGCTGGGCTATCGGCCGGACGAGCGCGTCGTCATCGTGACCGTCGGCGGGTCGGGCGTGGGCGAGGCACTCCTCGAGCGCGTCATCGCGAGCTACCCCGACGCCGCCCGACGGGTGAACGGCCTCCGGATGATCGCCGTGGCCGGGCCGCGCATCGATCCATCGACGCTCCGCGCCCCGAGAGGCGTCGAGGTCCGCGCATTCGTCCCGGAGCTCTACCGCCACCTCGCGGCCTGCGACCTGGCCGTCGTCCAGGGCGGGCTGACGACGACCATGGAGCTCGCGGCGGCGCGCCGGCCGTTCCTGTACTTCCCGCTCCGCAACCATTTCGAGCAGAACCGCCACGTCCGTCACCGCCTGGAGCGGTACGGTGCCGGCCGGTGCATGGAGTTCGGGACGTCGACCCCGGAGGTGATCGCCGAGGCGATCGCCGCGGAGATCGATCGGCCGATCGACTACCGGCCGGTGGAGACCGACGGCGCGGCCCGCGCGGCGGCGCTCATCGCCCCGCTCCTCTAGCCGCGTGGCGGACCGGCCCTACGACGGTGAGCCGCAGGGTCGGTGGCGGCTCCTGGCGATCCTCGCGCTGGCGCAGCTCCTCAGCTTCGCCCCGTGGTTCAGCGCGTCGGCCGTCGGCCCGCTGCTCGCCGCGGAGTGGAACCTCGGCCGCCTCGACCTGCCGTTTCTCACGATCGCCGTCCAGTTCGGCTTTGCCGCGGGCGCCCTGTCGCTTGCGGCGATCGGAGCGGCCGACGTCATTCCCGCCCGCTACCTCCTCGCCGCCGGCTCGCTGCTCGCCGCCCTGGCGAACCTCGGCTTCGCGTTCGTCGCCCACGACACGGCCTCTGCCATCCCGTTCCGCGTCCTGACCGGCGCCGCCCTGGCCGCCGTCTACCCCGTCGCGATGAAGGTCCTCGCGGGCTGGTTCCGGAAGGACCGCGGCGTCGCGATCGGCGTGCTCGTCGGTGCGCTGACGATCGGGTCGGCGCTGCCGTACCTGTTCAGGGCCCTCGGAGCGCTCGGCGGCTCCGACTGGCGCGTCATCGTCGCGATGGCCAGCGTCGCGTCGGTCGTCGGTGGCCTCGTCGCGCTGGTGGCCGTCGGACGCGGCCCGTTCGAGGTGCCCGCCCCCCGGTTCAGCGTCTCCGTCGCGAGGCGGGCGTTCGCCAGCCAGTCGGTCCGGCTCGCGAACCTCGGCTACCTGGGGCACATGTGGGAGCTCTACGCGATGTGGACGTGGGTTCCGGCGTTCCTCGCCGCGAGCTTCGCGGCCGGTGGCCTGGGCGATGCCTCGACCGCCAGCCTCGGCGCGTTCCTCGTGGTCGCGGCCGGCGGGATCGGGTGCGTCGGCGCGGGCATCGCCGCCGACCGGCTCGGCCGAACCGGGGTCACGATGCTCGCGATGGCGTGCAGCGGCGCCAGCGCGGTCGCCATCGGGTTTCTCTTCGGCGCGCCTCCGCTGCTCACGCTGGTCCTCGCGATCTTCTGGGGCGTGACCGTCGTGGCCGACTCGGCCCAATTCTCGACCGCGGTCTCGGAGCTTGCGCCGGCCGGCACGGCCGGGTCCGCGCTCGCGATCCAGACCGCGATCGGGTTCATCCTGACCGGGGTCACGATCCTGCTCGTCGGTGCGCTCGCCCCCGCCGATGGGACCGGCTGGCGGGTCGCGTTCGGGTTGCTGGCGGTAGGTCCGGTGCTGGGGATCCTCGCGATGGCTCGACTTCGACGCCGGCCCGACGCGAGCCTGATGGCCGGCGGCCGCCGCTGACCGGCGCCGGCTCGCGCTGTCCGGTCGGCGGGTCGCCCCTCAGGCCTGCTTTGGCTTCGGGCGGGCCGGGCGGGTCCTGGGCTTCGCGACCGAGCTCGGCTTCGTCATCCGGTCCGTCATCCGCTCGGCGACCTGGCCGATCGTCGGGATCGCCCGCAGCTCCGGCGGCCTGGTCGTGGTCTCGATGATCCCGTCGACCCAGGATGTCCGGACGAACGCGTCGACGACCATCGGGTCGAACTGGATGCCGGCGAACTTGCGGAGCTCGTGCAGTGCCTGCTCGGGCGTCAGCGGCGTCATCCGATACGGCCGCTGGGCCGTCATCGCCTCGAACGCGTCGGCGACGTGGAGGATCCGCGCGAGCTTCGGGATCTCGTCCCCGATCAGCCGATCCGGGTAGCCCGACCCGTTGTACCACTCGTGATGGTGCCGAATGATCGGCAGCTCCGGCGCCAGCTTCGTCACCGGCGCGATGATCTGCGCCCCGAGGACGGGATGCGAATTCATCAGCATCCGCTCGTCACGGGTCAACCGATCCGGCTTCTTCAGCACGCTATCCGGCACACCGATCTTCCCAACATCGTGAAGGAGGCCGCCCCACTCCAGCGCCTCCAGCTCCCCCTCAGAAACCCGCATCTCCCGCCCGATATCGACCGCAATCAACTTGACCCTGTGGCTGTGCTGGCTCGTGTACGGATCCCTCTTGTCCACCGCACCGGCCAACGCGCCGATCGTCTGCGTGAACATCTCGCGCATTTCAACAAAACGGTTGTGGGCCACCCTCGTTGTGTAAAGCGGCAGTGCGAACAGCAGGGTTGCCCACCATCCACCAGATAGCTGGTAGATCTGCGACATCAGCCACGCGAGCGGCGTCAAGGCTAGAAGACTCGCACCGAAGCCCTTTGCGTCGCCTAGAGCTACGACGCGAAAGGACTGCCCGGTTCGCAGCGACACGACGCCGGCTGTGACAGAAACGTTCAG
>CAZVGO010000006.1:0-89679 GCA_964626755.1 uncultured Anaerolineaceae bacterium | reverse complement strand
TTATATGCTCTTCGCCACCTCGCCGATAGAGCCCATAACTGAGCACTTTCCCGATCAGCCCCCACTCGGGAAAGCACAGCGATCACATCGGCGGGCTTATGAGTCCCCTGCTCTACCACTGAGCTACTCCGCCGCGGCCATGAAGCTTACCGAGCGTGATCCAGAGCGGCAACCGAGGTCAATTGAGCGCATAACTATCGAACAGCACATAACTGTTGAGGCCGAAACAGGCGGACCATGCCCATGCCGCTCTGATGGATGCCCCGGGCGATACCGGGTCTTTGGCCTCGACTTGCCGACCTTAGCTGCCGGGCGGCTTGTACTTGATCGACTGTGCCTTCTCGAGCGCCGCCAGCGTCTCCTCGACGGTGAGCAGCACGGTCGTCTGAATCGAGCTCAGTGCTCCGCCCGCGCCGATCGCCGCCGCGACGGCGGCCATCGACACGTTGTCGGGCGCCTCCCAGAGGTTGTAGCCGTCGTGGTCTCCGAACGCGTACCAGAAGCCGTGAAGCTTGCCGCCGACCGACTCAATGTACTGCTGCGCGGCAGCCCTCCGATCCTCCGGCTTGTTGATGAGCCGGGCCCAGGTTTCGGGCGTGTAGCTGAACCGCGTCAGATAGAGCGGCATGACCTCTCCCTCCTTTATGGCGATGGTTGATCATAGGCCGCCTCGGTTCCGTCTCCCACTTCCCCAATGCGCCCGGGGGGCAGCGGGCGAGATGCCGATCGGCCCGTCCGGGCGGCGATCGAGCCACGGGCCAGCGATGGCGACGTAGAGGCCGAGGAGTCGCAAACTTGCGGTGAGTGCTACCTTCTGAAAGCGTCGCCCCGCGTGTACCCAGTCCCACGCGCGAGGCGGACGCGGGCCAGCTGTTGCTCCAAAGCAACGGCCACCGAGATCGACTGGACCGCCGGGCAACCGGCAGCGACGTTGGACGGTCGTCCGGATGGCAACGCTGACACCCGTAGACGGAGGAGTTGACATGCTCAGGTCCGATCACACCTTCCGCCGTCCTGCAGCAATCGCGGCGGTGCTCATGTTGATTGTTGCGGCGTGCGGTGGCTCGACTGCGAGCAGCCCGCCGGCGACGAGCGGCGCATCGCCGACCGGCGTTGCCCCGCCCACCGTCGCCCCCCCGGCGGGGCCGGTCACGATGCTCTCGAACCAGCTCGTCCCGGTCACGGAGCAGGAGGCGATGCGCAACCAGATCCTCGCCGGCTACGACGGCGAGGTGGAGTTTGTGGGCGCCGACCCCGGGCCGTACACCGACCGCATCCGGGCCGAGGGACAGGCAGGTTCGGGGGACGTCAGCCTCATCGGCGGGCTGCACGGCGATTTCTCCGCCTTCGCGGCAGACGACCTGCTGATGGACCTCTCCGACGTCGTGACGGAGCTGGCCGATCTCGGCATCAGCCAGGATTACCTCGACCTCGGCAAGCTCGGGACGGACCAGCAACAGTACATCCCATGGATGCAGGCGACCTACATCATGGTGGCCCGGACCGAGGCCGTCGAGCACCTGCCCGCGGGCGCAGACATCAATGCGCTGACGTGGGACCAGTTGTCTGAGTGGGGGGCGAACATCACCACCGCGACCGGGGATCGGAAGCTCGGCTTCCCGGCGGGCCCGGACGGACTGCTCCACCGCTTCTTCCAGGGACATGCCTATCCGGCGTTCACCGGTGGGGTGAACACCACGTTCGCAACGGATGACGCGGTCGCGATGTGGACCTGGATGAAGACCACCTGGCAGTACGTGAACCCGCAGTCGACGACCTACTCTTTCATGCAGGAGCCGCTTCAGTCGGGCGAGGTCTGGGTCGCGTGGGATCACGTTGCGCGGCTGATCGAGGCGCTGAAGTCGAACCCGGAAGGGTTCGTCGCGTTCCCGGTCCCGGCCGGCCCGGAGGGGCGCGCCTTCATGCCCGTCATCGCCGGGCTCGCGATCCCGACGTGGGCACCGAACCCCGACGGCGCGAAGGCGGTCATCCGCTACCTGCTCCAGCCGGAGACCCAGGCGACGACCTTGCGAAGCGTCTCGTTCTTCCCGGTCATCGCGGGCGCGTTGCCCGGTGATCTCGACCCGGGGATCAAGGCGGAGCAGGAGGCCGTCGCGGCCCAGGTCGGCTCGAGCGATGCGCTGCCGGCGCTCCTGCCGGTCGCCCTCGGCGACCAGGGCGGCGCGTACAACCAGGTCTTCAAGGACGCGTTCCAGCAGATCGTCGTTCAGGACCAGGATCCGGCGACCGCGATCGACGCCCTCGCAACCACGCTTCAGGGCGTGCTCGATACGGCCGGAGCGCCCTGCTGGTCACCCGATCCGCCGAGCACCGGACCCTGTCAGGTCGGGCGCTGAGCACGGCCCCGCCCGCCCGCCGATGACCCAACGATCGTGCCCGGGGAGGTTCGCCTCCCCGGGCACGACGCGAATCGCCATGGAGACGTGCCCGGAGTCGCCAAGGCGAGGCCCCGGCCGATGACGAGGCGCCTCGGCTGGACTCCCTACGTCCTGCTCATCCCGTCGCTCGCCTACCTGGCGATCTTCTTCGCGACGCCGATGTCGCAGGCGTTCGCCCTCGCGCTCCAGGACGTTGACGGCCATTGGACCGTGGCGAGCGTAGAACGGATGATCAGCGACCCGAACTTCCGCGACGCCGTGACAACGACCATCGCGCTCGTCGTCCTCGTCCTGCCCGTCCAGTTCGTCCTGGCGATGTCGATGGCCCTCATCATCAACGCCCGGCTCAAGGGCCAGGGTCTCTGGCTGTACGTCTACGCCCTGCCGCTCGGCATCAGCGAACTCGCGGCCGGGATCGTCTGGGTGAGCGTCTTCACCCAGACCGGTTGGCTGAACACGATCCTCGAGGGCTTCGGCCTCATCGATCGGCCGATCATCTGGCAGAGCGCCGAGACGCCGTGGCTGCTCATCATGACGATCGTCATCGCAGAGGCGTGGCGCGCCACATCGATCATCATGATCATTCTCGTCGCGGGGCTCCAGTCGATCCCCCGCGAGTTCCTCGAGGCCGCGGACGTCTACGGCGCGACGACATGGCAGAAGGTCCGGCGGGTCATCCTGCCGATGCTCCGCCCGAGCCTTCAGGTGGCCCTCATCCTGCGGACGATCCTGGCGTTCCAGGTCTTCGCGACGGTGATCGCCCTCGCCGGGAGCGGGGTGACGGTCCTGTCCCGGGAAGCGCAGCGCTGGGCGACCGGCATCGACAACGATCACGTCGCCGCCGCGTATGCGGGCCTGATCCTGATCCTGTCCGTCAGCACAACGCTCCTGTTCCTGTGGCTGCTGCCGACCCGCGAGGAGCACATGGGATGACCGCCACGGATCGGCCGATCCCACTCGCCCGCCGCGGACACGGCGCGGAATGGTATGCAGCCCGTGCCCTCACCTACGTCGCGGCGGCGCTCCTGGCGTTCTTCGTCCTGGCGCCGATCTACCTGATCTTTGTCGCCGCCGTGACGCCGCGTGAGCACGCGTTCGACTACCCGCGGGCGATCATCCCGACGGAGATCTCGACCGACACGATCTCCTTCTTCCTCAATGCCTCGGGAGTCGTGCCCTCGTTCTGGCGGAGCGTCCAGGTCGCCCTCATCACCCTCGTCATCGCCCTCCTCATCGGTGCCCCGGCGGGATACGCGCTGGCGCGCTACGTGTTCCGTGGGCGAAGTGCGTATCGCCTCGGGGTTCTGGCGACGCGCGCCTTCCCGATCGTGATCCTCGCCATCCCGTTGGCCGTCACCTACATTCGCTGGGGCCTCGACGACTCGATCATTGGCGTGGCGTTCATGCACACGGCGCTCGCCCTGCCGTTCACCGTCCTCATCACCTCGAGCATCTTCGTGTCTGTCCCACGCGACCTCGAGGAAGCCGCCCAGACGCTTGGCTGCACGCCGCTGCAGGCCTTCATCAAGGTTTCGTTGCCGCTCGCCTTGCCGGGACTCGCGGCCGCCGCGATCTTCACCTGGGTGGTGAGCTGGAACGACGTCTTCGCGGCGTCGATCCTCACCCTCCGAAATCCGACATTGCCAGCCAAGATCCTCGCCGCCCTCACGCAGTCACCGATCTACTACCAATTCGCGGCCGGGTTCGTCATGCTCCTGCCCTCCGTCGTAGTCATCTTCTTCATCCGGCGTTATCTGCTCGGTCTTTGGGGCCGGGTGGTCAAGTGAGGCAGATCGATGGCTGAGATCCAGCTCGATCGCGTGACAAAGCTCTTCAAGCAGGTCCGGGCGGTCGACGACGTCAGCCTGACGATTCGGGACCGCCAGTTCATGGTCCTGCTCGGGCCGTCCGGTTGCGGCAAGACGACGCTGCTCCGCAGCATCGCCGGCCTCGAGCAGATCGATGGGGGGCGGGTTCTGATCGGCGGCCGGGACGTGACCGATATGCCTCCGCGCAAGCGCCGGATCGCCATGGTCTTCCAGAGCTACGCCGTCTTCCCGCACATGACCGTCTTCGAGAACATCGCCTTCGGCCTGCGGATGGCCAAGCTGCCGCGACCGCAGATCCAGCAACGAGTCGAGGAGGCGGCGGGGCTGCTCCACATCTCGGAGCTCCTCAGCCGCTACCCCGCCCAGACGTCCGGCGGGCAGCGCCAGCGGATCGCGGTTGCCCGGGCGATCGCCACCCAGCCCGAGGTACTGCTCATGGACGAGCCCCTGTCGAACCTTGACGCGCTCCTGCGCCTCGAGATGCGAGCCGAGCTGAAGCGCCTGCTCGCCGAGATCGGCTCGACCACCGTCTACGTGACCCACGACCAGGTCGAGGCGCTGAGCATGGGTGACCAGGTCGCGATCATGCGGGCGGGACGGCTGATCCAGGTGGGCGGCCCCCTTGAAATCTACGATGCGCCCGCAGATCGCTTCGTCGGCGGATTCATCGGCAACCCGCCGATGAACCTCCTTGATGCCACCACCGAACGTCAGGACGGACGTCTCGTCGCGAGTGTCGTGGGAGCCGGCGAGGTCACACTCGACGAAGCACCGACCGTGCTCGCGGACCGTCTCGGGCAGCCGATCCTCCTCGGGATCCGGGCAGAGCACATCGAGATCGTCCCGAGCGAAGCCGTCGGGACGCTCCGGGCCGATGTCGTCGTCGTGGAGCCACTCGGCAGCCACAATCTCGTCACCCTCCGGACGGGCGGGCAAACGGTCAAGGCGACGACGCGCCCGGACGCCGCCATCGAGCCCGGGGCTGTGGTTGGCCTTCGGGTCGATCCCGGTCGAGTTTGCTGGCTCGACCCGGAAACCGGCATCGCCCTCGCCGATCCGGTGGGCGGACCACCGGCACGCGCATAAGCCAGTAGCGAGTACACGAGGAGGCGCTCGGGGGCGGCGGGGCCACGCCGTCTCGTCCGCCGCCCCCAAACGCGGAGGATCGAACCATGGCACTGCGCGACTACCTCACGACGGAGGTCGGCGAAGACTGGGTCGACGGCCTCATCACCCGCCGCGAGGCGATCCGCCGCCTCGCGCTCCTCGGGATGTCGGTCGGCTCGGCGAGTGCGCTGCTCGCGGCGTGCGCCGCCGAGGCCGGGCCGAGCGGCGGGACGTCACCCGCGGCGGCCACGACGGCCGCGTCGGGCTCGCCGGGCACCTCCCCCGCCGGCTCGGTCGCCCCGGTCACGGACGGCGCGGCGATCACATTCGCCGGTCCGCGCGCCGTGTTGCAGGGCTTCTTCGCCCCGGCCGCCGATCCGGGTGGAGCGATCCTCGTCATCCACGAGAACCGCGGCCTGACCGACCACATCCGGTCCGTCGCGGCGCGCCTCGCGGGCGACGGCTACTCGGCGCTGGCGATCGACCTGCTGTCCGAGGAAGGCGGCACTGCGGCCCTTGGCGACCCGGCAAATGTGCCGGCCGCCCTGGCGGGGGCGTCGAGCGAGCGGCTCGTCGCAGACATGCGGGCCGGTCTCGACGAACTGGAGCGCCGCGTGCCCGGGGCGCCGCTCGCGGTCACGGGGTTCTGCTTCGGCGGCGGGATGGTCTGGACGCTCCTCGATGCCGGGGAGCCGCGGCTCGCGGCCGCGATCCCGTTCTACGGGCCGGCACCGTCGAGCCCTGACTTCTCAGGCGAGAACGCCGCGGTTCTCGGGATCTACGCCGAGCAGGACGTCCGCGTCAACGCCTCGCGCGAGACGGCAGCGGCCGCGCTCGCGGCGGCCGGGCTGACCCATGAGATGAAGACGTACCCGGGGGTCGATCACGCGTTCTTCAATGACACCGGCGGCCGCTACGACTCGACGCAAGCGGCCGTGGCCTATGCCGACGTGCTCTCCTGGCTGCTGACCCACCTCACCTGACGGCGGCGTGTGTCAGCGGGGCAGGGCGACGCCGATCGTGGCGAGCAGTCCCCCGTCGACGCGGACGTCCTCACCGGTGACGAAGCTGGCCTCGGGGCTGGCCAGGAAGACGACGACCTGGGCGATCTCGGCGGGCAACGCGACCCGGCCGAGCGGATGCGCCCGGCCCCAGCTCTCGACCGTGGCCTGCGTCCCTTCGTCGGTCCCGTCACTGAAGCGTCGCGCCGAGGAGCGGAGCATCGGCGTATCGACGGAACCCGGGAGCACCGCATTCACCCGGACGCCATGGCGCGCCTCGTCGACGGCCATCGACCGGACGAGCGAAACGAGCGCGCCCTTGCTGGCGGCATAAGCCGCCACGGCTGCCTGCGCGACGTGGGCCTGGACCGACGAGATGACGACGATCGCGCCCTGCCCGCTGCGGCGCAGCTCCGGCAGCGCCGAGCGCGCGGCGAGATAGACGCCCTTCGTGTTGACGGCGAGGACCTCGTCCCATGTCGCCTCGTCCGTTTCGGTCACGGTTCCGTAGCGCTGAATGCCGGCGCAGGCTGCGAGCACGTCGAGCCGTCCGTACCGCTCGACGGTCGCGCGAACCGCCTGGTCGATCGAGGCAGCGTCGCTCACGTCGGCGGGAACGGCCAGCGCCTCACCGCCCTTGTCGCGGATCGCGGCCACGGTCTCGTCGACCCTGTCCGCCTCGAGGCCGCAGACACCGACCGATGCCCCGAGGGCGCCGAACAGCTCCGAGACGGCCCCACCGATGCCCTGCGAACCGCCGGTCACGAACACCACCCTGCCGGACCAGTCGGTCATCGCGGAACCCCGATCAGCGCGTTCAAGAGGCCCTGCAGGTAGCCGATCGCGTGTGCCCTGCCCCGGCTGCAGTACGCGGCCGACGCGGTGTCCGCCCAGGTGTCCTCGTCGCCGATCATCGCCGGCACATGGTCGTCGATGATGAACCCGTCGAAGCCGACGCTCGCGAGCCGGCGGACCACGGCCGCCGGATCGTAGTTGCCCTCGCCGAGGAAGCTCTCCTGGAACCGCGGGACGACGCCCTGGACGTCCCGGAAGTGGACGTAGAAGATCTGCCCCTTCGGGCCGAAGAAGTCGATCACCCGGTTGACGCTCTCCTCCCCGGCCATCTCCGACACGGTGCCGAGACAGAGGTCGAGGCCCCACGCCGGGCTGCCGCCGGACAGCTCCCAGGCACGCTCGAGCCCCTCCGGGCTCGCGAGGATCCGGGCGATGCCGCCGAGCGGGACATCTGTCGGGGGGTCGTCGGGATGGACCGCGAGGCGAACGCCGACCTCCTCGGCGACCGGGAGGACCGCCTCGAGGAAGACCCGGTAGCTGTCCCACATCCGGGCCGCGTCGATCGGCTCGTCGAACGGCCGGCCGGGGGCGAGCTTGTAGCCGGCGAGGGCATTCCCGTCTCCGGCGCGGGCCTCGTCATAGGCGGTGACAAGGGCTCCGCCCCGTCCCTTCGCGGCAAGATCCGTGCGCCAGACGTAGGTCGGCAGGAAGTGATGACCGAGCACCGGGATCCCGGCCGCGGCCATGTTCCGGATCGTCGTCCGGTAGTTCTCGAGCTGCTCGTCGCGGCCCGGCCGACCGAGGAGGACCTTGTCCCAGTGCGCGAACGGGACGTTCTCGATCCCCTCGATGACGAGGCCGGCCCGCTCGCAGCGCTCGCGTAGCGCGACCAGCTCGTCGAGGTCCCAGTAACCCTGCTCGCCGGGCAGGTCGCTCGGCGTGTGGAACTGCACGCTCGTCAGGCCGAGCTGCCGGGCGAACGTCGCGACGGTGTCGTCGAAACCCTCGAGGTGCCCCAGGGCCAGCCGGATCGCCATCCGATCCTCAGCCGGCGAACCGGAATGCCCGGCGACCGCGCGGTCCGGGCCGGCAGACGAACAGGCCACCCGCCAATGGCTGGTCGGGGCGACCGCCGGCGGAAAAGCCCTTTCGGGCCGAGGTGATGAACAGCAGGTCGAGGTCGGGGCCGCCGAAGGTGCAGCTCGAGGCCTGTTCCGCCGGCGCGTCGACGCGCATGTCGAGCCGGCCGTCCGGCGCATAACGCTCGACACCCCAGCCACCCCACAGGGCGACCCACAGGTAGCCCTCGGCGTCGATCGTCATCCCGTCCGGATTGCCGGCGCCTTCCCGGATCACGACCGCCGGCCGCCGGTCCGCGATCGTTCCCGCGGCGGCGTCGAAGGCGAAGGCGTCGACCCGACGTAGAGGCGTGTCGATGAAGTACATCGTCCGGCCGTCAAGGCTCCAGTCGAGCCCGTTGGAGATCGTCACCGCGCGGAGCATCGGCGTGACGCGGAGGTCGGGATCGAGCCGGTAGAGCGTGCCGAGCCCGGGTCGATGGTCCATATCGGTCGTGCCCGCCCAGAACCGCCCCGCAGGGTCGACCTTGCCGTCGTTCATCCGCATCGTTGGATCGTCCGCGTCGACCGGGGCGAGGATGTCGAACCGGCCCGTCGCCGTATCGAGCGCCCCGAAACCATCGCCCACGGCGGCGACGAGCCCGCCGGATTCGCGGATGCCGACGGATCCCGGCATCCGCCCGATCGGCAGCACGTCCTCGCGCCCGCTCGCCGGATCGGTCCGATGGACGGTCTCGCCGAGGATGTCGACCCACCACAGGCAGGCGTCGCGGTCGTCCCAGACAGGGCCCTCCCCCAGCGAGGCCCGAGCGTCGACGAGCAGCTCCGCCCGGATGCTCGCGACCCCGGCGGGTGCGCGGTCAGGCATCGTGCCAGACTTCCCGGTCGTGACGATGACCGCGCCAGACGTGATCGGCCTCCTTGACCGCCTCGACGCCGCCGGCGTGGAGTCGTGGCTCGACGGCGGGTGGGGCGTCGACGCGCTCCTGGGAGAGCAGACGCGCGACCACGACGATGTCGACCTCGTCATGCGGGTGAGCGACGTTTCGGCGATGCGGGAGGCCCTCGCCGGCGACGGCTTCGAGCTCGACCGCGGCGAGCCGGACTCGAACTTCGTCCTCCGCGACGGACGGGGACGCGAGATCGACGTTCATCCGGTCCGGTTCGACGAGGCCGGCAACGGCGTCTACCGGATGGAGGATGGCGAGGACTGGATCTATCCCGCCGAGGGCTTCACCGGCCGGGGAACGATCGAGGGGCGCGAGGTGAAGTGCCTGTCGCCGGACGTCCAGATGCTCGGCCACACCGGCGGATACGAGCCGCACTGGACGGACTTCCACGACATGCGCCTCCTCAACAGCCGCTTCGGGACGCCGCTGCTGCCTCCGTACCAGGAGCCGTAGCGACGCTCGTCACCGAGCCGCGGGCGCGGCGGCCGCCTGCTCGAGCATCGGCTTCACCTCGCCGACAAATCGGCTGAGCGTCTCGTCGTCGAACGGCGCCGGCGCATCGAAGAAGATGTGGCGGAAGCCCAGCTGCACATACGGGATGAGCGATTCGGCGATCTCCTCGGCCGTCCCGGCCCTCGCCTCCTCGTCGTAGCCGGGGTGCTGCTTGCGGAACGTGGCATCGACCCGCTTCACTTCAGCGGGACTGTCGCGAATGATCACCAGCCCAAGGCCGAGCGTCCGCTCGATCTCCGACTCGTCACGCCCCACCTCCTTGCACCACTGCCGGAGGACTTCGTCCTTGTGGCGGACCTTGTCGAGATCGCCGCCGGTGTTCCAGGCGTCGGCGTACTTCGCGACCGAACGCAAGGTCTTCTTCTCGCCACTGCCGCCGATGAGGATCGGGATCCGGGACTGGATCGGCGGCGGATCGTTGCGGACGCTTTTCACCTTGTAGCGTGGGCCGCGGGCGGTGGCCTCCTCGCCGCGGACCATCGCGTGCATCACCTCGACGGCCTCGTCGAGCCAGTCGAGGCGCTCGCCGAAACCAGACCCGAAGTCGATGCCGTACGCAATGTGCTCACGCTCGAACCAGGCTCCGCCGATGCCGAGGATCGCCCGGCCGTTCGACATGTGGTCGAGGGTCGTGACCATCTTTGCGGTGAGGGCGGGATTCCGGAACGGGTTCGCGCCGACCATGAGCCCGATCGTCGCGCGCGATGTCACGCCGGCCCAGCCGGCGAGGATCAGATAGCCCTCGAAGATCGGGCGGCGCCAGTCACCCTGGATGGGATAGAGGTGATCCCAGGTCCAGAGCGAGTCGTACCCGAGCTCGTCCGCACGACGTCCGATCTCGAGCAGCGAGGGCCAGTCGGTCCCCTGCGGCCACGGGAGCACACCGACCTTGATGTCATTTGCCACGTCTTCCTCCCTGGGCTGTCAGGTCCGGCCCGCGGGCCCCGCGGCAGTCTTCGCGGCGACGGCTGCGGTCGTGGGCAGGATCTCGATCGGGATCGAGTCGGTGTACAGGAGCCGGCCGAAGTACATGACCTTGGCCAGCGCCCAGTACGTGCCGCCGGGGAAATCGTAGGGCGGTTCGACGGCAAACGTCACGACCGCTTCTTCGCCCGGCCCGACGGCGAACCCCTGGGTCCACGGTGTGAAGACCGGCCAGCTCTCGTGCGGGCTGATGAGCTGCGCCTCGCCCCGGACCTCGCTCGCCGCCCCGTTGCGGAGGGACACGCGGAGCTCGCCCTTCTCCCCCGCCGTCAGCCTGACCTCGTGGGTCAGCGGCTCGGCGACGAGCTCGCCACCGACCTCGCCCTCATCCGCGAGCCCGTCGAACCAGCCGGCGGAGGGGTCGGGGGCCGGCCCGATGCCGGCAGTGCGGATGGCCCGCTCGACCGACCTCGCGAGTGTCCGCGAGCCGTCGACCGGATCCGCCCCGCGTCGAGCGCGGTTCCCGGTGGTACCGAGGTCGATCGTCACGACGTCCTCGTGCGCCTGGCCCGCGTCATCCGTGATCCGGGCCGCGACGAAGTACCGCCCCGCCTTCGCTCCGCCAGCCGGGACGACGGTCGACTCGAACTCGTCATGTGCGCCGGGCGCAAGGTGATAGGCCTGTTCTGACGGCGAGGCTTGCCAGCCCGGCGGAACGATCATCGACACGGAGCCCGCGACGGGGCCGTCTGTCCGCTCGGATGAGACGACGACCGGGAGCTTGAACGGTCCCTTGCCGCCGAGCAGCCACGGCCGAACCTGGACGGTGACCGGCTGGTAGCCCATCGGCGCCGCGCCCTTGTTGTGCAGCCAGTAGCCGGAGAAGACCGGCTGGGCCGCCTCCCCTCTCGGCGCGAGCTCGGTCCCGTTGCCGGCGGACCTGGAGGCCTGGCGGACGGGCGCCGGCACCGCCCGGACCGTGACGATCTCGAATGGCTCGAGATGGACGACGATCCTGCCCCCGTCGGTGCGCACCGGCCGGGACGATTCCTCGGTGACCCCCGTGACCTCGACATCGCCGAGCGGCCACGAGCAGCGGATCTCCGCGTCGGTGGCGCGGCCGGACGATTCATACAGCCGGAGGACCAGGCCGTCCGAAGGATCGAGGTCCGGAGTGGCCATCCTGGCGAGCGGGTTGCCGGCCGGCTTGACCGCCGTGCACACGACCGATGCCGGCTCCACCTGGACGAGGCTCGCCGTCGTCGCGAGCTCACCCGGGTGGGCCTCCAACGAGCGCGCGATGAGTGGATTGTTGTAGTCGTGCCCGGCCTCGACGAGGCCGGCCGTCCGCCAGTCCCCCGCTCCCCCGACGATCGCGTACTCGAACGAGTGGGTCCAGTGCTGGAACTGGAAGTTCGAGCCGTCCGGCACAGCCCGGCGGGGCGGGTCAATCCACACCCCGGATGGCCAACCGCTGCACGAGCGCATGAGCGACAGGTACAGGCTGCCGTCCGGCTCCACGTTGAAGCCGGGCAGGCCCCGGTTGAGGACCGCGACCGTGTAGTCCTCGACCTTCCCCGTTGTCCCATCGAGGGCGGACGCCTGCTCCACGACGATGACGCTGTCGGCGAGGTCCTCGACGAGGGACTCGATCGCTCGGACGCTCGCCCCGGCGTCGGCGCCGGCGACGACGAGGACCGGCAGGTCGCGAACGCCGCGCAGGTCGGGGATCCCGTCAGTTCGCTCGCCTCGCGCGCGCGTCGCCGGAACCCACAGTCGGGCCCAGCCGCGAGCGGCGAGCTGGCGGTCCAGCTCTGTCCGATACGTCGCGCCGGCCGAGTCGATGAGATCAGCGACGAACCGGTTCGTCGACGGTCCGCCGATCGCGAGCCGCACGTCGGGCAGGTTCGAGTCGATGTGCAGGACGCCGTAGCGGCTGCCGTCGTGGCGCGACAGGGTCGACGTCACGCCCTGCCGCACGAGCGCGACGACGAGGCCGCGGACTGCGTCGTCCTGGTCCGCGTCGTCGCCGGCGATGACCTCGGCGATGCCGATCGCCTGTGAGGCGCGGGCATCCCCGGGCGTCGCACCCGCGTCGACGAGCGCCACCCGGGCCGTCGCGCCCAGGGCGAACCAGTTGTACGCGGGGTGATCGAGAGTGAACGGAACCTCGGCGACGTCGACATTCGGGAACCCGAACGGCCGCCCGATGACGGCATTGCCGACCTCCGACACCGGTGCGCCGCCATCGACCGCAACACCGAACCGGACGCGGAACAGGCGATCCTGCTCGGAGTAGCCGTCGAGCCGGGTCGCCAGCTCGACGCGGTCGAGGCCGTCCCACAGCACGATCTCCTGGCGGCGCCGGCAGGCCTCGAACGGGCCCTCGATTCGCATCCTCCGGCCGATCGCCGATTCCTCGACGCTGACCTCGCTGGGGAAGTCGGTCGCCGAGGTGACCCGGCCGTCCGGCGTGAGGTGCCACGGACCCTCGGCGAACAACGGGTGGTTCGGATACTCGCGGTACGCGAGGAGCTCGTTGGCGGCGCGGCCCGACTGGACCAGCTCCTTGCCCGATCGCTTGTCGACGAGGCTGGTGATGACCCCGCCGCGATCAGGGTCGATCTCGACCCGATACGTCTCGTTCTCGATCACGGGTGTCTGGACAGGGCGCCATCCGGCGTCGTCGAGGCGGGTCGCGCCCGGTACCACGCGGTATGTCCGGTGGCCAAGCGCCGGGACATCCCGGGCGAGGAACGCGAGGGTCGCCCGGGCGACCGTCCCGTCGGCCCGCCGGTCGGCGGCTTCGACGACGAACGGGACCCGAGTGCCGGACTCGTCCCGCAGCTCGATTCCCGCCGTCGCGGCCTGCACCTCGAGCCGGACCCGGGCGATGTCCGTGCGCGGCCAGGACAGCGCGTTGAACACCGTCACCGCGGTGCCATCGCCCGCCGTGTTGATCCGCGAGCCGAGGGAGTCGAGTGCGCCGTCGAGGGCGGACTTGCCGAGCTCGAGCGCCTCGCGCCAGCCGGCGATGAGGTCGAGGTAGACCTGGTCCGACTCCGAACCGGTGATCCCGTCGTGGTGGGCGCCGAACAGCAGCTGCCGCCATGCCTTGTCGATCGCCTCGGTCGGGAATCGGGCGCCCAGGAGGGCGGCGAATGTCGCGAACTTCTCGGCGCCGAGGACGGTGTTCTCGGCAAGCCGCTGGGCCTGCTTCGTATCGATGAACGACACGTCTTTGCCCGTGTAGATCGGGTTCATGTCGCGCGTCTGGGGCGAGAACCCGCGGCCGGTCTTCGCCTGGGCCGCGCGGACCGCGGCGAAGAACTCGCTCGGGAGGGCGGCGATGAACTTCGGCCAGACGTAGCGCCGGCCCCAGTCGCGATGAATTGCCGTCAGCCACTTGTTCGGGGGCGTGTAGTCCGTGCCCACCGGCAGGAGCACGTTCTTCGTCGCGGCGAGGGTCGCGAGCTCCGTGAAGAGGCGGTGGACCTGGTCCTCCGCCTCCGCGAGGGTCGTCGAGGCGTCCATCCACCAGCCGGCCGAGTAGTGGTTCGCCATGAACGATGTGAGGAGGGCCCGGCCGCTCGGGGCGATCCAGTCGAACTCCATCGGAAACTGCATCCGGGGGTGATCGCCCGCCGCCAACTCCGCGAACGGCACCCGTCCCGGCCCGCGCACCCAATGAGGACCCCACTCGTGGAACGGGCCGCGCGCCCACGAGCTCGACGTGATCCCGGCGTCGGACATGATCCCGGGGAATTGCGGGTCGTGCCCGAATGCGTCGAGCTGCCAGGCGGTCGCGGGCGTCCCGCCGAGCACGTCGCGCTGGTACCCCACGCCGTAGATCGCGTTCCGGATCGTCGACTCCGCGCTGGTCAGGTTCGTGTTCGGCTCGTTGTACGTGCCGCCCATGAGCTCGAGCCGGCCTTCGGCGAAGAGCCGTCGCACATACGCGCGGTCCTCGGGATAGACGTCCCAGTACGGCTTGAGGTAGTCGAGCTCGGCGAGGACGAACTTGTAGTCCGGGTCGCGGCGAGCCATCTCGAGGTGCGACTTCACGAGCGCGAGGCCCGGCTCCTGGAAGGGCGAGCGATAGCGGATCGCCGTGCCCCAGGTTTCGGTGTACGCGGCCTGGGTGTTCCACCAGACGGGGTCGTAGTGGAAGTGGGACACCATGAACATCCGCCAGCCGGGCTCCGCGACGGCGACCTCGAATGAATGCCGAACCGCCTGCCTTCCTTCGTCGACGACGACCTCGGCGGGCAGCAGCTGCCCGGCCTCGATCGGACCATCGACCGTGACACCGATCTCGAGAACGGCCTCCTCCCCCGCCCCGAGCGGACCGAGCGCGACGGCCTCGTCGGATCGCACGCGCTCGCCCTCGACCCGGACCAGGGCGGGAGCGCGGGCGTCTCGCGGCTCGGTTCCGCGGACCCGGATGCGGACGACCTGACGCGGGGCCGACTCGGTCCCGACGAACAGGTTGGTCGCTTCGGCGGCGAGGATGTCCATCAGTCCTGGCGCCTCGAGGCAGGGCGTGACGAGGCGCCCGCCGTGACGGCGAGCTCCTGTCGCCACGAATGGGCCGGATCGTAGCCCAGCACGCGGCGGGCCTTGTCGATCGAGAGCAGCGTGTCGTTGTCGCCTGTGGCCGGCCGGACCGGGACGGACGGGAAGCATGCCGCCATCAGCTCCTGGTTGGGGCGGTCCATCACCGTGTCCCCGGCGGCAATGATGAAGGCCTCCGCGCCGTCGACATCCGCCATGAGGCCCAGCCGGCATGCCTGCGCGACGTCGCGCGCATCGACATACGCCCACACATTCCACTCGTTGAGGTGAGGGTCCTTCCACAGTTCGGGGAACGAGTCGTACTCGGCGACTTCGCGGATCGCGGAGAACCGCAGGCCGACGAACGGGATGCGGCTCCAGCGGGCGAACTGGCGCGCCATCTCCTCGCCGAGGACCTTCGACAGCGAGTAGCTCGAGTGGGGGCGGAGCGGATGGTCCTCGTCGACCGGCACGTAGTCCGGCTCCGGCACGTGCCCGGGCAGCGCCGCCGGGTCGAGGAGGTTGCGAGCGTGCAGCCGTCCGAACGGGAGTCCGAGGACCGTCTCGCTCGAGGCCCACACGACCCGCCCGAGACCGAGCAGCGTGGCCGCGCTGAACACGTTGTACGTGCTGAGCATGTTGATCTCGAACGTCCGCTCGACCGTCCGAATTCCTGGCGCCGGGATGGCGGCGAGGTGGACGACCGCGTCGGCGCCGCGAAGTGCCTCGATCGTCTCGCCGAGGTCGGTCAGGTCCGCGCGCAGGAACGGCGCGTTCGCAGTCGCCGCCGGGACGACGTCGACGCTGACGACGTCGAAGTCGTGGTCGACCAGATCCCGGACGACCGCGCGCCCGGCCTTGCCGCTCCCGCCCGTGACCACGACTCTCGTCACCGCTCGTCGCGCCTCCGTCAGTGCCTGTGGCTTGGGACGCCGTGGACCGGATGCCCGGGATGCTCGAACCCGGGTTCGATCGCGACGAGCGCGTGCCGCCGTTGCTCGAGCCACTCGTCGAAGACCCTGGCGCGCGCGGCGACGAGAAGCCCTGCCTCGATCGCCGCGCGAACCTCCGCGAACGGGGCGACAGAACGCGGAGCCCCGCCCGCCCCGGGGCGCTCGTAGAGATCCTGGTTGCGGTCGTAGTACGCCCGGAGTTCGGCGTACGGGACGGTCACGTCAGCCGTCACTCGCGCCACGAGGCTCGCTACGTGGGCTGGCGAGGGGCGGCCGAGCTCAGCGACCTTCGCGATCCCGGCTGCTCGAGCTTCGTGGGCGACGACGGCTTCCGTCACGAGCTCCTGGGCGACCCACCGGCGGACCGTCTCCGAGCCACCCATGCCATCCGGCGGGATGTGCCGGGCGCGCGGCCCGCGCCGTATCTCTGCCAGCCGTTCGTCGACGTGCTCGGTGGAGATCCTGCGGCCGGCCACGGTCGCGACCAGGCGCCGATCGGCCTGGCTGCTCGAGCGGGGACGCAGCGTCACGCCAGCGTCAGCCCTTCACGCCGCCGACCGTGATTCCCTCGATGAAGAACCGCTGGGCGAGGACGAAGATCACGATGACCGGCAGGACGATCAGCGTCGACGCGGCCATCAGCAGGTTGAAGGCCACGTCGTGCTGGCTGGTGAAGAACGCCAGTCCCACGGCCAGCGGGTACTTCTCGTTCTCCTGGAGGTAGAGCAGCGGCAGCAGGAACTCATTCCATGCCGCGACGGCGGCGAGGATCGCGATCACCGTGACCGCCGGCTTCGTCAACGGGAGGATCACCCGCCAGAACGTCTGGAGCTCGCTCGCACCGTCAACCCGTGCGGCATCCGACAGCTCCCTGGGAATGCCCATCATGAACTGGCGCATGAGGAAGATGTAGAACGGACTGCCGAAGAAGGCCGGCACGATCAGCGGCAGGAACGTGTTGACCCACGACGAGCTGCCCTGGATGCCGAACGACGGCAGCTTGCTGAAGATGTCGAACAGCGCCACGAGGACCACCGGGTACGGCAGGAAGATCGTGGCCACGCACAGGTAAAACAGCTTGTTGCGACCGGGCCACTGGATCCGCGAGAAGCCGTAGGCGATGAGCGTGTTCGACAGGACGGCGCCGATCGTCGCGCCGACGGTGATCGTCAGGGAGTTCAGCGCGTACAGCCCGAACGGGATGAAGTTGACCGCGTCGATGAAGTTCGACCAGGCCCACGCCTGCGGGATCAGCGTCGGCGGGAACGTGACCGATTCGGGTACCGATTTGAGCGCGGTGATGACCATCCAGTAGAACGGCGCGATGAACACCAGGCTGCCGAGGATCAGGACGATCCTGGGGACGATCGACTCGGTGAGGATCCGCCGGAGGCGGCGACCGCCCGGAGCGGTGGCGGAGATCGGCTGCGGCCGGGCGGCGTCAACGGTCGCCATTACTCGTCCTCCGCGCCGTAGAAGACCCAGCCGCGGGCCCATCGGAAGACGGCTCCGGCGAGCAGGACGCTGGCAATGAACAGCACGACGGAGAGCGTCGCCGCGTATCCCATGGCTCCGAACTGGAAGGCCTGCTTGTACACGTAGTACACGTAGGTGAGCAGCGAGTTGTCCGGCCCGGCGGCCCCTCTCGTGCCACCGCCCGTGAGGATGAAGGCGGAGGTGAAGACCTGGAGCCCGAACGACAACCCGATGATGATGTCGTAGAGGATCACCGGCGTCATCAGCGGCAGCGTGATGCTCTTGAACTTTCGCAACGCCCCGGCGCCATCGATGTCCGCAGATTCATACAGCTCGGTTGGAATCGCGCGCAGTCCGGCGAGGAACACGAGTGCCCACTGGCCGGCGCCGAGCTGGGCGATCATCACCAGCGCGATCTTCGTGTAGGCCGGATCTCCAAGCCAGTTCGGCGACGGCAGCCCGACCGCGACGAGGAGCCAGTTCACGAGACCGTAACCCGGGTTGAGCAGGACGACGAAGACGAACGAGATCGCGAACACGGGCAGGATCGACGGCAGGTAGAAGATCGCCCGGTAGAGGGTCACCTCCCGGACCTTCCGGTTCATCGCCATCGCCAGGAGCATCGCGACGACGACGCCGACCGGAACCGCGAGCAGCGTGTAGTAGAGCGTGTTGTAGGCAGCGGTCCAGAACAACGGATCGCCGATCATCCGACTGTAGTTGTCGGTGCCGATGAAGATCGGGTCCCGCAGGCCCGAGTAGCGGGTCAGGCTGAGATAGAACGTGTAGAGGATCGGGAAGATCCCGAAGACGAGGAAGCCGATCAGCCACGGGCTGATGAACAGCAGTCCCCAGAGCAGGTTCCGGCGCTCGGTCGTGCCGAGGTTGAACCGCGATGGGCGGCGGGGCGCGGTGGGTGCGGCTGCCGTCATCTCATTGCCTCGCTGAAGGCGGCTGCCCTAAAGGTCGCGGGGACCGACGATCGGTCCCCGCGACAGACGTGCGGTGCTGGGTTCAGCAGCCGACTTCGTCGAGCCTTGGCTGAACCGCTGCCTCCACTTCCGCAAGGGCCTCCTGTGGGGTCTTCGTGTTGAGCTCAACCGAGCCCTGGGCCTGCGTCAGGGCATCCCAGTAGATGCCGCCCACGGCGAGCGGCGGCCGATTCAGAGCACTGTCGAGCAGCTCACGGAAGACCAGGTGCTGCTCCTGGAAGAGCGAGTCGTCCTCAAGGAGCGACTTGATCGTCGGCAGGTGGGTGGTTTCCCTCGTGTACGTCGCCTGGCCCTCGGGCCCGGTGGCGTACTCGATGAACTTGACGGCCTGCTCCTGGACGTCGGAGTCCGGGATGAGCGCCATCGACCATCCGCCGGCCCAGGTAGCGGGCGTATCGCCGGCCTCAGGGACCGGGATGAACGTGAAGCCGAATTCCGTGTCCGGTGCGTACTTCGCAGCGTTGGCGATCTGCCAGTCGCCGCTGATCGTCATCCCGAGCTTGCCGGTCCAGAACGGGAACTGCTGCTGCGGGGCGTTGGCCGTCCAGTTCGTGCTGACCCAGCGGGCGACGGCCTGCGGATCGTGATCCTTCTGCCAGTCGTACATGAACTGGTAGCCCTCGACGACGCCCGGATCGGACGGGGTGACCTTGCAGGCCGCGAGGTCCGCGAAGCTGCCACCGTGGACGAAGCCCCACGTGTAGTGCCAGCCCTGGTCGAACGCACCCGGGTTGCCGCCGGCTCCGGGACCGCCCGGCATCCAGCCCATGACGTCGTAGTTGCCGCTGGCATCCTTCGAGTTGATCGCGTCGGCGATCCGGACGACCGTCTCGATCGTTGGTGCGCCCTTGGAGATATCCAGCTCGGCCGGGTCTTCGCCGGCGGCCGTGATCAGGTCCTTGTTGTACCAGAGGGCCCGGGCGTCGGTGTCGAACGGAAGCGCGTACGTCTTGCCCTGGTACTGGGTCTCGTTCCAGGCGAACTCGAGGTGCTGGTCCTTCAGGGCGGCCGAGCTCGCCGGCAGCTCCTCGAGCACGCCCTCGGCGGCGCGCTGGGGAACCGTGAACCGGTCGGCCATGTAGACGTCCGGCGCAACGCCACCGCGGATCGCGGTGATGAGCTTGGCGACATCCGTCTCGCTGCCGGGCACGATCGTCATCTTCACGCAGATGTCCGGATTCGCGGTGTTGAACGCGTTGACGATGTTGGCGAGCGTGTCAGAGTCGGGTGGCGTGTGGCTCGTCCAGAACTTGACTTCGGTCGCGCCTGACGCACAGGACGCGCCGGTCACAGGCGTCGGCTCGGCGCTCGAGCCGGCCGGACCACTCGCGCCCGGGGCCGCACCGCAGGCTCCCACGACGAGAGCCACGAGGGACCCGAGAACCAACGAGCGGCTACGTCGGGAAGACGAAGTCATCTCTCCTCCTTGCTGGCTACTGCGATCGTCGTGAATGACCCACGCTCCCTGGCCGGGATCGTCAGGAGCTTCGAACGACGTGCAGCGAAACGGGGCGGCGCGGACCTCCTCCAGTCACGCGTATGGTCCCGGGCGAGGGTCGCCTCGGGCCGTGTCCTACGGTGTCATAGCCCATGACGGTCGGGGTCGTCAAGCAAGCATATGTAATCGTTCTCATTGCGACGCTCGCGGAAGTCCGGCCGCCGGAGTAGGATTTGCACGGACGGCCCTCGATCCGGAGCCCAAGCGATGAACCTGATCCTCGCCCTCGTCCTGCTCAGCCTCGCGGCGGCGCCCCTCGCCCTCCTCCTCGGTTGGCTCGACCGCCGGGGGTCCCGCCAGCTCGGATCCCTCGTCGGCGGTCGCGACAGCGAGGGCTGGTGGAGAGCGACGATGCCCTGGCCGACTGGCGTTCAGGAAGAGGATGGGGTGACGTGGAGCTTCCGGGGGAACCAGCAGCCGGCGAGCGACGCGACGAGGTTCTCGAAGCCGGACGCCGTGGACGAGGTCCGGGTCGAGCCGATCCATCTCCGGCCCCAGGTCCGCCGCCGCTAGCCGCCCGGGCGACGAAGCTCGTCGCGATCGGAATCGGCAGCGTCATCTTCGGGGTCGACCTCCTGCGCGACCTGTTCCGCCTCCCGGAGTTCCGTGGCGCGGAGCTCTGGCTGGTCGACGTCAATCCCGAGGCGCTGGGCCGGATGACGAGGCTTGCCGAACGGCTCAACGCCGCCGCCGGCTGGAGTGTCGACGTCCGATCGACGGTGGATCGCCCCGAGGCCCTCCCGGGCGCCGATTTCGTCGTGACCTCTGTCGCCGTCGATCGTCTCGCCAGCTGGCGGAAGGACCACGAGCTGGCGCTCAAGCACGGCTTCGCGAGCGTCCTGTCCGAGAACGGCGGTCCCGGTGGTCTGTCGCACACGCTCCGCTCCATCCCGCTCATGGTCGAGATCGGGTGCGACATCGAGCGGCTCGCGCCCGGCGCGCTCGTGCTGAACTACACGAATCCCGAGAACCGCGTGTGCCTGGCCCTCCGGCGCCACACGGCGGTCCGGGCGATCGGCCTGTGCCACAGCGTCGCCGAGACGATCGACGGCTGCGCCCGACTGCTGGGCCGGGACCTGACCGAGATCGACGTCCACGCGGCCGGCGCGAACCACTTCACGTGGTTCCTCTCGATCCGGGACGCCCGCGACGGGACGGACCTCATGCCCGAGTTCCGCCGCCGGACGATGGCCGGCGACCCGGAGCGGGATCAACTGGGCCGCCTGCTGTTCGAGCGCCTCGGGGTCCACCCCGCGATCGACGACGACCACATCGGCGAGTACCTGCCCTGGGCGGCCGACGTCATCGGCACGACCGGCTACGACTTCGATGGGCTCGCGGAGCGCAGCCGGCGCGCCGTCGCGACACTCGAGGCCTGGGGCTCCGGCGAGCGGTCCGTCGAACCGCTGCTCGCGGAACCGTCCGGGGAGGCGATGGCCCGCCACGGCGCGGCCGCGGTCGTTGGCGACGTCATCGCGCGGCGGACGGGGCGCCGCCCGTCGTTCATCCTCCCGAACGCCGGATGGATCGACAACCTGCCGGCCGAATCGGTCGTCGAGGTCCCCGGGCTTGTCGAGGACGGCGTACCCCGGGGCGTCGCTGTGGGCTCGATGCCGGAGCCGGTGGCGGCCCTGATCCGGCACGAGCTCTCGATCCAGGACCTCGCGGTCGAGGCGGCCGTCGAAGGCTCTCGCGACCTCGCCATGGAGGCGCTCCTGCTGGACCCGGTTGTCAACAGCGCACGTGCAGCGGAGAGGTTCCTCGACGAGGTGCTCCGGGCCCATCGCCCCTGGTTGCCACGCTTCTGGTCGTGAGGCGGGGTCCGGCCGGGAACCGGACGACCCGGTCGTCGCGTCTCGGGCGGCAAGGAGGTGGGTTGATGCGCCTGGGTCGAAATTCGGCAGCGGTGGTCGCAATGGCGGTTCTCGTCGTGGGTTGTGCCTCCGGTGCCGCGCCGGGCGGCTCCCCTGCCCCTTCAGGGACCGTTGCCGGCGGAGGCTCACCGTCGGCGCCCCCGGGACCGGAGGCCTGGCTGCCCGAGTGGGCCGACGCAGGGACGCCGGACGAAATCGTGAACCGCCGCCCACTGCCCTTCTGCGGCGTCGAAGAGGCGCCGGCGCCGCGACCTGGCGAATACATCGATGCCACCGTCCGCAACTGCTTCTGGGCCGCGAAGCTCGACGGGCGCGAGGCCGAGTTCGCCAGCGTCCAGCCCACGATGGAGGGGGACAAGATCGCGACGATCTACCGGCTCGACCCCGACGGTGGCGTCGAGCTTCTGCTGGACGCCACCCAGGATCGATTCGGGAGCGGGACCTGGACGGTCATGGCCTGCGACCGGCTCGTCGAGGAGGCCGGCGATCGGCTGTTCGGCGTGGACGCCTGCGGCGAGCCTCGACCCGCCACCTGAACGCGGCGCCTCAGCCGGCTCGCTGACCCGCGCGGCGGAGGGCCGCTAGCCGCGCGGGCCGAACAGCAGTGACAGCCAGGACTCGAGTGGTGTGTCGGGGTCCGCGTGGGCGCCGAGCCGCACACCGGCCGATCCGGGCGCGTCCGCCGGGAGGTCCGGTCGCTCGGACAGGGTGAATGCGATGTCGCGCGGCCCGCCGACGCCGTAGGCCCGGGCTTGCAGGAGGATGTACGGCTCGCCCTGGATGAGGTCGAGCTCGCGCTCCAGGCCCGCCACCTCGGCGGCCAGCGCCACGTTCGCCTCCCGGAGCTGCTCGACCCGGCCGGTCGCGGCGGACGCTTCGCCGACCTGGCGGGCGAAGGCAATGACGATCCAGACCGTCGCGAATGCAGCGCCGAGGAACGCCATCCGCCGGCGGGTGATCCCGATGACCGGGAGCGCGGAGAGGTCGGGCATGCCCGCGGACCCGCGCTCGGGCGACGCCTCCGACGGCGGGTCGTCGGGAGCGGCGGGGTCGGCGAAGCCGGGGGGCGCGGTCCGGGGGCTCATGGTTCGGCCGAGGGTAGCTGCGCGCAGCTGACATGTCAAACCACTCCGGCCATCGGCCGTCACTCCCCCGCCCCGGCCGTGACAGCCGAGCTGTCACACGGCGCGGCAATCGTCCTGCTAGACTCGCGGTCGTTTAGCACATCTGTTCGATTGGAGTCGCGATGCGGACGTATGCCCCCGCCGGTCCCGCCGCCGTCCTCGAGCGCCTCCTCGAGGAGCCCTCGCTCGCGCGCGGAGTCGTTCACCACGAGACGATCCCGCCCGCGGACGCCGTGTACGGAGAGTGGCCCGCCTGGCTGGCCCCCGGGGTGCTGGCCGGCCTCCGCGCCCGCGGGATCGAGCGGCCGTACATCCACCAGGCGCAGGCGATCGAGGCGGTCCACGCCCGGGAGGACGTCGTCGTCGTGACACCTACGGCGTCCGGCAAGAGCCTGTGCTACGCGGTCCCGATCCTCCAGGCGATCGCCGACGATCCGGCGGCCCGGGCGCTCTGCCTCTTTCCGACGAAGGCTCTCGCCCAGGACCAGGTCGCCGAGCTCGCGCTGCTCGCCCGGGAGTCCGGGCTCGACGCGTCGACCGCGGCGTATGACGGCGATACGCCCGCGCCGATCCGGTCGGTGATCCGCAAGGCAGGCCAGATCGTCGCGACGAACCCGGACATGCTCCACTCCGCGATCCTGCCCCACCACACGAAGTGGTTCCAGCTGTTCGAGCAGCTCCAGGTCATCGTCGTCGACGAGCTTCACACCTATCGCGGCGTCTTCGGCAGCCATGTCGCGAACGTCCTGCGCCGGCTCCTCCGGCTGTGCGCCCACTACGGCTCCAGCCCGGTCATCGTCTGCTGCTCCGCGACGATCGGAAACCCGGAGGAGCTGGCGCGGACCCTGACCGGCCGCCCCTCCCGCCTCGTCGATCGGAACGGGGCACCGTCCGGCCAACGGCACGTCCTGCTCGTCGACCCGCCGGTGCACGATGCGGCCACGGGAGCCCGCGGCTCGGCGTTGACGCTCGCCCAGCGCTGGGCTCTGCCGTTCCTGCGAGCCGGGCGACAGACGGTCGTCTTCGGCCGCACCCGCGTCGCGGTCGAGATCATGCTCTCGAACCTGCGCGAGGCGCTCCGGGAGGATCTCGGCCCGCGCTCCCGCGTCCGCGGATATCGGGGCGGGTACCTGCCCACCGAGCGCCGGGCCATCGAGCGAGGACTGCGCGACGGCGAGATCCTCGGCGTGGTCGCGACGAATGCGCTCGAACTGGGCGTCGACATCGGCCGGCTGGACGTCTCGATTCTCGCCGGCTACCCGGGCTCGATCGCCGCGACGTGGCAGCAGATCGGCCGCGCCGGTCGCCGCGGCGGCGTCAGCGTCGCGGTCCTCGTCGCGGCCCCGGTGCCCGTCGACCGCTACGTCATCCACCACCCGGAGTTCCTCCTCGGCGGGACGCCGGAGGAGGCTCGGCTCGACCCGGACAACCTCCACGTCCTGCTCGCGCACCTCCGCTGCGCGACCTTCGAGCGACCGTTCGAGCCGGGCGAGGTCTTTGGGCCCGGACCGGCCGACGAGCTGCTCGCGTTCGTCGCCGAGTCGGGCCACATCCGGCAGGCGGACGACGGACGGTGGTACTGGAGCTCAGAGAACTTCCCCGCGTCGGAGGTCTCGCTCCGCACGGCCGCCCCGGAGAACGTCGTGATCATTGACACGACCCCGGACCGGCCACGCGTCCTCGGCGAGGTCGACCTGTTCTCCGCCCAGGTGCTCGTCCACGAGCGGGCGATCTACATGCACGAGTCGGTCCAGTACTACGTCGACCGCCTCGAGTGGGGCGAGAAGAAGGCCTACGTCCACCGCGTCGACGTCGACCACTACACCTACGCCAACCGGGCCGTGACCCTCAAGCCCCTCGACGTGTTCGCCGAGGCGCCGGCCCCGGGCGGTCGGCGACTCCACGGCGAGGTCATGGTCGCCAGCCTCGTGACGCTCTTCAAGAAGCTCAAGTTCGGGACCGACGAGAACGTCGGCTGGGGGCCGATCGACCTGCCCGAGCTGGAGCTTCAGACGACGGCCTACTGGCTGACCGCGGAAGGCGTCGCGAGTCATTGGCGCAGGGACGAGCTCGACGTCGCGCTCCTCGGCGCCGGGCGGGCGATCCAGGCGGTCGCGGCAGTGCTCCTCATGGTCGATCCGCGCGACCTGGGCCTCGTCTCGCAGGTTCGCTCGCCCCACCAGGAGGCACCCACAATCTACCTGTACGAGGCGGTCCCGGGAGGCGTCGGCCTCTCCGCCCGGCTGTGGGCGCGCCACGACGAGCTCGTCGCCGGCGCGGTCGACCTCATCGCGAGCTGCTCGTGCGACGGAGGCTGCCCGGCCTGCACGGGGCCGCGGCTCGAGCCGGACGTCGACGCCCGGGCTCTCGCGCTCCGGCTCCTCGCCGAGCTCGGCGCGGCCCAGGCGGCGCGGGTCGGCGCGGCCTGACGTGGCCGGGGCCGTCACCCTCGAGCGGCGACTCGCCAACTTCCGGACGGCGCTCGCGCGGGCCGAACGCGGCCCGGCCGACGGGGGGATCGCGCCGGGCCGCCGCAAGCCGGGCGCAGACCACGCGGAGCGGCTCGCGGAAGCGCTCGACGGCGAGGTCGTCCGGACCGCGAGCGGCACGTACGTCCGGGTCGAGGCCGCGTCCCAGCCGCTGCCACTCGACCGGGACCGGCTCGCCCGCCTGCCCGGCCAGCCGCCCTTGGCAGCCCCTCTCGTCTGCCTCGACACGGAGACGACCGGGCTCGGGACGGCGACCGGCACGTACGCGTTCCTCGTCGGCCTTGGGTGGTGGCATGGCGATCGGTTCCGCACCGTCCAGCTTCTCCTGCCGGACCAGCCCGACGAGCCGGCCCTGCTCGACGAAGTGGCGGCCAGCATCCCCGCCGCCGGCTGGCTCGTCACGTACAACGGCCGGGGGTTCGACTGGCCGCTCCTCGTCACGAGATTCCGGATGGCCCGCCACGGGCCCCCGGTCCACGCCGGCCATCTCGATCTACTGCCGCTCGTGCGGCGGATCTTCCGCCACCGGCTCGCGGACGCGCGGCTGCAAACCGTCGAGGAGGATCTCCTCGGAGTCCGGCGGCACGGCGACGTGGAGGGCTGGGATATCCCCGGCCGGTACCTCGACTTCCTCCGCGGCGGCCCGCCGTCACCGCTCGTCGAGGTCGCCCGGCACAACGCCGAGGACGTCGTGTCGCTCGCGCGGCTGCTCGTCCACGTCGAGTCGCGCTACGGCGACGCAGAGCGGCGGCGATCCGCGCCGCCTGGAGATCTCGCCGGACTCGCCGCCGCGTTCGGGCGCGAGCGCCGCCACGACGAGGCACTGGCCTGCCTCGAAGCTGCCCTCGAGGCGCCGCCGACACCGGCGCTCGCCCCGGGTCGCCCGCTCACCTGGACCGTGCTCCTGACGACCCGCGCCGACGCCGGTCTGGCCTTCGCGCGAGCGGCGGATCCTGACACCGACGACGGCCCGCCGCGCCGGACGCCACCGATGGAGCGCCAGAGGCTGTTGTCGGACCGTGCCCGGCTTCTCAAGCGGCTCGGCCGGGCGGACGACGCGCTCGACGCGTGGCGGGACCTCGCGCTCGGGGGCGGACCCATCGCCGCGCTCGCGTGGGTCGAGGTGGCAAAGCTCCTCGAGCACCGCCGGCGCGACCCGGCCGGCGCACTCTCCGCGACGGCGTCCGCTCAGGCGGTCGCGGACCGTGCCCGCGGCCTCGGCCGGCCCGCGCCCCGGCTCGAGGCCGATCTCCACCGGCGGGCGTCGCGCCTGCGGCGGCGGATCGCGCGCCGTGGCAGCGGCGCGCCTGTCATTGCGAGACGAGCGGCACCCGGGGATCCGGTTCCATTGACGCCCAGGCGGCCCGGACCCAGTCGAGGTCCGGGTCGAACGAGCAGGCCATCGTCCGGCGGTCCCCTGCCAGCGCGTTGAGGTACCAGGCGTGGTCGCCGTGGGCGGCGGTGAACGGGTGATAGCCGTCCGTCACGATGACGACATCGCCGGTCCGAACCTCCCACAGGCCGTCCCGCGAGCGGTCGGCCCGGTAGACCCGCTGGACCCCCCATGCCTCGGGCCGCGGGAACCGGTAGTAATAGACCTCCTCGAGCACGGCTTCGTTCGGCATGTCGTCGACGTCGTGCTTGTGGGGCGGCCAGCTCGACCAGTTGCCGGACGGGGTGAGGACCTCGACGACCTCGAGGCGGTCGGCCGGAAAGTCCGGCGTGATGATGTGGTTGATCTGGCGGGTCGCGTTCCCGGCGCCCCGCGTCTCAACCCGGATGTCGGCCGGCCCGAATTCGACGAGCGCGTCGGTCACGCCGGAGCGACCGGATGCCGGCGCGCTGGCGATGCCGAACAGCGTCGACGCGTTCGAGTCGCGGCGGCGTCCGGTCAGCTCACCCGACCCGCCCGGCGGCAGGTACCAGCCCGAGGGGAGTGCCTCGAATGGGTCCGTCCGTCCGCGGACCTCCCGTGCCGGCTCGCCATGGACGTCGAGGACTGCGTCGCCGCCGGCGATCAACACGATCGCGGTTTCGACGCCCGGCCCGCCGACCGCAATCGACTCGCCGTCCGCGACCCGGACCGCACGAAATGAGAGATGGCGCCAGCCCGCTTTGGCCGGGTCCACCGCGACCCGGTCGCTCCCATCGGACCGAAGGCGAAGCTCGTCGACCGGCAGGTCGTTGGGCGGCGCCGCGCGAGCGATCGTCGGCTCGCTCACCGCGCGGTGTCGGGATTCGGCAGCAGCGCGTCCGACACGGCGTGGAGCAGCTCGTGGTAGCTCGCCACGAACCCGCGGAGCGTCCGGACCGTCGGCGGGAACCTGTCGAACTCGTCGATCCCGAGGCCGTCCGGCTCATACGCCCGCGCGAAGTCCGGGAAACGCGCCGACAGCTCTGCGACGATCGCGGGATCGACCGCGTCGTCGATCCGTGGCCGGACCTCGATGTTCGAGCCGTTGAACCGCTTCTGCCAGGCCGACGGCAGGGTGATGACGACGTCGCCGCCGATGAGCTCGCTCCAGTGGAGGTGATGGCGGATCGCCGCGCCGAGCAGTCGGGCACGGAAGCCGCGCTCCCGGAAGACGCCGTATGCGCGCTTGAAGACCGCGACCCCGGACCACGGCAGCGCGGTCGGGTCGGCGACGATTCCGTCGCGCTCGGTGAGGACGCGGAGCCAGTCCTCGAGGCGGCCCAACATCAGCGTGACCACCGGGCCCATCGAGTCGGTCGGCTCGCCCGCCGCGTCCCGCCGTGCGAGGCCGCGCTCGATCGCCTCCGCGGCCGCGACTGCCTGGGCAACCGAGATCGAGACCGTCGCGTTGACGCTGATCCCGCGGAACGACGCCTCCTCCATCGCCGTGATCCCCGCCCGGGTCGCCGGGAACTTCACGATGATGTTGCGGGCGATGCCGTCGAAGCCAGCCGCCTGGTCGACCATCCGGGCAGTGTCCCGCCACAGCGTCGGATCAGTCTGGACGGAGAGGCGGCCCTTGCGCCCGCCGGACGCTTCGAACGCAGGCTCGAGCAACCGCGCACCCTCGATCGACATGGCCTCGACGACGGCCCACGCCAGCTCGCGCTCGGACCACGTCGGGTGGCGCCCGGCCAGCGCGACGACCTCGCCGCGCCAGCGGGTCGGGTCCTTCTTCCAGACGTCGTGGACGATCGTCGGGTTGGCGGTTGCCCCGGTCGCGCCGTGCGCGATCGCGTACTCGAGCTCGTCGACCGCACAGGAGTCGTTCCAGATGTCGGTCGGGGTGGTCGCGACGGTCGCTGCGAGCGGGCTCCGATTGGCCGTCTTCACCGGCGGACTCCAGGTCTGGGGCACTGTCTGCTGGCCGATTCTGGGCCGATTCTGCCGCACCGGGGAGCGTTGACAACGACACCCGCGCTTGTCTACGCTGCGGCCTTCGCGTAATCGATTACATCGTAGCCGAGCGAGGTGCGATGAGCCAACCCTCCGGCGCCCGCGAGGACGCCCGGTGACGGGTAGCGCGGGTCCGCGCCGGCTGTCGGGCGCCGAGATCGTGGTCGAGTATCTCGTCCGCCAGGGGGTCCGCTTCGCGGCGGGGATCCCCGGCCACGGGAGCTGGAACCTGACCGATGCGCTCCTCGACCGGGCCGACGAGATCCGGACCGTCCAGGTCATCCACGAGCAGTCGGCCGTCCACCTCGCCGACGGCCACTACCGGGCGAGCGGCCGGCCGATGCTCGCGTTCACGAGCATCGGGCCGGGGGCGACGAACACCGTGGTCGGGATGGCGACGGCCTACGTCGACTCGACGGCGGTCGCCCTCATGACCGGCTCCCCGCACACGGACATGCGCGGCCACGGCCTCCTCCAGGAGCTGGAGCGGCGGCACGTCGCCGACAACCCCCGGATCTTCGAGCCGGTCGTCAAGGAGTGGTGGCAGCCGTCCCGCGTCGACGAGCTGCCGTTCGTGCTCCACCGGGCCTGGAACGCCATGCTGTCGGGGCGGCCGGGTCCGGTGCTCCTCGACATCCCGATGGACGTCCAGGCCGATTCGGCCGAGGTCACGCTGGCGGACCCCGCGGAACGCGAGGCGCGCGGCCGGGTCCGCCCGGCAGCCGACGACGTGGAACGAGCCGCCGACCTCCTGCGCGGAGCGAAGCGGCCGGTCATCGTCGCCGGCGGAGGCGCGATCCTGGCCGACGCGTCGGAGGCGCTGACGGCGCTCGCGGAACGGCTCGGTGCGCCTGTCGTCACGACCTGGAACGGGAAGGGCGCAATCGACGAAACCCACGAGCTCGCTGCGCACACGATCGGCGACACGGGATCGACATCGGGCAATGCGCTGGCCGCGTCGGCGGACGTCCTCGTGTCGGTCGGCAACCGCTTCACCGATTGGTCCGCCAGCTCATGGCGCAAGGGCGTCACGTTCGCGATCCCGCCGACCCGCCTCGTCCAGCTCGACATCGACCCGCGCGAGATCGGCAAGAACTATCCGGTCGCGGTCCCGCTCGTCGGCGACGCCCGGGCCGGCGTCGAGGACCTCCTCGCGGCGCTCGGCGCGGGCTCGGGACAGGCGTACCGCGACACGAAGTACTTCGCGGAGATCCAGGGGCTCAAGGCGGAATGGGCGAAGCAGGTCGAGCTGAAGTCGGGCTCGGCCGCCCGGCCGATGACGATGGCCCGCGCCGTCCGCGAGGTCCAGGCCGCAACGCGCGACGACGCGATCGTCGTGACCGGCGCCGGCCTGCCCCAGGGAATGGTCAAGCAGCGCTGGGTGACACGGGTGCCGCGGACCCACATCACGTCCGGGGGATTCTCCACGATGGGCTTCGAGCTGCCGGCGGCGATCGGCGTACAGCTCGCCCGGCCCAGCCGCCAGGTCATCGCGGTCGCCGGGGACGGGAGCTTCCTCCAGACCGTCCAGGAGCTCGCGGCGGCGGCCATGCTCGACCTCCCGGTGTGCACGGTGGTCCTCGACAATTCCGGCTGGATCAGCATCAAGGGCGGCCAGACCGCGTTCTTCGGCCGCCATGCGGCGACCGACTTTCTCCGGAAGGGCGAGCCGTACTCGCCTGACTTCGCGGCAATCGGCGACGCGTTCGGGATCCACAGCGAGCAGGTCGACGACCCCGACGAGGTCTGCCCCGCCGTCGCCCGGGCACTCGCGTCCGGCGGACCGTCGCTTGTCGCGATCAGGGTCGACCGCGACCTCGCTGTCGCCGGACCGGACAAGACCGGCTGGTGGGACGTGCCGGTCCCCGAGCGCCACGCCGAGAGCCGGGCCCGGCAGCTCGCCGGGCGCGCGGAGGAGCAGCACCGGTGAGCGCGATGCCCGCCCACACAGCCCGCGGGCCACACCCGCTCCGCCGGCCCGGGGACGCGCTGCCCCGGGCATCGATCGGCACGGTCCCGATCCTGTGGAACAACGTGGACCTCGTCGATCTCGCACCGCAGGTCGACCCGGAAACCGTTCTCGACGAGATCGCCCGGACCGGTTTCGAGGGCACCCAGGAAGGCCGGGGCTTCCCCCGCGGGGCGGCGCTCCGGCAGGCCCTCGCGTCCCGCGGGCTGCGCCTGGCCGAGGTGTACGCGTCGCTCCCCTGCGCGGCGGACGGTCCCTTGCCCGGCGCGCTCGAGGCGGCGCGCGAGCGGCTCCGCCTGCTCCACGATGGCGGCGGCGACGTGCTCGTCGCCGCGCTCGACATCTCGGCGGAACGGTCTGCCGTGGCGGGCCGGGCCGCGGATCCCGACGCCCCGAGCCTGACCGACGCGGGATGGCGCAACCTCGCCGAGACCGTCGACCGGCTGGCCCAGGAGACCGTCGCCGGGGGCCACTCGTTCGCATGGCACCCACACGCGGCGACATACGTCGAGACGCCGGCCGAGGTCGAGCGGCTCGCCGCCACCACGGACCCGATGCGCGTCGGGTTGTGCCTCGACGTGGGCCACCACATCGTCGGCGGCGGGGACCCGGTCGCGGCGCTCGGGCGGTACCGGGAGCGGGTGACGCACATCCATCTCAAGGACGTCGATCCCGAAGTGCTCGACGGGCTCCGGCAGGGGGCCCTCCCCGACTTCGCGGCGGCGATCCGCCAGCGGCTGTTCACGGAGCTCGGCAACGGCTGCCTCGACCTGGGCGGAGTCCTCGCCGCGCTCGCGGCACGCGACTACTCAGGCTGGCTGATGGTCGAGCAGGACAGCTCCTGGGGACCGCCCTCGGAGAGCGCCGCGATCGGGCGGCGGGTGCTCGCTGCCGAGTTGCGCAGGCTGGGCGCCGGAGGTGCGGGGTGAGGATCGCGCTGATCGGCGCCGGCACGATCGGAGCGCTCCACGCCCGCATCCTGAGCACCACCGAAGGCGTCGATGTCCTGGCGGTCGCCGATGCGGTGCCCGAGCGGGCCGCGACCGTTGCCGCCGAGGTCGGGGCCGAGCCGGCGGCGTCGATCGAGGCCGCCCTCGACGAGGCCGAGGCGGTCGTCATTGCGGCAGCAACCGATGCCCACGCGGCGCTCATACGGGCCGCAATCGGGCGGCGGCTGCCGACGTTCTGCGAGAAGCCGCTCGCGAGCAGTCTGACTGACACGATCGCCCTGGCCGCGGAGATCGAACGGAGCGGGATCCCCTTCCAGATCGGGTTCCAGCGCCGCTACGACCCCGCCTACCGCGAGGCGCGACGGCTGGTCGAGTCCGGCGAGCTCGGCACGATCTACCTCGTCCGGCTCATCGCCCACGACGCCGAGTGGCCGCATGCCAGCTATGTCCCCGAGATCGGCGGGTTGTTCCGCGACTCGAGCATCCACGACTTCGACGCGATCCGGTTCGTGACCGGCGCGGAGGTGCGCACCGTCTACGCGGTCGGAGCGAACCGGATCTTCCCCGCCTTCGAGTCCACCGGCGACATCGACACGACGGGCGCGATCCTGACCATGGCCGACGGAGTCCTGGGCATCCTGTCGCAGACGCGCCGCAACCCGCGCGGCTACGACGTTCGCATGGAGCTGGTGGGCAGCGGTGACGCAGTGTCCATGGGGCTGGGGCCCCGGACACCCAGCCGGTCGCTCGAGCCTGATGCCCCACCTCCGGCCGCCGGCTGGGAGAGCTTTCTGACCCGCTTCGAACCGGCCTACAAGGCGGAGCTCGGGGCCTTCATGGCCGTCGCCCGGGGCGAAGCCCCGAGCCTCAGCACCGCACGCGATGGACTCGCGGCGATGCGGATCGCCGCAGCCGCCACCAGGTCCGTCGCGGAGGGTCGAGCCGTCGAGCTCGCGACGATCGACTGACGTCAGGGAGGAGGAGACATGCGGGTCGCGTTGATCGGAGCCGGGCGGATTGGCCGCCTCCACGCTCGACTGCTCACTGCCACGCCGGGGGTCGACGAGGTCGTCCTCGCGGACGCGGTCACCGAGCGTGCCGCTACCGTCGCCACGGAGGTCGGCGCGAAGGCCGCCCCGTCGATCGACGCGGCGCTCGAGGGCGCGGACGCGGTCGTGATCGCCGCGGCCACCGACGCGCACGCGGAGCTCATCCGCAGGGCGATCGGTCGCGGCCTTCCGACGTTCTGCGAGAAGCCGCTGGCGAACGACCTCGCCGACAGCCTCGCGGTCAGGGCCGAGATCGAGGCGAGCGGCGTCCCGTTCCAGCTCGGATTCCAACGCCGGTTCGACGAGGGTTACCGCGAGGCTCGACGCCTGGTCGAGTCCGGCCAGCTCGGAACCGTGTACGTCGTCCGGCTCGCCGGCCATGACCCCGAGCCCCCGCACGAGGCGTACATCCCGGCATCCGGCGGGCTATTCCGGGACTTCTCGATCCACGACTTCGACATCCTCCGCTGGCTCACCGGCAGCGAGGTCGAGGAGGTTTATGCCGACGGCGGCGTCCGCGGGTTTCCGGTCTTCGCGAAATACGGCGACGTCGACACGGCCGTCGCCACCCTCCGCCTGGCCGACGGCGCGCTCGCCGTCCTGACGTCGACCCGCCACGATCCGCTCGGCTACGACATCCGCGCAGAGCTGTTCGGATCGGGTGACAGCGTCTCGGTCGGGCTCGGGCCGCGGACGCCCCTCCGCTCGGTCGAGCCGGGCGTCCCACCGCCGGCGGGCCCAGCCTGGTCGGACTTCATCGATCGGTTCGAGCCGGCGTACCGCGCCGAGTTCGCCGCCTTCGTGACGGTCGCGCAGGGCCAGCTTCGCAGCCCCTGCACGGCACGGGACGGCGTCCAGGCCGTTCGGATCGCCGAGGCGGCCACGATCGCGCTCACGGAGCACCGGATCGTGCCACTCGCGGAGATACCCGCGTGATGCGACTTGACGCTTCCCCGGCGGCTCGCGCCGCCGTAGGATCGCGCGGAGCGAAAGGAGGTGCCGGTCGGCGCCGCCCCGTCACGGGCGAGCCGGACCACGGGATCGCGACGTGACCGCGGTCGTGGACCGCACGGAGGATGGAGCGCGGCGCCTGCCGTGCCCGCTTGGAGGAGAGGAACCGATGGAACTTCGCAGGATGCTCGCCGCCCTCGGCGGGTTGATGATCGTCGTCGCGGCATGTTCGAGCACGCCGTCGGCGTCTGGTGACAAGGGCCCCGACGGCGCGCTCGTCGCGCGCAGCAGCATCAAGATCGAGGTCGTCACCCACGGCCAGGCCATCGACGGCTTCTGGGGCGTCGTCCGCAACGGCTTCAAGGCCGGAGCGGCGGACATGGGCGTCACCTACAACTACAACGCGCCGGCGGCGGAGAGCGACATGCCCGCCATGTCCTCCCTCATCGACGCAGCGGTGGCCAAGAGTCCAAGCGGCCTCGTCGTCTCGATCCCGAACCCGGACGCCCTCAGCCCGGCGATCAAGAAGGCGATCGACGCGGGGATTCCGGTCGTCTCGATGAACTCCGGCTCCGACGTGTTCAAGGCCCTCGGCATCATCGCCCACGTGGGACAGACCGAGTTCGAGGCCGGCCTCGGAGCTGGTGAGCGGTTCCTGGCGGCCGGCGTCAAGAATGCCGTTTGCTTCAACCAGGAGGTCGGCAACCAGGCGCTGACCCTGCGCTGCAACGGCTTCTTCCAGGGCATGGGCCTGGCCGAGGGCACGGGCAAGGTCCTCACCGGCAAGATCTCCGACCCGGCCGACATGCAGGCCAAGATGTCCGCCGCGTTCCAGGAAGATGGAACGATCGACGGGATCCTCACCCTCGGCCCGTCCGTTGCGGGCCCCGCGCTCGCCGCCGTCGCCGCCTCGGGCAAGCCCATCCACATCGCGACCTTCGATCTCAGCCCGGAAGTGCTGACGGCGATCAAGGACGGGCAGATGGACTTCGCCATCGACCAGCAGCAGTTCATCCAGGGGTATCTGCCCATCGTGATCCTCACGCAGTACGCAGAGACCCGGAACCTTCCGACGGGCGACGGCACCGGTCTGATCATGACCGGCCCGGGATTCGTCACCAAGGACAACGCGGCCGACGTCATCGCCCTCGCGGCGAAGGGCCTGCGCTGACCTGAGCATCACGCGCCGGCCTGCCGGCGCGATCGGGAGGGGGTCGGACTCCGGTCCGACCCCCTCCACCGACCTCACGGAGGATTCGATGGCGGCGACGTCCGGCGCCAGCCCCGCGTCCGAGCGTTTGCGCAAGACCTCGCGAGCCCAGCGCCTGCTGGGCAGGCCGGACGCGGGCGCCCTCGTGATCGTCTTCTTCGTTTTCCTCGTCTTCAGCTTGCTCTCGACGCTCCGCGGGAGCTCGGCGTTTCTCTCGATTCCTGGCGTGCTGAACTATGTCGACGTCGCCTCCCAGGTCGGGATCGTCGCGACCGCCGTGGCGCTTCTCATGATCGCCGGCGAGTTCGACCTCTCGGTCGGATCGCTCGTCGGGTTCGCCGGAATCATGATCGGGATCGGCTCGACGATCTGGGGCCTGCCGATCTGGGTGTCGATTCTCCTGGCCATGGCACTCACGACCGCCCTCGGCGTGCTCAACGGCCTCATCGTCGTCCGGACCGGCCTGCCGTCGTTCATCGTCACACTCGCGACGATGTTCATCGTCGCCGGACTCTCGTCGGTCCTGGTCCTCGGGCTCACGAACATCACGTTCATCCGGATCGATCCTGCCGTGATCGCCGCGGACCCCTTCGCGACGCTCTTCAATTGGAAGCTGTCACTCAAGTTCGGGCAGGCAACGTCCGACCTCAACGCATCCGTGATCTGGTGGATCGTCATTGCGGCGATCGGGGCGTATGTCCTCGGCCGGCGCCGATTCGGCAACTGGATCGCCGGCGTCGGCGGTTCTCCGACTGCCGCCCGCAACCTGGGAGTCCCCGTAGCGCGCGTGAAGGTCGCGCTGTTCGCCTCGACCGCGTTCTCCGCGTCGATCCTGGCCGCCTGTCAGAGCATGCGGTTCGCGTCGGCTGACATCCAGCGCGGCGGCGGCTACGAGCTGACCGCGATCACGATGGCCGTCATCGGCGGCTGCCTCCTGATGGGCGGCTACGGTTCGGTCACCGGGACCGCCCTGGGCGCCCTTGCCCTCGGCATGGCCAACATCGGCATCGTGTATGCCTCGATCAATGCCGACTGGTACAAGATCGCGATCGGCGGTTTGCTGCTGGCCGCGGTCGTCCTGAACAACTGGATCCGGCGGCGCTTCGCCGGGCTTCGCTGAGGGAGGAGGGCGCGATGACAGCCACGAGCCCGGCACCGGTGAGTGCCACTCCCCTTCTCGAGGCCCGCAACGTGTCGAAGTACTTCGGCGCCGTCGTCGCAATCGAGGAGGTCTCGCTCACCGTGCGCGCCGGCGAGGTCAACTGCCTCCTCGGCGACAACGGCGCCGGCAAGTCGACCCTCATCAAGATGCTGTCCGGGGTCCACGAGCCGGATTCGGGCACCCTCGCGGTCGACGGCCAGCCAGTCCGCTTCACGGCGCCACGCGATGCGCTCGACGCGGGGATCGCGACGGTCTACCAGGACCTGTCGGTCATGCCGCTGATGAGCATCAGCCGGAACTTCTTCCTCGGCAACGAGCCGACGAAGGGATTCGGTCCGTTCCGCTGGTTCGACAGCGAGACGGCGTCGCGTGTCGCGCGCGAGGAGATGAAGAACATCGGCATCGAAGTGCGCGATACGGACCAGCTCGTCGGCACGCTGTCGGGCGGCGAGCGCCAGACGCTCGCAATCGCCCGGGCCGAGTACTTCGGGGCGCGGGTGCTGATTCTCGACGAGCCGACCTCGGCGCTCGGGGTGAAGGAATCGGCGATCGTCCTGCGCCATGCGATCTCGGCTCGCAACCGCGGGCTCGGCGTGATCTTCATCACCCACAACGTCCAGCACGCGCTGCCGATCGGCGACTCGTTCACGATCCTCACCCGTGGCCGGTCCGGTGGAACGTACCGGCGCGGTGAGCTCAACGCGTCCGAGCTCCATCGCCTGATGGGCGGCGGAGCGGAGCTCGAGGAGCTCCAGACCGACCTCGAGGCGCTCGCCCGGCGCGAGGCGAGCGGCGAGGAGGTCCCGACCGTCCCGCTCGCAACCGAGGTCGGGGAGACCTCCCCGCCCCTGGGCGAGGACAGGCACTTCTAGGAGAAGCGGCGATGACGTCGACGATCGCCGACGTTGCGGCCCGCGCAGGCGTCTCGACGGCGACGGTGAGCCGCGTGCTCTCGGGTATCGGCGGCGCTCGGCCGGCGACGCGCGAGCGCGTCGTCGAAGCGGCCCGGGTGCTCGGCTATCGGCCCTCCGGCATTGCCCGATCGCTCAAGCTGCGAACGACCCGGACCTACGGCCTCATCATCACGGACATCGAGAACCCGTTCTTCCCGCAACTCGTCCGGGCGGTCGAAGACGCGGCCCGGGCCGACGGGTACGCGATCCTCCTCTGCAACGCCGCCGACGATCCCGATCGTGAGGGCGCGTACCTCGACCTCCTCGTCGACCGTCGGGTCGACGGCGTGATCATCGCCGCGAGCAGCCTCGGTGGACGTCATCGCGAATGGCTCGACGACGCACCTCTCCCGGTCGTGCTGGTCAATTGCTCGGCGCCCGGGATCCGTCTGCCGTCCATCGCCTCGGACAACGTCGCCGGCGGAAAGCTGGCCGCCCAGCATCTCGTGAATCTTGGTCACCGGCGGATCGGGGCGCTCACGGCGCCCGCCCGGAACGTCGACGCGCCGGACCGGCTCGAGGGTGTCCGCTCGGCGCTGGAAGCCGCGGGCCTCGACGCGGGTGCGATCCCTGTCGCCACGGGCGACGCCGGCGTGGCGGGCGGCGAACGCGCGATGCGCGAGCTCCTCGGCGCAGCGCCCGACACGACCGGCGTCGTCGCCTACAACGATCTCACGGCGATCGGCGCCATCCGGGCGGTGCGCGCGTCAGGCCGGATCGTCCCGGACAACGTCAGCGTCGTCGGGTTCGACGACGTCGATCTCGCTGCGTTTGTCGACCCGCCGCTCACGACGGTCGCCCAGTCCACCGCGGACATGGGCCGCTGGGCCGTCGCGCGCCTCGCCGAGGCCGTCGCGCGGAACGGCGCCGGTCCGGCGGACGCGGGTCCCACCGCGGAGGTCATCCTTCCCGTTCGCCTCGTCGTCCGCGCCTCGACCGGTCCGCCTCCCGGCGCCGCCTGACCGCTCTGCCTACTCGCCGGTCGCGCCGACCGCCGCGAGTCCCTCGGCCATCCGCCGGCGCACGGCGTCGCGCGACGGAACACCGTGCAGGCCCGGGCCCTCGAGGACGAGCGACGCGGCCGCCGCCGCGAGGAGCAGGTCGAAGCCCTGGCCGATCCGCCCGCCGACGAGCCGGGGCTGGATCCGCGCGGCCGCGAGCGCAGCGAGGAAGACGTCGCCGGCGCCGGTCGGGTCGACGATCTTCTGGCTCCGCACCGCCGGGTAGTGACGGAGATGGAGTGAGCCGTCCACGTTCAGGCCGTCGGCGACGATGCCGCCCTGATCGCCCTGGGTGAGGACGAGGGTCGCGCCACGCCTGACGCAGGCGTACAGGTCGGCGAGCGGGACCGCCCGGTCGACGTCGTCGCGGCTGATCCCGACGATGTCGGCCCGGCCGAGGATATCGGTCGGCGCGGGTCGAACGTGGCGGACCGGCTCGCCGGGCACGAGCTCCCGGATGAGGCCCTGCCAGCCGACGGCGACGGTCGCCTCGCGGGATGGCACCTCCGCCCACGCCGGCGGGAGCTCCGCGGCAACGGGCGCGAGCATCCAGCCGGGAGCGTTGAGCCAGGGCTCTGGAACGGCGAGCACCGGGATCGGGTCGGAGCGCTCGCGGGAGAGCTGGAGGCGTCCCTCCGGCCGCTCGATGTTCACGAAGATCGGGCCGCGCGCGAGTGGCACGATCCGGATCTCGACGCCGGCCTCGCGGAGGAGGTCGAGCTCCTCTGCTGTCGAGGCGAGCGCGTCCGCACCCACGAGCGCCACCGTTCGGAGCCCGAGGCGCGCGGTCGTCAGCGCGCTGTAGGACACGCCACCGCCGAGACGCCAGCCGCGAGGGTCGTCCGCGGCGATGTCGCGGCAGGCGGCGCCGACGATGACGACGTCCGGGACTGAGCCCTCGGGAGAGATCACCCGAGGGTGGCTCGAAGGGGGCCGCGGGTATACTGGCGATCCATCCAATCCCTCCCCTGACCGGAGTCCCGTGTACTTCTACGAACTCCACGAGGGCGATGCCGAGGTCTACGCGGATCTCGTCCTCGTCCACGAAGCCGAGTACGAGCCCGAGGAATTCTTCGAGCTCGTCCAGTCGATCCGCCGCCGGATCAAGGACAGCTTCGAGCAAGATACGCTCATCGAGGCGATTGCCGCGGAGCTCGAGCGGGAGCACGAGTTCACCGCGATCACGGACGACAAGCTGGCCACCGCGGTCAACGTGTCGACGGTCGAGGACGAGAACTTCCTCATCAAGGTCGAGAGCCAGGACCCGGACGACGAGGACGCCTACGAGATCGAGCCCGACGTGGACTACGTCACGATCACCGCGGAGCTCGATCCGGACGCAACGGGCCGGCCGCACTGACCCGGCGGCCGCACGCCCCGCGCGGCGTCAGCGGCTGAAGAGGATCTCGATCACGTCTCCGTCGCGCACCCGGTAGGTCTTGCCCTCGGACCGGAGCCGGCCCGCCTTGCGCGCCTCGGCCATCGAGCCGAGCGTCAGCAGGTCGTCGTAGGCAACCGTCTCGGCCCTGATGAAGCCCCGGGCGAGGTCCGTGTGGATCGTGCCCGCGGCGTCGACCGCGGTCGATCCGTCGCGGACCGGCCACGCCCTCACCTCGTCCGGCCCGGCCGTGAGGAACGAGATGAGGCCCAGCAGGCGGTAGCTCAGGCCGATGACCCGGGCGAGGCTCGATTCACGGATCCCGAGCTCCGCCATGAACACGCCCGCCATCTCCGCGTCGAGCTCGCCGAGCTCCATCTCGATCTTCGCCGAGAGCGCGTCGACGAGGGCTCGCTGGTGGGGGTAGTCCGTCGTGATCCGGTCGACCAGCTCGCCCACCCGGGGCAGGTCCGTCTCGCCGACGTTGAGCAGCACGAGAACCGGCTTCTGGGTGAGGAACCGGAAGCCGCGGATCGCCTTCTCGTCGTCCGGCTCGAGGTCGAGGTCCCGAATCGGCCGCTCCGATTCGAGCGCCTCCTTGAGCTTGCGCAGGACGACCTCTTCGCGCTCATTCGCCTCGCGCTCGGCGGCGGTCCCGTGACGCCCGCTCGACCCGAGGCGCTCGAGACGCCGGTCGACAAGGGCCAGGTCGGCGAGGGTGAACTCGAGGTCGAGCTGGTCGAGATCGCGGCGCGGGTCGACGGAGCCGGCGGGGTGGGGCAACGACGGATCGTCGAACGCGCGCACGACATGGATGAGCGCGTCCGCCTCGCGCAGCCGGGCAAGGTGCTCGGCCGGCAGCTCCTCGGTTCCGATTCGGCCCTCGGACGACGCGGGCGGCGCGGGCAGGTCGACGTACGTGACATCCGCCTGGACGACCTTCTTCGGCTTGAAGATCTCGGCGAGCCGGTCGAGCCGGTCGTCGGGCACTTTGACGACGCCGACGTGGAGCTCCAGGCCGCCGAACCCGCCGGTCTCGGCGTGGCCGCGGGTGAGCGTGTTGAAAACGGTCGTCGTGCCGGCGCCGGCAAGACCGACAATCGCGATCTGCATCGGTCAAGCGTAGCGGTCGACCGAAGCGTCAGTCCGGCGGCGTCCCCGCGGCAGCCACAAGTCGTGCGATTCCGTAGTTCGATCTCGCAGCATCTCGACGTCGCCAAGGACCTCCGGCCGTCAATACCCCGCGGCCGGATCGACGACGTTGAGCAGCTCGTCCCCTCGCGCGAACCGCCGCAGGTTGTCGCAGAACAGCTCGACGCTTCGGTCGAGCACCCGGGCGCTCGACCACGACGTGTGCGGCGTGACGATGACGTTCGGCAGGTCGTAGAACGGCGACGCCGGCGGGAGCGGCTCATCCGCGAACGTGTCGAGGACCGCGCCGCCGAGCGGTCCATCGTGGAGTGCGCGAAGCAGCGCGCGCTCGTCGACGAGCCGGCCGCGCGCGACATTGATCAACCACGACCCGGGCTTCATTGCAGCGAGAGCGTCGGCGTCGATCATTCCTTCCGTCTCGGGGGTCAGCGGCGCCGCGAGCACGACGAAATCGGATTCGCCGAGGAGCACCGGAAGGCCCTCCGGCCCGAGCACGCGATCCAGCTTGACCTGGCCCACCACGTCGTCCGGGTCCGCCGGCGCCGCGGGAGCCGCGTCCGTCCGGCGCCGCGTCGCGATGACCCGGCAGCCGAATGCCGTCGCGAGCGCGCCCACTGCGGTGCCGATCGACCCCAGCCCGACGATCCCGACGGTCACGTCGCGCAGCTCCGCGCCCTCGAGCGGCTGCCATGTCCGCTCGCGCTGTAGCTCGAGGAGCTGCGGGAGGCGGCGGCTGACCGCGAGGATCATCATCATCACGTACTCGGCGATCGGACGGCTGAACACGCCACGTGCGTTCGTGATGAGGATGCCGCGCTCACGGGCCGCCGGTGTCAGCGCGCGCTCCACGCCGGTCGTCGCGCTGTGGACCCACGACAGGTTCGGCGCGCGGGCCAGCAGCCGGTCGAAAGCATCGCCCGAGAGCCAGCCGCGGAGGAGCACCTCGACGTGGTCGACAGGACCGTCCGCGAGGCCCTCCACCGACAGCGTGACGAGCCGCGCACCCGGGGCGGCGTCGCGGATCCGGTCGAGGTCGCGGGCACGGTATCGGGCGGCGAGGATCGGGCTCAGGGCGATCGCTGTCGGTGCCCCGCCCGGGCCCCCACCCGGACCGGCCGTCCGCCGCGGAGCGGCGCCCTTCCCGGTCACGAGAGGCGGCGAGCCTCGGGCATGACCCGCGCGAGCCACAGCGCCGGCTCGTCCACCTCGCCGTGGCGCGGCAGCGTCTCGGGCCCCTCCCACAGCTTGCGAAGGGCGGCCGGGCCCCCGGCCTCGGCTACGGCGCGGACGAATCGCTCGCCCTTCTTGTACTGCTCGAGCTTGAGGTCCATCCCGGTCAGGCGGAGGATCGCCCGCTCGAACGGCGTCCGGCGCTCGCGCCGCTCGTGGAACCGCGCGCTGATCGTCTCGACGTCCGGCACGAGGTCGCGGCCGACCTCGTCCATGACGTACTCGGAGAACCCTTCGAGCAGGCTCATCACGGCCTGTGTCTCGCGGAACAGGCGGCGCTGCTCTTCGCCCATGAGCCGCTCCATCCAGTGCTCGCCGCCGGCCTCCCCGCGGAGCGTCCGGCCGATCGCGCGCAGCGCGTCGCGCCCGAGCGACGACGCGTCCCGGCTGAACAGCGCGAGCTGGCGCTCGAGCCGCTCGGCGATGTAGGGGCGGAGCCATGGGTGAGCCTCGAACTCGAACGCATGGGTCGTCTCGTGGAGGGCGATCCACGTCCGGAACGGCCCCAGCGGCACCTGCAGCGCCGCGGCCGTCGCCCGGATGTTTTCCTCGACGAACAGGAGGCGCCCGGTGGTCGCCTCGGCCGACAGCAGCGCGAGGTCGTACTGGCCGAGGACCTTCTGGCCCATGAAGCCGAGGAGGAACCCGAGCTGGCGGGTCGTCACGTAGCGGTTGGCGATCGCCATCGCCGCCTTCCCGAGCCCGCCGCCGGGCGGCATGACCTGGTCGAGCAGCTCGCCCTCGATGTGACTGAAGAGCGAGGCGAACGTCCGGACGTTGGCGCGGATCCAGCCGGCCCGGTCGACGACGGCGGCCCGGTCGACGACGCCAGGAAGCTCCGTGCCGAGGGCGGCCGACAGGCTGGGCACGATCCGGGCCATCGCCTCCGCGTAGGCCGGCTCGGCCGCCCGCAGCTCCTCGGCGCTCAGCGTCCCCGGTGCGCGGCGAATGCGCTCGATCGCGAATCGTTCCGCGGCCGGCCAGTCGACGAGCCCGCGCCGCGCCGACCGTTCCGCCCGTCGCCCGATGAGCGTCGCGGCGGCTCCCAGCGCGGAGCCGACGAGGAAGCCGGCCTGCCAGGCCCGGTCGTCACGCAACCGGCTGCCCGACCGTGTGCCCCGGCCGGTCATCGGATCACCGCCCCGAGCTCGATCCCGGTCACGTCCGGGAACGCCGAGCCGAACAGGCGGCCGGCGAGCCCGCGGAACACGTCGACGTCGCCCGTCGTGAGCTGGACGTGGGTCGCCGCGGCCTGCGGGGCTTCGAGCCCGTTGACGCCGAGGAGCTCGGCGAGGGCGGACGCGGTCGCGGTCGCGGAATCGACGATCGCCACCCGCTCCCCCGCGACCGCGGCGATGACCGGTCGCAGGAGCGGGTAGTGGGTGCACCCGAGGAGGAGCGTGTCGATCCGGGCCGACGGAGGGAGCGGGAAGATGAACTCACCGTCGGCGTCGCGCTGGCCGAACAGCGGAGCGAGCGACTTGGCTACCGTGGCCTCGACCGCGGGACCGGACAGCTCACCCGCCTCGACCATCGGGACCAGGGCCGGCGTCGCGTGCTCGTACACCTCGATCCCTGGATTCTCCTCCTTGATCGCCCAGAAGTACGCCCGTGAACGGACGGTCGCGGGGGTGGCGATGACCCCGACCCGCCGGTTGCGGCTCGCCAGGACGGCGGCCGACGCGCCGGGTCGGATCACGCCGAGGATCGGCAGGTCGTGCCGCCGCCGGAGGTCGGGCAGCGCCACCGCGGTCGAGGTGTTGCAGGCGATGACGACGGCTTTGACGTCCCGCTCCACGAGCGCGTCGACGGACTCGCCGGAGAACGCCCCAACCTCCTCGTCCGTTCGCGTCCCGTACGGTGCCCGGGCGTTGTCGCCGAGGTAGATCGTCGACTCGCCCGGCAGGCGGCGCATGATCTCGCTGAGGACCGTCAGCCCGCCGACACCCGAGTCGAAGACGCCGATCGGCCGTGGATCGGACACGCGACAGCCCGACCTTACCGCCGGGCCACTTCGGGCGTCCGGGTCGCGACGAGCTCGCTCGCGATGCGGACGATGTCCCGGCTGATCTGCGCGCCCGGGCTGGCAAGCACGAACGGGACGCCGTCGTTGTTGCACTGGACGACGAGCTTGCCGTCGGACACGACGCTGTGCTCGGGAACCCGCCCGAGCGCCTTGGCGAGCTCGTCCGGACTGATGCCGCCCGGCGAGTCGGCCCGGTTGATCAGGTAATGGACCTTCGTCGCCGCGTAGCCGATCGTCCGGAACGTGTCCGCGACCGCGATCGTGTTATGGATCGTCGTCGAGTCATAAGTGACGATCTCGATGATCGTGTCGCTCGCGTCGAGGAACGCGAGGTTGATGTCGTTGATCGCCGAGGACATGTCGATCACGATCGCCTGGTAGACCCGGCGCAGGAGCGAGAGGACCTTGTCGACGTCGCGGTTCGTGACCATCTCCGCCATCTCGACGCGGGGCGGCGCGAGGAGGATGTCGATCCCCGACGGATCGCGCCACAGGACGTCCTGCAGGTCGCCCTCGGCGATCCTGTCGGTGGGCAGGTCGAGGATCGACGGCGAATCGACCGGGACCTTGAGAAGTGAGCGGAGGTCGCCGAACTGGAGGCTGCCGTCGATGAGGACCGTGCGCTGGCCGAGCTGGTGGATCGCGCAGGCCAGGTTGAACGCGATCGTCGTCTTGCCGACGCCACCCTTCGGGGCAAATACGGACACGATGCTCGACGAACCGATCGAGGTGGTGGTGGCGAAATCCTTGCGGACCTGGTTCACCCGGGTAATGAGGTCGTAGCCGGAAAACGGCATCGCCAGGACACCGTGGACCCCGCGCTCGATCGACGATTCGATCGGCTGCTGCGGGACGGTCAGGACGATGACCGGCACCCCCAGCGCGGCCGCGCGGATCTGCTCGACCAGCTGCATGCCCTTGATCCGGCCCTGGAGCAGGGCGTCGACGAGGACGATGTCCGGCCGGAGCTGGCCCACCGTGGCGATCACCCGGGAGCCGTCGGTCAGGACGTCGAGCAGCTTGATCGACGCCTGGGCGCTGAGCAGGCCGCGGATGTACTGCGCCACCTGCGGCACGTCCTCCACGAGCAGCAGGCGCGTCTGGTCACTCGGTGGCATCCGCCCGACTATACCAATCAGGACCCGTACCCGGGACTCCCCGAAGGTCCCGGCAACCTCAACCCTGGGCCGGCGACCGCTCACCGAGGTCCGAGGCGGAGCTCCGCGACGCCGTCGGCCCGAGGTTTCGAACGGCGACGAGGATGGCCCGCTCGCTGGAAGGCCCGCTCGGCTCGAGGTCGTAGCCACCGGCAACCCGCTCGATCTCGAGCCCGGCGTCTTCCGCCATGCCCCGGAGCTCGTCGCCCGACACGAGCCGGAGCCGGTCGACCCTCATCCAGCGGGCGGGCGGGGCCCCGGGCTCACCCTCCTCGTAGATCGTCGTGAGGGTCACGCCCTGGCGGGACGCATCGTGCTGGGCCGAGGCGATCTTCGTGACCGGGTGGCCGCTCTCCGGATCCCGCCGACCGTACTCGAGCGCGAGGCGGCCGTCGAACCGGGCCAGGTCCTCGACGTTCGGCTGCCACACGTCGGCGACTGCCAGCCCTCCGGGCGCGAGATGAGCCGCCATCGTCCCGAGCGCGGCGCGTTGCGCTTCGCGGGTCCCCAGCGCGAGGAGCGTGTTGAGGGCGAGGATTGCCAGACGGAACGACCCGGCCGCCGGCAGGCGAAGGCCGACGATGTCCGCCTCGACGAGCCCGAGCCGTGCCGCCGTCTCGCGACCCGCCGCCGCGGCCGCGCGGCGCGCCCGATCGAGCATTGCCCGGTCATTGTCGACCCCCGTCACGTCGTGGCCCGCCCGGGCGAGCGGCACTGCCAACCGTCCGGTGCCCACTCCCAGCTCGAGGATCGGGCCGCCGGTCCGGCCCGCCAGTGCGAGGTAGAGGTCGATGTCGCCCGGGTCGTCCGCGAGGTCGAGGTCGTACAGGCGCGCCAGGGCGGCGGCCTCGGCCGCGCTCCCTTCCCCGGCTCCGTCCGACGAGCCGATCTCAGCCCTGCCGGCGGATGGTCCCGCCGGCGGCCTTCTTTGCGGCCAACGCCCCGATTGCCTCGAGGACCGCGCGGTTCGCCGCCATCGCCGTGATCTCCGCGTGGTCGTACGGCGGGCTGACCTCGACGACATCCATGCCCGCGAGCTCCACCGCCCCGACGACCTGGCGAACGGCGCGAAGCAGCTCGCGGGTGAGCATTCCGCCGGGTTCGGGGGTCCCGGTTCCCGGCGCGAGGCCGGGGTCGATGACGTCGATGTCGACGCTCAGGTAGATGAATTCCGGCCCGTCGAGGGCCTCGGAGATCGCGTCGGCGACGACGGCCTCCGCGCCGCGTTCCTCCATCTCCCGCATGAAGTGCCAGCGCATCCCCTGGTCCTTCATCCAGCGGAACACGTCGACCGGCGGCCAGTAGCCGCGCAGCCCCACCTGGACGAAGTTCCTGCCCCTGACCGCGCCGGACTCGATGAGCCGACGCATCGGGGTGCCGTGCCCGGCGAGCTGCCCCCAGTCCTCGGGTGCCGTGTCCGCGTGGGCGTCGAAGTGAACGATCCCGACGCTGCCGGGGCCGCGCAGCTCGGCGACCGCGGTCGCCGCCGGCCAGGTGATCGAGTGGTCGCCACCCAGGACGATCGGGATCGCGCCGGTCGCGGCGACCTCGCGGACCTTGCGGTAGATCATCGCGTGGCCGCGCTCGAGGAACGCCGGCACGACGTTTGCGTCGCCGGCGTCGACGACCGTCAGGACCTCGAAGGGCTGGAGCTCACCCGGGTGCTGGAGCGAGTGAAGCGAGCCGGTCGCATAGTTCGCCTCGCGGATCGCCCGGGGCCCGAAGCGGGCTCCGGGCCGGTGGGAGACCGCATCGTCGAATGGCGCCCCAACGATCGCGACGTCGACGGCCTTTGCGCGCAACTCTGCCGGATCCGTGACCCACGGCAGCTTCTGGAACGTGCTCGGCCCGACATAGATCGGCAGGTCGAAATCGCTGAACGTCTCGTACTCGCGGTCCCAGCCGTTGCGCGCCGCGAATCCGCCGCCGGGCTGGGGGTCGTGGGGGCGCTCGGCCACGATCGGGGACCTCCGGGAGACGGGCGCCGCGTCGGCCGGCCGGTGGGCCGTCCGTCTCGCTGGGAGCGCCGCCGGTGCGATCCGGTCGTCCAGCGGGGCGCGCCTCGACGATCCTAGCACCCGCCGGGGTGCCGTCAGCCCTCCGCGCGGAACTCCCGCCAGGCAGCTTTCACGAGCGATGGGTCCGCGAACAGCTCATAGGCCGTCTGGGCCACGAGCGTGGCGGCGAGCAGGGTCGTCTCGTCTGCCTTCGGGGTGGCGGCCGCCTCGCGGAACAGCGTTGAGTGACCGGGAGTGCCCGGCGGTGCGATCGCCAGCTCGGGATGGATCGTCGGGCAGACCCAGCTCACGTTGCCCATGTCCGTGCTGCCCGACGACGGATCCGGCCCGTCGTCCTCGATGCCGTAGGCGGCGGCGTTCGCGATCCAGCGCGTCTCGAGCGTTCTGTTCGGCTTCATCGTCGTCGCTCCGCCGGAGAACACGACCTCGACGGTCGTGCCGGTGGCGAGGGCCGCGCCCTCGGCGATGGCCCGGAACCGCTCGCGCATCTCGTCGTAGTACGCCTGGTCGGCGCTCCGGAGCATGAACCATGCCGCCGCGCGATCGGGAATGATGTTGGCGGCCGTGCCGCCCTCGGTGACGACCCCGTGGACTCGGGCGTGCGTCCGGAGCTGCTGCCGCCACAGGCCGACCGAGGTGAACAGGAGGACGAGCGCGTCGAGCGCATTGCGCCCTTCCCACGGGTCGGCGGCGGCGTGTGCCTGCAGGCCGGAAAACGTGACGTGGACGTCCTCCGATGCGAGCGGTTCGCTCTGGACGTGGTTGCGGTCGCACGGGTGGTACAGGAGCGCGGCGTCGATCCCCGCGAACAGTCCGTCGTCGATCATCACCTGCTTGCCACTCCCTCGCTCCTCGGCGGGAGTGCCGAGGAACACGATCTCGCCGGGCAGATCGTCGGCGATGGCGGCAAGGGCGATCGCCGCCCCGACGCCCTGCGCGGCCATCGTGTTGTGGCCGCAGCCGTGACCCAGCCCGGGCAGCGCGTCGTACTCGGCGAGGATCCCGATCCGCGGTGCCCGCCCGCCTCGCCCCCCACGCCGCACGGCCCGGATGGCGGTTTCCAGGCTGCCGGCCGGATGCTCGACGGCGAATCCGTGGCGGGCGAGGATCTCCGCGATCCACGTCGCCGCTTGCCGCTCCTCGAAGGCCGGCTCCGGATTGGCGTGGATCCGGTGCGACAGCTCGAGGATCTCGGCCCGGTTCGCGTGAACGGCCTCCGCGAGGCGACGTTTGGCATCGCCGTAGGGCTCGGCCGGTCGGGTTGCAACGAGAGGCGACGTCAACGCTTTCCTCCGGCTGCTCTCATCGCTCGACAGACAACGTCGCCTCCGCGACGACGACCATGGCGAGGATGAACAGCGCGATCGCCGGTTCGAACAGGCCCTGCAGCCGGAGCACGACGAGGACGGCCACGACGACCGTCACCCACGCACCCCGCCGGATCGCACGAATCCAGTCGCCACGGTACGCGATCCGCCGGTGGCGGGCGAAGACCGACAGCCAGAACAGCGGCATCGCCGTCAGTCCCACGGCGACGCCGATGAGGACTGCGCCGACGAAGCCCACGCCCGGATCGATCTGCGGGTCGCGGGTCGTGACGACGAGACCCACGAGAATCCAGACCAGCGCGGCGGCGGCGAACAGGGCCAGGTTCGTCAGCCGGTCGCGGGCCTCCATCGCCCCGAGTCTAGCCCCGCGGCGGCTCCCCGATCGTCGCGCGAACGACCTCGCGCAGCTCGGCTGTCGTGAACGGCTTGAGGAGCACCGCGGCGATGAACGCCGCGGCGCGGTCGCGGGCACGCTGGGCGCTCGCCGTATCGCCGGTCATGAAGATCACGCGGACGGCCGGCCGCTCGGCGGTGAGCCGGGCGGCCAGCTCGATCCCGGTCATGCCCGGCATGTCGATGTCGGTCACAAGCAGTGCCGGCGTCGCGGACTCGGAGTAGATGGCGCGAAGCGCTTCGCGGCCGCCCGACGCGACCGTCACCTCGTAGCCCATCGTCCGGAGCACGGACTGGACGAGATTCCGGACGGCCGACTCATCGTCCACCACGAGGACGCGACCGCTCGGCGCCCGCGCCTCCCGCCCGGGGACGGCGAGCCCGTCGGGTGTGCCCCGTTCGGTCTCCCCCAACGCCCAAACCCTCCGTGCCCAAGAGGGATCAACCCGTCCCCGAGCGGGCAAACTGGAGATTGCCTCAATGCGCCGGCGCTGACTACTCGGGCGAATGCCCTATTGACCGGCGCTCACCGGACGACACTCGACGGGCAGATCTCGCGGAACGGGCAGTACGAGCACGACAGATGGTCGGGCTTCGGCGTGTAGTCGCGGGCCCGCATCCCCGCGGCCACCTTCGCGATCTGCCCGCGCGCCTTCTCGAGTCGCTTCGGGTCGACGTCTGCGCGTCCAACGAGGCCGGACTCGAGGAAGTGGAGCTGGACCGCGTCCGGCAGCCGGCCGGTCAGCGCTTCGTAGCCCATCGCATAGATCTGGAGCTGGAGCGAATCGCGAGCGCGCTGTCGGGCCCGGGCCGGGTCTCGCACGTCGCTCGACTTGTAGTCGGTGATCGTGACCCGCTCCCGGCCGAGCAGTGGCAGGGTCGGCGTGACGACGTCGGCGTGTGGCTCGCTCACGGTCGTGGGCGCCGGGCCGGGCCCGACCGGAACGAGCCCGTCGGCCGGCTCGATGTCGACCCGGTCCCAGCGGCCGCGGACGCGGTCGCCGTCGAGGATGAAGCTGAACTCGCGCTCGACCCACGCCGGCAGGACCGCGTCCGGCAGGAGCAGCTCCTCGCGGAACCGGCGGAGCGCGGCGCGCCCCGAGTCGAGCCGCGCCTCCTCGTGCTCCCGGGACAGGAACCCTTCGTTTGACCAGGCGCGTTCGAACGCCTCGAACAGCTCCGGCTCTGTCATCGGCTCGCCGCGCGCCTGGCGCCGGTGGAACTCCTGGACCGCCTTGTGAAGCGCGGCACCGTAGATCATCGCGTGATGAGGCGCGAGCGGGACGCGCAGCACGTGGGCGTACTTGAACTTCAGCGGGCAGGTCAGGTAGTCGTCGATCGCGGAGAAGCTCAGTACGAGCGGCTCGGCCGACGGGTCGCGGTCGGCGATGGGCGCCGGCGCGGTGGGCTCGAACGACACCAGTCGCTCGAGCGGCGTCGAGGCCCGCACGCCACTGCCCGGCGTCCCGGCCGCGACCGGCAGGTCGAGCGCTTCGAGGACGAACGGCGAAATCCTTCGCGCGCGGGCTCCGCCGTAGTCGGCGGCATGCGAGAGGATCAGCTCGTCGCGGGCCCGGGTCATCGCGACGTAGAACAGGCGACGCTCCTCCTGGAGCTGGAAGTCGCCTTCCGGCAGCGTCTCCTTCACGAGCGCCAGGGGGAGGGCCAGCGTGTCCGGCCGCGACCGGGCAGGGAAGCGGTCCGTCACGAGTCCCGGCAGGAACACGACCGGGAACTCGAGCCCCTTCGCCTTGTGGACGGTCAGCACGGCGACCGCGTCAGCGTCCGGATCGACTTCCGCGGTCGGCGGATCGTCCCCGGCCTGGATGAGCGTCTGGAGGTGGCGGGCGACGAAGATCGCCCGGTCGTCCGCGAGCAGCGCCGACTGGGCGCGGACGATCTCGAAGAATCGGGCGATGTTCTGGAGCGCTTCCTCCGCGGCCACCGAGTCCGTCGCGGCGAGGCGGGCAAGGAGCCCGGTTCCCCGCAGGAACGCGTAGAGCACCTCGCCCGCCGGTCGCTCGTGGGCCAGCCGGAGGTACCCGCGCATGTCCGCGACGAGCTTTGTGACCGCGGCCCGCGTCTCCGGAGAGAGCCGCAGGATGCCGGGCTGCCGGTCCAGCTCCTCGAGGACGTCCCACAACGAGCGGTTGCGGCGCCGGGCGCTGTTCACGATCGCCGTCAGGTCCGGACCGCCCAGCGCGTACACGTCCGATGCGGCAAGGCCGTAGACGTCGACGCTCGACGCCGGGTCGGCGACCGACCGGAGGAACGCGAGGAGCAGCCTGACCTCGGGTCGGGCGTACAACCCGGACGTCCCGCTGAATCGCCATGGGATCCCGGCCAGGTTCAGGCTCCGCAGGATCGGATCCGCGGCCGCGTTCGCGCGGACGAGGACGGCGTGGTCGCGGGGACGTGCGCCGGAGGCGATCCGGCGGCCGATCTCCGCCGCCACCCAGTCCGCCTCTTCCGAGCCGCTCGCGAATGCCTCGAGCCGGACGGGCGGCGGCGCGTCAGCGACGCGCTCTGATCGGAGCCTCTTCGACAGCCCGCTCCGGACCTCGAGCCGGTCCGGGTCGTTGAACCGGACGAGCCGGTACGACGCGTCGAGGATCGGGCCGAGACTCCGGTAGTTGCGGCGGAGGACGACGATGCGGGCGCCGCGATAACGCTCCTGGAACTCGAGGATGTTGCTGATCGCCGCGCCCCGGAACTTGTAGATCGACTGGTCGTCGTCGCCGACGACCGTCACGTTGCGATGCGGCTCGGCGAGCAACGCCACGAGCTCCGACTGGGCCCGGTTCGTGTCCTGTAACTCGTCGACGAGGACATACCGGAAGCGCTTCTGGAGTTGCTCGCGAATCGCCGGCGATTCGCGCACGAGCCGGAGCGCGAGGCTCACCTGGTCGCCGAAATCGATGAACCCGTTGGCCGCCAGCAGCGCCTGGTATCGGCCGAACGCCCGTGCGAGCTCGACCTGCCGCCGGGCGGTCTCGCCCGCCGCGTCCGCCGCGTCGCGATCCGCGTCCGTCGCGTCGTCCGTGGCCGCGAGCGCGTCGGCGACCGCCGCTGCCTCCGCCGCGACGCGATCCGCATGGTCGAGGTAAGCGGCCGGCGAGACGTCCTCGTCCTTGCACCGGCTGAACAGCGTAGCGAGGGCCGACAGGAACCGGGTCGGGTCGCCGAGCGGCCGGTACTCGTCGAGGTCGAACTCGAACAGATGCTCGCGCAGGAAGATCACGACCTCCGGCCGCGACAGCACGCGGACGTCCGTCGGCAGACCCAGCTCGAGCGCGAACTCGCGGATGAGCCGGTCGCCGAACGCGTGGAACGTGCCGATCGCCGTGTCCGTGTAGCCGTAGGGCACCAGCTGATCGACCCGGACCTGCATCTCGTCCGCTGCCTTGTCCGTGAACGTCAGGCCGAGGACCTCCGACGGCTTCGCCCGGCGCGTCCCGATCAGCCAGGCGATCCGGCGGGTGATGACCTGGGTCTTGCCGGTCCCTGCTCCCGCGACGACGAGCAGCGGCCCCTCACCGTGGGTGACCGCGCGGAGCTGTTCCGGGTTCAGCCCCCTGAGAAGCGCATCGAGGCCGGTCGGCGGATCAACCAGCTCGCCCGTCTTTGGCGCGTCGACGAGCCCGGCCCAGACGGGCAGCTGGTCGAGCGGGTCCGGCTCGCGGCGCGTGCCGATCCGGCTCATCGGTTCCGGCTCGAAGCGGGCGTCGTGGGGGGCGTCGAGGACCACGGCGAGAGCATCGCGCGGTCCCGTGACACCTTGGCTGTCAGGAGCCGGGCTGCCCCGGCTCCGCGCGCTTGTCGTCGGGCCGCGAGGCGTCCGTCGCTGCGCTCCCGCGCGCCACCTTGCCCTCCAGGATAGCGGTCCGTGCGGCCAGCTCGTCGACCTCGCGCTCGACCTGGAAGACCTTCTCGAGATGGGCCTCGAGGATCGTCTCGATGCTCCGACCGGTGGCGCCGCGCATCAGGGCCTCGAGTCGCTCCTCCAGCCGGGCGATCCGGCGAGCCTCGAGGATCGCCAGCAGCAGGAGGAGGAGCCCGGCCACGATCAGGCCGACGACGATCGCCCCAAGGTACGGTGCGAGGAACGCGTCGAGGTCGATTTGCGGGGTCCTCCGATGTGGGGTCGCGGCCGAGTCTAGCAGCCGTGACTCACCGGCGAATCGCCGCTCCGTCGTGCTCGAGTGGGGTCCCGCGCGCGCCGGATGCTATCCTCTCGCCGCGGCGGATCTGCGCCTCGAGCGAGCCGGCTCGGCGCCGGGCAGTGAACGTTCCTGGAGGTTCCTCGACGAATGGCCAAGCGGACGCGCGGCTCGCACCGACCGGGCCGCCGCCATACGCAGCGACGCGAGGCCGCGCGTCCGGCGAGCGCCGCGGCGCCGGTCCGCCCGTCGACGGGCCTGAGCCGCGAGGAAGAGGCCCGCGCGGCGGAGATCGAGGCGCAGATCGTGGCCGAGGAACGGGCCGCGGAGCAGGCCGCCCGGCGATCCAGGGATCGGGGCCGCGAACCCGAGCACGTGATCACACGGCTCAAGAACGCCGCGCCCCTGTCGGTACGTGCCGCGGACGAATATGCCTACGTCCGCCGGGACGTCCGGCGGATCGCCCGGATCGGCGCCGCCCTCCTCGCGATCCTCGCGAGCCTTCACGTGCTCATCAACGTCCTGCACGTCATCCAGCTCTAAGCGGCTCGCGCGGCTGCGGTCGCCGTTCTTGCGTCAGACGCGCATTACGTCGGCGGAACCCGGGCTGGGGCGGGGTGCGGTGGCTGTTCTTGCGCGATATGCGGGATCCGTCGGCTGAACCGGGGCATCCGCCGACGAACGACGCGCTCAGCCGATGGATGCCGCACCTGATGCAAGAACTGTAGAGCCGGGCCCGCGCGGGATGCGGGGCCGTCGGCGGATCGCGGCCGCGCGACCGCGCCGCGCTACCATCCGGCCATGCCCCCTCGGCGCTCCCCTGCCCGACCGACCGGCGCCCGCCCCGAGGCGCTCTTCAAGCCGCCGCCCGAGCGCCAGCCGCTCGCGGCCCGAATGCGACCGCGAAGCCTCGAGGAGTTCGCCGGCCAGGAGCATCTCGTCGGCGAGCGCGGGCCGCTCCGCCGCGGCATCGCGCGCGGTCATCTCGCGTCGATCCTCCTGTGGGGCCCGCCCGGCACCGGCAAGACGAGCCTCGCCCGTCTCCTGGCCGAGGCCGTCGGTGCCGAGTTCACGACCCTCAGCGCGGTGATGTCCGGGGTCGCCGAGGTGCGCGCCGGAATCGCGACTGCCCAGGACAAGCTCGCCCTCAACGGTCGGCGGACCGTCCTCTTCATCGACGAGATCCATCGATTCAACAAGGCGCAGCAGGACGCGCTCCTGCCGCACGTCGAAGACGGCACCGTGACCCTCATCGGGGCGACGACGGAGAACCCCTATTTCGAGGTGAACTCGCCGCTCCTCTCGAGGATGCGGGTGTGGCGCCTCGAGCCACTGTCCGACGAGGACGTGGGAGCCATCGTCCGGCGGGCGATTGACGACCCCGAGCGGGGGCTCGCCGGCGAGCTGGGACCCGAGGGTGGCGTTGCAGTCGCGGACGACGCGTTCGAACATCTCGTCAACCTCGCCGGTGGTGACGCCCGGGCCGCGCTCAACGTGCTCGAGGGAGCCGTCGCGCTCGCCGAGGGCGAGGCGGTCCGCGACAAGAAGGGTCGGGTCAGCCCGCGGCTCCAGGACGTCGAGGCCGCCGCGCAGCAGCGGGTCCTCGCCTACGACCGGGCGGGTGACGGTCACTACGACACCGTCTCCGCGTTCATCAAGAGCCTCCGCGGCAACGACCCGGACGGCGCGCTCTACTGGCTCGCCTCGATGATCGCAGCGGGTGAAGACCCGCGGTTCATCGCCCGCCGGCTGATCATCTCCGCGTCGGAGGACGTCGGCAACGCGGATCCACGCGCGCTCCAGGTCGCCGTGTCGGCCGCCCAGGCCCTCGACCATGTCGGCCTGCCGGAGGCGCAGTACGCCCTCGCCCAGGCGACGACGTACATCGCCACCGCGCCGAAGTCGAACCGGTCCGGTCTGGCGTACTGGGCGGCCGTCAGCGACGTCGAGGCACAGGGCTCCCTGGGAGTGCCGCTCCACCTGCGAACTGCCGGTGACCGGCGGATGAAGCAGCACGGCATCGGAATCGGGTACCGCTATCCGCAGGACTTCGAGGGCGCCGACGTCGAGCAGCAATACCTGCCCGATGAGCTCGTGGACCGCCGCTACTACCTGCCGACCGACCAGGGCTACGAGGCGACGCTGGCGGCACGGATGACGGCGCGCGAGGAGGCCCGAGCGGCCGCCAAGGCGGCGGGCCGAACGCGGGCGAACCCCTTCCCTGCGCCGAAGGCGACGCACCATTCGGGCGACAACATCCTGCGGACCCGCGAGGCGAACCGCAAGAAGATCGCCGAGACCGAGAAGCGGGACGCGTCCGATTAGCGATCGGACGCCACCCCTCGACGGCGGGGCCGCCACGCCCCCCGACGCCCCCGAGCCGTGGACCCGCCTCCTGCCGCCTCCCCTGCGCGTCTTCGTCGCCCGGTTCTTTCCGCAGGGCGCGATCCTCCTCGCGGTCGTCACGTTCGGCAGCTACGGCCTGGGCCTCGTTCGGGACATCGTCCAGGCGCGGACGTTCGGCGCCGGCGCGGAGCTCGACGCCTACAACGCGGCGTTCGCGATCCCGGAGATCGCGCTCGGCGTGCTCGTTGCCAGCGGCCTGTCGGCGCCGTTCGTCCCGATCTTCCTCGCCCTCCGGGGAGAGCAGGAGCGGGCCGCGAACGACTTTGCGAGCACCGTCCTGACGCTCGCGGTCCTGATCATCGGGGTCGCCACGCCGATCCTCTTCGTCATCGCCCCGCTGACCGTCGACTTCGTCGGGCCCGGCTTCAGCGCCGAGCAGCGGGCGCTGTACGTCGACCTGTTCCGGCTGATGCTCGTGACGCCGGTCCTCTTTGCCGTCTCGGACGTGCTCGGCGAGATCCTCGTCGCCGAGCGACGGTTCCTCGGCTACGCGCTGGCGCCGGTCCTCTACAACGGCGGGATCGTCGTCGGCACGATCCTGCTGGCACCGACGCTCGGGATCTTTGGGCCGGCGGTCGGCGCGATCCTCGGCGCGCTCGCCCACCTCGGGATCCGCATCGTCGGCCTGCGCGGCAGCCGGATCCGGTTCCGGCCGGCGCTCGGGCTGCGCACGCGGGCGTTCCGGGAGTTCGTCGTCCTCGTGATCCCCCGCATGGCGAGCCACCCGATCGATCCGCTGTCGTTCACGCTGCTGGGAGCGCTCGCGACGACCCTCGTGGTCGGCGGCCTCAGCTCGCTGAGCTTCGCCCGAAACTTCCAGAGCGTGCCGGTCAGCGTCATCGCCGTCTCGTTCGCGCTCGCAGTCTTCCCGACGATGTCGACGCTTGCCGCGGCCGGCGATCGCCGAGCCTTCTCCCGGGTCGTCCTGCGCAACGTCGCGGCGATCGCGGTCCTGACGACGCTCGCGGCCGGGGCACTCGCGATCCTCAGCGGCTTCGTCATCGACTTCTTCTTCCGGAGCGACGCGTTCGGCGACGAAGACGTGCGCCGGACCCAGCTCGTGCTCGTCGTGATGTGCCTCGCGATTCCGTTCGAGAGCATCACCCACCTGCTGAGCCGCGCGATCTTCGCGACCCGCAACACGGTGCTCCAGGTGCTCGCGTCGCTGGCCGCGTTCGGGGTGACGATCGCCGCGGCGTTCGCGCTCGCGCCGTCGCTGGGGATCGTCGCCGTCCCGCTCGGGTTCGCGATCGGGATGATGGCGAAGGCCGGCCTGCTGGGGATCGCGCTCATCCCGCGAATTCGCGGGATCCGGCCGGGCGAAGCGCGCGAGGAGCTGCTGGGCAAACCGGGTTAGGCGCCGGCCTCGCGCGGGATCGTCGGGGCGAGGATGAGGAACTTCCCGTCGCGATCCGGGTACTTGCCCTCCGGCCGCTTCCACGGCAGGTAGTTGCGGACCATCTCGCTCGCGTCCTGGAAGACCCCCGGGCCGTCCGACCGACCCCAGATCGTCGAGACCCGCGGATACCACGGGTCGAGGATGTACGTCCCGCTGACCGTGGCGTCCGGGAAGAACAGCGGATCTGCGTCCGCCCGGTAGCCGGTCATCACCCAGGTGTGGGCGCCGCGCCACGCGATCAGGATGACCGGCGAGCCCGTCTCGCTCAGGGCCGTCGCGGCCCCGCGGAGAGCGGCGGCGCGCGTCTTGTAGCCCTGGAGCTGGTAGCCCCGGGCGCCGTGGGCCGCGAGCGCCTCGACCATCGCATTGGGTCCCCAGCTGCCGTTCAGGCTGTCCTGCCGGCTCTCCCACTCCTTGACCCGGCCGGCAAGCCTGCGCTGGAACGCTTCGGATGGATCCCCATGCCCGAGGATTGTGAGGACCATCTGCATGCCGGCGGGGGCGCACCAGTCCGTCGTGATCTGGGAGGCGAATACCGCGTCGGGATCCGTGTCGATCTTCACGTCGACCGGGCCGCGGACCGGGGCCGGCGTAGGCGTCGGCGTGGGCTCCGGGTTCGCGCCGGGCGGGACCGGCGTTCTCGAGGCGGTGGGGCTGGGCGTGGCCACCGGACGGGGAGTGACGTCGACCGTCGGCGCGATCGAACGGTCGGGCGGCGGATCGATGATCAGGTCGATCCGGGCCATGAGGCCCTCGAACCGGTCGCCCGCACCGAACGCGTTCGTCCACACGGCCCCGACACCGAGCGCGATCCCGAGGAGCCCGGCGACGAGCAGGATCCGCCAGGGCGCGCGGCGCCGGCGGCGGCGCGGCCGCGGGTCCCAGGCGGAACCCGCGCGCACGGATGGGCGGCGGTCGGGCGAGTCGGGGCGCAAGTGGATCCTCCGGGGATGGAACGCGTGGAGACGACGATCGGTTCGCCCGCCGTGCGACGTTGCCGGCAGGCACCGATGTTCGGGCTGCCGGCCGGATTCCGCAAATCCCGAACGGCTGGCACGAACGGTCGGGTCATGCGACCATCGAAGCGCTCGCCCGCCAGCCGCCGCCAGGAGACCGTCGTGGACCGCTTCGAGCCCAACCTCCGCATCCCCGGCCCGACCGCGCTGCCGCCCTCGGTCCGCGAGGTCGGCGGGCGCCAGATGATCAACCACCGCGGCCCCGAGTTCGCGGCGATGCTCGCCCGCATCCTCGACGGGATGAAGCCGTTCTTCGGTACCTCGAGCGACATCGCGATGCTGTCGTGCGCCGGCACCGGCGGCCTCGAGGCGGCGGTCGTGAACACGCTCTCCCCAGGCGACCGCGTGCTCGCGGTGACGATCGGGGCGTTCGGCGACCGGTTCGCGAAGATCGCATCGGTCTACGGGGCGCAGGTCACCCGGCTCGAGGTCGACTGGGGTCACGCCGCCGACCCGGCCGCTCTCCGCGAGCACCTGGCGGCCAACGAGGGCTATCGGGCCGTCCTGCTCACCCACAACGAGACGTCGACCGGGGTGATGAACCCGATCCCGGAGCTCGCCGCCGTGATCCGTGAGACCGCCCCCGAGGCGTTGATCCTCGTCGATAGCGTCTCTGCGCTCGGGGCGGTCCCGTTCGCGATGGACGACTGGGGCATCGACGTGACCGTCACCGGCTCGCAGAAGGCGTGGATGGCCGCCCCCGGCCTGGCCATGGTCGCCGCGTCGCCCCGGGCGTGGAAGGCGATGGAGACCGCGTCGATGCCGCGCTACTACCTCGACCTGCGCCTCCACCGCGACTCGCACGCCAAGGGTGAGACGCCGTGGACACCGGCGATCGCCGTCGTCTTCCAGGTCGACGAGGGGATCCGGCTGATGGCGGCCGAGGGCGCGGACACGGTCTTCGCCCGTCACGCGGCGTGCGCCGCGGCGGCCCGCGCCGGGTTCTCGGCGCTCGGCTACCGGCTGTTCGCCGATCCGGCCTTCGCCTCGCCGACCGTGACCGCCGCCTGGCTGCCCGACGGGGTCGACTGGAGGGTGTTCAACGACGGATTGAAGCGCCAGGGCGTCATCCTCGCCGGGGGCCAGGGCAAGCTGAGCGGTCGGATCCTCCGCCTCGGCCACCTGGGCGCCGTGACCGTGGAGGAGATCCTCGGAGCGGTGGCCGCGATCGAGACCGTCAGCCTTGGGCTGGGCCTGGAGGTGACGCCCGGCGCGGCCGTCGGTGCGGCGGAGGCAGCGGCGATCGACGCCCTGGGGCTGGCCCGGCACCCCGCGACGGCATGAGAGTCCTCGTCGCCGAACCCCTCGCCCGGGAAGGCGTCGAGCTCCTCCGGGCGCACCACGACGTCGACGAGCGGCCGGGCCTGTCCCGCCCGGAGCTGTGCGCGGCGATCGGCGACTACGATGCGCTTGTTGTCCGCAGCCAGGTCCAGGTCGACGCCGAGCTGATCGCTGCGGGCAGCAAGCTGCTCGTGATCGGACGGGCCGGCGTCGGCGTCGACAACGTCGATCTCGAGGCGGCCACCCGGGCGGGCGTGACCGTCGTCAACGCGCCGACGGGCAACACGATCGCGGCGGCCGAGCACACGCTCGCGCTCCTCTTCGGGCTGGCCCGCAAGATCGCTCCGGCCGATGCGTCGGTCCGGCGCGGCGAGTGGCGTCGCGCCGAGTTCACCGGGAGCGAGCTGCGCGGGCGGATCCTCGGGATCGTCGGGCTCGGCAAGATCGGCCAGGCGATCGCCGACCGGGCACGGGCGCTCGAGATGTCCGTGCTCGGCGTCGACCCGTACGTGACGCCGGAGCAGGCCGCACTCCACGGCGTCGAGCTGACCGACCTCGACGGGCTCCTCGCCCGGAGCGACGTCGTGACGGTCCACGTGCCGCTGACGCGTTCGACGCGCGGGCTGATCGGCCGCGAGGCGTTGGCGAAGATGAAACCCGGGGCTTTGCTGCTCAACGTCGCCCGGGGTGGGGTCGTGGACGAGGCGGCGGTCGCTGAGGCGCTCCGCGACGGGCGCCTGGCGGGCGCCGCGATCGACGTCTTCGAGCACGAGCCCCCCACCGCCACGCCGCTGCTCGACGCACCGAACACGCTCCTCACGCCTCACCTCGGCGCGTCGACGGAGGAGGCACAGGTGCTCGTTGCCGAGGAGATCGCGGACCAGGTCCTCGACGTCCTCGCCGGCCGGCCGGCCCGCCACGCCGTCAACGCACCGCTCCTCACACCGGAGACCGCCCAGGCGATCGCGCCGTACCTGCCGCTGGCCGAAACGCTCGGCCTGTTCTATGCCCAGTTCTCACGGACCGGGGTGCGGACGCTGACCCTCGAGCTCGCCGGCGAGCTCGCCCAGTTCGATGCCGGCCCGCTCACTGCGGCCGTCCTGCGCGGCCTGCTCGAGACGACGACGACCGAGCGGGTCAACCTCGTCAACGCCGGCGCCCTCGCCCGTGCCCGGGGGATCACCGTCGTCGAGCGCAAGACGCCGGATGCCGGCGGGTTCTCGGCGTTGCTCACGCTGTCCGGCGAATCGGACGGCCGGACGACCACCGTCGCCGGGACCGTCGGCCACGGTGGGCCGCGCTTCACCCGGCTCGACGACTACTGGGTGGACATGGCGCCGGCGGACGTCATGCTCATCACCCGCCATCGCGACCGGCCCGGCACCGTCGGCCGGATCGGGCTGATCCTCGGCGAGGCGGACGTGAACATCAGCGCGATGCACCTTGCCCGCACGCGACCACGGGAGGACGCGTTCATGATCCTCGCCCTGGACGACGACGTGCCCCCGCCGGTGGCCGACGCGATCCGCCGCCACGAGGCCGTCATCGACCTGTGGACGATCCGGCTCGGAGGTGAGCGCTGAGCAAGGAGCCGGTCGTGCCCGACGGGCTCGATGGGGTGATCGTGCTGCTCCGCCACGGCGAGTCGACGGCGATCGTCGAGCGCCGCTTCCAGGGCCGGAGCAACGTGCCGCTGTCACCTGTCGGTCGGCGCCAGGCAGAGCTTGCCGCCGGGCGGCTCGCCCGGCCCCATGCCTCGCCGGCTTTGCCGATCCCGCTCGGCCCACCGGTCGAGATCGTCCACTCCCCCCTCGCTCGTGCGGCCTCGACCGCGGAGCTGGTGGCGGCCGCCGCCGCCCGGCCCGATGGCTTCGCGCAGCCCGTGCCACTTCGCCCCGACGACGGTCTCGCCGAGATCGGCCAGGGCGAGTGGGAGGGCCTCCTCGCGACCGAGGTCGTCGACCGCTGGCCGGAGATCCTCGCCGCGTGGCGGCGAACTCCGCTCGACGCTCGCGCACCAGGTGGCGAAACGCTCCGCGAGGTCGAGCGTCGGGTCCGACCTGCGCTCGCACGCCTGCTCGTCCGGCTCGGCGACGCGGCGGCCGCGCCACGTCCCGACCGGGACGTGCCGGGGTACGCGGACACGCTGACGAGAGAGCCGTGGTCGATCGTCGTGGCCCACGACGGCGTGTTCAAGGTCGCAGCGCTGACGCTCCTCGACCTGCCGCTCGATCGATTCTGGACGCTGCCCTTTGCGCTGTGCGGGATCAGCGTGATCGAGCTGGGAGGAGGCCGGCCGAGCCTCCGGGCCCACAACCTCACCGAGCACCTTGCGCCGCTCCTCGAGGAACGGTCGATCGCGGTCAGCGAGGAGCGCGAGCGAACCGGCGCCCTGTAGCGCCCGCTGGCGCCCGCGCGCTCGGCGCGCTGTCAGCCGCCCCGGCGGCGGGCGCGGCGTTCCTTCCGGCGCAGGGCGAGCCGCAGAAGGCCGAGCCTCAGGCGGCGCTGCGCGTCGCGCAACGCGCGGATGCCGTCGGCCCCGAGCGTCCGCCGGCCGTACGCGACCTCGACCTTCGCCCGGGCCACGGCCTGGAGCTGGGGCCGCGAATCCGGCAGGACGTCGCCCAGGGTCCCGGCGTACTCGTAGACCGTCTGGGTTGGTCGCGGCCCGAACCCGAACCGCGCCGCGGTGCGGCCGATGCTCCGCCAGACGCCGTCGGGCGTCAGGTCTCCGCGCGGACCGCGCTGCCAGGCGATGAACGCGAGGCCGCCGATCGCGACGAGGAGGACGAGAGCGATCGCGATGAAGAGTCCCGCATCGTTTCCGCCGGACGGTTGATTGACCGAGGGCGGAAGCGTCCCCGGGCGGCGGCTCGGTAAGTCCTCGTCGTCCGGGGGACGGGTCAGCCCCGGGACCGACGGGAGGGCGCTCGGGATCGGCGCCCCGGACGGGAGCGGCACGTTCTGGGCGAGCCCGCCGCCGGTCGGGTCGAACGTGACCCAGCCGTAGCCCGGGAAGTACACCTCGACCCAGGCGTGGGCCGCGTCCGACAGGATGACCTCGCGGCCGGTCGCATCACGGGTGCCCGGCAGGAACCCCTCGGCGAGGCGGGCCGGGACCTCCAGCTCCCGCAGGAGGATCGCCATCGTGCTGGCGTAGTGGAGGCAGTAGCCCTGCCGGTAGCGGGCGAAGCACTCGACCGCCCCCATCTCCTGGCAGCCAGCGAGGTCCCGGACGTCGGGGTTGTACGTGAAGGCCGGCGACCGGAGGTACTGCTCCATCGTCTTCGCGAGGTCGAACGGGTTGTTGCTCGGCGTGAGCTCCTGGATCCGCTCGAGGAGAAGGCGCGCCTCCGGGCCAATCGCACCCTCCGGGACCGTCGTGAACAGCTGGAAGACTTCGACCGGGTACTGGGTGCCGGCGGCGCGGAGCCGGTTCTCGCTCAGCCCGCCCGGGACGTCTTCGCCACGCACCGGCACGGCCGCGACGATCGCGTACGGAGCCGAGCCGGTATCGAGCCTGAGGCCGCCGTAGTATCCGCCCTCGCCCACCACGACAACGTCCGCGTCGCGGTTGACCGACAACGGGTCGAGCGGGCTGAGCGCCCACGAGCCGCGCAGGCCGACCGGCAGGACGGAAACCTGCACCTCGCGCCGGGCGCCGGCCACCGCAGGATCGTCGGCCATGTCTGCGAGCAGGCCATCGCCCGCGCTGCGCGGGATGTCCGTGCTTCCGCTCCATGTCCAGGCGTTCAGGTCGAACCGGTCGAACACGACGGCGCGCCAGTAGAGGCCCTCCTCCTCGGTCGGTGGGACCTGGATCGTGACGGCGTGCGAGCGGTCGGTCTGCCACTGGCCGGTGATGACTGCCTGGGGCCCGAAACCGAAGCCCACCGCGCGGGGATTGCCGCCGAACGGCAGGAGCCGCTGGAGCCACTGGCTGATGTCGACCATCCGCTCGCCGACCGCCGTCCACTGGCCGGCCAGGGGCGCCGACGAGGCGGACGCCGTGAGCGCGAGTGACCCGAGGACCGCAAGGATGATGAAAGCAGTGCCGCCTCGCAGATAGAGCGCCCTGACCGCCGTGGCGTCGCCGATCCGGCGGCGGATCCAGAGCGACTGCTCGTCGAACGCGTGGGCCCGCGCGAGCACGAACAGCGCCGCGACGCTGAAGATCACGAGGTACGGCAGCTGCTCGTTGGCCGTCATCGCCATGTTCCCGAGCAGGATCAGGCCGACGACGATGACCGCGTCGAGCGGCCGCCGATGGCCGAACACGGCGTACGCCGCGAACTGCCCCGCCGACCACACGATGATCCCGATCGCGAGCAGGTAGTGGCCGGTCTGGATCGTGACCGACTTGTTGAGCACCGCGAGATCGATCCACGCGCGCGTGACGGACGTGGCGGTGTAGCGATAGAGCTCCCCGAGGCTCAGAGCCTCCGGGGCGATCGCCGCGCCGACGAAGATCGGCAGGATCAGGGCCGCGGCCACGGCTCCGACGAGGTGGCTCAGCCAGCGGGACCAGCCGACCTTCGCTCCGACGAACGCAAGGAACGAGGCGATGATCGCCGCCGGGGCGAGGAAGTCGCCGAGCTCGCCGCGGTTGAGGACCCAGGCCGCGTCGTCGAGGGACCAGGCGACCGTCAGCGCCATGAGCGTGACCAGCGCGAGCGTCAGCCAGCCCTCGGCCGGCGCGAACGGCAGGCGGCGGATCACGGCCGGCAGAATGGGGCCGGGAGCGAGTTCGTTCGGCTGCGCGGTCATCCGATGAGCACCTCGCCCAGCGCACGGCCGGGCGTCACAGTGTAGGTCGGCACTTCGTACTCGGCTAGGGCGTGGCGAAGCGCGCGGACGCGTTGCGCGCGAGACGAGCCGACAGCCGGGTCCGGCTCGTACGGCGGGAGACGCTGGAGGCGCGCCTCCTCCTCCCGGGCGTGCCGTTCGAACGCGTCGATGTCGAACGTGACGGCGACGCATCCCACCCCGCGCCCGCGGAGCGTCGCGAGCGGGCGGACCCACGAGGTGTTGAGCGAAGGCGTGATGACGATCGCCGTCATCCCCCGCCGGAGCCGCGACAGGGTCGCGACGAGGACTTCATCGAGGGGCGCCGCCGCGTCGGCGTCGACGGCCGCGAGGAGCTGCATGATCTTGAGATGCTGGCGACCCCCGCGGTCGGCCGGCAGGATCGCCATCCGGTGGGCGTTGACCGTCATGCCCACCGCGCGGTTCTCGAGCAGGCCCTTGTCGGCGATCGAAGCCGCGGCCCGGATGCCCGCCTCGACCGTCGACTCGTCGCCAGTCCCGGCCTGGATGCCCCGCTCGAGATCGACGACGAGCCACGCGTCGGCGGTGGTCTCGAGATCGAACTCCTTGACCTGGATCTCGCCGTGCCGGGCCGTGCTCTTCCAATGGATCCGGTTGAAGCTGTCACCCGGGGCCCACGGCCGGATGGTCGTCGCGAGGGCGGTCGTCTGGAGCGTTCGCTCGGGGGCGGAGTGGCTGCCCTCGAGGCTGGCGGCGGGGATTCGCCACAGTGGCAGCGCCTCGATGCGCGGGTAGACGACGACGCTGACGCCCTGCCCCACCGATGCGGACGCCTCGAAGAAGCCGAACGGGTCGCCGGTCTGGATCTGGAGCGGCTCGATCCGGAAGTGGCCGCGCCGGACGAGCGGGGCGCGGATGAGCCACGACCGCTCCGACCGGCCGGCGAGGTTGATCGCCCGGCCGGGCAACCCGCCCGGCAGGCTCGTGGGGTTGTGAACCTCGAGCCAGAACTTGGGGAGCGCGCTCGTGTTGCGCAGCGTGTACGTCACCTTGAGCTTGTCGCCCACGTGCCCGTGGAGCTGGCTCACGGCATAGCCGGCCTCGAGGTCGGACAGGCCGATCCGGGTCAGGACATACGAGCCCCCGACGACGAGGATCGACAGGTAGACGAGGTAGAAGAGAAAGTGGAGGCCGGTGGAGAAGGCGGCAAGGAGCAGCACGCCGCCGATGAGGAAGAGCTGGAGGCGCCGAAACACGCCCTTGTTCCCCTGCTTCTGTGGCCGGCGCCTACGCGCCCGAGATCTTGGCAGCCGCGCCGCGCAGGTCGCGCGGTCCGCCGGTCTGGCCCGTCGGGTGGATGTTGTCGATCGAGGTCGAGTCGAGCAGCTCGCGGATGACCTGCCCGGCCTGGACGTCGTGGATCGTGGAGCTCGTCTTGATGATCACGCGATGGGCGAGGGCCGGCTCGGCGAGCGCCTTGATGTCGTCGGGGATGACGTAGTCCCGGCCGAGCAGGCCGGCCAGCGCCTGCCCCGCGCGATAGAGCGCGATCGAGCCGCGGGGCGACGCGCCGAGGTAGACGTCCGGGTGGTTCCGCGTCCCGTTGACGAGCCGGACGATGTAATCGGACACGGTCGAGTCGACGTAGATCTCGCGGACCGCCTCCTGCATCTCGCGCAGCTCGTCGACGGAGCAAACCACCGACAGGTCCTCGAGGGGATGGGTCCGCTTCTGCTCGTCGAGGATGACGATCTCCTCGATCGGCTGGGGGTAGCCGAGCCGGAGGCGGAGCATGAACCGGTCGAGCTGGGCCTCGGGCAGGGCGAACGTGCCCTCGTACTCGATCGGGTTCTGGGTGGCGATGACGATGAACGGATCGGGCATCGGCCAGGTCGTCCCATCGATCGTCGCCTGCCGCTCTTCCATGCACTCGAGGAGCGCCGACTGGGTCTTCGGCGTCGCCCGGTTGATCTCGTCGGCGAGGACCACCTGGGCCATGATCGGGCCGGGCCGGAACTCGAACTCCTGGGTCTTCTGGTTGTAGATCGAGAGGCCGGACACGTCGGATGGCAGGAGGTCCGGCGTGAACTGGATCCGCCTGAAGCTGCACCCGAGGCTCCGCGCGATCGCCTTCGCGAGCACGGTCTTGCCGGTGCCGGGCACGTCTTCGATGAGCAGGTGGCCGCGACACAGGAGCGCGACCAGCGCGAGGCGAACCTCCGCGTGCTTTCCGACGATCACCCGCTCGACGTTGGCGAGGACCTTGTCCCCGGTTTCCTGGATCTTCGTCATCGGCCTCTCTCGGGATGGGTCCCCGCGGGGACGGGATCGGAAGGAGTGGCGGACCCGTGGGACGGACGGTCTGTCCGCGGAGTGTCGAAAGATAGTACGTCGGGACCGTCGAACGGGTTCGCAGCAGGCCTGGCGGCGCGTCTCGGCGCGAATATCAGCCCGGGCGATGCAAGCGCCGAAACTACGTGTCGCGAGGGCGCATTTGTCGCCACGAGCCCCCTTTTCGTGCGTGGACGGGCGCCTCCAGGGCGCTTCAACCGTCGCACGCCGGCGCTACAAACGCCCAGGCTGATATTCGAGCCAGGCCCCAGGCCAGGGCGATCGACGAACTCGCCACGAAGACCTAGCCGTGCAGGAGCGTCAGCGCCGCCACCCACACGGTCATCAGGCAGCCGATCCCGCCCATTGCAGCGAGGAGGATCAAGCCGTCAGCCCACGCCGCGACGGCCACTCCGCCTAGCAGGATCGCCATCCCGAGTGCCGCTGCTGCGAGAGCGAGCCGCTGGAACCGTGGCCGCGGACGAGGGCAAGGCGCCTCACCCACCGTTGAGGTAGTCGAGCGCCATCTCCATCAGCGAGCCCGCGAGCGGCGCCGCGCGCTCCCCTCCCCGACCACCGCCTTCGACCAGGACCGCGATCGCGACCTGCGGGTCGTCGACCGGCGCGAAGCCGATGAACCACGAGTGCGGGATCGCCCCACCGTCGAGCTCGGCCGTGCCGGACTTTCCGGCGGTCTCGACTCCCGGCACGTCCGCGCCCGGCGTGAACCGCCGGCCGAGCTCGCCCTCGACGGCCCGCTGCATCGCGGCCTGGATCTCGCGGGCGACCTGGGGCGGGACGACCTGGCGCCACGGCTGCGGCTCGATCCGGCGGGTGCCGGTCTCGCGGCCGGTCAACGACGTGACGAGGTGCGGCTCCATGATCAGCCCGTCATTCGCGACCGCCGCTGCGATGAGCGCCATCTGGAACGGCGTCACCACCGTTTCGCCCTGGCCGTACGCGGCGTTCGCCAGCTCGACGGCGTCCTTGAACCCCGCCCCGAAGTCGCCGCCCCCGTTCGTGATCTGCGATCGCGACAGCGGCAGGTCGAACGGGATCGTCTCGCCGAAGCCGAGTCGGGCGGCGGTCTCGGCCAGCGCCTCGGGCCCCGTGTCGAGCCCGGCGAGCGCGTACCAGATGTTGCACGAAACCTCGGTCGCCTCCTGGAAGTCGAGCGCCTTGTTGCCGGTGAAGAGGTGGTGACCGTCGCGCACGCGGAAACCCTCGACGAGGAGGCCATTCCGCTCGGCGGCCGGCTGCTCCTCGTACGTCGTGTCCGGCGTCACGGCGCCGGAATCGAGGGCGGCCATCGCGGTGACGATCTTGAACACCGACCCGGGGATGTAGCGGCCCTGCGTGGCCCGCGGCAGCAGCGGCAGGGAGTCGTCCGCCTGGAGCTGGGCGAACACCCCCTCGGACGTGGCCGGGTTGGCAACGCCGGACGCGTCGTAGATCGGGGTCGAGGCGAGGGCGAGGACCTCCCCGGTCTGCGGCTGGATGATCACGACCGCTCCCCGATCGCGGCCGAGCCCCTGAACGGCGGCCTGCTGGAGCGACAACGACAGGCTGAGGGTCATGCGCTGCGGGTCGTACGGATTCGTGTCGAACTTCTTCAGGAGATCGGCCACCGGGTCGGGTCGAGCGAGGCCCACGAGCTGCGCGTCGTACGTCCGCTCGAGCCCCGCCGAGCCGAACAGCCGGGACGAGTATCCGACGACCGGGCTCACGATCGGCGACCGGTAGACCCGGTACGGCTCGCCGTTCGCGTCGCGCCGATCGCTCCTCGCCAGCCACGCTCCGTCGCGGTCGACGATCTCGCCCCGGATCGCGCGGCGAGAGGCGGCCGCGACCGCGGGGTTGTCCGGCGCGTTGGACAGCGGCGCAGCCCGGATCACCTGCCAGTAGCCCGCCCCACCGGCCAGGGCTCCGAAGGCGATTGACAGCACGAGACCGACCCGGGCGACGTTCGCTCCGACCGGCCGCCGGCCCGCGCGGACTCGGGTGTCGTCCCTGTCTCCCGGCGCCCGGCTCACGGGGCGCCCCGGTCGAGGAGCCGGGCGAGACGGCGCCCAGAGCGAGGCGGCGGCGGGGGCTCGACGCCCCGATCGGACAGCGCGAGCAGCAGCCCAATCGCGAGGGAGTTCGCGAGGAGCGACGAGCCGCCATACGAGATGAACGGGAGCGTGATCCCGGTCAGCGGCACCAGCTTGAGGTTGCCGGCCGCGATGATGAACGCCTGGACGCCGACGACGAGCGACAGCCCCGCGGCGAGGAGCGAACGGAACTCGTCCGCCGCGGACGCGGCGATCCGCAGCCCTCGCTCGATCACCACGAGGTAAAGGCCGAGGATCGCGAGGATCCCGATGAGTCCCAGCTCCTCGCCGAGGGCGGCCAGCGGGAAGTCGGTGTGGATCTCCGGGATCCCGCCCGGCTGTCCACCGCCGACGGTCGGCAGGCCGTTGCCGAGGCCCGTTCCGAGGATTCCGCCGCGGGCGAACGCGTAGAGCGCCATGACGACCTGGTACCCCGCCCCGAAGGGATCGGCAAAGGGGTCGAGCCAGATGTCGACGCGCTGCCGGACGTGACCGACGACTGCGTACATCAGCGCCCCGCCGGCGAGGAACGCAGCGAGCCCGAGGACGACATAGCTCCACCGCGCCGTGGCGATGTACAGAAGCAGGAGGAACACCGCGAAGAAGAGGAGCGCCGCCCCAAGGTCGCGCTGGACGATGACGATCCCGAGGGCGATCGCCCACATCGCGACCATCGGCGCGAGGTACTGAAGCGGCGGGAGCTGGACGCGCCCGACACGGGTCGACTGCTCGACGAGGAGGGCCCGGTTCTCGGAGAGGTATCCGGCGAGGAAGACGACGAGAATGACCTTGAGCAGCTCCGAGGGCTGGCCGCTGATCGGCCCGAGCTCGATCGTCAGTCGCGCCCCGTTGACGTCACGCCCGAGGAAGAACGTCAGAAGGAGGAGCCCGACGCCGGCCGCCGCCCACGTGTACTTGTAGAGCCGCAGCCAGCTGTCGGAGCGGACGACGATCGAGAGGGTGGTCAGGATCCCGATGGCGAGGAGCAGCCAGACGAGCTGGGTCTGGGCCAGGCCGCCGAACTGGCCGGCCAGCCCCTGCGGGAGGCGCTCCATGAGCAGCAGGCTCATCCCGCCGAGGAGCCCGACCGCGGGCAGCAGCACCTGGTCGGTCCGCCGGCCGGCGAGGACCTGGGCGACGTGAGCCGCGAGGAGCGCCCCGAGGTAGATCGCGAGGAGCGTCGTGCCGTACGGGGCAAAGGCGCCGTCGGGGATTCCGACGCCGGGCTCGGAATCTCGCGCCCGCAGGGTGGCGCCCAGGGACACGCTCCCGGCCACCAGCGCCGCGGCGACGACCGCGAGCAGCCGCAGCTCCCGCCACCGCGGACGGGGCCGGATGCCGGCGAGGATCGGGGGGAGGACGAAGGGCCGGGCGGACGCCGGAGCGTCGCTCACCGGCGGACTCGGTCGAGACGGAGCCGGACCTGGCCCACCTGGAGCTCGTCGCCGAACCCGATCGGGGCGACACCGTCCACCCTTCCGCCGTTGACGTACGTGCCGTTCGTGCTGCCGAGGTCTTCCACGTACCAGGTCCGGCCGCGATAGGAAAGGACCGCGTGCTCGGCGGACGCGAACGGGTCTTCCACGACGATCGTGTTGTTCACGTCGCGCCCGAGGGTCGTCAGCGCATCGAGGCCGAAGACCGCGCCGGCCGGCGGCTCACCGCCCGGTGACGCGACGACGTGGAGCCGGCCCAGCTCCGTCCCCGGTTCGCGGGCCGCGGCGCGCAGGTCCCGGACGAGGATCCGGACCACGGCGAACAGGAACAGGTACAGGAGGGCGAGGAACAGGAGGCGAAGGAGCCACAGGCTCGCCGCGAAGGCGTCCACGGATCAGCCGGCCGAGACCGACTCGACGACGAGGATCGTGTCGCCCAGCTCGATCTCGTCGCCCTCGCCGAGGACCACCTCGTCTACCCGGACGCCGTTCACCCGCAAGCCGTTCGTGCTGCCTAGATCGGTCAGGATCAGTGTCCCCCGGCGGGCCTGGAGGCGGGCGTGGTGGCGGGAGATCCTCGAGTCGTGGATGACCAGGCCGTTGTCGCTCCCCCGGCCGATCGTCAGGAGCGCCCCGTCGACCTCGACCTCGCGCTGGGTGCCGTCCGGCCGGATCTCGCGCAGGCAGGCGACCGGGCCCGCGACGACCGGCACCTCGAAGACCATCGTGCGCGTCGGCGGCGCGGTGCCCTCCTCCTCCGCTCCATCGTCGGCAGCCGGCTCGCCCGGCGGCAGCCGTGTGGCCGGATCGGGATCCGCGAAGCGGGCCACCACCCGAACCTCCCCGAGGGGCACTTGCGGGTCGGAGACGAGGTCAACCCGCGGGCGGTCGACCAGCGAGTAGCGGTGACTCCGGGCGAAGGCCAGCGCTCCGTCGGCGAGCTCGGCAGCGAGGCTCACCGAGAAGTCGCCGAACGCCTCGAGATCGACCCGGTTGAGATGAACGCGGAACCGGTTCGGGACGAGGGTCCTGTCCGCGCCGGACATCCGCTCGGTCTCCATCGCCCGCTCGATCCGGCGCTGGAGCTGGACGGGCTGCAGACGCGCCTTGAACAGCCGGGCGCTTGGCCGTTCGAAGAGACGTTCGAAGAATCGCTCCAGGGCGGTCAGTCGGCGCATTCGGGGCCGGAGTCTAGCAGAGGGGCCCCTCCGGACCCCTCCGCACCGCCCCGGTGGGATCGGCGGCCCGTCGGGACCATCGGGCAGTGAGGCAGGTACCGAAGGCCGGGGCCGGGCACAGGGGCTGGGCTATACTCTCGACCCGTTCGGGCACCGTCCGCCCGAACTTGTCCGTGCGCGACCCCCGGGGGCCCGATGCCCGAGCTTCTTACCGAGTCCTTCTGCGAACGTTGTGGCACCCGCTACACGTTCGAGTCAGCTGCCCCGAAGGCCCGCATGGGGCGTTTCAAGACGCTGTCGAAGGGCCTGAAGAACTTCGTCCTCGACGACGCCACATCGCTCGACGAGGCGCTCGCCTCGGCGCGTAGCGACGAGAGCCGCGAGTCGACCGCGCAGCAGCTGGACGCCTTCCACAAGACGTTCAACTTCTGCATGTCCTGCCGGCAGTACACCTGCGCGAACTGCTGGAACGAGGCGGAAGGCGAGTGCCAGTCGTGCAGCCCGGTCGCAGGCGGCCTGTCGGCCGCGTGGGCGCGGGGCGACGCCAGTGGCGCCCCGGCGTGGCCGGCGGCCGCAGCCGAACCGGCGGGCATCGAGGCGGTGGCCTGGCCGTCGACTGACCGTCGTCCACCTGCGCCGGAGCCCACCCCGGACGAGGTCCCGTGGCCGCTCGCTGCGCTCGAGGGCCGCACGCCCGTCGTCGAGCCGGAGCCGGTCGCCGAGGAAGAGCCGGTCTTCGCGGCTGAGCCCGAGCCGATCACCCCCGCCGCGACGCCGACGGGCGTCGAGGAACGAGCCGCCGCCGCCGCCACGAACACCTCGAACCTCCTCGCCCGGTTCCGTCCCGGCCAGAGCATCGACGATGCGTTGGCGGCATACGAGGCGTCGGTGGAGCCCGAACCCGTGGCTCAGCCCGAGCCGGAGCCTGAGCCCCTCGCCCCCGCAGAACCCGAGGCGGAGCCGGTCGTCTGGGCGGAGCCCGAGCCGGTCGCGTGGCCGGAGGCCGAGCCCGAGCCCGTCGCAGCAGGGGAACCGGAACCCGGGCCGGAGCCCGTCGCCTGGCCGGAGGCCGAGCCCGAGCCGGAGCCGGTCGTCTGGGCGGAGCCGGAGCTGCCGGTCCCCGACCCGGCCCAGCCGTGGCCCCGGCCGGCTCGACCCGCCGAGGACATCGTCGAGGTCCCGACCTGGCACGTCATCGCGCCGGAAGGCCCCAAAGGCCACCCCGCCGAGACGCTCAAGCCTGCCGCCCGAACGGACCGTCCGGTCCCGGAGTGGCCGGGTCAGCCCGCGGAGTCGTTCCTTGCGGCGCGCCTCGCCGCCCGGAAGGCCGGCGACGACATGTGGGCCGCGTCGAGCGTCGAGGTCCTCGGGCCGGCCACCGCAACCGGTGCGGCCGTCCCGGCCGGGGTCCAGGCGTGCGTCTCGTGCGGTCTGTCCCTGTCGGCGACGGCGCGCTTCTGCCGCCGCTGCGGCACCAGGCAGGGCTGACCCGCCTCAGCGTGCCTCGGGGGCCGGCGGCGGCGGGGGCCGATCCATCCGGACGCTCACCCAGGCCGCTCCGATGAGGAGCATCTGGAAACCCGTCGCCAGCCAGATCATCGCCGCGAAGATCGCCACGAACGTCCCGTAGACGGCCGCCGCCCCGATCAGCCGGGGGGCGATGTACGTGAACAGCTGGGTGACCGCGGCGAGGCCGATCCCGATCAGAAGCGCCGGTAGTGCCACCGCCGACCACGGCACGCGGATCGCCGGCACGAGGCGGTAGATGAGGGCCGCCGTGCTGACGAAGACGATCCCGGTCAGCAGCGGCGTCACGACCTGCCAGAACACCACCGACTCGGTACCGAGGCGGGCCGCGGTCTCGGCCGCGAGGTACGACCCGATCCCGGTCAGGATCAGCGAGGCGAGAAACACCGAGATCAGCAGGACGACGGAGAAGATGCCCCGCAGCGTTCGGGCGACGAACCCGCGCTTCGGCGCACTGCGGAAGATCCGGCTGAGGGCGTCGTCGAGCGAGCCGTAGAACCGGCTGGCGCCCCAGGCAAGGCCAATGAGTCCGATCAGGCCGGCGCCGGCCGCACCCTCGGTGATCTGCTGGAGGCTGGCCTCGAGGAACCCGCTCAGCGGCGGCAGGGTCCGGCCGATTCCCTCGACGATCGCCCGGCGCCGCTCGGGATCGTCGACGACGAAGCCGAGGATCCCGGTGAGCAGGAGAAGCGACGGCAAGAGGGCGAACAGCGCGCTGTACGTCAGGCCGCCCGCGAGGAGCCCGCCGCCCGCGTCGTCGTAGACCTCCATCACGCGTCGCGCGGTCGCCACCGGCCCCCAGCCGATCGCGCGCCCGACAGCGGTCCGCAGCCGCGGAGGGACCTTCATCCCCCGAGGCTATCACCGCTGATCAGCCGGTCAGATCCTCGAACAGGCCGGGCTGCAGGTCACCCGCCCGGACCCGGCGCGACGGCTTCACGAGGGCCCTGATCTCCCCCCGCCGGACGAACCGGCGCCCGCCGAGCTTGATGCTCTGGAGCTTGCCGGCCCGCGCCCACACGCCGATCGTCGACGGCCGGAACCGGATGTTCGCCGCGGCCAGCATCTCGGCCGCCTCGGCTAGCGTGATCCAGTCGGCCGCAGCGGGCATTCGGTTTCAGTCGCCGTCGGGCGACGCGGCCGCGGCCGGCTTCGCGGCTGTGCCGGCGTCCGCGGGCGACGGAGCCGGCGAACCGCCCGACTTCGACTCGCCGTCAGCCGGTTTGGCCGCCGCGTCGCTCTTTGCGGCGGCCTTCGTCTTCGTGGCCGACGCGCGGTCCTTCTTCGCCCAGCCGCTGCCCCTGAAGTGGACCGACGGCGCGGAGATCGTCTTGCGCATCGTTCCCTCGGCCCCGCACGCGGGGCAGAAATTCGGGCCTGGCTGATTGATCCCATGGAGGATGTCCGTCCGGTGTCCGCACTGCATGCAACGATATTCGTAGATCGGCACCGGGAGAGCTCGGGTCAGCCGCGGAGGAGGCGCATGCCGCACTTCGGGCAGTAGAACGCGCGCTCGTGGGCCGACGCGAAACCACAGTGGGCGCACACGAGCCCGCCGCGGCCGGCCGCAGGGACCGGCCGCTCGACCGCCGTCAGGCCAAGCGCGTAGCTGCTGCCGAGGATGTTCGTCAGCAGCGAGGTCAGGATCCGTGAGCCGTTCCGGTCGGAATCGCCGCGGACCCCGCGGCCACCCCAGCCCACGACCGCCCGGACGATCATGTCGCCGGTCGCCTCGTCCCAGTGGGAGGCGACGCCGCCGACGATCGAGTTGTACTCGGGGTAGCCGGACGTGTCGATCTCGCCGGCGAGCAGCGCGCAGACGAACGTGTCGAAGGCGAGGTCGATCGCGTCGATCGACTCGAGAACGACGAGGGCGTGGCGGGTCACCGGGGAACGAGCGTGGTGGGCGTTCAGCCAGTCCATCGCCTCGGCCGGCCGGGCGATCACCGGCGCAGCCTTGCTGAATTCGATCGCCAGCGGCTGGACGACCTCGACCTCGCTGTGGGCGACGCCGGCGAGCATCGAGGGGAGCTCGTCCATCGCGCCGGGCCCGGTCTTCATCCGGACGCCCTCGGTGCTCTTGCCCGCGTAGGACAGCTTGAGCGCGAAGTCCTGGGCGATGACCTCCTCGGGCATCGCCGTGGAGGGGGGCCGCCGTTGCTGGGCCTGGGCCGCGGCGTCGGGATCGGCTGCCCCCCGGCGCTTCAAGAATTCAAGTGGCACGAGCGCCTCTCCAAGTCGCGGGTGAACCGCCGATATCGTAGCGCGCCGCCGTCCTGTCCGGCAGCGGTACGATCAGGTAGCAGTCAGCTTCGGCTCGAGGGCCCCGCGACGAGGACGACCGCCTCGAGGGGACGGAGCTCGACACGCGCCCCGTCCGCGGCGGGGGCGGGCGGCTCGTGGGTCCCGAACAACGGCTCCCAGCCGCCGGGTGCCGGATGGCCCTCGGCCCGGAACCAGCCGGAGCCCCGTCCGAAGTTCACGCCCACGAGAACCGTCTCGTCATCGGTCGTGCGGAGGTAGGCGAGGACGTCGCCGCTCGCCTTGCTCAGCCGGCGCCAGGCGCCCACCTGGATTGCCGGATGCTGGCGGCGGAGCCAGATGAGCCGGCGATAGGCGGCCAGGACGGAGCGCGGGTCGGCGGCCTGTCGGGCGACGTTCCGGGTTGCCGCGTCGGGGGCCATCCGGAGCCACGGCCGGACCGGGGAGAAGCCCCCGAACGGTGCGTCGGTCCAGGGCATTGGGGCGCGGGCCTGGTCCCGGTTCCACCAGGGCGCGAGGCGGCGCGCGATCGGCCCTCCCCGACGGGCGGGCGGATCGACGATCTCCGCCCGCGGGATCGGGACGTCGCGCAGGCCGATCTCCTCACCGTAATAGAGGAACGGCGTCCCCCGCAACGTGAGGAGCAGGACGGCGGCGGCCCTGGCAACGGCGTCGTCGTGCGACCGGGCGCCGAACCTGGAGGCGTGACGGGATTGATCGTGGTTGGACAGCACGACGGTCGGCCAGCCGGCCGGTCCGAAGATCGCCTCGCGCACGGCCGTAGCCCGCGCGAACGCGTCGGCCCGCCACGGCTGGCTGATCAGGTGGAAGTCGAACACGAGGTGCCGCGGGGCGGAATACTGACCCGCCCGATGGGCTTCGGTCGCGAACAGCTCGCCGACGGTCATCCGGCCGTCACGTTCGTCGACCAGGGCCCGGAACTCGGCGAGGAACTCGTGCAGCTCCGGCTGGTCCTTGTCGTAGTGATGGCGCTGGCGGTCGTAGGCGCGCCGGCCACCGGTCACCCGGCGCGGGTTGGACAACAGGTCGGGGTGCTTGAAGAACGCGTTGAAGACGTCGAGCCGGAAGCCGTCCACGCCACGGTCCAGCCAGCCCCGGACCATCGTGAGCATCGCGGCGCGGACATCGGGGTTGCGCCAGTTGAGGTCGGGCTGCTCGGGCAGGAACGTGTGGAGATAGAACTGGCCGCGCGTGTCGTCCCAGGTCCAGGCCGGGCCACCGAAGTAGGAGACCCAGTTGTTCGGACGGCGGCGACCCTGGGCCCGACTCCACGAGCGGGGCGGATCGCGCCAGATGTACCAGTCCGAATACAGGCCGGACCGCGCGGCGCGCGATTCGAGGAACCACGGATGGGCCGAGCTGGTGTGATTCATGACGAGATCGAGGACGACCCGGATGCCGCGTCGATGGGCCTCGTCGATGAGCCGGTCGAAGTCGTCGAGGGTGCCAAAGAGCGGATCGATCGCGGCATGATCGGAGACGTCGTAGCCGACGTCGAGACCGGGCGAGGGGTAGATCGGGGAGAGCCAGATGGCATCGACGCCGAGAGATCGCTCGGTGCCGTCGTTGAGGTGATCGAGCCGGTCGATGACCCCGCGCAGGTCGCCGACACCGTCGCCGGTCGAATCGGCGAACGAACGCGGGTAGACCTGGTAGACCACGCCGCGCTGCCACCAGTCGGCTCCGAACGCGGCGCCCTCGACGGGCCGGGGGACGAGCCGTGGACCGGTCGAGCGGAGCCCGGCGACAGGGTCCGGCAGCCGCGATTCGGGGAACGACTCGATCGCCATTGCGTTCGACGCTCGGGTGGACGAAGCTGGCTGGAACGTCGCCGGAGGCAACTTGCGAAGAACGCTTGACGTAACCGGCGGCGGCGGGAGTTAATACGTGTTACTGACGCGAGTTAGTCTGCGCACCGAGCGGGCTTCGGTCAAGTCCCGCGGCGCACGTAACCTTCGGCCCCCGGGGGTGCTTCTGCCCGATGGATCCCAGGCGACCCACGAGCGCTGATGTGGCGGCCCGTGCCGGCGTGTCGCGGACGACGGTGTCGTTCGTGCTGAACGATCGCGACGTGAGCATCAGCCGGGCGACCCGGGAACGAGTGCTCGAAGCGGCCCGCCAGTTGGACTACCATCCGCACGCCCCGGCGCGACAGCTGGCTGGCGGCCGGAGTCAAACGGTGGGACTGGTGCTGCGCCAATCGCCCGAGCAGGTGGCCGGCGACGCATTGCTGGCGGAGACACTGCGGGGCCTGACGTCCGCAGCGCGGGCGGGCGGATTCCGGGTGATCGTCGAGGCCCTCGAGCCGGGCAACGGACCATACGCCGATCTGCTCCGATCGGGCCGGGCGGACGGTGTCGTCGTGTCTGGTCCGCGGGTCGACGATGGCGACCTCCTGCAGATCGTCGGCGAGGGCTTTCCGGTCGTCCTGCAGGGATCGCTGCCCGGCCTGGACGCGCCGAGCGTCGACGTCGACAATCGGGCAGGCGCAAAGGGGGCGGTCGAGCACCTCCTCGCGCTGGGTCACCGGCGGATCGGCTGCATCACCAATGCCCCCCTCGCCTACACGGCGGCGCGCGAGCGGCTGGACGGCTACCGGGCGGCGCTGCGCGAGGCGGGCATCGAGCCGGATCCGGCGTGGGTCGCGGAGGGAGCGTTCGACGCCGCGAGCGGCCACCGGGCGATGAAGGAGCTTCTCGGAAGGACGGAGCTGGACGCGGTGTTCGCGGCCAGCGACGTCGTCGCGCTGGGCGCGATCGGCGCGCTGCGAGCGGCCCACAAGCGAATCCCGGAGGACGTCTCGATCGTGGGCTTCGACGACATTCCCCTGGCGGCGTTCTTCGATCCGCCGCTGACCACCGTGCGCCTGCCCGCATACGAGCTGGGCCAGGCCGTCGGCACGGCGCTTCTCAATCGAATCTCGCGAGCGACCATCCCGAGCCGCACGCTCCTGCCGACCGAACTGGTCGTGCGCGCGTCTACCCGGGCGTCGCCCTCACCCCCTTCCCCGCGTCGCGACCACTGACGGTCGGGCGCACACTTTCGGCCGCAGACCGGGCCGCGCGGCGGCACCGGATCACAGAGGAGGAGAACGGCAAATGGAGCAACGATCCACCCGCAAACTGATGGCGACGCTTGGTGCGCTCGTGCTCGTCATCGGGGCATGCAACACGGGCGGCGGAGGCACTGCCGACAAGGAGGTCACCGTCGTCGGGACCTGGGGCGGCTCCGAGCAGGAGTCGTTCCTGGCCATGGTCGCACCGTGGGAGACCAGGACCGGGAACACGGTCAAGTACACGGGATCGCGCGGCCTGGGGACCTACCTCACCACCGCGGTCCAGTCCGGGACCCTGCCGGATCTCGCCGGTCTCCCGGGACCGGGTGAGATGGCCGAGTTCGCCAAGGCGGGCGCGCTGAAGCCGCTCGACACGGTCCTCGACCTCAACGCTTACAAGGCCGAGACGTCACCTGGGTTCGTCAGCCTCGGGACCGTCGACGGCAAGATCGTCGGCGTCTTCATCAAGAGCGCCTTGAAGGGCCTGATCTGGTACAACCCGAACAACTACACGGCCGGGGCGCCCGCGACCTGGGATGCCGTGATGGGCACGTCACCCGGGAGCGCCGGGAGCCTCTGGTGCGTCGGCCTCGAATCCGGCGCCGACTCCGGATGGCCCGGCACCGACTGGGTCGAGGACTTCGTCATTCGGCAGTCGGGACCGGACATCTACGACCAGTGGGTCGCCGGCACGCTGACGTGGTCGTCGGCGGAGATCAAGGCGGCGTACGAGGCGTTCGGCGATGTCCTCGACGCGTCCTTCGGCGGCGCTGCCACCGTCAACAGCACGAACTTCGGCGCCGGCGGAAATCCGCTGTTCACCGATCCTCCGGGCTGCCAGTTCCATCACCAGGCCAGCTTCATCACCGACTTCTTCAAGGAGCAGGGTGGAGCCGCCGACGGTGAGTTCGACTTCTTCCCGATGCCCGACATCAACCCGGCGTACGCCGGGGCGTTCACCGGCGCCGGTGACCTGTTCGGACTCTTCTCCGACAAGGCGGCGGCGAAGGACCTGCTCAAGTACCTGGTGACGGCGGAGGCCCAGCAGATCTGGGTGAGCCGTGGTGGTGCACTGTCCGGCAACACCAAGGTCACCGAGTATCCGGACGACGTTTCCAAGCGGTCGGCCGAGATCCTTGGCACGGCCAAGATCTTCCGCTTCGACGGCGGCGACCTGATGCCGAACGCAATGAAGGCCGCGTTCTTCCGGTCGATGGTCGACTTTGCCGAGAACCAGGGCAACCTGGACGCGATCCTGGCCAGCCTCGACGAGGTTCAGACCAGCGCGTACGCCCAGTAAGGCCTTCGTCCATGGGGGAGCCGGCGTGCCGGCTCCCCCATGCAACTGGGAGGGGTCATGGAAGACCTCATCACCGCGGCGATTGTCGTCATCGGCGTGCCGGCCGTTCTCATCGGCTACATCCTGCTGACCGAGCGATTGATCAGGGCCTTCCCGGAACAACGGCAGGGTCGCATGCGACCGTGGTTCTGGATTGCGCCTGCCCTCGCATTCCTCATCGTGTTCCTCATCTACCCGACCCTTAACACGCTGGTGTTGTCGTTCCAGGACAGGTTTTCGAGGACCTTCGTGGGTCTCGACAACTACGCCTGGTTCTTCGGCGACCCGGCGACGCTGGAGGCGCTCCGCAACAGCGTCCTGTGGGTCGTCTTCATGACTGGCGGCGTCGTCGGGCTCGGCCTGCTGATCGCGATCCTTGTCGATCGCGTGCGGTACGAGCCGGTGGCCAAGACGGCGATCTTCGTACCTCTCGCCATCAGCTTCGTGGCGGCGGCGATCATCTGGCAGTTCATGTACCAGTTCCGGCCGCCCGGGTCACCCCAGACCGGAACGATCAACGCGCTGGTCGGCCTGGTAGGGCTGGGCCCGGTGGACTACATACGGGAGCGCTCATTCCTTCTTGACAACTTCGCCCTCATCTTCATCGGGGTCTGGATGTGGACGGGCTTCGCGATGGTCATCCTCTCGGCGGGCCTCAAGGGCATCAGCGTTGAGCTGCTGGAGGCCGCGCGAGTCGACGGCGCCAACGAGTGGCACGTCTTCAGGGGGATCATCCTACCGCTCCTGATGCCGACGATCTTCGTCGTCGGGACCACGATCGTCATCACGGCCCTCAAGTCGTTCGACATCGTCTACACCCTGACAAACGGCGCCTTCGGCACGGATGTCGTCGCCCGGAAGATGTTCTTCGAGATGTTCACCACCCAGCACTTCGGTCGGGCGAGCGCCGTCGCCATCGTGCTCCTCGTCGCGATCATCCCGTTCATGGCCGTGAACATCCGACGGTTCCGGGAGCAGGAGGCGATCCGATGACCGCCGCATCGCGGCCGATGACCGCCAAGGCAACTGTCGCAAAGCGACAGGGTCGGGGGCGCCTCGGTCGCATCGCACTCCACGCTGTGGTCATCACCCTCATGGCCGTCTGGCTGGTGCCTACCCTTGGGCTGCTCGTCAACTCCTTCCGTCCCGCAGCCGACGTCGCCCGATCCGGCTGGTGGACCTCCCTCCTCCCGCCGTGGGACTTCACGCTCGCCAACTACGAGCACGTCCTCACCCAGAACAACCTGGGCGACGCGTTCATCAACAGCCTGTTCATCACGATTCCCTCCACGGTCATCCCGGTCATGGTCGCGTCGTTCGCCGCCTACGCGTTCGCCTGGATGGACTTCCCTTTCAAGAACGCGATCTTCGTGGCGATCGTCGGGCTGCTCGTGATCCCGCTGCAGTCCACCCTGATCCCGGTCTTGCGGCTGTTCGCCGGACTCGGGATCGCCGGCGAATACCTCGCCGTCTGGCTCGCACACACGGGCTACGGCCTGCCGTTCGCGATCTACCTGCTCCGCAACTACATGGGCGGCCTGCCGCGCGAGGTCTTCGAATCGGCGTCGATCGACGGCGCCAGCCCGGCGACGGCATTCTTCCGGTTGGCGCTCCCGATGAGCGTGCCGGTGCTCGCCTCGCTCGCGATCTTCCAGTTCCTGTTCGTCTGGAACGACCTGCTGGTGTCCCTGATCTATATCGGCCCGACGCGGTCGGAGAACCTGCCGATGACCGTTGTGGTGTCCAACCTCGTCAGCTCACTCGGCGGCGAGTCCCACTTCCTGACGGCGGCGGCGTTCCTCACGATGGCGTTGCCGCTCGTCGTGTTCCTGTCGCTCCAGCGCTACTTCGTGCGCGGCATCACCGGCGGGGCCGTCAAGGGCTGACCCACCGGTCCGGCTCCGCGGCTCCCGCTCAGCCTTTGCGGCCGAGCCGGCTGCGGAGCCGGGCGACCGTCTCGGCGAGCTCCGTTTCGCGGGCGCGCGCGCCGTCGACGACGGCGGCCGGCGCCTTCGACACGAACGCCTTGTCGGCGAGCCGTGCCCTCGCGGCCGCGAGAAGCCGTTCCGCCTCGGCGAGCTCCTTCTCGAGGCGGCCAACGTCGGGACGGGCGCCGCCGTCGGCGGCAGCCGGGCCGGTCCCGACGAGCGCCTCGAGGTCGCCGGCGATGACCGCGAGCCCATCCGACCCGGCAGCGTCGCGAAGGGCGGCCGATGTCGCGTGAACGCGCAGCGGCCTGGCCCGCGCCATCCGCTCCACGGCCGGGCCAAGCGCCGCGAATGTCGCGGCGAGCCGGGCCGGCACGGCGACGTCGACCGGCAACCGGGCGGCCGGCTCGACGCGCGCGTCGGCTCGAGCGTTGCGGATCCCGTGGACGAGCTCGACGATCGCCCCCACCTCGAGCTCGACTTGCTGGTCCCGCTCCCCCACCCCGGGCCAGCGCGCGACGATGAGGAGCTCCGGGTCGTCCGCGCGATGCGGAATCGTGGCCCACAACGCCTCGGTGACGAACGGCATGACCGGTTGCAGCAGCCGCAGGTACGTGTCGAGCGCGTCGACGAGCGTCCACCACGTGGCTTCCCGAACCTCCTGCCCGAGTGACTCGTCCGCGAACCGCACTTTCGCGAGCTCGAGACCCCAGTCGCAGTATTCGCTCCAGATCGCGTCGTACAGGATCCTCGTCATCTCGCCGAACGCGTAGTCGGCGACGCTTGCGTCGACGGCCCGGACGGCCGCCGCGGTCCGCGAGGCGATCCACCGCTCCGCCGGCCCGAGGTGAGAGGGGTCCGGCCGCCGGCGGGCCGCGTCCGCCGGGATGGTCGTCGGGCGTGCGCCGGCGACGAACCGGGCCGCGTTCCAGAGCTTGTTCGCGAAGTTCCGGGCGTTCTCCAGCTTCTGCGTGCCAAACCGCTGGTCGACGCCGGGCGTCGCGCCATTGATGAGCGCGAAGCGGAGCGCATCCGCGCCGGACTCGTCGATCGCACCGAGCGGGTCGACGACGTTGCCTCTCGTCTTCGACATCCGCTGGCCCTGCGCGTCGCGGATGAGGCCGGACAGGTAGACCGTGTGGAACGGCTCGCGGCCCGTCAGGTGCAGGCCGAGCATCATCATCCGGGCAACCCAGAAGAAGAGGATGTCGTGGCCGGTCTCCATGACCGACGTCGGGTAGAAGCGGCGGTAGTCCGGTGTCTCCTCCGGCCAGCCGAGGGTCGAGAACGGCCAAAGCCCGGAGCTGAACCACGTGTCGAAGATGTCAGGGTCCTGGGTCAGCTCCGAGGCCGGTCGACCGCACTGATCACAGGCCGGCGGGCCGCCGACGAGCTCCGACACGCTGGCATGGCCGTCCGGGCAGTACCAGGCGGGAATCCGGTGGCCCCACCACAGCTGGCGGGACACATTCCAGTCGCGGATATTCGTGAGCCAGTGCTCCCAGACCTTGACGAACCGCTGGGGCAGGATCCGGGTCCGGCCGGTTCGCGTCGCTTCCAGCGCGGCCGCGGCCAGCGGCTTCGTCCGGATGAACCATTGCGTCTTGAGGCGCGGTTCGATCACGTCGTCCGAGCGCTGGCAGCGACCGATGAGCATCTCGTGCGGACGCTCCGCGACGAGGTCGCCCCGGGCGCGGAGGTCGGCGAGGAGCCGCTCGCGGGCCTTGTAGCGGTCGAGCCCAACGTACGCCCCGCCCTCGGCGGTCACCCGGGCGTCGTCGTCGAGGACGGTGATCATCGGCAGGCCGTGGCCCCGCCCGGTCTCGTAGTCATCGTTGTCGTGGGCCGGCGTGATCTTCACCGCGCCGGTCCCGAACTCCCGGTCGACGACTTCGTCGGCGATCACCGGCACGTCCCGCTCGACGAACGGGATTCGCACGGTCGCGCCGACGAGATCGCGGTAGCGCGGGTCGTCGGGATGGACGGCCACGGCGGTGTCGCCGAGGATCGTCTCCGGCCGGGTCGTCGCGATCGTGATCGAGCGGTCCGGGTCGGGCCGGCCCGTGGCCGGATCGACGACGTGGTACCGGACCGACCAGAGCGTGCCCGTCTCGGGCGTCGGGATCACCTCGAGGTCGCTGACGCTCGTCCGGCAACCGGGGCACCAGTTGACGAGCGCCTCGGTCCGGTATGCGAGACCGTCGCGGTACAGACGGGTGAATGCGACCCGCACGGCGCGGCTCGACATCTCTTCCATCGTGAACCGCAGCCGGCCCCAGTCGAACGACCCACCCACCCGGCGCTGCTGGCCGAGCATGATGCCCCGCGTCTCCTCCACGAAGGCGCGCATCCGGGCCAGGTAGCGCTCGCGCCCGAGAGACTCGCGGCTCTCGCCCTCGCCTGCGACGATCCGGTCGAGGACGAACTGGGCGGCGATCGAGGCGTGATCGAGGCCCGGCAGGAAGAGCGTCGGGCGACCGAGCATCCGAGCGTGCCGGATCATCAGGTCCTCGACCGCCGTCCGCTGCGCATGCCCGAGGTGGAGCGAGCCCGTGACGTTCGGGGGCGGCTGGATGATGACGAACGGCGCAGCGTCCTGGTCGGCGGTCGAGCCGGCACCGTCGGGCGCGAACACATCGGCCGCGAGCCAGCGCTCGTAAATCTCCCCCTCGAAGTCGCTCGGCACGTACGACTTCGGGAGTGCCGCGCCGCTCGATGTCCGGGTCATTCCGCCTCCGAAAACGAAAAGGCCCGCTCGTCCAGCGGACGAACGGGTCGTGGTACCACCTGCTGGTTCGGCATTCGGAGGGCCCCCGCCATCGCGGCAGCCCACGGCTCCGATCGCCCTCAAGGCGCGCTATCGGGCGCCGACCGCACGACGAGCGAGCGAAGCTCGCGTCCGAGCGACGTTCGCGCCCCTGGGCCCGCGCGGCTCACACCGTCCCGCGCTCGCTCCGTGGCCGCCGAGGCGTTACTCCTCTCGGTCGACGCCGTGGAGCCGGGAGTGTAGCACCCGCGGCCGGGAGGAACTTCGGGCCGGGGTCGTAGTCGCGCCACCCTCGCCGTCCGACTCGTGGGCCGCGCCGGGCGCGACCTCCGTCGGCAGCTCGACGACAACGAGCGCGTGGCGTGGCGAGCGGTTGTAGGCGGCCGCGAGGATCCCGCCGAGGAGCGACCCGACCAGGCCGCCGAGCGCTCCGGCGGCCAGCCCGACGGCCGGGATCACGAGCCACCAGCGAGCCTGCATGTCGCGCAGGAGCCCGATCTGGTCGCCGAACGGCAGGAGCCGGCGGGCCACACCGAACGTGAACGCGAGGTCCCGCTGCCAGTCGAGCATCGCGCCCGCGAACCACACCGCTGCCGCCCCGATCAGCGCGCCGGCGACGAGGCCGAGCGAGAAGCCGACCCACGCCCCGGCGCCGACGGACGCCCGGACCGAGACGGCCGACAGCCTGCCCCGGATCGGGCGCGTTCCCGGATCGGCGGGCATGTCCACCGGGTCGCCGAGGCGCCGCCCCGGGAACACCTGGCGAACGCGGAGTGGCCGGGCCATCAGGCGGCCCTCACCGGGCGTGTGGCACGACGCGGCCGGCCGCGCCCGCCGCGCCGGACGAGAAGTGCAAACAACCCGCCGAGAAGCGCCAGCGAGACGGCGATGCCGTATCCGAGGTACGCGAGCATGACCCACCCGGCCTCGGTGGGCGGCAGGGCCGTCACCCGGCCACCGTGGACCGCCGGAGCGAGCTGGCCCTCGGGCTGGACCGGGAGGGAGCCGAACTGACCCCTGGCGCTCGCGGCCACCGGCCGGTCGATCCCGTCCGGCGCGAACAGCCCGAAGTGCTCGACTTCGAGGTTCGGGCGGAGGGTCGTGTAGTCCTCGAGCGCCCACCACGTCCCGGCGGCGACGTAGCCGCCGGCCAGCGTCGTCCGCCGGGCGAGGATCGCCGGCGCGGTCTCGTCGAAGACGCGGCGCTGCTCCGCCGGCCCGTCCCGCCCGTCCGCCCAGCGCCCGAACTCGAGGATCATCACCGGCTTGCCGGGGTTCGCCGCGTGAGCGGCGTCGAGGGCAGCGGCCGTGTCGGACGCGGCGTCCGAGCCGTAGAACACCCCGTAGTAGAAGGTGAACCCGGCCACGTCGAGCGGCGCGTTCGTCGGATCAGCCGGGGCGAAGCCGTACGCGGCCTGGCCCGTGAGCCGCGTCCCGTCGATCTCCCGGTCGATCTCGTGCAGCTCGGCCAGGGCCTGCGCGCGCGGTTCCTCGCCGGTCGACTCGTTCGACAGCCCGTGGAACAGCACCGACGGCCGGTTCATGTCACGCAGCGCCATCTCGCGGAGCATCTGCTGCGGAATCCCCCGGCCCATCGCGACGTCGTACGTCAGGGGCGTGTAGTGATAGAGCGGGATCTCCTCCCAGATCGCGAAGCCGAGCCGATCGGCCAGGTCGAGGAGCGCCGGGTTGGCCGGCGTGTGACCCGTCCGGACGAGCTGGGCGCCGACCGACTCGGCCCGGGCGAGCTGGTCCCTGATCTGGGCCCGGTTCGGCAGCGTCGCGGCGATCTGCCCGTCGGGCCCGGCCGTCAGGTGCTGGTCGTGGAGGGCGACGCCGGCGAAGAACACGGGCCGTCCATTGAGCAGGACCGCCGAGCCGGCCGTGTCGACGGCGACCTGCCGCAGCCCGAAGGTCTCGTGCAGCCGGTCCACGACACGGCCATCGACGGACACCGACACGCGGAGCACATAGAGCGACGGCCGGTTCGGGCTCCACGTCGCGGCGTTGGCGAGCAGGAATCCCGTATCGAGGCGGACGACCTCGCCCGCGTCGAGCTCTTCCGGGTCGAGCGTGGTCCGGACGAGGGGCCTCGCAGCGGTGGCAACGAGCAGGCGCGGATCGGGCTCGAGAACGTTCGCGTTCGTGACCGTCGCCGCGAGCACCTCCAACGTGAGCGTCGCCTCGGCCGGCCGGCCTGCCGCATTGCGGACGACGACCGATACGTCGGCGCCGTCGAGATGGGGCACGACGTCAGCCCGCACCACGTGGACCGGGTCGCTCGCCTCGATCCACACGGGCCGCGTCAGGCCGGCGAAGTTCCACCAGTCGGCGAGACCCCACGGCACGATGTCGTTGCGGCTGCCCCAGGCCGGGTTGTCGATGCGCACCGCGAGCACGTTCGGCTCGCCGGGCCGGGCAGCGGCCGTGGCGTCGAAGGCGAACGGCGTTGAGCCGCCCTCGTGGTAGCCCAGCCAGACCCCGTTGAGCCACACGTCGGCGAGGTAGTTCGCGGCGCCGAACTTCAAGGTCAGCGTCCGGCCGGCCCAGCCCCCGGCCAGCGTGAACGTCCGCCGGTACCAGCCACCGGTCTCGATTCGGTCGGGCGGCGGGTTGAGCGTGCCCGGGACGGGGACCGTGTCCCAGGCGCTGTCGTCGAACGCCGCGGTGTGGCGACCGGCCGCCGCCTCCTCGATTCGGGGCAGGGCGACGTCACGCGGGGTGAGCGACAGGTCCGAGTCGAACGCCTGGCGTTCGACCAGCCACGGACCGTCGAGCAGGCGACGCGGCCGGGACGGCCAGGTGAACGTCGGGACCGGGATGCCGTTCTGGACCGCGACGTCGCCACCGTGGACCGATTCGATCGTCAGGGTCGGGCGCAGCTCGCCCGCGTCGCCGGTCGGGACGCAGCCTGCCAGGGCGGCCGTCAACCCCATGAGCGCGAGGCGGCCCACGATGGGCGATCGAAGGGCCCGCGACCGCCAGCGGCCTCCCGGACGGGCGGCGGCCGCGACGAGGCGCCCGAGCGGAGGGCGCGGGACGCGGCGGCGGGAACGCGGGGTCACGGGGGTCATCCCGCACGGAGGGTGCCATGGAAGTCAGGGCCACGCCGTCCGTCGATGGTCCTAGGGGTCCCGATCGTGCGTGTGGCGGCGAGGGCGGCCGTGGCCGGGATCAGGCGCTCTCGCCTCGCTCGGCAAGCCACTCGGCGTAATTCGTCTCGTCGACCCCGCTGTCGACGTCCGTCTTCGTGAGCAGCAGAGGCAACCGGCCGGCCCGGATCGTCTCCTCGGTGATGATGCATTTGCGGATCTCGGTCCGCTCCGGGATGTCGTACATCACCTCGAGCAGCGACTCCTCCACGATGGAGCGCAGCGCCCGGGCCCCGGTCTTGCGGTCAAGCGCGACCTCCGCAGCGGCACGCAACGCGCCCGGCGTGAAGGCCAGCTCCACCTTGTCGAGCGAGAGGAACTTCTGGAACTGCCGCGTGACCGCGTTCTTCGGCTCGGTGAGCACCCGCACGAGGTCGTCGGCGGTCAGCGCCGCCAGGGTGACCATCACCGGCAGCCGGCCGATGAACTCGGGGATCAATCCGAACTTCAGCAGATCCTCGGGCATCAGCCGCTCAAGGATCCGGCCGCGCTCCGCTGAGCTGATCGCTCCGTCCGATCCGAACCCGATCGCCCGCTTGCCGACCCGCTCCTCGACGATCTTCTCGAGGCCGTCGAACGCGCCACCGCAGATGAACAGCACGTTCGTGGTGTCGATCTGGATGAAGTCCTGGTGCGGGTGCTTCCGACCGCCCTGCGGCGGGACGTTGGCGACGGTCCCCTCCAGGATCTTGAGCAGGGCCTGCTGGACGCCCTCCCCCGACACGTCGCGAGTGATGGACGGGTTGTCGGCCTTGCGCGCGATCTTGTCGATCTCGTCGATGTAGATGATCCCGCGCTGCGCCCGCGCGACATCGAAGTCGGCGGCCTGGATGAGCCGCAGCAGGATGTTCTCGACGTCCTCGCCGACGTAGCCGGCCTCCGTCAGCGACGTGGCGTCGGCGATGCAGAACGGCACGTCCAGCACCCGGGCGAGCGTCTGCGCCAGCAGGGTCTTGCCCGAACCGGTCGGCCCGACCAGCAGGACGTTCGACTTCTGGAGCTCGACATCGTCGACCTGGTGGCCGGCGTTGACCCGCTTGTAGTGGTTGTAGACCGCGACGGACAGCACCTTCTTGGCCCGGTCCTGGCTGATGACGTACTCGTCCAGCGCGTCCTTGATCTGGTGCGGGTTCGGGAGCTTCGACGCCGCCTGCTTGGGGCGCGGCGTCTCCAGCATCTCCTCCTCGATGATCTCCTGGCACAGGTTGATGCACTCATCGCAGATATAGACGCCCTGACCCGCGATGAGCTTGCGGACCTGTTCCTGGCTCTTGCCGCAGAAGGAACAGCGGTAGGGAACCTTGGGTCCCTTGCTGCTGCTGCTGGTGGAGGTCACGTGCCGGCCTGGCTCCCTTGCCTGTCTATTCGCTCTTGCTCGAGCGCTTCGTTTCGGGCGCCGGCGGTTCCACGGTCTCTTCCGCGGCCCCTTCGGCGACCTTCTCGTCGTGGTGCTGCGCGGTCAGCGAATCCCACTGCTCCGAGTACACCGCGTCGATGATGCCATAGTCCTTGGCCGCTTCGGGAGACATGAAAAGGTCCCGGTCGGTGTCCATCTTGACCTTGTCGAGCGGCTGACCGGTGTGGCGCGCCAGGATCTCGTTGTTGCGCTCGACGAGGAACTCCCACTCCTTCATCTGGATCATCGCGTCCGGGGCATTGCCGCGGAACCCGCCCGAACCCTGGTGGATCATGATCCGGCTGTTCGGCAGCGCGTAGCGCTTGCCCTTCCGACCGGCAGCCAGCAGGACCGCCGCCATCGACGCCGCCATGCCGAGGCAGATAGTGCTGACCGGGGCCCGCAGGTACTGCATCGTGTCGTAGATGGCGAGGCCCGCATTCACGACCCCACCGGGCGAGTTGATGTACAGGCTGATGTCCTTCTCCGGGTCCTCGGAATCGAGGAACAGCAGCTGGGCGATCACGAGGTTGGCGAGGTGGTCCTCGATCGCATCTCCCAGGAAGATGATGCGTTCGCGCAGCAGCCGCGAGTAGATGTCGTAGGCGCGTTCCCCGCGGCTGGAGGTTTCGATGACCATCGGGACGAGCATTCGGGGTCTCCTGGGCGATCCGGTGTCGTGTATGTGTGGGTGCGTCGTCGTCAACCGGCCCTGGCCGGTACGTCAGTGGGTTGGTGGCTGGCCTCGGCGTCGGCCGTCGTTGAGGCCGCGTCCGCGCCAGCCGTCGTTGCTGCAGTTGGCGCGTGGACATGATCGTGGTCGTGATCATGGTCATGCCCGGCAGCGCCCCCCTCGACCGCGCCCGGCTGATCCTCGAGATGCGGCAGGGCCGGATGCTCGGGATGGTCGACGAGCCACTGGTCGATGATCCGCTCGATCACCCGCGACCGCCGAAGCGTGCTGCGGATGAACGCGCGACCACGCTCCGAGGCGAAGTACGCAGTCAGGCGCTCGTCCCCGGCGTAGCGCTCCCGGCCCAGCTCGACCTCCGCGTCCACGTCGGCGTCGGTCACCTCGAGGCCCTCCTCGTCGGCCACCTTCGAGAGCACGAGGAGCGTCTTGGCGCGCCGCTCAGCGCTCGGGCGGAACTCCGCGTGGATGTCCTCGCTGGTCTTCTCGACTGCCTTGAAATACGCCTCCTCGCTGATCCCCTGGCGCGCGAGCGAGGCCTTGAACTCGTCGTGCATCACCTCGACCTCCTGGTCGACCAGGACGTCGGGGAGCTCGACCGAGGCGTTGGCCACCGCGTA
>CAZVGO010000005.1:0-140953 GCA_964626755.1 uncultured Anaerolineaceae bacterium | reverse complement strand
CCGCTGACGATCGATGTCGACGGTCCGGATCACGATCCGGCTCGTTGACAGATGTGCGCCGGACGCACGTTAGGCAAGCTGGATGGTCGCCTCGGCGCCGGATCCCGGACGCGGTGAGCGTGGATGACGGCGCGATTTGCGTCGGCGGGGCTGCGAGCATCGCCTAACGTGACACCCGCGTCACATCTGACAACAGCGAGATGCCCGGGACCGCATACGACCCGGACGCTGACAACGACGAGCGACCCGAGCGGCCCGAGCAGGACGGAGGACCCAGCCATATGAAGTTCGGAATCACCCTCAAGCCGGATCATCGGTTCGACCGCAGCGTCGATCTGGCAAAGCGCGCCGAGGCGAACGGCTTCGAGTACGGCTGGCTGTTCGACTCGCACGTCCTGTGGCGTGAGCCGTACGTCCTCCTGACACTCATGGCCCAGGCGACCGAGCGTCTGCGCCTCGGGACGTGCGTCACGAACCCGGGCACGCGCGAGCCATCCGTCACGGCGTCCGCCCTGGCGGTGCTCGACGAGGTGAGCGACGGCCGGATGGACCTCGGGATCGGACGGGGTGACAGCGCGCGGCGGGTCCTTGGCAAGCCGCCCATCACGATCGCCCACACGGAGGAGGCCATCCGGGTCATCCGGGCCCTCGTGGCGGGCGAGACGATCGATTACGAGGGCACCCCGCTCAACTTTCCGTGGACCCGCGGCTGGCGGCTGCCCGTCTGGATCGCCGGCTACGGACCGATGGCCCTCGCGATGACGGGCCGGATCGCCGACGGCGTCATCCTCCAGCTGGCCGACCCGGACCTTGTTCGCTGGTTCGTCGGCCAGGTCCGCGGGGCGGCCGCGGCCGCCGGTCGGGATCCCGCTTCGATCCGGGTCCAGGCCGCCGCCCCGGCCCACCTCGGCGACCTCGAGACCTGCCGGGAGCGGACCCGCTGGTTCCCCGCCCTCGTGAGCAACCACGTCCTCGATCTCGTCAACAAGTACCCGCGGGAGCAGCTCCCCCCGTCGCTGACAGGCTATATCCAGGACCGGACGGGTTACGACTACCACCATCACGCCGAGGTGGGCTCGTCGAACTCGGCCTTCGTGGGCGACGAGGTCACCGACCGGTTCTGCGTCCTCGGGTCGCTTGCCGACCACGTGGCCAAGCTGCGCGAGCTCGCCGATGCGGGGGTCGACCAGTTCAACATCTACCTCATGAACGGCGACGAGGAGTCGATCCTCGAGGCCTATGGCCGGGAGATCGTGCCGGCCCTGCGCAACGTGGCGGCTTCGCGAGCCTGATCGCTCCTTGGCCGCCGGGCGGGTCACCTGATGCCGCGAGCGACGAACTGCCCGACCGGCGGGTCAGGCGTCGGAGGACGAGGCCGCTCAGGGCACGAACTCGGGCTTGCGACTGGCCTCCTTCGATAGTTGACCCGCTGGGCGGGTCGGGAGGTCCCGCGTGGGGTCGGGAGCTCACGCTCGGCTCCTGACCGCCCTCCGCCCGTTCGTCTGGCCAGGGATAGGCCGGAAGTCCACTGGCGCCGGGCCCCCGCCCGGGGGAAACTCCTGTTCGCCCACTCGCACAGGAGTCGCCGTCGATGAGCCGCCGGGATCCCTACTGGGACATGGAGGGTCGGGGTGTCCGCCGCGACCGCCAGATGCGGAAGGCCCTCAAGATCCTCCTTCTGCTCGCCTTCATCGTCCTGGCGGTCGTGGTCCTCCGCCCGATGGCCGCGAACGCCCTGCTCGCGTACCCGGACGTCGATGCCTGGATCTCGGCCGTCGTGGTGACCGTTTCCAACCCGTTCGCGATCGCCGGCGCGATCCTCCTCGGCGCGGCGGCCGCCACCGCGGTCATGTACTTCCGGCGAGTCCGGCGGGCGCGCGCGATCCGCCGCTGACTCCGGGCGCGGCGGGGCGCCCATTCGCTATCCTCCGGGCGAGGAGGAGCGATGCGCACGCTGATCAGCAACGGCACCGTCGTGACCGCCGACGGCTCGTACGAGGCCGACGTCCTCATCGACGGTGAAAGGATCGCCCAGCTCGGGGCCGGCCTGTCCGGCTCGGGCGTGACCGCGGACGAGACGATCGATGCCCGCGGCAGGTGGGTGATCCCGGGGGCCATCGACGTTCACACCCACATGGAGCTCCCGTTCGGCGGGACGTTCGCGAAGGACACCTTCGAATCCGGGACACGAGCCGCGGCGTTCGGAGGGACGACCTCGATCGTCGACTTCGCCGTCCAGTCGAAGGGCAAGTCCCTGCGCGAAGGCCTCGACGCGTGGCACGCGAAGGCCGAGGGCAATGCGGTGGCCGACTACGGCTTCCACATGATCATGAGCGACGTCAACGACGCGACGCTCAAGGAGATGGACAAGCTCGTCGCGGAGGGCGTTCCGGACTTCAAGCTGTTCACGGCCTATCCCGGGGTCTTCTACAGCGACGACGGCGCGATCTTCCGGGCGATGCAGCAGACGGGCAAGAACGGCGGGCTGATCATGATGCACGCCGAGAACGGGATGGCGATCGACATCGTGGCGGCCGACCTGGTCGCGGACGGCAAGACGGACCCGCTCTATCACGGCATCGCCCGGTACCCGATCTTCGAGGGCGAGGCGACGAACCGGGTCATCCGCCTGGCCGAGGCGGCCCAGGTGCCCGTGTATATCGTTCACCTCTCGGCGAGAGACGCCCTCAACGCCGTGCGGGACGCGCGGGACCGGGGCTCCCAGGCCTTTGCCGAGACATGTCCCCAGTACCTCTTCCTGTCGATCGACGACATGGGCAACGGCTTTGAAGGCGCCAAGTTCGTCTGCTCGCCTCCGCTCCGCTCCCTCGATCACCAGGACGAGCTCTGGACCGGTCTCGTCAAGGACGACCTGCAGGTCGTCTCGACCGACCACTGCCCGTTCGACTTCAAGGGCCAGAAAGACCTCGGGAAGGGCGACTTCCGCAAGGTCCCGAACGGCCTGCCCGGGGTCGAGGACCGGGTGGACCTGCTCCACGACGGCGGGGTCGTCGGGGGGCGGATGACCCGCGAGCGATGGGTCGAGGTGATCTCGACCGCGCCCGCGAAGCTGTTCGGGATGTATCCGCAGAAAGGCGCGGTGGCGGTCGGCTCGGACGCCGACCTTGTCGTCTACGACCCGGATCGCAAGCGGACCATCTCGGCGAAGACCCATCACATGAATGTCGACTACTCGTGCTACGAGGGTCGGTCTGTCCAGGGTGGTTCGGACGTCGTCCTGTCGCGCGGCTCGGTGATCGTTCGCGACGGGAAGTTCACCGGCCGGAAGGGTCACGGAAAGTTCGTGAAGCGCGGCACGGCGGACTTCGCGCGGATGAGCTGAAAACCGCCGCGTTGTCGGAACGGAGGTGACCGCGAAGGACTAGAATCCGATTCGCCGATCCGCCGTGCGACCGGTCTTCCCCGTCTCGCCGCCAGCGCCTGGAGCCGCATGCCCCGCGACGTCCTGCTCGCTCTCGTCCTCGTCGCCGTTCTGCTGAACCTGGCGCTCCTCGTTGTCGTCGGAATCGCACGCTGGCGTCAGTCCGGATCGCCGGCGCGTCCGCGATGGCGCGCAGCTCAGCACGCCTTGTCCGCGCGCTCGCAGACTCACCCGCCCCCGTCGGCCCGGCCGCGGCCCGCCGCGTGGTCGCCGACCGGAGTTCGGGTGCCGCCCCCGTTCGGGGTCCCGCCCCGGCCGCGCCCGATCACGGCTCCGCTTCCCGGCGGATCCGTCGCGCCGGAGGTGCCGGAGCTGCGGGATCTGCCGCAGATACCGGAGCCGCCGGGCGCGATGCTCGGACCGGAACGTCCGTCCCCGGCCACGATTGCGACTGCCACAGCCATCGCAACGCTTGAGGAGCCGCCGGTGACCCCCGGGCGGCCCGGGCCGGACGAGGCGCCGGCGAGTCCGAATGGCCCTGAGCCCGCCGCCGTGCGGGCGGAACTCGCGACGCGGCGCGGCCGGCGGTTCGTCATGCCCCGCAACGACGAAGACCGCGGCCGGACCGAGCGAGCGATCGAAGCATTCCTCGGCGAGCCCGCGCCGAGCGGATCCAGCTCGAGCCACCGGCCGCGGCGGCGCGCCCGCCGCCAGCGGCCACCCGGCGAAGCGGCGGGCCCGCTCGTCCTCGTCGCGGCCCTCGGCGGCTTCGAGCAGCTGCGCCAGACGCTCGGCCGCGACGGCGCGATCCGGTTCGCCGAGGCGTACGGGGAGGCGCTGCGGGCCACGGTACGCTCCGGCGACCACGTCACCGACCTCGGCCAGGGCCGGCTTCGGCTCGTGGTCTATGCCGACGAGGAGGGCGCCAGGGCGCTCATGGATCGGGCGCGGGCCGTGTGCGAGCCGTGGCTCCGCCTCGCCCCCGTGCCGCTTGCGCTCCGGGTGCGGCCGATGCCGGATCCCCGCTCGAGCAACGGCCACCGGCCGGATGGCAACCCCGACCGGCGGCGGGCTGACAGCGGACCCGCCGATGGGTCCGCTGGGCGCCCGAGGGACGCCGACGGGCACCGGCTGGCTGCCGGCTAGCGCGTTCGGGGGAAGCCCAGGTCGACCTTCGAGGTCCCGGGGTCCGGCCAGCGCGAGGTGACAACCTTCGCCCGGGTGTAGAAGTGGATGCCCTCGGGCCCGTACATGTGGAGATCGCCGAACAGCGAGCCCTTCCATCCGCCGAACGAGTAGTACGCGACGGGAACCGGGATCGGCACGTTGATCCCGACCATCCCGACCTCGGCCTCGAACTGGAACTGCCGGGCCGCGCCGCCGTCGCGGGTGAAGATCGCCGTCCCGTTGCCGTACGGGTTGTCGTTGACGAGCTGGACGGCTTGCTGGTAGGTCGACACCCGGACGACCTCGAGCACCGGACCGAAGATCTCGTTCTTGTACGAGTCCATCTCCGGGGTGACGTTGTCGAGGAGCGACAGCCCCAGGAAGAAGCCGGCGCCGCGATAGAGCGGGTGGTCGCGCCCGTCGGCCACGACCGACGCGCCCTGCGACTTGCCGCCCTCGATGTACGAGGCGACCCTGTCGCGGTGCTCGCGAGTGACGAGCGGCCCCATCTCCGAGCCGGCCTCGGCCCCCGGACCCACCTGGATCTTCGGCAGGCGGTCCCTGATCGCGGCCACGAGCGGATCGGCCACGTCGCCGACGGCGACGACGACGGAGATCGCCATGCACCGCTCGCCGGCCGAGCCGTACGCCGCCGAGACGGCCGCGTCGGCGGCCATCTCGATGTCGGCGTCGGGCAGGACGACCATGTGGTTCTTCGCCCCGCCGAGCGCCTGGACCCGCTTGCCGTGGCGCGTCCCGGTCTCGTAGATGTGGCGGGCGACCGGCGTCGAGCCGACGAACGAGACCGCCTTGATGTCGGGGTGCTCGAGGATCGCATCCACGGCCACCTTGTCGCCGTGGACGACGTTGAAGACGCCGGCCGGCACGCCGGCCTCGCGGAGCAGCTCGGCCAGGAGGATCGACGCGGAGGGGTCCTTCTCGGACGGCTTGAGGATGAACGTGTTCCCACACGCGATCGCATTGGCGAACATCCACATCGGGACCATCGCCGGGAAGTTGAACGGGGTGATCCCCGCCACCACGCCGAGGGGCTGGCGGATCTGGTAGACGTCGACGCCGGTCGAGACCTGCTCGCTGAAGCCACCCTTGAGGAGGCTCGGGACGCCGGTCGCGAACTCGAGGTTCTCGATACCCCGGGCGACTTCGCCGAGCGCGTCGGACGTGACCTTGCCGTGCTCGGCCGTGAGGAGCGCGGCAACGTCCGCGCGATGGGTGTCGACGAGGTTGCGGATCTTGAACAGGATGTCGGTGCGCTTCGACAGCGAGGTCGCTCGCCAGGCCGGGAACGCCTCCTTCGCGGCGCGGACCGCCGCATCGACCTCCTCGACCGATGCGAAGTCGACGAGCCGGGCGAGCGCGCCCGTGGCCGGGTTGTAGACCGGGCCCGTCCGCCCGGACGCTCCCGCGACGCGCCGCCCGCCGATCCAGTGGTTGATCCGCTCCGGCTCCGGGGCGCTACCGACTTTGGCTGCACCCGGGTCCGCGACCTGCGTCATCGCTGACCTCACAGTTCGTCTGGTGATCCGGACGTCTCGCCGCCCGGATCGCTCACGATACTCCCGGGCGGCGAATCGGCCCCCCCGGGCGGGCTCGCCGGGGCTGGCCGTCGACTCCTGGTCCGGCGACTCTCGATCTGGCGGCGGACGTCGGCGATCCGGGCCTCGAGGGCCGCCCGCTCGCCGGGGTACGAGAGGAGGATCGCGATGCACGTGCCGGCGAGCGCGATCGCCAGAAGCTGGCCGGCCAGCAGCGGTCCGAGCACCGGCGCGTCGCGCCACGTCGCGGCGACCACGGTCCGTGCTATGGCCCAGCCGGCGAGCACGGCCAGGAACAGCCGCCCGTCCCGGCGCTCGAAGCGACCCCTGGCGATCAGGACGGTCGCCCCGGCGAGGACGACGACCGTCGCCAGCGCCTCGTACAGCTGCGCGGGATGGGAGGGCAGCTCCGGCACGAGCGATCCCCACGGCCCGGCGCCGAGATAGGCGGTCGCCCAGAGCAGGTCGCTCGGCGCCCCCTGCCCGATCCCGCCGAGCGCCATCGCGAGCTTGCCGACGGCGATCCCGACGAGGAGCGGCAGCGCGGCGACATGGAACCAACGCCCGACCGGCGCCCCGAGGAGCCGGGCCGCCCAGCCGCCGGTGAGGGCCCCGCCCACGATCGCGAGGCCCAGCTCGAGGCTGCCCTGCCCCGGGTCGAGGATCGCGCCTGGGTGGGCCGCGTAGTAGTCGAGGTGGAGCAGCCCGTGGCCGAGTCGCCCGCCGAGGACGGCGCCTGGCACGGCCGCGAGGACGATGAACACGAGATCGTCCGGCCGCAGTGTGCCGGCCGGTGCGGGCGATCCGGGCCCTTCGCCGGCGGCCGTCGCCTGCGCGATGCGGGCCGCAAGGAGCAGGGCCGCCAGGATCCCGCCCGCGAGCACCAGCGTCTCGATGCGTACGGCGAGGCCGGCGAAGCGCACGACGGGATCGAAGTCGAGGACGATGACGGCCGGGGGCATCGGGGCACAGTCTACGGGCCGCGACTCGCGTCGCCGGGATTCCGGGAACCTCCCGGGTATGCTGAACGTCTAATCGGAGATGACGACCAGCCGCCGCGGAACCCTTGCCGCCCTCGCCGTCGCGCTGACGGTGCTCGCGGCGAGCGCGTGTTCCGTGGCCCCTGGCGGCGCCTCTCCCTCCCTCGACCCCAGCCTGGGACGCCCCGTGACATCGAACCCACCCGGCGACCGCGTGCCGCCGATGGACTCTCCCGCCCCGATCATCGGCGAGGTTCCCGAGCCCGCCCTCCAGCTCGTTCGGGACGACCTCCAGCAGCGCCTCGGGGTCGACGTTGGGGCGGCGACGATCGTCCGCGCGGAGCAGGTCACGTTCAGCGACGGGTCGCTGGACTGCCCGCAGCCGGGCGAGATGTACACGCAGGCGCTCGTCGAGGGCTATCGCGTCGTCGTCGCATTCGAGGGGCAGGAGTACGACTACCGCATGGCGGCCACGGGCACGCCCAGGTTGTGCGAGGCAAGGGCGCCCGGCGCGCGGCCCTGACCCTCCGGCAGCGCACCACACCGAAACGAAGAACGAGGGCCCCGTCGCCGGGGCCCTCGTTCCATAACCTGGCCGACTCAGGGAAGGGGCGACGCCCCTCCCTCAGTCATCGTCATCATCGTCGTCATCGTCATCATCGTCATCATCGTCGTCATCGTCCGGCGGCTCCGGCACGACGGGCAGCTGGATCGCCTCGTTGGCGGCCTTCGAGCCGCCGCGGAAGGTCGCCCGCTCCGCATCGGTCAGGAGCAGCAGGCCGGTCTCGGTCGGGTTGGTGCCCGCCGTGGCCGGATCGCCGAAGTCGATGACCGTCAGCGTCGTCGAGGACCGGCGCGGGATATCCGTCAGGAACGGATCCTGCGCCGCCCCGAAGAGCCCGAAGTACCGCTCGCCAAGCGGCGAGAACGGGATGTCGAGGATCAGGTCGCGCAGCGTGCCGCTGTTGTACCAGTCGAACGCCGCGACATCGAGGTTGATGGGATCGAAGAACGCCGCCGTCGTCAGGCCGATCTGCCCGCCGCACAGCCGCATGACGATGTTGCCGCTGTTCGTCCCGTGGTCCGTGAAGAAGAACGCGGTCACGGCGCCGGTTGTCAGGTTGGCCACCCAGGTGACGTTCTGGCCGGAGGTCAGCCCGCTGGACAACGACAGGTCGAAGTTGAAGACGACGAACTCGTCGTCCCCGTCCTGGTCGAGGTCGAGGAACAGGTCGATCTCCGCCGGCGCGTTCGCGTGGGCCACGCGGTCCCACAGGTCGATCGCGAACGCGAGCATGAAGCCGCCCGGGCACGACGGGTCGGTGAACGTCTGGACACCCACGGACCGGACATCAACGTCCGCGATCGTGTCGCCGGGGCCGGTGTCCGGGTCGTTCGGGTCCGTCGCGATGAGCGAGTAGCTGTCGACGGGTGCCACGCCGGCGCCGTTGTTGCGGAGCCGGGTGTCGCCCGCGGCGAGCCCGTCGCGGATCGAGTCGAGGACGACCTTCTTGTCCGACGTCGAGACGTCACCGGACAGGCGCGGCAGGACCTGCCACGCGAGGTGGAGCGGATCGGCGTCGTCCGCCGAGGTGCCCCGCTGGTTGAGCCACAGGTAGCCGTCAAACTCCATCTGGGTCAGCGTGGCGGAGCTGCTGCCGAAGAACCCGGAGTCGAGCAGCCACGGTCGGAGCTTCTCGGCGTCGATCCTGAGCTGGACCTTGAACGTCGTCGACCTGCGGGCATTCACGGTCACGCGCCTCGGCGCGGAGATCCGCACCGCGCCGGTCTGATCGCCCGCGAAGCGGAACGTCGCCGACACGTCGAACTGGAGCTTCTGATTCGAGTAGTTCTTGAGCGTGACCTCGCGGCTGATCGTCTGGTCCTTCGTCGCGTCGACGAAGCCGAACGACAGGGCCCCGGAGCGGAGCTTCGAGTCCCACGCCGCCACCTTCGAGGCGAGCGCGCGGTCCACCCGGACCTCGCCGCCGCCGATGCGGGTGATCGGCGCCTTGTCACCGCCGAAGAAGGTCGGGACGTTCATGATGTCCGTCTCGGCGGTGTTCATGAGCACGGACTTGATCTCGTGCGGCGCGCGGGTCGGGAAGGCGTCCATGAGGAGCGCAGCGGAACCCGCGACCATCGGCGAGGCGCCGGATGTGCCGCCGAACGGCGTGGTATCGGTACCCGTACCGGCTTCAGCTGACACCGACGCGCCCGGCGCGCCGATCTCCGGCTTGATGAAGTTCTGGCTGGACGGCCCGCGGGACGACGATCCGACCATGTGCCCCGCGAGGGGCAGGGCGTCGGCCGGGTCGAAGCGGGCGACCACGCCGGGCAACGGCAGCTGCGCCTTGATCGCGTTGCTGAGCGCCTGGCTGATCATGAAGCCCGGGATCGTCTGCGGGGCCTCGCCGCCGAAGGCGCCCTCGAATGGCGCCCCGGGCGCGACCAGCCCGATGATCCCGATCAGGCCGCCGGCCTGGCCGATGTTGAAGATCTTCGCGCTGAAGTTGCAGGCGCCGCGGTCGACGAGGACGATCTTGCCCGCGAGCGAGCCCGCCGGGAACGCGGCGCACCCGTCGAGGTTGCCGCCGGCCCCGTTGCCGTACTGCACGGGCGCCTCGACGGCGCCGGCGAGCGGCACGGACCACGACTGGAAGACGGCCTCGTACTGGCCCGCGAGCGATGCCGGCGAGACGATCTCGAGCAACGTCAGCGTCGCGGAGGGCACGTTGGTCTGGGCAACGGACAGGGCTGACGGCGCGGCCGCCGGCGTGCCGGACACGTACGGCCGGTCGCTGCCGTTGCCGGCCGCGGCGACCGTCAGGACGCCGACCTTCGTCGCGGCGTCGACGGCGGCCGACAGGTCGTCGTCGGGGGCCTGGCCGTAGTCGGAGCCCAGGGACATGTTGATGACGTCGACCGCGTCGGCGGTCGAGCCGTCGCCGTTGGGGTCGATCGCGAAATCCATCGCCTCGATGAGGGCGACGCCGCTGCACGCCGTCGACACGGCGGAGCAGACCTTGACCGCGTAGAGAGACGCGCCCGGCGCCACGCCGTGCACGCCGGCGATGATGTCCGCGACGTGCGTGCCGTGGCCGCCGGCGCACGGGGCCGGGATCGGCGGGCTGCCGCAGTCGATCGGGTCCGGGTCCGGGGCAAGCGCCGGGCTGCTGGTGCCGCCGGTCCACGCCTCGCCCACGAAGTCGAAGCCGCCCACGACCTTGGTGGTGGGGAAGAGGCCGTCGAGCGTCGTGTTGCGCGCGTCGCCCACGGTCGTGCCGTACGCGGCCTCATAGGCAGCCGCGGTGCCGGCGCCACCGAACGCCTCGTGCGTGTAGTCGATGCCGCTGTCGAGCACCGCGACCCGCAGGCCGGTGCCGTCGTGGCCGGCGCCCTGGACGGCCCTTGCGCCGATGTACGGCACGGTGTCGTCGAGCGCGAGCGTGTAGTTCTTCACCGGCCGGATCGACACGACGGACGGGTCCGCCGAGAGCTTCCGGACGGCGGCGGCGTCCATCGACACCATGACCGCGTTGAGCGCGCGCTGCGTGCTGCCGAGGACGGTGAGGCGCGAGTCGAGCTTCTTCGCGCGAGCGATGACCGCGGTCTGCTCGGCGGTGACCGTGCGGGTCTGGGCCTGCTGCGCGGCGGCGCCCTGGGCGGCGACGTCGGCCGACGCCTCCTCGGTGAGGCGGACGATGACCTCCTGACGGCCGGTTGCGGCCAGGAGCGCTCTGTCGAGGGCGGCGACGCGCGGCGCGTCCTTGACCGTCCTCGGGTTCGCGAGCCGCAGGTCCGCGTGAGATTCAGGGATGGACCGGTCCACTTCCGGATCGGCAGCGGACGCTGCCGGTAGCAGCGTGACGAGAAGCAGGAACGACGACACTACGGCGGTCAGCGACCTACGGTTCATGACCCTCCCTTCAGGCCGAAGCCTGATCCTCCATGGCAGGGGAGCGGCAATCCGCCGCCGCCTCTCTCCAGGCTGCGGCGGGACGTGCGACGGTCGCCCCCTGACACCCAACGCCGGCTCTTTCCGAACGCGGCGCGTGCGTGGACGGGACCGTACTACCCAAGAGTCCACCGGGTCAATGAGGCAAGTACCGTAGCGGCACCGGGGTCATCACCAGGCGTTGCGTTGAGGCACCGCTCGAAATGGCGCGGACAACCAAGCCCGTTTCAAGTGAGCTTGCCGACGAGCTCCTTCACGGCGGCCGCGGACCGGTCGAACGCCGCCTGCTCGTCGGCCGTGAGCTTGATCTCGAAGACGCGCTCCATCCCGCCCGCACCCAGGACGACGGGAACCCCGACGAACAGTCCGTCGACGCCGAACTCGCCGCGCAACAGGACGGCGCAGGGCAGGACGCGCTTCCGGTCGAGGAGGATCGACTCGACCATCTCGAACGTCGACGCGGCCGGCGCGTAGAACGCCGAGCCGGTCTTGAGAAGCGCGACGATCTCCGCCCCGCCGTTGGCCGTCCGCTCGGTCAGCGCGCGGACGCGATCCTCCGGCAGCAGCTCCGTGATCGGAACGCCGGCGACGGTCGAATAGCGCGGCAGCGGGACCATCGTGTCACCGTGCCCCCCGAGCACGAAGGCGTGGGTGTCCTCGACGCTGACGCCGAGCTCCTGGGCGATGAACGTCCGGAAGCGGGCGGAGTCGAGGACGCCGGCCATTCCGAGCACGCGTTCCCGCGGAAAGCCCGAGGCATCCATGGCCACATGGCACATGGCGTCGAGCGGATTCGTGACGACGATGAGGATCGCGTCCGGCGAGTGCTTCGCCGCCTGCTCGACGACGGAGCGGACGATCCCGGCGTTCTTCGCCAGCAGGTCGTCCCGGCTCATCCCGGGCTGGCGAGCCAGCCCCGAGGTGACGACGACGATGTCCGAGGCCGCCGTGTCCGCGTAGTCGTTCGTGCCGGTCACCCGCGCGTCGTGGCCGACAACCGGCGCCGCCTCCGCGAGGTCGAGGCCCTTGCCCTGGGGCAGTCCCTCGACGATGTCGACGAGGACGACGTCGGCGAGCCCGGCCTCCGCGATCCGCTGGGCGGTCGTCGCCCCGACGTTGCCGGCGCCAATGACTGTGACCTTGTTCCGGGGCATGGACGTCGGCTCCTCCTCAGGCTCGCCGGGCCCGTGGGCCCGCCGCAATTCTAGGCCGGGATGTGCGAAGCGTCGGACGTCCATCGGCCAGTAGACATCCGACGATGGCGCACCGCCCCGCTGTCGACGACCGTTCGGTGACCAACCATCCTCAGGAGTCACCACCATGGCCACCACGGCGCCCGTCGCAGCGCTTGTCTTCCTTGGCGTCCTGACGACCCTCCTCGGCTTCTTCGCAGCCGGGAACATCCAGGTCGTGATCATCGGTCTCCTCGCCATCTTCGGCGCAGGCCTGCTCCAGGTGCTCGGGGCACGGCGAGCCTGAGACGACGCACGGCGCTCCGGCGAATCAGCCCTCGCCGGGTCCGGCCAGCTTGATCTTCGCGCCGTCGGCGGTCACGCGCGGGCCGGCCGCGGCCACCTCCGGCAGCACGCCCTCGGCGTAGGCGGCGAAATTGTCGGCGAACATCGCTGCGAGGCGTCGGGCGGTCCGGTCATACGCGTCCTTGTCGGCCCACGTCGAGCGCGGCTGGAGCAGCTTGGTCGGGACATCCGGGCAGGCTCGCGGGACCTCCACCCCGAATACCGGGTCGCTCGTCGTAGCCACACCGTCGAGCTGCCCGCCGAGGGCCGCCCGGACCATCGCCCGGGTGTGGGCGATGTTCATCCGCTCGCCAGTCCCGAACGGGCCGCCGGTCCAGCCGGTGTTCACGAGCCAGACGGGCGCACCGTGGAGCTCCAGCCGCTCCGAGAGCATCCGCGCATATTCGCCCGGGTGGCGCGGCAGGAAGGGCGCCCCGAAGCCGGCGGAAAAGGTCGCCTTGGGCTCTTTCACGCCGATCTCGGTACCGGCCAGCTTGGCCGTGTAGCCGCTGATGAAGTGGTACTGGGCCTGGGCCGGGGTCAGCCTCGAGATCGGTGGCAGGACACCGAACGCGTCGGCGGTCAGGAAGACGACGTTACGCGGCTGGCCGGCGAGGCCGGTCTCCGAAGCGTTGCCGATGAACTCGAGCGGGTATGCCCCCCGGGTGTTCTCGGTGATCCGGTCCGAGTCGAGGTCGAGCTCCCGGGTGACAGGGTCGAGGTCGACGTTCTCGAGGAGCGTCCCGAACCGGCGGGTCGTGGCGAAGATGTCCGGCTCGTACATCGGCGACAGGTGGATCGTCTTCGCGTAGCAGCCGCCCTCGAAGTTGAACACGCCGTCGGCACCCCAGCCGTGCTCGTCGTCGCCGATGAGTATCCGGAGCGGATCCGCGGACAGGGTCGTCTTGCCGGTCCCCGACAGGCCGAAGAACACGGCCGCGTCGCCCGCCTCGCCGACATTGACCGCCGAGTGCATCGGCAGGACACCCTCGTCCGGCAGAAGGTAGTTCATCACGGTGAACGCCGACTTCTTGATCTCGCCGGCGTACTCCGTGCCGACGATGATCACCTCCATCCGCTTGAGGTGGACGAGGATCGCCGTCTCTGTGCGGGTCCCCTCGGTCGCCGGGTCCGCCTTGAACGAGGGGACGTTGATGATCGTGAAGTTCGGCAGGAAGCCGGCGAGGTCGGCTCGGGGCGGCCGCCGGAAGAGGTTGCGGGCGAAGATGCTCGCCCAGGCCGTCTCCGTGTAGACGCGGAGCGACCGGCGGTGCCCCGGGTGGGCCCCGATGTAGCAGTCCTGCGCATACAGGTCCCGGGAGGCGAGGTGCTCGACGAGGCGCGCCCTCAGCCGGTCATAGTGCTCCTGCGCGATCGGGCGGTTCACGTCGCCCCACCAGATCTTCGATGCCGAGGACGGCTCCCGGACGAGGTACTTGTCCTCGGGCGAGCGGCCGGTGTGCCGGCCGGTCCGGACGACCAGCGGACCCTCCGCGGCCATGACCCCTTCCCCGGCCCGGATCGCGTCCTCGTACAGCTCGGCGGTCGACAGGTTCGAGCGCACGGTGCGGCCAATGGACGCGGGCTTCGTGAGGGGGCGGGTCGTCGACATGGGCTCGAACTCCTGCGCGCGGGCGATCACGAGATCGACCGGCCGCGCGTGCCTCGCGCGCCCTCGCGGGCGAGCGGGGAGTCGGCTTCCACAGTCGGGAGGATCTTACCCCCCGAGCAGACGGCCTGTCGTGGCCCGATCGTCCGGGGCATTGCGAGACGCTTGCGCCGCCCGCTGCGGGCGCCCGGCCAGGCCCCGACGCGCACCACCTGCGAAGGCCCGATTCCCGCACGGATCGGGCCAAACCGGGACATATGGCCGGTGCCCCGCAGGACCTTGGTTCAGGTCACCTCGGGGGGCCCTGCGCTAGGGTCGAGATCGGACCCGGCCGGGCGAAGTGATGCCCGCCCGGCGCTCCCTCGGAGTGCTTGGCCGAGTCCCGTTCCAACGGAGGTCAACCGGTTGGCAGAGACGAAGACGATCCTCACCCGACGCCTCGTGGCGCCTGCTCTCATCGCCATCGCTCTCGTGTTCCCGGTGGGTATCGCCGCCAACACGACTGAATCGATCGCCGAGACCGGCGGGATGACGCTGCCCCTCCTGGGCGCGTCGCTGACCGTCGAGATCAAGCTCGACGCCGTCGGCCACATCTCGCAGGTCAACCTCAGGCCGGCCGGCACCCTGACCGAGACCGGGTCCAGCGACCACAGGGTCTCGTTCGCCAACGCCGGCGGGACCACCAAGGTCGACGTGACGGCGAGAGGCCACAAGTTGTCGGTCAAGGCGAGGGCCGGATCGCTCGGCGACTTCGTCGGCAGCCACGTCTGGTCGGCGGACGTCTTTGGCACCGGCACCGCGTCGACTGTCGCGTACACGATCGGCAACGTGGACGGGAAACCGACCCTGGAGCTCGGCGACGTGACCGTCCCAGCCGGCGTGACCGCCACGAAGTCGGCGATCACGAAGTCGGCGATCAGGACACGCGGGAACAACGTGTCCGGCCGGGTGACCTTCAAGTCCGACGGCTACACGAAGACGCTGTGGATCCGGGTCCATGTGGACCAGGGCGGCGGCAAGGCCATGTTGAGGGTCGTCCTCAGCGGAAAGGACAAGCAGCGGCTGTCCGGCTCCCTTGCGGAGCTGGTCGCCGTCGGGGCCCGGACGTGGTCGGCGCACCTGTGCGACGAGACCGCGGCCACGGTCACCTACCGGGTCAACGCCGACGGCACGGTCACGTTCCTCTCCGCACTCCCGAACACTGCGTCGGTCAAGACGAGGGGCAAGGGCTTCGCGGCCACGTTCGACGGCTCGAAAGTCCGGGTCTCCGTCTCCCTCAACGCCAGGGACGGCTCGTACGTGCTGAAGGTCGACGGGAAGTCCGGCAAGTGCAGGGGCGACAGGGACAAGAAGGCCAAGTCCGAGCGCAAGGACAAGCCCGCCACGGCCAGGTCCAAGGGGGACGACAACTGAGCTCGCTACCCAGTGGGCCCAGCCGGCCCACGAAGGCCGATCAATCGAAGCGGCGTCGCGCGGTGCGCGGCGCCGCTGCCCTGTTCCTCATGGCCGTCCTCGCGGCCTGTCAGCCGGCCCAGGGTGGCCCTGCCTCGGTCCAGCCGAGCAGCACCCTGGCCGCCCAGGATCCGCTGACGACGGCCCTCCAGGCCCTGCTCCCCGGCTACACCTTCGAGGCAACCGTGTACCTCGAGGGAAACGTTGCCACCCGTGCCTCCGGCCGCTGGCTGAACGGGGCAGGGGAATTCGTCGTCGAGGCCCAGGGTGGGGCGCTCATCTACCGCACCGTTCCGCCCCAGGCATGGGTGCACGATGACGACTCCGGATGGGTCGAGCTCGACTCCGGATCGCCGCTCGGGAACCCGATCGATGCCCTCCTCAAGCCGACGAGCCTCGCGACGGTCGGTGAGCGGGACGGCGCAGTCGACCTGCAGGCGACGTACCCGGCGGCCGAGTTCGGGCTGTCGGGGGAGCCGGTGACGGTCGACCTCACGCTCGGCGAGAGTGGCTCGGTGACCGCCACGTACCGGGTGGCGACGCCGACCGGAGAGGCAATCTCCGAGACGCAGATGACGCCGGCCGCGAACCTCGAGCCGGTCAGCGCGCCCAGCACCGAGTAACGGCTCCGGGGTCAGGCCCCGTCGAGGGCCCGCTCGAGGTCGGCCACGAGGTCGTCGGCCGCCTCGATCCCGACCGACAGGCGGATGAGCGCCGGCTCCACCTCGAGCGGCGAGTGGGCGACTGACAGGTGGGTCATCAGCGCCGGCAGCTCGATGAGCGACTCGACGCCCCCGAGGGACTCGGCCAGGGTGAACAGCCGGGTCGACTCGCAGATCGCGACCGCCCGCTCTTCGGCGCTCCGCTTCTGGCGTCCGCCGGCCCGTGGTACAAACGAGACCATTCCCCCGCCGGAGCGCATCTGGCGGGCCGCCAGCGCGGCCTGCGGATGGGCGTGCGGGCCGTCCGCGAGACCCGGGTAGCGAAGGAGCGCGACGTCGGCGCGGCCGGCCAGCCAGCGGGCGACGATTCCCGCGTTCGCGGCGTGGCGCTCCGCCCGCAGGTGGAGCGTCCGGATCCCCCGCAGCACGAGGAAGCAATCGAGCGGCCCGGGCACCCCGCCCATCGCGTTCTGGAGGAACCGGAGCCGCTCGGCGACCGCGTCGTCGCTCGTGACGGCCACCCCGGTCACGGTGTCCGAGTGTCCGGCCAGGTACTTCGTCGCCGAGTGGAACACGATGTCGGCGCCCAGCGCGAGGGGCCGCTGGAGGGCCGGCGAGGCGAACGTGTTGTCGACGACGATCAGCGGCCTTGGCCGGCCCGACTCCGCTGCCCGGCGCCCGACCACCCCGGCCGCGGCCGCGACATCGACGAGCTTCAGGTACGGGTTCGTCGGAGTCTCGAACCAGACGAGCCGCGTCCGCTCGTTGAGCGACTCCCACAGCACGTCCCGCCCCGCGTCGAGGTCGACGTACCGGGCATCGACCCCGCCCGCCCGGTGGACCCGCTCGAAGTAGCGATACGTGCCGCCGTAGACGTCGTCGCCGACGAGGATCTCCTCGCCCGGGCCGGCGAGCTGGGCAATCGCCGCCGTGGCGGCGGACCCGCTCGCGAACGCGATCCCGTGGCGCGCTCCCTCGAGCGCCGCGACGGCCCGTTCCAGCCGCTCGCGGGTGGGGTTCTGGGACCGGGCGTACTCGTAGCCGCGGCGGGGCCGGCCCACGCCGTCCTGGGCGTACGTCGAGGTCTGGTAGATCGGCGGCGCGACCGCCCCGGTCAGCTCGTCGGGCTCGGCCCCGGCGTGGACGGCGAGCGTATCGAAGCTGACGCCGGCTGATCTGTCCGAGTCGGTCATCCGGGTCGGCTGCCGCGGTGGGTGAGGTACTCCAGCAGGTCGAGCTTCGTCACGATGCCGGCGGGCCGCTCGCCGCGAACCGCGACCAGCGCCTGGGCGCCACCCGACAGGAGGGCGAACGCGTCGTCGAGGGTGGCGGACGCCTCGACCAGCGGGAGCGGCGGGTCCATGACCTCGCCCACCGTCCGCTCGACGACGGAGGGGTCACGGAACGCCCGGTCGAGCAGGCCCTTCTCGGTAATCGACCCGACGATCCCGACGACCGCGTTCCCCTCCATGTCCTCGGACACCGGGAGCTGGCTGATCCCGTATTCCTGGAGTAGCGCGATCGCATCTCCGACGCGCTGGCGGGTGCGGGCGAGGACGAGGTCGGGCAGGTCGTCGTGGTGATGGTCGCCGCCGAGCAGCTCGGTGATGCGGACCACCGCGCCGGTGGTCGGGAGGAGCCCGTTGACCCGCATCCACTCGTCGTTGTAGAGCTTCGAGAGGTAGTTTCGCCCGCCGTCCGGCAGCACCACGACGAAGACGGCCTCGCGCGCGGCCGCCGGGGCGGCGGCGATCAGCTCCCGCGCCTCGTCGAGGGCGGCCACGAGGGCGGTCCCGCATGACTCGCCGGCGAGGATCCCCTCCTCGCGCGTGATCCGGCGGGCCATCGCAAACGCGTCCCGGTCGGACACGCGGACCCAGCGATCGACCGTTCCGGGATCGAATGTGCCCGGGAAGAAGTCTTCGCCCACGCCCTCGGTGAGGTACGGGCGGGCCGTGTCGCCGGACAGGACGCTCCCCTCGGGGTCTGCCCCGACCACGCGGATCGCCGGATTCCGGCCCTTCAGGTGATGGGCGATTCCCGACACGGTGCCGCCGGTCCCGACACTCACGACGAGGTGGCTGATCCGGCCGCCGGTCTGCTCCCAGATCTCCGGGCCGGTCGTCGTCTCGTGGGCCTTCGGGTTCTCCTCGTTCCAGTACTGGTCCGGCTTGAACGCGCCGGGGATGTCGCGGGCGAGGCGCGCTGCGACCGAGTAGTACGACTCAGGCGACTCTGGCGCAACGTTCGTCGGGCACAGCACGACCTCCGCCCCGTACGCGCGGAGGAGAGCCTGCTTCTCGGCCGACTGCTTGTCGGCCATGACGAAGATGCAGCGGTAGCCCTTGAGCGCCGCCGCGATCGCGAGGCCGTGCCCGGTGTTGCCGGACGTGGGCTCGATGATCGTCCCGCCGGGCTTGAGCTTCCCCTCCCGCTCGGCCGCCTCGATCATCGGGAGACCGATCCGGTCCTTCACCGAGCCGCCCGGGTTGAGCATCTCGAGCTTGGCCAGGATGAGTGGCTGGGCGTCCGGCGGCCCGAGGTCCCGGGGGATCCGGGTGAGCCGGACGAGGGGCGTGCGGCCGACGAGCTCGAGGATCGATCCGGCGTAGTCCATCCGGCCCGAGTATAGGTGCGGCCTGCTGCCCTACTCCCGGTCGAGCCGCCCGGGACGAAGGAAGAGCCACGTGAGCCGGCGCCGGAGTCGACGCGGACGATCTGGCGGATCGACGGTCAGAGGCTGGAGCTGCTCGACGACCGGCCCGAGAATCGCCGCGAGTGACTCGGTCGCCCGGCGGGCGAGGTCGAGCTCCTCCCGGCTCCCCTCATCCGGGCGGACGCCGCTCCAGCCGGGGACGAGGGCAGCGAACGTCGTCGCCGGCAGGATCCGGGAAGCCATCCGGCGGCCCACGTACAGCTCCTCGGTCCCGGCAATCGCGAACGGCACGATCGGGGCGCCGGTGCGCAGGGCAATGAGCATCGCCCCGGGACGGAACGGCCCGATCCGGCCCGGCGGCCCGCTGACAGTGCCCTCCGGCATCTGGACGAACACGCCGCCGTTCGCGACGACGGCCCGAGCCGATTCCACGTGCTTGTCGACGCCGATCCCGCCCCGCCAGACCGGCAGGAGGCCGCCGAGCCGCCGGATCAGCGACTCCCGCCAGCGGGACGTGAACGTCGACGGGCCGCTGCCGAGAAACCACGCCCGAGGCTCGGGCGGCAGGGCGTGGATGACCACGAACGGGTCCATCCAGCCGCGGTGCGCCGCTCCGACGAGGAGGTATCCACCAGGCGGCAGGTGCTCGCGGCCGGAGGTCTCGATCCTGAACCGGCAAACCCCGAACAGCAGTGCGCGGGCGAGCACCCAGGCGAGCCGGTAGAGGAAGGAGGCGCGCGCTTCGGGTGCCCGGCCGAGCCAGGCGAGGCCCTCCACCACACCGCCCCGCTCGGCGGCCAGCCGCTCGGGTGAGATTCGGGGCGGCGGCCGGCGGGCCACTCAGGCTGGGCGAGGAGCGTCAGGCTCGGGGTCCGCGGCGGGCTCCTCCGGATCGCTCGGCCCGCGCCGGTAGCGCCACACCAGCCCGATGACCCCGATCGCGATGATCGCGATCGACACGATCTGGGCGGTCGGGATCCCGAGCAGCACCCAGTTGTTCTCGCGGAGCGCCTCGAGGCCGAACCGCACGGCGCCATACCAGATGAAGAAGATGAGCAGCAGTGACCCAGGGCGAAGCCGATGCCTGAACCGCACGAAGAGGAACACGAGGAACGCGGCGCCGAGGAAGCCGGAGATCGACTCGTACAGGAACAGCGGGTGGAACCGGGTCGTGGCTTCGGGAAACGCGGTGCACGAATACTGGGTCACCCGGTGAGCACAGTCGATCGGTATGCCCCACGGCAGCGTCGTCGGCGGGCCGTACAGCTCCTGGTTGAAGAAGTTCCCCCACCGCCCGATCGCCTGCATGAGGAACAAGCCCGGCGCGATGATGTCCGCCCATGTCCAGAACGACTCGCGATGACGGACGGTGAAATACCACCAGCCCGCGAGTGTCCCGGTGGCGATCCCGCCGTATACGCCGAGGCCGGAGTACGGCGGCAGGATGATCGCCGCGAGGTTGTCGCGGTAGAGGTGCCACTGGTCGATGACGTGGTACAGCCGGCCACCGATGAGCGCCGCGATCGCGATGATGATGAGCCCGTTGCTGACCAGGTCGACGTTCCGTCCGGCCCGCCGGGTGAGCCACACCACGAGGAAATAGACGGCCGTCAGGCCGACGGCATAGGCGAGCCCGTACCAATGCAGAGGAAAGGGCCCGATGTGGAATGCGATCGGGTCGGGCGTGAGATCGAACATCGGGGCCGAGTGTACCGGCCGCGGCCGGGGCAGGCGCCGGCGGACCGGGTGGGCGCCCGGGAAGGCCCGGCTCCCTATACTGGCCGCCGGATGAACCTCCCGCTTTCGACGGCTTCGCCGCGGGTCGGCGCGCCCCGGACCCGCCCGTGAACGCCGAGTTCAACTGGTGGCTGCTGATCGTGGGGCTCGTCGCCGGGGCGGCGCTCGTCTGGCTCGTTCTCGCCGATTCGGCCCGGCGGGACGCGGACGTCGAGGCGGAGGAGATCCCGATGGAGGCGGCCTGGATCGCCGCCACGATGCGCGACGATGGCGAGCAGATCGACCCCCGGACCGCGGACCGGGTCCTCCGCCTCCACCGCGCCTATCTCGCGGCGCCGCCGCCGGACGGCCCGGAGCGAGCGGCGACGGCCCGCCGGGAATCGCTGACTGGCAGGCCGGGCGCGCCGCCGGAAGCGGCCGAAGCGGCCACCAGGCCGGCCGCCGCCAAGCCGGCCGCCGCCGAGCCGGCCGCCGCCGAGCGGGCCGAACGGACCGTCGCGCCTCCCCGCCGGCGCCGCAAGGCGGCACCACCAGCGGACTGACGCGGGACCGCCGGGGCCAGTCAGCCCGGGGGCACGGTCCCCGTGTGGAGCGCCACGGAGCGAAGCCCCATTCGCCGGACGCGGATGTCCGTCAGCCCGGCTGCCTGCATCGTGGCGGACAGCCGCTCCGCATCCGGGAAGCCATCGAGCGATGCCGGCAGGTAGTGGTACGCCGCGGCGCGGCCGAGCAGCCGGCCGGCCAGTGGGGCGACCCGCCGGAACGTGCCGAGGAACAGGCGGCCCCACCAGGCGGGGCGGGGCGTGGTCAGCTCGAGGCACACGACGCGGCCGCCGGGCCGGACGACCCGGCGCAGCTCGCGGAAGCCCGCCTCGAAATCCGCCAGGTTGCGCATCCCGAAGCCGATCGTCGCCGCGTCGAACTCGCCATTCCCGGCCGGCAGCGCCAGGGCGTTGCCGACCCGGAACTCGAGCTGGACGAGGTCCGCGAACGACGCGACGCCGCGCGACACCATCCCCGGCGACAGGTCGACGGCGAGGACCCGGCCGAACGGTCCGACCCGGTCGGCGAGCTCCGCGGCGAGCTTGCCGGTCCCGCATGCAGCGTCGAGGACCGAGTCTCCCGGCTTGAGCCCCGCGGCCTCGACCACCCTCCGGCGCCAGCGGCCGTCGCGCCCGAAGGTCATCAGGGTGTTCAGCCGGTCGTAGACGGGCGCGATCCCGTCGAACATGGCGGCGACCGACGCCTCCGGCACGGGATTGCCGGACCGGGATCCGCCGGACGGTGTCGCGGGCGCGGGCACGCCCGGGTGCGAGCCGTTCGACTCGTCGCTGGTCGCAGTGCTGTTTGCGTCGACTCGGGACATGAGCGCCATCAGTGTGACGCCTCGCGGCGCGGCCGGCGTGCGTCGGTCAGCTGCCTCGCAGCTCACCGCTCAGAACCGGCTCGCCCTCGACGGACGACCCGGTCGCATCGACGAGGGAGATCCCGAACCGGGCGCTGGTCCCGACGTCGCCGAGCGTCTCGACGGGTCCGGCCCAGTAGGACAGGTCCCCGCCGAAGAACATCCGGCCGACCGGACCACGCTGCCCTTCGACCTCCATCCAGCACCGGTACTCCCGCCCCGCGGCCGGCTCGGTCAACCCGCTGACGACGACGACCAGCTCGCGACTGGACGGCGAGAAGAGGATGCTCCCGCCGGCGTCCGTCCCGGGACTGCCAGCCAGCTCGACCCGCCGCGCATCCGGCTGAGCCTCGAGGCGGAGTGTCCAGGTCGTCACCCGGCTGAGGGCCGCGATGATGTCCGCTTGCTGTGCGATACCCGCCTGATTCCGGGCCTCGAGAATCAGGCCGGTCCCGGCGACCGCTGCGATCAACGCCGCGGCGAGGCCGGCAAGCACGGCGGCGCGGCGCCCGCGCGAACGCGGATCGGCGCGGCCGGGCCCTGTGAGACGGGCGGCGACGGGGATCGATGGCGCGAGAAAGCGATCGCGGCCGATCTGGCGAACGTAGTCCAGGGTCCGCTCGCGGAGCGCGGGCGGCGGGGTCGATCGGACGACCGCCGCGATGACCGCCGCGTCCCTACGGAGGCGCGCGAGGGCGGCCGTGCAGTCTCGGCAGCCGGCGAGATGCCCGGCGAGCGAGGCGGCATCGGGCGTATCGCCGGCCATCAGCCGGTCGAGGCCCCCGGGCTCCACGGCTGCGAGCTCGAGCAGCTCGCGTGCCTCAGCGTGATCCATCGTCGCTCCGTCTGTGGCCCGTCGCCTGGTCTCGCCGCCCGCTCATTCGGCCGATCCTTCGCGCGCGCCGACCGCCGTCTCCCCGCGGTCGAGGGGCTCGCGCAGCTCCTCCGCCAGGGCCATGCGGAGGTGGAGCAACGCCCGCCGGGTTCGAGTCTTCACGGTCCCGAGCGGCCACCCGAGCCGTCTCGCGATCTCCGTCTGTGACAGCTCCTCGTGGTACGCGAGCACGATCACGGTCCGCTCGGTGTCCGGCATCGACACCAGCGCGTCCTGGACGGCGATCCGAACCTCAGCCGACTCGAGTGCGCGTTCGGGACCCGGTCCCAGGTCCGCCCCGCCAAGCACTCTGCCACTCAACACGAGCCGCTCCAGCGCCGCCGTATCGTGCTCGTCGACGCCGCTGGCCGACGAAAGCGCGACGAGGTTCGGGCGCCGGCCGGCCGCGCGAAGCCGGTCGACCGTCCGGTTCCGGGCGATCGTGTGCAGCCAGGCCGCGAGCGATCCGGCGGCCGGGTTGAACAGCTCCGCCCGGTTCCACAACGCGAGGAACGTCTCCTGCACCACCTCCTCGGCGACCTGCCGATCCGAGGTCAACCGGCTCGCGGCGTGATAGACGGCATCCGCGTGTCGGTCATAGAGGATCGCCAGCGCGTCCTGCGACCCCGCCGCTACCTCGCGGACGAGGGCGGCGTCGGCGGCCGGACCGCTCCGATCCCCTGTCATCGGTTACGCCTCCCCCGCCTTGCCGGTTTCGCGAGCCACCGGCCACGTGCCCGCAACGAGCCTCGCCAGCCCCGGCAGCGTGCCCGCCGGCGCGTGGGCCTCGAGGCAGGTTACCCCGCCGGGTCCAACACGGGCGTCGTGCCTCGTTCCCGCCGGGAGCTCGAGCCGGTCCCCGGCGGCCAGCTCCACGGACCGGCCCTCGGACAGCCCGAACGCGATCGAGCCGGCCGCGACGACGATGACCTTGTCGTAAGCGTGGTCGTGGGCGCCATACCGGTCACCCGGCCCGTTCGACCACGGCGAGGCGGACAGGCCCTCCTCGCGGAGACGGGCGTCGAGGTCAGTCGTGCTCATCGCGCGGCTCTCCGGCGCCATGCCCGGCCGTCCCGACCGTCCCTGCCGGACTCCGCCCCGGATCCCGCCCGGCGATGTCCGGCGCCGCCGCGCGCCACGCCGCATCGGCGGCCGCGTCGTCCTGGCCGAGCGAGGCTGCCACGAGGAGGATGAACACGATCATCACTGCCCCGACGGCGACGGCGAGGAACGTCGGCCAGCGGACCCAGGACTGGAGGTAGACGCCGACGACGACGCCGAGTGCGAGAGCCGCGAGGATGGTCCTGGCACCGGGCATCGGTCAGGCCACCGCCACGCCGATGATCGATCCGACGGCGTACGTCACCGCTGCGGCGGCGGCGCCGATTCCGACCTGGCGCAGGCCGGAGTACAGCGTCGAGCGACCGGTCAGCAGGCTCACCCCTGCGCCGACCGCGAACAGCCCGACGAGGCTCGCCCCGAGAGCAGCGTAGAACGCCAGGGCGCCGCCGGTGAACAGGTACGGGACGACCGGCACGAGCGCGCCCACGCAGAACGCGAGGAACGACCCGAACGCGGCCCCCCACGGCGACCCGAGCTCGTCGGGGTCGAGCCCCAGCTCCTCGCGGACGAGCGTGTCGAGCGCGGTCTCGGGATCGCGGAACAGGCGGTGGGCGATCCGGGCCGCCTCTTCGTCGGTGAATCCCTTCGACCGGTAGACCGCGGCCAGCTCCGCCTCCTCCTCCTCGGGCATGGCCTCCATCTCCGCCCGCTCGAGGGCAATCTGACGCTCGAAGAGCTCGCGCTGCGATTGCATGGAGATGTACTCGCCGGCGGCCATGCTGCTCGCCCCGGCGAGCAGCCCGGCGATCCCCGCGAGGAGGATGAAGGTCGGCTGCGCGGCGGCCCCGGCGACGCCCATGACGAGCGACAGGTTGCTGACGAGCCCGTCGCTCACCCCGAAGATCACCGCCCGGAGCGTGCCCGAGCGCCCTGACCGGTGCCACCCCTCGCGGCGGCCGATCTCGCCGGCGTTCCCCACCCCACGGGCCTCGCGAACGCCGTCTCGCGCCGGCGTGGCGGCGATCGCCGCCCGTCCGGCCTCGCTCGCCCGCGAGTCGCTCAGCCGCTTCCAGATCTCTGCGTGCTCGCGCTCGTCGGCGGCGATTGCGGCGACCTCGGGCGAGGCCTGGGCCACGTACGCAGTCTCCTCGTCGCCCTCGAGCGCGCGGACGAGGTCGGACACCGCGTTGGTGCCGAAGAGACGGGCGGCCGCGATGATGAGCCGGACCCGCAGCCGGGGCTTGCGGGCAGGCGGCACGTCGATGCCCTGGGCGCGCAGCTTGCCGGCCCACACGTCGGCGTGGCGTCGCTCGTTCCCCGCGATCTTCCTGAACGCCGCGGCGCGGCGTCCGTCCGGCTCGATGTCGGCGAGCGCGTCGTACAGCGCGATCGCGTCTCGCTCGAGGCGGAGGTTCGCGAGGCTGTCCTTCGTGTTCGCCGGGGGCATGGCCGAAATCCTATCCGAGGGTCGCGAAGCCGGCCGCGGGCCGGCCCTCCGGTTCTACACTGCCGCCGATGCCGTCGCCGGACGCGCCAGGACTGCCGCCGCTCCGCTACCTCGCGGCTGCGGACGTCGTCGCTGCGATGCCGGCACTCGACGAGCGCCTCGCGCTCGCAGAGCTGACCCTCACGGCCCTCGCCCGCCCGAGCGTGGCAGAGCTGCCGCCGAAGATCGGGGTCCACCCGCGGCCGGACGGCTCATTCGCCCATGCGATGCCCGCCCACCTCCGGGGCGATGACCCCGCCGCGGACCTGCTGGGGATGAAATGGATCGCGGGATTCGGAGGCAATGCCGCCCGGGGCCTGCCGGCGATCCACGGGCTCGTCATCCTCAACGACCCGGGGACCGGCGTCCCGCTGGCGGTCCTCGACGCCGGCCCGCTCACCGCCGAGCGAACGGCCGCGGTGAGCGGCGTTGCCATCCGTCGCTTCGCACCGCGGGTGGATGGGCGGCCGTCGCGCGCCACGCTCCTCGGTGCCGGCGTCCAGGGGCAGAGCCACCTCGCGGTCCTCGGCCATCTGCTGCCCGGCGTCGAGCTGGCCGTCTTCGACCGTCACCCGGAACGGGCGGAGGATCTCGCCGCGCGCGCCCGCGCCACCGGCGGGATCGCGGCCGCGCGCGCCTGCCGATCGGCCCGGGACGCCGTCGCGGGGGCGGACGTCGTCGTCACGGCCGCGGCGTTCGGGCCGGTCCGCCAGGTGATGACCAACGACTGGCTGTCACCCGAGGCGCTCGTCGTCCCGGTCGACTACGCGACCTATTGCGCGGCCGAGGTCGCCCGCGACGCCGCACTGTTCCTCGTCGATCACCGCGACCAGTTCCTCGCCAACCGCGACGCCGGCCTGTTCGAGGGTTACCCGAACCCACGAGCGATGCTCGGGGAGGCGATCATCGCCGGCACTCCCCGACCGCCCGGCCGGGTCGTCGTCACCCACCTCGGCGTCGGCCTCGCCGACGTCGTCTTCGGCGATGCGATCGTCCGGACGGCCGCGGAGCGCGGCCTCGGGACGATCCTGCCCCGCTGATGGCGCCCGGAACCAGCGTGCGGCGGTGCGCCCCGACCGCCAGACTGGGCGGGCACAAGGCCTCGCGCGTGGGCCTGGCACAGAGGAGGGGTTCGCCCTGATCGGAGGCCTCGCGAAGCGGCTCTTCGTCATCGTCGTCGTCCTCGCGGTCGTCGTCGGCGGCCTCCTCGTCGCGATCACGACCCGCGCCCTTCCCCAGACGAGCGGCACGATCCGAATCCCGGGCCTGGACGACGAGGTATCGGTCTTCCGGGACGACGCCGGGATCGCCCGGATCGTGGCCGCCACACCTCACGACCTCTTCCTTGCCCAGGGCTACATCCATGCCCAGGACCGGCTGTGGCAGATGGAGGTCTGGCGCCACATCTCGTCGGGTCGGCTCAGCGAGCTGTTCGGGCAGAGCCAGCTCGAGACGGACAGGTTCATCCGGGCGCTCGACTGGCGGGGTGCGGCAGAGCGCGATCTCGCCGCGCTCTCGCCCGGGGCCCGCGCGGGGCTCGACGCGTACGCCGCCGGGGTGAACGCCTTTCTCGACGACCATCGCGGCTCGCTCGGGCTCGCGTTCGTCGTGACCGGCCTCCAGAGCGGCAAGGGCGGCCCGAGCGGGTACGACCCGGAGCCCTGGACCGCCCTCGATTCGGCAGCCTGGCAGAAGGTCCAGGCCTGGAACCTCGGCGGGAACTTCGACGAGGAAGTCTTCCGGATGCTCGCGGACACGCGCCTCGGCGATCCGGCACGGACGAACGAGCTGTTCCCGGATTACCCTCCCGGGGCTCCGGTCATCTCCGGCTCGGGCGCGTTCGCCGCGGGCGATCCGGCTCCGACCGTCGGCCCGGCCGGCTCAGCGCTGGTCAAGCTCGACGCCGACCAGGCGGCCGCCTGGCGCGAGGTCGCGGGGCGATCGGCCGCGGCTCTCTCGATCGCCGGCCTCACCGCCGGTGGCGCGCTTGTCGGCAGCGACGGCATCGGGAGCAACAACTGGGTCGTGGCCCCGTCGAAGAGCGCGACCGGCGGCGCACTGCTTGCCAACGATCCGCACCTCGGTCTCGGGATGCCGTCGGTCTGGTACATGAATGGCCTCCATTGCCGCGACGTCACCGAGGCTTGCCCGTTCGACGTCGTCGGCGTGTCGTTCCCGGGGACGCCGGCGGTCGTGCTGGGTCACAACGCGCGGATCGCCTGGGGCGCGACGAATGTCGACCCGGATGTCCAGGACCTGTTCGTCGAGGTCTCCGACCCGGCCAATCCCGGCCGCTACCTCTACAAGGGCGAGTCCCGGCCGTTCAAGGTCAGACGCGAAGTCATCCGGGTCGCCGGAGGCGAATCGGAAGAGCTCGAGATCCGCGAGACGGTCCACGGGCCCATCCTCAACGACGTCGACGAGCGGCTCAAGGACGCCCCGATGCTTGCCCTCGGGTGGGCCGCGACGAGCGGCGTCGACGGCACGTTCGATTCGATCTTCAGGCTGAACACGGCGGGCAACTTTTCGGAGTTTCGCGAGGCGCTGCGGGGCTACGGGACGCCGTCCCAGAACTTCGTCTACGCCGACGCCGACGGCCACATCGGCTACCAGCTGCCGGGCAAGATCCCGATCAGGCGGGGCGGCGCCGACGGGCGGCGGCCGTTCGCCGGAGACGGTGGCGTCTACGACTGGCGGGGCTTCATACCGTTCGAGGAGCTGCCGTGGCAGCTCGACCCGGCGGCCGGCTGGATCGTCACCGCGAACAACGCGCCGACCGGGCCAGGCTACCCCCACGACCTCGGCGCCGACTGGGACTCGGGCGATCGAGCCGCGATCATCCTCGACCGCCTCGGGAGGCTCTCGAGCGACGGCCTCACGACCGACGAGATGGCCGAGATCCAGGCCGACACCGAGGTCCTCAGGGCCCGCCGGATCGTGCCGAAGCTTGGCGGCGCGGAACCGACGACCGCGGACGGCAAGGCACTCCTCGAGCTCGTCCAGGGCTGGGACTTCAGGTGCGACGAGGAGAGCCCCGGCTGCGGCGCGTACCTCGCCTTCGAGCTCCGCCTGCTCGGGGCGATCTTCGACGACGACCTGGGCCCGCTGGCCCGCGACTACGTCGGCGGGACGGCGTCGTGGCAGCTACTCGAGCGGCTGCTCGACGACCCGGGATCGGCGTGGTGGGACGACCCGCGCACGCCATCCGTCCGGGAGACGGCCGGCGCGATCACCGGGGCGGCGCTCGACCGGGCGAGCCGTGAGCTGCGCGAGCTTCTCGGCGATCCCGGCAGCTGGCGATGGGGCCGGCTCCACACGATCACGTTCCGCGAGGAGACCCTGGGGCGGAGCGGGATCGGGCCGCTCGAGGCGTACTTCAACCGGGGCAGCCTGCCGGTCGCGGGGGCCGCGGGCACCGTCAACAACAACTACTACCGGGCCGACCGCCTGTATGCCGATCCATACGATCCGGACTTCGAGCCCGTCGGCCTCGGCCAGGTGTTCGCCGTCACGAACGGGCCGTCGTACCGGCTGACGATCGACATGTCTGATCTCGACGGCGCGCGGATCGTCCAGTCGACCGGCCAGAGCGGTAACCCGTTCGACGCTCACTACGGTGACCTGATCGAGTCGTGGCGGACGGGCAAGGCGGTCCCGCTGCTCTTCACCCGCGCGGCGGTCGAGGCAACCGCCGACGCGACACTGACCCTCACGCCGTGACCGACGTCGTCGTCGTCGGCGCGGGGACGATGGGGGCCTGGACGGGCCTGCGCGCGGTGCGGGCCGGCCGGTCGGTCACGCTCCTCGACGCGTACGGACCGGGCAACTCGCGGGCGTCGTCCGGCGACGAGACACGGATCATCCGCTCGTCGCACGGCGAGGACACCTTCTATGCCCGCTGGTCGCGAGCGTCGCGGGAAGCGTGGATCGTCCTGGGGCTGGCGATCGGCGATCCGATCTTCGTGGAGGCCGGCGCCCTGTGGTTCGCCCGGCGCGAGGACGGGTTCGAGGCGGCCTCGTTCGGTGCGCTTGCCGGCCTCGGCATCCCCGTCGAGCGGCTCACGCCGGCAGAGGTCGCGACGCGCTGGCCGGGGATCGCGGTCGACGACCTGGCCTTCGCCATCCTCGAGCCGGAAGGCGGGCTCCTGCTCGCCCGGCGCGGCGTCGCCGCGACGGCCGCCCGCGCGGTGACGGAGGGCGTGACCCTCGAGCTGGCCGAGGCTCGCCCGGGCCGGGTGGAGGGCGATCGGCTCGTCGACGTCGTCGATGCATCCGGCCGGCGCTGGCCGGGCGACCAGTTCGTGTTCGCCTGCGGGCCATGGCTGCCGAAGGTCTTCCCCGACATCGCCGGCGAAGCGATCCGGGTGACGAAGCAGGACCTCCACTACCTGGGACCGGCGCCCGGCGACGACCGTTGGGATGCACCCCGCTTCCCGTCCTGGGTCGACTACGACAGCGCGTTCTATGGGATCGGCTCGGTCGATGGCCGCGGGGTCAAGATCGCGACCGATTCGTACGGCGGGCCCTGGGACCCGGACTCTGGGGATCGGGTCGTCGCGCCCGAGTCGATCGAGGCGGTCCGGGCATATTGCCGCGGCCGGTTCCCGTCGCTCGCCGGGGCCCCGGTGGTCGAGACCCGGGTCTGCCAGTACGAGACGACGTCCGATTCGCACTTCCTCATCGACCGGCATCCCGGCCTCTCGAATGCCTGGCTCGTCGGCGGCGGCTCCGGGCACGGGTTCAAGCACGGGCCGGCGATCGGGCAGTACGTCGTGTCGCTGCTCGACGGCCACGAGCCGGCCGGCGAGGAGCTGCGGTTCTCGCTGCGGCGGGACGCCGCCGCCCCGGCGGGACTCCGGACAAGGGCGGACGCGTCCGGCTGACCACCCGGTCGCTATTCGTTGACCGGCAGTGGCCCGTCCGGGATCTCGATGAAGATCCGGCCATTCTCGACGATGACCGCGTAGAGGGCGAGCGGCAGCTCCGCCGGCGGGTCGAGTGGCTCGCCGGACACGAGGTCGAAGCGCGAGAGGTGGAGCGCGCAGGTCAGCGAGCCGCGCGTCAGGAAGCCCTTGTCGAGCTCGAAGTACTCGTGACTGCAGATCCCCTGCATCGCCCGGATCTCCCCGTCAACGTTGACCACGAGGACCGGATCGACACCGTCGACCGAGGCCATCTTCATCGTTCCCTCGGGCACCTCGTCGAGCGCGAGGAGATCGATCCGCCTCATTTCACGGGCGCCGAGGAGTGATGACCGTCGGCGGAATACGAAGCCCGACCCCGGGCCTCCCCCGTGTTCCTATGCAGCCGACGGTCATCGGCGAGGGCACACGATTGGGTAGCGGGGCCTACGCGGCCGCCGGGGTCGAGGCCGATCCTGCAGCCCACTTCGCCTCGAGCAGCTCGCGCAGCCGGTCCTGGGTCTCGGCAAGCGGAACCCGGGCGACGACCGGTTCGAGGAAGCCGAGGACGATGAACTTGCGCGCCTCGTCCGGCGGGATGCCGCGCGACTCGAGGTAGAACAGCTGGCCCTCGTCGATCGGGCCGACCGACGATGAATGGGCCGCCCGACGGCAGTCGGGCTGGTCGATCTCGAGCGACGGGATCGCCACGGCGCGGGCCTGTCTCGACAGGTTCATTCCGAACTCGCCGAGGAAGCTGTCGGTGCCGATCGCCGACCGCTCGATGACGATCAGGCCTTTCATGTACGACCGCGAGCGGTGGAGGAGGGCGCCCTTCGACAGGAGGTTGCCGGTCGTGTCCCGGCCGATGTGACGGGTGTACGAGGTGAGGTCGAACAGCTGGTCCTCCGCGCCGAACACGATCTCGACCTGCTCGACACTCGACCGATCCCCGACCAGCCGATTGTCGACCCGCGACCGGACGAGCCGGGCACCCAGCTGGGCGAGGGCCCAGTGGAGCGACGCGCCCTCGCCGATCAGGGCGTTCCGATGCTGAAATGCGACCTGCCCGGGGCCGAAGTCCTGGATGCTCGCCACCGCCAGCTCCGCTCCCCGGCCGAGGCGTACCTCGAGCGTTCCGCTGAACAGCGCCTGGCCGCCGTCCGCCGGCGTCGAGGCCGGACCGAGGAGCTCCTCGACGAGCGACGCCGCCGCGCCGTCGCCCACCTCGACGATCGTCCGCGTGAGGAGCGCTCGACCCGGGGCGCCGGCCGTCCAGCGCAGGACGATCGGCCGGTCGAGCTTCACGCCGGCCGGTACGCGGACCGCGATCCCCTGGTTCCAGCCCGCGCGGGTCAGCTGCGCGAGCGCATCGTCCACCGGCAGCGAGGTCTGCCCCTCGAGCAGGCCCCGTGCCACCGCCGGGTCGCGCCGGATGAGGCCGCCCAGAGTCTCGATCGTCACGCCGGCCGCGCGGGCGTCGTCGTCGAGCTCCAGGGCATCGACGGCATCCTCGCGGACGGCCGCGAGCGCGGCCGTTCCGTCGGGGAGTGCCACCCGACCCCGCGCCTCCCCGGCCGGCGCCTCGTATGCCCGTACAGCCTCGAGGTCGGCCGCCCGCAGGTCGACGTACGGCGTGTAGAGCCGATTCGATTCGATCGGGAGCGCGCGGAAGCGGGCAAGTGCCGCCCGGCGATCGGCCGCCAGCCAGTCGGGCCCAGCGGCGGCGAGTTGCTCGACGAGCGTCTCGTCGAGCTGGAAGGTGAGGTCTGTCGGACTGCGGCGGGTGGCCCGGGGTCGGGCTGGCGAGGCCGCCTGGGCCGTGGCCGGCGTGGCAGCGGTCAGCGGGCGCACTGGCCGCCGCGCCGTTTCACCCGAGCGAGCCCTCCATCTCGAGCTTCACGAGGCGGTTGAACTCGATCGCGTACTCCATCGGGAGCTCCTTCGTGAAGACCTCGAGGAAGCCCTGGACGATGAGGTTCTGCGCCTCGTTCTCGGTCAGGCCGCGGCTCATCAGGTAGAAGACCTGGTCCGCGCTGATCTTCCCGACGGTGGCCTCGTGGGTCATCGTCGTGTCGTTTTCCTGGATGTCGATGTACGGGTACGTGTCGCTCCGGCTCTGGTCATCGAGCATAAGCGCGTCGCAGCGAACGCTGGCGACGACGTTCGTCGCGCCGGGGGCGACCTTGAGCTGGCCCCGATACGTCGCCCGGCCGCCGTCCTTCGAGACGGACTTCGAGACGATCCGGCTCTTCGTGTTCGGGGCGAGGTGGACGGCCTTGGCGCCGGTGTCCTGGTGCTGGCCCTTGCCGGCCACCGCGACGCTGATGATGTCCGCGGTCGCGCCTTCACCGCGCAGGTAGATCGCCGGAAACTTGACCGTCTTGCGCGACCCGGTGTTCGCGTCGATCCACTCGACGGTCGAGTTCTCGTGGGCGTGGGCGCGCTTCGTGACGAGGTTGTAGACGTCGTTCGACCAGTTCTGGATCGTCGTGTAGCGGACCTTTGAGCCAGGCAGCGCGATGACCTCGACCACTGCCGCGTGCAGCGAGTCGGTCGCGTAGATCGGCGCAGTACACCCCTCGATGTAATGGACCTTCGCGCCCTCGTCGACCACGATCAGCGTCCGCTCGAACTGGCCCGTGTTCTCGCCGTTGATCCGGAAGTACGCCTGGAGCGGGAGCGGGACTTCGACGCCCTTCGGGACGTAGACGAAGGAGCCGCCCGACCAGACGGCGCTGTTGAGGGCGGCGAACTTGTTGTCCTCCGGCGGGACCACCGTGCCGAAGTACTTGCGAAAGATCTCGGGGTGCTCGACGAGCGCCTGGTCCGTGCCCATGAACACGACGCCGATCTTCGTCAGCTCCTCGCGGACACTGTGGTAGACCACCTCGGAGTCGTACTGGGCGCCGACGCCGGCGAGGAACTTGCGCTCCGCCTCCGGGATACCGAGCTTCTCGAACGTCGCCTTGATCTTCTCGGGCACATCGTCCCACGACTTCTCTTCGCGGTCCGACGGCTTGCGGTAGTACACGATCTTGTCGAAGTCGATCTTGTCCAGACCGTCCGTCCACATGGGGATCGGCCGCTTGACGAAATGGTCGTAGGCGCGCAGCCGGAACTCGAGCATCCAGTCCGGCTCGTCCTTGAAGCCGCTGATCTCACGGACGGTGTCGCGGGTGAGGCCGCGCTTCGTCTCCTTGAGGTAGACGATGTCGTCGTGGAAGGCGTACTGGTCGCGCCGGTCGGCAACAGCCTCGCGCGTCGTCGTCATCGAGTCTCCTGGACGGCCAGGGGCCGTCGTGAGGGCGTTTTGCTATATCCGAGTGCCATTATCGGAATTACGGTCCAAACCGTCAACGGGTCCCCCGGCGGGCGGCGCGGTACCCTGTCCCTCCCAATCCGCCCTGAAGCCATCCCGCGGCGGTCGCGGAAAGCCCTGGAGGAGCTACCGATGTCCCACCGACCCGCCCCGCTGGGCCGCCTCGTTGCGATCCTCGCGGTGCTCGCGCTCGGGATCGCCGCGTGCGGTGGCAGCGCCGCCCCGACGACGTCGCCGGCCGTCGTCACGACCCCGCCACCGGCCACGTCCGTTCCGGAGGATCTGCCGAGCTTCGAGATCCCGTCCTTCGAGCCCGACGTCGACCTCGAAGCTCAGCTCCCGAGCGAGTTCTGCGGCCAGACGACGCAGAAGTTCAGCTTCACCGGCGCTGAGTTCGTCGCCAACGACGAGGCGTTCGCCGGGGTCGTTGCCGCACTCGGGCGGTCGGACGCCGACGTCTCGGTCGCCGGTGCCGGCGTGGCGGGCCCGGAATGCGCCGGGATCGGCCTGATCGCGTTCCGGATCAAGGGTGCCGACGGGGGCCGGTTCGAGCAGCTGTTCATCGACGCCCAGGAGCAGGACACCGGCACGCGCCCAACCCGGTCGAACGTGGGCGGCAAGGACGTCTGGGTCATCCTCGACGCGGCCGGAACCACGAGCTACATCTACTTCAGGGGCGACACGGTGTTCGGGGTGACGGCCGAGACCCAGGAGGACGCCGCCAGGGGCCTCGCTGTATTGCCGTGAGTTGCCGTCCCAGGGCGTGGTCCTAGATGCCCTTGACGAAGACACCGAGCAGCAGGATCACGAAGGCAATGACCGCCGCGTAGAGCGCAAGGGTCCCGCTCGCGAAGCCGGCGATCGTGCCCGGCAGCAGGCTCGTGAAGAAGACGAGCGCGGCGAACACCGTGAGCAGCAGCGCGACCAGGATCGTGCCCATCCTGGGCGCCTGGTTGCTCCGGCGACGGGCCATCAGATTCCCCGGACCAGCGAGCCGACGATCAGCAATGTCGGCGAGCTGACGATGAGGATGCGGCCGATCTGCTCGGCAGACACGGCGATCCCGACTGCCGCGGTGAGGTCGCCGACGAGCGTGTTCAGGGCAGCCACGGAGAAGAGGCTGCCTTCGAGGGAAAGTCCCACGACCATCAGGACGATGGCGACGACGACTGTCGCAAAATACGGTGGGTTGGGCGCCACGGGACGCAGTATACGCGCCGGATTCAAGGGATCCCCCCCGGCGGTCACCGGGGGCGATCGTGCGAGGCGGGCTAACGCTCCGAGGTGACGCTCTCTGTCGCCGACTTCTCCGAGCGGCGTCCCGGACCGACGCCGGCGCCGCCGTTCGAGCCGACCGAGGTCGTGCTCGTGGCCTTGTCCGCGGTCGTCGGGGCGCGAAACGCGTCGCGGAACGCCTCCGGCGCGCTGTCGAGCTCGTCGTCGAGGTCGGGGCTCGTCCGCCATTCGTCGATCTTCTGACGGACTCCGCTCATCGCGGCATTGATCCGCGGCGCCGTCGTCGGCGAGGTCGCCAGGATCCAGCCGACGATCAGGCCGCCGAGCATCGCGAGGACAGCGAACAGCACCGGCGACGGGCCGGAGCGATACGGCAGCGCCTTCTCGACGCTCTTCGCGATGTCAGACCGCTTCGGCAGCTTCACGTCCGGCATCTTCACGTCCGGCATGTGCACGTCCGACATGGCCTTCTGGATGTCCTCGCGGCTCATGTCGCGGAGGCCCTCGGGGAGCTTGAACTCCGGCATCTTCACTTCCGGGAACTTGATTTCTGGCATGGCAGCCTCCTCGGCATGGATTGACTCACTCAAGGATCGGGGTTCGCATGTCTCGAACCGACCGTGACCGGCTGCGTCAGGGTTGCAAGCCCATCGCAGCACGCCCGATCGGCCGGCGAACCGGTCACATCCCGGCATCATCCTCTCGTACGATCGCCCGGTGACACCCGCCCTCGCGGTGCCGGCCGCCGTCGCGCGCCGGTTCCTCGTCCTGCGTCACCACCTCGCGCCGCCCCGGTCGCTGCCGCCGGAGCCGGCCAGTGTCATGCGCGTGTTCGACCGCCTGGGCTCGATCCAGTTCGACCCGCTCGAGGTTGCCGGGCGGAACCACGACCTCGTGCTGCTCGCCCGGGTCGCGCGGTACGAGCGAGCCTGGACCGACCGCCTGCTCTACGGGGAGCGGGCCCTGTTCGAGGCGTATAACAAGGGCCTGAGCCTGCTCCCGAGCGCGGAGCTGCCGTGGTACCGGCTGTCGTGGGATCGCTTCAGTGAGGGTCACGGCCGGGCGACGTTCGAGGAGCACGCACCGCTGGTCGAGGAGCTGCTCGAGCGGATCCGGAGCACGGGACCGCTCAGCTCGACGGACGTCGAGGCGCGCGCTGCGATCGACTGGTACTGGCGCCCAACGAACCAGGTCCGTGCGATTCTCGAGGCGCTGGCGCAAGCGGGCATCCTGGGGCTCGCCCGGCGGGACGGGAACCGGCGGGTCTACGACCTCATCGAGCGGCTGATCCCGGCGGACCTGCTCGCCGAGCGGCGCCCCGAGCGAGAGCAGCGCCGTCACCGCCTCTTCTCCCGGTTCCGGGCCCACGGTCTGCTCGGTCGGTCCGGGTCGGCCGAGATCTGGATGAACACGGCGCCGGGGCTGCTGAAGCCGGATGGCCCCCAGTTCACGCGGCGCGAGCTCCATGCGGAGCTCGTCGAGGACGGCAGCATCGTGCCGGTCCAGGTCGAGGGCCTCCGGGGCGAGCGGTTCGTCGTCGCGGCGGAACTGCCGATCCTCGAACAGGCGGCAGCGGAGGTGGCCGCCTCGTCGCCTCCTAACGGGGCCGCCCCGGGCGCCGCGTTCCTCGCCCCGCTCGACCCTCTCGCCTGGGACCGCCAGCTCCTGCGCTCGCTGTTCGGGTTCGATTACCTCTGGGAGGTCTACGTGCCCGCGGCGAAACGGAAGTGGGGCTACTACGTCCTGCCGCTGCTGTACGGCGATCGCTTCGTCGGCCGGATCGAGCCGCGGATCGAGCGGCGCACGGGAACGCTCCGCGTCCTCGGCCTGTGGTGGGAGGACGGCTTCGACCCGCTCGCGAACGAGGGGTTCGTCGAGGCGTTCGCTGCTGCGCTCGAGGCGCACAGGCGGTTCGGGGGCTCGCGCCGGGTGGCGCTGCCGCGAGTCAGGCGGCTGGCGCCGTTCGTCGCGGCCGTCCGCGCGTTCCTCGGGTGAGGTCGGCGGTCAGCCCTTGAGGCCGAGGTTGTGCCAGCGGCCGCAGTTGCCGGCGCGATCGCAGGCACGAGCGCGGAAGACGTACGTGTGGCCCCGCCACAGCCGCACGGCCCGGCTTGGCGTCGTGGTGGCGCGCGAGAACCACCGCCACGGCCCGACGCCGTCGGTTCGGACCTGGACCTGGTAATGGCGGAGGCCCGCGGTGAGCACGGAGAGGGGAATGTCGCCGCCGCGCCACGAGACCGTGACGGTCCGGTGCCGCGCGGCCGCGCCCGTGACCGCCGCCGCGATGGGCTCGGCGACGGGCTCGAATGCGACCCAGCCGCCGGTTCGATCGGGCCCCTTCATGAAGACGCCGGTCCACAGCCGCTTGCCGGTCGCGACGTCGACCGCGAGGCCGATCCCGAAGTAGTTGTACGAGCCGGACAGGACGATCGAGCGGTGGCCCGACGATCCCATCCAGCCGTCCCGCGCCTGGCTGGCCGAGTCGGCCATGGAAGGCCAGTTGTTCCAGGCGATGATCTCGCCCGCCGCGTACCACTTGATCGATCGGGCGGTCAGGAGCTTGAACACGTTCCGTCCGTCCGGCTGGGTGTGCGAGAAGTAGCCCTTCGCGACCATGTCGGCAGATCGGGCTCGAGCGATCGACCTGAGCCGTGTATCCACCCGGAGGGCGACGAGGCCGGCGTTCGCCCGCTCCACGTTGAGCAGCCGCACGACCTCCTGCTCGGCTTCGGGCACGGTCAGGTCCGCGGCGGCGACGGACGCCGGCCGGCCGCCGAGGGCCGCGACGGCGACGAGGGCGGCAACGGCGAGCACGGCGTGACGGGGGACGTGGCGGCGGACGGGAAAGGACATGCCCGGACTGTCGCCGGACGGGCGCCGTGGCGGAATCCCCCGCGCGTCCCGAACCGCGAGGCGGATGGTACGGGCGCGCCCCTGCGGCGACCGGCTGCCAGCCCGACAGGACAGGTCCCGACCGCCCCGCACGGCACCACTCGACCTGTGGGACGATGACTGGCCGGAGCGTCGAAACACCACGCCTGGAGGAGGAACAGATGCCTGCAACTCGGCGCGCCGACGCCGTCTGGTCCGGCGACCTGCTCAGCGGCAAGGGAACCGTCACTGCCGGCACGAGCGGCCTCTTTCGGGACCTGCCGGTCAGCTGGGCGTCACGGACCGAGTCGCCCGACGGCCGGACGAGCCCCGAGGAGCTCCTCGCCGCCGCGCACGCGGCCTGCTTCTCGATGGCGTTCTCCAATGGCCTGGCGAAGAGTGGCACACCCCCGACGCGCCTCGCGGTGAGCTCGGAGGTAACGTTCGAAAAGGTCGGCGACGGCTGGAAGGTGACGAAAAGCGAGCTCCGCGTCCGCGGCACGGTCCCAGGGATCGATGAGAAGAAGTTCCGCGAACTGGCCGACGCCGCGAAGGACGGCTGCCCGATCAGCGGCGCCCTGAAGGGCAACGTCGCGCTGTCGGTCGACGCGAAGCTGGAGAGCTAGCCGACCGTCAGGATCCGCCGGGGGTTCGCCACGGTCATCGCCTCGATCTCCCCGTCCGAGACGCCTGCGGCGCGCAGGCGCGGGAGGAACGACTCGGCGAGATAGACATACCCGTGGCCGTCGTACCGCTTCAGCTGGCTGTTGTGGCAGACGTCCTGTGACAGGAGCACGCGGTCAACGTGGCCGCGGGCGAGGAGCTCACACAGCAGCTCGATGATCCGCCCTTCGCCGTGGCGCTCCTGGGGCGCGAACGACATCCCGAGGAAGTCGAACTCGACGCTCGCCCCCCGGCCGACGATCGCGAGGTAGTGGTCGAGCGACGGGTACGAGTCGGCGTGGCCGATGACCACTCGCCCCGGATCTGCGCCCTCCTCCTCGAAGATCCGGAGCTGGGCGAGTCCGACGTCCGACAGCACGCCGTGGGTCGAGATCGCGAGGCCGGTCCGCCGCGCGGCCCGCGCCGCCGCCCGGTGCACGCGCTCCTCGATCGCGGAGACCCATGGCTTGTCCGTCCCGATCTCACCGATGATCCCGGGACGCACGCCGCTCTCCCCTGGCCCGTCGGTCGCCTCGCGGACGAGCTCATCGGCGAGATCGTCGACGGATCGCCGGTCGATGAGCGCCTCGGCCGGGTAATACGCGCCGCGATACCAGCCGCAGCCCATGACGACGTGGAGGCCGGTCGCCTCGGAGATCCGGACGAGCCAGGCGGGGTCGCGCCCGACGCCGGGGAGCGTCAGGTCGACGAGGCCGGATCCGCCCGCCTTTCGAAACAGCCCCAGCTCCGCGAGGATCGTCGGCTCGTCGCGCGTCAGCTCCCAGTAGTCCCAGCGGTTCGGGATCTGCCATAGCGTGATCGCCGTGTGCTCGTGGGGCAGGATGAACCCGAGCGCCGCGGGGTCGACGGGGCCGAGGACAGTCTGCGCGTGCGCCACTGAGCGATCCTACGCCGCGCGCTATCGTTCCATTCGGCACCCGCGATCGCCGCCCGTCACGGAGGACCGCCAGCAATGCTCTTCTCGGGCTGGGGCCGGTTCGTCTATCGCTTCCGGCGGTCACTCGCGGCCCTGACGCTCGTCATCGGTGTTGCCTCGCTCGGCCTCGCCGCCCAGGCCTCCGATGAGCTGAGCTCGGGCGGCTGGCTCGATCGGGACGCCGAGTCGTCCGTCGTCGCCGATCGTCTCGCGACCGAGTTCGGGACGGGGCGGAGCAGCATCATCGTGCTGTTCCGGTCGGCGACTCTCGGCGACGCGACGTCGCCCGAGTACCAGGCGGCGATCGAGACCGCCCTTGCGGACGTCGAGGGCGACGAGCGCGTAGCCAGGATCGTCGGCTACGCCCAGACAGCCGACAGGCGCTTCGTCAGCGCCGCCGGCAACGCCACGTTCGTCATCGTCGAGCTGAACATGGATGCCGAGGACTCGGTCGAAGTGGTCGAGCCGCTTCGCGAGCAAATCCACGCGCCGGCCGGCCTCACGTTCCAGCTGAGCGGCTACGGCCCGATCACCCGCGACTCAGCGAGGCAGTCCGAAGCGGACCTTCAGCGGGCGGAGGTCGTTTCGCTGCCGATCGCGGCGTTCATCCTCATCCTCGTCTTCGCGTCGCTCGTCGCGGCGGGCATGCCGCTGCTCGTCGCCGGCCTCGCGATCCCGTCTTCGTTGGCGATCGTCTGGGCGGTCGCCCAGCAGATCGAAATGAGCATCTTCGTCCTGAACATCGCGACGATGCTGGGACTCGCGCTGGCGATCGACTACTCGCTCTTCATCGTCAGCCGCTTCCGGGAGGAGCTCGCGCGGGGCAGGACTGTCGGCGGGGCCGTCGAGAGGTCGATGGCGACGGCGGGCAAGGCCGTCGCATTCAGCGGCCTCGCGGTCGCGATCGGACTGTCCGGCCTGCTCGTATTCGAGGCGGCGGCGCTCCGCTCGATTGGCCTGGCCGGCTCGATCGTCGTGTTCTGCTCCCTGCTCTATTCCCTGACGTTCCTCCCGGCTGTGCTCGGGATGCTCGGGCCGCGGGTTAACGCGCTGAGCCTCCAGGGCCTCGTTCGGCGTTTCCGGCCCGTCGCAGCGATCGAAGCATCTCGCACGTCCTCGTGGGAGAGGATCGCTCACGCGGTCATGCGCCGCCCTCTCCGGGTGCTCGTCCCCACCCTCGCCCTCCTGCTCCTCGCCGGCGCCCCGTTCCTCCGCCTCCAGCAGGGCGTGCCCGGTGCGGAGATCTACCCCTCGGGGCTCGAGAGCCGCGACGCGTACGTCGCGCTCCAACAGGAGTTCCCGCGCGGCGAGACGACGCCGATCGTCGTGCTCGCCGATGTCGCGGGCGCGCCGACCGAACCCGACAACGCGCAGGCGCTCGCCCGGGTCGCGGCGGATCTCGCCGCGGTCGACGGGATCGACCGGGTCGAAGGGCCGTTCTCCCTGACCGATCCCGAGACCGGCCAGGCGATGACGTCGGAGGCGGCCGCGCAGCTGTGGTCGATGCCGCGCGACCAGCTGCCGCCGGAGCTCGCGACCGCACTCGCGCGGCTCGAGGCCGCGTACATCCGGGGCTCGACCGTCCGGATGGACGCGATCAGTCCGATCGACGCATCACGGCCCGAGGCGACGGACCTCATCCCCGTGATCCGCTCTCTCGACACGGGGGACCGGGTAAACATCCAGGTGGGGGGCACGGCCGCGGCCGGACACGACTTCCTCGCCTCCCAGGCGGAGCGGGCGCCGCTCGGGGTCGGGATCCCGCTTCTGGCCAGCGGGCTGATTCTGTTCCTGCTCTTCGGGTCGGTCGTCCTGCCGGTGAAGGCAGTGCTGATGACGCTCCTGTCGATCAGCGCGAGCTTCGGGGCGCTCGTCTGGATCTTCCAGGAGGGCAACCTCTCCGAGTTCCTCGGGTTCCAGCCACTCGGGTTCACGGTCGCGGGCAACCCGATCATCATGTTCTGCGTGCTGTTCGGCCTGTCGATGGACTACGAGGTCCTCCTCCTGTCGCGTGTCCAGGAGGCGTACCGTCGGACCAGCGACAACCGGGCCGCTGTCGCCGAGGGCCTCGCCAAGACCGCCGGGATCATCACCGGTGCCGCGGCGGTCATGATCGCCGTCTTTGCCGCGTTCGCACTCGCCGAGGTCATCACGATCAAGAGTGTCGGCGTAGGGATGGCGATCGCGGTGTTCCTCGACGCCACGATCGTCAGGGTGCTCCTGGTGCCGGCTACGATGCGACTCATGGGCCGCTGGAACTGGTGGGCCCCGGGTTTCCTCGGCCGCCTCGTCGACCGGCTCGGCTTCAGCCATGTCGAAGGCGAGGAGAACGACGTCCGGCAGGAACCGGTTCCGGAGCCGGCCCGCGGATGAGTGAGGGACAGCCATGACCGACGACGACCGATCCGGCCACGGCCGGCAGGGCCAGGTGCAGTGGTACGGCTGGGGCTGGGGCGACGGCGAGCGCCGGTCCGGGCTGCCGTGGATCGGCATCTTCCTGGTGGTGTTTGGTGGACTGATCCTGCTCGAGCGGTCCGTCCCACAGTTCCGCTTCGCCGGCTCGGCATTCGTCGTGGCGATCGGGATCGTGCTCCTCGTCCGATGGGCGGTCGAGCGCCGGATGGGCTTCCTCTACGCCGGGGCGATCATCACCGCGCTCGCGGTTCCGGGACTGCTCCAGGGACTCGGTGTCCCGGCGAATGAAGGGCTCGGCACGTTGTGCCTGGGCATCGCCTTCCTGTCGATCGCGCTCGTCCGGTGGCAGACGGGCGGCGGAGTCGGCTGGCAGGCCTGGCTCGGGGGGATCCTCACGGTGCTCGGTGGCGCCCGTGTCGCGATGCCCCAGATCGGCGACCTGTTCCTCCCGGCGCTGCTGATCGCGCTGGGGACGCTGCTCGTGTTCCGCGGGCTCGATCGAGGCTGAAAGCGCCGCGTTGCGGGTCAGCGCGCCGTGGCCCGAACCTCTGCCACGGCCACGTCGATCGCCTCACCGGCGACCTCCACGATCCGGTCGAGCTGCCCGTCGGTGACGACGAACGGTGGGCCGAGCAGGATCGTGTCCCCGTCGACGCCATCCGCGCCGCCCGTCCCGGAGTAGACCAGGACGCCCCGCTCACGAGCCGCCGCGACGACCCGCTCGGTGAGCCGGGCCGCCCGTGGGAACGCCGCCCGGGTCTCGCGATCCTCGACCAGCTCGACCCCGACCAGCAGGCCGCGGCCGCGGACCTCGCCCACCGCAGGCTGGTCCGCCAGCCGCGCCGCGAGTAACGCTTGCAGCCGCTCCCCTTTTGCCGCGCTCGCCTCGATGAGCGACTCCGCGTCCAGAATCCGGAGCACCTCGCGGGCCACCGCCGCGCCGACCGGCGAGTGGGAGTACGTGAAGCCGTGGACGAACGGGCCCGCGCCGGTGACCTCGGCATGGACCTCCCCGGACGCGGCCGCGAACCCGAACGGCCAGTAGCCGCTCGTCGCCCCCTTCGCCGCGACGAGGATGTCGGCTCGCACGCCCCAGTGGTCGAGGCCGAACCACCGGCCCGTGCGTCCGAAGCCGGTCATCACCTCGTCCGCGACGAGCAGCACGCCGTGCCTTCGGCAGACCTCCGCGATCGCCGGCCAGTAGGCGTCCGGGGGGACGACCGCACCGAGCGTCGCGCCCACGATCGGCTCGGCGACGAAAGCGGCGACAGAACCCGGCTCGGCCGACTCGATCGCCCGGTCGAGCTCCGCCGCGAGCTCCTCCGCGTCACCGAGGGCGTTCGCATTGGGCTGCCCGGCCCGGTACGGATAGGCCGCCGACACGTGGCGGAACCGCCCGAGCCATGCCTCATACGGCCGGCGAAGCGGCTTCCTGCCGGACAGGTCGAGCGCTCCCAGTGTATTGCCGTGGTAGCTCCCCCACCGGCTGATGACGATCCAGCGGCCCTGCTCGCCGCGGGCGAGGTGGTACGCCCGAACGAGCTTCAGCGCCGTCTCCATCGCCTCCGACCCGCCGGACACCGGGTAGATCGCCGGCGCCTCGACCGGCAGGTAGGGCCCGACCTCCCGCGCGTAGGCCTCAACCGGCTCGGTCGTGAAGGCGGTTGCGTGGGCGTAGGCGAGCCGGCCGGCCTGGTCGGCCATCGCGGCAGCGATGCTCGCCCGGCCATGGCCCACGCCGACAACGATCGCCCCGCCCGCCGCGTCGATGTACTCGCGCCCCGAGGAGTCCCGGATCGTCGCCCCGTCCCCGCTCACGGCGACCGGCGGCTCCGGGTCCGCCGTCCGCCGGAAGACGCGGCCGGTGGAGGCTGGAGGGCGGGGTTCGGTCACGGCCGGATTGTACGGGGAGGCCGCACGCCGAAAGGCCCGCTGGGAACCGCGCTGCCCTCCCGGGTGTAGGAGATACGGTTGACCGTGGAGGGCCGTCCACTGGAAGACGCCGATCTGATCGAACGCGCGCGCAAAGGCGAGGTCATGGCCTACGAGGAGCTGGTTCGCCGCTACCAGGACGTGGCCGTCCGCGCCGCCCACGTCATCGCGCCCGACGGCGACGCCGAGGACGCTGCCCAGGAGGCCTTCGTCAAGGCGCATGCGGCTCTCGCCCGGTTCCGCCCCGGCTCCCCCTTCCGGCCCTGGCTCCTCCGGATCGTCACGAACGAGGCGCGCAACCGGCGCCGGTCCGCCGGCCGGCGCACCGGGTTGGCACTTCGTGCCGCCGAGGACCGCCCCTTGGGTGATGCGGCTCCATCGCCCGAGTCGGCGGTCCTCGCCAACGAGAGCCGCGCGGCGCTCGTCGCGGCCCTGAACGGGCTGCGCGACGATGACCGCGAGGTCATCGGGGCGCGCTACTTCCTCGACCTGTCCGAGGCGGAGACGGCCGACGCGCTCGGCATCCCGAGGGGCACCGTCAAGTCGCGACTGTCACGCGCGCTCGGGCGGCTGCGGGCCGGGCTCGTCGACGGCGAGGGTAGGGCGACCGATGCCTGACCGCCTCGAGCTCGCCCTCACCGATCTCGGCGGCGCCATCGCCTTTCCCACGCCGTCGCCTGCCTTCGCCGCCCGGGTCAGGGCCCGGATCGAGGCGGCTCCGGCCCCCGCGGAGCCGGCGTGGAGGCGGTGGCGCCGCTGGGCCTCCGCGCCGAGCGGCGCGCGGCCTTTCCGCCGCAGTCTTCTGATCGCGGTCGTGCTGCTCCTCGTGGCCGCGACCGTGGCCGCAGCGATCGGTCTCGGGCTGCCCGGGATCCGGATCATCTTCGGGCCACCGCCAAGCACGACTCCGACGGCCACGGTTCGGCCGTCGGGGCCAGCGGTCAGCCTCGCACCGGGAGCCATGCTCGGGCTTGGCGAGCAGGTCGAGGTGGCCGAGCTTGCCTCACGGGCGGCGTTCGCACTGCGGTACCCGACCGATCCGGTCGCCGGCCCACCTGACAGCGCATGGATCGATCCGCGGAAGAACGGTCAGGTCGTGCTCGTGTGGCGAACGCGGCCGGACCTGCCCGCGACGACCGAGCCCAGCGTCGGGATGCTCCTCGGGCAGTTCAACGGCCAATTCGCCGACGGCATGATCTCGAAGTTCACCGAAAGCGGAACGGGGGTCGAGCGCGTCCGGGTCGGGGGCAACCCCGCCCTGTGGATCAGCGGCGATCCGCACTTCTTCTTCTACGAGACCGCCGACGGGCGGGTCATCGACGACACCCGCCGCTGGGTCGGCGACACGCTGTTGTGGACCGAGGGCGGGATCACGTACCGGATCGAGACGGCGCTCGGCCGCGAGGCGGCCATCCGGATCGCCGAGTCGCTGCGCTGACCGCCTACTTCGTGTAGGCCCCGCCAGGATCGAGCTCGACGCGGATGAGCCGCAGCTCCTCCGTCGTCGGGGCGGGGGTGGTCGCCACGCGCTCCGCGACCTTCGGCTGCCAGCCGATCGTGTCGCGGACCGCCTCGAGTGTCGCGCCCGGGTGAAGCGAGTCGAGCCGCATCTCGCCGGCGTCGTCGAAGTGGTAGATGCCGAGGTCCGTCACGACCACGGACGGGCCGCGCCCGAGCCAGCCCTGCTCCGCGCGGCTCCGCGCCGCGCCGGTCGCTCCGCCGAGGTTGCCCGGCGAGGTCCGGAAGTCGATCCGCTCGACGAAGCTGCGCTTCGACTGGCGCATGATCACGAACACTTCGCGGGCGTTGATCGCGATCTCGCACGCTCCGCCGCTCCCCGGGAGCCGCGTCTTCGGCCGCTCGTAGTCGCCGATGACCGTGGTGTTGATGTTGCCGAACCGGTCGATCTGGGCCGCCCCGAGGAAGCCGACGTCGATCAAGCCGCCCTGGAGGTAGAAGCCGAACAGCTCGAACATGCTCGTGACCGACGTCGCCCCGGTGACGATCGTCGGGTCGCCGATGCTCAACGGCAGGCGCGCCGGCCGCGCACCGAAGACACCGGCCTCGTAGACGAGCTCGAGCTCCGGGGCGACCGTCCGCTTGGCGAGGTTGACCGCGATGTTCGGCAGGCCGACTCCGACGAAGCAGACCCGCTGGCCGGCCAGCTCGCGGGCGGCGGCGACGATCATCATCTCGGACTGGCTGAACGGCCCTCGATCGTTCATCCGAGAAGGGCTTCCCGGATGTGCGTGTGAGGCACGTAAGCGACCCCGTTGTGGCCTTCCGGCCGCAAACGGTGCGTGTGAAGCACCGATTCGACGCGAACGGAGCGCCTGCGGCCGGAGATGTGCGTCACCGGCACAGATTCGTCCTGGCGGGTCCGCGGGGCGGCATCGGATGCCCGTAACGTGCGCCTGGCGCACGTCCGACCGGGACGGTCGCGTTCATCGGTAGTCCCCGTAGTCGACGACGCCGGAGGGGGCCGGTCCCGGCCTGAGGGACGCGACGCGCTCGGCGCCCAGCTTCTCGACGTACGCCGCGCGGCCCTCGAGGTCGAACACCCAGTCGCGGAGCCAGGCCTGGGTCGCTGCCTCGTCACGCGAGATCGGGTCCCAGTCGAGGTAGAACCGGTTGTCCCGGTCGTATGCGCCCTGCACGTACGAGGGATGCGCGCCGAGGGGCTCGACGACAACCGCGTCGACGATCAGGCCCGGGATGATCGTCCGGTTCGGGTCGGCCCGGATGACCGACTCGTCGACCAGCTCCTCGACCACGACGATCAACCGATCCGCAGCGAAGGCCGCCTCCTTCTGGCACCCGAGCAGGCCCCAGACCTGGGTGTCCCCGGCCGCCGAGGCGCGCTGCGCGTGGATGACCGTGACGTCCGGCTTGAGCGGCGGGACCGCGTAGACGACCCCGTCGCCGTACGGCGACTCGACGGGCCGGATCAGTGGATTCACCCTCGGCAGGTCCGATTCGAAGTAGCTCCGGAGCGGGAAGAACGGCAGGTTCGTCGCCCCGGCCATGTACCGGCCCACCATCCCGAAGTGCGAGTACTCCTCGACCTCGAGCGGCGGCTCGCCGGACGCCGCAACGGCGTCCGCCTCGATCCGCCTGCGGATGGCGTTCAGGCCGCCCACCCCGGGATTGCCGAGCCACGAGAAGATCAGCTTGCGGGCGACACCGCCCGCGACCATCTGGTCGTAGATCAGATCCGGGGTGAGCCGGGCGAGGGTCAGGTCGCGCTTCCGCTGGCGGATGATCTCGTGGCCGGCGGCGAACGAGATGAGGTGGGTGAAACCCTCGATCGCAACGGTGTCGCCGTGGCGCACAAGCTCGGCAATTGCGTCGCACATCGTGGCGACCTTCGACGTCACCGCCGAAGGCTACCCGAGATCACCCGGCGGCCTCGACCCCGCTGATCGCGCCGGCCTTGTCTGCCTCCTCGCGGAGGTGGGCCTCACCCTTGCCGGCGACATCGGCGACCGCGGCCCCGAACAGCCGGAGGGCGGTCGCCATCTCGGCCGGGCTGACCGTCAGTGCCGGCGAGAGGCGGACGCTCGAACGGCCGCACTCGAGGACCAGCAGGCCTCGCTCGAATGCCGCCCACTGGACTTCCTCGGCGTGGTCGGCCGTGTCGAACTCGACCCCGATCATCAGCCCCTTGCCGCGAACGGCTCGGACGAGCTTCGGGTAGAGGCCAGGGAGCGGCCGAAGCCCATCGAACGCCTGCTCGCCGCGGACCCGCGCATTGTCGATCAGGCCACCCTCTAACAGGTCGAGCGTCGCCAGCGCGGCGGCGCAGGCGACCGGGTTCCCGCCGTACGTCGACCCGTGAGCGCCCTTGCCCCACGACTCGAGCAGGTCCGCCCGGGCGATCATTCCGCCGAGGGGCATCCCGCTGGCGATGCCCTTCGCCGTGAGCAGGATGTCCGGCTTCACACCCCAGTGCTCGACCGCCCACATCCGCCCGGTCCGGCCGGCGCCCGACTGGATCTCGTCGGCGATCAGCACGATCCCGTGGCGGTCGCAGATCTCCCGGAGGCCCTCCAGGAAGCCGGTCTCCGGGACGAGGTAGCCGCCCTCCCCCTGGATCGGCTCCACGATGATCGCGGCCACCTCGTTCGCCGGAGCGAGTCGGTCGAACAGAATCTCGTCGAACCAGCGCAGGTGCTCGACCCGACCATACGGGGCGTGGAACACCCCGGGCAGGAGCGGCCCGAACCCGGCGTGGTACTTCGCCTTGGAGGCGGTCAGCGAGATCGAGCCATACGTCCGGCCGTGGAACGCGCCGAGGAACGCGACGACGTAGGGCCGCTTCGTCGCGAACCTGGCCAGCTTGATCGCCGCCTCGACCACCTCGGTACCGGAGTTCCCCAGGTAGGCGCGCTTCGGCCCATCGATCGGCGCGGTGCGGGCGAGCCGCTCGCACAGCTGGGCGTAGATCGGGAGGTAGAAGTCCGAGGCGCTGAAGTGGATCAGCTCGGCTGCCTGCTCCTTGATCGCGGCGACGACCTGGGGGTGGGAGTGGCCGGTGGAGGTGACGGCGATCCCGGCGGCGAAGTCCAGGAACAGGTTGCCGTCGATGTCCTCGACCGTGAGGCCCTCACCACGGACCGGCACGATCGGGTAGGCCCGCGGAAGGCTCGGCGAGGTCCACGACTCGTCGTACGCGACGTGGGCCCTGGCCCGGGGACCGGGTACCTCCGTGACGAGGTCGGGGACGGGGCGGCGCCCCGCGATCCGGGATTCGGCGACGGCCAAGTGAGCACCTCGAACGCATAGGAACTATGCAGGCTGGATATTTCTGGCGAGTCTATCACCGGCCGCCAGCATTCGAGGTGGCCCGAAAGGAGGGGGTCGCTTACCCCTGGTCGGCCTGGTCGCGGCGGCGGAGGAGCAAGCCCGCGCCGAGGGCGCCGGCGACCAGTCCCAGCCCTCCGCCAAGGGCGACAGGGATCGGCGAGCCTCCCTCGGCCGCGGTCGCGGGCTGGGAGGGCTCCGCCTTGACGTCGCCGGCGAGGGCGACGTCGGTGGGACCCACGACGACCACTCCGGCCATCCCCGGGTGGAGGCTGCACGAGTACGGGTAGACGCCCGACTCGGTGAAGCGGTGCGTGTACGAGGCGCCGCCATTGAGCATCGGGCTTCTCCACCCGCCGGATCCTCCGGTCACGTCGTGAGGCCCACCCGAGGTGTTGAGGAAGGTCACCAGGACTCCGACGGGCACCTGATTGACCGTCGGCTGGAACGTGCAGCCGTCGATTCTGACGACCGTCGAGCTCGCGGTGCTCGCCGTGGCGCCGGTGCCGCCGTGGCAGCCGCCGCCGGCAGTCGCGCCGCCCGCGACGGCGAGGCCGAGCGGGACCAGGAATGGAAGGGTGGCGATCGAGACGAGAAGCCGGCGGCGCATCGGGAGCCCTCCTGGGTGGTGTGCTTGCCCGATCTACACCTGGCGCCCCCGCGAGGTTCCGGTCGGCCCGGCCCTCGCTTGGTGCCTACCCCGCGTCGATCACGCAGAAGCGGTTGCCTTCTGGATCCGCGAGGATCACGTAGTCGGCGTCCGGTGGACGCTTGTCCCAGTGGACCTCGGTGGCACCCAGGCCCTTGAGCCGCTCGACCTCCGCCGCCTGGTCATCCGCGTACAGGTCGAGGTGAATGCGGGGCGGCACCTGCACGGTCGAGCGAACCCGGTCGAGCGAGACGTTCGGGCCCACCCCGTCCCGTGGCCGCAGGAGCTGGAAGTCGTCCCCCGTCTCCTGGCGCGGCACGTAGTCGAGCGCGCCCGTCCAGAACGCCGTCTGAAGCTGCAGATCGTCGACGCGGATGACGATCGAGCCGACGCGGATCAATCGACGACGGTGTGGCTCTGCTCCCGGAGGAACTGGGCCACGTAGTACATCGATAGCCCGGCCTTGCCGGTCGAGCCCGAGCCCTTCCAGCCGCCGAACGCCTGGACCCCCGGCCACGCTCCGGTCGTGGCCCCGGCCCGCCGGTTGACGTAGAGCACCCCGGCCTCGACCCGGTCGAGGAACCGCTGGATCTCCGCCGGGTCCTCCGAGTAGACGCCGGCCGTCAGCCCGTACAGCGAGTCGTTCGCGAGCCGGATCGCCTCGTCGAGCGAGTCGACCGCGTGGACCGCGGTGAACGGCGCGAAGAGCTCGTCCCGAAACAGCCGGTGGGACGCGGGCAGCCCCCCGACGACCGTCGGCTCGACGTAGTGGCCCCGGGCGAGGTCACCGTCGGACAGGTGCTCGCCACCGACGAACACCCGCCCGTCGCGGCGTGCCTCGGCGACGGCCTTCTGGTGCCGGTCGACGGCCTTCTGGTCAACCACCGGCCCCAGCCAGTTCTCCCGGATGAGGGGGTCGCCGATCGTGATCTTCTCGGTCTTCTCGACGAGCAGCCGCACGAGCTCGTCGTGGACCGGCTCCTCGACGTACACGCGCGAATTCGCGGAACACTTCTGTCCGCCGAAACCGAATGCGCTGCGCACGATCCCCTCGGCGGCCTCCTCGAGGTCCGCCTTCCGTGACACGATCGCCGGGTTCTTGCCGCCCATCTCGACGATCGCGGGGCGCGGCCAGCGCGTCGAGAACGACTTGAACAGCCGGAACCCGACATCGAACGAGCCGGTGAAGACGATCCCGTCGATCCCCTGGTTGGTCTGGAGCTCCTCGCCGACGCTCTCCCCGGGGCCCATCACGAGGTTGATCACGCCGTCCGGCACGCCCGCGTCGCGATAGGCCTCGACGAGCTTGACCCCCGACAGAGGCGCCGCCGAGGACGGCTTGAAGACGACCGTGTTGCCGGCGATCATCGCCGCGGCACTCGGGCCGGCGGAGAGGGCCATCGGGAAGTTGAACGGGCTGATCACGCCGAAGACCCCGTGTGGCCGGAGGATCGACCGGGTGTGGACGGAGGCGTCGCCGAGGTTGTCCATCGGGTGGTCGTAGCCCGCGTTGTCCTCCATCGTCCGCGCGTAGTAGCGGATGAGGTCGGCCGACTCCTCGACCTCGCCGAGCGCCTCGAGCCGGTTCTTGCCGACCTCGATCGCCATGTACCCGGCGTACTCCATCAGGCGCTCGCTGATCAGGTCGGCCGCCCGGCGGAGGATCGCCAGCCGGTCCCGCCACGGGGTCGCCGCCCAGGCGGGCTGGGCGGCCCGCGCGGCGGCGATCGCGTCGACCACGTCCTGATGGGTCCCGCTCGCGAAGGTCCCGAGCACGATGTCCCGATCGATCGGCGAGCGGACCTCGAACCGGTCCTCCCCGTCGCGGTCCCTGCCTCCGACGAGGTTGCGGTGGTAGCCACCGAGCCCCGCCCGGGCCTTTTCGAGGCCCGCCTCGTAGAGCGTGTGAAGCTCTTCGTTGTCCGCCCGGAGGGTAGCGTAGGTGATCTTCAGGCGGGGCTTCGATTCGGTGGTCATCGGGCTGATCCCCTCGTGGGCGGCGGCGCTCGGCCGGGTGGGTCGAAGTGGCCCCAGTCTAGCCCTCGCGGGCCGTCCGTCATGGGTACGGCACACCCGAAGGGACCGCCCGGACGGGGGACTGTTCGGTGGGTTGTGGGCCGGAGGGCGCCGCGGGACAGTGCCACCGTGTCAAGGAGCGCCAGCCGCCGCCGTCGCGCCACCGCGGCCACGATCGTGCTCGCCCTCGCCGCCCTTGCCGGCCTGCCCGCGGGCGCGGCCGGGGCCAGCCCGCAGTTCCCGGCCGGCTGGGAGGCGTATCACACGTACGCCGAGATGGCCGCGGATGTGGCGGCCGTCGCGGCCGCCCACCCGGACATCGTGTCCCACTTCTCGATCGGCAAGTCGTACCAGGGTCGCGAGCTCTGGGCGGCGAAGATCTCCGACAACGTCGCCGTCGACGAGAGCGAGCCGGAGGTCCTTTACGACGGGGGGACCCACGCCGACGAGCACATGACCGTGGAGATGACCCTCCGGATCCTCCACTGGTACGCCGACGGCTACGGGACGGACCCCAGGATCACGAAGATCGTCGACAGCCGCGAGATCTGGATCGTGTTCCTCGTCAATCCCGACGGGGCCGAGTACGACATCGCCGGCCGGAGGTTCCACTACTGGCGCAAGAACCGGCAGCCGACGCCAGGCTCGAAGTACGTCGGCACGGACCTGAACCGCAACTTCGGCTACCGGTGGGGCGGAGGCGGCCGAACGAGCACGAACCCCCAGGCGATCACCTACCGCGGGCCCAGGGCCTTTTCCGCCCCCGAGACCCAGGCGATGCGCGATTTTCTCGCCAGCCGGGTCGTCAACGGCCGGCAGCAGATCCGCGTCCACATCACGTTCCACGAAGCGGGTCGCCTGGTCATGTGGCCGTACGGGTACACCATGACCAACCGGCCCGGCGACATGACGCCGAACGACCACGCGGCGCTCATGAAGATCGGCAAGGCCATGGCGGCGACGAACGGCTATCGCCCGCAACAGGCGAGTGACCTGTACATCACGTCCGGCACGACGCGCGACTACGCCTACGGGAAGTACCGGATCTTCTCGTACACGTTCGAGCTGTCGGTCAGGGACTACCCGCGCAATTCGATGATCGGGCCGGAGACCGGGCGCAACAAGGAAGCGGTCCTCTACCTGGCCGAACGGGCATGGTGTCCGCTCTCGGTCCTCGGGGCTGCGACGATGGCGGCCCGCTGCGGCGCCTTCGATGACGACCTCGAAGTGCCGAGGGGCTGGCGCGTGAACCCCGACGGCACCGATACGGCGACCGTCGGGGCATGGCAGCGCGGCGTGCCCCGGGCGACGAGCTACCTGGGACGTCGCCAGCTGACCGCGGCGCCGACCGGCCAGTCGGCGTTCGCAACCGGCCTCTCCGCGGGGACGTCGACATCGGGCAACGATCTCGACGGGGGTCGGACGACGGCGGTCTCGCCGGTGATCGCGCTGTCGGCAGCTGCCGGGCAGAGGCTCACGTTCCGCTGGACGTTTGCCCACTACTCCTCGACGACGGCGGCCGACGAATTCCGGGTCGAGGTGGTCGCGGCCGACGGCACGGCGACGACGGTCCACCTGGTCCAGGGCGCGCCGGTCGACCGCGACGGAGCGTGGCGGAACGCATCGGTGCTGCTCGACCCGTGGGCCGGGCAACAGATCACGCTCCGCTTCTCGGCGACGGACAGCGGGCCGGACGGCCTCGTCGAAGCCGCCTTCGACGACGTGCGGGTGACCCGCCCCGGCTGATCCTGCCGGCATGAGCCGGGCCGTCGGCTATGCTCGCGCCGCGGGAGGAAAGCCGATGGGATTGCTCGACGGGAAGAAGGCCCTGATCTTCGGCGTCGCCAACAATCACTCGATCGCCTGGGGGATCGCCCGGGCGCTCCACGACGAAGGCGCGATCGTCGGCTTCTCATCGATCGAGAGCCTGATCGAGAAACGGGTCCGGCCGCTGGCCGCCTCGATTGGCGCGACGTTCGTCGAGGCATGCGACGTCCAGTCGGACGGGCAGATCCGGGCGGTCTTCGAGAAGTGGCGAGCGGCGCATGGCGACCTCGACATCGTCGTCCACGCGCTGGCGTTCGCCCGGCGCGAGGACCTCGACGGATCGTTCGTCGACACGTCCCGGGACGGCTTCGCACTTGCGCTCGACGTGTCCACGTATTCGCTCGTCGCGCTCGTCCGCGAGGCGCGGCCGCTGCTCCATCGCGGTTCGTCCGTGATCACGCTGACCTACTACGGCGCGGAGAAGGTCGTGAGCCACTACAACGTGATGGGCGTCGCGAAGGCGGCCCTCGAGGCTGCGGTGCGCTACCTCGCGGCCGATCTCGGACCGGACGGGATCCGGGTCAATGCGATCAGCGCCGGCCCGGTGCGGACGCTGTCCGCGGCGGGGATCGCCGGCTTCAAGAAGCTCTACGGATCGTTCGCCGAGGTGGCTCCGCTACGGGCGAGCATCACGCCGGAGGACGTCGGGAAGAGCGCCCTGTTCCTCGCGAGCGACCTGTCGAGTGCGGTGACCGGCGAGATCCTCTACGTCGACGGCGGGTTCAACGTCCTCGGCGTGCCGATCGCCGAGAGCTGACCGGGACGACCTAGTCGGCGACCGACCCCGTGAAGTCCTTCACGAAGCGGGAGCGGATCGCGGCGTCGCGCGCCTCGGGGTCCGTGCCGTCCGGCGGCTCCTGGCTGTCATCGTCTGCAGCCTCGATCCAGGCGACCCGCGAGCGGTTGATGAGGATCGTCTCCCACGACTCCTCGCGGGTCTCGCCGGCCCGGTCGTAGCCGATCGTGGCCTCGGTCAGCGGAACGAGCAGGTCGCGGCCCACGAGCAGGGCGTCCGGCCGTCCGTTGAGCGACTCGGTGTGGGCCGACTCGAGGACGTGAAGATAGCCGCTGACGCTGTACCGGCCGAGGCCCATCCGGACCCGGCGCTTGAGCGTCCGGCGTCGCTGGCTCTGGAGCCCCCGCCGGCCGCTGCCCGCGACCGCCAGGAAGTCGCCCGTCGGGACGGTCACGTCGAGCCGCTCCATCCGGCCGCCGTCGATCTCCTCGACGTCGGCGTTGCGGACGACGATCCGGGACACCGAGTTGAGCATGTCGCTCAGCCGGTCGTCCCCGAGCGAGATCGCCCCGGAGATCCGGCAGACATCTGTGAAGCCGACGAACTCGATTGCCATGGCAGCCCCGTGCTCCGAGGTGGGCGAGGCGCGGGCCTCGCGGCGACGGCCTCCACCGGCGCCGGTCCCAGACTGGCGGGCCACCCGGCTGCCCCGCAACAGCCCGTTGGTCCGGCCGACTGATGGTCCCTCCGGTTCAGCCCTGCCCGCCGCACGCCGCGCAGCGCCCCACGATCGTGACGTGGGAGAGGTCGACCTCGAAGCCGAGACGAGCCCGGAGCGCCCGGACGAGCGGTGCCGCATCGGCTGCCTCGATCTCCCGGGTCTGGCCGCAGCCCTCGCAATGGAGGTGGCCGTGAACGGCTTCCGGCAGGACGTGGAACTCCTCGCGGCCGTCGGCGCCGTGGCCGTGGCGGACGAGCCCGAGATCCTCGAGAACGTCGAGCGTCCGGTAGACCGTCGACGGGGTCGTCGCCGGGTCGATCGTCCGGCAGCGCTCAACGAGCTCGCTGCCGGTGACGTGTCCGCCGGTCCGCGAGAGGACCTCGACCAGGTTGCGACGCTGCGGCGTCCAGCGCAGGCCGCGCGCCCGGAGGCGGTCGCGGACGGAGTCCCAGTCGGCCGTCGCCATCAGCTGCCGATGAACCCGAAGAACTGCTCGAGGTTTGGCAATGCGCCCTCCCAGCCGAGCAGGAACAACGTGCCGACGACGACGCTGAACACGCCGGCGAAGACGCCGACGACGACGTACAGCCGCTGACGGAGCTGGCTGGCGACGAAGCCGGTCGCGGTGAGCACGATGATCAGCGTGTTCGACAGGACGAGCCCGACGATGAATGCGAGGAGCATCGGGATGGCGAGGCCCTGGCCGGCGGCGCCGCCGATCCCGGCGATCAGCAGGGCCTGGGTCGCCGTCTCGGCGCCGATCCCGTGGATCATCCCGACGCCGAATGCGGTCCGGGCGCCGTACGAGCTCATCTCGATCGGGTCGACGTGCTCGTGGCCGTGGATCCGCGCCTGGAACCGACGCCACGCGTAACGGCTGCCGTCGAAGACGAGCATCCAGCGGCTTCGCAGGCGGAACTCGGACCCGTGCCGGACGTACTGGTAGAGCGAGAAGAAGACCCACACGCCGAGGATGAGCAGGGTCAATCCCACGACTCGGCCCATGATCGGGTCGATCCAGTCCGGCAGGCTGGCACCGATCAGGATGGCCAGGGTTCCGAGGATCGCGACGACCGCCGCGTGTCCGAGCGCGTACAGCGTGCCGAGGAAGATCGCCTGCCGCTGCTCCCCGACGAACCGGCCACGAGCGATGACCGGACCCCCCGCGATGGCGAGGGCGGCGGTGGCCGACCCGGGCCCGGCACCGTGCGCGCGCCGCTCCGCCTCTCCGCCGTGGTCGTGGAAGTGCTCGGGACCGACCCGCTCGTGCTGCATCGCGTGGGCCTGGGTCCCGGCCTCGGCCGCGGCGGTCGTCGAGGTAATGTCCGTGATCGCGGCGATGTGGTCCCAGTCGAAGCCGTGCCGGATACCGAGCAGGAGGCCGGTCCACAGCAGCCCGACACCGGTGGCGGTGGCCGCAGCCGCGAGTAGCGGCAGGAGAAACTGGCTGAGGTCGGGCACGGTCGGCGGCTCCCCGCGGCGTTGTTGCAACCTGTTGCGATAGGATCGCGCGGCAGGGCGCCGCCCGTCAACCGTGGGGCCGGAGGCTCAGAGGCTCAGTCGGAGCCGCGGACCTCCCAGCGGGCCAGGCGCCATGCGGCGAGCACGAGCCCGCCCACGATGACGACCGCCACCAGCCCGACCGCCCCGCCGAGCTCCAGGCCGCCCTCGATCCCGCTGCCCGCCGGCGCGAGCGCCGCGGCCAGCGAAAGTGTCGCCTCGCGGATGCTGAACTGCCGCGTTCCCTCGAGGATCCCGGCGAGGGCACCCTCCCAGACGAGCGTGTAGATGAGGCCGAGGATGAGGGCCCGGCCCGTGAACACGCTCGCGGTCAGGAACAGGGCCACGTAGGCGAACGAGGCGAGCGCGGCGGCGACCGCGAACCCGACGGTGGTGGCGAGCGTCCCGCCGGCGAGGATCCCCGACCCGAGGGTCGAGGCGACGACGAGACCGGCGCTGAGCGATCCGGCAACGCCGGCCTTGGCGAGGATCACATGCCAGCGCCGGATGGGCTTGGCGAGGATGTATACGGCCGTGCCGTCCTCGAGCTCGCTGCCGAGCGCCGATGTGCCGAAGACGAGCGCGATGAGCGGGAGGACGGTTCGCACGATCGCATCGAACAGCGTCGCCTCCCCGGGCGTTCGCCCGCTGACCCGCGCCAGCAAGGCGACCAGCACCGGCAGGGCGGCGAGCAGCGCGAGGAGGACCGTCCTGCGGCGGCCGAGCAGCGCCCGCAGCGTGAGCTCGACGATCGTCGCGAAGACCGTCATCGGCGGACCAGGTACGCGAACACGCTCTCGAGCGAGTCGTCGGTCGGGGTCACCTCGAGGAGCGTGATCCGGGCGTCCCGGGCGAGCCGCGGGAGGAGGCGCGTGAACGCCCCGAACTCGGACGACGAGACGGCCAGGCGCCCGCCCGACAGGTCGATCCCGAAGACGGCGGTCTCGCCAACGAGGGCCGCTGCGAGACGGCGATCGTCCGACGAGCGGACGTGGAACGTGTGCGGCCGGTCCGTCATGAGCCGGCGGATCTCGCGGAAGCTGCCAGATGCCGCGAGGCGCCCCGCGTAAAGCACGAGGATCGAGTCCGCGAGGCGCTCGACTTCCTCGAGGATGTGGGACGAGAACAGGATCGTCCGGCCCTCCTCGGCCATCGTCCGGAGCAGGGCGATCATGTGCAGCCGCTGGCGCGGGTCCATTCCGTTGAAGGGCTCGTCGAGCAGGAGGATCTGGGGGTCGTGGACGAGGGCGCCGGCGATCTTCGCCCGCTGCCGCATGCCCTTCGAGTACGTGCCGATGGCGCGGTCCGCGGCCCCTTCGAGATCCACCGTCCGGATCGCGGCGGCCGTCGCACGGTTGGCGTCGGGCAGCCGCTGGAGCCGGGCGTTGAGCAGCACGAACTCGCGTCCGGTGAGGAACGAGTAGAGGGCCTCGCGCTCCGGCACCAGCCCGATTCGCGCGTAGAACCCGGGGTGCCGCCAGACCGTCTGGCCCAGCACGCTGACGCGCCCGGCCGACGGTCGGAGCAGCCCCGCGAGCATGTGGAGGAGGGTCGACTTGCCGGCCCCGTTCGGTCCCAGCAGGCCGGTCACCCCGGGCCGCAGGGCGAACGAGACGTCGTTGACGGCGACGACGTTGCCGTACCAGCGCGAGACGTGATCGACCTCCACGACGGAGCTGCCCGCCGGGGAGGTCGACGACGCTTCCGTCACGCGGCGATCTTCCGGAATCGGCGAATGAGGATCGCGATCGCCGCTGCGCTGATGAGCGCCGCGGCGGCGAAGTACGCTTGGTCCGGCAGGCCGGCCTGGGCGACGACGTCGCTGCTGGAGTTCGTGTCGAACAGGATGGCGTTCGTCGCCTCGAGGATGTCCATCGGGCTGGCGAGCGCGACCAACCTCGCCAGCGCCGGCGCGTCGAGACGGACGAGGATCCCGCCGACGACCGGCACGACGGCGAGGACGACGATGATCGCCGTCGTCGCATACAGGCGCCGGGGCGTGAAGGAGGCGATCGCCGCGGACACGGATCCGAGGAGCACGCTGATCAGCGCTCCCTGGGCAAGGATCGGCGGGACGAACGCCAGCTCCTTGCCGAACTCCGCGCCGACATCGGGGGCGGACAGGACAAGCCCGAGGAAGATGATCGTCTGAGGGAGGAGGACGAACACGAGGATCGCGCCGACGACGCCGGCCAGGCGGGCGATGGCGTAGTCCTCCCGGCGGAGGGCGCGCGAGAAGTACAGCGACAGCAGGTTGTGGCGCTGGTCGCGGCCGAGGACCTCGGGCACCTGCGCCGCGCAGAACAGCATCACGAGCGTGGCGATGATCCCGAAGTACGTGTCGTGCTGGATCGGCGACGCCTCCTCGACGACGCCCCCAGGAGCGCCCATCTGGCGGGCGAGGGCGAGCACCCCGATGCCGACGATCGCCGGGACCGTGGCAAATCCGCCGAGGACGATCGGCGCGATCTTTGCCTTGCCGCCCCGGCCGATCCCGTAACAGACCCTCAGGCTGTGGGCGAACAACGCGCGGATCGCGTGGCGGCGTCCCAGGCGCGGGCCGTCGTAGCCACGGTAGCCGAGGTCGTAGATGCTGCCGGTCGCGCTCGACGCCGCCCTGGACGCGGTCACGCTGCGGTCTCCGACGGGTCGTCGCGGAACAGGTCCTCGAGGCTGTGGCGGCGTTGCTCGAGGCGGATGAGCGGCAGCCCGAGCTCGGCGACGAGGTCGCGAACGATGTCGTATGGTCGATCGTCATTGAGCGCGACGAGCACCAGGTGAGACGACGCCGCGCGCGCCTCGAGCCCGCGGGCGACGAGGGCGGCGGCGAGGTCCTCCGCCCGGTCCTCGACCTCGACCGCGAGGACGCCGGTCCGCTCGGTGAACGAGCCGAGCGGGGCCGCCCGCAGGAGCTTGCCGGCCTCGATCGCGACGAGGAAGTCGCACACCCGCTCGATCTCGCCGAGCAGGTGGCTCGCGACGACGACCGTCATCCCGAACTCCGCCCCCGTCCGCCGGACGAGGTCGAGCATCTCGTCGCGGCCGGCCGGGTCGAGACCGTTCGTCGGCTCGTCGAGCAGGAGCAGCCGCGGGTCGTGGACGAGCGCCTGGGCGAGCTTCACCCGCTGACGCATGCCGGTCGAGTAGCCGCCGATCGCGCGGTACCGCTCCTCGTACAGCCCGACGTGGCGGAGGACCTCCGCCGTGCGCTCGCGGGCGGCGACGGCCGGCAGTCCGGACATCTCCGCGAGGTGGGCGACGAGGTCCGTGGCCGACGAGTCGGGCGGCAGCGCATCGTGCTCCGGCATGTACCCGACAAACTGGCGGATCTCGGTGCCGTGCGTCCGCACGTCGAGGTCGAAGACGGTCGCCCGTCCGCTCGTGGGCTCGAGCAGACCGAGGAGCACCTTGAGCAGGGTGCTCTTGCCGGCCCCGTTCGACCCGACGAGCCCGACGATGCCCGCCTCGATCTCGAGTGTCAGCTCGTCGAGCGCCGTGATCTGGCCGTAGCGCTTCGTCAGCGCGTCGAGGGAGATGAGTGCCACGCCGGGAACCTTACGGCAAACCTCGGGCCGGATGGCGTCGGAGACCTCCGCCTCCGACCTCGGTGAGCCGGTGCCCAACCCTTGGTGAGGTTGCCCGAGCTAGGCTTCGGGTTCGCCCTCGCCGGCCTTGATCCAGGCTCGCGCGTGGTCGAGATAGCCACCCGCGAGGCGGCGCAGGCGGCGGCCGAGCTGGGGCCGGAGCGACCGGCGCTGGTCGGCCAGGCGCCTCGGCCGGTTCCTGCCGGCCCGGAGTTGAGTCTGGGTGGCGATCGGCACAGGACCCGGCATCGGATCGGACGCCGGAGCGGCTGCGTCGGTCAGCGGCGTCGCCGAGCTGGCCGCGATGGGGCTCGGCAGCGCGACGGGTCGGGTGCGGCCGGCGTGGTACGGCTCGATCTCCGCCCAGGCCCGTGGGTGGGAAGCCGCCGGGCGCCACTCATCGAGGGCACTCGGAACGTCGATCCGACCCTCGACAAGCGCGTCGAATGTCTCGCCGTCCACCCGCTCCTCGATGACGAGGTAGGCGGCCAGGCGCCGGAGGAGGCCGATGTGCTCGACGAGGGTCCGGCAGGCCTCGGCGTAGGCGTCGTCGAGGATTGCCCGGGTCGCCCGGGTCGCGGCCGCCTGGACGTCCGTCGGGAGCGTCCCGCCGCTGCGCGCGACGAGGAACGACAGCTGGCCTCGTCCGGACCGGCCGTGATCGGATGCCTCCGGATCCCGACCCATTCCCCACTTGTTGACCATGAGGCCGGCGATCCGGTTCGCCTGCTCGAAGTCGTTCGCCGCGCCGCCGGTGACCTCCTGGAACAGGAGCTCCTCCGCCGCCCGGCCGCCCATCAGTGCCACGAGCCGGGCGCGCAGGTCGGATTCGGCCGGCAGGTCGTTGTCCTCCTGCGAGCTGACCGTCACGCCGAGCGCCTCGCCGTGGGCGAACAGGCTGATCTCCTCGACCCGCCGGCGATCCCCGTGGATCCGGCCGCAGATCGCGTGGCCCACCTCGTGCGCGGCGATGATGGAGCGCTCCCGCTCGTCCATCGAGCGGCGGCGGGCCGTCCCGACGGCCACTTTCATCCAGCCGCCGTGGACGTCGGCGGCGGTGACCTCTTCGCCGTGGCGCCGCGCCGCAAGGATCGCGGCCTCGTTCAGCAGGTCGGCGAGCTGGGCGCCGGAGAACCCGTAGGTCTTGCGCGCGATCCCGTCGAGGTCGGCGTCCGCGGCCATCGGCTTGCCCTGGGCATGGACGGCGAGGATCTCGCGGCGGCCCGCGACGTCCGGCAGGCCGACGTGGATCTTCCGGGTGAACCGGCCCGGCCGGAGGACCGCGGGATCGAGGATATCGAGGCGGTTCGTCGCCGCGATGACGACCACACCGTCGGTCGACGAGAAGCCGTCGAGCTCGACGAGCAACTGGTTGAGCGTCTGCTCCCGCTCCTCGTGACTGTTGGCGCCGCCGCGAGCCTTGCCGAGGGCATCGAACTCGTCGATGAACACGACGGCCCGGCCGTGCTTGCGGGCCTGGGCGAACAGCTCCCGGACCCGGCGCGAGCCGACTCCTACGTACTTCTCGATGAACTCCGATCCGGACGCGGCGATGAACGGTACGTCCGCCTCGCATGCGACCGCGCGGGCGAGCATCGTCTTGCCCGTGCCCGGTGGGCCGTAGATCAAGACGCCGCGGGGGATCTTCGCGCCGAGCCGCTGGAAGCGGTCGGGCGAGCGGAGGAACTCGATCGCCTCGGTCAGCTCCAGCTTCGCCTCCTCACAGCCCGCGACGTCGGCGAGGCGGACGGAGCGGCCGCCCGCCAGGCGCTCGGCGCCGGTGGCGACCTCGTTGACGGAACCGCCGGTCGCGGCCGGCAGGATCGTGGTGAAGCCGGCCGCGTCGCGAGCCGCGCCCGACCGGAGGACGCGACGGTAGAGGAAGAGGGCGAGCATCGAGAGGACGACAAACGGGATGAGGAAGCCCAGGGCGCTGCGGACCGGCTCGGCTGCCGCGACAGCCCCACCGGTGGCCCGTGCTGCTGCCCACGCCTCTGCCGTCAGGAGGTCGCCGTGACCCAGGCTGGCGAGCGCCGAGGCGGCCGCGCCCGGGTCCACCGCGAGGGCGACCCGAATGAGCCGTCCGTCCTTCGCGGTCACGACGAGCGACGCGGGTCCGGACTCGCCCGGACGGGGTACGGAGATGGCCCCTACCTCGCCAGCGTCGGCCCGCTGGGTCAGCTCGGACAGGGTCCAGACCGCGGAGTAGGTCGGCCCGGACCCGGTCTGCGGCGCGGTCGCGGGCTGCACCAGGAGGAAGGCGACGCCGGTGCCTCCGACCAGGAGCGTCGTGATGAGAACGGCGCCCAGCGCCAACCGGGGTCGACGCCGAAGGCGAACAACGAGGGTGCGGCGCAATCGCTGGAGACGGACAGAGCGTTGCAAACCCATTTCAAGTTAATCATGCGCGGCAAGATCCGGCTGGCGCATCCCGCAGGGGTACCAGTACTGCCTGCGTCAGATGCGTGGATTCCGGCGGCGATTCGGGTCGTCGACAGCGCCCTCCCGTCCGAACCCTGCCGGGGCGGCGACCGTACTCTCCGGTTATGGATGCAATCGACACCGTCACCGACGACATCGTCTACGGCGGGAGCGGCGCGGATGCCGTCGAGGCCTGGCTCGTCCGGCCAGCCGTCGCCTCCCCGGGTGGCGGACCCGGGTTGGTCCTGTGGCACTGGCTCGACACGGAGGCGCCGGACGGCAACCGCGACGAGTTCCTCGATGAAGCCCGGGAGCTCGCCGCCCTCGGGGCGGTCTGCCTCCTGCCCCAGGGCCGGTTCCCGTGGCGGATCGATCCCAGCGGCTCGGCCGCCGACGCCGCCGAGGTCGAGGCTGAGGTGGCCCGCTTCTCGCTGGGCCTGGACCTTCTCGCGGCCCGCGCCGACGTCGACCCGGGTCGGCTGGGCGTCGTCGGCCACGACTTCGGGGCCATGCTCGCGGTCCTCGCGGCAACCGGCGACCCACGGGTCCGGTGTGCCGCCCTCGTCGCCCCTACCCCGCGCTGGGGAGACTGGTTCCTGCCGTTCTGGCAGATCGCCGAGGACCGGATCGACTACCTCCGGAAGATGCGGCGGCTCGACCCGGTCGAGCGGATCGGCGGACTCGGCGACCGTCCCCTCCTCCTCCAGTTCGGCCGGCGAGACTTCTATGTCCCCCTCATGGCCGGCTTCGAGCTCCGCCGGGCGGCAGGCGGCGGGGAGCTGGTCGAGTTGAAGCCATACGACGCCGAGCACGACATGCGGCTTGCGGAGGCCCGTGCCGACCGGCGCGCCTTTCTCGGGGCGGCGCTGGGCCTCGCGCGCGACAGCAAGTGAGGGGCCGGAGCATCGACCGACTTGGTGGGCTGCGGTACGCTCACCGACTCAAACGCGGAGGCCCGAGGGGAGGAGACAGAGATGGCTGAGCGCGACCTGGTCGACCCGCCGGTATCCGACGAGCGGACGAAGTTCCTGCTCGGGGAGGACCGGATCCCGCGCGCCTGGTACAACATCGCCGCGGACCTTCCGGTGGCTCCGCCGCCGGTGCTCCACCCGGGGACCGGCCAGCCCATCGGGCCGGGCGACCTCGCTCCGCTCTTTCCGATGGACCTCATCCGCCAGGAGGTCAGCGCCGAGCGGGAGATCGAGATCCCCGAGCCGGTCCGCGACGCCTACCGCCTCTACCGGCCCAGCCCGCTCATCCGCGCCCGCCGGCTCGAGAAGGTGCTCGACACGCCGGCCCACATCTACTTCAAGTACGAGGGCGTCAGCCCCGCCGGAAGCCACAAGCCGAACACCGCGATTGCCCAGGCCTTCTACAACAAGCAGGAGGGCACGAAGCGGATCGCGACGGAGACCGGTGCAGGCCAGTGGGGCAGCGCCCTGTCATTCGCCGCCGCGCTGTTCGGCCTCGAAACGAAGGTCTACATGGTCCGGGCGAGCTACGACCAGAAGCCCTACCGCCGGATCCTCATGGAGACGTACGGGGCCGAGGTCGTCCCGAGTCCCAGCGCCACGACGAACTACGGACGGTCCGTCCTCGCCGAGCATCCCGACAGCCCCGGCTCGCTGGGCATTGCCATCAGCGAAGCGGTCGAGGATGCAGCGACCCGCGACGACACGAAGTACAGCCTGGGCTCGGTGCTCAATCACGTCCTCCTCCACCAGACGGTCGTCGGCCAGGAGGCGATCGAGCAGATGGCGCTGGCCGGCGAGGAGCCGGATCTCATCATCGCCTGCGCCGGCGGGGGCTCGAACTTCGCCGGCCTGACCTTCCCGTTCCTCGGCCAGACGTTCCGCGGTGGGAAGAAATACCGGGTCATCGCCGTCGAGCCGGAGGCGGCGCCGTCGCTGACCCGCGGCGTCTACGCGTACGACTTCGGCGACACCGGCAAGCTCACGCCTCTCGTCAAGATGTTCACGCTCGGGTCCGGCTTCATCCCCGAGCCGATCCACGCCGGCGGGCTGCGCTATCACGGCATGTCGCCGCTCGTGAGCCTGCTCAAGGACCACGGCGACATCGAGGCGCAGGCCGTCCACCAGGGCCCGGCATTCGCGGCGGGCGTCGCGTTCGCGCGGGCAGAGGGCATCCTTCCGGCGCCCGAGTCCGCCCATGCGATTCGCGTCGCGATGGACGAGGCACTGGTCGCGAAGGCAGCCGGCGAGCGGAGGGTCATCCTGTTCAACCTGTCGGGCCACGGCCACTTCGACCTGTCGGCCTACGAGAAGTTCCTCAACGGGTCGCTGCCCGATTACGAGTACACGCCGGACGAAGCAGCGCTCGCGGCACTGCCGAAGGTCTGACCCGCGCGGGCCGATGGGCCGGCCGCTAGACTCAGCGGCCATGCCGACCGTCTCGAAGCTGGCGATCACGCCCGTCAAGGGACTGGCGCTGCATCATCCAACCGAGGTCGTCCTCGGCACGCACGGCGTCGCCGAGAACCGCCGCTTCTTTCTCGTCGGCGAAGACGGCCGGCACCGGTCGGGTCTCGCATTCGGCCCGCTGGCGGCGATCGTCCCGGAATACGACGCCGCGTCTGAGCGGCTCATTCTGCGGTTCCCGGATGGCGCGATGGTGGACGGCGACGCCGGGGCACGCGACGGTGAGATCCGCGTGCCGTGGCGGGGCGCGGGCGTCATCCACGCCCACGTCGTGCCCGGTCCATTCGGCCGGGCGGTGTCGGACTACGCAGGCATGGTGTTGCGCCTCGTGCGAGCCGGCGACGATGCGCACCCGCAGTCCTATCCCGCATCGATCGTGTCGGAGGCGTCACTCGATGCGCTCGAGCGGTCGGCGGACCTGCCGGCGCCACTCGACGACAGGCGCTTCCGGATGCTCGTGACGCTCGCCGGTTGCGAGGCGTTCGAGGAGGACCGCTGGGTCGGCCGTGAGATGCGCGCCGGCGAGGCCGTCGTCCGGATCGCGGTGACGACCGCGCGCTGCGCCACCACGACCCGCGACCCGGCGACCGGTCAACGCGACTGGGATGCGCTCCGCGCCATCAAGGATCTGCGCGGGCTCTCACCGGAGCAGACGGTCGACCTCGGGGTCTACGCGACGGTCGTCAAGCCGGGTCGGGTGGCGGTCGGCGACCAGGTGGCGCCGGCCTGACGCCACATGTCGCGGTGGTGGAGCGGGAGACGGGTCTCGAACCCGCGACATTCAGCTTGGAAGGCTGACGCTCTACCAACTGAGCTACTCCCGCCCGCTCGCCCATGGTAGCCGAGGAAGCCCGCAGGTTCCGGCGTGGAGTCCGCGGCGGGCTTAGCGCTCGTCCTTCGAGTGATCGCCGCCGTTGGGATCCCGGCGGAGAAAGCTCATCGGTCGGGGAACCGGCAACGACTGGAAGAGGGAGCCGGGGCTGCCGTGACTCGGGCTGCCCGTCGCGCTCACCTGGTCCGCCTCCTCACGGGCCTCCTCGCCCTGTTCGGCAACCTCGGATGCTTCGGTCGATGTTGGCCCGGGGATCGTCGCGGGCGGAGTCGACCACGCCTCGAATGCCTCGGCCAACGCCTGGTGATCCATGACGCCGACGACGGCGGGTTCATCGGCGCCGGCCGATCCCGCATCGGTGGCAGCCTCATCGAACACCGGCGGCGGCGCCTGCGCGAACGAGGGCTCGGCCTCCGTCGCGACCCCCTGGGCGGCTGCGTCCAATGCCGGGAATGACGGGCGCCTCGCCGCGCGCTGGGCGATGAGGACGAGATCCGACTCGCTCTCGAGGCCCGCGAAGAACGCCTCGACATCCGCCCGGTACGTCGCGATTGCTTCCTCGACGCGATCGACTTCCTGATCAACCTTCGAGCGATGCTCCGCCAGGCTCGTCTCGAGCTTCTCGTGACGCTCCGTCGCGCGCCGCTTGCGCTCGGCCTGGATGCGCTTCGTCTCGCCGGTGGCCCATGCCTCGATCGCTTTCATGTCCTCGTCGGCAAGCTCCCGGATGCGGTCGGCCTCGGCCGCTTCCCGCGCCCGGACCTGGTCGATGTGGGCCTGGCGACGCCGCTCGGTGTCCTCGTCGATCCTGACGCGCTCGACGCCCGCGGTCGTCTGCATCGCGCGAACAAGCTCGGCCAGGAACACGGACCCCTCGTCGCCGGAGGTTCCGTTGTCGACGACCGATCCGTCGTCTGTGACAGCCGCCATCAGCGACTCGCCCGCCGGCTCGTCGGGATCGGCGCCATTCGCCCTCGACGAATCGATCGCCTCGGACTCGACGTTACGCTGCTCGGAACCGATCCCCGGCCATTGCTCCGACATGTCAGGATCCTCGCTGACTGGGCTGCTTCCACCGCGGCGACAATCCTACTCGACGCGCGGCCGAGGACAAGAGTCCTCGGCCCAGATGGACAAATGTCGCATACGCGGTTGGACGGGAACCGGTTGGGGGATCGCGTCGTTTGGGGTTTCCTGTTGCTGCGAGCCGGTTCGATTTCGCCCGGCCCACATAGCCCAGAGGAAACCGATGAACTCCAACTCCATCCGCGGTCGGGCTCTGCCCGCCGTTGCCCTGCTTCTCGCGCTGATCGCGGTCGTCGCCCTGGTGGCGAGCGGCGCACTCGGTCGGGCCGGCGATCCCGGTCCAACCCCGAGCGCCCCACCTTCCAATCCGCCGACGTCGACGCCCGCGCCGTCGCCAACGCCCGAGCCGACAGAGACGCCGGCCGATGGCTTCTTCAACCTGGATCTCGACACCGCCGACGACCATGACGTCTCGATCATCGTCGACGACAGGACAGGTACCGTCGTCGAGGTCTCGTCCGGCCGCGCGGGCGACGGGATGTCCGTCCGCTGGCTCGACATGAAGGTCGAGAACCTCGACGCCGAGACGCTGCGCCTGACGTGGGTCGGCCTCCCGCGTGACGAGACTGTCAGGCTGTTCGTCTTTCACGAGGACGGCAAGGTCAAGCTCGCGTTTGCCCAGGCCGCGCCGCCCAACAACTCCGACGCGCTGGGCTACGACCGGGTCCTCGTCGTGAAGTTCGATGCCCCTGTCCGCGCCGAGGATGTCGAGTGGACGATGCAGGAAGGTTTCGACACCTCCAGCTGAACCGCGCCCGAACCCTCCTTTGAACCGCGCTCGGCCCGGCAATACGCCGGGTCGAGGCGTTTTGGCGCTGGCGACGCTGGGCGATGGTGATCCCGCCGGGACCTGGTCGCTACGCGTTCGGGTGCACGATTCACTGGGGATGTCGGGAACGCTTGCCGTCAACTGAGGCGTGGTTTCCCGCGTCACGTCATCCGACGAACCCTGCGCAGAACGTTCGCCGCGCGTCCGCGCGACACATCGCTTCGCGCGTCGCAACATCGCGAATTCGGTCGTCGATGCAGCGCCGAAGCACTTTGCGCGCCGCATTCGCACGCGATTTTCACGTCTGTTTTGCGCAGTCACTAGTACTCGCACAGCACTGCATTGCGCGCGTCACGAATTGCTCGCGATTCTGCGGAACGCGCGAATTCACGTTCAGAATCACGCGAACGATGCGCGACGTGCACGCACTCGCAGTTGCGCGCGATGCGCATCGAATGCGCGTCGACGCGATGGAGCATGGTACTTAAGTGCTATTGGGGGCGAGAACATTCGCTGCTATATACGGCCCGCCGCGACATTTGCGGTGAACGGATTGATCCGGAGGTAATGGATGGCAACCGCGACGCGAAAGAAGGCCGCGCCTCGTCGTAAGACGACGGCGCGTCCGAAGGCCAAGGCGGCCGCCACGCCGGCCATGGCCGCAGCGGCCAAGCCTGCTGCGCGCCCGAAGGCGAAGGCTCGCCCCAAGGCTCGCAAGACGACAGCCCGCAAGACGACCGCGCGCAAGCCGGCCGCCCGCAAGGCCGCCGTCCGCAAGCCGGCCGCCCGCCGCAAGACGACCGCGCGCAAGCCGGCCGCTCGCCGCAAGACGACCGCGCGCAAGCCGGCCGCCCGCCGCAAGACGGTCGCCCGCCGCAAGACGGTCGCGCGCAAGACGACCGCGCGCAAGCCGGCAGCTCGTCGCCGGACGACGGCTCGCCGCCGGACCACCGCGCGGAAGTAGGTCGGTGGGCCGCTTCGGCCCACAGTGATCTGGCCCGGGCCCGCCGGCCGGTGGTCACTCGCCAATAGCGAGTGGTAGCCGTCCGACGGGCCCGCGTCATTCCCGGGCCTGAAGGTCAGCCTTTCCGCTCGAGGATCGGCCGCGCCCGCTCCGGATCGTCGACGACGAACGCGAACATCGCCCTGTCCCCCCACCGTCCCAGGAACAGGTGGCCGTAGATGTTCACGCCCGCGTCCGCAAGCGCACGCGAGATCCGGGCCATCCCACCTGGCTTGTCGTCGACCTCCGCGAGGATCGACTCGCCCTCGATGAACGTGTAGCCACCCTCCTCGAGGACCTTCTTCGTCGTCTCGTCGTCGGCCGTCGTCATGATCACGTGGCCGCTGTCGCCGATCCCTCCTCCACCGATCGCCCGGAGATCGACCCCCCGCGCCGCCAGCGCCTCGGCGAGGGTCGCCATCGCGCCGGGCTTGTTGTGGAGCTGGACGACGAACTGGTTGGCCATCGAAGCCTCCGTCGGTGAGCTGGGCGGCGATTCTAGCCGCTCTCCCCGGCGCGGCGTTCCCATCGCTATCGTTGCGCGATGCCCGAGCCCAGGGCGACCGCCCTTCCCCCACCGATCGAGGCGACCGGAGCCGACCTCCCGCCGATGGCCGCTGCCGCGCTGGATCGACCGACGCCCGGCCGGCGCGGCCTCGTCCGGGCGGCGCGGATCCCGTTCGCCACCGTCGAGTGGGGAGACCCCGCCGATCCTCCGGTCCTCCTCATCCACGGCGTCACGTCGCTCGCCGGCACCTGGTGGCGGATCGGGCCGGCCCTCGCGGCGGCCGGGTACCGCGTCATCGCGGTCGACCTGCCCGGCCACGGCGGGACGCGCTCGTGGAACGGGCGTCACCGCTTCATCCAGACCGCGGAGGACCTCGCGGCGTTCGTCCGAGCCGCCGGCCTCGACGGCCCGGAGCTCCGTGTCGTCGGGCACAGCTGGGGTGCGCTCACCGCCGCCCATCTTCCCGCGGCGGGCCTGCGGCCGGGTGTCCTCGTCCTGCTCGATCCGCCTGCCCTGCCAGTCTCTGCGATGGCGATGATGGTCGTCGACCCGGTCGAGCGGCACTACGACGACCTCGACGAGGCGACGCGGGCGATCCGGGCCGCGAACCCGTCCTGGACCGACGGTGACGTCGTCGCGAAGGCCGAGGGCCTCACCCTGTTCGACGAGTCCGCCGTCCGCGCGGTCCTGCTCGACAACGGCGATTGGGACGGCGGCCTCGCCGCACTCGCCCACCCGCGCGCTGGGGGAGTCGAGACGTGGCTCGTACGGGGCGAGCCCGCGGCGGGCTCGATGGTGCCTGACGCCGCCCTGCCGGCATTCGCGGAGCGCATCGGCGCGGATCACATCCTCACCATCGCCGGCGGCGCTCACTCGCCCCAGCGGATGCATCCTGTAGCGACCCTGGTCGCTCTCCTGCTCGCGCTTGACGGCAGCTAGATCAGGTGTGCTCCTCGCGGCGGATCCGCGCCGCCCGCTCGTAGGCTTCGACGTAGGGCGGAGCTGAGCCCGTCGTCCAGTCGAAGTCGACGGCCATGCCGCGCTGAACGAGCCCGGACCACTCCGTTCCTGCGGATTCGAAGTACGAGATCGCCGCATCGCACGCGGCGTAGAGCGCCTCCGGCGTGGCGGCATCGAACGCGAACCCCGTCCCCTGCCCCGGCCGCACGATCTCGTCGATCACGGTGTCGCGCAGACCCCCGGTCCGCCGGACGATCGGCGGCGATCCGTAGCGCAGCGCGATCATCTGCCCCTGCCCACACGGCTCGAACCGTGACGGCATGACGAACAGGTCGATCCCGGCGTAGATCCGGCGGGCCATCGCGCGATCGAACGACTCGATCAGGGAGACGCGGTCGGGTCGCGCGACTGCGAGCCGGCGCAGGCCCGCGATCTGCTCCGGGTGGCCGGTCCCGAGGACCACGAGGCGCGCGCCGCGGGCGATGAGCCGCACCGCGGCGCCGGCGAGGAGGTCGAACCCCTTCTGCGGGTCGAGCCGCCCGATCATCCCGAGGACCGGACCGGGATCCGTCGCGTCGAGACCCACCCGCTCGAGGAGGTCGCGCCTGTCCGCTGCCTTCCCGCGGAGGTCCGCGGCCGAGTATGGCGCGGCGAGATCCTTGTCGGTCGCCGGATTCCAGACGGTCGTGTCGAGACCGTTGAGGATCCCGAAGAACCGGTCGCCCTTCGCCCGCAGCACGCCCTCGAGGCCCATCCCGTACTCGGGCGTCAGCGCTTCGGCGGCGAAGCCCGGGCTGACGGTATTGGTGAGTTCGGACCGCTCGATCGCGATCCGGAGGAGGTCGATCCCGTCGGCGTTCGCGCGCACGAGTGGCCCGCCCGGCACGAGACCGAGCTGGCCGAGCCGGTCGCGCGGCGTCCAGCCGTGGTACGCGAGGTTGTGAAGCGTCGTCAGAACGGCCGCCGGGCCGATGACCGGGTCGTCCGCATACCACCGGTCGCGGAACAGCACTGCCGGCGCGGCATGCCAGTCGTGGAGATGGATGACGTCGGGCCGGCGGCCCTCGACGCGGAGCGCCTCCAGGGCGGCCCGCGAGAACAGCCCGAACCGCCAGGCGTTGTCCGCGAAGTCCCCGCTCGCGTCGCCGTAGAACCCCTCGCGGTCGAATGCCGGCGGATGTTCGACCAGCCGGAGACGGTAGCCATCGGCCGCAACGTCGACGATTCGAACGTCCGTCGCGCCGGCGGCCGCCAACGGGTCGGGGACGCGGACGGTCAGGACGGACGTCGCATCGGCGGGCACCGGCACGGACCGGTAGCGCGGGAGGAACACGTCGACCGGCTCGACCGGCCGGCCGGGCTGCTTGCCGAGTGCCCGGGCAAGCGCGTCGACGACGTCGGCCAGACCGCCGGTCTTGGCCCAGGGCTCGCACTCGGCGGCGATGAAGGCGACGCGCACCACGTGGATGGTAGCGTCGTCGCAAGGCGGAGACGCGCCCCGCCCCGGCGAGCGATGCGGATGCGAGGCTGGAGCCTCGAATCCGAACGACTAAACCGGTTCACGCGGGGAGCACGAACCAGTATCATGCGCCGACATGGAGCCGTCGGTCGCCGTTCCCACGATCCCCGGCGCCTCGTTTCGCCTGCCGCCCCAGCTGGAAGGTCTCCGCCGCCTCGCCTACAACCTCTACTGGAGCTGGCACCCCCGGGCGAAGATCCTCTTCGGCCGGATCGACGCTACCGCGTGGGCCCGCTATCGCAATCCGATCCCCGTCCTCAGCGGCACGATCGCATGGTCGCAACTGCTCGAGGATCCGGCGTTCATGGCCGAGTACGACGACGTCCTCGCCGAGTTCGACCGCTACATGGCCAACGGCGCCGATCACTGGTTCCACCGCCGTCACGGCCGAAGGCTCGACGGGCCGATCGCCTACTTCTGCGCCGAGTACGGCCTCTATGAGTCGCTGGGGATCTACTCCGGCGGCCTCGGCGTGCTTGCCGGCGACCACACGAAGACCGCCAGCGACATGGCGCTCCCCTTCGTCGCGGTCGGCCTCCTCTACAGGAAGGGCTACTTCCGCCAGTCGATCGACGCCGACGGCCACCAGGAGCACAACTATCCCGACTACGACCTGTCGCGACTCCCGATCAGCCGCGTCCAGGGCCCCGACGGCGACCCGCTCCAGGTCACGGTGGAGCTGCCAGGCCGCGACCTGACGATCGCCGCCTGGTGTGTCCAGGTCGGTCGCGTGCCGGTCATCCTGCTCGATACCGACGTCCCCGAGAACGACGAATCAGACCGGCCGATCACCCACATCCTGTACGTCCGCGGCCGCGAGATGCGCCTCCACCAGGAGCTGGTCCTCGGCGTTGGAGGCGTCCGCGCGATCCGGGCACTGGGGATCGGAGCGGCGGTCTGGCACCTCAACGAGGGCCACTCCGCGTTCCTCCTCGCGGAGCGGGCCCGCGAGCTCGTTGCGTCCGGCGCGCCGCTCGATGTGGCCTGGGAGCGCGTCCGACGGAACAGCGTGTTCACGATCCATACCCCGGTTTCGGCCGGCAACGAGCGCTTCGACGTCGAGCTCGTCCGTCGCGTCGCCGGGCCGCTGCTCGACGGCGACGGCCGTCCGAATACCGGCGGCGTTCCCGTTGCCAGGATCCTTGAGCGGGGGCGGGGCGTCGACGGCGACGAGAGCCAGTTCGACATGACGGCATTCTCGCTACGCCTGACGAACGGCGCGAACGCGGTGAGCCAGCTCCATGCCGAGACGGCCAACGCGACCTGGGAGCCGGTCCTCGGCGAGGGGCGGATTCTCGGCATCACGAACGGGGCCCACATGCCGAGCTGGATCGGCACCCCGGTCCGCGACCTCCTCGGCCGTCATCTCGACGCGGACCTCGACGACCTCGACAGCCAGACCGCGGTGCGCCGGTTCTGGGAACGGATCGACAAGATCCCCCCGGCCGAGCTGTGGGAAGCGCACCTGCGCCAGAAGCGCGAGCTCGCGACGTTCGCCCGCGGCCGCCTGCGCAACCAGTTCGCCCGTCACGGCGAGGCACCGGCGGTCCTCGAGGAGCTCGAGCAGGCCTTCGATCCGAACACCTTGACGATCGGATTTGCGCGGCGCTTCGCGACCTACAAGCGCGCATCGATGATCTTCAGCGACATCGACCGACTCGCCCGCCTCCTGGGGGACGAGAAGCGTCCGGTCCAGATCGTGTTCGCCGGCAAGGCCCATCCCGCCGACCGCCCCGGCCAGCAGGTGATCCAGGAGATCTTCGCCCAGTCGCGCTCCGAGAAGCTGCGCGGCCGAGTGTTCATCCTCGAGGACTACGACATCCGGATCGCCCGGTTCCTCGTCCAGGGCGTCGACGTGTGGCTGAATAACCCCCGCCGACCGCTCGAGGCATCCGGCACGAGCGGCATGAAAGCGGCCGCCAACGGGCTGATCAACCTGAGCGTCCTCGACGGCTGGTGGGACGAGGGCTGGACCGGAGACAACGGTTGGGCGATCGGTGGTCGCGAGACGAACCCGGACGAGGCAGCGCAGGACTGGGCGGACGCGATGGACCTCTACCGGCTGCTCGAGAAAGAGGTCGTGCCCTGTTACTTCGACCGCACGAAGGCCGGCTTGCCGCGCGCGTGGGTCGACCTCATGCGGCGTTCGATGGGATCGACGATATGGCGCTTCTCGACGACCCGGATGCTCCAGGAGTACGCGGAGCAGCTGTACCTCCCGGCGGCCGGCATCCCACCTCCGAAGTCCGAGGCTCCCGTCGCGACCGTCACCGAGGCCGGCTGATCCGCGAGCCCAGACCGCTGCCCGAGCACGAAAGGGACCGCAGCCCAGTGGCGTCTCGTATCTCGCTCGCTCTCGCGATCCACAACCACCAGCCGGTGGGTAACTTCGGGTGGGTCTTCGCCGAGGTCTTCGATCGGGCGTACCGGCCCATGGTCGATGCGATCGAGCGCCACGCCGGTGTGCGGCTCTCGCTCCATTACACGGGACCCCTGCTCGAGTGGCTGCGCGCGGAGCGGCCCGAGTTCGTCGAGCGGTTGCGCGCGCTCGTCTCCCGCGGCCAGGTGGAGCTGCTCGGCGGCGGCTACTACGAGCCGGTGCTCGCTTCGCTCCCGGAGCGCGACCGGGTCGGGCAGCTCCGGCGGATGGCGGATGAGCTCGAGGCACTGACCGGCCGGCCGCCACGCGGTGCGTGGCTCGCGGAGCGCGTCTGGGAGCCGGACCTTCCAACGTCGCTCGTGGCCGCCGGCTACGGCTGGACGATCCTCGACGATGCGCATTTCCGGGCGGCGTCGATCCCCGAGGAGAACCTCTGGGGCGCCTACACGACCGAGGACCAGGGGCACGTCCTGCGGGTCTTCGGGACGGAGCAGGGGTTGCGCTACCGGATCCCGTTCGGTGAGGTCGACGACGTGGTGGCCTACCTCCGCGACCATGCGACCGAGGATGGTGCCCGGGTCGGGATGATGGGCGACGACGGCGAGAAGTTCGGCGCGTGGCCGACGACCTGGGAGCACTGCTGGGGCCGCGGCCGGTGGGTGGACCGGTTCTTCGACGCGCTCGAGGCGAACGCATCGTGGCTGACGACCGTCACGCCGTCGGACTGGCTCGAGCGCGAGCCACCGATCGGCCGTGTCTACATCCCGACGAGCTCCTACGCGGAGATGGGCGAGTGGGCACTGCCGGCGGACGAGGCGCTCGTGTTTGCCGACCTCCTCCACGCCGCGGTCGCCGAGAAGCGGCCCGAGGCGCGCTGGTTGCGGGGCGGCTTCTGGCGAAACTTCCAGGTGAAGTACCGCGAGATCAACGACCTCCACAAGCAGATGCTCCGGACGTCCGAGAAGGTCGACGCAATGGCGGAGGGGTCCGAGCGGCGGGCGGCACTCGACCATCTCTACCAGGGCCAGTCGAACGACTGCTACTGGCACGGCCTGTTCGGCGGGATCTACATCAGCCACATGCGCCTCGCGACGTACGAGCACCTCATCGCCGCCGAGGACGCCGCGGACCGCGCGAGCCGCGCGACCGAGGGCGCGGAGCTCCGCGACGTCGACCTCGACGGTCGCGACGAGGCTCTGCTGCTCCATCCCGGCCAGGTCGTCACCGTCGACCTCGACGAAGGCGCCGGGATCGGCGGCTGGGACATCCGGGCGCCGCGGCACGCGCTGACCGCGGTCATGCGCCGCCGGCCGGAGGCGTACCACGAGACGCTGCGCCGGCACGAGGAGAGCGCGGCGGCGACGGCCGCGGCCACGACCACCGCGCCGGCGTCGATCCACGGCGTCGTCCGGACGAAGGAGGCGGACCTGTCAGCCCACCTCCACTACGACGATCACGAGCGCCGCTCCGGGCTCGTCCGGTTCCTCGACCCGGGCACGGCGCCCGAGGCGTATGCCGCGGGGCGGGCGCGCGAGCTCGGGGACTTCGTCGATCGACCGTTCCGCATCGTGGCGATCGAGCCCGGGCGGCTCGTCGTGGCGCGCGACGGGCAGGTATCGACCCCCGAGGGGCATCGAGCCGTCCGGGTCGAGAAGGTGCTGACCCTCGGTGGCGATCGCGCGACGCCGAGCCTCGGGCTGGAGGTCGCGATCGAGAACCTGTCGGACGGGCCATTCGTGGCGCTTCTCGGCGTCGAGTGGTCGATCACGATGCTCGGCGGAGGCGGCAACCCGGCGGCGTGGTATGAGGTCGGCGGTCGACGGTCCGCCCACGACACCGGCGGCAAGGCGAGCGGCATCGCGCGGGTCGAGCAGGGCAACGACTACATCGGATTGAGCCTCGCGACGACCGCGAGCCCGTCGGCCGACGCGTGGTGGGCGCCGATCGAGACGGTGTCGAACTCCGAGGCGGGCTTCGAACGCATCTACCAGGGCAGCGGCCTCCTCCTGTCGTGGCCGATCCGGCTCGCGGCCGGTGCCCGCAAGGTGGTGCGGGTCGACCAGGTCGTCGCTGCCACCCGCGACCGCGCAGCCGAGGAGTCGGCCGCGGCGTCGACCGGCGCGTGACCCACGCTCCCCGCGGCCGGCTCGTCGTCCACGCCCACTTCTACCAGCCCCTCCGGGTCGACCCGTTCAGCGGCCACATCCCGGCGGACCCGACGGCCGGGCCGTTCCACGACTGGAACGCCCGGATCGAGGCCGAGTGCCACCGGCCCATCGGGGAGCGCGGCACGCTGTCGCGGACGTCGTTCAATCTCGGCCCGACACTTGCCGGCTGGATGGCCACACAGGCCACCGAGACGCTCCGCAAGCTCGTGGCGGGCGATCGGTGGCGCGAGTTCCCCGGCGTCGACCCGCCGACGACCACACGTCACGGAAATGCAATGGCCCAGGCATTCCACCACTCGATCCTTCCGCTCGCCTCGGCGTCGGACCGTCGGACGGAGATCCGCTGGGGACTGCGCGACTTCGAGCTGCGGTTCGGGCGCAAGGCAGAGGGGATGTGGCTGCCCGAGACAGCAGTCGACCTGCCGACGCTCCGTACCCTCGCCGAGGAAGGGATCCGCTACACGATCCTCGCCCCGTGGCAGGCCGCCGAGGTCAACCTCGACAGCCGCCGGCCGTACAGGGTGGAGCTCGGTGGCGGCCGGAGCGTCGTCGTGGCGTTCTACGACTCGTCCCTGTCGGGCGCCGTCTCGTTCGAGCCGGCCGCGACGTCAGACGCGGACCGCTTCGCTCGGGAGCGGGTCGCGACGCGGCTGAGCAGCGCGCCGTTCCCCGACGGCGAGCCGGGGCTCATCGTCATCGCCACGGATGGTGAGCTGTACGGCCATCACCAGCAGTTCCGCGACTTGTTCCTGCACCGCCTCGTCGCGCCCAGCCCAGGGGTCCCCGACCGCGGGTTCGACGTCGCCCAGCTCGCGGCGGTGCTCCTCGGGCCACCAGAACGGACCCACCGCACTGCGCGAATCGCGGAGCGGACATCGTGGAGCTGTCATCACGGGGTCGCGCGCTGGTCGACCGAGTGCCCCGACGCCGTGGACGGCCGCTGGAAGGCCCCGCTCCGGGCGGCGCTCGACCGGCTCACCGGGGCGATGGACGCGGCCACGGAGTCGGTCTTCGCGAGGCTTCCCGGCACACCGGACCGGATCGCCGCGCGGGACGCGTTCGTCGACGTCGTCGTCGGCGTGGAGCCGGGGGCGGCGTTCGCAGCTCGCTGGCTCGGTGACGGTGCCCCGGCCTCCGATCGGGAGGCGTTCCTTGGCCTCCTCGATGCGCAACGCTGGCGGCTCGCAATGTTCGCCAGCGACGGCTGGTACTGGGACGACCCGATCCGCCCGGAGACGAGGCAGAACCTGCGTTGCGCGGCTCGCGCCGTTCGGCTTGTCGACCGGATCGCGGGCACCCGTCTCGAGCGTGCGCTCGTCGCGGACCTCGGCCTGCTCGTCTCGCCCGGCCAGGGCCTCGACGGGGCGGCGATTTATCGAGCCGCGCTCAGCGAGGTGGGCCAGCCCGGCCCGGCGACCTGATGAAGCGGCCAGCCGCCGATTCGTCACATCTCCACGGGGTGGGCATTAGCCAGAGAGAGATCCGGCCCAACTGCGCCATTCTTAGCCTGTTGCGGCTACGTGCATGGCGAAACCTCCTCTGGGGTAGCGCTGGACCCCTCTTAACGCCCGTCGTGTGGGGAAATGGCGGAAGGGCTGGACGGTTGGGCGATACTTCGATCGCGGGCGCCGCAGGGCTGATTATTCAAGCAGCCTGCGGAGATTCCGGTCGGACTCCTACCGCGTAATGGCCCTCGGGTCGGCCTGTCTCCACTCGCGTGTGGCATGTGGCTGCTCCTCGCTTCAGAGCAGCCGCTATGGGTGAAGCTCGTAGGAGCGCCGCCCTCTTCTTAGGGCCTGTGGCCGAAAGATCCCGTTCGGATCGGCGGGATCGTGCCGCATGAGGTGACATAGCCGGCCGGCAGACTGGCGGCATGAGCTTCGCGATCACGCTCTCGGATGTGCAATGGGAGCTCGTCGCCGACCTGTTTGACCCGCCCGGTCGGCGCGGCGCGCCGGCGGTGATCCCGAGGCGCCAGATGGTCGATCCGCCCGGGCCTGGCTCGAGGTGGCCTCGGTCGGCTACCTCGCCTGGCGCGCGGCCGCCTGAATGGTTCAGCGCCACCGTTCGCGCCTTCATCCAGCCGCAAGCCCGACCCCGCGGACGCCCTTTGATACGCGCGGGTCGGTCTCGCCCTCGAACCGCCCGCTCGCATCCTCATCGCCGGTCAGTATGCGCGAGCGAACACCGCCGTCTCCGAAGCCGGCGCGCCACAGCGGGCACAGGCGGTCGGGGGTTCAAGCTTCTGGAGCTCACCCTCGAAGGGGATGACGCGCAGCGTGGCGCCGGTTGTGACCTGGACCTCGCGTTCGCAGGCGGCCGAACCGCACCAGCCGGTGACGAGGAAGCCGCCTTGCGCGGCGTTCACGGCGACCAGGTCGTCCCAGCCGGAGACCCGGTGCGTGTTGGCGCGCTGGAACGTGATCGCTCGCTCCAGCAGGCGCGTCTGAATCCGTTCGAGCCTCGCCGCGACGTCGGCCGGAAGGTGATGGACCGAGACCGACTCCTTCGCGCTCGAGCCGTCCGTCGCCGGCAACCGCTCGGCCACGATGATCGTCCCCGCCGCGACATCCCGTGGCCCGACCTCGAGCCGGATCGGGACGCCGCGCAGCTCCCAAGCGTTGAACTTGTAGCCGGGCGTCACGTCGTCGCGCCGATCGACCCGCACGCTGATGCGTTGGTCGCCGAAGACGGCCTGTGCCCGCAGCGCGGCCTCGACCGGGGCGATTGCCGCTTCCACGGCCGCCCGCTCTTCCACCGTTCGCCAGATCGGCACAACCACGACGTGGATCGGCGCAATCCGCGGTGGCAGGACGAGGCCGCGCTCATCGCCGTGGACCATGATCTCTGCGCCGATCGTCCGCCACGAGAAACCCCACGACGTCCCGAAAGGGTGCCGCCGCTCGTTGTCGCGATCGAGGAAGCGGATGTCGAACGCCCGGGCGAAGTTCGAGCCGAGGTCGTGGCTGGTGCCCATCTGCAGCGCGCGCCGGTCGCCCATCAGCGCCTCGCCGGTCAGCGTCACCTCGGCGCCTGGGAACTTCTCGGCTTCGCTCTTGCGGCCCCTGATCGTCGGGATCGCGAGCCAGTCGTGCCAGATCTCGCGGTACACGCCGAGCATCCGCACCGCTTCCTCGCCGGCCTCGGCCGCGCTGGCATGGAACGTGTGGCCTTCCTGCCACAGGAATTCGGCCGTGCGCAGGAACGGCCGCGTGCGGAGCTCCCAGCGCACCACGTTCGCCCACTGGTTCACGAGCACGGGCAGGTCGCGATAGCTCTGGATCAGGTCGCGGTAGACGGCGCCGACCATTGCCTCAGAGGTGGGCCGGATCGCGAGGCGCTCGGCGAGCTTGTCGGCGCCACCGTGGGTGACCCAGGCGACCTGCGGGCTGAACCCTTCGACATGCTCCGCCTCGGTCTCCAGGAGGCTCTCGGGCACGAGTAGCGGCAGGTAGATGTTCTCGTGGCCCGTCTCCTTGATCCGCCGGTCGAGCGCGTCGCGCACGTGCTCCCACAGCGCGAAGCCATACGGGCGGACGACGATGCAGCCCCGGACGGGCGCATAGGACGCGAGCTCGGCGTCGCGGACGACGTCGAGGTACCACTGGCCGAAGTCGGCCGATCGGGATGCGCGGGAAGGGTTGGACGCAGGCGCGGGCATCGGGAGAGCTCCTCGAGTCTGGGCGATCGTGGCCAGCGGCTCTAGCCGTGTCGGCGGTGCCGACCCTGTTCGGCTAGAGCCCGATCGGGATTCGGAGGAGTCTCGGACGGCGCATCGTCGCCGGATCGTAGCCCATCCGGAGCGCCTGCCCGTCGCCCATGCTCACCGGCACTGACCCCCTGTTTAGTGTCGGCCCCGTTCCTGGAGAGAGCTCGACGGCCCCCAGCGGCAGTCGACTCTCCGCCGAGCTGAGACACCGCCTCAGAATCCGTCAGCCCGCGGGCTGCGCGCCACGGGCTGACGAAGAAGGCGCCACCGGGGACGGCGGCGCGGAAGTGGTGTGAGTTCGCTAGACGGTGGGGCCGAGCTCCGGGATGCGCGGGGCGGTCGAGCCGTCGCGCGAGTCGACACCGAACCGGAGGGCAAGGACGGCGACCGTCGCAAGGGCGCCGACCAGGAACCCGAGAACGAGGAGCCCTTCCATCGGAACCACCTTGTTGATACAGTTCACTAGGCCAAATCGAACGGTAGTTGGACTACTAGACTATGTCAAGTAGCGACATAGAACCGGCACCGCCGGCATCAGGTAGCGATCTGGACGTCGAGCGGGACTCGGACGTCCCGATCTCCACCCAGATCTACTGGCAGCTCGCCTACCAGATCGATTCGGGCCGGCTGCTGCCCGGCTCCCGCCTCCCGCCGGTTCGGGAGTTGGGTGCCGCACTCCGAGTTAACCCCAACACGATCAGGGCCGTATACCGACGTTTGGCCGATGCGGGGTACGTCACCAGTCGCCACGGTGCCGGGACGCACGTGGCTGATCGCCCGCCCCAGCGACGCGGCGTGGAGGCGCTCGCCGGGCTCGTCGCCGAGATGCTCCGGCGCGCGTCGCAATCGGGCTTCACCGCCGACGAGGTCGCCGCCGCGACGTTCGCCGCCGCGACCGAGCGGAAGCGGCCGGGGCCGCTCGTCCGCGTCCTGTTCGCCGAGTGCACGACCGCCGACGCGGGCTACGACGCCGAGCGGTTGAACGACGCGTTCGCGGGCTCGATCGAGGCCGAGGGCGCGCTCCTCGACGAGCTGCCCGAACGGCTCGACCGGTTCCACTACGATCTCGTCGCGACAACGACGTTCCATGCCGACGAGGCCCAGGCGCTCGTCCACGGGCGGGTGCCGGTCGTGGCGATGCTCGTCGGTCCCGGCTACGTCGAGCTGGTCCACGAGATCGCCGGGCTGCGGGCCGGCTCGCGGGTGGGCCTCATCTGCGCCTCGGAGCGCGGGACGGACAACATCGCCGAGACGCTCGCGCTGTCCGGCGCGGAGGGGATCACGATCGTGTCTGCGACGATCGACGCGGACGACGATCTCGAGCTCGTCGACCGGACGGCGGACATCATCCTCATGTCGCGCGAGGCGCTCGCGGTGGGCCTCGACAGGCGCTTCTCGCGGCCCGAGCGGATCCGGCCGTGGACGTACGACTTCGACCCGTCCGGGCTCGAGCTCCTTCGGCGGGCGATCGAGCACGCGGTCGCGGTTCGGGCGGCCGGGGCCGCCACGGAGACGTCGCCTTCCCCCGCGTGACATCCTTCTCCGGTGAGGGAGCTCCACGTCTCCGTGGCGGCCCGCCGGCAGTACGGCCTCGGCGAGGCACTGTTCGGTCTCCGGGGCAGCGTCCTCGTCGCCGACCTCGCCGGTGCGCGCCGCCTGGCCGCCCGGATGAACCGGGCGCGTGCGCTCGGTGAGGCGCCGGGCACGCCGACGATTGCGGCCGGCGAACTGGGCGCGATCGGGATCCTCCACGAGATCTTCCATCACGTCATCGACCGGTACGACCGCCGGCTGAGCCCAGGGGCATTGCGCGATGCCGTCACGGAGCTCGAGGAGGAGTTCGGTGGCCGGCGGCTGACCCGCGTCCTTACCCGCTTCGAGTCCGAGTTCCCCGATGGCTCCGAGCCCACGGCCGGCCACGATCCGCCCGCGCCGGGCGAGACGCCGCCCGTCCCGGGCAGCCCGGACGCACGGGCCGAGGCGCTCGAGGAGCTGCTTCTCCTCGCGCTGACCAACGCGAACCCGGCCGCGGAGCCGGTCCGGGAGCTGTTCGACGACGCGCCCCTCGCCGCCGCGACGGATTACCAGGTCGTGATCGCCCGCCTGGAGGAATTGCTCGACAGCGGTCCGCCCCTCCCGGGCGGCGAGTCGCTCGTCTCGATGCTTCGCGCCCCGATGCTTGCCTCGCCGACGTCGCTCGGCGGCCAGCTCCGGTACATCCGCGAGCGCTGGGCGGGGCTCCTCGCGGAGCTCGGGCTGCTCGACAAGCTCCTCATGAGTCTCGACGTCATGGCCGAGGAGGAACGGGCCCTCCACCTTCGCTTCGGGGGCGCCGGGGCCGGCCTCGCCGAGGCGCCGTCATTCACCGGGCTCGACGCGGAACCAGAGCGGTTCAGCTGGGATTCGGACTGGATGCCCCGGGTCGTGCTCATTGCGAAGAGCACGTACGTGTGGCTCGACCAGCTGTCGCGCCGCCACGGACGCGACATCCGCACGCTCGACGCAATCCCGGACGAGGAGCTCGATCGCCTCGCCCGGTGGGGCGTCACCGGGCTCTGGCTCATCGGCCTGTGGGAACGGTCGAGGGCCTCGCAGCGGATCAAGCAGCTCCGGGGCAATCCGGACGCGGTCGCGTCCGCCTACTCGCTCGACGATTACCGGATCGCGGACGACCTGGGCGGCGAGGACGCGTTCGCCCGGTTGCGCGACCGAGCCTGGGCGCGCGGAATCCGGATGGCGAGCGACATGGTCCCGAACCACATGGGGATCGACTCGCGCTGGGTCGTCGAGCACCCGGACTGGTTCATGTCACTCCCCGAGCCCCCCTACCCCGCGTATAGCTTCAACGGCCCGGACCTGTCGTCCGACGAGCGCGTCGGGATCTTCCTCGAGGACCACTACTACGACTCGTCCGATGCCGCGGTCGTGTTTCGCCGGCTCGACCGGTCGAGCGGCGAGAACCGCTACCTCTACCACGGCAACGACGGGACGAGCTTCCCGTGGAACGACACGGCGCAGCTCGACTACCTGAAGTCGGAGGTTCGCGAGGCGGTCATCCGGACGATCCTCGACGTCGCGCGGCGTTCCCCGATCATCCGGTTCGACGCGGCCATGGTCCTCGCCATGAGGCACGTCCGCCGGCTGTGGTATCCAGAGCCGGGCGAGGGCGGGGCGATCCCATCGCGGGCCGAGCACGCCCTGCCGCGGGCCGCATTCGACGCCGCGATGCCGAAGGAGTTCTGGCGCGAGGTCGTCGACCGCGTCGCCGCCGAGGTCCCGGACACGCTGCTCCTCGCCGAGGCGTTCTGGATGCTCGAGGGCTACTTCGTCCGGACGCTCGGGATGCATCGCGTCTACAACAGCGCGTTCATGCACATGCTCCGGGACGAGGACAACGAGGGCTACCGGCGGGTGATGAAGGAGACCCTCGAGTTCGACCCGGAGATTCTCAAGCGCTACGTGAACTTCATGAGCAACCCGGACGAGAAGACGGCGATCGAACAGTTCGGCAGGGACGACAAGTACTTCGGCGTGGCGACGCTCCTCGCGACACTGCCGGGGCTGCCGATGTTCGGCCACGGGCAGGTCGAGGGCTTCGGCGAGAAGTACGGCATGGAGTTCCGGCGGGCCTTTCTCGACGAGCAGCCCGACGCGTGGCTCGTCGAGCGTCACGAGCGGGAGATCTTCCCGCTCCTCCACCGGCGCGGCTGGTTCGGCGGCGCGGAGGACTTCACGCTGTACGACTTCGTCCGCGACGACGGATCGGTCGACGAGAACGTCTTCGCCTACTCGAATGGCCGCGGGCCGACCCGCTCGCTGGTCGTCTACCACAACCGGTTCGCCTCGACCGCTGGCCGCGTCCGCGAGTCCGCGGCGTTCGCGGCGAAGGCGGCCGACGGCTCGAAGTCGCTCCGCCGCCGGACGCTGGGCGAGGCTCTCGGCCTCGGGGGCGCGGCCGACGGCGCCTTCCTCGCGTTCCGCGACGTGCGGGACGGCCTCGAGTACCTGCGGCCGGCGGGGGAACTGCGAGACGGCGGCCTGTGGGTCCATCTCGACGCCTACCAGGGCCACGTGTTCTGGGAGTTCCGCGAGATCCGCGACCCGGCCGGGATCTGGCGGCGGCTCGCCGACCACCTCGCCGGGCGCGGCGTGCCCAGCCTCGAGGACGCTCTGCGCGAGCTCCAGCTCGAGCCGGTCTACGCCGCGGTCCGCGCCGTCCTCGCCGCACCCGCGTTCGTCGCGCTCGTCCACGGCGGGGCGGACGCCGACCTCCAGGCGCTCGACGGTCCGCTCCACGCCCTGGCCGTGGCCGTGCGGACCGCGACCGGCACTCGCGGCAAACCCGCCGATGTTGTCGCGCTTGCTCGGGCACGGCTCGCCGCGATCGCGGCGGGCTCACGCGCGGCCGCCGCTCAGGCGGAGCCGGGCCGCCGGCGCGGGCACGATCCGGTCGGAGCCGCGTTCGCCGATCCATGGCACCGCGCGGTGCTCGCCGGCTGGTCCGTCTTCGAGCCGCTCGGCAAGCTCGCCGTCGCGGCAATGACCGGCCCGACGAGCCGGGCGTGGTTCGACGAGCTGCGCCTCGGTCCGGTCGTCGGCGCCGGGCTCCGCGCGTCCGGCATCGACGACTCGACTGCCGCGACCGCCGCGTCACGTGTTCGGTCCCTGCTCGCGCTGCCCCGCCCTTCGAACGTCGGCGGCCGGACCGGCCCGGAGCGCGCGCGAAGGCTCGTCGAAGCCTGGCTCGCCCACGCGGATGTCCGCCCGCTCCTCCGCGTGAACGCCTGGGAGGGCGTCGAGTGGTTCGGTCGCGAGGAGTGGCGCGAGCTGCTCGACTGGGCGCTGCTGCTCGATCGCCTCGAAGGGGCGAGCGACGGGCTGCCGGTCGTGAAGCGCCTGCTCGAGGCCGGCGACGCGGCCGGCTACCGGGTCGACCGCCTGCGCGAGCTCGTCGCCCCCGCACCGCGGCGAACGAGGGCGCCTGCCGCGCCCCGCCGCTAGTCGAGCAGGATCCGCCGGAGAAGCGACGTCGGCGGCGACCCGTGCGAGATGCACGCCTCGAGGTGGGCCCGGTAATCGAAGCCGGGCGTCTCCCCCAGCCCGCCCACGACCCGCGGCTCCGGCACCGCGCCCGGTCCCCTTGGATCTCCGGACGCCTCCGCTGCCCGGAGGCGCGCCTCGCGCTCGATCGCCTGGAACTCCATCCCGCCGACGAAATACGTCGAGAGCTGGGTCGAGGTCAGTCGGGCGCGGTTGTACTTCGCGCGGGCCTCCGCGTCCTCCTGGAACCCGCCGTCGACCATCAGGCTCACCGCCTCATCCTCGGTCATCCCGGCGGTGTGGATCCTGGCGTCGATGATCGCGTTCGTGACGGCCCGCAGGTAGTACTTCCAATGAGCGAGCAAGAGGCCGGGGTCGTCCGCGCCGTAGCCGAGATCGAGCATGACCTGGGTGACGTACACCGCCCAGCCCTCGGCGAACAGCCCGCTCCACAGGACCGAACGGACCAGCGACCGCGACCGGTTCGCGTAGACGCCCTGGAGGTAGTGGCCCGGCACGGCCTCGTGGATCGTGATGAGCCGCAGCGCCCGGTCACTCATCTCGCGCAGGTACGACTCGGCCTGCTCGGCCGACCACTCCTCGGGGATCGGGGTGATCGAGAAGAAGCTCTTCTGGCCCTTGTCGAGCGGACCCGGTGCATCGAGCATCGCGCCACCGAACGCGCGCAGGAAGAGCGGCGTCCAGCGAATGTCGAGCGGCTCGTCCGCGAGGCCGATAACGTTTCGCTCGCGGCAGAACGCCTCGATCCGGCCGAGCTCGGACCGGCAGAAGTCGAGGAGTCCTTCGGCCGGGCGGTGCTCGCGGGCGATCTCGTCGAGGACCGCGCGGACGAGCGCGCCCTCGTCGTCCGGCATCTGGCGATCGCCGCACCACGTCTTCCAGCCCTCCCGGGCGAGCCTGACCATCTCCCCGCGGATGACGTCGAACTCCCTCTCGGCGGCGGCGAGAATGCGGTCGGCCGTGAGCTCCTCACTCCGCATCGTGTGGCGCATCTTCCTCGCGAACAGGTCCGGGCCGAGGCGGCCCTCGCCGTCGCTCGCCGGCAGGACGATGTTGTGGAGATGGGCTTCGAACTCCGTCAGGGCGTCCTTCGCGGCCGCGGCCGCCGACCGGACCCGATCGACGATCGCCGCGACATCGGGATCGGCCGCGCCATCCTCGGCGGCGCGCACCGCGTCGTCGGCCAGCTCGACGATCCCGGGCAGCTGCTTGAGCGCCGTTTCGGTGTGGAGCCGTGAGACGGGCCGGCCACCGTCTCCGGCGAGGGCCAGCCGGGCGCCGTCGAGCAGGCGGGGCACGCCCTCCAACCGACCTGCAGATGACGCGAGGCGGGTCGCGAGCGGCGCAAACTCGCGGGCGAGCAACGGGAACAGGCCCCCGCCGAGCAGGTAGACCCACTCGAGCGGGTCCCAGCGCTCCTGGCGCAGCTCCCTCTCGTTGAACCGGATGGCCTCGAGCTCGAGGCGGAGGACGTCCCGATCGATGAGCTCGCCGGGTTCGAGCGCCTCGTCGGCGATGCCCTCGAACTCGGCCAACCAGCCCTCGGCGAACAAGAGGCGCTCCTCCCGTCCCGATTCGGTGACGTCCGGCCAGCGGCCGTCCAGGTCATGCATGCCGGCCTCGGTCGCGCGCACGGGATCGAGCGCGAACAGCTCGGCGAAGAAGGCATCGATACGGTCGGCGAAGACGGACATGGAGTGACTCCAGGGTGCCGGCGGGACGAACCGGAGTCTAGCCGGTGCGGAATGGCCTAGGATCGCCGCCATGCCGTCACCGTCGCCGTTCTCGCTGCCACTCGACCCGGTCACCCTCGGGCCGGCCGTCAAGTCGCGGCTCGTCGCGTCGGTGGATGCCGCCATGGCCGCCCGGGCCTGACGGCGCGATGGACGCCGATCTCCTCGTCGTCGGCGGCCGTGTCTTTCGCGGATTCGGCCCCGGCGAGACGCCCCCCGACGGATCGGCGGCGGGCGCACCGCCTTCGGGCGCCCCCACTGCGGTCGCGCTCGTCGAGGACCAGATCGCCTGGGTCGGCCGCGACCGCGACGCGCTGGCCGACTGGCGCGGGCCGCGGACCGAGGTCGTCGACGCGCGCGGCGGACTCGTGCTGGCCGGGTTTGAGGACGCGCACATTCACCTGCTCAGCGGGGCGCGCGGCCTCGACGAGGTCGACCTCTTCCCGGCCTCCGACGTGGCCGCGATCCTCGACCGCATCCGCGCCCACGCGGCGGCAGACCCGGATGCCGAGTGGGTGACGGGCCACGGCTGGCTCTACGCCCCGTTTCCGGGTGGCCTCCCGACGCGCCAGCAACTCGACGCCGCCGTCCCCGACCGCCCGGCCTGGATGACCTGCTACGACGGCCACACGGGCTGGGTCAACTCGGCGGGACTCGCCGCGGCCGGCATCGACCGCAACACGCCGGATCCGGCGGACGGGATCATCGTCCGGGATCCCGGGACCGGCGAGCCGACCGGGGCGCTCAAGGAAGGTGCCGTCGACCTCGTCGATCGCGTGTTGCCGCAACCCAGCACGGACGAGGACCTGGCCGCTCTTCGGCGGACGATCCGCGACCTCCACGCGGCGGGGATCACCGCGGTCCAGGACGCGTGGTCGGCACCGGACGAGCTCCACCTGTGGCGACGGCTGCTCGCCGACGGCGAGCTGTCGATGCGCGTTCGGCTCGCGTTCCACATGACGCCGGATATCACCCTCGAGGACTGGCGGCATCGCCTCGACGGGTACGAGGCGGTCGCCTTCCCAATGCGCGGCGGGCTGTGGTTGTCGGCCGGGATCCTCAAGGCGTTCGCCGACGGCGTCGTCGAGTCGCGAACCGCGGCGATGCTCGCGCCGTACGAGGGCGACACCTCGACCGGGCACCCGGAGTGGTCACCGGACAAGCTCGACGCGTTCGTCCGGGAGGCCGACGACCGGAGCTGGCAGCTGGAGGTCCATGCAATCGGCGATCGCGGGGTGCGGATGGCACTCGATGCGTTCGAGCGCGCCGTCGCCGCGAACGGGCCGCGGGCGCGGCGTCACCGCGTCGAGCACGTCGAGACGATCGACGCGGCCGACGTCCCGCGCTTCGGGCGTCAGGGCGTGATCGCGAGCATGCAGCCGTACCACGCCGACCCGTCGCCCAACCAGATCTCGGTGTGGGCCGGGAACATCGGCCCGGACCGCGCATCACGGGCGTGGCCATGGGCATCGATTCTCCGCGACGGCGGGACCGTGGCGCTCGGAAGCGACTGGCCGGTCGTGCCGTTCGACCCGTTCATCGCGCTCAACTCCGCGGTGAACCGGCAAACCGTCCACGGTCAGCCACCGGGCGGCTGGCTGCCGTCGGAGCGATTGACGGTCCCCGAGGCGCTCTCCGCCTACACCCTCGGCTCGGCGCGCGCGGCATGGGCCGACGGGCGGCGCGGAAACGTTGCGCCCGGCCTCGACGCGGACCTCGTCGTGCTCGATCGCGACCTCCTCGAAGCCGGCGCATCTGCCATCATCGGGACGCGCATCCGGCTGACCGTCGTCGGCGGTCGGATCGTCCACCGAACGGAGGACGTCTCGTGATCGAACTCGTCGTGAAGATCCTCGTCAACGCTGCCGCGCTGTGGATCGCGGTTCAGCTGCTGCCGCGCAACCTGCTGTCGTTCGACTACGGGAACGACTGGTGGAAGCTGCTCGCGGTCGCGCTGATCTTCGCCCTCGTCAACAGCTACATCCGGCCGATCGTCAAGGCCCTCGCCTTCCCGATCAGCATCATGACCCTCGGGCTCGTCTCGTTCGTCATCAACGCGGCCCTCCTGCTGCTCGTCGCGGCGCTGTCGGGCCAGTTCGACCTCGGCTTCAAGGTTGGCGAGTTCCCGCCCAACCTCTTTGCCTCGGACACGATCATCGGCGCGATCGTAGCCGCGTTCGTGATCAGCGTGGTCTCGACGCTCGTGAACCTCGCCCTGGCGCCGCGGCGGCTGCTCTAGCGGGTGACGGGCGGACCCGACCCGGACCGACTACCGGAGATCGCGGCGGCCCTGCGACGGGCGGCGGGCAGGTACGGGACGCCGGTCTCCGTCACCGACATCGTGGCGCTCGGCGCAGCGGCCGCCGCCGTTCGAGCCGCGTTCCCCGATCCGTGGGTCCGCCACTACTCGGTGAAGGCGAACGACGTCGCCGCGGTCGTGCGGCTCGTCGCGGAACGGGGATTCGGCGCGAACGTCGTGTCGCGTGGCGAGTGGGCGGTGGCCAGCCGCGCAGGGCTCGCCAATGAGCTGATCACGCTCGAGGGCGTCGGCAAGACCGATGCGGACCTCCGGGCGGCGGTGCGGGCGGCCAGGGAGGGCCGGCCGCCCGGCTGGATCGCGATCGAGTCCGTCGACGAGGCCGCGGCGCTGGCCGGGATCGCCGGCAGATCAGGAAAGGCACCGCTCGACGTCCTGTTCCGGCTGAACCCGGACGTCGTTCCGGAAACGCACCGCGGCCTCGCAGTTGGTGCCGGCGGATCGAAGTTCGGGATGACCGAGACGGAGCTCTCCGCCGCGATCGAGGCTGTGAGATCTGCGCCGGGCCTCCGGCCGCGCGGCATCCACCTCCACGTCGGCTCGCAGCTCGGCGCGGTCGACGCTTGGCGCGACGCGGTCAGGCGCGGCCTCGCGCTCCTCGCGCTGCTCCGCGGGACGCAGCCGGACTTCGACACGCTCGACCTGGGCGGGGGCTTCCCGGTCGCCCCCGTCACGGCCGCCGCGCCGGATCCTGCGCGATTCGCGCGCGAGGTCGGGCCGCTCCTCGACGCTATTCCCGAGGACCGCCGTCCGCGCCGCATGGCGATCGAGCCGGGGCGGTACCTCGTCGGGCGCGCGGGTTGGCTCGTCGCACGGGTCCTCCACGTTCGCGACCGGGGCGGGCGGCAGGTGGTGATCGACGCAGGCATGACCGAGCTCATCCGACCAGCGCTCTACGGCGCCCATCACGGGATCGTGGCGCTGACCTCGCTTGGCCGTCCGTTCGACGAGTCGACCCTGCGCGGGAGCCCGGGCATCGAGCCCGCCCGGGTCGAGGGGCCGATCTGCGAGTCGACCGACGCCCTCGGCGAGCATCTCCTGCCACCCGTCCGGCGCGGCGATCTCGTCGCGGTCCGCGACGCCGGAGCGTACGGCGCGTCCCTCGGGTCGACGTACAACGGCCGCCCGCGCCCGCCGCAGGTCCTCCTGGCGGAGGACGGCAGCCTGACCCTCGCCCGCCGCCGGGGGAGCCTCGGCTCGCTCGGGTAGGCTGTCGGAGTGAACGAGCGGGAGCGCTTCCGGGAACGGCTGGCCGCGTCGCCGATCCTCGCCGACGGCGGGATGGGCACGCTCCTGTTCAGCCGCGGCATTCCCCAGCGGGCCTGCCTCGACGAGCTGCCGACGACCCGACCGGACCTGATCAACGCGATCCACCGCGAGTATCTCGAGGCGGGCGCCGACCTGATCGAGACGGCGACCTTCGGGGCCAACCGCATCCGGCTCGCGGCCTTCGGCCTCGCGAGTCAGGCCCACGTGTTCAGCCGCAGGGCGGCCCAGGTGGCCCGCGAGGCGCGCGACGTGGCGGGTCGCGACGCGCTCGTCGGCGGCTCGATCGGTCCGCTCGGGGCGCCGACCCGGGAGCTGCTCCACCTCGATGAGGCAAGCGTCAGGGCCGCGTACCGCGAACAGATCGACGGCCTCCTCGAGGGCGGTGTGGACCTGCTCGTCATCGAGACCCACGTCGACCTCGGCCACCTGCTGCTGGCGATCGACGAGGCCCGCCGGGCGGCCGACCTGCCGATCCTCGCCGAGCTCACGTTCGGGGAGGAGCTCGCGCTGCCGGACGGCACGACCCCGGACATGGCCGCGCGGGCGCTCGCCGCGTCCGGCGTCGAGGCGTTCGGGGTCAACTGCGGCGTCGGCCCGATCGCCTGCCTCGACGCCCTCGAGGCGATGGGCCGGGCGGCGTCCGGCGAGGCGGCCGGGAGCGATGCGGCCCGCTCGATCATGCCGAATGCCGGCCTGCCCCAGCGGATCGAGGGCCAGTTCGTCTACGCGGCGCCGCCCGACTACTTCGCCGCGATGGTCCCCCGCTTCGTCGCCGCCGGGGCTCGGATCGTCGGCGGCTGCTGCGGAACGACTCCGGAGCACATCGCCGCGATGCGGACGGCGATCGACGCGATCACGACCGCCGACGGGCAGCGGGCACGGGCACGGGCCGCGGGTACCATCGGCCGGACGCCCGGCGCGGACGGTGCGGCCCCGGCTCCCCGTGCGCCGATCGCCGAGCGAGCCGCCGACGATGCCCGGCCGGTCGGCGAGGCGCCGCCTCCGACGGCGTTCCTCCGCAAGCTTCGCGAGGGCAGGTTCGTCGTCTCCGTCGAGATCGACCCACCGCGCTCGATCCGCATCGACCGGACGATCGAGGCCGCCAGGTTGCTCGGCGAGGCGGGCGTCGACGCCGTGAACATCAGCGACTCGGCGATGGCCCGGGTGCGGATGGGCGCGATGGCCGTCGCCTTCGGCATCCAGCACGACCTCGACCTCGAGTGCCTCGTCCACTTCACGACCCGCGACCGCAATCTCATGGCCATCGAGTCGGAGCTGCTCGGCGCACACGCGCTCGGGGTCCGCAACATCATCGCGTTGACCGGAGATCCGCCGCGGGTCGGCGATTACCCGACGGGCACCGGCGTGTGGGACGTCGACTCGATCGGGCTGATCGAAATCCTCACCCGCCTGAACCGGGGCGAGGACCAGGCCGGCTCGCCGATCGGCCAGCGCGCGGGCTTCACGATCGCCAGTGCCCTCGACCCGACGGCGGTCGACGCGACGACCGAGTGGGACCGCCTCGAACGCAAGATCGAGGCCGGCGCGCACCTGATCATGACCCAGCCGCTCTACAGCGCCGAGCAGGTCGAAACGATGGACGCCGAGGCGCGCCGCCGGTTCGGGCCGGCCGGTTTCCCGCTCCCGGTCCTGCTCGGGATCCTGCCGCTCCAGAGCACGCGACATGCGGAGTTCCTCCACAACGAGGTGCCCGGGATCACGATCCCGGACTCCGCGCGCGACGCGATGCGGGCGGCCGGCGAGCGGGGAGCGGAGGTCGGGCTCGAGATGAGCCTCGCGATGCTCGAGCAAGTCGAGTCGCTCGTCGCCGGCACATACATCATGCCGAGCTTCGGACGCTACGAGCAGTGCGCGGAGCTCGTGCGGCGGATCCGCGCCCGCCACGCAGCCCGGGCCGGCTCGACCTCGTCCGCGAGCTGACACGCCGGCCCACTCGCTGGCGTCGGCTACACTCGGGCCATGGGTGCCGTCGAGACGATGGAGACCTTCTTCGAGCTGCTCAACGCGGGCGACCGCGAGGGCGCCGTCGCGCTGATGTCCGAGATGACCGAGATGCGGGTCCACGTCGGCGACGGCGTCCAGACGCTGCGCGGGGTCGAGCGCGTCGGGGGCTGGTTCCTGCGCGGCGAGAAGGGCCTGAAGATGATCCCCGGCGGCGTCCGGGACACGGGCAACACCTACGAGGCGGACCTCCTCGTCGTCCGACCTGGGGCGCCATCGCAGCATCTCGACGCGACGTTCAGGGTCGAAGCGGGGAAGATCACGTCCATCAATTTCGCGCCGCGTTAGGCGGGGGAACGGAAACGCCCGAAGGAACCACCGATCACTAGATGCTCCAGCCCATGTAAACACAGGCCAGATCGCTAGATGTTCGAGGCTCCTTCGAGCAATCGGACAGTAGGCCTCGCGACCCGGCACCCGCGTTGCGACACCATGCCGCGGTGTGCCAGATGCATTGCGATCGCGAGAGCTTAGGGCGCTCCCGAGGGCGACGGTTCGGGCGAGCTTCCGCTCGGCGGCGGGGTCGGGATGATGAGCTGGTCGCCGATCTGGAGCTGGTCCGGGTTCGGATGCGTCTCCCGGTTTGCCGCGATGAGCTCATCGGGCGTGATCCCGAACTGCTCCGCAATGCCGAACATGCTGTCGCCCGACTTGACAATGTAGATCTGCGGGGTCGGGGCCGCCACCGGGGTGGGATCGGTCGATACCGACGGTCCTCCGGACACCGGTGGCGCCGAGGTTCGGTCCCCGGTCGCGGGCGGCGACGTTCCGATCCCGAGGAGCTGGGGCAGGAAGAACAGGCCAATCGCCGCAATGACGATGGCGATCGCCATCCCCGCTACGCGCGAGACTCTCGGCCCCCTGCGCGACCGCAGCGGCGGATACGGCTCGTTGTGGCGCGCCTGTTCCCACGAGGGCCCACCGTCGTCCCAGCCGCGGGCACGCCGCGTATCGCCGACCTTCGGGCGACGGTCGCGCCCGAACCCGATCCCTCCGGACGCGCGGGCCGATCGCGGTCGGCCGGGCCGGTCAGACTCGAACTCGTCGTCCTCGAGCGAATCGCCGTACGAGTCGTCGGCCCGCTCGTCGTCCGCATCCTCCGGCTGTCCGAGCGCCGCCAGGCGCGCCGCACGTCGCTGGTCGGCGTCCGCCGGACCGTAACCCGGCACCTCGGCCGCCTCCTCGCCGTCGCCGCGTCCCGATCCCGCGAGACGGTCGGCGGCGCTGCCCGCCAGGCCCGCACCGGCGGCCGCGGATCGCGAGGCGAGGAATCCCGGGGCGCCCTCGTCATCGGTGTCGTCGGCGTCGGCGTCGTCGTCGTCGAACCTGCCACCGCCCGCCGCAGCGGCCGCACCCGCCCAGGGTGGCGGCGCTGTCCAGTCCCGCGGCGGGTTACGGGGCGGCGCCTCGTCGCCATCGTCCGCCTCGGAGCCGCCGCTGCCGGCTCGGGCGTGGGCGGCCTCGCGACGTGCCCAGTCCTGGAACGTCGGGCAGACCGGGAACGTGCTCGCGAGGCAGTAGGCGGCCTGGTGCGCGAGGGCGCGCGGCGCCGGACGCTCCTCGGCGTAGCAACGGTGACGGTGATCGGGGCTGGTGGCGCGTTCGTCCCGATCGTTCTCGAACGCGACGAACGGGCACGCCTGGGCACCGTCGACGATGGGCAGACCTCGATCGCTCATCCGCGCCGATCATACCCGCCCGGACGCGGCGGAACCGCCCGCCGAAGCGAGCGGTCCCGGGTTTCCGTGACTCCCCCGGCGAGTCATCCTTCGCGTCGACGAGCGTAGCCGCGGCCCCAACATGCAGCCGGGGGTCACGGCCACGCTCAGCTAGCCGCCGATTGACTCCCCCATGGTGTCAAGGTTGCGCGATGGTCAGAAGGCGCCGAGCCGCGTCCGGATGCGGTCCCGTGTCCCCACGACGCCACCCAGCGCGGCGGAGGCCGCCGTGAGCGCAAGCGCGAGGAATGAATTCAGCGCACCCGTGCGGACCTGGTTGAGGTCGGGGGCCTCGGTCGTCGGGAACAACCCGCCGACATCACTGCCGAACAGCGCACCCACCCCGAGCGCTCCGGCAAGCAGTATGACGAGCAGCCACAGGGCCCACACGAGGAAGCCGTCGAGGCCGCCGCGGCGGTTGTCGATCGCGCTGTCCGACCACGCGGCGATGAAGCCCCCGAGGAAGAAGCTCACCAGGGCGATCAGCGAGCCGACGACCGTCGCGACCATGGTCTCGTCCTGCCCCTGGGCAGTCCCCAGCCCAAGCCCGACGGCGAGCAAGCTGAGCAGGATGAACACGCCTAGCGCAGTGAGCAGGCCGGCGACGATCGGCCCCGAGCGCAGCGCTCGAGCGCCCGCCTCGACGGTCGGTGGGATGTCCACCTCTCGTCGGACGACGACGTCAGGTTCGCGCAGTTGGTCGTTGCGCACGGTCATGTGGTTCTCCTCCCTGAACGGCCGCTAGAAGAGCAGCCGGAGCACGATGATGATCAAGATGATCGTGATCAAGAGCCCGATCATTGGGGCGCCTCCATAAGCCAGTTGTCTGGGCGTTTCCATCGGACCGCATCCGGGATTGCAGATTCACCGGTGGGATCGGCCCGAGTGCGTTAACCGTGGTGGCATTGCGGCGGCGCCAGCGGCGTTTGACAGCCTCCGTCGGCGCTCTGACACTTCGAGGGTCCGACCGCGACCGCCACGATCCCGGCGGCACGCACGGCCCTTGACCGCCGGAGGAGCACACATGTCCCGATTGACCGATTGGCTGGCCCCGCGAACGGTCGTGCGCGCGCACTGCGACCTGCCGTGCGGCATCTACGACCCGGAGCAGGCCCGGATCGAGGCCGAGTCCTGCTACAAGATCATCGAGAAGATGGGCGCGAACTCGGACCCCGCGTTCACGACCCGTGCGATCGCGATCAAGGAAGAGCGCGCCGAGCTCACCAAGCACCACCTCGACGTCCTGTGGCACGACTACTTCAAGCCGGAGCACCTCGACAAGGTCCCCAACCTCCACGAGATGTTCTGGAAGGCCACCAAGCAGGTCTCGAAGGTGAAGGCCTCGACCGACATCGCCGACGCGAAGAAGCTCCTCGACATGATCGACGAGATCGCCGCCGCCTGGAAGGCCACCGGCGGCGCGGAGAAGACCCGGGTCGTCAAGCAGACTGCCTGAGTCAGACCTGCCGCGTCCGAGCGCGATGGCCCGCCCCGCTCGCGGGCCCTGGCGGGTGAAGGTCGCCGAGGCGAGCATGCTGCCGGCGATTGCGCCCGGCGACTGGCTGCTCGTCGATCCGACGGTCCGCCGCTGGCCGCGTCCCGGCTCGGTCGTCGTCTTCCGCGAGCCGGACACGGACGAACTGGCGATCAAGCGGGTCGCCGCGGGGCCGGGCGAGGAGGTCCGCTTCCGCGAGGGGCTTCTGCGGCTCGGTGACGACGAGGCGTGGCTGACCGCCGATGCCGACGTCGCGACGGCAGCCGCCGCGGGTTTCGGGACGCCGCGGGACTCCGAGCGGTTCGGGCCGGTCCCGCTCGAGCTCCTCGTTGGCCGGGCCTGGTTCCGCTACGGCCCGCTCCGCCGGTTCGGACGCATCCGCTAGCCCACGGGACGCGGTGGTTCGCGGCGCGCGCTACAGTCCCGCGATGAACCGCCCTGCCACCACCTTCGACCCGCACGCTCCCCTGCCCGCTCCGCCTGAGCCGTGGGCCGGCTCCGACGTGCCGTCGGCGCGGCCGGGTCCGCCGTACCACATGACCGACATGATCGCGGCCGAGCCGCACCTCGCCCGCCGGGTCCTCGACCGGTTGCTCCGGGCGGGCTCGCCGGCCGCGGAGCTCGCCCGCGCGTTACGCGACGCCGCGGAGCGTGGACAGCCGATCGTCGTGACCGGCTGCGGGACGAGCGAGCACGGGGCACTCGCGGCGGTCGAGATCCTGCGCGAGGCGCTCCGGAGCGCGGGTCTCGCCCGCGACCCCGGCGCGATCATCGGCCGGCAGGCGTTCGAGGCGTCGCTCGATCCGCAGTCTCGGGGCGTCATCGTGGGCGTCTCGCACGAGGGAGGGACCACGGCGACGAACGCCGCGCTCGAGGCCGCCCGCGCGGCGGGAGCGCAGACCGCGCTCATCACGGCGGGCACGGGATCCCCCGGCGCGAGGCTCGCGGACTTCGTGATCGCGACCGGCGAGATGGACCAGGGCTGGTGCCACACGATCGGCTACGTTTCGCCGATCCTCGCGGCCGCCGCGGTGGGCGCGATCGTGTCCGGGCGCGACCTCGACCCGGGCGCCGTCTCCGACCTCATGGCCGCCGGTACCCGCGACGAGTCGGGCGCCGAGGCGATTGCGGCGCGGCTTGCTGAGGGGCGGCAACTGCTCGTCATCGCGTCCGGCACGGACCGGCCTGCCGCCCGCGAGCTCGTCCTGAAGGTCGAGGAGGCATCGTGGCTCCCGTCCGCGTACCGGGACCTCGAGACGTTCCTGCATGGTCATCTCCCGGCGACTGACGAATCGACCGGCCTCGTGCTCGTCATGACCGACCGCGACCGACGCGCCGAACGGGTCGCCCGCGCCCGCCAGGCGCTCGCCGCGGCGCGCGTCCTCGGGCTGCGGAGCGCCGCGATCCTGGCGGATCACCCCGCGGAGATCGATCCGGCGCTTACGCCGGCCGGCCGGCTCGTCGTCCCCGACGCGCCGTCCCTGCCCGCCCCTGTCGCGGCGTTGCTCGGGAGCGCGACGCCGCTCCAGCTCCTGACCGAGCGGATCGCCCGAGCCCGCGGCACGAACCCCGATCCGATCCGGCGCGACGATCCCCGCTACCGCGAGGCCGCGGACGCCGCCGAGCGATAGCCAGACCCTCAGACCCGCCCGACGAGCTCCCGGCCCATCAGCTCGATCATCGCGAGGTCGCGCGGCACGAAGTCCTGGAGCATGATCCGCTCGACTCCCGCCTCGGCAAACCGCGCAACTGCCGCCCGAGCCTCATCCGGGGTGCCCGTGACCCAGCGCGTCCGGCGCTCGTCGAGCCAGTCACTGTCGCCGGCCTTCACGCCGAGCGCCGTCAGCAGGGCCCGCTCACGCGTCTTCACCTCGGCGCGATCCTTCCCGATGAGCACGCCTGCCATCGCCGAGCGCGTCATCGTGGCCGGATCCCTGCCGGCCGCCCGGCACGCCTCTGCCAGTGCCGCGTACTTGCCGGGCGCCGTGTCCGCCCGGGCGGAGCTCAGGTTGAACTCGTCCGCATACCGGGCGGCGATGCGCATCGAGCGTGGCTTCCCGTCGCCGCCGACGATGATCCGTGGCCGGACCCCCGAGGCGGTCTTCGGCCGGCCAGGCGCGTCGACCGGTTTCGGCCGGAAGAGGGCGTCCTCGATCGTGTAGTGCTTCCCGCGGAAGCTCCAGCCGTCGGGCTCGGTCCACAGCCCGTGGAGGATCGCGAGCTGCTCCTCGAGCATGTCGGCGCGGCCGGTGATGTCGGGGAACGGGAAACCGTGGCGGCGGTGCTCGGCGTCATGCCAGCCGGCGCCGAGGCCCACCTCGATCCGCCCACCACTCATCTCGTCGACGGTCGTGACGACCTTGGCGAAGTTGCCGGGCAGGCGGAACGTCACCGGCGAGACGAGCGTGCCCAGGCCGATCCGCTTCGTCTCGCGAGCCAGCCCGGCGAGGACCGCCCAGGCGTCCGTCGTCGGGTTGTCCTCGGGCCCCGGGAAGCTCTCGTAATGGTCGGACCGGAAGAGCGCCTCGAAGCCCGCGGCCTCGGCCGATCGGGCGATGTCGAGTTGCTCGGCGTAGGTCAATCCCTGCTGGGGCTCGATCATCAGCACGAAACGCATCGCCTGGCCTCCCGTTCGAGCTCATCGGTTGACAGATATTTCGCTGGGGGTGAATACTTCGCGTGACACGTACCATCTGCCTGACGCGAAGGATCGCCTGAAAGTGGCCACCCTGGAGACGCCGCCCGGCCAGCGCGAGCTGATCGGGGACATCATCGCCCAATTCCGATCCGCGTTTGGGGAGCTGCGCTGCATCGGCAGCCAGCGGATCTTCCAGCGCGGCGTGAGCGCTGCACACCTCCACCTCGTCTCGATGATCGAGCGCCACGGTGGGATGCCGATGAGCCGGATCGCGGACGTCCTGGATGTCTCGCTGTCGGCCGCGACCGGCCTCGTCGACAGGATGGAAGAGCGAGGACTCGTCGAGCGGGAGCGGGTTGCCGACGATCGGCGAGTCGTGTTCGTCAAGCTCACCGACCAGGGACGGCAGGTGCTCGAGGACGTCGAGATCCTCCGCAGCGAGATGCTCCGGTCGATCCTCGGGCGGCTCGACCCTGACCGGCTCCGGGCGCTGTCCGAGACGCTGGACGACCTCCGTCGCGCCGCGGCCGAGGCCGCCGACGCGGAGCCGGGCCTGTTCGCCCACCACCACCCCGGCGACCCGGAGCCCGTTGCCCCGGCCGGTCTCCACAGCACCGAAGGATCCGCCTGATGGAATCGCGCCCCTCCCCGACCGAGACGAACGGGTACACGCCCTCGCTCGAGGAAGACCCCGCACTCGGGCTGCCCCACCGGACGAAGATGGAGATCCTCTTCGCGGTCTTGCTCGGGCTGTTCCTGGGGGCCCTCGACCAGACGATCACCGGGCCTGCCCTGCCCACGGTCGTCACGGAGCTCGGGGGCAACGAGTTCTACGTGTGGGCGGTGACGATCTACCTCCTCACGAGCACGGTCAGCATCCCGTTCTGGGGCAAGCTCTCGGACATCTACGGCCGCAAGCCGATCTTCATGATCGGTATCGTCATCTTCCTGATCGGCTCGGCGCTGTCGGGCCTGTCACAGGACATGACCCAGCTGATCCTGTTCCGGGGTCTCCAGGGCATCGGCGCCGGCTCGATCTTCCCGGTCGCGCTCGCGGTCATCGGCGACCTCTTCACTCCGGCAGACCGCGCTCGATACCAGGGCCTGTTCGGGGCCGTCTTCGGGATCGCGTTCATCGTCGGCCCCCTCGTCGGTGGCTTCCTGACGGAGCAGGTGAGCTGGCACTGGATCTTCTATGTCAACGTGCCGATCGGGCTCATCTCGCTGTACTTCATCTGGCGGCTCCTGCCGACCGTGAAGACTCCCAAGGCCACGCGCAACTTCGACATCATCGGCGGAACGATCTTCACGGCGGCCGTCAGCTTCCTGCTCGTGGGGCTCACGAACAAGCAAACCGGCGAATGGACCGATCCGACGGTCGGCGGCTTCATTGCGATCGCGCTCGTCGGGCTGGTCCTGTTCATCTTCGCCGAGGCCCGGGCGAAGGAGCCGATCGTTCCGCTCCACCTGTTTCGGAACCGGACCTACTCGACCTCGATGGTCGCGACCTTCTTCGCCAGCTTCGCCTTCTTCGGGGCGATCATCTTCCTGCCCCGCTGGTTCCAGTTCGTCCACGGCTTCACGCCGACGTGGTCGGGTCTGGCCGCGCTACCTCTCATGGTCGGCCTCATCGGCAGCTCGATCGCTGCGGGCTTCTACGTCGCGCGGACCGGCCGATACAAGTGGCTGACCGTGGGGGCAATCGTCCTGATGGGCATCGCCACACTGCTCATGACGCAGCTCCGGGCGGACACGCCGCTGCCGATCGTGTGGAGCTGGATGTTCCTCGCCGGAATAGGCGTCGGGCCGACGTTCGCGGTGTTTACGATCATCGTCCAGAACGCCGTCCCGTTCCACTTCCTGGGCGTCGCGACGTCCAACCTGACGTTCTTCCGGCAGATTGGTGGATCAGTCGCACTGGCGATCGTCGGCACCATCTTCGGGACATCGTTCAGGCAGGAGCTGGTCCCGCAGCTGACCGCGGCCGGCGTGCCGGCTCCGGTCACCTCCGGCTTCAACCAGGCAGTCGGAAGCGGAGCCGTGGACTTCAACCAGCTGACCGGGGTCGGCGACCTTGGCGCGTCGATCCTCGCCGGGATCCCTGCCGCCATCCGTCCGGCGATCGAGCCGTTCCTGCCGAACATCGTTGCCGGCATTCACCAGGCGTTCAGCCGGGGCGTCGCCGAGACATTCTGGATCGGCGTCGCCGCGGCGGCCGTCGCCGCGATCGCCGCCGCGGTGATGCGGGAGCTCCCCCTTCGCTCCGGCTCCAGTCGCGAGGTGCAGGCGGCCACGCTTGCAGGCCGGGAGGCCACACCGCTGACGAGGGCGCCGGCGGCTGACTGACGGGGAGACCGGCTAGGATCGGCGGCATGGACCCCCGTCCTGCCCCGGTCCGCCCCGATCTCGTCGCCCCCGGCACGACGCCCGCGCTGTTCGAGCCCTTCCTCGCGGTCGCGGACCTGCCCGAGGGCTCGATGCGCCGGGTGACCCGGGGCGACCTCGACGTGCTCGTCGCGCACACTCCGGACGGGATCGTCGCGGTCGATGACCGCTGCCCGCACATGTCGGCTCCGCTGTCGATCGGGACGCTCGACGGGTGCCTCGTCGCGTGCCCGCTCCACGAGGGCGTGTTCGACCTGCGGTCGGGGGAGCCGGCCCGGATGCCGACGACCGGCGGGCTCGACCCGGACGGCCGCTACCATCCCACGTGGTCGCCGGCCGGCAAGGATCCGAAGGTCGATCCGCCGGGTCTCAAGGCGGAGGCGCGCCGGCTGACGCGCGTGCGCCGGTTCCGTTACTACCCGGTCCGCGTCGTGGACGGCCGGATCGAGATCGCGCTGCCGGAGCGCGGCTGAGCCTGGCCGCGCCGCGAGCCGATTCATCATCTACCCTCCCCGTGGGTGACAGGCGAGCAACGCGGCCGGAAAACGTCCGAGACGGGCCTTTGGTAGTCGTGCGCGGCTAAGAAGTCCGCCTCCTGTGGCGTTAGCACCCGCTACGTGGGTATCTGGCGAAGGCTCGACCGCGCGGTCAGCTCTCGGCCTGCCCCGGCTTTGCCGGCGCAGCCTTCTTCGCGGCCTTCGTCTCGGGGATCGCCGCCGTCTCGGGAGCCGTCTCGGCCGCCTGCCGGCGGCGCTTCGTGACGTAGGCGTCGATGATCTGGCACGCCTCCGCGGGGTCGTCCGTCACCCGCAGGAGGTCGACGTCCTCAGGATTGATCGTCGCCTCGCGGGTGAGCGTCTCCCGAATCCAGTCGAGGAGCGGCTCCCAGTAGCTCCCGCCCATGAGGATCACCGGGAAGTTCAGGATCTTCTTCGTCTGGATGAGGGTGAGCGCCTCGAACAGCTCGTCGAGCGTGCCGTAGCCGCCGGGGAAGATGACGAACGCGTCCGCGTACTTCACGAACATCACCTTGCGGACGAAGAAGTACCGGAACTCGACGCCGAGGTCGACGTACGGGTTGAGGCCTTGCTCCATCGGCAGCTCGATGTTGCAGCCGACCGACAGGCCGCCGCCCTCCTGGCAGCCCTGGTTGGCCGCCGCCATGATCCCCGGCCCGCCTCCGGTGATCACGGCGTAGCCCTGGACCGCGAGCAGCCGGCCGAGCTCGCGAGCGAGCTTGTAGTTCGGATGGCTTGACATCGTCCGGGCGGAGCCGAAGACGCTGACCGCCGGGCCGACGGCCGCGAGCGCGTCGAACCCCTCTACGAACTCTGACTGGATCCGCAGGACGCGCCATGGGTCGGACTCGAGGAATTCCGGGCGGACCGGGCGCTCGAGAAGGCGCTGGTCCTCGGTCTGCCGGGCGCGCTTCGTCGCGACGTGCTCGTCCGCCGGCCGCACCGTCACCCGACCGCTGCGCTTCAGCCCGGAGGTCCGCTTCACCCTGTCGGCCACCGGGCTAGGATGCCACCGGGAGGTCGCCGGTGTACCGCTCGCACCCGCTGGTGGGTTTCGTCCTCGTTGCTGTCGGCGCTGTCTGGATCGGACAGGGACTTGGGCTGCTCCGCGGCAGCAGCTTCATGGTCGACGACATCCGCTGGGCGATCGCGGGGGCCGTGTGCCTGACCATTGGCATCGTCCTGCTGGCGCGGGCGAGGCGCTCCGGGATCCCCTGAGTCAACCCCGCCACCCGACGACCCCCCCCGCTCGGTATGTCCATCGACGACATCAATATGCGCCGGATGGGCATGAGGATCGGGGCTATTCGGCGGTGGCCCCCACGATGGCTTTCCAGGCGGCCTCGTCGCGCCCTGCCGCGAACCGGGTCCCGCCTCGGACGAGAGGCAACCGCAGCAGCCTCTGGTCGGCGAGGAGCCGCTCGCTCAGCTCCGCGTCGTCCATCCGGAGGTAGGCGAGACCCGCGTCGCGCCAGGCCTTTCCGTCGGTGTCGGCGAGCGGCCGCGCGCCGAGTCGCTCGACGAACCGCCGCAGCTCGCCCGCGGCCATCGGGTGCTTTCGCAGGTCGACCAGATGGACGTCGATCCGGCGCTCCCTGAAGAAGCGCACCGCGGCCCGCGTGTCCTTCGAGTCGTCGCGCCCGAAGACCTGGACGCTGGCAGCGGACCTGGTTGCCATCCTGGCGCGAGCGTAGCGCGGTTCATCCGACGCGGCGGGTACCATCGGCAGGACAGGAGGGAGGTGCCCAGATGGCCGTGTGGTTCACGGTCCAGCTCGACGACCGGCCGGGTGCCCTCGCGCGCCTCGCGAGCGCCCTCGGGGAACGATCGGTGAACATCACGGGCATCGTCGGCGTGGCCGAGGACACCGACGGCGCCCTCATGCTCACGACGAGCGATGCCGGCGCGACCCGCGAGGCGTTCGCCGCCCTCGGACTCCCGTTCGAGGAGCACGATCCCGCGGATGGGCTCCAACCCCACGACATGTCCGTCGCCGACGTCCGTCGCGGCCGCGCGGACCGCGGCTGACCCGGCGACGGCCCGCCCGCCAATGCCACGCCGCACGTCCGCCGATTCGCCGCCCGTCGCGATCCGGCTCGTCCTCGACGACGTGCCCGGCGCGGTTCCCTCGCTCGCCGAGCGGATCGCATCCGCAGGCGGCACGCTCAGGACGATGAGCACCGTCCGCCGCGCCCCGGCGGATGGATCGGCGGCCCCGGCGGCGGAGCTGGAGATCGAGGTCGAGGGGATCGACGAGGATGACCTCGTCCGGGCGATCGACGGTCTGCCCGGCCTGCGCTCCACGCACCTGACCCGTGCTCTCGACCGCGTGTTCGGCAAGCGCGTCATCGTCGTCGGCGGCGGAGCGCAGGTCGCCCAGGTCGCCCTCGGCGCCGTCAGCGAGGCGGACCGCCACAACCTGCGCGGCGAGCGGATCAGCGTCGACACGATCCCGCTCGTGGGCGAGGAGAACATCGCGGCTGCGGTTCGCGCGGTGGCGGACCTGCCGCGGGCGCGGCTCCTCGTCCTCGCGGGCTCGATCATGGGCGGCGACATCACCCGGGCGGCGCGCGAGCTGCGCGAGCAGGGCATCCCGATCATCGCGCTGAACATGGTCGGATCCATCACCGACGCAGTCGACCTCGTCGTATCGGACCCGGTGCAGGCCGGCACGATGGCGGTCATGGCCGTCGCCGACACCGCGACGTTCGACCTCGCCCGCCAGCGCGGCCGGCGCTACTGAACCCCCGACGACTTTCGATGCGCATCGCAACCTGGAACGTCAACTCCCTCAAGGCCCGCCAGGAGGCCGTCGATCGCTGGCTGGAGCGCTCGCAGCCGGACGTGCTGCTGATGCAGGAGACGAAGCTCGCCGACAGAGAAGCGCCTGTCATGCCGTTCACGATGGCCGGCTACGAGCTCCTTCACCACGGCGAGGGCCGCTGGAACGGCGTGGCGATCGCGAGCCGGGTGGGGATCGAGGACCCGATCACGAATTTCGGTGACGGGCGCGTCCGCGACAGCACCGCGGGCGCATCGGTCGGCCTCGACGAGGAGGACTTCGACCCATCGGACGAGGCGCGAATGGTCTCGGCCGTCGCGGGCGGGATCCGGTTCGTGAGCCTGTACGCGCCGAACGGCCGGGTCGTCGGATCGGCGTGGTACGAGGGCAAGCTGCGCTGGTTCGACCGCCTCGCCCGCTGGCTCGAGGAGACTCGCTCCCCGGACGAGCCACTCGTGCTGGCCGGCGACTACAACGCGACGCCCACCGACGACGACGTCTGGGACCCGGTGGCGGCCCACGGGGGTACGCACGTCTCGCCGCCCGAACGCGCAGCGCTCGCGAGGCTGCGCGAATGGGGCCTCATCGACGCGTACCGGCTCCGCCGGCCGGAGCCCGGCCGGTTCTCGTGGTGGGACTACCGGGCCGGGATGTTCCACCGCAACGAGGGGATGCGGATCGATCTCCAGTACGCCACGCGCCCGGTCGCGGATCGGGTGGTCTGGGCGGAGATCGATCGGGAGGCCCGGAAGGGGCCACCCGTCCCGTCCGACCATGCGCCGGTGGTCGTCGACCTCGACGAGCCGGGAAAGCCGTTCGAGGCGGGCTGGGAAGGCGCCCTCGAGCGGATCGCCGCCCGGACGAAACCGCGCGCCAGGCGCGCCTGACGCGCGGTGACTAGGCGCCCGGGTCGAGGATCGAGACGATCGCGGCCTGATGGACCCAACCCTCGAGTCCGTCCGCGCCCCGGACCCGCACGAATGAGCCCTTGTGCTCGAGGATCTCGACCTGGTCGCCGCGGTCGAACCGGCCGACCTCCTCGGACTTGAGGTCGTCCGGGCCGTCGGCGACCCGGACGAGCCGGTAGCCGATCTCGCGCCGATCGACGCCCGGGGCAGCCGGCCCCAGGAAGCGGACCGCGGATCGGGGCGGGGGCACCCCCCAGCCGGCCGCCCGCGCAGCCTGGAGCGACGGACGAAGCCAGCGTGGGATCGCCGCGTCCTCCCGGACCAATCCCAGGTTGCGGGTCACGCTCGCCGGGACGGCCGCGGCTCCCGCGCCCAGTGGCGCCTCAGGCCGGCGCCGGAGGAGGAGCCAGAAGATCGCGATCCCCACCCCGGTCAGAGCCATCCATGGGCCCACGACGCCACCGACGGGTCCGGCGAAAAGCGGCGGGATCCGGAAGTCGAAGCCGGAGTTCGCCCTCCCGGGCGGGATCCGGCCGTCGCTCGGGGCGATCGTCGCGCCCGGAGCCGCCGCGGTCGGCACCGGGTCCGAGGGCGCCGCTGGCGGCGGGTCGCCGGGGGCAGGCGGCGGGGCCGGCGGGCCCTCGGCCGGGACCGGCGGCGGCGCGGGCGGCGCGGGTTCCGCGACGACCACCACGGGCTTCGCGATCTTGAGCGTCACGACCTTGTCGCCGGCTCCGGTCCCCGATGCCGCCGCGAACCAGTACGACCAGCGGCCGGCCGGCAGGTTCAGCGTGACGGAGTACGGAACGCCGAAGCGGAACCTGAGCCCGGTCCCCTTGACCATCGGAAATGTGCCGACATCCGGCATGCGCAGGTTCACTGCCCGGGGCCGGCAGTTGGCATTGTCCCGGTACCGGAGCGCGAAGGTGAACGCAGTCGCGGTCGAGCCGCTTGTGGGAGTGATGGTCGCCCTGTCGAGGGTGATCTGGTGGGCTCCGGTGCAGCTCGCCGCCAGGGCGCCAGGGGGGTGGGCGAGCGGGCCGCCCACGGCCAGCAGGAGCGCGGTTGCCAGGAACCGCGCCCGAGAGTGCTCCCCGAGCTTCCTGACTCTGACCGTCACTGTCTCGACCTGACTCCACTCGCCGGCGATTGCTCCCGACCGTAGGCACGGGTGAACCCACCGTCTCTGGCCCCATCCGCTAGGCGCAGCGGTACTTTCGGTCCCCCGGGCCGCAACCGGTCGTGATCGACCATGGGAGGACCCGCGTTCTGAACGGAAAGCACATGCAGGAACCGAGCGAACAACGCCGGGCCGACCGCGACGAGCGGGCTGGGGTCATTCGGGCACGCCTGATCCTCACGCTCCTCGTCCAGTTCGCCGGGCTCATGGCTGTGGCGGCATTCGGAGGCCTCTGGCCCGGTGGCCTCGGCCGCGACATGGCGATGCTCGTTCTCGCCGTGGCCGCCATCGGATGTCCGCTTGCGGTGGGTCTCCTCGCCAGGCGCCTGCTCGAGGCGGTCGACGCGCTGGAAGACGAACGTGACCGGCTCCTCGAGCTGTACGGCCGCGCCCGAAGCGACGCCCTCCTCGACGCCCTGACGGGCCTCGGGAACCACCGGGCGTTCCAGGAGGAGCTCGCCCGGCAGCTGGACTATGCGCGCCGGCACACGACGGCCCTGGCGCTGTTGCTGATCGACGTCGACGACCTGAAGAAGGTCAACGACCAGCGTGGACACGCGTTCGGCGACGAGCTCCTGGCGTCGGTCGGCCGGGTGGCGAGCTCCGCGCTGCGACGGAGCGACCGGGCATTCCGCGTCGGCGGCGACGAGTTCGCGGTGCTGCTCCCCCACTCGGACATCGCGAGCGCCCTCTCGGTCGCCCGCCGAATCCTCGCCCGGGCCCTGAGTGGCGAGGCGGGTCGGTCGGTCGATCCCTACTCGGTCTCGATCGGGGTGTCGGCCTACCCGGCGCCCGCCGCCGAGTCCCAGCTGCTGTACCGGCAGGCCGACGCGGCGCTGTACTGGTGTAAGCGACACGGACGAACGGCGGCGGTCGCCTTCGATCCCGGCCGCCACGGGAAGGCTGCCGACAACCGCTCGATCGGCGAGCTGTCGGCAGCCGTCAGCCAGGTCCTCTCGGCCGGCGCACTGCGGCCCGTGTACCAGGCGATCTTCTCGCTCGAGACCGGGCAGCCGATCGGCTACGAGGGCCTCGTCCGGCCCGACACGGGCGCTGCCTTCCTCGACGCATCGAGCCTGTTCGCGGCCGCCGAAACGGCCGACCGGACCGTGGAGCTCGACCTCGCCTGCCTCGAGGCCGTCGCGAATGGCGCGGGGGCGCTCGAGCCGGACACGTACCTGAGCGTCAACGTCTCCCCGAGGACGCTCGAGTCAGACCAGTTCCACCCGGCCGAGATCGTCGCGATCCTCCGCCGCCGCCGCATCGATCCCGGGCAGGTCGTGCTCGAGCTGACCGAGCGCGAGGCGGTCGAGGACGTGGCCCAGCTGCGAAAGAACGTCGCAGCGTGCCAGGCGGCGGGGTTCCGGCTCGCGGCGGACGACGTGGGAGCCGGCAACGCCGGTCTCCGCCTGCTGAGCGAGATCCACTTCGACATCGTCAAGATCGACCTGTCGCTCGTCCAGGGCGGCGTCCTGCACGATCCGTCCCACGCGATCCTCCGGGCCCTCCAGGACCTGGCCGCCCGGTGGCGGGCCGCGATCATCGCCGAGGGCGTCGAGACGCCTCAGCAGCTCATCGTCATCCGCGAGCTGGGGATGGCCGCCGCGCAGGGCTACCTGCTTGGCCGCCCCACCCCTGATCGCAAGGCGGACGCGATCGACCTGGACGCCCTCTCCATCCTCGTCCCGGAGCCCGAGATGGAGCCGTTCCCGGCCTTTCCGGCCGCCTGAAGGCGGGCGCGCCCGGACATCTCCCCGGCGGGGCTCACGACACCGGGATCCGCTTCTCGGGATCGACGAACGGCATCGGGACGACCTTCGCGTTGCGCGTCCCCCACTCCGTCGCGACCGCGATCGACGTCCTGCCGTCCGCCAGCGAGTTGGGCAGCCAGCAGTAGCCGATGTTCCTGCGGAGGCGCGGCGAGTAGATCGCGGACGTCACCTTGCCCACCCGGCCGCCCTCCGCATAGGCCGGCCACTTGACGTTGTTCAGGGCCGGGAACGGGTCGCCATCGAGCTCGACCCCGACGATCCGTCGGCTGACGCCCTTCTCCTTGATCTTCCGAAGGGCGGCGATCGAGATCGACTGATCGTCCTTGAGCGCGAACTGAACCAGTCGCTCGAGGCCCATCTCAAACGCGTTGTTCTCGTAGGTCATGTCCGCGCCCCAGTTGAAGATCGCGCCCTCGATCCGGCGGATGTCCGACGGGCCCGTCGGGCGGACGTTGTACGGGGCGCCCGCTTCCATGAGCGCTTCCCAGAGCTCCGTGCCCTTCGAGGTGTCGAGGAGGTAGATCTCGTAGCCGACCTCGGACGTCCAGCCGGTCCGGGTCACGACGACCGGGATGCCGCGGATCTCGGCCCGCCGCCACCAGTAGTACTTGAGGTCGCCGATCCCCTCGCCGACGAGGTCGCGGATGAGGTCCTTCGACTTCGGTCCCTGGACCTGGATGGGGGCGACGTCCGCCTCGCGGATCGTCACGTCGAGGTTCGGGTAGGCGTTCTTCAGGCCCCGCGCGAACAGCAGCGCATCGGAGCTGGCGAGGGCGAACCAGAACGTGTTCTCGTCCATCCGGGTGAGCACCGGGTCGTTGACGATGCCGCCGTCCGAGTCGCAGATCAGCACGTACTTCGCCTGCCCCACCTGGCACTTCGACAGGTCGCGGGGCGTGAGCAGCTGGGCGAACGTGAAGCCGTCCGGGCCGCTGATCTCGAGGCAGCGCTCGACGGACACGTCCCAGATCGTCACGTCGTTGAGGAGCGCGTCGAACTCAGCCTCGAACGTGTCGAACCGGATCGGGAAGTACATGTGGTTGTAGACCGTGAAGCCCTTCGGGCCATAGCGCTGGGTGGCCTCGTAGTAGGGCGTCCGACGGTTGCGGGCGCCTCGCTGCACGAGCCCCATGTCGAACGGCTCGGTCCCCACCCGCTCGGCTGTCTTCATCGGTTCCCTTCCCTCCCTGCGCCGTCGGATCTGGGGCCGTGGCGTGCCCGGATTGTCGCCGGATTCTGTGGCGGCCCCCTTCCAATGCCCTCGGCGTTGCGCGTGATGATCCGGCCCGTTCCGCGAGGGAGTGGCACCCGACCTCGGCTCCTGAGTCAGTCGAGCGTCACGCGCTCGTGCCAGTGCGGGATGTGGGCCTCGAAGCCGAGCGCGCGGACCTTCGGTTCGAGCACGACCTGCGCTTCCGGGTCGCCGTGAACGAGGAAGATCCGACGCGGGTAGCCGGGGGATCCGGGCGATCCTGCCGCGCGGAAATGGGATAGCCACTCGAGGATCTCGCTCTCGTCGGCGTGAGCGGAGAAGCCGCTGATCGTACGCACCTGGCAGCGGACATCCCTGGCCTGGCCGTCGAGCTTCACCGTCTTCGCACCGGCCTGGAGATGGGCGCCGAGCGTGCCCTCGCCCTGGTAACCGACGAACAGCAGCACCGCGTCGGGGTCGTCGATGAGCTTGCGCAGGTGGTTGACCACGCGGCCGCCGGTGAGCATCCCGTTCGAGGCGACGATCATGAACGGCCGGGGCGCGCGGTGGATCGCCTCTGAATCCTTCGCCTTGTTCACGATCCGCTGGTCCGGATAGTCGAGCGGCGTCGCGGCCGACGCCAGCAGCCGGCGCGTCTCCTCGTCGTAGTACTCCGGGTGGTGGCGGTAGATGTCGCTTGCCTTCGAGGCCATCGGCGAGTCGAGGTAGAGCGGCAGGAGCGGGATCTCGCCCTTCTCGATGAGCCGGTCCAGCTCCCAGACGATCTCCTGCGTCCGGCCGATCGCGAACGACGGGACCAGCAGGACGCCATTCGACTCGTCGACGAGCCGGACGGTCTCGACCAGGACCTTGATCGCCTGCTGATGGGGCTCGTGCTCGCGGCCCCCGTACGTCGACTCCACGACGACGTAATCGGCCCGATCGAGGACGGTCGGGTCCCGGATGATCGGCGTGCCCGGGCGCCCGAGATCGCCCGAGAACACGAGGATCCTCTCCGGCGCGTCGCCGCGGTCGCGAACCCGGAGCCGGATGATCGCCGAGCCGAGGATGTGGCCGGCGTCGAGAAACGTCGCGTGAATGCCCGGGGCGACTTCGAGGTCGTTCCCGTATTCGAGCGGGCTGAACAAGGGCAGGACCGCCTTCGCGTCGTCCTCCCTGTAGAGCGGCTCGTCGAGAGCGGAGATGAGCTCGGGCGGCTGGGTCCGCAGCTCCGCCTCCGGGTCATGGGCGGTCTCGACGGCCGTCGCCTCGCCGACACCGGCGTCGCCCCGCGCGGCGAGCTCGACAGCGGCCCGATAGTTCGCGACCTGCGCCTGGTCCTCCGCGGCGGCCCGATCCGGGTCGCGCCGCTCCCGGCGCGCGCCGCGCTTCGCGAACTCCTCGTGGAGGCGGCCCGAGTCGAGGAGGACGAGCGTGGCGAGCTCGATCGTCCCGGGAGTCGCGTGGATTGGGCCCGCGAACCCTTCCCGAACGGCGATCGGCAGCAGCCCGCAGTGATCGAGGTGGGCGTGGGTGAGGAGGATCGCGTCGAGGTCGCGAGCGTCGAACCCGAGCGGGATGCGGTTCCGGACCGCCTCGTTCGGACTGCCCTGGAACATCCCGCAGTCGATCAGTACCTTCGCGCGCGATGTGGTGAGGAGGAAGCGCGAGCCGGTGACGGTCGTCGCGCCGCCGAGGAACTGGAGGTCCATGTCCCGCTATGGTGCCAGCGCGGCGCGGCATCCGGGGTCCCGCGGCAGGCCGGCGCCTCGCAATCCCGCGACGGCAGAGAGATCAGGTCTTCCGACGCAGGACGAGCGCCCCGCCGAACACGAGGACCCCGGCACCGATGACCAACGCCGCCGGGACGAGCAGCGAGGCGGGGTCGAACCGGGGGGCGGCATCGGACTCGGGTTCGAGGGTGACGGGCCGGCGGGCGTTGGCCGGCCGCAGGGCGCCCAGGTCCCGGGTGTACTCGGTCGTGGAGCTGCAGGAGCTGTCCTGGAGCACGCCATCCGCGACGAACGGCAGAAACAGGTACCGAGTCCCTGCAATGTAGCTGCGGTCGACCGAGGATGCCGCGTTGCCGCCCGGTCCGCCGCGTACCTCGACGACGGGAAACAGGTCCGGCCCCTTCCAGATCTCCTCCACGGCGACGGTTGCCCAGCGGTCGAGGTTGGCGACGCTGGTGACGGTTCCCACGAACACCAGGTCGGCGTCGCGGACGGCCTCATCGATGGACGGGGGCATGACGCACGAGGCGAGGGCCGGAGCGGCAGTGCTCAGCAGGACAGAGCCGGCAAGGGCTATCAGGGCTGCGGCTCGGGCCGACGGTCGGTTCACTCGCCAGAGACGCCGAAGGCCGCTTGCGAGTTTCAGGCGACCGGGACCGTGACGATCGCGTCGACCGCCACCGCAAGGAAGAGCAGGGCGAGATATGAGATCGAGTAGCGATAGAGGCGGATCGCCTGGGCCGTCGACGCCTCGGGGGCGCTCCCCTGCCGCCAGAGCGTCCACGCCTGTCGGAGGAAGACCCCACCGAGAACGACGGCGGCCGCCAGGTACAGCGGGCCGAGGCGGGCCACCGGCCACAGGATCAGCGAGATCGCGACCATCAGCAGCGAATAGAGCCCGATCTGGCGGCTCGTCTCGGCGATGCCCTTGACGACCGGCAGCATCGGCACGCCGGCAGCCGCGTAGTCCTTCCGGATCCGCAGCGACAGTGCCCAGAAATGGGGCGGGGTCCAGTAGAAGACGAGCGCGAACAGGAGCAGGGCCGGGATACCGACGTCGCCCGTGACGGCCGCCCAGCCGATGACCGGCGGCAGCGCCCCGGCCGCCCCACCGATCACGATGTTCTGGGGCGTCGAGCGCTTCATAAGCATCGTGTAGATGACCACGTAGAACGCGATCGCAAGGAGCGCGAGGAACGCCGACAGCAGATTGACGAAGAGCGTCAAGACCGCGAACGAGACGACGCCGAGGACGATCCCGAAGACGACGGCGTTCGCGGGCTCGACCTGGTGGGCGGGCAGCGGCCGCCGGCGCGTCCTGGCCATCAGCAGGTCGATGTCCCGGTCGAGGTAGCAGTTGATCGCGTTGGCGCTTCCCGCCGCGAGCGTCCCCCCGAGGAGCGTCCAGAAGATGAGCGCCGGAGACGGGATCCCGCGCTGGGCGAGGACCATCGCCGGGACCGTCGTCACGAGGAGCAGCTCGACGATCCGCGGCTTCGTCAGCGCGACGTAAGCGCGGACGGAGTCCTTGAGCGTCCGACCGCGGTTCGTGGCAGACGGCTCGGCAGTCGCGCTTACGCGCGCCTCGTAGTGGGCCGCGACGGCGAGGGCGGCCAGGAGCGCCCAGATGACCGTCCCGAGAGCGAGGTGGAGCGTCTGGCTCCACTCGGAAAGGCCGGTCAGGATCTGGAGGCCGCCGACGAGCGCCTGGACCGGGTAGAGGATCGCCGCGGCAACCGCGAGTCCGAGGAGCGCCCGGTTGCGCCGTTGCGTCCGCCACGCGGCGAGGGCGACCGCGGCGACGATCAAGCCGACGACGACGGCCACCCAGCGGTGCAGGACGTGGGCGACGACCTGCTCGCCGGCGAGCGGCGGGAACGGCGTGCCGCCCATGAGCGGCCAGTCGGGGAAGACGTTCCAGGCATTCGCGGCCGTGACATTCGACCCGAACAGCAGCAGGGCAAACGTGGCGACCGCCCCGAACGCAGCGAGCAGGGTGAACCGCTGGCTCGAGCCGCGCCCGCCGATCCGGGCCGGGTAGAGCGACCGGACGAGGAGGAACACGAGCAGCCCCACGAGTGCCATCGCCGCGGCCAGGTGCGCGGTCACGGACTCGCCGGAGTTGCCGAGACGGACGGTTTCGCGGCCGAGCCACCCCTGGTAGCCCACGAGCGCGACCGCGGCGAGGGACGGCCAGACGATCGACGGCCGGTCGCGATGGTCGCGCAGCGCGACGGCGGCCATGGCCACGATCAGCAGGCCGATGACGACCGCGACCGTCCGGTGGAGCCACTCGATCCAGACCTGGAAGCCCTGGTCGAGGGTGGGGAGGAACTGGCCCTCGAAACAACCCGGCCAGTGCGGGCAAGCGGTCCCGGAGTCGGTCGCGCGCACGACGACCCCGATCGTGACGAGCACGAACGTCGTCGCGACGGCCGCGGCCGCGAGCTTCTGGAAACGGGTCACCGAACCTCCTGGCCCGCCCGGCGAGCGTGGCGCGGCGATTGTACCGCCAGCCTCCACCTCTCCCCGAAGGCACAGGAGAGCGACCGCGGGTACGCTTTGGCCGCATGCGCGTCCTCCTCACCACCGTCACGCTCCTCCTTGCCGTGGTCATCGCCGGGTGCGACCTCGCGGTCGAGGCGCCGTCCACTCCCCCGCCCACGCCATCCCCTTCGCCGACCCTCGGCCCGCCCCCGAGCGACTGCCCAGCCGAACCCGACCCCGGCGCCGTCGCGGGATGGGACGTCGCGAGCCAGACGCCGAGCGTGTTGCCGGTCCTCGCCACGAGTCGCCTGAGCTGCGGCACGAACCGGATCGTCATCGGCCTCCTCGGCCCCGATAACCGACCGGTCGCCCAACCCGATCGATCGCTCCACGCCCGCTTCTTCGACCTCTCGGACGATCCGGAAACACCAACCGGCGAGGCGGTCGGGCTGTTCGCCTGGACGATCGAGGGCACGAGTGGCGTCTACATCCTCTCGACCGAGTTCGCCCACGCCGGGGCTTGGGGTATCGAGATCGTGACCCAGCCGCGGGGCGGGGCCGAAGAGACAATCCGCATGCGCCTCGACGTCGCGGCGGAGATCCCCACAGTTCGAGTCGGCCAGAAGGCGCCCGAATCGGACACGCCGACCGCGGCGGACTTCGGTGGCGATCTCGCGCTGCTCTCGACCGACGATGACCCTGAGCCCACCTTCTACGATACGTCCGTCGCCGACGCACTCCAGGCGAAGCGGCCGTTCGTCCTCCTGTTCGCGACCCCGAAGTTCTGCGCGTCCGCGACCTGCGGCCCTGCCCTCGACCGGCTCAAGCCATTCGCCAGGGCGTGGCCGTCGATCGACTTCATCAACGTCGAGCCGTACCGGCTCGAGCCAGTCGACGGGCAGCTCCAGCCGGTCCTCGGCGCGAACGGCGAGCTACAGCCTGTCCCATCGGTCGAGGAGTGGGGGCTGCTCACCGAACCGATGGTCTTCGTCGTCGACGCCGCGGGGACGGTTCGGGCCGCCTTCGAGGGTGCGTTCGCGGATGAGGAGCTCCGGGCGGCCCTCGCTGCCGTCGACGTCCCGGCCGACTAGGAGCTCCGAGGGGCGTCCTCGAGCCGGATCGCCACGCGGTCCGCTCCCCCCTGCTTGTACGTCACCCGAACCGGCACCCCGTCGGCGAGATGCGCAGCGAGATGGGACGGCGCGAACTCGGCGGGGTTCTCGAGCGGCCCCACGACGAACACCACGGTCCGCCCGTCCGACGTCCGGACGGTGAAGCCGAGGACCTCGGTCAAGCTGACGGCGTCGACGTTGACGACGACTCCCGTCTCGACGAGCCTCTCACTCGCGTCGTCCCGGTCGGACGCGAAGAGGACGACCGCGATCGCGACAAGAGCGGCCATCGCGACCAGGGCCGGCAGGACCCGGCGCATCACGAGGCTGCGCCGGTGCTCCCCGGGGCGACGAGCGGGGTTCCGGCCGCGCAGCCGGGGCACGTCGCGGGTCCGGGCTCGTACGTCGACAGGTCGAGGCGCCACAGGGCGTGGAGCGGGTAGGTGCGGCCGGTCGTCGGAGAGGTCAGCGTCTGGCGGTCCGCGCCGGATCGATCCACGAGAACGTGGCAGGCGACGATCTCGCCACCCATCGCCTCGACCGCCGGGAGCATCGCGAGCAGTGAGCCGCCGGTCGTCAGGATGTCGTCGACGAGCAGGACTTGCTCACCGGGCTGGATCCGGAAGCCGCGCCGGAACTCGCGCCGGGTCGTCCCGTCTTCGCCCCGGACCTCCTCGGCGAAGATCGCCCGCGTCCCGAGCTGGCGCCCGGTCTCGAATGCGAGGATGACGCCACCGGTCGTCGGCCCGGCGACGAGGTCGACGACCGCTCGACCGTCGTCGTCGCGACTCAGCCCTGCCCAGAACGCGCAGAGCTCGCTGGTCGCCGCCGGGTCGGACAGCACGGCGAATTTCTCGACATACGCGTCGGCGTGGCGGCCGCTCTTCAGCAGGAAGTGGCCGTCCCGCAGCGCCCCCGAACGTCGGAACAGCTCCTCGGTCCGGTGCGCGATCGCCCTGCGCGCCGCTTCGGCCAGGGCCGGCTTGATGGTAGTCACGCGCGAAGTCTAGCGGCGACTGCCTTCAGGGCCGGTACTCGACGCCCTTCGCGGACGGTGGGCCCGGGCGCGGCGGGAGCGCGGTCCCGATCAGCGGTTCGTACGAGCTGAGGCCCCGCGCAACGCACACCGCCGCCAGCTCGTCGATCAGCCGAACCGGCACGGTCGGATCGGCGAAGATCGCCGTCCCGACCTGGACCGCGACCGCGCCCACGGCCAGGTAGTCGAGCACGTCCGCCAGCTCCGTCACGCCGCCGATCGCGACGATCGGGATGTCGACGACCTGTGCGACCTCGTAGACGACCCGCAGCGCGACCGGCTTGATCGCCGGGCCGGACAGGCCGCCATAGACGTTGCCGAGCAGCGGCCGCTTGCGGGACGGGGCGACCGCGATCCCCGAGAGCGTGTTCACCGCGGTCAGCGCATCGGCGCCCGCGTCGGCGATCGCGCGGGCGATCGGGCGGACGTCCGCGACGTTCGGGGAGAGCTTGACGAGCAGCGGCAGGTCCGTTGCCCGCCGGACCGCCGCCGTGACCGAGCCCGCCGCGTCGGCGTCGATCGCGAACTGGATCCCGCCCTTCCCGACGTTCGGGCAGGAGATGTTGAGCTCGATGCCCGCGACACCCGGAACGCCGTCGAGACGCCGGACGACCTCGACATAGTCGGCGACCGACTCGCCGGCGACGTTGACGATGACCGACGTGCGCCAGCCCTGCCAGATCGGCGTGTACTTCTCGACGACGGCATCGACGCCCGGGTTCTGGAGGCCGATCGAATTGAGCATCCCGGCGGGCGTCTCGGTCACCCGTGGGGTGACGTTGCCGATCCGGGGCCTGAGCGTCGTGCCCTTGCAGCAGATCGCCCCGAGGCGCTGGACGTCGATGACCTCGCCGTACTCCACGCCGTAGCCGAATGTTCCCGAGGCGACGAGGATCGGGTTCTCGAGCACGAGGCCGCGCCCGAGATTGACCGAGAGGTCGATCGCGTCGAGCACGGCCAGCTCGGCTTCGGCCACGGGAGGCGCGACGGGCACGCGGACTTGGGCGGGCCTCGCCGGGACGATCGCCGATTTCACTCGACGAACGGTCGGCGTCCTCCGACGAATGGGCTTCCGGTCGGCCGACGTGACGACCCGCTTCTTCGCCTTCACCAGCCGGCCTCCCAGGCGATCTCCTCGGCCGCGAACACCGGGCCCTCGCGGCAGACGCGCTGCGGCGTCCCGGACGAGCTCATCACGACGCAGCCGAGGCACGCGCCGACGGCACAGCCCATGTTCTGCTCCATCGACACCTGGAGAAAGGCCTTCCGGCGCGCCGCCGGCGAGCCGGCCGCGTCCATCCTTCCGCCGCCCCGCTTCCGGCCGAGGCTGGCGACGCCCATCCGGCCGCGCCTGGTCGCGGCGAGGCGCGCGAGGGCCGCGAGCATCGGCTGGGGACCGCAGGCAAAGGCCTGGTCCGCCCAGGACTCGTAACCCGGCACGAGCTCGGTCACGAAACCCGCGTGGCCGACCGATCCGTCGTCGGTCGCGATGACGTACTCGACCTCGTCCGGCAGGAGGCTCGACGGGTAGACCTCGCGGGCGCTCGCTGCACCGAACAGCAGCGTCACCTGGCGGCCGTCACGAATCGCCTCGTCGGCCAGCATCCGCACGCCGGCCATCCCGAGCCCACCGGCCACGAGCAGCAGGTGCCGGCTGCGCGGGTCGACTTCGAACGGCCGGCCGAGCGGCCCGAGCATGTCGATCGCGTCGCCCGGTCGGAGCCGGGTGAACCACTCGGTCCCGCGGCCGATCGTCCGGAAGTGGATCGTGACGATCCCGGACGCGACGTCGGCCGTGTTGATCGAGAACGGACGGCGCAGGACGAGGCCCGACCAGTCACCGGGCCGGACGTGGACGAACTGACCGGCCCGCGAGCCGTTCGCGAGGTGCGGTGCGTGGTATGCCTGGATCCACTGGCCGGGCAGGATCTCCCGGCTGTCGACGAGCTCCGCCGCGAGGAGGCGCATCGTCACGCGCGGGGCAGGCCGCCGCTCCCGTTTTTCCCGTCCGGGCCCTCTTCGTCGTCGTCGGTTCCATCGGTCTCGTCCGCCGGCCGAACCTCCTCCAGCTCCGCCTCCGGGGCGACCGATGGCCACGCCTCGGCCAGCGCATCGGCGAGGTCGCCGAACACGTCCGTCGGGTCGTAGAACTCGACGAGCTCCTCGGGCGTCTCGAGGGTCCGCCACTCCCCGCCGGCGTCCTCCGGGACGACCTCGGCCTTGAAGCCGTCGTTCGCGGTGAGGGTCAGGCGCTCGTCGTCGTCGTCGAGGATGATCAGGTCGCCGAGCCGGGCGGACAGCTTCGTCGACGCCGCCTCGAACTGGTCGAGCAGGCGGGACTCGCTCCGCTGGCTCCGCTCCTGGTATTCGAGAGCGAGGTCGTACAGCCGCCGGGCGGCAGCCTCCTCGTCGTCCGCCTCGAGGACCTCGGGCTGCGTGGCGGCCCACTCGTCCGCGGCCGCGGCGTACGGGTCAGTGCCGAGCGTGAAGGTCTCCTCGGGACCAACGCCCGCCGAGTCCATCAGGTCGTCGGTCGCGGTCGGTTCGGCGGAGAGGCCGCCTGCCTCGCGGGCCGCTTCGGCGAAGGCCGCATAGAGATCGGCCGGGTTGTACAGCTCGATGAGCTCCGACGCGTGCTCGATGACCTCGGTCTCGCTGACCCACTGGCCGGTCGCGTCGTTGAACTCCCGCGTCCGGCTCCGGAACGTCAGGTCCGGAGCGATCGAGAGGTAGTCGGGGTCGTCGTCGATGAGCGTCAGCCCGCCGAGCTCGGTGATCCGCTCACCGTTCGCGCTGAGGAAGCGGCGGAACTGGTCGGTCGCCTGGACGATGAAGTCGCCCCGCTCGAGGGCGGCGTCGGCCGCCAGCTCCCCGAGCAGATCCTTGCGGCTCGTGTCCATTTGCGTCGGCTCCTTCGGCGTGGTCGTGGCGAGGCGCTTCGGCAGGCTGCGGTTTCGCGGGAGTCGAGCGTCGATCGTCGGGGCTCCTCCGCCCGGAACGACCGAGGCGGCGCCTATTGTCGCACGCTGCCCTCGTCCGGCGGGTCGTGCTGCTCGTCCTCGAGCTGGCCGACTGTCGGGGAGCGCGAGGCCATCGGCCGGCGGCGGCCCGCGCGGCGGTCGGCGGCCACGAGCCGGAGGAGGAAGATGATCGTCTGGCCCGCGACCAGCAGCAGGACGAGGACCGCGATGAGCAGTGCCGCGCTGATCGATTCCGGCCAGGCCCAGGCGACGCTCAACGGCGTCAGCACGACGAGAAACGCAAGGACTGCGAGCTGAAAACGGAAGCAGCCGAGGCCCGGCCCCCGCTCCGCGTCGAGTGGCTCGCCCTTGTACTGGACAGGCCGAACCGGGGCGGGGCGGTCGGGAGTGGGTTCGGTCACCCGGAAACTCTACGCGGAGAAGAGGTCGCCAGCCCGAACACCACATACGCACGGCATGCGTCGTGGCGCCTGCGAGGCACGACTTCCCCCGAGTCGCCGAGCGTGCGACGGCGGATATCGACCGATTTCCGGCTCCTACCACGCACCTCGCGCGTAGAAGATGCAGCGGGAGGAGGGCCTCGCGCCCTGCCGCCCTACCATGGCCCGATGACCGTGACTGATCCGCCCGAGCCCGCCGCGGCCGAGTACCTCGACCGCTTCGCCTGGCATCCCGAGCCGGAGCTCGTCGGGATCCGGCATGAAGCGCTCTCACGCGACGCGCTGGAGCAGATTGGCCGGGCGACGTGGGACGTCGCCCTCGATTACCTGTACGACGAGGCGTTCCGCCGCGCGGTCGGCGAGCCGACCGGCTACCGCGAGCTGCGGCGCGTGTTCTTCGGCCCATCGGGTGGTCCGGCGCCCGCGCCTCGCGATCCGACCAGGGCCGCCGACCTCCTGGAGGAGTTCCGCGTTCGCCTCGCCCCACATCAGCTCAACGCCTACCACCCGCGGGCGTTCAGCTACTTCACCCCGCCGCCGCTCGTGATGTCTGTCCTCGGCGAGCTGCTCGCCCAGGTCACCCAGCAGGGCATCGACGTCTGGCACGCCGGCCCGACCGGGGCGTTCGTCGAGGAGGAAGTCGTCCGCTGGCTGTGCGATCTCGCCGGCTACGACGACCGGAGCTTCGGGCTGCTGACGTCCGGCGGGGTCATGGCGAACTTCATCGCGATGGCGCTCGTCCGGGACGTCCATTTGCGGTCGTTGCTCAATGTCGACCGGCCGCCGCGCGGTGCGGCGCTCGAGGGCGTCCGCATCTATGCCTCGGATCAGGCCCACTTCTCGATCGCCCGCGCCCTCGACGAGCTGGGGTTCCCCGCCGAGACGCTCGCGCTCGTCGCCGCGGACGATGCGTTCCGGCTGCGCGGCGCGCCTGTGGCAGAGGCGATCGCGCGCGACCGTGCCGCCGGTCTCCGACCGATCGCGATTGCCGCCGTCGCAGGGTCGACGAACACGGGTTCGGTCGACGCAGTGAACGAGCTCGCGGACGTGGCCGCGCGCGAGGGGCTGTGGCTCCATGTCGACGCGGCGTACGGAGGCGCTGTGCGGCTCTCTGCGCGCGATGCCGGGCGCGTGCCCGCCCTCGAGCGCGCCGACTCGGTGACGATCGACCCTCACAAGTGGTTCTTCCAGGCCTATGACGTCGGGGCGCTGATCGTCCGCGAAGGTCGCCGCCTCGCGGCGACGTTCGACCACAGCCCGGAGTACTACCGGGGCGGCGAGGCGCCCGAATCGGACGGCGACGACGCCGACGATCACGCCGGCCAGCTGAACTTCTACAAGCTCGGCTTCGAGGGGACCCGCCGCTGGCGCGCCCTCAAGCTGTGGCTGTCGTGGCGGCACCTCGGGACTGACGGCCTCGCCAGGCTCGTGGAGATGACCAACGATCTCGCCGCGCACCTGGCACGCCGCGTCGTCGAGAGCGACGACTTCGAGGCCCTGCCAGCGACCCCTGAGTTGAGCGTGGTCTGCTTCAGGCATCTGCCTGGAGGCGCCTTGACAGCCGCAGAGCTCGACGCCCACCAGGACCGCCTCCAGGCGGCCCTCGAGGAGTCCGGCGACGGATGGCTGTCGACCACGCGGCTGCGCGGCGCGACCTGGCTCCGGGCGGGGATCGTCAACTACCTCGCCACCGAAGAGGACGTCGACCGCGTCCTCGAGCGGTTGCGGGAATTCGCCGGCAGCGGGCCGTCGAGTTAGAGGTGCGTGCCCGCACCGCGTGCGGCGCCGCGGTCGGAATCCGAGAGTAGACTCCAGTCGCGTTCGACATTTGTCGAACGCAACGTGGGAGGACCCGTGGCCACCTTCAGGCTCGACAACCGGAGCGCGTACGAGTTCCTGCTGACGCTCGTGGCGTACTCGACCCCCCAGCGGATCGACGCTTACGACGTGGGGCCGGACTGGTTCGCCCGGATGGACCGCGCCGCAGGAGCCGACCTCAAGGAGCGGATCTCGCGCCTCGCGGTCGGCTGCGAGCACCTGTTCGCGCGGCTCCTCAATGTCGCGGCGGACCTCCCGCCGCCGGGGACCGCGGATACGCTCATCGACACCCTGGCGGCCCTCGAGCCCGCCGATCTCCGACTGACGCTCCTCGGCTACTACGACAATCGCACGCGACGGCGTGCCGCGATGTCGCTGATCCTCGACGCCGCGGGCGGCTCTCGGGCCGCCGGCCACGAGCTCATCGAGGCGGCCTCCGACGGGCCCGAGTGCGAGCGGGCTCTGGCGGGCCTCCTCGCCCGGTCGAACGAGGAGGCCGCCGCGCTCGTCGTCGGCGTCCTGCGGGACTGGTACGAGTCGGCCTTCCGCGACCTGTTCGCCGAGATCCGCCCGGTCCTCGAGCGCGAGACCGAGCGGCTTCGCGGCCGCGCCCACGAGCTGCCGCTCGACGCGTTCCTCCGGGAGGTGTCCAACGGCTCGGACGTCGTCCGGACCCCCGGAATCGACGAGATCGTGCTCTTCCCGCAATGGGCCCTCCGTCCGGCGAACGTCATCTACGAGCACGGCTCGAGCCTGCTCGTCGGAGTCGCCGTTCCGCCGGAGCACCTCTCGGTCGATCCGGAGGCGCCGCCCGACCGCCTGGTCAACCTCGCGAGCGCCCTCGGCGACGATCGGAGGCTCCGGATCCTGCGCCGGCTGACGAAGGGGAGCTATTCGCTCGGGGAGCTGTCCGACTACTTCGGCATCCCGAAGACGACGCTCCTCCACCACCTCGCGATCCTTCGCTCGGCCGGGATCGTCCGGGCCGGGACGGGGTCGACCTCCAAGTACAGCCTCAGGGCGGGCTCGCCACTCGAGCTGCAGCGCCTCCTCGACGCGTACCTGCCGGCGCTCCACCGCGAACCGGCGCCGGTCAGCTTCGACTCACGCGACTGAGGTAGGTCAGGCCTTCGGCCGCGAGCCGGCCGCGAGGCGGTCCTGCAACCGGAACCACTCCCCGGCGAACGGGAGGAACCACGGGCGGCCCTCGTACGGCGCCGGAACGAGCGGGAACTTCAGCTTCGCGAGTGCCGGCGGCTCTCCGCCGCCCATCCACTCGGCCGCCTTTGTCCCGAGCCAGGTCGACATTGCGACCCCCGTCCCGCAGTAGCCCATGGCGAAGGTCACACCTGCCATCTGGCCGATGTGCGGCATCCGGTCGAAGGTGAACCCGACGTTGCCGCCCCACGCGTAGTCGATCCGGTAGCCGGCGAGCTGCGGGTGGACCTCGAGCAGCCCCCGGTGGAGGATCGCCGCGGTCCGGTCGACCGAGGTCGGGATGAAGCTTGCCCGCCCGCCGAAGATCATCCGCCGGTCCATCGACACGTGCCAGTAGTAGAGGAAGTTCTTCGTGTCGAAGAACGCCCGGCTTTTCGGCGACAGCTCGGCGACGAGGTCGGGCGGCAGCGGCTCGGTCGCGATGATGTAGCTGCCGATGGGGATGAGCCGGCGCCGGAGCGCGGGGATGAACCCGTCCGTGTAGCCGTTGGTCGCGACGAGCACCTGGCCCGCCCTGATCCGGCCGCGATCGGTGTCGACGACGAGGGCGGTCCCGTCCTTGAGGAGCCGTCGGGCGCGGACCCGCTCGTGGAGGTGAGCGCCCGCGCGTTCCGCGGACGCCGCGAGACCGCCGAACCATTTGCCCGGATGGAGCGTCCCGCTGCCGCCGACGGCGAGCCCACCGAAGTAGGCGTCGCTCCCGATCTCCTCGCCGAGCCGCTCCCGCGGCACGACCGTCGACTCGACACCCACGAAGGCGAGGCTCTCCTGCGCCTCGTGCAGGTCCGGAACGTGAGACGGGGCGTAGGCGAGCTCGAGGAAGCCGCTCTCGCGGAACTCGCACTCGATGCGCTCGTCGCGGGCGATCCCGGTCGTGAACGCGTAGGCCTCGAGCGTTTCGCGGTAGAGCGCCCGGCCCGTCTCCTCGCCGTAGCGCTTGATCAGCGACTTGGGGCCCCACTTGTAGCCGGGATGGATGATCCCGCCGTTCCGCGTCGACGCCCCCCAGCCGAGGTGGTTCGCCTCGAGCAACGCAACGTTCGCCCCGCCCTGGGCAAGCCGGCGCGCGGCTGCGACTCCCGTGTACCCGCCGCCGACGACGACGACGTCCGCCTTCTCGGGCAGCTCCCGTCCCCCCCAATCCGGCCTGACCGGCATCGTCGCGTGCCAGTATGGCCGCCGCTCGAAGTCCGGATTGAGGCTCGGTTTCGCCATCGCCGCCGAGCGTAGCCGACGCGCAGCCGCCGGGTCAGTCGGACCGGTACGCGACGCGGCCGGCGGCGACCGTCAGGAGCACCCGACCCGACAACTCGTGCCCGACGAGCGGCGAGTTCTTGCCGCGCGAGCGGAGCGTGTCGGGGCTCACGGTCCAGGCCTCCGAGCGGTCGAACACGACGAGATCGGCCGGCTGGCCCTCGACGAGTCCGATCGGACGCGCGAAACTCGAGCCCAGGACACGGGCCGGGCCCGCTGTCAGCGCCTCGATCGCCCGCGCCAGCGGGAGTACGCCCGCGTCAACGGCCGCCAGCAACAGCCCGAGGGCCGTCTCGATCCCGCTGATCCCGTTCGCCGCGAGCCCGAACTCGACCTGCTTGTCGACGAGCGTGTGCGGAGCGTGGTCCGTGGCGACCGCGTCCGCGGTCCCGTCGAGCAACGCCTCCAGGCACGCGGCCGCGTCCGCGGCAGAGCGCAGAGGAGGATTCACCCGCAGCGATGAGTCGTACGGGGCCGCGACGATTGCCTCGTCGCGCCATGGATCCTCACCGGCCTCCCACGCCCAGCGCCGCGCCCCCGCGACCCACTCGTCGGTCAGCGCGAGATGGTGCGGCGTCACGTCGCACGTCACCGGCAGTCCCGCCGCCTTCGCCCGCCGGACGAGGTCGAGCGACCCGGCGGTCGAAAGGTGGGTCAGGTGGAGCCGGGCCCCGGGCACGTCGCGGATGACGTCGGCGAGGAGCGCGAGATCGCGGGCAACCGCGCTCTCCTCGGCTGCAGCCGGCCAGCCGCGCAGCCCGAGGACCGTCGCCACGAGCCCGTCGTTCGCCTCGGCGCCTTCGGTGAGAACGAGGTCCTCGGCGTGGTCGACGATCGGCAACCCCAACGCACCGGCATACGCCAGCGCCGAGCGGAGCAACGACGGCGAACGCACCGGCAGGCCGTCGTCGGAGAACCCGACGACCCCGGCGTCGGCCAACTCACCCAGGGCGGCCAGCTGCTCCCCTGCCCTGCCCGCCGACACCGCGCCGTACGCGAGCAACCTCACCGGCGAGCCGGACGCGCCGGCAGCCGCCTGGATCCGGGAGAGGACGCCCGGCTCGTCGAGCGCGGGCGTGGTGTTCGGCATGAGGCAGACCGTCGTGAACCCGCCGTGGGCCGCCGCCGCGGCCCCGGAGGCGATCGTCTCCGCGTCCTCGTTACCCGGCTCGCGGAAATGCGCGTGGAGGTCAACGAATCCGGGAGCGATGACGATCCCCTGCCCGTCGACAGAGCCCCCGTCGTCGGCCTCGAGCCACGTCAGCGTCTCGAGGATGCCGTCGCGGACGGCGAGGTCGGCCGGGCCCTCCCGACCCGTCGCCGGGTCGACGACCCAACCGGCCGAGATCGACAGCTCGGCGACGAGCTCACCGACCCCCTCCGGGGCCCGCGCCGCGAGCGTCACTGGGGCCGGCGCGGACCGGCAGCGCCGGCGAGCAGGTAGAGCAGTGCCATCCGGATCGCGACCCCGTTCGTCACCTGGTCGGTGATGACCGACTGCACCCCCGCTGCGACATCGGGTGCGATCTCGACGCCCTCGTTGATCGGTCCCGGGTGCATGACGAGCGCGCCGGGCTTGGCGAGCGCGAGCCGATCGGACGTCAGCCCGTAGCGGGCCGCGTACTCCCGGAGCGACGGGAGGAGGCCGGAGGCCATCCGCTCGCGCTGGATCCGGAGCGCCATGACGACGTCCGCGTCACGGACCGCCTCGTCGACCGAGGAGGTGACCCGGAACTGCCGGCCGTCGACGCCGCCCGTCGCGGCCCACGCCTCGAACCCGCGGAGGAGCGTGGGGGGGCCGCACAGCCAGAGGTCGGCACCGGCCGCCGTGAGTGCCCAGATGTTCGAGCGGGCGACCCGCGAGTGGAGGACATCGCCGAGGATCACGATCTTCCGACCGGCAACGGAGCCGCCCGGCAGCCGCTCGCGCATCGTGTACAGGTCGAGCAGCGCCTGGGTGGGGTGGGCGTGGCGCCCGTCACCGCCGTTGAGGACGGAACCACCGAACACCTCGGCCGCGAGGTAGGGCGCGCCGGAGACTTCGTGACGCATCACCAGCAGGTCCGCGCCGAGTGCCTCGACGGTCTTCACGGTATCGACGAGCGATTCCCCCTTCGACACTGACGACGTCGCCGCGGCGATGTTCACGACGTCCGCGGACAGGTTCTTCGCCGCCACTTCGAACGACACCCGCGTCCGCGTCGACGCCTCGTAGAAGAGGATCGTCACGTTCCGGCCGCGGAGTGCCGGCACCTTGGCGATGGGCCGGCTCAGGACCTCGCGCATCGCGTCCGCGGTCCGCATGACCAGCTCGATCTCCGGCCATGACACGACGTCGAGGTCGAGCAGGTGGCGGTGGCGCCACGGGACCGACTGGGTCTCCGGAGCCTCCTCGACCGACGGGACGCGAGTCGCCACGTCGGGTTCCTCGATCGGGACGTGCGGCGGAGGCGCGATGCTCACGAGGCGGAACCGACCGGCGCGGGCACGGACCGCTCGATGTCCACGCCGTCCTCGGCGTCGATCTCCTCGAGGTGGACCCGGACGACCTCCTCGCGCGAGGTCGGGACGTTCTTGCCGACGTGATCGGCCCGGATCGGCAGCTCCCGGTGGCCCCGGTCGACGAGGACTGCGAGGCGGATCGCCTGGGGCCGCCCGAAGTCGACGAGGGCGTCCATTGCGGCCCGGATCGTCCGGCCCGTGTACAGGACGTCGTCGACGAGGATCACCGTCAGGCCGTTGAGATCGAACGGCAGCTCCGTGCCCTTGACGACGGGCTGCTGGGCGATCAGTGACAGGTCGTCCCGGTAGAACGTGATGTCGAGCGCCCCGACCGGGATGTCGACACCCTCGTGCTCGGCGATCGAGCGGGCGATCCGGCGGGCCAGCGGGACGCCGCGGCGCTGGATGCCGATGAGCGCGAGACCTTCGGTCCCGCCGTGCTTCTCGACGATCTCGTGGGAGATGCGAATCGTCGCCCGGCGGATCTCGTCCGCGGTCATGATCTGACGGCCGCTCACCGGCGGCGCTCCGGCCGGCCGGCGGTCGCGCCCGCGCGACGTGGCACCTGCGCTCCTCCTTCCCGGCCTCGCGGGGCCGGTCCTTAAAGGGACGCCCAGAGTCTAGCGCAGCGCCCGGGCCGCAGGCCCGTGGCGGCCGAAGGCCAGCCGGCGGCTTCAGCGGATGACGACCACCTGATCGTCGCCGGGGACCGATTGGACCTGGCCGCTGTCGTTTCCCTTCCACGCGAGGACCTCGACGTGGCTGCCCTCTCCGTCCTGGTTGTCCGGAGTGGCCCAGGCGAGGCGATCGCTGGTGATCGAGAAACCCGGGAGGGCGGGCTGGGCCGACAGGAGCGGCTCGGCGAGATCGAGCGTGCCTGTGGCCGGGTCGAACACGTAGAGGCTCAGGCGCCCGATCGTCGGATCGGCCTGGTCCGCGACCCAGATCGCGAGGTGAGTGCCGGCATCACCCCAGCGCGCGTCCCAGTCGCGGATCGCGGTGGTGTCGATGACCTGGGGCGCAGCGGTCGGCACGGGCGATGGGCTCGAAGATGGCGTGGCTGCGTCCGGCGACGCCGGAGGCGATACCGCGGAGGCATCGGGCGATGTCGAGGCCGGCGCCTCGGGGACCGGCGGCCACGCCCCGACGACGAGTTGCCCGGCGCCTGCGCGCCACTCGAACCCGTCGTCGGACAGGCTGACGGTGCCGTCCCAGTAAACAGCCCATCGACCGGTCGGGTCGACGGACGGCCGCCAGAACGGTGCCGCTGGGAGAGCCGTCTCCGCGCCCGTGGCGGGGTCGAGCAGGAAGGCTTGTGGCGAAAGGTCCGTCAGCGGGGCCGGCGCGCCGTCGGTGGCAAGCGGCGAGCCGTCGGTGGGAAGCGGCGAGCCTTCGGTGGGAAGCGGCGAGCCTTCGGCGACGGTCTCGACGACGCCCGCACGGCTGCCGATCAGGCGCCCGTCCGGCAACCACCCCGAGAACACCGAACGATGATCGACGGTGATCGGGAGCGCCTCCGGATCGCCGACCCGCCAGACGTAGATGTCCGGGCCTTGCGAGCCGTCGCTCGGGCGGGCCGAGAACGCGAACCACAGGCCGTCCGCCGAGTAGGCGGCCGACTGGCCGACGACGATGACGCCCGACGCGATCTCGAGTGGCCCGGCGACGGGCGTCGGTGTTGGAATGTCAACCGGGCTCGGCGTCGGCGTGATCTCGGGCGTCACGCCCGGGTCAGGTGTGTCGGCCGGTGGCGGAGTCGGCGTCTCGGCCGGCGGAGTCGGCGTCTCGGCCGGCGGGGTCGGCGTCTCGGCCGGTGGCGGAGTCGGCGTCTCGACCGGCGGCGGCGTGGGCTCCGGGGTGCTGCCCGGGACCGTCGGGATCGGCACGACGATGACCTTGCCGGCACCGTCGTCCGTCTCCGTCGGACCCTGGACCACGACGAGGTTCTTGTCATCCGGCGACTTCACGACCGCCTGCGGGGGCGCGTCCGAGAGCTCGCCTGAGCGCGGGCTGGCCTCGTCGATCGGGGCACAGTCGGGGCCCTCGGCTTCGGCGCAAACCTCGTCGATCGGCGAGGAGAACACGTCGATCCGGCCATCGGGACCGTAGCGCATCCAGTAGACATCGCCGGCGGCGACGATGATCGGCGTCCCGCTGGGGCCGGTCGTCCGGACGGGCGGCGTGGCCACGGCGACCTGGGATGGGGTCGGGTTCGGGATCGGCGTGGCACGGCCGCCGAGGAGTGAGACGCCGACGACCACGGCGACGACGAGCAGGCCGGAGATCAGGCCGAGCGGGACGGGCGACGGCCGCTTCCGGCGGAGGAGCGGGGTCCGCGCGGCAGGGTCGGGCCGGAGCGACGGGCGGCGGCGGGCGTCCTCCCGCTCGATCGCTGCGGCGGTCCGCGCCCACAGGTCGCGCGGCGGGACCGGCATCCGGTCGCGCAGGCCGCGAAGCTCGAGGCGCTGGGCCTCGTAGCTGTCGGCTACGGCCCGGCAGTCACGACACTCGGTGAGGTGCCGGTCGAGCCACTCGGCCTCGCCGGCGCCGAGTACTTCCCACAGTCGCTCCGCGGCAAGCGTGCGAGCCCGATCGTGGAGTGAGTCCGGGGCCTGGCGGCGGCGGAACGGCGACGTCATCGGTCGGGCCCCATGGATCGCGCGGGGTGGGTCTCGGTGGCGTCGGCAGCCGCCCGCTCCGTGGCCAGCGCCTGGCGAAGGCTTTCGCGGGCCCGGGTGAGGAGCGCCCGCGCGGCCACGTGGCTGACGCCGAGGGCCGCAGCGAGCTCCAGGCCGGTCAGGTCGTGGAGCTCGGCGAGCAGGAGGGCGGCCCGCTGCCGTTCCGGGATCCGCTCGAGCGCCCGCTGGAGATCCGCGGAGAGGTGGAGCTCCATCACGAGGTGCTCGGCGGACGGGGCGGCGCCCCGGGATTCGCCGGTCCACGGCAGGAACCTGATGATCTTGCGGCGGCGGAGCTCATCGAGGGCGACGCGGTGGGCGATCTGGTAGAGCCACGCGCGGGCGTTCTCGGGCTTCTCGAGCGTGTCGTAGTTGCGGTAGGCCTTGACGAAGGCATCCTGGGTGAGGTCGGCGGCCAGCTCGCCGTCACGGAGCATCCGCAGGAGGTAGGCGTAGATCTCGTTGTGGTGCTTCGCGAACAGCTCCTCGACGAAGGCGCCGGCGGTCGACCGATCCCAGGTGCCGCTCACCGCGACGCCACCGGGGATCGCCCGGGCGCGGATCGTGCGGGTGAGTTCGCTGACCATTCGCCCTCCGGGCGGACGCTGGGGGGTGCGGCGCCTGAGGGTGGGCGCGCGCTCGATGGTCGGTAGACGAGACGCCAGGCCGGCATGTGACGTGCGGGGGCCCTTCGGAGGCGGATCAAACAGGGGCTCCCGCGTCCCGTTCGGCGCGGCCGAGGAGCTCCTCGACGGCGTCCTCGGGCGAGACGGGGTTGACCGGCAGCCCGCTCCCGACCTCGAGACCGGCGATCTCACGCAGGCGCGGATGGATCTCCCAGTGCCAGTGGTAGGTCGCCTCGACCTGCTCGCGGAGCGGTGCGGTGTGGAGGACGAGGTTGTAGGGCGGTCCATCGAGGCTCGCGGCGAGCCGGGCGAGGACCTCGCGGAGCGCCTCGGCTGTCGCCTCGAGGTCCCGATCGGAGGCTGCCCCGAAGTCGGCGTCGTGGCGGCGGGGGACGATCCAGACCTCGAACGGCGAACGCGATGCGTACGGGGCGAACGCGACGCTCGAGGCGTCCTCCCACACGAGGCGGTCCGGGCGGCGGGTCTCGTCGCGGACGAGGCGGCACCACGGGCACTCCCCTTCGCGGATCACGAACCGGGCCGCACCGCCCAGCTCCTCGGCGATCCGGTGGGGGATCTGGGGCAGGTCGTACACGTCGAGGCAAAGGTGGTTCGTCCGCGCACCGGCCTGTGCCCCCCAGTTCTGGACGACCTGGACGTACTCGGTCTGGCCGGCGGTCCTCGCCTCCGCCAGCGCATCGCGAGCGCCGGCCACGAGCGCCTCGATCATCGCCAGCCCCACGGCGTGGAGCGGGCGGTGCTCGCCGGGCGGGGCGACGACCGTCTTCCAGCTGCCTGTCGCGCGCGCCTGGGCGATCGCCACCTGGGCAACGCTCCTATCGAGCTCCCGGGCCTCGTCCTCCGTTCCGACGGTGTGGAACGCGTAGTCCTTGAGCACCCGGAGGCGGACGCCGTCGCCCTCGGGCTGGCGGCAGTTCTGGCAGTCGCCGCCGTCGTCGACGGGCTCGGCGGGCCGGGCGAAGCGGTCGAGGTGGAAGGCCCGGTCGACGACCGTCGCGACCCACCAGGACGTGATCGGATCCTTGCGCAGCTCGAACAGCCCGGCGGTCACGGGAGCTGGCCCTCGAGCGGTGCGCCGAGCCCCTCGGCGAGAGCCCGGGCGAAGATCGAGGCGGCACGGCCGACGGCCTCGGTGGAAGGCGCCTCCGCGGTGCGACCGAGCTCGTTGGCGACGGATGTGGAGCGGGTTCCGGGCTCGCCGCAGGCGTCGATCAGGTCGAAGTCGACGAGATCGACGTTCACATTGAGAGCGATGCCGTGGTAGGTCACGCCGCGTTCGATTCGAAGCCCGAGCGCTCCGATCTTTCGCGGCTCGAGTCCAGCCGGGTCGCACCAGCAGCCGGGGTGGCCCTCGCGGCGTCCGGCGTCTACGCCGAGGGCGGCGCAGGTGTGGGCCATCGCGGCCTCGAGGGCGCGCACGAGCGGCTTGACCAGCAGGCCGCGGCGGGACAGCTTGAGGATCGGGTAGGCGACCAGCTGTCCGGGGCCGTGGTAGGTGACCTCGCCGCCACGCTCGACGCGGATGACCTCGATGCCGCGCTTCTTCAATTCCTTGGGCGACGCCAGGACATGACTCTCGTCAGCCTGGCGGCCGAGCGTCAGGACCGGGGGGTGCTCGAGCAGGAGGAGCTGGTCGCCGTTCCGGTCGTCGGCGCGCTCCGCGACGAGCCGGCGCTGGAGGTCCCACGCGGCCCGGTAGTCGATCCGGCCGAGCCAGCTCGCCTCGAGCGGGCCAGCGCCGGCACGGGGCTCGTCGGCGCCCTCCCGAAGGTCGAGGACGCTGGCGGTTGGGTGCACTCCGTGACGATAACAGGGAGTGCCGCGCGGGCCGTTCGCGGGGTCGCGGCGTTGACCCCGGCCGCCGCCGCTCGTAGAATCCGGGGCCTCCCGAGCGGGAGTAACTCAGCTGGCAGAGTGCTTGCTTCCCAAGCAAGATGTCGCGGGTTCGAATCCCGTCTCCCGCTCCACCCCTCTCCTCGGTCAGCCGCCGGAGACGGCCGGGATGATGTGGACCGCGGCGCTCGGTGGGACCGGGGTCGAGAGGTCGGCCGGCTCGCCGTTGACATAGACGTTGATGTGCCGCCGGAGCGTCGGGCCGGCGTCGACGAGGCGATTGCGCAGCCCGGGCACCTGCGTGTCGAGCGCGTCGATGACCTCGGCGATGGTCGCGCCGGCGGCCTCGACCCGCCGCTCGGTCCCGGGGAACAGCGCAACGAGCGAGCGCGGAAGATGAACCGTCGCCACCAGGATCAGTCGAGGACCGCCGCCTCAACCGACCAGATCGCCGGCAGGTTGTCGGCGACGATGCGCCACGATTTCCCCTCGTCGGCGCTGCCGTAGAGCTGGCCGGTGCTCGTCCCGAAGTACACGCCCACCGGGTCGAGCGCGTCCACGGCCATGGCCTCGCGCAGAACGCCGAGATAGGCGTCCTTCTGCGGCAGCCCGTCGCCGGCCCGGATCCAGGAGGCGCCGGCGTCGTTCGTCCGCCAGACGGCGGCGCTGCCCTCCGGCATGTAGCGGCCCCGGTCGTCGCCGTTGAGCGGGATCGTCCAGACCGTCTTCGGGTCGCGCGGGTGGGCGACCATCGGGAAGCCGAACTGCGACGGCAGCCCGGGAGTGATCTCCTCCCACTGCCGCCCGCCGTCGGACGAACGGTAGACGCCGCAATGGTTCTGCTGGTAGAGGTGCTCACCCCCGTCGGCGGCCATGACGAGCTTGTGGACGCACTGGCCGAACTCGGGGTAGATGTTCTCCGGGTTGAAGTCGGCGCGGACGCCCTTGTTGCGTGTCTCCCAGGTCCGCCCGCCGTCCTTCGTCTCGAACGCCCCGACCGCCGAGATGCCCACCCACATCCGCTTCGGATCCGTGGGATGGGGGACGATCGAGTGGAGGCAGAGCCCGCCGGCTCCGGGCTGCCACTCCGGGCGCGTCGGGTGGTTCGTCAGGCCTTCGACGTGGCTCCACGTCGCGCCGCGGTCGTCGCTCCGGAACAGGCCGGCCGGCTCGACGCCCGCGTAGAGCGAGCCGTGGCCCGGGGTGAGGTTCCAGATCGTCGGGATCTTCGGCCCGTCGTCGCCGTACGTCAGGCCCTCGCTCGAGTGGGTCCACGTCTCGCCGAGGTCCTCGCTCCGCCAGACAGCCGGGCCGTACCACTCGCTGCCGCCGGCGGCGAGAAGCGCGCCGCTGCCGGGCTCGAGGGTCATGTCGTGGATCGGCCAGCCCTCGCACAGCGGGCCGCGCACCTTCCACTTGCTGCGCTTCGCATCGCCCTCGAGGACGAAGGCGCCCTTGCGGGTTCCGACGAGCAGCACGTTCCGGGTCCCCATCGCTCGACTCCTGTCGTTCATTGAATCTCGGCGATTCTAGTAGACCGGTCCGCTCGCCGGAACTAATCGGCCGGTGCGCGGCGTGGCCGCGGGTGGCCCTTGTGTCGCTCGGCCGCGGCCTCGGCCAGCGGGTCGAACGTCTCGGTTCGCTCGACGACGGCGTCGCCGCCGATCCGCGTCCGCTCGCCTCCCCCCGGTGCCTCGCCGAGGACCGATCGCCAGCCCCGATCGCCGAGATCCTCGAGCGTCCGGATCGCCGCGAGGACGACGGCCCTCGCATGGTCGAGCGCCAGTCCCGCGAGTTGCCGCTCCCCCAGCGCGGCGCCGATCTCCCCGGCGACCGAGGCCGCAGCCCGGCCGGCGAGCACCGCCTGGCGCATCGGGCCGCCGGACGGCCGCCGCAGGATGAGAGCGGCCGAGGTGCCGGGCGGGATGACACCGGCCAGGACGAACGGCCACGCGGCGGCGGTCGCCGCGGGCGCGGTCGCCGGCTCCTCGAACGCGAGCGGATGGCCCGGCAACAGAGCTCGCCGGAGGGCGACCTCCGCCAGGGCGCGAGTGGCCGGCGCGGATTCGTCGAGGAGCCAGGGCGGGACGGCGCCGACGATGATCTGCTCCGGCTCGATCCCATCGCCACGGGCGAGGCCGACGCCCAGCAGGAGCAGCGCGAGTGCCCGGCCGGCCCGAGTCGCGGGGTCCGACGGAAGCCCCGACGCGAGGTCCGGCGCGACAGCGAGCGGGCCCGCGCCGACGAGGATCGACGAGCCTGCCCGCCGGAGGAGCCGGTGGGCGAAAGCGTGGTCGGACAGCGCACGGTCCGGGTCGACCCTGCCGGCGACGATCTCCGCGATCGCGTCCGCCTCGACGACGTCGACCCGTTCGAACGAGGCGACGACCGACTGCTCGGGCGCGGCGAGGGCAGGGGCCGCCGAGGCGAGCCTGACGTAACCGCGCCGGCCCGCACCCACCTCGTCGAGCATCCGGCGCAGCTCCGCGAGGCCGCGCTGGCTGCCGGTCGGCGGCTTCTCCGCGCCGCGCCCGAGGTCGGGGCTGCCGAGGTCCTCGCCCGCCCACCGATCGGCATCAAGCCACGGCCAGACGGGCATCTCGACACCGGCATCGGTCAGGCGCGACGCGAGCTCACGTCCGACCGGGACCTCGACACGGAGCAGGTCGACGCCGTCGGCGACCCGGGCCACCGCCTCGTCGAGCGCGGCCTCGACCAGTTGCTCGACGATCGTCGTCCCGATCCACGGCCGCGGCGCGTCGCCGAGCACTCCGACGAGCTCCAGCCGGGCGGTCCGGTTGGCGTCGATCCGGGCGAGCGCCGCCTGGGCGAGCCGGCGAGCCTCCTGCTCGGCGACCGCGCGACGATCGGGCTGGCCGAGGAGCTCGGCCTCGAGGGCGAGGTCGATCGCGCCGGACGCGACGTCGAGCGCCGCCTGCTGGGGCGCGACGTCGTACTCGAGGAGGGCCATCGCGAACGGGAGGGCGACGCCTCCCGCGAGGCGGACGTGGTCCCGGCCAACGTAGCGCTCGACGACTTCACCGGCGAGCGGCCGGCCGGTCGCGTCGATCCCGTGGACGCCGAACAGGCGGAGGAGCGCACGCTCCTGGCCGATGGTCGTCGACGCGCGGGCGCGGGCCCCCCACGAACCGGCGATCGTCTCGGCGAGCTGGGCGAGCCGGTCGACCGGGCCCCAGTCGGCGGTCATCGGTCCTCTTTCCGCGGACCCGAGCGTGCCGGCTCGCCGATCCAGACGTGCCCGTCGGCGAATCGTTCCGCCTTCCAGATCGGGGCGCGCGCTTTCGTCTCGTCGATTCCATAGCGGGCGGCGTCGAAGGCCGCGCCGCGGTGCGGGGCGCAGGCAACGATCGCGATGCTCGCCTCGCCGAGCGGCACCTCGCCGGTGCGGTGGACGATGGCGAGGCGGGTGACCCCGAAGCGGGCGACGATCTCGTCGGCGACCTGGGCGAGAACCGCGAGGGCCATCGACTCGTGAGCCTCGTAGTCGAGCGACTCGACGCCCCGGCCCGTGTGCCGTGCGGCCTCCAATTCCTGGCCGGGCGCCGGGGTCCCGGGCGTCTCCCGCGTCCGGCCGATGAACCCGACGACGGCGCCGTCGGCCGGCGTCGCGAGTCGGTCGGCGAGGTCGGCAAGGATCGTCCGTCCGAGTGGCTCGGCGCGGAGCTCGAGGATCCTCGCGGTCGCCGGATCGGCGGGTGCGCCGCCGCTCACCGGCGGGATGCACGCGACCTCGTCGCCGTCGGCCAGCGCCTCGCCGGCGTCGACGTACTCCCCGTTCAGGGCAAACCGGACCGACGGGCGGCCGGGCGCGAGGACCGGGTGCCGCGCGACGATTGCCTGCCACGCGGACTCGACGGTCGCGCCGGCGTCCAGCTCGAGCGCCACCTCGCGCTCGCCGGCGAGCTCGCGCTGGACCGCGAACAGCCGCACCCGAACGCGGATCCGCGCGCCACGCTCCCCCGGCGCGGCGGATGCCATCACCGCAGGCCCGCGACGAGCAGGCCGTCCCCGACCGGCAGGATCGAAGCCGCGAAGCGCCGGTCGCGGAGCACCGATTGGTTGAACGCGCGGAGGGCAGTCGCCCCCTCGTCATCCGGATCGGCCTTTCGCTCGCCGGACACCCGGCCGCTCCACAGGACGTTGTCCGCGACGACGAGCGCGCCCGGGGCGAGCCGCGGGACGATTGCCTCGAGATACGCCTGGTACTCGGGCTTCAGCGCGTCGATGAACGCGAGATCGAACGGGCCGCGTAGCGCGGGGTCATCCGCCTCGAAAGCGGCCAGGGCCCTGGCGTTCACCACCGTGATCCGCTCGACCGGGACGCCGGCCTCCCGCCACCAGCCGCGGGCCTTGTCCGTACGCCCGCGGTCCGGATCGATTGTCACGATCGTCCCGCCGGCCGGCTGCGCGAGCGCCATCCAGAGCGTCGAGTAGCCGTAGGCCGTGCCGACCTCGACGATCCGCCGCCGCCCCGCTGAAAGCGCCGCGAGGACGCGGCCGCTCGCCCGATCGAGGATCGGGATGCCGTCGGGCACGGCGGCCGTCTCGATTGCGAGGAGCGCCGGGTTCGGCGCACTGGAAGTCGCATCGATCCAGTCGAGGTCAGTCGCAGTCGGGAGCCAGGTCGTATCGCTCTTCATCGCTTTCCTCACACGAGCAGCCCCGCGCCGAAGTACAGCCCGGCCGCGAGGATCGTGCCCGCGGCGACCGTTCCGACGTTGATGTAGAGCAGCCCCGTCGCCGACTCCATCGACCGGCTCCGGGCGGTCTGGATCGCGGCCCACGACACCACGAGCGGGAAGAGGAGCCCGACGATCAGGCGGAGCCACACGAACAGCGCCCACGGGCCGGCGAGGACCGCGAACGGCGCTGCGCCGGCCGGGCCGGCCCCGGTTGCGACCCACACGACGAACAGGGCGACCTGGATGCCGATGACGAGCGTCAGGATCCGGGCGTACAGGATCAGGGGCCGCTCGCTCAGCTTCGGGGTGACGAGGTACCAGTGCCCGAGGATCATCGACGCAAAGACCCCGCCGGTTGCCGCGGTGAGCACGGCGAGCTGGACGAGCAGCGGGATCGCGCCGCCGGCGCCGCCGCCCCACCCCAGAGCCCCGAACAGCAGGACGGCTCCGCCGGCGGCCACTCCGGCCACGCCGAGGAGCGCAGCGCGGAGGCCGCGGGCGATCGCCACGACGTACGCGGCGGCCAGGCCGCAGAACAGCGCCAGCGCCGCGCGCCGCGGCTCCGTCCAGGATGCGTCGGCTGTGATCGGCGAGCCGCTCAGGGCCGTCGGGAGCGCGCCGTCCGACACAAAGGCGAGCAGGCCGAGGAGGACGGCGCAGGCGCCCGTGAACACGAGGAACCCGCGCGTCGCATCCGTTCGAAGCCGGCCCACGACGATCGCCGCGAACGCGCCGACGGCCAGGCCGGTCAGGACCGTCCAGTTGATGAACGCGAGGCTCAGCGCGATCCGTTCGGCGGGCACGGCGGGAGTGTAGCCGCGGCGCGCGGGTAGGATGCACGGACGACCGCGTCCGGAGGAGGAACCGATGCCGCTCGACCCGAAGACGACGATCACGTGGTACGGACACGCCTGCATCGAAGTGACCACGCCGGGAGGAAAGACGATCCTCATCGACCCGTGGTTCGGCAACCCGAAGAGCCCGAAACCGCCCGACGCGGTCGACAAGTGCGACGTGATGCTCGTCACCCACGGCCACGCCGACCACCTCGGCGACGCGCTGTTGATTGCCAGCCGCACCCGCCCCGCGTGGCCGGCGATCCACGAGCTGTCACTGTGGCTGGGGCGGAACTACGCGCACAAGGACTCCGTGATCGGGATGAACAAGGGTGGCACCGTCGAGACGGGCGGGGTAAGGGTGACGATGACCCACGCCGACCACTCGTCCGGCGACATCTACGGCGGCGCCGAAGCCCCGATCTACCTGGGCGAGCCGGTCGGTGTCGTCGTCGAGCTGGAGAGCGGCTACCGGATCTACCACGCCGGCGACACCGGGCTCTTCGGCGACATGCGGCTCATCGGCGAGGTCTACCGTCCGAACCTCGCGATCCTCCCGATCGGCGGCCACTTCACGATGGGTCCGCGCGAGGCCGCAATCGCGGTCGAGTGGCTCGGCGTGAAGGACGTCCTGCCGATTCATTACGGGACATTCCCGCTCCTGGCCGGCACGCCGGACGAGCTGCGCAAGGGGCTGAAGGATCGCGGCCTCGCCGACGTGACGGTGCACGCCCTCGAGCCGGGCGGAGTGCTGGGCTAGCGACGGGGATCAGTCCGGTCGCGGGCGGGGCCGCGGGTCGTCCTCCGACTCGGTCGGCCGGCGGGTGGTGAGGTAGACCTCCATCACGGTCCGGACGGCATCGTCGTCGAGCAGCCCGTCGCCGCGCAGCGCCCGCTCGACCTCGCGCACCGGGTCCAGGCTCTCGGCGGTCAGTGCGCCGAAGAACCTCGTGGCGCTCGACTCGTCCGCATTCTCCCGCACGACGTTCGCGAGGCGGACGGCAGTTCGGAGCGTCGGACGGCGCTCCCCCCGCACGATCCGCGAGACCGTCGACACGTTCACCCCGGAGCGATGGGCAAGCTGGCGGAGCGACATCCGGCGGGCGCGGAGCTGGACGGTGAGCCAGTCCCGGAACTGGACCTCATTGCCTTCGTTCATTGCCACCATCCAGAGGGTCCCCTGCCGGGTGTTGCAAGTTGTCCACTGCCCCCGGCCGCCGGGTTGCGGGCGCGTGACGGCGAGCCGTCGGGCACGTCAGCCATCGGTCGAAGTCAGGTCCCCGAGTTGCTCGGTCAGACGAAGGTTCTCGCGGTAGTCGATCGGAATGTCGACGACTGACGGACCGTCGTGGTCGAGTGCGTGGCGCAGGACCCCGCCCAGCTCTTGCGCGCTGTCCGCACGGAAGCCGGCGATCCCGAATGACCGGGCATAGTCGACGAAGTCGGGATTGCCAAACTCGACGGCGAACGGCCGACCGAACTCGTTACGCTGCTTCCAGTCGATGAGCCCGTAGCCGTCATCGCGCCAGATGACGACCGTGATGTTGGCGCCGATCCGCCTGGCCGTCTCGAGCTCCTGGCTGTTCATCAGGAACCCACCGTCGCCGCACAACGCGACGACCTTCCGGTCGGGATGGATGAGCTTGGCAGCGATCGCCCCGGGGAGCGCGATGCCCATCGCGGCAAAGCCGTTCGAGATGATCACGGTGTTCGGCTCGTACGCCTGGAACAGCCGGGCGACCCAGACCTTGTGGGCGCCGACGTCCGATACGACGATGTCCGACGGCTCGAGGGCCCGGCGCAGCTCGGCGATCGCGCGCTGCGGGGCAATCGGCACGCCCTCGTCGGTGTCGTGGGCTGCAAGCTCGGCCAGCAGTGCCGTGCGGAGGTCCGCGTGGACGAGGATCTCCTTCGAGCGGTGGCGGGCGTCGGCGTCACGGCCCCCGATCCCGAGCGGCAGGAGCGCCCCGAGCAACCGGCTGAGGGTTCCCTCGATGTCGCCGACCAGCTCGATCTCCGGCCGGTACGCGGCGTCGACCTCGGCCGGCTGTGTGTCGATGTGGACGATCCGCGTGCTTCGGTCCGGATTCCATTGCGCCGGCGCGTATTCGACGAGGTCGTAGCCGACCGACACGACGAGGTCGGCCCGGTCGAAGCCGGACAGGACGTGGTCGCGCGCCTGGAGTCCCACCGCCATCAGCGACAGGTGGCTCCGGTCGTCGATCGCGCCCTTGCCCATGAACGTCACGGCCACCGGAACGTGGAGCCCGCGGGCGAGCGCGCGGAGCTCGTCCGCGGCATGACGCCGGAGGACCCCGTTGCCGGCGAGGATGATCGGCCGTTCGGATCCGGCGATGAGCCGCGCGGCGTGGTCGATCGCCTCGTCGGTGGGTTCGGGGAAGTACGCCTTCGTCCTCGGCAGCGGGGCAAGCCCTGCCTTCGGGTCGAGCTCAAGCGCGGCGATGTTCTCCGGCAGCTCGATGTGGGTGGGCCCTGGCTTTTCGAGCTGGGCGAGCCGGAACGCCTTCGTGACGATCTCGGGGATCGCGTCAGCCCGGTCCGCCCGGGCGTTCCACTTGGTGACCGGCTCGAGCATCCGGACGACGTCGACGACCTGATGGGCCTCCTTGTGGAGCTTGTCGGAGCTCGCCTGTCCGGTGAGCGTGACCATCGGCGCGCGATCGAGGAAGGCATCGGCGACGCCGGTGATGAGGTTCGTCGCGCCGGGCCCCAGGGTCGCCATCGCGACCGCCGCCCGGCCCGTCAAGCGGCCGTAGACGTCCGCCATGAACGCAGCGCCCTGCTCATGGCGGGTCGTGACGTGACGGATCCGGTCGCTCCGGCTCAGCGCGTCGAGGATGTCCATCGTCTCCTCGCCGGGAACCGAGAAGACGTACTCGCAGCCCTCCGCCTCGAGGCAGGCGACGAGGAGATCGGCGGCAGTTCGGGCGGGCCGGGCTCGGGCGCTCACGGCCCGGAGTGTAGCCCGCGCCTCAGGCGTCCTTCGGCGTCTCCGCCGTCCCGGGACATGGGACCCGATTCCGACCGATCTGGACGCCGCGATGCCCGACCGGGCTCGCGGATGGCTACCGCCGCCTGCGGACCTTCCGCTTGCGGGTTCCGCCGACAACGGCGGCGAGCGAGCACAGGAGGATCACGCCGAGGGCGCCCCAGATCGCTGACGGCTCCAGTACAGACGGACCCGGCGGCCCGGAGTCCCCGGCCAGGCCTCGGCCCGGGGTGGGAGTCGGCGCCGAGGTCGGCGTCGGAATGGCGTCTGGCGTGGCGTCCGGCGTGGGGTCTGGCGTGGGGTCTGGCGTGAGAGTCGGAGTAGGGTCTGGCGTGGGAGTCGGTGCAGGCACGGGCGTTGGGGTCGGCATCGGCGTTGGGGTCGGCATCGGCGTTGGAGTCGGCGTTGGTGTCGGCGTCGGCGTCGGCGTTGGAGTCGGTGTCGGGGTCGGTGCCGGTGTCGGGGCGTCGACCGTAATCGTGATGACCGAGGCGTCGTCTGCCGCGGCGAGATCGTTCTCAGTGGCGCTGGCCGTCACGAGGTGGTCGAACGATCCCGCCGCTGTCGTGGCGACGCGGATCGTGATTTCCACCGACTCACCGGCGGCCAGGGTTCCGAGCGAGCAGACGATCTGTTGACCGGACACGGAACACGTGCCGCCTGGCCAGGTCGCCGAGACCAGGGCGACGCCCGGAGGGAGATCATCGACCAGCGTGACGGTCGTGGCCGCGGCAGGACCGGCGTTCGTGACGGTGATCGTGAACACCACCTCGTCGCCGACCTGAACCGGGTTCGCGTCGGCGACCTGCGAGACGCCCAGGCCGACCAGGCCGTCGCCGACCGCAACCTCACCGAAGGAGGTCAGGCCGACTGCCGAGATCGACGTGGCGGAGCGAGCCGACACCCCCGGCAGCGACCAGCCGGTCGCATCCAGCCTGGCGACGTAGAAGAGCGCCGGATCGGCGCCTGGGTCCAGGTCGGCGGGGTCCCAGTCCAGGGTCAGGTCGTACGTTCCGAAGCCGACGCCTTCGTTGACGATCGTCCAGTAGCGATTCGTGCTGCGCGTCGGGTCCAGCGGGCTGAGCGGATCGGGATGGTCGCCCGGCACGCTCAGCGCCACCAGGGAGCCGGCCACCGACACGGAGTTGAAGGTCACAAGGACCGGCGAGCCTGCACCCGAACCGCCCACGTCCAGGCGGACAGCCACGGGTCCGCCGAGCGGGACCGGGAGCCTCAGGCTTCCGACGACATATCCGGCCGTCTGGCTCACCGCCGCCCCGGGCTGCACGGTGAGGATCCCGCCCGATGCATAGACGGGGCCGTTCCCGAGGTCGAGAAGCGCCGCGATCGAAAGCGGCGAGGTCAGCGTGGCGCCGTTCGGGTTCGATACGCTCAGCGTGCCAAGGATGACGACGCCCGACGGAAGCACGATCCCGGGCCCGGTTCCCACCACGGCGAGGGTCGACGTCGCATCAGCACCGATGCCGTCCGGCGGCGAGCTGATCGGTCCGCCCACCGCGAGGCTCGCCGAGCCGATCGTCAAGACCCCTGAAGCGATATCGAGCCCGGACCATGCCGTCAGCGCCGTCCCCAGGGTCACGCCGGTCGGGTTGCTCACGACGAACGTGCCGACCGCCGCCGATGCGGATCCACTCACCGACTGGGCCGCCGTGCCGGTGAAGTCGAGGGTAGCCGCCGGTGTATCGAGGACACCGTTGACCGTCAGGTCCCCGTTCAACGAGACGACGCTGGCGCCGAGAGCCAGCTGTCCGTCGACGGTGAGATCTCCGGCAATGGTCATCGGCTGCGCGCCTGCTGAGGCGACGAACATGCCGGAGGTCACGACGACATCGCCCCCGATGACGAGAGGCACATCCCAGGTAACGGTGCCGCCGCGGACGTCGAGGTCGTTCAGCAGCACGGGGCCAACGCCACCGATCGTCGGCGAGCCGGCGAACACGACGAGGCTCGTGCCCGGGTCGACCGTCCCGGAGGTGTGGGTCCAGTTCCGCGTCGCCCGGAGCGTGCCGGCCAGGAAGAGCGTGCCCGACGGCTTGTCGACGACGATGTTCGGCAGGCCGCCGGTCGTCGGGTTCGCACTGCCGGTCCAGGTCTGGTCGGTCGGGCCGTCGATCCGGACGGTGGCCGTCCCGCCGCCAAACGTGTCGGCGCTGGCCAGGTCGCCCCGGGCCGCGAGGCTGCCGGGCCCGTTGAGCACGCCGTCGGTCAGGGTCGTCAGCCCGGCCACCTCGATCGTCCCGTTGAG
>CAZVGO010000004.1:0-255853 GCA_964626755.1 uncultured Anaerolineaceae bacterium | reverse complement strand
CGACGGCGGGATGATCACGACGGCGACCGACCTCGCGCGCCTGGTCGATGCCCTCCTCGGCGGGAAGCTCCTCTCCCCTCCCCTGCTGGCCGCGATGACCTCGCCGCAGGGACCGGATTCGAAAGATCTCGAACAGTACGGTTACGGGCTCGAGCTGGTCGTCGAGAACGACGCCGTGACGATCCTCGGGCACGGCGGGGCCGATCCGGGCGTGTCGACGATGGTCTCGCACCACGTTGTTGCTGGCACAACGATCGTCGTCCTCTGCAACCAGGACCGCGGCTCCTGGGCGGTGGTGACGTATCTCACGAAGGAGCTAGAGCTCAGCGATCCCCGCGACGTGGCCGAGGCGCAGGGCTGACGCCAGAGACCCGACGCCCCTTCGGGTTAAGCCGTCGCGGGCGTCCAGGCCGACGTCCATGCCACCCACGCCAGGCCAGCATTGAGCGCCAGCGGAATTGCCGCAAACACGCTTGGGTGGAGCACAAGCAGGACCACGGAGCACGCCGCACCGATCAGGACCAGGGGCCGCCACAGGTCCGTCGGAACCCACAGCCCAAAGGTCGCGAGGAAGGCGAGAAAGAAGGTCAGGACCGAGATCCCGGCGAGCACGATCATCACCGGCACGAGGAGCCCGAGTGCCCCGTCGAGGCTCCCGAAGACCCAGCGCGTCGGGGCGTCGGTTGCGAACGGGAAGAGCAACGAGCCACCGCTGCCGCCGGCGCTTGTGTTGATGAAGCCCATTGCGAAGTGGGCGGCGACGAATACGGCCGCCGCGGCGACGAGACGTTCGATCAGGAACATGGCTTCCATCCTCCGAGCTGTGAGAGACGGGTGGCCGGCCGCGCCAGGGGCGGGGGCCCGGATCGGCCGACGGCTACCTGATAGCGCCGCTACCAGCCTCGACTTACCAGCCCACGCGCAACAGGGCCGCATGGCCCGGATTGCCGGCCACGTGGCCCATGGAGGATCGCTGACTGGCCACTCGCCGTCGAAGCATGCCGAGAGACCCACACCCGGGGGCCGGGGAAACTCGCTGCAAGGTGGAACGAGAAGGGCGCCGGCTTTCGCCGGCGACCTCCCTGATGGGAACTGGTGCCTCGTGATATAGGCGCGCCTTTCGGTGGGACTATCCGTCCGAGCCGTGACCACCATGGTCGTCGGGCGAGGCGGTCGGCCTCGGGTCGTCCCCGCCGTGACCACCGTGGTCGTCGGGCGAGGCGGTCGGTGTCGGGTCGTCGGACCCGCCCCGGTTGCCGCCGTGGTCGTCGGGCGAGGCGGTCGGCGAGGCCTTGGCGTCGGGCGAGGCGGTCGGCGAGGCCTTGGCGCCGGGTGAGGCGGTCGGCGAGGCCTTGGCGCCGGGCGAGGCGGTCGGCGAGGCCTTGGCGCCGGGTGAGGCGGTTGGCGAGGCCTTGTCGTCGGAGCCGGCCAGCGTGCCGCCCTTGTCATCGGGCGAAGCCGTCGGCCCGAGAACGGGCGCCGCCGTCGCCGAAGGTCGATCATCGGTGGCCGCCGGTGTCGCGACCGGGCCACCGCGGTCGTCACGAGGCTGCTGCTCGCGAGCCAGTGCGACCCCGCCGTAGAGGAGCAGGCCGGCGATCGCAAGCATGGCCGTGGTGGTGAGATTTCGCTTGTTCATCATTGAACCCCATCCGTGTCCTGGTTCGCCGCTTCTCTGGCGGCGCTTCAATGACCAGAACGATGGGGTCGATGCCCCGCCGATACCACGGGCCCAGGTTCCGAACTCCGACGGACCTTGGTCTGATGCCGGGTGGGACCCGGGTCCGATCCCGTGGCCGTAGACCCTCCCTACAATCGGAGCGAGATGGAACGAACAACGTGCCCCGGCCACAGGAGATCGCCCGGGTGACCCAGGCAGGTCGTCTGCGACGGCGGCTCGCGGCCGGCCGGCCGGCATTGCGCAGACCGCACTTCGACCTGGCCGGGCTGTCGATGGCACGCCGCTATCTGCTGCTCAGCCTGGTCTTCGTCATCGTGGGCGGTGGCGTCGTCGCCTACGCCCTCGGCCAGCTCATCGAGACGAGCGCAATCAACCGCACGACGTCCGTCACGGCTTTCTACGTCGAGAGCTTCGTAGCCCCACAGCTCCAATCGCTGACGACGAGCACGAGCCTGACCCAGCCGGAGATCGACTCGCTGGAGAGCCTGCTCAGCGAGTCGGCCCTGGCCGAGAAGATCGTGTCCGCCCGGATCTGGTCCCTGGACGGGCACATCCTCTACAGCCCGCTGCCCGAGCTCATCGGCCGGCAGTTCCTGATGGACGGCGACCGCGCCGTAGCCGCGGCCGGCGGGGTCACCGGCGGGCTGAGCGACCTGAGCGACCCGGAAAACGCGTACGAGCGACTGCATTGGAACCGGCTCATCGAGATCTACCTGCCGGTCCGCGCCAGTGGATCTGATCGGATCATCGCGGTGGCGGAGTTCTACCAGCTCGCCGACGAGCTCGAGGCTGAGGTCAACCGGGACCGGTTGATCGCGTGGGGCCTCGTAGCCGCCGCGACCTTCCTCGCCTACCTGGCCCTCGCTCGGGTCGTTCGCCAGGGCAGCGAGACGATCGTCCGGCAGGACGGGGAGCTCCGCGAGCAGGTCGGCCAGCTGTCGACGCTTCTCGGCCAGAACGCGCGGCTCAGCGACCGGATCCGCCAGGCGGCGGCTCGGACGACGGCACTGACCGAGCTCGAGCGCCGGCGGATCGGCGTCGACCTCCACGACGGACCGAGCCAGACGCTCGCCTTTGCCATGCTCCGGCTCGACACGATCGAAGGTCGCCTTGAGGCTGCCGGACAGCCCGGCGATGCCGACCTCGCCGCGGTTCGAGACGCTCTCCAGGAGGCGTTGAGCGAGATGCGGGCGATCGCGGCAGGCCTCCGATCGCCCGAGCTCGAGCAGGCCACGCCCGTCGACATCGTGCGTCGCGCGGTCGCCGACCACGAGCGGCGCGCCGGCGCGCGGGCGTCGGTCGACGTGCAGCAGATCCCGCCAAGCGCTCCTCTCGCGACGAAGATCGCGCTGTACCGGATCCTCTCTGAGGCCCTCTCCAACGCCGCCCGGCATGGCGACGGCGCCGCGATCGACATCCGGGTCGCGGCGGATCACGACGGCATGCTCGTCATCGAGGTGCGCGACAAGGGTCGCGGGTTCGATCCCGACCATGTTCCGGGCGCCGGCCACCTGGGCCTTGCTGGCATGCGCGAGCGAGCGGAGCTGCTGGGAGGCCGGTTCGAGATCGAGTCGGCGCCCGGAGCCGGGACGTGGGTCCGGGCGTGGCTGCCGCTGAGCGACAACTCCGGCACGGAACAATGACCGCCCCGATCCGGCTCCTCGTGGCCGACGACCATCCCCTCTTCCTCGACGGTCTCGTCGCGACCCTCTCGGCTGACCCCGACATGGAGGTCGTGGCCACCGCGGCCGACGCGCCCGCGGCCGTGCGGCAGGCCGGCGAACAGCGGCCCGATCTCGCCCTGCTCGATGTGGCGATGCCCGGCGGTGGACTTGATGCCGCGCGGCGCATCGCCACGGCCTCGCCGACGACCCGCGTCGTCATGCTGACAAGCTCAGAGAACGAGGACGACCTCGTCGCGGCGATGGACGCCGGAGCCAGGGGCTACGTACTCAAGGGGATCGCCGGACGAGAGCTGCGGACGATCCTCAAGTCGGTCCATGGCGGCGAGGTCTACGTTTCGCCAAGCCTCGCGTACGGGATGATCCGCGGGCTGACCCGGTCTCGGGCCCCGGACCCGCTCGCCCAGCTCACCACCCGGGAGCGCGACGTCGTCGAGCTCGTCGCGGCTGGCCTCTCGAATGCGGAGATCGGCGGTCGCCTGGGGCTTGCCGAGAAGACGGTGAAGCACTACATGACCTCGATCCTCGGCAAGCTCGAGGTCGGAAGTCGTGTTGAAGCGGCCCTGCTGGCCTACAAGGCGGGCTTCGGCCCGAGCGGGAGCGATCGCAGCCGGGACTGATCGGCGCCCATCGACACAGCGCTGCCGCGAGTCCTACCTGCTCAAGCCGTTCTTGAATTCGACATGGACGTGGCTTTTCTCGTCGAACGCGAGCGTCGCGCCAAGTCCATTGACAAGGGACTTGATCGCGCCGTTGTCGCCTTGGATGTCGAGGGCGTAACCCGTGCCGTGCTTGCTCTTCCCGGGAGGGGCGACCGGCGCCGCTGCCAGGTCGAACATCGTGGGGCTCTTCTTGCTCTTCGCCTTCAGGTTCGACCGGTCCGTGATCTTGCCGAAGGACTCCTTCATGCCCACGAGGACCTTGTGGCGCTTGACCACCTCGTCCGGCTCTGATCGATCCTCCGGTTTCCCGACCGGACTCGAGGTATACCCGGTCGCTGGATCGGGCTTGTTGCCCAGCAGGGTCGAGCGGATGTTCTGGAGATCTGCCTTGATGTCATCTTCGACCGGCAACGTCAGGGAGTGCTCGACCATCTGCAGGAGGTACTCCCAGTGGTAGTTCACCTTCCAGAACTGGTCCGAGTCAGACAGGTAGCCGCCGATGATCTTCGCCCGCACGCTTCCGAACTGTGGGATCAGGTTGTCGATGATGCGGGTCGTTACGGCCGTTTCCTTGACCCGAGGGTCCACACGCTCTGCGCGCGCGGCGCGGTCAGCCTGTCGCGTCTCGGGGTTTTCGCCCGTGCCGCGCTCGGTTGTCCCGGCCTTGAGCTTGTTGAACGTGCGTCCGCCCGGGTCCACTCGCCCATCGGGATTGTTCATCCCGAGGTGACGCGTCTGGAAGTGACGAATCGCCTCGATCGTGCGCGGTCCGATGCGCCCGTCCTCGCCGACCTTCTGCAGTGGCGCGAGGTCGTGTCGATTCAGCAACTCCTGGACGACGCGAACGTCGCGCTCGAGGTTGTCGCCGTTCTGGCCAACAGATCCCTGGAGGTCGGTCATCGCACCATTTAACTCCGCGCCCGGCGCTTTGCCATCTACAGAGAAGTACCTATTGACTCGACCTTGTGCAGAGTGCGTTGATTCACGAGTCGAGTCTCGCGCGGTCGGCCGGTAGCGCTTGAGATCGAGGGAGTGGGTACATGGCAGAGCCAGGTCGCGAACTTTCATCCATCAACTTCGAAGCGATGCTTGGTGGGCCCCTCATCGCCGTCGTGAACGCGCAGGCGCAGGCGGCGATGAGCTCGGTCAACTTCATCAAGGCGGTGGGCTTCAAGCCTGGCAACGCCGACGATCCCACCAATGCGCAAACCGGCGATCCGATCTACGTCTCCTTCAAGTATCCGAAAGAGGTCGCGCCCTTTGAGCCCGCTCAGCCGGCGCAGGTGAGCGGCGTGACGGTCACGACGCCGGGCGATGGGTACATCACCGCTCCAGGCGTGACGGTGACCGGAGGCGGCGGAACGGGACTCACGCTGAGTACGACGTTGGGCGCGGGCGGCAGTGTCGCCTCGATCAGCATCACCAATCCGGGATCCGGCTACACGGGCGTCCCCACGCTCGCGGTCGACGCAGCGCCAGCGGGCGGGACGCGGGCCCAGGCAACAGCCACCTTCGAGGCGGCCAAGCCGGCGGTCGCCGCGCAGTTCCAGGTCATGCAGCTCGAAGTGCCCATCCTGACGATGCTGCCGATCCCGTTCATCCGCATCGAAGAGACGACGATCGACTTCAACGCGAAGATCAACTCCGTCGAAGAGACGAAGACGGACGAGACGTTCAAGTTCGACGCCTCCCTGGACGCCAAGGTTCAGTACCCTCCGCTCTTCAGCGTGGCGACCGTCAAGCTCAAGGTGTCGACCTCCTACCAGAAGAACACACAAACCGGCACGAAGGTTGACCGGACCTACTCCATGGCGGTGCACATCCGGGCGGTCCAGGACGAGATGCCCGCCGGAATGGAGAAGATCCTCGGGTTGCTCGAGGACGCCATCAAGTCACAGCCCGCGAAGGCTCCCGCGGCGATCGAGGCTTGACCCGGTAGCCCTGGGGCTGCCACCGGCAGGCGAGCGCGATGCCGAAGCTGGGAGAGTTCATCGGCGCCTTGCTAGCCGACGCTGTTCAGGCGCGCGTTCGCGCGGACCTGGAAGCGGTGAAGATCGCCGAGGTGTACAGCGGACACGAGCTGCTGAAGCACCTCTCCGTGCCTCGATTTCGAATGCCGGACCTTACCGTCGACGTCCCCGTCCTCGTCTCGTCAGTCGAGGGATCGACTGCAGAGCCCGGCGGGCGGTCATTCAGCCAGCCGACTCCGGCCGAGGTAACAAGGGTCGTTCGCGCCGGATTGAAGCGATCCGGCATTCGCCTTGCGCGCGCCGATGCTGAGAAGGTCACAGAGGCCGTCGCTGACCGCGCCGAGGAGCTGTTCGAGACCGGGCCTCAGGTGTTGTTGAGCCCGGCCACCGTCTCGCGCGAACTCGCAGCCACGGCGGCGGATGCCGTCAAAGCTGCGCTGAGGCGTGATGCACCACCTGAGCGGGTCGAAGCCCTGCAGGCCGCTACGCGGACTTCGATGGCCGCGCTCTTGTCTACGAAGCTGGTCGAGTCACCTCATCTCCAGGTGGTCGTCACCTCCGGCGAGATCAAATCCCACGCGGACAATGAGAGCGTTGTTCGGCTGCGCCTGACCATCACCGAGGATGCCGTCGAAGTCATCAATCGCGACGATGGGCAGGGTTTCTACCTCACACCGGAGTAGCCGGGTGGCGCTCAATGTCGTCCAGTACGAGGAGATCGTCTCACTCCTGCGCCAGGTGCCCGGCCTCGTGGACGAGTTGGAGGCCCGGCGCTCCGGCTTCATCGACGACGTACTCGCATGGCTCAAGAAGGCAGAATCGACGATGGAGAACAATCGGCTTCCGGCCGTGTCCCAGATTGCCTCCTGCCGCGCATTGCTTATCGGGGCCGGACGCGGCGTGCAGAGCAAGGAGCTCGTTCTGGTGGGCAGGCCGACGGCCCGCAAGCTCCAGGAAGCCACCGCTAGCATGGTCCTCGAGCGGAGCAACGAGGTGCTTCAAGGAGCGATCGCCGAGAGACAGGCCGTGTTCCAGGATGCGGAGCGGATCTCGCTACAGGTCATGACGGTGGCAGAGGCCAAGGGCCTGATCGAGGCCTGCGGCGACAGTGGACCGCATCACGCGTTCCTGGGCTGCCTGCAGCAGCGGCTCGCGACGGATTCTGATCTGGCGAACGGCTACGCCCACCTCGTGTCGCTCGTGGGCAAGACCGACGTCCTGATCTTCCTTGACCGAGCCGTCGCGAAACTCTCCTGATCGGCGTCGAGAGAGGAAGTGAGCTGACGGCCTCAGGCAGTCGAATCGGTCCGGGTGGTGCCGGCGTCGACGCTGCCGACGTGATCGATGGCGCCGGCGATGTAGAGGAGTCGCTCGCTGAGGGTGGTCTTACCGGCGTCGACGTGAGCGAGGATTCCGAGATTGAGCGTTCGCATGGGGCCTCCGCGCTAGATGAGGTTCGCACGCCGCGTCAAGTCGCGGCGCCGGCTGGTCCGCCTGCTGACCGCTGGCTGATCGGCCGGCGGTCAACCGAGGATCTCGACCACGTCCCCGTCCAGAACGGCGTGTTCCCGACCCACCCGCTGGCCGTCGAAGCGCGCCGACGGACCCCACACGCGGGCGCCGGAGAACGTCGCCGCAAGGTCGTGATGGACCCAGTCGGCGACGTTCTCGACCGTGGAGCCAGGATCGAGCGCGATCGGTTCGGGGTCGGTCTCCCCCAGGTTTCGCAGGCGGACCCGGATCAGCCCAGTGAGGCGCCACGCCGCATCCCGAAACGCCTCGAGGCTCGCCTCATCGATGACCGACACGGGAACGACCTCGAGGTCGGGATAGGCCGCCCTCAGTCGGTCGATCGCGCCCGGCGGGGCTTCGTCGGAGCGGGTCGCCGCCAGGAAGGCGGGCGCGTCGATACCCGCGAGAGTGACCTCGGCTCGAACTGGCCGAAGCTCCTCCGGGTCGGCATCGGCTCGGGTGCAGAAGACGATCGCATCGGCCGATCGGAGGACCCCGAGAAGCGCCCGACCACCGCCGCGGTCCTCGTTCGCGCCTTCGATGAGTCCCGGGATCTCGACGAGCTGGACGAGCACGCCGCCGATCCGGGTCAGTGCCGGGATCGGCCGCAGGGTCGTGAACGGGTAGTCGCCCGTCTTGATCTGGATCTCCGACAGCGCCTGGAGGATCGACGACTTGCCGACGTTCGGCGGTCCGACGAGGGCGATCTGAGCGGCGCCCTCGCGCCGGACGGCAATCGAGTCGCGATGAACGGCTTTCGACCGTACCCTCGACTCCTCGATCTCCGAGGTCAGCCACTTTCGGAGGTCGGCGTAGGGTCCGTTCTTGTAGTCGGGCAGCTCTGCGAGCAGCGCGCTGACCTCGCGGATGCGCTCCCTGCCCTCTTTCCCTATGAGCCGTCGCTTCGCCAATGCGGCGAAGGTGCGATGCGGCATCGGCATCTCGATCTCCCGGCGCGCTTGCGCGCGATCTCGCGGGACGGCGCGGCGCGCGCAGGCTCAACCCTGCACCGGCGGCACGCGTCTGTCCCGCCCCTTCCCTCGACGCTGGATGTGGAAGGGGCCGATCAGCCGTTCTTGTGGGAGATCGTGGCGGCCCAGGCATCCTCGGGACGCCGGGCCAGGAGCTCGTTCATGGCTGGGACATCCTAACGTCCTCGGCGGTGGTCGACGCCGACTTGCGAGCTGGCCGCTTCGAAGACCAGGACGCGGCAGGAGCCCCGGCATCGACCGGGGCTCCCGTTCATGCGCCGCGCCGGCGAGCCGCGGCGGTGGGCTTATCGGTGGAGCCGCTGCCAGGTGGGGTCGCCGGTCGACGACCACGGCACGCGCTCGGCCTGCTGTGCGGCCACGTCGATGAGCACCTGCTGTTGTGGCCCAGACGCGCCGGACCTGCCGAGGAGTCTCGAGTCGTCGGGCGACCACATCCAGGCGGCGCAGCACATCGTCTCGATCGAACCGGCGGGTGCGACCTCGACGCCGACGCTGCTGCCGTCGGCCGGGAGCACGACCCCTCGAACGTCCTCGAAGCCCGGCGTGTGCGCCCGAGCGATGAAGATCCGCGACCCGTCGTTCGACCAGGTCGCGTGCGCGTTCCAATCGGCATCCGGCGGCATCGGGAGCTCCAGGTCGCCGGTGCCGTCCGCTGAAACGACGTGGGTCTTCGCCGTGAACCCGGCGCCCGGTCCGCCCCACGACCAGTAGGCGATGTGCTCCCCGTCCGGCGACCAGCTGGCTCCGGCCAGGTCGAACCCGGACGGAACCGTGAGAATCTGCCTTGTCGGACCGCCGGACAGATCGACGGCAAAGAGGCCCGGGCGGCCGCCCTCGTTGCCGATGAACAGGATTTCCGCGCCGTCGGGCGGCCGGAATGAGGGCTCGGTCGCGGGCATGCCCACGTCGAGCTGCCGGACCCCACTGCCGTCGGCCTGCGCGATCGTGATCCTGGGGATGCCCGACGTCACCGTGGCGATGAGCAGCGTCGCGCCGTCGGGCGAGAACTCGTACTTCTGCCACGCCCTTCCGGCGTCGCCGCGCGCGAGAAAGACTGACTGAGGCGTGACGAGGGTGAGGTCGCTCCCGTCGGCACGGGCCACGTAGACCTGCCCGCGGCCGCCGTCGAGCTTTCGTTCGAAGGCGATCCTTGTCCCGTCGAGCGAGAAGCGCGGGCCGACATCGACCTCGGGCCCGATCACAAGGGCCGTTGTCACACCCGTGCCCGGGTCGGTGGCGAAGATGTCGCCACCCGTCTCGAATGCGATCAGGCCGTTGCCGGCGGGGCCGAATGGCGCCGGGAGCGGTGAACGGGTCCCGACGAACAGGGCCAGGCCGGCCAGTAACAGCGCGATGATAAGTAGCCCGATCGCCATCGCACGCCAGGGCAAGCGCGGCGCGAGCACGGGCGCCCGAGAGATATCGACCATGGGAAGCCACCTCTGGAGGGACGCCCACACCGGCCGCTGGCGCGTTCGCGCCGTGGTGGTCAGGACATCCTCGATGTAGTTGGGATAGGGACCCCTCGCGAGGTCGCCGAGGATCGGCGGGAGAACGACCTCGGCGCGACGGTCGATCGTCATGCCGGCTGCCCTCCGGAGGACCGCGAGGCGGCGAGGTTCGGTTCGGGCTCGATCGCGACGCGCATCGTGCCGAGCGCGCGGTGCAGTCGCGACTTGACCGTTCCGACGGGGATGCCAAGCGTTGCCGCGACGTCGGTCAACGGCAGGCCCAGGTAGTAATGCAGGACGACGATCGCCCGGCCATGCTCGTCGAGACGCCGCAGGACCTGGTCGACCAGCTCCCGATCGGCGTGGGCGGCCGAGCTGTCCGACGTCGCCGGGGCGTGCATCGGGGTGAGCTCGATCTCGACGAGGCGTCGCCGCCGGTGGCGTGCCTGGTCGAAGCAGGCATTGACCGTGAGGCGACGGAGCCATGCGTCGAACCGGTCGGGATCTCGAAGCTTCGGGAGATCCCGCCAGGCCCGGATCAGCGCTTCCTGGACCGCGTCGCGTGCGAGCTCCGGGTCCCGGAGGATGAGGCGAGCGACTTCGTCCAGCCGCACGACGGCAGCCCGTGCGAGATCGGCGAAGGCGTCATGATCGCCTCCCCTTGCCCGCTCGACGAGCCGTCGCTGGTCCATCGTCGCCTCGCGCTGTGCACGGCCACAACGGTCGTGCCTTCACAGGGTATGGCGCTCGGCAACGCAATCCGGTTCTTGCCGGCGAGCGTGACTTCAATGCTGGCCCGCCGCCGGGGTGCGTGACTCCGAGTCGTCACCCACCTCGACCTGGAGGCGCCTGAGCTCGGTCCCCAGGTCCGTGACGATCGAGGCGTACGCCGGGTCGTGATAGACGCTGTGGAGCTCGAACGGGTCGGTGGTGAGGTCGAACAGCTCCCAGGCGGGTGTGCGCTCCTCGCTGGACGCGCCGGGCACTCCGGCGCCCTCGCCCGGGTAGTGGACCAGCTTGTAGCGACTGGTCCGGACGCCGAGATGAGCCTGGACGCGATGCGCCGGATCGAGATGCATCCAGTAGCGGTAGTACATGCTGGTCCGCCAGTCGGCGGGCGTGTCGCCATGCAGGATCGGCACGACGGAGCGACCCTGCATCGTGGTCGGGATCGGCACCCCGGCCAGCTCGCAGAACGTCGGCGCGAAGTCGACATTGAGGACCATTGCGTCGATCGCCGAGGCCGGCGCCACCCCGCGCGGGTAGCGGACGAGCAGGGGCATGCGGATCGATTCCTCGTACATGAAGCGCTTGTCGAACCAGCCATGCTCGCCGAGAAAGAACCCCTGGTCGCTCGTGTAGACGACCACGGTGTCGTCGGCGAGCCCGGCCTCGTCGAGCCAGTCGAGGACGCGTCCCACGTTGTCGTCGATGCTCGCCACGCAGGCGAGGTAGTCCTCGATGAATCGGCGCCACCGCCAGCGGGCTTCCGCGTCGACATCGAGGCCGACCGGGATCGGGGCCTTCAGGTCGCTCTCGGTCAGGTCGGCCATCCGCATCCGCGCTTCTGAAGCGGCGGGCGCCTGGCCCGAATGGTCGTCGTCAAAGCCGGGCGGAACCGGCAGGTGGGCGTCCTGATATCGACCGGCGTGGACCTCGTCCGGCTCCCAGGAGCGATGGGGCGCCTTGTGGTGGATGAGCAGGCCGAACGGGCGGGCGGGATCCCGCCGGGCCAGCCAGTGGAGTGACAGGTCGGTGATCAGGTCCGTGGCGTAGCCCTCGAGCCGGACCGGGCCCTCAGCCGTGAGGAACAACGGATCGTGGTACTCGCCCTGATCCGGCAGGACGATCCAACGGTCGAACGACCTGGGATCGTGGATCCCTCCGTGGCCGAGATGCCACTTGCCGACGACCGCCGTCTGGTAGCCCGCCTCGGCCAGCGCCGTGACGAACGTCGGCTGACGCGCATCCCACGGAGTGTCGAGCGTAGTGACTCCGTTGATGTGGCTGTACGTCCCGGTGAGGATCGAGGCGCGTGACGGGGTGCAGATCGAGTTCGTGCAGAAGCACGCGTCGAAGCGCATGCCGCCCATCGCGATCCGGTCGATGTGGGGCGTCGCATTGAGCTGCGAACCGTACGCCCCGATCGCTTGAGCGGCGTGGTCGTCGGCCATGATGAACACGAGGTTGGGTCGCGTCGGCGTGGCCATGGCGCTGCTCAGGATAGGGGGAGCGACCCCGTGCGAGGCTCGAACACGACGACGGCCGTCCCCTTCGGCCGACGCTCGGCGTAGCTATCGAGGTTCGGTTCCTTCTGGGCCATCGTCTCCCACAACCGCCGGCGCTCGTCCCCGGTCGCGGCGCGGGCCGTGACCTCGCGGGTGCCATCGGGCAGCACCAGGGTGGCGTTCGGATTCGCCTGCAGGTTGAGCCACCACGCCGGCTCCGGCTCGCCCCAGCCGTTCATTGCCAGGGTGAAGAGGTTCGGTAGGTCTTCGTAGTAGCCGAGGATTGCTGTCCGCTTCGTCCCGGATCTTCGACCGGTCGTGTGGATGGTCATCATCCCGTAGGTCTTCGGGGTCGGCTTCCGCAGGCCGAACCGGCCGCCGGTCACGCGGTACATGGCACGGTGGATGAGCCACGCTCCACGGATGAACCACCGCGGCGGAAGGAACGCTCGTCGTTGTGTCTGGGCCATGTTCCCCTCCCCCGGTCTCGTCGGCGCGTTACGCATTCGCAGGATACCCTCGCGGCAATCATCATCCCTGGAGGGCTCCATGGCCGAGGTCCTGCTGTTCCACCACGCTCAGGGGCTGACCCCGGGCGTCCGCGCGTTCGCCGACGACCTGCGGGCCGCCGGGCACACCGTGCACACGCCGGACCTGTTCGACGGACAGACGTTCGAGTCGATCGACGAGGGGATGGCCTTTGTCAAGGAGACCGGGTTCGACGAGGTCCTCGAACGCGGCGTCCGCACCGCCGACGACCTGCCGGCCGAGCTGGTGTACGCGGGGATGTCGCTCGGTGAGATGGCGGCCCAGAAGCTCGCCCAGACGCGGCCGGGAGCCAAGGGCGCGCTGCTCTTCTACTCCGCCATCCCGATCAGCGGCGAGTGGGCCTTCGGACCCTGGCCGGACGGCGTCCCCGTCCAGATCCACGGCATGGACAACGACCCGATCTTCGTCGGCGAGGGCGACATCGAGGCCGCCCGGGAGATCGTCGAGAAGGTCGACGACGCGGAGCTGTTCCTCTATCCCGGCGACCAGCACTACTTCGCCGACAGCTCGCTCCCCTCGTACGACCCCGAGGCGACCGCCCTGCTCACGAAGCGGGTGCTGGAGTTCCTCGACCGCGTCTGACCGATTCCTGACGGAAACTGTCAGGAACCCCGTTGAGCATGGTGCCGTCGCCACGGCGTGAAGGGAGAACGACATGACTGTCGAGGGGTGGCTCCTGGACTCCGACCCCGGGATCCGATGGCAGGTGATGCGTGACCTGACCGACGAGCCTGCCGATGCCGTCGCCGCCGAGCGGTCAAGGATCGCGACCGAGGGCTGGGGCGCCCGGCTGCTCGCGCTCCAGGCGCCGGACGGCCAATGGGCCGGCAGGGCCTGGTCGCACGACTGGACGGACACGTTCCACGTCCTGGAGCTCCTGCGGCGGTTTGGGCTCGATCCCGAGTGCGCGCAGGCCCGGCGGGCCGTCGCCCTCGTTCGGGAGCATGTGACCTGGGGAGGCGGCGCAGATTTCGAAACCCCGTGGGCCGACAACCGGTTCTTCGAAGGCGAGGTCGAGCCGTGCATCAACGGCAACGTCGTCGCGACCGGCTCGTACTTCGGAGTGGACATGACGCCGCTCGTCGACCGTCTCCTGGGCGAGCAGCTCCCTGATGGCGGCTGGAACTGCGAGGTCGAGAACGGGGCGACGGTGTCGTCGTTTGCGACGACGATCAATGTCCTCGAGGGCCTGCTCGAGCACGAGCGGGCGATCGGCGGCTCGGCCGAGGTGGCCGCTTCACGCCGCCGCGGCGAGGAGTACATGCTCGAGCGCCGGCTGTTCCGTCGGAAGTCGACCGGCGACGTGATCGACGAGGACTGGTTGCGCTTCGCCTACCCGACCTATTACCACTACGACGTGCTCCGCGGCCTCGACTACGTGCGCGACGCCGGCGTCGTCCCCGACGAGCGGGTCTCCGAGGCGGTGGGGGTCGTCGGGCAGAAGCGCGATGCGGACGGTCGGTGGGCCCTTGAGAAAGCCCACGAGGGCGAGGTCCACTTCGACATGGACGAAGGCGTCGGAAAGCCCAGCCGGTGGAACACGCTCCGTGCGATGCGCGTGCTGCGCTGGGCCGAGATCACGCGCGAGCCCTCCACGGCGTCAGGAGCGCGTTCCTGACCGGTGGATCGTCCGAGACTGGTGGCCGACGAAAGCAGCATCACCATCGTTCCCGCGAACGAGGCGTCGTGGGAGGACCTGCGGGCGATCTTCGGGTCGCGTGGCTACGCGGCCTATTGCCAATGCCAGAAGTTCAAGATGCGGAACTGGGCCGAGTGGCACTCGGTCCACGTCGCGGAACGGATGGAACGGCTGCAGGAGCAGACGCGCTGCGGCGACCCTGACGCTCCCGCGACCAGTGGCCTCATCGCGTACCTCGACGGCGAGCCCGTCGGCTGGTGCGCGGTCGAGCCCCGGACGGCCTACATTCGCCTACCGCCCCAGCGTGTCGCGTTCAAGGCGCGCGGCGAGGACAAGGACGACGGTAGCGTCTGGGCCGTGGCCTGCTTCGCAACCCGCGCGGGCTTCCGGCGCCGCGGTATCACTCGAGCGCTCGCCCGGGCAACCGTCGACTTCGCTCGGGAGCGAGGCGCCCGGGCCCTCGAGGCCTACCCGATGATCACCGAGCCAGGCCAGGAAATCACCTGGGGAGAGACCCACGTCGGGACCCGCAGCATCTTCGCCGACGCCGGCTTCTCCGAGGTCCACCATCCGACGCTCAGGCGGGTCGTGATGCGCATCGACTTCGAGTCCCCTACCGCCAGTTGACGCTGCGGACCTCGACCGGCTCCTCGACCCCCTTGAGGCTGAGCTGACGCGGTTCGGATAGCCCGAAGCGGATCGAATCGATCTCGCTCAGGGTCACTCCGGAGACGAGGATCTCCTCACCCACCGCGGCAGCACCGATGCGGGCCGCGACATGCACGCCCCGGCCCTGGTAGTCGCCGCCCTGGCGGGTCGCCTCGGTGGCGTGGAGGCCGATCCGTACCTGGGGTGCGAATCCGTGCTCGCGGCGGTGGCGCGCCAGTCTTCGCTGGATATCGACCCCGCACTCGAGTCCATCGGTGGCCCGCTCGAACGCGACGAAGAACCCGTCGCCGGTGGTCTTGATTTCCTCGCCGCGATGCTGGGCGAATGCGGATCGGAGCTCCCGGTCGTGCCAGCGCAGCAGCTCGCCCCAGGCGTCATCGCCGATCAGGCCGACCAGGTCGGTCGAAGTGACGATGTCGGTGAACATGAACGTCCTGGTCGTCCGCCGGGGAGCACGAGTCGACGATGCCGTGTCCTCCCCGAGGAGAGCGTCCACGCGCTGGAGGTCGAGGGTCGCGCCGAGCCGCTCGAACACGCTGCGAGCGGCGCGCAGATCCCGGTGACCGGCAGCCTTGTCGCCTTCGGCGGCGACCGCCTCCGCATACCGGAGGCGCGCCCGGGCGCTTTCATAGGGCAGGTCCGTGTCCTGCCAGAGCCGCCATGATCGGCCCAGGAGGGGCGACGCCTCCGCAGGCCGATCCTCCCCGAGGAGCAGCTCTCCCCGTGCCGTGAGCGCGCCGGCAGCGAACACCGGTCGTTCGAAGTCGGTAGCGATCGATTCCAGCTCCTCGACCGCCCTTCCGGCCGTCTCCACGTCGCCCGACGCCAGCGCGATGTCGACCTGGGCGGGGAGCAGTCGGGCCCGGGTCGCCCGATCGGCGGGTCCACCGGTGCCTGCGGCCGCAGTGAGCGCGCGCGCGATCGAGCGCCCAGCCTCGTCGATCTCGCCACGGGCGAGTTGGAGGATCGCCATCCCGGGCTGCGCGTCGTGCCCGTACTCGTAGGCCCGGTCGAACGCCTCGGCCGCGGCGTCGAGGTCGCCCATCCGAAGCCGAACCTCGCCCACCTCGTAGTGGGCAAACCCAACACCATCCAGGATCCCGAAGCGCTCGAGCTCCACGCAGGCCTGGCGCGCCTCCTGCTCGGCCTCGGCCCATTGTCCGCGGAGCATCTTGAGCTCCGCGCGATGGACGCGGCAGACACCTGGGTAGCCGCCAACCGATTGGCGACGCATCCAGCGCTCCCCCTCGTCCGCCCATTGCCCCGCCCGCTTGTAGTCGCCGACATTCCGACAGGAGGCGATCGTGTTGCAGTAGATGTCACTCGCCACGCGGAGATCCAGCTGGCCCGACGAGGCCGCGGTCGCGGCCTCGTCGATGAGCGCGACACCGGCCTGTAAGTTTCCGGCGAAGACCTCGGCCAGGCCCTTGAAGCTCATCGCCATGAACAAGGCGTCGGGGTCGCTGTGTTTTCGAGCCAGCTCCATCGCCCGATCGGCGAACTCGATTCCCTCGCCGATCCGGCTGGCCAGCAACGCCACGATCGAATGGAAGACGGCAACCCGGGCGTGCACCGAGGACTCAGGTTCAGTTTCGATCAGACGCTCGGCGCGGGCGAGCCAACCGGCGCCGATCGCGCCGCCAAGGCGACGGAACGCCTGGTACGCAAGCAGCAGGGCTATCCGCGCGGCCTCGGTGGACCGCCCGGCCTCCGTGTGGCCGGCAAAAGCCCGTTCCAGCGCCTCGGTGGCCGCGTCGGGTTGTCCCGCCCACCAGGCGGCAGTACCAAGGAGCTCGAGGTCGGCTGGGGCAAGACCGCCGTCGCGGTCGGCAGCCTGGAACGCCTCCATGGCCTCCGCCCAGGCGTGTCGGTCCATCGCGTCGCGACCGAGCTCGACCGTCTCGACCATCTTGAGACGCACCCGCTGGCTTGGGTCGCACACATGTGCGCCCTGCGGACTAGGGTAAACGGGGGGTCCACCCACTGCGGCGAGCTGTCGCAAACGCTCGGGATCGCGAGGCTTCCGCAGATCGATCTCTGGCGCCCGGACTGACCCGTCTGCCATGGCGGCGTAGAGTGGCGCTCATGATTCTCCCCAAGGACACGTCGGCGGCGGCCTTCGCGGTGCAGCTCGACAGGCTGAGAGCGATGCGGCCGCAGCAACGGCTCCGGCTGGCGGCCGAGATGAGCGACGAGCTCCGTGAGATCGCGAAAGCGGGGATCCGCAGCCGCCATCCGGGGTCCAGCGACCAACAGGTGAGTCTCAAGCTGGAGGCTCTCCTCCTCGGGGAAGAGTTGGCCGTCGCGGCGCGTCGGTCGCGGCTCGCGCCGGGCAGGTGAAGTTCGCCGACCTGCTCACAGACGTTGTCGGGCGACTCGATCGTGCCGGAATCGCCTACATGCTGACGGGATCGCTGGCGAGCACATTCCACGGGGAGCCACGGGCGACGCGATCGACAAGGCGTACCTCGACCGGTGGATCGCGGCCCTCGGTTTGAGCAGCACCTGGGCGGAGGTAGCGGGGGGTTCCTGAGACCACGCTCCCCAGTCAACCGCTGGTACCGTTCAGCCGGCGATCACGGCTCAGTGGAGATTCGATTGTCCGATTCGCCGCGGACGGCGGCACTCATCACCGGCGCGGGGCGGCAGAGCGGCATCGCGGCCGGGATCGCAGCGCGCCTTGCCGGCGACGGCTGGGACCTCGGTCTGTCGTACTGGCGGCCGTACGACGCGGACCAGCCCTGGTCGTCGAGCGACGACGAGCCCGAACGGCTCGCCGAGGACCTCCGCAAGCGCGGGGCAACCGTCACGCTCCTGCCGGGCGACCTTACCGATCCCGCCGAGCCCGACCGCCTCGTGGGCGCGGCCGTCGCCGCGCTCGGCCCGCTGCGGGGCCTCGTCCTCTCCCACGCCGAGTCGCGGGATTCCTCGATCCTCGACACGACGGTCGAGTCCTTCGATCGCCACATGGTGGTGAACGCCCGGGCGAGCTGGCAGCTCGTCGCCGCCTTCGCGCGGCAGGCGAAGGACGGCGGGGCGATCGTTGCCCTCACCAGCGACGACACCGCCTTCAACCTCCCCTACGGCGCGTCGAAGGGAGCCCTGGACCGCATCGTCATCGCGGCGGCCCGCGAGCTGGGGCCTTCCGGGATACGTGCCAACGTCGTGAATCCCGGCCCGATTGACACCGGCTGGATGGACGACGAGCTCCGCACGGCACTCGCCCGCCGCCAACCGACCGGGCGACTCGGGACCCCGGCGGACGTGGCCCGGCTCGTGTCGTTCCTGCTGTCCGACGATGGAGCCTGGACGACCGGCCAGCTCATCCACGCCGATGGAGGGTTTTCGGCATGACGATCCGACTCTTCTACGACCGCTGGCCGCAGTACAACCGGCGCCTGACCGAGATCGTCGGAGCGATGTCCGACAAGGATCTCGCGATCCGGCCGGCGCCGGAGCGCGATCCGATCTGGGCGACGGTCGGGCACACCGCTGCCGCTCGCGTGTACTGGCTCTGCGGCGTTTGCAGCGAACCCGGTGCCGAGACGACGCCCTGGCCTGCGCCACTCGACGGCGTCGGCTGGGAGGACGACCTCGACCATCCGCGCAGCGCCGCGGAGCTCGTGACGGCGCTCGACACGACGTGGGCGATCATCGATCGCGTCCTGGATCGCTGGACGCCCGAGATGCTCGAGGAGACCGTCGAGCGGTCCTACGGCGACGTGCGCCAGGTCCACTCTCGCTCGTCGATTCTGCAGCGGCTCTCCACCCACGAGGCCTACCACTGCGGCGAGCTGTCGCAGACGCTCGGGATCGCCGGTCTGCCGCAGATCGATCTCTGGCGCCCGGACTGACCCGCGTCACTCGCCGGCGTGGGCGATGTGGTCGAACTCCCGCCAGAGGATCACGACGAGCAGCGCCGAGCCCACGAACGCGAACCAGAACGGGGCGGTGATCCCGAACGTCCGCGCGAGCAGGCCGCCGATCGGCGCCCCGATCACGAGCCCGCCGATGATCGCCATGCGGTAGACGCCGCCGACGCGGCCGAGCAACTCATTCGGGACGGCTCGCTGGCGGATGACGGTCGAGATCGTGCCCCACACGAACTCATGCACCCCGAACACGACAAGGGTGGCGAGGGCAACCGCCTGTGAGGTCGTCACGGCGAGCACGAGGTGGGTGAGGGTCTCGATGGTCAGGCCGACCCGCATGAGACTGCCGAACGAGAACCGCCGCTCGAGGCGGTCGTAGGCCGCGATCCCCACGACGCCGCCGATGGCCATCGCGGTCATCATCAAGCCGAACCCCACCTCGTCCATCCCGAGCCGGTCGCCCGCATAGAGCACGAGCACCGCCCACGCGGCGCCGTACGTGACGTTGAAGGCGAGGATCGTCAGCGTCAGCGTTCGCATCGGCGGGTGGGCGATCAGCCAGCGGATGCCTTCGACCATGTCGTCGAAGAGGCCGCTTTCCTTCCCCGCTCTGTCGAGCGGCCTCGTCCGCACCCGCCAGATGAGCACAGCGCCGAGTGCGAAGCAGGCGGCGTTCGTCGCGAAAGGCAGGGCCATCCCGGCCGCGAACAGGAACGCGCCGATCGGCGGGGCGAGGAGCCGGTTCGTGAGCAGGAAGGCGCCGTTCATCCGGGCGTTGGCAACGCCGAGGTCCTCCCGGTCGACGAGGCCCGGCAGCAGCGTGCTGCTGGCCGAGTCGGCAAAGACCTCGGCAGTGCCCAGGACGAACAGGGTCACGAGGACCACCGCGATGCTGACGGTGCCCGTGATGATCGTCGCGACGAGGACGGTCATCACGAACGCGCGACCGAGGTCGACCACGACGACCATGCGCTTTCGATCGACCCGGTCCGCGACCGCGCCGCCGAGGATCCCGAACAGAATGAACGGCAGGTACCCGCTCAGGAGCGCGAGCGAGACGAGGAACGGGTCCCGCGTCAGCGACGCAACGAGGAGCGGGCCGGCGGCCAGGACGACGCCGTCGCCGATGTTGTTGACGACCGTCGCGGACAGGAGCCAGCGGAAGCTCCGCCCGAGGCGCGTCGGGGCGAGGGTTTCGGTGATCCGGGCCGGGAGGAGTCGCACCGGCGGCAGGATAGTCGACGCGACTACCGAGCCGCCGGGGCCCTTTAGGCTAGCGCGGGGTCAAATCCATGAAGGGACGGACCTCGATCGGCGCGTTGATCGCGAGGGTGACCTTCGACGCCCAGTCGAGGGCCGTCTCGAGATCAGGCGCGTCGACGATGTAGAACCCGCCGAGGACCTCCTTCGTCTCGGCGTACGGCCCGTCGGTCGTTCGGACGTGCCGCTTGGAAGGCCGCACGACGCGGGCCTGGTCTGGCCCGTGCAGGCGCCCGACGAAGACGAGGGCTCCGGCGGCCTTCATCTCCGCCTCGAGCTGCCCGACCTGCTCGTAGCCCCGGCGCAGCTGTTCGTCGGTCATAGGCTCGGGGGCCTTGCCGTTCCCACCGTGGACGGACAAGAGGTACTGGGTCATCGTCGCGATCCTCCTGGCGGGCGGGCCAGTCCCGCCTCCTGCCCGCACGACGAACGGGCAGCGTAGTGAACGACATTTGACGCGGAGCGCATCATGCACCTGCTGAACCGTTGCCATTCCGCAACAACGGGCGTCCCCGAGCGTCTCTCCTGCTTCTACCGTCGTGAGGGACTCCAATGCGCTCATCGGCCGTGCGGGCCGCCGCGACGATCATCGTCGGGTTCCTTGTCCTTGCCTGCGCCTCGACCCCGAGCCCGAGCACGACCCCGAACTCAACCGCGTCGTCTCCACCATCCGGAACACCGACGTCCACCTCGGTCCCAACGACGCCGCCGGTAGGGGGCGCCCCAAGGGTTGTCCAAATCGCGGCAGGCTCCGGTCACACGTGCGTGCTCAGGACTGACGGCGGGGTCAGATGCTGGGGCTCCAACTATGCCGGCGAGCTCGGGAACGCGACGACGAGCCAGACGTTCATCCCGGGCGCGGTCGACGTCGGGGGTTTGGCCGGCGGCGTCAGTGCGGTCAGCGCCGGCAACGGCTACACCTGCGCGCTCACGGGCGGCGGCGGTGTCAAGTGTTGGGGCCACGACAGCTATGGCCAGCTCGGCAGCGACGCTCCGACCGGGTCCGTCCCTGCCGATGTCGTGGGGTTGAGCGGCGTCCTCGCCGTGGACGTGGACGGCCTGAGCTGCGCGATCACGGGCGGCGGTGGGGTCAAGTGCTGGGGCGCCAACAACGTCGGTCAGCTCGGCAATGGCACGACGACCGATAGCATCGCCCCGGTCGACGTCACCGGCCTCGCGCGCGGGATCAGCGCGATCTCGGTTGGCGGCCTCCACGCTTGCGCGCTCACGAGCGGTGGTGGGGTGAAGTGCTGGGGTGTCAACAACCTCGGCCAGCTCGGCAATGACTCGCCGAACGCCAGCAGCGCAGTCCCGGTCGGCGTCACCGGCCTCGGAAGCGGTGTCAGGGCAATCGCCGCGGGCCAGAACCACTCGTGTGCGCTGCTGACCGGCGGGGCGGTCAAGTGTTGGGGCAACAACTTCGACGGGGTGCTCGGGAACAGCGGCACGTCCGTGTCCAGCGTCCCCTCCCCCGTCGACGTCTCGGGTCTCGGGGGTCCCGTCAGTGCGATCGCCGCGGGCGGGCGGCACACCTGCGCGCTCCTGAGCGACGGTGCGGTCGAATGCTGGGGTTACAACGAGCAGGGACAGCTCGGGAACGGCACGACCACTCCGACGGCCAGGCCGGGCGCGGCCGGCGTCGTTGGCCTGGCGAGCGACATCACCGCGATTTCGGCCGGCGACAACCACACCTGCGCGATCACGAGCGGCGGCGAGGTCAAGTGCTGGGGCTACAACTCCGCCGGCCAGCTCAACGCCGATGAACCGGAGGTCAGCGCGGTCCCACTAGCCGTCGACACCGAGACGCCGCCGAGCGGGCCCCCAGCGGCGGAGGTGCCGATCCACGGATCTGCCCGGGAGATGGGCGAACAGGTACTGATGGCACCGGGTCCGGATGGGACCCTCCTGGTGTCGATCCCGCGGCCGAGGGGCTCAGTTCTCGCGCTTCTCGACGGCAACGGGGGTTTGCGTCCAGGCTGGCCTGTCGTGGCCCAGGGCTCAACGTCGTGCCACACGCTGTTCGCGCTCCAGGACGGGTCGGTCCGCGCCGTCTGTTGGCTCGAGAGCGAGGGGAATATGTACCTCCCCGTGGCCGCCTTCGCATTCGACGCGCACGGCGTCCCGCTCCCAGGGTGGCCGGTCGAAGTCGGGTGCTGCTTCGCCGGGCAGCGGATGGTGGGTGATGAGCTGGTTCTCCTCGAGTTCGTCCCGTTCGGAGACCTGGACGTGGAGGGCCAGCCATACGCAGGGTTCCAGCTCACTACCGTCGCCGCCGATGGCTCACGCAAGAGTGGCGCCCAGGTCCCTGTCTTCGATCCCTGCTGCATCTGGACGGTCGGGCCAGACGGAGTCGCGTACGGGACCTCGATCGTCAGCGGGTTGGGCGAGGGGGAGAAGGAGACAAGTCGGATCATCGCGCTGGACCCCGCGGGAGTGCCGGCAGGCTGGCCTGTCGCTTTCGACGGCCTGACTTCCGGGCCCGCGGTGGGGAGGGACGGGCGGGTCGCCGTGACCGTCGGTTCGCTCGATCGAAGCGCGAGCCGCGTCGTCGTGTTCGATGCCCAGGCGAAGACCGTCGCGGGAAGGTCTGCAGAGTTCCCGACCTCGAGGGCGGACTTCGGCAGTGTTGGTGGCTGCAGTTTGGGCAACCCGATGGCACCGCTCGTTGCCGGGGACGGAACGATGTTTGTCCTGGACTGGGGCGAGGGTGCTGCATTCGCGCTCGACCCGTCACCGAAGGTCAAGCCGGGTTGGCCGTTTCGGCCTGCCTCCCCATTCTCGAAGCGGGACTCGCGGTACGTCCGCGAAGACGCGTTCTGCCCTTTGCTCGGTCTGCCCGTGGTTGGCCCGGACGCCACCCTCTACCTGCCGCTGGAGCCTCGTGATGCGACCACCGGCGGGACGATCGTGGCGGTCGGGCTGGATGGCCGAGTGCGTGCCGGCTGGCCGGTGGCGCTTCAGCGTCGCGGGTCCGAGTTCTGGGCGATCGTCGCCAGCTCGGATGGGACGACCTATGCGCTGGCCATCGAGCCAGAGTCGAGTACCACGTCGTCGGCGAGCATCGTCGCCATCGCCCCGGACAGCACGGTGCTCTGGAGCACGACCATCATCGACCCGTAGAACAGATGGCTCGTAGGGACGTTTCACCGATCAGGCGGCAGAGATAGGCGGTCATGGGGTGATGATGACCTTCCCCCTCGCATGGCCGTCATCGACCCAGCGGAGCGCCGCGACGACTTCGCTCAATGGGTAGCGCCGGTCGATCACGGGTTTGACCTTGCCGGCCGCGATGAGGTTCGTCACGGTCGCCACGTCCTCCGCTTTGAACGGCTTCCACCAGATCATGAGGCCCGTCCACTTGTCGGAGAACAGCGACAGCAGCGGCCCCACCACCAAGCCGCTGAGGATGCCCGCCGAGTTCCCACCGAGCGAGACGTACGCGCCGCCCGGTTTGAGGGCGCGCCGGACGCTCAAGATCGAGTGGTGGGAATCGGTGTCGACGATCCAGTCGTACCGCTCCCCGGTCTTCGTGTAGTCCACGTTCTTGTAGTCGATCACGTGGTCGGCGCCGAGCGATCGGACGAAGTCCAACTTGTCTGTGCTGGCGACGCCAGTGACCTCCGCGCCCATCGACTTCGCGATCTGGACGGCAAATGGGCCGACGTTGCCCGACGCACCATCGACGAGGACCCTGTCGCCGGGCTTCGGCGTTCGACCCTTGCGAAGGCGCAACCCCTGGAGCGCGAGGACCGCCGAGTGCGGCACGGTGGCCGCCTCCTCGAATTTCATGCCGGCCGGGATCGGCAGGAACGCCTTCTCGCGCGCGCACGCGTACTCGGCGAAGGCGCCTGCCCCGAATGGCAACAGGTCGGCGAAGACAGGGTCCCCCGGCTTGAACCGCGTCACGCTCCCTCCGACAGACTCGACGACGCCGGCGACATCCATCCCCATGCGATGGTTCCTCGGTGCGCGCAGGCCGATGAAGGGGCGGATGAAGCCCGGCTTGGGGCCGAGGCCATCGAGGTCGGCCCGGTTGACGGACGCCGCCTCAACGCGGATGAGGACCTGATCGTCTGAGGGGACCGGGCGTTCGACCTCCTCGACCGTGACGACGTCAGCCGGTTTGCCGTACCGCTCCTGGACTGCGGCCTTCATGACTTCAAGCCTACCCGCGTTTGCGCAGCGATGATCGCTGTGACACCGTGACGCTGATGCGCCGATCCCTAGCCGCCGTGGCGTCCGCCCTGCTCCTGCTCGTCGGATGTGCGTCCGCCGTCACCCCGACCACGACGCCGTCATCGACAGTTCCGCAGCCCCCGGCCAGCGCGTCGCCTGTGCCGACAGCTTCCCCGAGCCCGACTCCAGCTCCGACCCCCTCCCCCACCCCGTCGCCCACGCCGAGGCCGCTGCTGGGACTCGACCTCCAGTTGGTGGCGAAGGGGCTCCAGAACCCGCTCGATGTCAAGGCCCGGCCGGACGACGGCAGCCTGTGGCTGATCGAGCAGCGGGGCATCATCCGGCGGATCGCCGAGGGTGGTGCGGTTGAGCTGGTGCTGGACCTGCGTGGCGTCGTCAACGACTACAGCATCGAGCAGGGCCTGCTGGGATTCGCCTTTCACCCCGACTACCCGACCGATCCCCGCGTGTTCGTCTACCACTCGAAGGCCAACAACGACAACGTCCTCGCCTCGTACGAGGCCAGCGGAGATTCGAACGTTCTCGACGCGGCCACCCGCAAGGACCTCGTGACGATCGACAAGGAGCGGACGATGGTCCGCCACAACGGCGGCACGGTCCTCTTCGGCCCCGACGGGCTGCTCTACCTCTCGGTCGGCGACGCGGCCCAGGCCCGCCTCAACGGCCAGAACCCGGCGAGCCTGCCGGGCTCGATCCTCCGCATCGACGTCGACGGTGGTGATCCCTACGCGATTCCCGCCGGCAACCCGTTTGGGCCAGGGGGACAGGCTCCGGCAGGCCTCGAGGGAGCGCCGGAAGTCTGGTGGTTCGGGCTCCGCAACCCGTGGCGGTTCAGCATCGACGAGCCGACCGGCCTCGCATACATCGCGGACGTTGGCCAGGAGAGAGTCGAGGAGGTCAACGCGGCCCCGCTGGCCGACGGCGGGCTGAACTTCGGCTGGCCCACGTTCGAAGGCACGGGCCGCTACTCGGACGTGCGCGCGGTCAGCGACGTCACCAATCCGGTCCTCGAGGTCCGCCACGGCGCCGCGGACGGCGGATGCTCAATCACCGGCGGCGAGGTCTATCGGGGCAGCGCCATCCCCGAGCTCGCCGGCCACTACTTCTACGCCGACTGGTGCCGGGGCTGGATCCGCAGCTTCCGCCTGGCCGACGGCAAAGTCGTCGACCGGGAGGACTGGTCGGCCGACCTGGAGGCGGGAATGGTGTCCAGCTTCGGCCACGATGCCGACGGTGAGCTGCTCGTGCTCGACTGGGAGGCCGACACGGTCTCCCGAATCGTTCCCCGACGCCAGGCGCCCTGAATCCGCGGCGTCAGGCGAGGGCCCGGCAGCAGAACGCGTGACGGGGAGCGACGACTTCCGAAGCTGGAGGGCGCGGCGAGCTACGGCGCCGGGCTGAGCAGTCGTGGGCGAGCGGCCAGCGGTTTCCGATGTCCAGGGCGCGCCGGTCCCGATGTTGTCCGGCCAGCGCGGTGAGCGTCTCCGCCCAGGTCGCCGGTGCATCCGGTGAAATGACGTTGCGTCGAACGCTCACGGCGCTTCCCTCCGCTCCAGGCTTGTGGCGACAAACAGTTGGCGGCACCTCATCGTTTGGATGGACGGTGGCTCGTCGGGCACCCCCCATTCCTCCGGGAAGGACCGCCTGCAGCTGGATGCAGCGGCATCGTCAAAGTGGCCGCGGACGGAGAGCCATACGTTCGTCGGAAGCGTGTCGCCGAGCGCCGGCGTGATCGCCACGGGGAGTGCCCCGTCGACCCCTTCCGCACCGCCCGCCCCAAAGAGGCGCCAACGGGTGTCTCGGGCAAGCCATGCCGGCGTGCCTTCGACGCCCCGGACCTGGTCCTCGGGAGCGAGCGACGCCATCACCGGATCGAGCGTGATCTCAGTGTTCCCGAAACACTGGAGCCGCTCCTCGGGGATCAAGATGAGCAGGTCCACAACCGTTACCTTGCCGGACGGACACGAGGGCTCCACGACCCGGAGCAGCGGCCTCTCGCCGTCGGTTCCGGGGATCCAGGCAAGGCCCGACGGGAGGAACGTTCCCTGGGCCGTATCGACGAGATACCAGTCCGTTCCGTCGTTCAGCAGGGGACCATCGAGGACAAGGAACCTGCGTCCGGCCTGACCATCAGTGACGACGGTCTCCCCGATCACGGCATTCGGGCGCTCATAGATCGACCGGTAGGCAGCGCTGCCCTGGTCGATGCCCGGCGGGAGCAGCTCGACGATCGAGCCAACCGGGATGATCAGCGGTTCGGTGAGCAGAGGCGGCAGCTCGCGAGTCCCTGGGAACGCCACCTCCCCGCTGAGCTGGCCCTGGGCTGCGGTCGGTCCCTCCGCCCCGAAGTAGAGCTCATAGCCCCACTCCCCGGCTGGGTAGCCGTTTCTGGCCGGCCAGGCTACGAAGAGGGTCGCCCGCCAGAGCAGGATCGGGGTGCGCTCCACGGTTGTTCGACAGGTGACGGCGACGGGGTTCGGCAGCCGACCCCCGGGCCCGTCCTCGAGCTGCAAGGCACGCTCTCCCGCCGTCCGAGGAAAGCAGTCGAACATTCTCGATCCGAGGTACTGGCGGTACTCCCGGTCGACGCTATCGATGGCCCGAGCCAGCGCGGCGTCCCGACGCGCCTCGTCGAGGGCCGGCGGCTTCTCGTCGAACCGAAGGGATTGGGCGACTGCGTCCGCCTGGAGGCGCAACGCCTCGATGTCCGGGCCGCGCAACGTGGCCCGGATGAACAACGGCGCGTCGAGTCGTCCCGGCTGGGCAACAGCCCACGTTCGTGTCTCGTCCGCGCCAATGGGGGTCGGGCCCTCCGTCACGACCAGCTTGGCGGGCATCCCGTCGATGGACTCCGTCCAGCCCTCTACCTCGTTCGGGACGAGGAAGCCCCCAAAGCCCCCCGTGTAGCTCACGCCCGGAACGATGCCGCCCCAGTCCTTTGGGTCGAACGACTCAATCGGGCCGACGCCGACTGTCTGCGGGATCCCCTGGCTGACGACGAGCCGGATCGTTCCGGGAGCCATCGACTTGCCGACGAGGCAGGCGAGCGTCCGATCCTCGACCGGTCCGTTGGACTGCGGCACGGCCGGACCGTCCGGTGAGCCCTCCGTCGGCTGTGCGACGCCAAGCGTTGATGGCGGGAGCTCGGACTCCGAGCAGCCGGCCACGTCCGCATTCGCGACGATAAGCGCGACGGAAGCGCCGCTCGCGTTGAGCGGATCATCGGCCGTCAGGCGGACCCACTCCTTCGGGTAGGTGATCTCGATGCCACGGCCGGTGTAGGTTCCGTCCGGGTCGAGCGGCGTCGGGACCCGCTCCAGGCGCAACGCCCCCGAGGCAATCGCCGCGACCATCGCCACCACCAAGGCGAGAAGGGCCAGCGCGAGGCGCGGCGACATGATCCCGGTCGACTGTCCGGCCGCCCCGACACGAACTCGGCCACGGACGGCGCCGAAACCGGCAGACGGCCTCGAGGGCAGGATGAGGGCCGGGAGGACGGCGGGCTCGTCCGGTGCGGGCAGGCGGAGTCGCCGCTCGATGTCCTGGCTATTCATCGTCTCGCTCCTCTCCGAGCATCACTCGGAGGCGTTCGGTGCCGCGGCTGCCATAGGTTCGAGCGGAGGCGGGCGTGATGCCCATGACCCCGCCGATCTGCTCGAACGAGAGGTCGGCGCGGTAGCGGAGGTACAGGGTTGCCCGCTCGCGGGCGGGCAGCCGGTCGACCAGCGGCCACAGCGACAGGGCCTCGTCGACCGCGTGGGTCATCGAGCGCGGTGAATGCTCGGTCGGGCGGGCAATGAACTCCAGGAGCCGGCGCCGGAGCCGGTGCTGGTCCATGACGAGGCGATACGCCACCCGGAAGGTCCAGCCATCGATGTCGTCGATGGGCTTCCCCGCGGTCAGCTCGCGCCAGAGCCGGAGGTGCGTCTCCTGGACGACGTCGGCCGCCTGCTCGTCGGAGGCTCCCAGGCGGCGGGCGAGGCCCCATAGCTCGCGACCACGGCGCTCGTAGTGCTCGGTCACGCGCTGCGCGACCTCGTCCCACGTCGCCTCGGGTGCCTGCGTGAGTGCCTCCCTCGTCACGTTCACACCCTACCGACGCAGGCGCCGGCCAAAACGCAGCGCGGGAGCTTGTCGGGCCCTCGGTGAAGTTCCCCAGGGCGACGCGTCAGACGGTGACGCCTTCGTAGGCCTCCCGAAGCTTCGCGAAGTCGAGCTTGGTCATCTGCAACAGGGCCTCCATGGCGCGCTTCGAACCTTCGCGATCCGGGCCGTCGATGTACTGCGGGATGCGTGGCGTCCACTTTACGGGGGGCAGAGGAACCGGGCCCCGGGATACGATCTCGCCATGCCACTCCAGGGCACCTATGCGCCGAGCAAGTCCGCCTGGGCCCGCAAGCAGGCCGAGCTCTACGAGTCGACGAACGGCGAGCTGGGCGGCGAGCTCCGGGGAATGCCCGTGATCGTCCTCACCTCGGTCGGAGCAAAGACCGGCAAGCTCCGCAAGACTGCACTCATGCGGGTCGAGCACGCGGGCGTCTATGCCGTGGTGGCGTCCCTCGGCGGCGCCGCGCGGAACCCGGTCTGGTACCACAACCTCAAGGCGAACCCGCACGTGGAGCTCCAGGACCGCGCCACGAAGCGGGACTACACGGCGCGCGAGGTCACGGGCGCCGAGAAGGCGGTCTGGTGGAAGCGTGCGGTCGAGGCGTATCCGGACTACGCGAACTACCAGGCGAAGACGAAGCGACAGATCCCGGTGTTCGTGCTCGAACTCTTCGGAGGCTGACATGGCCGAAGCAATCGCGACGCGTCGCCCGCAGCGGGTCGAGCTGCCCGAGAGCGCCCTCGCGGACCTGCGCAAGGCGTTCGACGGCGAGCTCATCGGCCCGGCCGACCCGGGCTACGACGCAGCCCGTCGTCCGTGGAACGGGATGATCGACAGGTACCCGGCCCTCATCGCCCAGCCCCGCGGCGCGGCGGATGTCGCCGCGGCGATCCGCTTCGCCCGGAAGCACGGGCTCGAGATCTCGGTCCGGTGCGGCGGGCACGGGACGTCCGGCCAGTCCGTGACGGACGGCGGGCTCGCCATCGACCTGGCGCTCATGCGCGGTGTCCGCGTCGATCCGGTCGCGCGGCGGGCGTGGGTCCAGGGCGGCGCCCTCCTCCGCGACGTGGACCGCGAGGCACAGATCCACGGGCTGGCCACGACCGGTGGCGTCGTCTCGCACACCGGCGTCGGTGGCCTGACGCTCGGGGGTGGCTATGGCTACCTCGGGCGGCGCTTCGGGCTGGCCTGCGACAACGTACGATCCGCCGAGGTCGTCACTGCGACCGGCGATGTTCTCGTCGCGAGCCCGGCCCGGAATGAAGACCTGTACTGGGGCATCCGTGGTGGTGGCGGCAACTTCGGCGTCGTGACGAGCTTCGAGTTCGAGCTTCATCCGTTCGGCCCGGACATCCTCTCGGTCGACCTCGCCTATCCGATCGACGCCGGACCCGCTGCCCTCCGGGCGCTGCTCGAGCTGTCGGCGGACGCCCCGGATCCGATGGTCACGAGCGCGGCGGTCGTCACGGCTCGCCCCTCGCCGGAGATCCCGCAGGCGCACCACGGCCGCCCAGTCGTCTGGGTCGGCTACACGTACGCCGACGACGTCGAGGCCGGCAAGCGCCACGTGCCTCGGCTGAGAGCTGCCGGCGAGCCCCTCGCCGAGTTCGTCGACGTCATGCGGTACGTCGATCTCCAGCGGATCCCGGACGAACCGCAGCGGCACGGCCAGCGGCAATACGCCCGGTCGCACTTCATCCGCGCGACGCCCGACGCCTTCGTGGATGCGTTGCTTCACCGTGGTGGCGCCGATACGGCGGTCGCGGCCGGCGGCAGCCTGGGACAGCTGGGTGGCGCGATCTCCCGGGTCGGTGCTGACGACACGGCCTTCAGCGGGCGCGACGCGCTGTTCGACCTCGTCGTCACCTCGACCTGGCAGGACCCGGCGCTCGACGGCGATCGAATCGCCGCGGCGCGTGCCTTCGGGGACTCGATGCTGCCCCTGTCGACCGGTCGCTCCTATACCAACGCTTTGGACGACGCGACGGTGGACAAGGTTCGGGCGGCGTTCGGTGCCGCGACCTACGACCGTATGGTCGGGGTCAAGGATCGATACGACCCGGACAACGTGTTCCACCTGAACCAGAACGTTCGTCCGTCGGGTCGCTGAGCACGGGCCATGCGGTTCCTCAGGCGCGGTCCATCCGAGCGCGAACAGGGCTTGGACTTCTGGGCGTGGTGGTCAGAAGGGCATGATCGGGTCGCCCAGGCGATTGCGACCGGCGGCTTCGACGAGCGCCTCGTCGATGAGATCTCGACAGCCGTCCACGCCATCCATCCGGCGATGGCCTGGGAGCTCGGGCCCGGGAAGACGGCGCAGCACGCGTTCTGCATCTCGCCGGAGGGGAATGCCGAACTCCGACAGCTGGCGCTCGCGTGGCTTGCGTCCGCCCCGCCGGCCGACGCGACTTGGGAGTATCACGCTTCGAAGCAGCCGGCTGCGAAGCTCATGGACCTCGAACTCGGCCAATGGCGGTTCGACCTCGACGGGATGCGAGCCATTGCTTCGTGGGATCCGGCTCGGCAGCGGATGGACGTCCGACTGTGGCATCCGCTGTTTGCCGATGTGCCCGAGAACGTCCGGCTTCAGGTCGGCTTCGTCTTCCTCGACAACCTCCTCGGCGAGGAAGACGTCGAGCGAATGGTCGGCGAGGTCCACCTCCTTGAAGCGCCGACAGGCGGGCGCACTCCGCTCGAGCTCAAGGCCGAGCTGGAGCGCCGAAAGATGGAGCCAGCCGGGGATGAGACTTGGGTTCTCGGCGAGCTGACGAAGTCGAACGGCTCAATCGCCATCGTCGTCGCCGATGCCGGTCTCAAGCGCATCGATCACCCGTTCGTCGATCACCACGTCACCATCGAGCTGGTCTTCGGAGTCAACCGCATGCCAACTGGGTCCGAGGCGAAGCTGCTGAACGAGCTCGAGGACGACTTGCTTCGGCGGCTTGGAGATGTGGCAATCCATGCCGGGCGAGAGACAACCGCCGGCAGCCGGACGATGCACTTTGTAGCCCAGGATCCGGACCTGATGCGGCCGGCCATCGATACGTGGGCGGCGGCATCGCCCGACTCGCTTAGCGACGGACTTCCGGAGATGCGCCTCAAGGTCAATTTCGAGCGTGACATGGACTGGTCATTCCAACGGGAATTGGGAGTCCGCTGACCGCGGACGCCAGGCGAGCTGCGGGGCAAGCGGTACGGAGTACCTGCCCATGAACCGGTCATAAGCGTCAGCGGCAACAGGAAGCTCACGGTGGGATAATGACGGCTTCCGCGAGACGCTCCCGACAACGGAGGGACCCAGCATGGCGAATACCACGACTGCGATTGCCAACAAGCCCACATGGATCGATCTCGAGACGAAGGATCCCGCGGCGGCACGGGACTTCTACTCGAAGGTGTTCGGCTGGAACATCGAGGTCAACCAGGACCCGCAGTACGGCGGCTACGGGCTGGCGAAGATCGGCGGCCAGGACGCCGCGGGTATCGGCGGCACCCAGTCGCCGGACCAGCCGAGCGCGTGGTCCGTCTACATCGGGACCGACGACATCCAGAAGCTCAGCACCAAGGTCGAGGCGGCCGGCGGCAGGGTCGTCGTACCGGCCTTCGACGTCGGCGACCAGGGCAGGATGGCCGTCTACCAGGATCCGAGCGGGGCATTCATCTCAGCGTGGCAGGCCACCGCGATGGGCGGCTTCCAGACCCAGGGCCCGAATGCCTTCGGCTGGGCCGAGCTCAGCGCGCGCGGGCTCGAGAAGGCCCTCCCGTTCTACGAGACGGTCTTCGGCTGGGCGCTCAAGAGGACGGATGACCCTGTCCAGCCGTACACGGAGTTCCTCGTCGACGGTGAGAGCATCGCCGGAGCCCTCGAGATGAACCCGATGGTCCCCGCGGAGACACCCAGCTACTGGATGGTCTACTTCAACGTCGACGACGTTGATCGATCGTTCAAGAAGGCGATCGACGCCGGAGCGCACGAGATGCTGGCGCCGCAGGACTTCCCGGGCGGCAGGTTCGCCATCGTGGGCGACCCGCAGGGCGCGTTCTTCGGCCTGATGAAGTTCGCCAAGCCCTAGCGGGAGCTACACGGCCGCCGGCGGTCCAAAGCAGCGCTGACGCCCGATGGACGATGACGCCGTCCGCGAGCACGCCCAGGCGATGTGCGACGCGCTGGTCGCCGGAGACATCGACCGGGCGACGACGGACTTCAGCCCGGAGCTTCGGAAGAACCTCGGGGAGGTGCTGAGCCTCCTGCCGCTCCCGTCGAGTGAGGCGACCGTCCAGTCGGTCGAGCGCGGGGGGTCGGGCTATGACGTCGTCCTGCGACTCGTTGGCGAGACCGAGGAGGTCCTGATCGAGACTCGCTGGAAAGACCGTGATGGCCGGCCCACAGTGGTCGAGGCCAGCCATCAGAGTCGAACCGCCAGGCCGGTACAGGATGGGGAGCCCGCCGCCGATGGCGGGCCCGACGAGGCCTAGCGGGCCAGCGCCTTCTCGGGGAGCTCGGCGCGGAGCAGCGGGCTCTCCTGGATCGCCCAGCCGTTGCCGTCCGGGTCCCTGAAGAAGATGAACGAGTTGTAGTCGCCGCCCTTGCCGTCGGCCCAGCCCTCCGCGCCGACATGGCGAATCGGGCTGGCGTCCACGCCGCGCTCGACGAGCTGGGCATGGGCGGCGTCGATGTCGCCGACCGAGATCTGCATTCCCTGGAGGGATCCCGCAACGGCCTCGGTGAGTCCCTAGCCGATCGTTATCGAGCAGGCCGACCCTGGCGGGGTCATCTGGACGACGCGGACCTGCGGGGTGGGGCTGTCGTCGACGTCGACGATGAAGCCAAGCTGCTCGCTGTAGAACTTCTTGGCCCGGTCGACGTCCGTGACCGGGACGACGACGAGCTCGAGCTTCCAATCCATGGCTGTTCCTCCTTGAGTGTGTTGACGTCAGCGGACGGGGGCGGCCAGGCGAGCGAGGAGCTCATCGAGCCGCCTGTAGCCCTCGTTCATGCCATCGGCCATGCCGCTTTCGAACATCGCGTCGCGGTCCTCCACCGACTGGAAGACGGAGCGACCACGAGCGAGCGTTCGACCGTTCCGTTCCTCGAGCGTCAGGGTGTCGAGCGACACGTGCCCGGGCGCACCCTCGAACTCGAACGTCTGGACCATGCAGTCCGGCGAGGGGATGCCGTGGAAGACACCGTGGAAGCCGTACTCGGCGCCATCCTCGCCGCTGTGGGTATAGCGCCACGTGCCGCCGTCGCGGACCTCGAATCGCTCGACGGTCATCTTGTACTTCGCGGGGCCGAGCCACTGGGCGAGCAGCTCCGGGTCCGTATGGGCGCGGAAGACAAGTTCGCGCGGTGCGTCGAACTCGCGGGTGAAATCGATGAACGGCATGCCTGGCTCCGCGGTGATCCGCGTCGTTCCCATCACTCGTTTCCTTCCTTCTGGCCGGCCTGCAACGACGCGAGCAGTGCGTCGAGCCGGTCGTAGCTCTCGTCCCAGTACTCGCGGTATCCGACGAGCCACTCCGTCGCTTCTCGAAGCGGTTCGGCTTCCAGGTGGCTGAGCCGGGCGGTCGCCCGGCGGCTCCGTGAGACCAGCCCTGCCCTCTCCAGCACCTTGAGGTGCCGGGAGATGGCCGGCTGCGACACGCCGAATGGCGCGGTCAGCTCCCCCACCGTCAGGTCGCCCTCGATCAGGCGCGCGAGGATCGCGCGCCGGGTGGGATCGGCGAGGGCTCCGAAGACGGAGCTCAACTGGTCGGCGTCCATTGATAACCAGTAGGTTATGGAGTCCGGGCCCGCCTGTCAACCTCTAACCTGGCTCTACCACACGTCCCCTGAACGCCAGTCGCAGCTGATCGGCGCCGTGAGCTCGAGAGGCGGCGACGTCGGGGTCGGCAGAACGAGAACGTAGCCGTCCTCGTCGGGCGTCCTCCGCGTTCCGTCGGCCGTCCTGACGGACGTCGGCCCTTTCCAGGCCGTCCAGCCAAGGCGCTCGTAGAACGAGTGCCGGCCGGTCCCGAGCGCCCCGAGCTCGAACCCCTCGCGAACGTAGCTTGTGACATCGCCCATCACGACGGATCCGAGTCCCCTCCCCTGCCGGTCGGGTGCCGTCGCGACCGCCTCGACGTACCCGGTCCTGAGCGGCCGGCCGTCGACGTGCAGCTCTCGCTCCACGACGGAGGCGTGGGCGACGATCTCGCCGTCGAGCTCGAGCACGAAGTGAGTACCGCCGAGCGCGTGGTCCCAGTCGTGCTCGCTCCACTCATCCTCGCCGGTCGGGAACGCTGCCCAAAGCAGCTCCCGGATCGCCGCGATCTCGTGCGGCGTCAGGTCCCGGGTCGCGACACGACGGAGTCCGAGATCCTCGTACAGCGGGGACTTACCTCCGACGACCGCACCGCGGGCCGAACCGACCGCGCGTTCAGTATCGTCGACCGCGCAACTACTTGCTCGTATCGTCACAATGTCGCCAATCGGCAACAGGCACTTGACGCAACAGCGGGCGCGGCCGAACGTCTCACGCGCACACCGTCACGAGAACATCGGATGAGCTCCTCGTCCTCGCGGGTCGCAACGACGATCGTCTTGGTCCTGGTCGTCACTGCGTGCTCGGTCGCCCCGAGCCTGGCCCCCACCGCGACGCAATCACCGTCGGGGTCGACGGCGGCCTCGACTCCAGACCCGACACCGACGCCGCCGGCCCCCGCGAACGCGGCGATCGCCGCCGGCTACACCCACACCTGCGTGCTGACGGGCAGCGGCGGTGTCCGGTGCTGGGGGTCTAACCACAATGGCGAGCTCGGGAACGGCAGCACCAGTGAAGCGGCCGTCCCCAGCGCGGTTGACGTCGTTGGCCTCTCGAGTGGGGTCATCGCGATCGCCGCCGGAGGGATGCACACCTGCGCACTCACGAGCGGCGGCGGGGTCAAGTGCTGGGGCTCCAACACGTACGGCCAGCTCGGTAACGGCACCACGGTGAACGACAACAGCAGCATCGCGGTCGACGTCGTTGGCCTCTCGAGTGGAGTGACCGCGATCAGCGTGGGCTGGTCCCACACCTGCGCGCTCACGAGCGCCGGCGGGGTGAAGTGCTGGGGCGACAATCACCACGGCTGGCTAGGGGACGGCACGACCACCAACCGGAGTGTGCCTGTCGATGTCGTGGGCCTCGGTAGAGGAGTCAGCGCGATCGCCGCAGGAACCCTCCACACCTGTGCGCTGAAGAATGGCGGTGGCGTTACCTGCTGGGGGTATGGCCAGTCCGACGACCCCACGATCTTCACCACCAGTGTCCCAACCGATGTCGCGGGTCTACGAAACGGGGTCCTTGCGATCGCGGCGGGGCTCGACCGGACGTGTGCGCTGACGAACGAGGGCGGGGTCACTTGCTGGGGACCCAACTACTCACCCCCACTCGGCGAGAGTCTCCCACCGAGGATCACCCGACTCGACCTCTCGAGCCTCAGTTCCCGCGTCGCGGCGATCGCTCTGGGTGAAACGAACCTTTGCGCGCTGACGAGTGGCGGCGGAGTCGCGTGCTGGGGCACGTCCAACGTTCCGGTCGATGTCCCGGGGCTCACGAGCGACATCACCGCCATCGCCACGGGCGGCTTGCACGCCTGTGCGGTCACCAGCGCCGGCGAGGTCAGGTGCTGGGGCTCCAATGTCTCCGGCCAGCTCGGCAACGTGATGCGCTGCAGCAGCACCAGCGTCCCGATCGACGTCCCGACCGAACCTGGCGCCACCCCGCGGCCGACAGCCGAGCCACCCTCCATCCCGATCGGCAGGATCGATCATGCGACCGGGGCCAGGGACGTCGTGCTCCGGTTCGATCGCGGCCCGGATTTTGCGGTGGGCGATCTGGTCGGGGAGCTCTTCCAGCCAGGTCCCGAGTTCACACTTTACGGCGACGGGACCGTCATCTTCCGGAACGAAGGTACCGAACCGGCCCCGGCGGACGGGCCGATGATCCGCGGCCGCCCGTTCATGATCGGCCAGCTGGACGAGGAGCAGGTCCAGTCCTTCCTGCGGTTCGCCCTCGCGGAAGGGGGCCTTTGGGACGCTTGCGAGCGGTATGAAACCCAGGGGGACGTCGACCGCGCCACCTTCGATGTCTTCACCATCCGCGCCGGCGGTCTCAACAAGCGCGTCGACAACGGAGGCGATGGCCCCTTCGCGGCGCTGTACGACCGGCTCCGCAACTTCGAGTCCGCAGCCGGCATCCCAAGGCAGGTGTGGGTGACCGACCGCTTCACGGGCAACCTGCTGGATGCAAGCATCTTCGCCAACATCGGGGAGGGCCTGGTACCCGGCCTCGCAGAGACAGGCTCCGTCGCCTGGCCCTGGCCCGGGATCGCGCCCGCGGACTTCGTCGGGCTGGCGGAGTTCCAATCCGGGCGCCGGGTCATGTCGGCAGCCGAGGCGGCCGTCCTGGGGCTGTCGGACAAGGGCGGCGTCGTCCAGCGGATCTACCTCCGCGGACCCGATCAGAGGCTGTATTACTTCTCGCTCTGGCCGATGTCCCCCGACGAGACGAGCTGACGATGAGCTCCTCCCGCTGGCGGGCGCCAACGACGATCGTGGTCGGCCTCGTTGTCATTGCCTGCACAGCCCCGGCCGCCTCCCCGACCCCTTCCGCGACCGCGACGCCGTCATCGTCCATACCAGCGGCGCCGTCGCCGGTATCCGTGCCTCCAATCCCAACCCCATCTCTGATCCCAGCGGCGACGCCGGTCGACACCAGGATTCTGACGTGGAGCGCGACCGGGAGCATGGCCACACCTCGCGGCTCCCACACAGCGACGCTGCTGCTTGATGGCCGAGTGCTCGTCGCGGGCGGCGTCAACGAGGGCATGGCGATTTCGGCCGAGCTGTACGACCCCGACAGTGGGTCGTGGGCCGTCACCGGCCCGATGGTCAAGTTCCGTATGGGTCCCACGGCGACGCTGCTGCCCGACGGCAGGGTCCTCGTGGCAGGCGGCGACATCGGCGACTCAGTGATCTCCGCCGAGCTGTACGACCCTGCCAGCGGGTCGTGGACCGCTACCGGGAAGATGGTCACGCCCCGCTTCGGCCATACGGCGACCCTGCTCCCCGATGGAAGGGTCCTCGCAGCGGGCGGTTACAACCATTGCGAGTGCACGGCAGATAGCTCGACCGGTGATGCGCTGGCCGCGGCCGAGCTATACGACCCCAGGAGCGGGTCGTGGACGGCCACCGTGGCGATGATGGAGGCCCGTGTCGGCCACACCGCGACACTGTTGCCCGGGGGCATGGTGCTTGTGGCAGGGATCTACGCCGACAGTGACCTGCCGCTCTCCGCCGAGCTGTACGACCCCGCCAACGGATCGTGGATCGCCACCGGGCGGATGGTCAAGGGCCGCGAAGGTCACACGGCAACGCTGCTGTCGGATGGCAGGGTGCTCGTCGCCGGCGGCGGCCGCATCAATAGCGGCGACAGTGAGCTCCTTGCCCATGCCGAGCTTTACGACCCTGGGAGCCGATCCTGGAGGGCCACCGGCGAGATGATCGCGGCCCGCCACGGTTACACGGCCACGCTTCGACTCGATGGCACGGTCCTCGTGACGGGCGGCGACCTCATGGCGCGGTCCGCCGAGTTGTACGACCCGAACATCGGGCGATGGACCGCCACCGTGAGGAAGGAGAAGGGCCGCGTCGGTCACTCGGCCACACTCCTGCCCGACGGCATGGTGCTCGTTGCGGGCGGCTTCGACGGCAATGTCGACCAATTGGATGTCGCTTGGTTGGCCTCCGCCGAGCTCTTCGGCTCGCCGAGGCAATAGGAGTCGACCCGTGCGACATTGGGTGCGCTCATCACCGTCGAGAATCGTGACGACGATCTCCGTCGGGCTTATCGTCGCTGCCTGCGCGTCGGCCCCGAGCCCCGCCCCGATCACGATTGCCTCGTCGCCCCGTCTGCGGGCGCTGCCTTCGGCATCCCTGGCTCCCACGGCCACGTCTGCAACTCCCACCGCGACTCCGGCCGATAGCGGAACGCCCAGGTGGACCGCCACCGCGAATATGGCGCAGGCTCGCGTGGGCCACACCGCGACCTTGCTCGCCGACGGCAGGGTGCTCGTGGCGGGCGGCTACGACCGTGAGGCAGCCCTGAACGCCCAAGGCTTTCCTCACCCGCTGGCGTCCGCCGAGCTATTCGACCGGAGCAGCGGGCGCTGGACCGGCACCGGGACCATGGCTACGGCCCGCCAGGGGCACACGGCGACGTTGCTGCCCGACGGCAGGGTTCTCGTTGTGGGCGGCGGCGGCGAGGAAGCCGGGGAAGAAGGGCCGGCCTATAGCGCAACCGCCGAGCTTTACGACCCTGCCAGCGGCCAATGGACGGCCGCCGCACCGATGGACGATGCCCGCTTCGGCCACTCCGCGACCCTCCTGCCCAGCGGCAAGCTGCTGGTCGTGGGCGTCAGCATTGGTCCCAGTCCGGTCGCCACCGCCGAGCTGTACGACCCGAGCACCGGGCGATGGACCACCACGGGAAGCACGGCCACGGGCCGTGTCGGCCACATGGCGACGCTGCTGTCCGACGGCAAGATGCTTGTGGCGGGCGGCCACGGCGCTGGTAGCGAGCCGGAACTGTTTGACTCCTCCGAGCTGTACGACCCCAACAGCGGAAGATGGACCGCGACCGGGACCATGCTCGAGGCCGGCTTCCTCCATGCGGCGACCCTGCTTTCCGATAGCAGAGCGCTCGTGGTGGATGGCTACAACGACGATGGGCTGGCCACTGCCGAGTTGTACGACCCAGGAAGCGGACGATGGACTGCCACCGGAAACCTGGCCGTAGCGCGTCTCGGCCACACGGCGACCCTGCTGGCCGACGGCACAGTGCTCGTAGCCGGCGGCTCGAACTCCGAGGCGGCTCGGATTGCCGGCGTCGAACCCAGCTTGCTCTTCTCCTCCGAGGTATACGACCCGAGCACCGGGCAATGGGCCGCCATCCCGAGCATGAGCACGGCTCGCTCCGGCCACACCGCGACGCTGCTGGCTGATGGCACGGTCCTGGTGGCTGGGGGCGGCGATCGTAGTGCGCCAGCCTCGGCCGAGCAGTACACCCCGAAGCGATAGGAGTGGGCGCCATGCCGCAATGGATTCGCTCATCTCCGTCGAGAACCGTGACGACGATCGCCGCCGGGATGCTCCTCGTCGCCTGCGCGACGGCCCCGAGCCCGAGCGCGATCCCGACGGTGCCATCACCGCCCGGACCGACGGACGACGCCGAGGCGCCGCCGTGGACGCAGACGGGGGACATGATCACACCGCGCTCGGGCCACACGGCAACCCTGCTGCCCGATGGCAAGGTCCTCGTGGCTGGCGGCATGATCGCCGACACGATCGAACCGGTCGACACGGCCGAGCTGTACGACCCGAGCACCGCGTCCTGGACCGCGACCGGAAGCCTGCCCGGGGCCAGCTGGGGCCACACGGCGACCCTGCTGGCCGACGGCAGGGTGCTCGTGACCGGCGGCGCCAGCGGCGTCATCGATGAGCCTCCCTCGGCATTCGCCGCGATGTACGACCACGGCACCGGTTCTTGGACCGAAACCGGGGAGATGCTGGAGGCCAGCTACAGCCATACGGCGACACTGCTGGCCGACGGCAAGCTGCTCGTGACGGGCGCCGCATTTACCGGGCCGTCCGCGGAGCTGTACGACCCCGGCACCGGCTCCTGGACCGCCACCGGTCGCATGGTGGACGGCACAGAAGCTCAGCCAGCCACGCTGCTCCCCGATGGCAAGGTGCTCGTGGTGGGTGGCGGCGACACCGGTCAGGCGGCCGCGCTGTTCGACCCGGGCAGCGGCCTGTGGACGGCCACCTGGCCGATGGTCACGGGCCGCGGCCAACATACGGCCACGTTGCTGCTCGATGGCAGCGTGTTGGTGACGGGCGGCCACACGATCGGGACCGATACGTCGCTGGCCTCCGCCGAGCGACGAGATCCTGCGACCGGGATCTGGGTCACGACCGGGAGCATGGCGGCAGGCCGCATCTATCACAGCGCCACCCGCCTGGCCGACGGCAGGGTGCTGGTGCTTGGTGGCAACTTCCTCGAGCCTGAGGACGGGACGACCGCCGAGCTCTACGACCCCGTGAGGGGGTCCTGGATCGCCACTGCGACGCTGGCTGCGCCGCGTCAAGGCCAAAGCGCCACGCTGCTACCGGATGGCCGGGTGCTCGTCGCGGGTGGGGCCGCTGTAGCCTCCGCCCTGCTCTACACCCCGCCGCAGCGATAGGCCCCGGCCGGGCGAGGGAGCATCACATTCCGTTCGCTCGCGCTTCGCTCTCCGACCGACGTCGCCTGAGGATCCGCAAGGCGACGGTCGCCGCCAGGAGAAGCCCCCCAACGACGATACCCACGGTGCCCGAGATCGCCAGGAGGGCGACCAGGATCGCGAGCGCGAACCAGCCCATGCCGAGTGTCACGAGTTGGAGCAGAGCGAGCACGAAGACAACTCCCGCGGCGACATAGAGGGCGACGAACTCCGGGCCGAGTGGTGGCATCGGACACAGGCAGAAATTCAGCACGAACGCGACGCCTGCCCCGAGCACCGCTGCCACGACGCCCAGCGTCGCTCCGACTGCGGGACGTCTGAAGAGGAGCCAGGCCGCCACCACCGGCAGGACGGCCAGCACGAGGCTGGGTACCGTGCCGGACCGACCGCTCGTCGACTGGGTTACCGCGACCCAGATGAAGGCCCCCGCCAGCAGGCCCAGCGCCACGGCGAGAGCCGCCCGCGTGATGGTGCCTCGCGTGCTCATGTCACACCCTCTCGATCAGGGCTCGATGATCGTGGTGGTGTAGAGCACGGTGCTGTCGCGAGCGAGGGCGAGAATGCTCGCTGAGAAGGTGTCGCCCCCCTCGGGCTCGATCGCGAGCGCATAGGCGGTCCCGTCGGAGGCGACGACGACCGACCAGAACTCCGCGCCTGAGCGCCGGAGGCCCACAGGCCAACCGGCGACCACGCGGCCGTTCTGGCCGAGCGCGACGACGCTTCCCCCGACGGAGGAGTTTGCGGCTTGGTGGAGGAGGTAGAGGACGTTGTCGGGACCGACCGCCGATGCGGCGCGGGTGAAGCCGCATCCGACGGCCCCCTCGCCGCAGAAGCCAGTGAACTCGAGGCCGACGGCGGATCGGTATGGCCACCCGGCCATGACCTCGCCCGAAGGGCTGAGGGCCGCGACGGTCGTGGCGCCTGTCGCGCCGCCGTTGGGGTCGCCGGCCGCGTCGATCACGAAGCTCGTCCCATCGGCGGCGACGAGGGGGACCGCGGGTTGGACGCCTCCCGCTCCAGTCCAATCGCTCGTCGCTGTCATGTCCAGATCGCCCGAGCCCGCGCCGATGGCCCGCCCCTCGGCGTCGAAGACGAACGTCCGGGCGCCAGGCGTGATCGGGGACCCGACGGTCAGATGGATCCGGCCGGCTGCGTCAAATGCGGGCCCGGAGGCGATGCCGTCGATTGCGACCGGGAAGCCGCCGGGGACCCCTGCGGGACCCACTGCCGTCAGCTCCGATGTCGTCCCGGCCACTGGAAAGGTGAAGTGCCGTTCGGTCCCGTAAGCCACCCCGTCCGGCCCGATGGCCCAGGTGTCGTAGCCGCTATGGCCCAGCCCGTACAGAAGCGGGGCTCCGTCGCGGACCGTTCCATCGGCCGCAACCGTCAGGAGCCAGCGGTATCCGCCCGGTTCGCCCTCATCGATAGCGCCTTCGAAGTAGTCGTCCAGGTAGAGCGTCAACTCGTCGCCGATGACGCGGCCCGTGAAGAGGCCGTCTACGCCGTAGTCGTCGAGAATGATCGGCCATCCCGCGATCAGCTCGCCCCCTGAATCGAACGCGAAGGCACCGATTGCGAAGGTGGTGATGTTCCCGTCGACCCACCGCAGATCGCAGACGACCCGGACCGAGCCGTCGTCGAGGGCTCCCAGGAGCCCGCACGACATCGAGTTGCTGACCCCGATCGGCCAGCCCGGACGCGGCCGCCCACTCCGGTCAAGGAGCACCAGAACCGAGCCATCGAGCCTTGGGATCGAGACGTAGAGGCCCCCGTCCGGCCCAGGAGCCATCAGAATCTGCTCCCCTACCTCCTGTGCGGACCCGCGGACCGGGAGAGTGGCCGACATGGATGGCGGCGGACGGGGCGCCAGGACGTTCGGAGACCCTGTGGGAGCTGGGGTCCCCGAGGGCGGTGAGCTGTCAGCCGATGACCCCGGGCTCGGATTCGGCGAGGCCAGCGGCGAAGGCGAGGGAGGCAAGACCGAACAGCCGCCGAGGACCGACAAGCAGAGGAGCGAGCGTCCGAGGACCCTGAGCACCCCTACGGCTCGATGATCGTGGTGGTGTAGAGCACGGTGCTGTCGGGAGCGAGGGTGAGAATACTCGCCGAGTACCCGCCGCCCACCTCGGGCTCAACGGCCAGCGCGTGGGCGGTGCCATCGGGACCGACCACAACCGACTGGAACACCGACCCGGCGCGCGTGAGTACGACCGGCCAGCCCGGTCGGACGCGGCCATCGGGCCCAATCGCGACGATGGATCCGCCGAGCCTGTTCGCCCGGGGCGGATGAAGCAGGTAGAGGACGTTGCCGGGACCGATCGCCGGGGTCGAGCGCCACGTGCCGCCGCCCACACCGCCAGAGTCGGGACTCCATTGAAGTCCAATCGCGTCTCGGTAAGGCCAGCCGGGCATCACCTGCCCGACCGGGTCGATGCCGTACACGGTCGTTCCACGGTCCTCGCTCACCAGGAAGGTCGTTCCGTCGTCGGCGACCAAGGGGGGCGGAGTCCCGGCTAACGGTCCGTTTCCGGCAAAGGCACTCGTCGCGACGACGGGGAGCTCGTCGGACCCGATCGGCAGCGGTCGGCCCTCGCGATCGAAGGCGAGGATGCGGCTGGGCCCCTCGCCCGCCTGGGTTTGGGTGATGTAGATGTGTCCGTCTGGACCGAAACCGAGGCCGGACGGCCCTCCCTGCGTCAGGATTAGCCAGCCCTCACGAACGCCGCCCATGTCCAGCGCGGTGATCTCCGTGACCAGCGGCGGACCTGGAGCCTCTTGAACATCGAGGAAATACCCCTTCCCGTCGGGGCCAATCAGCGCCTGGGTCGTCTCGTCAACGGCCGGTACCTCGTACGGCCTCCCCGTCCGAAGGCTGCCATCGGGCGCCACGGACACAAGCCGGAGCGCAGTTACCCGCTCCTCGATGCCGCGGACGAAGCCCATCGCATAGAGGTCGTCGCCAACGACACGTGGGCCCTGGACGCCCGGCAGCCTCACTGGCCACCCCGCGAGCGGACGGCCGTCCGGCGCGAACGCGTAGACAGGGCTGTCCGGGTAGCCCTGCCCGCAGACGATGCGAATTGAGCCGTCCGCCGCGGGAGCCGGGGGCTCGCAGAAAGGGTCGTCGAGGGCGACCGGCCAACCGGGCCGCGGCTCGCCAGTCGTATCGAGCAGCGCCACGACCGAACGGTTGTCGGTGGAAACGTACACGTACAGGCCCCCGTCCGGCCCCGCGGCCATCTGGGCCCGCTCAATTGTCGCTCGAGCCAACCCGCGCACCGGGAGACTCGCCGATGCGGGTAGAGGCGGTAGCGACGCGGTCGACCCACCCGTGGGATCTGGAGTCCGCGATGGCGGCGAGATGTCACCCGATGGCCCGAGGCTGGGGCTCGATGACGCGATTGGGGCCGACGGCGATGGCGCGACCGAACAGCCAACCAGCAATGCAACGCACAGCAGCGTCGGGGCGAGGCTTCGGATCATTCGCGGGCCCTCTCTGCGAGAGGCACTCTGACGCATCGCGTTGCCCATTTGCAACGATTTGACGCGCCAGACGCTCCCCTCTAGACCGCGAGAGACTCCAGATTTCGAAGCGCCATCGCGCTGTCCTCGAGCGCGTCGTGTGGCTCGTCTTGCTCGACGATGTACCACTCGACCCCGGCCGCCCGGGCCGCCTCGACGATCTCCGGGAATGGCAGCGTCCCCTCCCCCGCCGGGGCGTCGTGCGGCTCCGGCCCGGGTGCACGGTCCTTCATGTGGAGAAGGCGGACGCGGCGGGCCGTGGCCCGGATCTCGGCCGCCGGATCGCGGCCGCCGACGGCCGCCCAGTAGACGTCCAGCTCGATCTCGACCTCCGCTGGAAGCTCGGCGAGGAGGACGTCCCAGACCGTCGTGCCGTCGAGCGGTTCGAACTCGAACGCGTGGTTGTGATAGCCGAGGCGGATTCCCTGCTCGGCGAGGCGTCGCCCGTACCCGCCGAGCTCGGTCGCGAAGCGACGCACGTCGTCCGCCGTCCGGCGATCCGCCTCCGGGATCCCGGGGACGATCAGCCTCGGACATGGGAGCTCGCCCAGCCGATCGATGATCGCGCCCACGCTCCTGCGCAGGGCGTCGATGCCCTCGTGCGCGGCAACGGCCCGCAGCCCCGCCTCCTGGAGCAACCGCGCGAGGTCGCCAGCATCGGTCGGGGGCAACCCCGCGATCTCGACCGCCCGATAGCCCGCCGCGGCAACGGCACGGAGCGTCCCCGGGAGGTCGACCGCCGCGAGCCGCCGCACGGTGTAGAGCTGAAGAGCGATCTGGTCGTGTCGCATCCGCTCACGATAGGCCATCGAACCCGGTAGCCTCCAGCCATGACACCCCTCGGCATCGGCATCGTCGGAACCGGCAACATCGCGGGCGGGTATGCAAAGGACGCGGTGACCCACCCGGAGATCCGGCTGGTCGCCGCCACGGACCTCGATCCGGCACGGGCGGCGGCCTTCGCCGGGACTCACGGCATTCGGGCTCACGCGACCGTCGACGAGTTCCTCGCCGACGACGCGGTCGACATCGTCGTCAACCTGACTGTTCACCAGGCTCATTACGAGGTCACGAAGCGCGCGCTCGAGGCGGGCCGCCACGTCTACAGCGAGAAGCCGCTCGCCCTCCGTTCGAGCGAGGCCCACGAGCTCGTTGATCTCGCGGCGGCCCGCGGACTTCGGCTCGGTGGCTCACCTTCGACGTTTCTCGGCGAGGCGCAGCAGACGGCCGCGAAATGGATCCGGAGCGGCCGCCTCGGGACCGTGCGGGCGGTCTATTCCGAGGTCAATTGGGGCCGGATCGAGACCTGGCACCCGGCCCCTGCGCCGTTCTTCGAGGTCGGGGCCCTGTTCGACGTCGGGGTCTACCCGTTGACCCTCGTCACGACGATGCTGGGGCCCGCACGTTCAGTTCGGGCCTGGGGCTGGGACCTGAAGCCGGACCGGGTGACGGTCGACGGGACGCCGTTTCGAATCGGGAGCCCCGATCTGGTCCTGGCGGCGCTCGAGCTCGACGGCGGCGCAGTCGTCCGGCTGACGGCGAGCTTCTACGTGGGTCGTCCGGCGAAGCTCACAGGCAGCCTCGAGTTCCACGGCGACGATGCGTCGCTCGCGCTGGGCAGCTTCCAGGATTTCGACGCGACGGTCGAGGTCGGCGCGTACGGCGAGGAGTACAAGCCCGTGGCCTACGTTCGACCGCCGTTTCGCGGGATCGCCTGGGCCCGCGGCGTGGCGGAGATGGCGGGCGCGATCGCCGAGGGCCGACCGCACCGGGCGAGCGGTGAGCAGGCGGCCCACATCGTCGACATCCTCGAGGCCGCCACCGGGTCGATCGCCGACAACGGACGGCGGGTGGAGGTCGCGTCAACGTTCCCGCAGCCGCCGCTCATGCCGTGGGCGCAGGAGGCGGTGGGGTAGTCGGTGGGGTAGTCGGTGGGGTACCGCCCGTGGCCGATCGCAGTCGCCGCACCAGCAGCCAGACGATCACGGCGGCCACGACCACACCGACCCCGATGAAGTTGTTCGCGAGCACGAGGACGACGATGACGATGGGGACGATCACCCACGCCACGCGGAGCGTCCGGAGCTCGACCACTGCCAGCGCGAGGATCACCAGGGCGGTGACAAAGAGCGCGATCGCCTCGGCGCTCAGTGGTGGCTGAACGGGGCAGAGGACGCAGATTGACAGCAGGAACCCAAAGAGCGCCCCAATGAGGGCCGCGACGACGGCGAGCGTTGCCCCGATCGCTCGACGAACGAAGAGCAACCCGGCAGCCACGATCGGCAGGAGTGCCGCGAGGAGCAGGATGCCGCGCTGGTCGGTGACCGCGCGCGTCAACACCACCCAGACGATGAGGCCCGCGAGGACGAGCAGGGCGACGGTCAATGCCCCCCGCGTGATCGTGCTTCGGGTGGAGACGGTCGCGGTGGATCCGGTTTCCGTGGTCATGACGTTCCTCTCGACTACGGGTCGACGATCGTCGTCGTGTAGAGCACGGTGCTGTCCGGCGCGAAGGCGAGGATGCTCGCCGAGGAGGAAACACCTGCCTCCGGCTCGATCGCCAGCGCGTAAGCGGTCCCGTCCGAGCCGACGACGACGGACCAGAACTCCGAGCCGGCACGCTGGAGCTCGACCGGCCAGCCCGGACGCACCTGGCCAGCCGGTCCGACGGCGACGACGCTTCCGCCGACCGCCTCGTTGCGGGCTTGCAGCGGGAGGTACAGCGCGTCGTCGGGACCGACGGCTGGGACAGCGAGCGACAGGCAGTTGATGCCTTCCTCGTCACGCAGGGGAAACGGGCGCTCGAGCGGCGTGGCGGGCTCGAACGGCCAACCGTCCAACAGGTCCAGCGACGAGTCGAGGCCGAAGATCGACACGTCGTGCCAGCTATAGACAAAGATCGTGCCGTCCTTGCTTACGAGGGGTGCCTGGATCGGAGTGCCACAGTCGAGCTCGACCCCCGACACGGCAGTCGCAATCGGGAGCTCACCCGAGAGGCCACGACCAAAGGCAAGAACACGTGTCGTGGTCCGATCAGCCGAGGCGATCGTCACGACGATCGGCCACCCGTCTGGCTCGAACGCGGGCCCCGACGCGATCCCATCGATTGCAACCGGGAAGCCGTCCGGGGCGCCGGCATTCGTGATCGCGGTCAGCTCCGATGCCCCGGCGGGCGTCGCAGCATCCTTGTGAACGATCCGATAGGCGACATTGTCCGGTCCGACTGCCCAGCCGTAACAACACTCGGTCAATGGGACCTGCGCGCCGAATCCGATTGTCCCGTCTGGGCCGATGCTCGCCATCCAACCGGGGACCGCGGGTTGGCCCTCCCCGATCACGGTGTCAAAGGGGCCCCGCACGAAGAGAAACAGAAACGCGCCGCTGGCGCGCCCCGCCATGTAGCCGTCAACGCCGTGCATTCCTAGATTGACCGGCCACCCCGGGGGCTGGATGCCGTTCGCACTGAAAGCGAAGGCGCTTACGGGCAGGCTCATGTTCTCGTCTGGGCTCTCCATCGTGCAGACGACCCGGACCGAGCCATCCTCGACGGGCGACAGCAGCCCGCACGAGACCGAGCCGTCGACCACGACTGGCCAGCCTGGACGTGGCCGCCCGTCACGGTCGAGGGAGGCGAGAACCGAGCCCCCGTTCCTCGGAATCAGGATGAACAGCGATCCATCCAGTCCCGGAGCCATCAGGACCTGCAGCCCGATCTCTCGGGCGGATCTGCGGACCGGGAGGCTCGCCGACGCGGGCAACGGCTGGCGCGACGCGGTCGGCGAGCCGGCGGAACTCGGGACCGGTGGGGCGTCAGCCGATGAGCTGACGCCCGGACTGGCGGAGGCGATTGGGCTCGAGGGCGACGGCGCGACCGAACAGCCGACCAGCAGGACAGAGCACAACAGCGCGAGGCATCTGGGCATCCGCGGCCCCTCTACGAGGGCCAGTATGACGTCGGCCGTTGCCGGATTGCAACGAGGTTGCGGCTCTCCGGAAAGTCAGGAAGTGCGGCTTCCCGCCCGAGCGAGTCGCTCGCCCGGAAGGGCTCGGAACGAGCCGTCTCCCCTGCCCTGCTCATGGTCGCGGAACCGATTCGGGGCGGTCGGGCGGTTTCCGATGCCGGCGCCGGGCCGCGGCCCGTTCGGCCGGCTGCCGTGGCGCGGCCGAGCCTGGTTCGGACGCCGGGCAGGAGCGTAGCCACCTCCGTCGTAGCCGTTTCCGTTCGGTCGCCCGTTCATCGGCCGGCCTCCGCCGAACGATCGCTGGCGGATCGGCTCCGCCCGAATCGTTCGATTAACTTCGAATCCGGGCACCGTCTGGCGCGAAATCGGCCCGCGGAGCACATGCTCGATCTCGCGCAGGAGGTCGAGCTCGTCGATGCACACGAGGGAGACGGCATCCCCTTCCATCCCCGCTCGCCCCGTCCGGCCGATGCGGTGGACGTAGTCGTTGGCCACCATCGGCAGCTCGAAGTTGACGACGTGGGGCAGTCCGTCGATGTCGAGGCCGCGGGACGCGACCTCGGTCGCGACGAGGATCGCCACGCGCCCCGACTTGAAGTCGTCGAGCGCCCGAACGCGCTGGGACTGGCTCTTGTTGCCGTGGATCTCGGCGGCGGCGATACCGTCGCGTCGAAGCTGCTCGGCGAGCCGGTTCGCGCCGTGCTTCGTCCGCGTGAACACGAGCGCGCGGTCGATGCGACCGCTCCGGATGAGGTGGCTGAGCAGCTCGCGCTTGCGCTCGCGGTCGACCTGGTAGACGACCTGGCGGACGAGCTCGATCGGGGCATTCCGGCGCGCGATCTGGACCTGGGCGGGGTCGTTGAGGAACGCTCCCGCGAGCTCGCGGATCTCGTTCGAGAACGTCGCCGAGAACAGCAGGTTCTGGCGCTGCTTCGGGAGGAGCGCGATGATCCGGCGGATGTCCCGGATGAAGCCCATGTCGAGCATCCGATCCGCCTCGTCGAGGACGAGGATCTCGACCGAGCGGAGGTCGATCGTGCCCTGCTGGGCATGGTCGAGCAGCCGGCCGGGCGTGGCGACGACGATCTCCGGCCCGCCGCGGAGCGCGCGGACCTGGGGCTCGAACCCGACGCCGCCGTAGATGGTGGTCGACCGGACCCGGCGATCGGCGCCGTAGGTCCGGACGCTCTCCTCGACCTGGAGCGCGAGCTCCCGGGTGGGCGCCAGGACGAGGCAGCGGATCGGCAGGCCGGTTGCTCCGCGCGGACGGCCGTTCCCGGTCGGCAGGTGCCGTGGTTCCGGGCGCGTCGCGTTGAGGAGCTGGAGGATCGGCAGCACGAATGCCGCCGTCTTGCCGGTGCCGGTCTGGGCGCCGGCGAGAACGTCTCGGCCGGCGAGCACGTGGGGGATCGATTCGGCCTGGACGGGCGTGGGCTCGGTGTAGCCCTGGGCTGCGACCGCACGAAGGAGCTCGGGCGTCAGCCCGAGACGATCGAAGGACATGAAGAAGGAACTCCTGACAGTGGCCCACCCGCGGGTCTGTGCGGGGACCGGTCAGGGCGAAAGGTGGATCGGGATCGGGCGGTGAGTTACCGGGGCGCCGACCGGAGCGCCCATTCGTTCACGAGAGCCTCGACTATACCACGATCACGGGCTTTCGAACAAGCGTTCGGCCGGTGAGACCGCCGATCGTGCCTGGCTCATCGAGCCGGTGCGATAGCTGGCGTGACCTAGAAGAACGTCGAGCACCACGGCTCGTCGAGCGTCCGGAAGAGGGCGGTCGCCTCGGCCAGCGCCCCTGCGCGGTGCTCGTCGACGCCCGTTGCCACCACCGCGTCGCGCAGCCTCGCCCCGCCGAGGTACGCGGCGCCGAGGGCGCTGACGTCGAGCGTCAGGTCCGCTGACCGCTTCGTCGGCCGGGCCTTCGCGCCGCTCGGGCCCGCTTCGACGTGGACTCGCGAGCGGCCACCCGGGGCCTCGGAGTCAACGACTTCGAGGACGACGCTTCCCTCTCGCTCGTACGTTCGCGCCTCGAGGGCGCGAGGGACGTCGAACAGGCGGACCCAGATCGTCTCGCCGAGATCCGACGGCGTCGCCGCTCGGGCGTTCTTGAGCAGCCAGGGTAGCCGCTCCGCTGGGCTCCGCCGCTCGGCCTTCACGGTGGCGACCCAGTCGATCTCCGTGAGGAACCGCCAGAGGCCCACGTACGCCTCGTCGGTCAGCGCGTGGAGCTCGTCAACGTTGAGGACGTTGCGCGGCTGGTGCTTCTCCCACTTGCCCTCGGCCCGGTAGCGGACGTAGCCGTCGACGTCGCCGGCGGCGTCGCGGTGAAGCGCGAGGAAGCCCTTCCAGCGCGGGTCCCAGGCGCTCTCGATGAGGCCAAGATCGGATTCCCACCCGAAGTCGCGCCGGCGGATCTCGCCGGGCTGGCGGACGCGCCACGCTTCGAACACCGCCTTGATCGCATCGCGGCTGGTCGCGTCCGGCCTGGCGATCTCGACCCGGCCCGTGGGTTCACCGTGGAACGACGTGCGGTTCGTGTCGATCGACAGGATCGTGTCGCGGCAGGCGGGGCCGTATCCGAAGCGGCCGTAGATCGGGTACTCGGAGGCCCACAGGAGGCCGACAGCTTCGCCCCGTTCCCGGATCGCACCGTGCTCGGCAGCGACCATCGCGCGGAGGATGCCGCGTCGCCGGTGGGTGGGCAGGACCGTCACATTCGTCACCGCTGCGCCCGCGAGGCGAGCACATCCGGGGACCGTCAGCTCCGTGGCCCATGTCCGGAACGTCCCGACGATCCGGTCCACGTCGAAGGCGGCCCACGTCCGATCGAGGTCCCAGTGCGGCTTCACCTGCTCGGCGACCTTGTCGACGTCGGGACGCTCGAGGAACCCCGCGCTCATCGACTCGACGAAGGCGGCGAGTTCGTCCTCGCGGATACGGCGGATGTCGGGCGTCATCGGGCGGACGATAGCAGGGCCATCAGGTCACTTCGCGCCGCGACTCCCAGCTGGTCGCGGTTGGTAGTCAGTCCTTCGGGTCGAGCTTCAGCGCCGCCGAGTTGATGCAGTAGCGGAGTCCGGTTGGGTTCGGGCCGTCGTCGAAGACGTGGCCGAGGTGGCCGCCACACGCCGCGCAGAGCGCCTCGGTCCGAGCCATCCCGTACGAGCGGTCGGTATCGGTGGCGACGGCCGCCGGGTCGGCCGGCGCGAAGAAGCTCGGCCAGCCCGTGCCGGACTCGAACTTGGCATCCGATCGGAACAGCTCCGTCCCGCAGCCGGCGCAGCGATAGGTCCCGGGCCGGTGCTCATCCCAAAGCTCGCCGCTGAACGAGCGCTCGGTGCCCTTCTCGCGGAGGACCCGGTACTGCTCCGGTGTCAGCTCGGTGCGCCACTCCGCGTCGGTCTTGGCTTTCGGCGCCTTCGCTTCCGCGTTGCTCATGGCGTCATGCTACCGCCTCGGGGGCAGCTTTCCAGCCACACTGAAGACACTGCTGGAATTCTGCGACGTTTCCGGCCCGCGGCCCGCGTCCGGCCTGGCGTCGGCCGCGCCTAGGCGGCGAACTCGTCCTGCGGCTCGCCGATCTCGATCGGGTTGTTGACCGGGTCCTTGCTCCACTCGAACCAGCCGCCGTCGTACACGGCGATCCGCTTCCAGTCCATGAGGTACGCGTAGAACCAGGTCTCGCTCGCCCGCCAGCCGGTCCCGCAGTAGAACGCGACCCACTTGTCGGCGGTGATGCCTGCCTCGGCCCAGTTGGCGGCGATCTCCGGGTAGGGCCGCATCGTGTTGTCAATGTTCCGGTAGTGCTGCATGTGGTACGCGTCGGTGCCGCAATTGCCCCACACGTCGCCGGCGATCCGGCCGGCCGGGCCGATGTAGTTGTAGCCGCTGACCTTGCCGATGTGCTCCTTCCAGGTCCGGACGCTCACGAGGGCGGCGCCAGCGTGGTCGGCGAGGATCTCCTTCGCCTCGTGGATGTCGACGATGACCTCGGGGCGAAGCGGGATCGGCACGCCGAAGGCCGCGACCGGCGCTGGCTCGCGGATGACGGCCTCGAGCGGGTTGCCGCCCTGGACCCACCAGTCGTAGCCACCGTCGAGCAGCCGTACGTCGTCGACGCCCGCATAGCGCAGGATCATCGCCGCCCGGGTCGCGGCGATCTGCCCGGCCCGCCGGCCCGGCCACTTCTCGTTTGCGTCGCCCTCGGTGTCGCGGCCGTAGACAACGACGGTTGTGTCGTGGGTGATCCCCAGGGTTCTGAGGGCTTCCTCGAGCACCTCCGGCGGGCGGCGGTTCCAGTCCGCCGGGTCCTCGAGCCAGTTCGTGTCCAGGTAGTGCGCGCCTGGGATGTGGCCCTCCTCGTACTCCTCGGGGACGCCGAAGTTGACATGGAGCAGCACGAATCGGCTCGCCGGGGCCGCCTCCGGTCGCCCGCCCGCGAGGACCTCGCGCAGCCAGCTGATGTGGACGAGCTTGTCGTAGTTGGGCAGCCGGTCGATGGGCAGGCTCCCGTCCGCCGCCCAGGCTGGCCAGCCCGGCTCGTAGACCCGAACGTCCTCGTGACCGAGCGCCACGAGTCCGACCCGGAACGCCTCAGGGTCGGCGCTCTTGTCGCCATAGACGACGACTGTCCGGTCCGTGGCGATCCCCTTCGCCTGGAACAGCCGCCGGATCTCTTCGTCGTCGACGCTGCCGAGCCACGCCCATGGGAAGGAGACGGCTCCCGGGATATGGCCGCCGCGCGCCTCGCCGCCGAGGCGCCAGCCGTTGTAGGCGGCGAGCGGCCGGATGTCGACGATCGTCAGTAAAGGGTCAGCACGTCGCGCGCGAAGCTCCTCCGTGGAGATCGCGGTATCTGCCTGGAGCAAGCTCGATGTGGTCATCGGCAGGGGTACAACACAGGCGAGGGCGGGCACGCTGGGTGAGGACGATGAGGAGCGGCATTGTGACATCGGCGGGCCCCGGCTGGCAATCGTTTGCCGTCGGTTGACGCCGCCGGGCCGGGGGACGATAAATACACGGGAGGTGAGCGATGGCGAGGCGTGCCAACGACAAGCGTCCCGGTGAGAAGCGGGCCAGCCAGAAACGGTCGGGCGGCAAGAAGGCCGCCGGGCGCTCCGAGCGCCGGGAATCGAAGGGCCAGGAAGACGGGTCCCACAACGGGCGCGGGCCAATGACGATGACCGTCGAGGCCGCGCCGCCCCGGATGAAACGCGCTACCTACGAGGCGGAGCTCGCGGAGCTCGACGTCGAGCTGGCACGTCTCCAGGAGTGGATCCGCCATGCTGGGCTCCGGGTCGTCGTCATCTTCGAGGGTCGCGACGCGGCCGGGAAGGGCGGGACGATCAAGACGATCTCCGCCAGCCTCAACCCGCGGATCTGCCGGGTCGTCGCTCTCGGCACCCCGACCGAGCGCCAGAAGTCGCAGTGGTATTTCCAGCGCTACGCGGAATACCTGCCGGCGGCCGGGGAGATGGTCCTGTTCGACCGGAGCTGGTACAACCGGGCGGGTGTCGAGCGGGTCATGGGCTTCTGCACCGAGGAGGAGTACCGCGAATTCCTTCGCTCTTGTCCCGAGTTCGAGCGGATGCTCATCCGGTCCGGGATCATCCTCGTGAAGTACTGGTTCTCCGTCAGCGACGAGGAGCAGGAGCGCCGCTTCCAGGGCCGGCTAGACGACCCGACGAAGCGCTGGAAGCTCAGTCCGATGGACCTCGAGTCGCGCACTCGGTGGGTCGAGTACTCGAGGGCGAAGGACGAGATGTTCGCCCACACGGACACGAAGCAGGCGCCCTGGTACGTCGTTGCTGCCGACGACAAGCGCCGGGCCCGCCTGAACACCATCCGCCACCTGCTCAGCCTCATTCCTTACGAGGAACTGCCCCAGCAGGCGATCCGGCTCCCCGACCGCCAGTCGGACGTCGGCTACGTACGACCCCCCATGGCCGACCAGACCTTCGTCCCCGATCACTACAGCTGAGCAGGAAGGCATGGCCTGGGAGAAGTCAGCGGAAGAGCTGGCCGAGCGATTCGGTCGGGTCCTGGACCGTTTCCCCGAGGCTGAGCGGCGGAAGATGTTCGGGTACCCGGCCGCGTTTGTCGGCGGCAACATGGTGACCGGGCTCCACCAGCGGAACTGGGTCGTACGGCTGCCCGAAGCGGAGCAGGAAGCGGCCCGAGCCGAGGGTGCGACAGCGTTCGAGCCGATGCCGGGCCGCCCGATGAAGAACTTCGTGGCCCTCCCGGCTACCGTTCTCGCCGACGACGAAGGGCTGGCGCGTTGGGTCGAGCGAGCGATCGGCCACGGCAAGACGCTTCCCCCGAAGCGCTGACGGAGCGCCCCGATGAGCGACGAGCTGGACCCGCGGGAGGCTGAACGGGTGCGCCGCCGGGACCGGGAGGCCGCCGCCGAACAGCGAGCCCTCATGAAGCCGGGCATGGGCAAGGTGTTCAAACAGATCCAGGACACCCAGGCGAAGGCCGCCAAGGAGCCGCCGAAGCGATGTCGGCGGTCGCGGGGCTGACCCGGTCGGTCGGGCGCCCCGGCCCGGGGAACGGGACTATCGGCGGTGGGCGTTGCCCCGAATCACCGGGTTGCCTCGGCGCACCGTCCGGTACACCCTGCCCGACGTGTTCATGCGTCTCCGCACCAATCCGGCACCGGACGTCGCCGCGGCATTCCGCGACCACGTCCGACGCCTCGGCCGCCCTGAACCCCGCCGGACCGAGGCCGTTCGCGTGCGCATCATCCTGAAGCGCGCCTGCCGGGTCGGCCTGCGGGAGCGGCTCCACGACGCCGCCCACGGCTCTCCGCGGGGCTGACCGACAGGTCATGGCGTAGCGGGACGGCCACCCGCCGGTTTGTCTCAAATACCAGTGGGGGCGTTGGTAACGCCGAATCCGCGCCCTGCGAGGCCAGCCGACAGCCGATTTCACGCTTGGACGGGGCCGCCGGAGGCTCCCGGGAGGAGCACAGGGGGCGCTAACACTCCCCCGGCTGGTATTTGCGCCAAACGGGTGCGGCGCGCGGGCGCCGGGCCCCCTAGCCCCCCTGGCGAACCGCCGGCTCGTCGACCGAAACCCAGCTCCGATCGAGCACGAGCTGGATGACCGTCGCCCGATCGCCGGCGAGCGCCTGGCGAAGCGCCGGCTCGAACGCCTCATCAGTCTCCACCCGCACGCCGCGTGCGCCACACGCTCGGGCGATCGCCGCGAAATCGATCGGCCCCAGGTCGGTCCCGACCGGCTCCGCCCCGTCACGCCGTTCCTGGTGCATCCGGATCGTCCCGTAGCGCTCGTTGTCGAATGCGAGGACGACGACCCGGGCGTGCTCCCGGACAGCGGTCTCGAGCTCGGCCATTGACATCGCCAGCCCGCCGTCACCGACGAGCGCCACGACCGGCCGATCGCGGTGGACGAGGGAGGCGGCGATCGCCGCCGGCAGCCCGTAGCCCATCGCCCCGGACGTCGGGCCGAGGAACGTGCCCGGCCGGCGGAACCGGAACCCACGGGCCGCCCATCCCCCGAAGTTGCCGGCGTCGGTCGTGAGGATCGCCTCGTCCGGCAGCACGCGGCGAAGTGCCGCGATCACCCGGCCAGGGTGAATCCCCGGACCGGACCAGTCGCCGCCATCGACGGTCGATCCGAGCTCCCAGGTGGCGCGGTCGCGCTCGTTGGCGGCCCGCCGCGCGTCGACGTGCCCCGCATGGAGGACGGCTCCCCTGAGGCGCTGGACGGCGCCGCGGAGGAAGGCGCGGGCGTCGGACCGGACCGCGATCGTTGGCGGTTCGAGCCCGTCTCGGCCCTCCCGCGGAGCGAGGTCGACGTGGGCCCACGGCACGCCGGGGGCGGGAATCCGGTAGCCGAACGTCGTCACCTCGTTGAGCCGGCAGCCGATGACGAGCATCGCGTCCGCACTTTCGAGCCGCTCGCGGACCGAGGCGGGCGACCCGTACCCGGCCATCCCGAGGAAGAGCGCGTTGTCGTTCGAGAGGACGTCGCCCCGCCGCCACGCGGCGATCACCGGGACATGGAGCAGCTCCGCGAACCTGGTGAGGTCGCTCGACGTCCGCGCCCGCAGGACGCCGGCGCCGGCGAGGATCACCGGCCGCTCGGCCGAGGCGAGGAGCTGGAGAACGGCCCGAACCTCCGACACCTCCGCCCGGGGCGGGCCGGGGCGGGTCACGTCTACCGACAGCTCCGCCGGGACCTCCTCGTCGAGCAGGTCCTCCGGGAGCGACAACAGAACCGGCCCGGGACGCCCGCCGAGGGCCTGACCGACCGCCTCGACGAGGGCCGTGGCAACCTCCCCGGCGTCGCGCGGCTCGGAGCTCCATTTCGCGAGACGGCCGAACGAGCCGACCTGGTCGACTTCCTGGAACGCCTCCCGGCCGCGGAACCGGCGCTCGACCTGGCCGACGAGGACAAACATCGGGGTGGAGTTCTGGCGGGCCGTGTGGATCCCGATCGCGAGGTTCGCGGCCCCGACCGCCCGGGTCGCGAGGCAGGCGGCGGGCCGGCCGGTGAGCTGGCCATAGGCCTCGGCCATGAACGCGGCCGCTCCCTCGTGGCGCGTCGCGACGACGCGGATCCCGGCGGCAGACAGGCCCTCGAGGAGGCCGAGGAAGCTCTCGCCCGGGACCGTGAAGGCATAGCGCACGCCGGCGGCCCGGAGGACGTCGGCGACGAGGCGACCGACGGTTCGGGGCCCCGTGTCGGCCGGAACGGCAGCCGGGGGCTCCTCGGCGTCGAGATCGGCCTGGGGCTCAGCCTCGGCCGCGGCGGTTTCGGGCTCGGCCGCGGCGGGCTCGGGCTCGGCCTCGGCCGCGGTTTCGGGCTCGGGCTCGGCCGCGATCTCGCCGGTCACGTCGGGTGGTGCCGCGGGATCGGGTTCGGCGACCCGGTCCGGGTCTGCCTGGGCGGCGCCATCGTCGGGTGGTTCGGGAGTCTCGGTGGCGATGGCTGCGTCTTGTGTCTCGGTTTCGGTCGACGGCGTCGCCGTCCCCGTCTGGTCGATCATCGATCCATCTCCAACGCTAGAGCCCGATCGGCGCCGAGAACGTCGAGAGCACGAGGCCCAGGATGACGAGCACTGCGACGACGATCATGAGGATCTGCCCGATCCGGGCGCCCGGCAGCACCGCGGCGACCTATCGGTAGTTCTGGAACTGGAGGGGCACGGTCTCGTCGAGCTCGCGCAGCCGACCGATCACCCGCTGGAGCTCGTCCTTGCTCTTGCCCGACACCCGCACCGCGTCGCCCTGGATGCTCGACTTGATCTTCGGGAACTCGTCGCGGATGAGCTTCGAGAGCTTCTTCGCGAGGGTGTCGTCGAGGCCCTGGCGGAGCTTGATCACCTGGCGCACCTTGTTCCCGCCGGCCGGCTCGACCTTGCCCCAGTCGAAGATCTTCAGCGAGAGGCCGCGCTTGACGGCCTTCGACAGGACAAGGTCCTTTACCGCAGCCGCCCGGTGCTCGTCGTCGGTCAGCAACGTGATGTCGTCCTTGCCCTGGGTCAGGTCCACCGTGACGCCCTTGAAGTCGTAGCGCTGCTGGACCTCACGCCTGACCTGGTCGAGCGCGTTGCGGAGCTCCTGCTCGTCGAACTCGCTGACGACGTCGAACGAGACCTCTCCGGCCATCGTGCCTCCTCCCTGTCCGCTGAGGCGCCCGGTGCGTGGCGAGCGGCCCATCATGGTACCCGGCGAGGCCCGATGTGGACGAACGGGACGTCAGCGCCCGAGGAGGTCGAGCAGGCGCTCCCCGATCCGGTAGCTCCGGCCCCCGCCCATGACGAGCACCGCATCCCCGGGACGGACCTCCGAGGCGAGCCAATCCGCGGTGGCCTCGACCGATCCGGGCGCGCCGACGGGGATGTCCGGACGCCGTCCCGTGACCGCGGCCGCCAGGCCCGCCGCCGAGGCGATCGTCGTGTCCGGATCGCGACCGGCCCAGATGTCGGCGACGGCGACCGCGTCCGCGGTCGCCAGGGCATCCGCGAAGTCGTCGAGCAGGGCGGCGGTCCGGTGGTAGGTCAGGGGCTCGTAGACCGCCCAGATCCGGCGGTGGGGCTCGCGCTGGCGGACGGCGCTGATCGTCTCGCGGATCGCTGTCGGGTGATGGCCGTAGTCGTCGTACACGACGACGCCGCCTGCCTCCCCCTTGCGCTCGAGGCGTCGCCCGACACCCGAGAACGTCGCGAGGCCATCGACGATCGCCGCCGCCGGCAGGCCGAGGCTGAGCGCCGCGCCCGCCGCGCCGAGCGCGTTGGCCGCGTTGTGCCGGCCGGCCGTTCCGAGCCGTGCCGTCACCGGTCCGGCGAGCGGGTCGAGACCATGGACCTCGAGGGTCGTGCCGGCGGGATCGGCCGAGACGACCCGGCCGAGCAGCGGGGTCGCAGCGGTCCCCCCGGTCGCGTACCGCTCCGCGAGGCCGCGCAGGAAGCCGCTCCGCTGAGGCCCACCGTCGGTGAGGGCGTAGGCCACGATTCGGAGCGGCAGGTCCAGGATCCGATCGAGGATCCCCTCCACGCGCGGGTCGCCCGCGTTGGCCACGACGACCCCGCCGGCCGGCATCCGGCGGAGCCAGCCCTCGAAGGCCTCGGTCACCGCAGCCTGGTCGGCGAACACGTCGGGGTGGTCCCACTCGGCCGATGTCAGGACCGCGATCGCCGGCCGGAACGGGTCGAAGTTGCCCGCGTACTCGTCGGCCTCGACAACGAACGCCGGTCCCCTGCCCCACCGGGCGGTCGCCGGCAGGCCGCCGGCCGTCTCGGCGGGCAGGAGCGCGCCCACGAACGCGGACGGGTCCGCGCCGGCGGCGGCGAGGACGTGGACCAGCCACCCCGCAGTCGTGCTCTTGCCGTGTGTCCCCGCGACCGCGACGAGCGTCCTTCCCGTGGCCGCGTCCGCGACCACCTGCTGCCACGGTTCGAGTGGGACGTCGGAGGAGCGCGCCGCCTCGAGCTCGGCGTGGTCCGGGGCGATCGCGGTGAGCGCTTTCGTGACCGCGAGCCGATCCGGCCGCGGCTCGCCCGTGACGTGGGCCGGGTCGTGCCCCCAGGCGAGCGCGATGCCCTCCGCCTCGAGCGCCGGCGTATACGGCGACGCGCCACCGGCGTCGCAGCCGGTCACGACCGCTCCCGCGTGATGGGCGAGCAGGGCCGCCGCGGATGCACCGGCGCCGGCCGCACCGACGACGTGGATCCGTTCACCGGCCCGGATCGGCCGGGCGTCGCGCGCCGCCGCGAGCCCCGCGCCCACGGCCGACGCGTCGCGCGTCACCGCGATGCCCGCTCGACGAGCAGCTCGAGCGCGGCCTCCGCGCTCAGGCGCTTGTTCTCCGCCCGGTCGCCGGTCCAGTGGAAGCGCCTGACCTCGTCGCCGGCGTCGTCGGCGACCGCGACGTACGTCAGCCCGACCGGCTTCGCCGCACTCGCGCCGTCGGGCCCGGCGATCCCCGTGACCGCGACCGCGAGGCCGACCCCGAGCCGTTCCCGGGCTCCGGCGGCCATCGCCCGTGCCACCTGGGCGCTGACTGCACCGTGGGCCGCGAGGATCTCGTCGGGAACACCGAGGAGCGTCTTCTTCGCCTCGTCCGAGTACGTCACGACGGCCCCCTGGAAGTAGCCGGACGAGCCGGGGACCTCGGTCAGGATGTGGGCGACGAGGCCACCGGTGCACGATTCGGCCGTCGCGACCGTCAGCGAGCGGCCGAGGCAGATCCCCTGGAGGCGCTCGGCCAGCGCGACGAGGTCGGCGAGCGCGGCGGGCGACTCGGCGGCCACCGGTTCAGGCGCGGCGAGTCGGCCGCGGCCGTGGCAGCGCGATCACAACGGCACCGTGATGAACAGCTGGGCGACGGTCTCGGATGCCTTGCGGGTCTCCCGGTCGACCGCGCTGACGTCAAACTGGTTGCGGCCGCGGCGGAGGTCCACCTGGACGCTCCACGAGCCATCCGGCGCCGCCTCGACGCGGTAGGGGTGCTCGCGACCGGGCGTCGCGACAATGATCGTCGCGCCGGGGACCGACGTCCCTCGCAGGACGTACGTCGTCGTCGACTCCCCCACCGTCGACACGGCAACGGCCGGGTAAAGGACCGCGAGCGTCGGCGGCCGGGCGAACCGGAGGACCTGGATGCCAAGGTACACAGCGAACGCGACGACGACGGCGGCGAGGAGCAGGGCCCAAACGGCTCCGGCGGAGACGGTGAGGCCCTGGCGCGGAGCGGTGACGGCGCGGCGGACGACGATCGGCACGCTCTCGCGGGCGTCGCCTCGTTCGCGCCGCCAGTCGCGCAGGACCTCGCCGGGATCGAGACCCAGGTAGAGCGCGTAGTTGCGCAGGAACCCCTTCGTATAGACCGCGCCGGGGAGCGCCGGCCAGTCGCCTCGCTCGAGAGCCTCCAGATAGCGCGCCCGGATCTTCGTGTCGCGCTCTGCCCGGTAGAGATCGACGCCCTTCCGCTCGCGCGCGGCATGCAGCCGCCGGGGCAGGCCCGGGACGACGGAGTCGGACGCCGCCGTCGTCACTCCTCCTCGTCCTCCTCGTCGTCGTCCCCGGCGGCCGGCCCGCTCTCCCGGCGCAGCACGGGGCGGGCATTCGAGCCGTCGAACGACCCTATGTACCCCCGCGCCTCGAGCTGGTCGATGATCCGGGCCGCCCGTGCGTACCCGATCTTCAGCCGCCGCTGGAGCAACGATGCCGACGCCCGGTCGTACTCCCGGATGACGTCGACGGCATCGGGCAGGAGGCGGTCCGCGTCCTCGTCCATGAGGTCGTCGGCCTGGCTCGTGCCGTCGTCGTCGCTCTCGATGATCGACAGGTCGTAATGGGGGTCCTCGATCTGGTCCTTCCAGTGGTCGACGACGCGGAGGATCTCCGGGTCGGATACGAACACGCCCTGGAGGCGCATCGGTCGGGGCAGGTCGGACGGCTGATAGAGCATGTCCCCGCGGCCGATGAGGTCCTCGGCCCCGGGCGAGTCGAGGATCGTGCGCGAGTCGATCTGGGAGGCCATGGCGAACGCGATCCGGCTCGGGAAGTTCGCCTTGATCAGGCCGGTCACGACGTTCACCGACGGGCGCTGGGTGGCAAGGACCATGTGGATCCCCGTCGCCCTGGCCTTCTGGGCGAGGCGGACGATCGGCTCCTCGACGTCCTTGCCCTCGCGCATCATCAGGTCGGCCAGCTCGTCGACGATGATCACGATGTAGGGCAGCCGATCCTCCGGGTCCGCCCGACCGTCGTTGTAGCCCCGGATATTGCGGGCGCTTGCACCGGCGAACCGCCGGAAGCGGCTCTCCATCTCGTTGACCGCCCACTTGAGCGCGGCCTTCGCGCGCTCGGGCTCGGTGATGACCGGGACGAGCAGGTGCGGGAGGCCGTTGTACGAGGCCAGCTCGACGCGCTTGAGGTCCATGAGGATCATCCGGACGTCGTGCGGCGTGGCCTCGCACAGGAGGCTCGTGATGACGGCGTTGACCATGACGCTCTTGCCCGAGCCGGTCGCGCCGGCGATGAGCAGGTGCGGCATCTTCGCAAGATCGACCGCCTGGGCCTTGCCGGCCACGTCCCGGCCGAGGGCGAACGTCAGCGTCGAGCCGGAGGCCTTGAAGTCGACCTCCTCGAGGATCCGCCGCAGGGCGACGATGTTGAATTCCTTGTTCGGGATCTCGATACCGACGGCGCTCTTGCCGGGGATGGGCGCCTCGATCCGGAGTGAGCGCGCGGCGAGGGCCATCGCGAGGTCGTCGGCGAGCGCCTCGATCCGGCTCACCTTGATGTCCGGTGCCGGCTGGACCTCGTACTGGGTAACGACCGGGCCCGCGTTCCGGTTGACGACCTGGGCCGGGATGTTGAAGCTCGCGAGCTTGCGAACGATGATCTCCTCGTTCCGCCGGTGGTGCGCCTCGGTGCCGCCCGCCGAGACCGGCACCTCGACGTCCTCGAGAAGCTCGAGCGGGGGAAGCTCGTACTCGATCCGCGGCTCGGCTGCGTCGCCGGCATCGGTCACATCGTCGAGGTCGCGGAGCCGGGGCGGAGCAACGAGCGTCGCAGAGGCAGCGCCCGAGGCGCCCCGGGCCGGCGCGAACGTGGCCGAGACCGGGGTGTTGCTGGGGATGCCGGACGGGATTGGCTCCTCCTCCTCCTCCTCGTCTTCGTCCTCGTATTCCTCCTCGTCTTCGTCCTCTTGCCCCTCTTCGTCGTCGTCATCCGTGCCCCAGATCCCCCGCTGACCGGGTGAGCCGGGACCGACAGCCACGCGGGGTCCGCGGCCGCTCCGGATGCTCGTTCCCCGGCCGTTCCCGGCCACGGCGTTCGCCTCCGCGCGCTCGCGCATCTCCTCGGCCCGTGCCTGGAGGGCCGATGCGACGCCGCCGATGGGCCGGCCCAACGGTTCGACCAGGCTGCGCAGTGGCCGTTGGAGGGCAACGAGGAGCGAGCCGACGAGGATCCCGGCGAGGAGGACGAACGCAACCGGGTCCTGGAGGGGCCCACGGAGCGCGTCGGCGAGCGTCCTTCCGATGTGGCCCCCGCCACGCTCGGGGAGGAACTCGATGACGCCGAGGAGCGCGATGTACGCGACGGCCCCGGCGACCAGGCGCCACTGCCAGCCCGGGTCGAGGGCGCCATTCCACTCGACGTAGGCCCCGGCGGCGAGGAGAAGGAACGGCAGGAGCCAGCGGCCGCTGCCGAAGAACGGCACGACGAGGTCACGCGCCCAGCGGGTGAGGGTCCCTTCCTCCGCCGGCAGGAACAGCATGATCAGCATGACGACGCCCAGGACGAGCAGCGTCAGGCCGAACAGCGAGCGGACGACCTCGGCCGGAACGTCGAACGACGGGAGCCCGAGTCCGAACCCTCGCTTCCGGCGGCGGCGGGCCTGGCTGCGACGTGCCACGGCTACACCTCGACCACGACCGGGAAGACCATCGGTCGCCGCTTCGTCTGCTCGTAGAGGAATCGGGAGACGCCGTCCTTGATCTGGGTCTTGAGGAGCGCGATCTCGGAGATGTGATCACCAGGGTTCTGGATCGAGGTGAGGATCCGCTCGATCGCCTCGGCCATCATCGGGTCCTGCTCGTTCTGGTGGACGAAGCCGCGGGTGATGATCTCGGGCCGCCCGACGACGTTGCCGGTCTGCTTGTCGATCGTCACGACGACCATGAACATCCCGTCGTTGGCCAGGGACTTCCGGTCGCGGAGCACGACCTCGCCGACGTCGCCGACCGACAGCCCGTCGACGAACACATAGCCGGCGGGAACCGGGGTGCCGCGACGGGCAGTGCCGTCCTCGGAGATCTCTATAGGCACGCCGTTCTCGATGATGAACACGTTCTCCGGCAGGACCCCCGTCTCGATCGCGAGGCGGCCGTGCTGGACCTGCATCCGGAACTCGCCATGGATCGGGATGAAGTTCTTCGGCTTCGTGAGCCCGAGCATCAGCTTGAGCTCCTCCTGGCTCGCATGTCCCGAGACGTGGGCGCGCTTGATCGTGTGGTAGAAGACGTTTGCGCCGGCCTTGAACAGGTTGTCGATCGTCCGGGCCACGTACTCCTCGTTGCCCGGGATCGGGCTGGCGCTGACGATGACGGTGTCACCGGGCTGGATCTCGACGTACCGGTGGTCGCGGTTCGCCATCCGGGCCAGGCCGGCCATCGGCTCGCCCTGGGCGCCGGTCGTGGCGATTGTGAGCTTGTCCGCGGGAATCTCGCCGATCCGGTCCTTCGGGACGATCAGCGACGGCCCATACGTCAGGTAGCCGAGGTCGGTCGCAACCCTGAAGTTCTGCTCCATCGACCGGCCGATGACCGCGACCTGGCGGTTCATTTCGGCCGACGCGTCGAGGACCTGCTGGAGCCGGGCGATGTTGCTCGCGAACGTCGCGACGATGACCCGTCCCTCGAGCGGCTGCATGATCTCGCGGAACGCCTCGCCGACCGTGCGCTCGGACGGCGTGTAGCCGGGGTTCTCGGCCCGGGTCGAGTCGGACAGCAGGCAGACGACGCCTTCTTCACCCAGCTTGGCGAGGATGTGGAAGTCCGAGAGCTTGCCGTCGACCGGCGTGTGGTCGAACTTGAAGTCGCCGGAGTGGACGACGATCCCGACCGGAGTCCGCAGGGCGATCCCCATCGCGTCCGGGATCGAGTGCCCCACGCGGAACGGGATGACCGTGAAGGGACCAACCGTCACCTGATCGCCGGGATTGAGCGGGAGCATCGGGTTCGAGTGGAGCTTGTGCTCCTTGATCTTGTTGCCGAGGAGGCCGCGGGCGAGGGTCGAGGCGTAGATCGGGACGCCAGGAAACTCGGGGAGGATGTACGGCAGGCCGCCGACGTGGTCCTCGTGGGCGTGGGTGATGAGGAACGCCTTGACCTTCGCGCGGCGCTCCTTGAGGTAGGTGATGTCGGGCACGACGAGGTCGATCCCGAACATCTCCTCGTCCGGGAACATCAGGCCGCAGTCGACGACGATGATGTCGCTGCCGTACTCGAAGACGTACATGTTCTTGCCGATCTCGCCCACCCCGCCGAGCGGGATGATGCGGAGCGGCTCGTTGGGTCCTGGCATTCGCGTCCTTGGTTCGGAGTGGCTCAGAAGAGGGTCATCTGGTCGGTCGGGATCGCGTCTTCCCCGCGGTTCTCTGCAGACGGCTCAGGCGCGTCGAGCGTGGCGACCGCGCTCGCTTGGCGAGGCTCGGTCGCCGCGCCGGCCGCAGTCGCGCCGGCCGTTGCCGCGACGACGACGGGCTCCGGGACCGGTGCCGTGATCGCCGGGGGCCCCGCGGGACCGATTGGTTCGGACCGCCGCCGGCGCGCCTCGACGAGCGCACCCGGCACGCCGGCCATGTCCTGGAGCGACGTCTCCGCGATCGCCGTCGTCCGAAGCGCGGCCGCCGGATGGTACATCGCCAGCACCAGCGCATTGTTCGCGCCGGTCGCCGGGTCCGCCGGGCGGACGGCGCCGTGGGCCTGCGAGATTCGGGCCCCGGGCATGAACGTGGCCATCGAGTACCGGCCGAGCGTCACGACGAGCGCCGGGTCGAGGGCCTCGAGCTGGCGCCGGAGGTACGGAGCGCAGGCCGCGATCTCTTCAGGCTGGGGATCGCGGTTGTCGGGCGGCCGGCACTTCACGACGTTCGTGATGAACACCTCGTCCCGCCGCCAGCCGATCGAGCCGAGGAGTTTCACGAGGAAGTCCCCGGCCCGCCCCACGAACGGCCTCCCGAGGCGGTCCTCGTTGTAGCCGGGACCCTCACCGACGAACATCACCTCGGTCGAGGGATTGCCTTCTCCAGGAACCGCGTTCGTTCGGCCCTGGTGCAGCCGGCACCGTTCGCAGACGCGGACCTCGGCGGCGATCGCCTCGAGCGCCGCACGGCGCTCGGCGTCGGTCACGCTCCGCCCCCGCCGGCCGCGACCGCGCCGCGGCGTGAGGCGGCACGGACCCAGTCGCGGGCCACGAGGAGCTCGGCGATCTCGACGGCATTCGTGGCCGCGCCCTTGCGCAGGTTGTCGCTCACGACCCAGAACGCGATCCCGCGCCCGTCCGGGACGGATAGATCGTGGCGCACCCGCCCCACGAAGATCTCGTCATGACCGGCCGCCTCGGTCGCCAGCGGGTAGAGATGCCCGGCCGGGTCGTCCTGGACGACGATCCCCGGGATCGCCCCGAACAGCTCTCGGGCCCGGTCCGGAGTGATCCGGTCGCGGGTCTCCACGTGAACCGCCTCCGAGTGGCTCACGAACACCGGCACGCGGACGGCCGTGCAGGAGATCCGGAGGTCCGGCAGGTGGAGGATCTTCCGGCTCTCCGTGACGACCTTCCACTCCTCCTTCGTGTAGCCGTTGTCAAGGAAGGTGTCGATCTCGGGCAGCGCGTTGAACGCGATCGGGTGTGGGTAGACGGACGCGGCCTTCGGCTCGCCGGCCACGTGCGCCCGGATCTGGCCCTCGAGCTCCGCAACGGCGTCGCCGCCGGTGCCCGACACGGACTGGTATGTGTCGACGACGACCCGCTCGAGCCCGACGGCGTCGCGCAGGGCCATGAGCGGCGGCGCGAGCTGCATCGTCGAGCAGTTCGGGTTGGCGATGATCCCCTCGTGCCGGGCGAGGTCGTCCGGGTTCACCTGGCTCACGACGAGCGGCACGCCCGGGTCCATCCGCCACGCGCTCGAGTTGTCGATGACCGTCGCGCCCCGGGCGGCGGCCCCGGGTGCGAGGGCCTGCGAGACGTCGGCACCGGCCGAGAAGAGGGCGATGTCGACGTCGTCGAACGCGTTGGGCAGGGCTTCGCCGATCTCGTATGTCCGCCCCTCGATCGTGAGGGACCGTCCCGCCGACCGCCCGGATGCGAGCAGGCGCAGCTTCCCTACCGGGAACTCCCGTTCGGTGAGGACCTGGATCATGGTCCGGCCGACGACGCCGGTGGCGCCGACGACTGCGACAGTGAGGTGCGACGGGGTCATCGGGAACGCGGCTCCCTGTCGGGTCGGGGTCATCCGGGCACGGCGGGAGTATATCGCGGCGCCTCTCCGGTTCGAGGGCCCGGGCACGACGGCGGCCGCAGCCCCGTTTCCTGTCATACGCTCTCCCCGGTGGCCTCAGGAGCACTACCCCGGCCGGAATCGCCGATTCGGCGGCCATTGGGACCGCGACCTTAGACGGGAACGGCTATCGAATGCCCCGGCTGGCCGTCCGGCGCGCCCGGTTCGGAGCCATAGGCTCTCGTGGGTGGCGTATGACAGGAAAGTCAGCGCGGCTCGACGGGGCGCGTCTGATGCCCAGGGCCGGGTGTATCGCCGGCGAGCGTCCCGCCCCGGTTGTCTCAAATATCAGTGGGAGTGGTGGTAACGCCGATGCCGCCGCCCCAGGGGGGCCTCGGCAGGCAATGCCACGCACGAGCCAGCCTCGAAACGGCCCCCCGGAGGCCCAGCGCGGGCGTTAACACTGCTGGGGCTGATATTTGCGCCGAGAACGGCAGAGGACCCGCCTGGGCGGGTCCTCCGATGAGCCGCGGTTGAACGGCCCGGCCGTCAGCCGACCGGCTCCTTGGCCAGATGCCGCTGCATCGCCGCCTTGCGGGACAGGTTGATCCGGCCCTGCCGGTCGATCTCGGTCACGACGACCATCACCTCGTCGCCGACGGACACGACGTCCTCGACGGTCGGGACGTGGTAGTCGGCCAGCTCGCCGATCCGGACGAGGCCTTCCTAGCCGGGCAGGATCTCGACGAACGCTCCGAAGCCCATGATCCGGGTGACCTTGCCGAGGTAGAGCGCGCCGATCTCGACGTCCTTCGTCAGGCTCTCGATCCACTGGATCGCCTTGCGAGCGTTGTCCTGGTTGACGGCCGCGATCTCGACGGTGCCGTCGTCCTCGACGTTGATCTCGGTGCTGGTCTCTTCCTGGATCTTGCGGATCATCGAGCCGCCCTTGCCGATGATCTCCCGGATCTTCTCCGGGTTGATCCGGATCGTGGTGATCCGCGGCGCAAACTCGCTCATCTCGGTCCGGGCAGACGGCAGGACCTCGGCCATCTTGTCGAGGATGGTCATTCGGGCTGCGTAGGCCTTCTTCAGACCCTCCCGGATGACCCGCTCGTCGATCCCCTTGACCTTGATGTCCATCTGGAGGGCGGTGATCCCGTCGCGCGTGCCGGTGACCTTGAAGTCCATGTCACCGAACTGATCCTCCTTGCCGAGGATGTCCGTCAGGACCGCGAACTTGCCCTCGCCCTCGAGGACGAGACCCATCGCGGCGCCGGCGACCGGCGCCTTGATCGGCACGCCTGCGTCCATGAGCGCGAGCGTCGAGCCGCAGGTCGAGGCCATCGACGTGGACCCGTTCGACGTGACGCACTCGGACACGAGGCGGATGACGTACGGGAACTCCTCGACGCTCGGCAGGACCGGCAGGAGGGCTCGCTCGGCGAGGTGGCCGTGCCCGATCTCCCGGCGTCCGGGGCCGCGCATCTGCTTGTTCTCGCCGGTCGAGTACGGCGGCATGTTGTAGTGGTGGATGTACCGCTTCTCCGTCTCGGGGCTGATCGTATCGATCCGCTGGACGTCGCTCGACGAGCCCAGCGTGGCCACGGTCAGCGCCTGGGTGTCACCGCGGGTGAACAGGCCGGAGCCGTGGGCGCGCGGCACGAGCCCCACCTCGACCGAGATCGGCCGGATGTCGTCGAGGCCGCGACCGTCCATCCGGATCCCGTCCGACAGCACGAGCTCCCGCACGGTCTTCTTGTTGACGACGGAGAACAGGCCCTTGCCGACCCGCGCCTCGCGCTTGGCAATCTCGAGCAGGTCGCCGCCGTTGCGGCCGTCGCGGTTGGCACGGATCGCGGCTGTGATCCCCTCGCGCAGCTTGTCGAGCCGTGGTGCGAGGTCCTCGGCGAGCTTGACGAGCACGGCGGCGGTCGCCTCCGCGTCCGGCAGCGCGCGATGGCTCGCCAGGACCTCGACGCCGAGGAACCGGGCGAGATCCGGCAGCTTGAAGGACTCGGGCACGCCGGGGAACGCCTCGCGGGCGATGACCAGCGTGTCGAGATAGTGGCCCGGCTCGAACCGGAAGCCGTCGCCGTGCGCCTCCTCGAGGAACGTGAGATCGAACCCGACGTTGTGGCCGATGAGGGTCGCGTCGCCGGCGAAGGCAAGAAGCTGGCGGACGGCGTCGGCCGGCTTCGGGGCGCCCTTGACGTCCTTGTCGGTGAGTCCGTGGATCTGCTGGCCGACGATCGGCCGGCCGGGGTTCACGAGGGTCGACCAGGTGTCGGTGACCTTGCCGCCCTTGACCTTGACCGCGGCGATCTCGAGGAGGTCGGCCATCTTCGGGTCGATCCCGGTCGTCTCGATGTCGACGACGACGAGCTCCTGGCCGCCCTTGAGAGCGGCCACGAAGTCGAGCACGGAGCTGGTCGCCGGCTCGATGAACGGAATCCGCTTGGGCTTGCCGACGGCCTCGCGGATCTGGTCCTGGAGATCGATCAGCGGGCGGAGCGACTGGTGGGCGAACAGGATCGCCTCGGCCATGATGTCCTCGGGCAGGACCTTCGCCCCCGCCTCGACCATCATGATCGCGTCGCGCGTGCCGGAGACGATCAGGTCGAGCTCCGACTCCGCGAGCTGGCTGTGCGTTGGGTTGATGACGAATTCGCCGCCGATCCGACCGACCCTGACAGCCGCGATGGGACCCTGGAAGGGGACGTCGCTGATCGTCAGCGCGGTCGACGCGGCGATCGTGCCGAGGACGTCCGGGTTGTTCTCCTGGTCCGTCGAGAGGACGGTGATGACCACCTGGACGTCGTCCTTGTAGCCCTCCGGAAAGAGCGGGCGGATGGGCCGGTCGGTCAGGCGGGCGGCGAGGATCGCCACCTCCGAGGGGCGCGACTCGCGCTTGATGAAGCCGCCGGGGATCTTGCCCGCGGCGTACATCCGCTCCTCGAAGTCGACGGTGAGCGGGAAGAAGTCGAGGCCCGGACGGGGGTCCGAGCGGTTTGCGGTGCCGAGCACCATCGTGTCGCCGTATCGCACCGTGACGGCGCCGCCGGCGAGACGAGCCATCCTGCCGTGCTCAATGGTCAGCGTGCGACCACCAAACTGGATCTCGAAGACCTGTGACAAGGGACTGAATTCCTTCCTGTCCCGTGTCGGAGGAGGCGACCCTGGGCTTTCCGGTCGCGCCGTCAAGGCGTCGCTTCGCGATGGGGTCCGGCTGCACCGGGCCCGGGGCGGCGATGCGCTAGCGGCGGAGTCCGAGCCGTCCGATGACGGCCCGATAGCGCGCGTTGTCCTTCTTCACCAGGTAGGCGAGGAGACGCCGGCGCTGACCGACGAGCTTGAGGAGGCCGCGGCGCGAATGATTGTCCTTTGGGAAGCCCCGGAGATGGCCCGTCAGGCCCTTGATCCGCTCCGTCAGGAGCGCGATCTGGACCTCCGGCGAACCCGTGTCGCCATCGTTTGTGGCGAACCCCGTGATGGTCTCCTGCTTCAATTCCCGCGCGAGCGGCACTCGGTCCTCCGACACGAACTGTTGCTTGTTACCTTCTATTTGACCGGCGGATGGTAACAGGCGAGGGCCCTTACGGGCAAACGGCCGCCCGCCCGGACCCCGCCCCTCCCCGATCAGTCGAACACGATTCGAAGGCGTGGGGCGACCGGGACGAGCTCCCCGGCCACCTCGATCGAGGGCGGGTCCCCGCGGATCGTGGCGATCGCCGGCCCGGCCGGCCCGGGAACGGCAGCGTCGACCACCGTCACCCCGTAGGAGCCCGCCGGTGGGAGGGCGACGGGGAGCGGGAACGAGACCGGGATCGAGGTCGAGACCCCTTCCCGCTCCTCCCGGGTGCCGGCCACGCTGTACGGGCGCCCGAGGAGCCGCCGAGCCGCCCCGAGCGCGCCGGACTGGACGAGACGGCGGATATCCGAGCTGCTGATGGGCCGGCCGTCGAGCGCGAACTGGGGCACGACGACGACCTCGAACCGTGGGTCGCTCCGTGCGCCCAGCTCGGCGAGGGCGTCGGGCGTTCCCCGCCGTTCGTGCCCAAAGGCGGCATCGGGGGTCATGAGCAGGCCGGCGAGCCGGGTCCGGAAGGTGATCCGCCGGACGAAGTCCTCGTACGGGGTCCGCCGCAGCTCCTGGTCGAAGTGCTGGACCACGACGACTGCGACGCCGGCGTCCTGGAGGAGCCGCAGGCGGTCGCCCGGGTCGAGCAGGAGCGGTGGTGCTGCGCCGACGAGCACCTCGTCCGGGTGCGAATCGAACGTGATCACGGCCGGACGGGCGCCCAGCCGCTCGGCGTGCATGAGGAGGGCGTCGAGGAGCCAGCGGTGGCCCACGTGGAGCCCGTCGAACACGCCGACGACCGCGAACAGCGGACCGTGCCCGGACCGCAGTGCGTCGACGCCGGCGACGAGATCGAACGGAGCGCCGGGGGCGAGGCTCGGGTGGTCAGTCACCGCCGGGCGCGACCGGCTGGGGAGCGACGCCAGGCGGGGCCGGCTCGGGTTGAGCGACAAGCACCTTGTCCGGGAAGAGACGCCCGTCCCGGAGGGTGGCGAAACCGACGATGCGGCCGTCCTGGTCGAGGAGGCGGATCGGCCTGTCGCCTGCATCACGGGTGCTCGCCGGGGCGCGCACGACCTGGCCCCGGGCGATCGCCGGGAGGTCCGCTACGGAGAGGACGACGGAGGGAAGGTCGTCGAGGCCGGCGTCGATCGGGAGGAGGAGCGAGGCAAGCCGGTCCGGCCCGGCTGCGGCCGCGGCGCGGACGTCGTCGAGGGTGACGGCAGCCTCGAGACGGAACGGCCCGCTGGCGGTCCGCGAGAGGGCTCCGAGGTACGCGCCGCTGCCGAGGGCGGCGCCGAGGTCGCGGGCCAGGGCGCGGACGTACGTCCCGGCCGAGCAGACGACCTCGACGATCGCGACGGGCCGATCCGGATCCGAACCGTCCCAGTCGACGATCTCGAGCCGGTCGATCTCGACCTCCCGGGGCGCGAGCTCGACCGTCTGGCCGGCGCGGGCCAGGGCGTAGGCACGCCGCCCGCCGATCTTCAGGGCGCTGTATGCAGGCGGCATCTGGCTGATTCGGCCGCGGAGGGCCGGCAAGGCAGCCTCCGCGGCGTCGCGCGTGACCGGCGGTCCGGCGAGCGGCTCCAGCTCGCCCTCGAGGTCGTCCGTCGAGGAGGTGGCCCCAAAGCAGACGGTCGCCCGGTAGGCCTTTCGGTCGCCCAGGTGATACTCGACGACCCGGGTCGCCTGGCCGAGGAAGACGGGCAGGACGCCGCTCGCGAACGGGTCGAGGGTCCCGCCGTGGCCCACTCGCTTCGTGGCGGCGAGCCGCCGGACCAGGGCAACGATGTCGTGCGACGTGGGACCTGGCGGCTTGGCGACGACGAGGATGCCGTCGAGGCCCGGGCCGCTCGGGCGGCCACCCGACGATCGGGCGGTCACGGGCGTCAGGCGGCCACGGCGGCGAGGAGCCGGCGGGCCTCGGCAAGGACGGCCGGCACGGCCGCGTCGAGCGGCAGATCGACGGTCGCGCCGGCGGCCCGCGCGTGGCCCCCGCCACCGAACGTGCCGGTGAGGACGGTGGCGTCGACGCCGGCCGGGCGCGTCCGGACGCTGACCCGGGTCGTGGCACCTGCCTCCTTGAACAGAATGGCCACCTCGGCGGCATCACCCTGGGCGAGGAGATCGATGATCCCTTCGCTGTGCTCGGCCTGGGCGCCGGCCGCGACCAGGTCGGCGTCGCGCAACGTCGACCAGATGAGCCGGCCGTCGAGATCGGTCTCGAGACGCTCAAGAACCCGTCCGAACAGCCGGAGCTGCGTTTCGGGCTTCGTCCGGTAGAGCCGCCGGCTGATCTCGGAGAGCGGCGCTCCGGCATCGACGAGGGCGCCCGATACGACGAGCGTGCGGGGCGTCGCGTTCGGGTGGGAGAACGTCGCGGTGTCCATGACGATCCCTGCCATGAGCGCGGTGGCGAGGGCGCCGTCGTCGAGATCGAGTGGCAGGCCCAGGCGGATTGCGAGGAGCGCGGTCATCTCACAGGTGGCCGCGGCCGCGGCTTCGATCCAGTCGCCGTCGCCAATCTGGTCGTTCGACGCGTGGTGGTCGATGACGACCCGCGGCAGCTCGGCGAACAGCCGGGGATGGCGGTCGCGGACCGCGCCGATCCGGTCGAGCGAGCCGCAGTCGGAGATCACGAGCAGGTCGTAGCTCTCGGCCGGGTCGGGATCGGTTCGGAACCGTTCGACGCCGGCGAGGAAGTCGTACAGGGCCGGCACGGGATCCGTGCACAGCGGCGTGGCGCTGCCACCGAGCGCCTCGACGAGGCGACAGATCGCGAGCGTCGAGCCGACGGTATCGCCGTCGGGATTCTCGTGGCTCACCGCCAGCACGTTCCTGGCGGAGCGCAGCCGCTCGACGACGACGTCCGGAACACTCGCCGCCAACGGGCGAAGGTCGACGCTCACCGCCGCGATCGGCGGGCCCCCGGGCGGCGCCCGGTCGCGCGGCGTCGCGCCGGCTTGCCCTGCGGAAGATCTGCGAGGCTCCCGGGGCCGGGGCTCTCGTCGGGAGAGTCGTCGGGCCGGGGCAGGCGGCGGACGGGCGTCGGGAGTGACTCGCCGGGGACCGCCTCGTCCGCCGGCAGGTGGCCCTCCTCGAGCTCGTGCAGGAGGCGCAGCACCCGCGTTCCGCGCTCCGCCGTGTCGTCCAGCCGGACGTGGAACTCCGGGATCCGCTTCAGCCGGAGGCGCGTCCCCAGCTCGCGGCGGACGAAAGACATCGCCCGGTTCAGGGCGGCGACCGTCTCGTCGCGCTCCGCACGCTGGCCGATCACGCTGACCCAAACGCGGGCGTGGCGAAGATCCGGATCGGTCTCGACGTCGGTGACGGTGACGAAGCCGATCCGCGGATCGGCAACCTCGCGAGCGAGGATCTGCCCGATCTCCTGGCGAAACAACTCATCGACGCGATTGGTTCTTTGTGTCATCGGTATTCCGGACTGAGCGGTCGCCGCTCGGGGCCCGCGACCCTGCTCAGCCGGCCCTGACGCGGCTCACCGTTTGCGACGTGAAGCATTCGATGATGTCGCCTTCCTGGATGTCGTTGAATGTCGCCAGCCCGATGCCGCATTCGAGGTTCGCGGCGACCTCGCGAACGTCGTCGCGGAACCGGCGGAGCGACTCGATCCGGTCGGTCGCGATGATCTTGCCGCCGCGCCAGACCCGGGCGCCACCGCGGACGATCCGGCCTTCGCTAACGAACGACCCGGCGATCGTCGTGCTCTTGCCGACGCGGATGACCTGGCGGACCTCCGCCCGGCCCTCGATGACCTCGACGACCTCTGGCTCCAGGAGCCCTCGCAGCGCCGCATCGATGTCGTCGGTGAGCTTGTAGATGATGTCGTAGAGGCGGACGTCGACGCCTTCGGCATCGGCCGCGCGACGTGCCGTCTCGGTGATCTTCGTGTTGAACCCGACGACGATCGCGTTCGATGCCGCCGCGAGCATGATGTCGTTGTCGGTGATGTCGCCCGCGCCCTCGTGGAGGACGTTGAGCCGGATCTCCTCCTGGCTGAGCTGGTCGAGGGCGTGGGTGATCGCTCCGAGCGATCCGGACACGTCCGACTTGAGGATGATCCGAAGCTCCTTCGCCTGACCCGCCTGGATCTGGCGGTAGAGGTCCTCGAGGGTGGCCCGACCGCTTCCGTCGCCGCCGCGCGCGGCCGTCGATGCCTTGCGCTGCTCGACCTGCGTGCGAGCTTCCTTCTCGTCGCCGACGACCCGCAGGATGTCGCCCGCCTGGGGCACCTCCGACAGGCCGAGGACGACGACGGCCGTAGCCGGCCCGGCCCCGTCCACTCGCTTGCCGTGCTCGTCCTCGAGGGCTCGAACGCGACCGAACGTCTCGCCGACGACGATGATGTCGCCGACCTTGAGCGTGCCGGTCTGGACGAGAGCGGTCGCGACCGGACCGCGGCCCTTGTCGAGCTGGGCCTCGACGATCGTGCCGATCGCCGACCGCTTCGGGTTCGCCTTGAGCTCCTGGAGGTCGGCCACGAGGAGGATCATCTCGAGCAGGTCGTCGAGGCCCGTCCGGGTCCGTGCCGAGACGGCGACGAGCGGTGTGTCGCCACCATATTCCTCGACGATGACGCCGGCCTCCGACAGCTCGGTCTTGACCCGGTCGGGGTTCGCGTCCGGCTTGTCGATCTTGTTGAGGGCGATGACGATCGGGACCTTGGCGGCCCGCGCGTGGCTGATCGCCTCGAGCGTCTGGGGCATGACGCCATCGTCGGCGGCCACGACGACCACGGCGATGTCGGTGACCCGCGCCCCGCGGGCGCGCATCGCGGTGAACGCCTCGTGGCCCGGCGTGTCGAGGAAGACGACCCGCTTGCCGTCGTGGGTGACCTCGCTTGCGCCGATGTGCTGGGTGATCCCGCCGCGCTCGCCGGCCGCGACCTCCGTCGTCCGGATGGCATCGAGCAGGCTGGTCTTGCCGTGGTCGACGTGGCCCATGACGGTCACGATCGGGGCCCGCGGCTGGAGGAGCGAGGCCTCGTCCTCCTCGTACAGGACTTCCTTCGATGCCTCGTGGACGACCCCGTTCGTCTCGCCGTCCGCGGTCGGGGCTGCGTCGGTCGGGGCGGTCTCGGCGACTTCGTAGCCGAGCTCGCCGGCGACGAGCGACGCGGTGTCGCGGTCGATCAGCTGGTTGATCGTCGCGAAGATTCCGCTCTTGATCAGCTCGCGGATGACGTCCGCGGGGTTTACCCCGAGAAGCTCGGCGAGCTCCTTGACCGTGATCGTCCCGGGCAGCTCGATCGCGCCACGCTCGCGTGGATCGGCGACCTGTACCTGTGCCTGCGCGGCGCCTTCTCGGCGCGGCGGCTTGCGCGGGCCGCGCCGGCCGCGGGTGCCGCTCCTACTCCTTGCCACGCTCTCCTCCTTCGTTCGTCGTCATCCCCTCCGCGAGGGCCGAGCGCAGCTCGACCGGGAGGGGGCTCGCGAGCGCCCTTGTCAGGGTGCCCCGCTCGATCGCAGTCATTCGGCAGTCGCCGTCACGGCAGAGGTATGCGCCCCTGCCGGCCAGGCGGCCGCTCTCGTCGATCTCGATCCGGCCGTCCGGCGTCCGGACGACCCTCAACAGCTCCCGCTTCGGCCGGACGGTCCGGCACGCGACGCACGAGCGGCTGGGGACCCGTCTTCCGGCAACCTCCACTCCGGTGGGTACCCGCCCACCGAGGTCGGAGGCGGAGCCCCGCGACGCCATCCGCCCGCGGGTTGGGCCGCGCGCTACGACGTCACCTTGCCGCCGGTCGCGGCCTTGGCCTTTGTCTTCACGGTCCGCTTCGGCTTCGTCGCCGAGCCGTCCTTGCCGCCCGTGCCGTTGTCGGCGGCAGCCTGGGGCACGGCATCGGCCGTCCCGGCGGTCGCCCCGGCCTTCGTTGCGCGCTTCGGCTTGGCCGTGCCTGCCGCCTCAGCGGACTTCCGGGCTGCGGCCTTCGGAGCCGCCTTGGCTACGGCCTTCGGAGCCGCCTTCTTCTCCGTGGCCTTGCCGGACGCGGCCTTCGCGACGGGGGTTTTGGTCGTGGTCGCCTTCTTCGCCGCACGCTTCGGCTTCGCCTCGGCGGCGGCACCATCGGTCGCGGCGACGGCCGCCGGCCGCTCGACGTCGCCGGCAGCCGCGGCGGCCGCCTGGCCCGCTGCGGCGTTCGCCTCGGCAGCCGCGGCGGCCTTCGCCTCGGCGACCGACACGTCGCTTCGGATGTCGATTCGCCAGCCCGTCAGGCGCGCGGCGAGGCGGGCGTTCTGCCCCTCGCGGCCAATCGCCAGCGACAGCATCCGCTCGGGCACGGTGACGCTCGCGATCCGGTGCTCCTCGTCGATGTCGACCGACAGGACCTGAGCGGGACTGAGGGCGTTGTGGACGAACACGCCCGCATCGTCGCTCCACGGAATGACGTCGATCTTTTCGCCGCCCAGCTCGGCCACGACCGCCTGGACGCGGGCGCCACGCTGGCCGACCGTCGCCCCGACGGGATCGAGCCCGTCCTGGCGGGACGCCACGGCCACCTTCGACCGGCTGCCGGCCTCCCGGGCGATCGCCTTGATCTCGACCGTTCCGCTGTGGATCTCCGGCACCTCGAGCTCGAACAGCCGCTTGAGGAAGCCCTTGTGGGTCCGCGAGACGAAGATCTGGGGACCCTTCGTGGAACGGCGGACCTCGAGGACGTAGGCCTTGACGTTCTGGCCGATCCGGTAGTGCTCGACCGACGACTGCTCGGTCGTGGCCAGGATCGCCTCGACGTTCTTGCCGACGTCGAGGATGATCGCCCGCGGCTCCACCCGGTTGACGGAGCCCGTGATCAGCTCGCCCTCCCGGCTCGCGAACTGGTCGAACACGACGTCACGCTCCGCCTCGCGGAGGCGCTGGAGGACGACCTGCTTCGCGGTCTGCGCGCCGATCCGCCCGAAGACGTCGCCGTCGAGCTGCTCGGTCTCGACGAGCTCGCCAACGGCCGCGTCCGGGTTGTGGGTACGGGCCTCCTCGATGGTGAACTCCGACAGCGGGTCCTCGACGGTGGCGACGACGAGCCGCGCCCGAAAGACGCGGATCTTCCCGGTCTCCGCGTCGATCCGGACGTGGATGTCCTCGTCCCCGGCGACGCGCCTGTAGGCCGACTGGATCGCCTCCTCGACGGTCCGGATCAGCTGCTCGCGTGGAACCTGCTTCTCGGCGTTCAATTGGAGGAGGGCACCGACGAAATCTCGACTCACGATGCGCCTCCGACGTTGTGCAGTTCGTTCGGAACCGCCGATCCGTCAAAAAAACGTGGGGGTCACCCACGTCACGGAGCGGCCGTTCAGTTCAGCGGGAGTATACACCCGGCTGCGTGGCTCGCTCAAACAGGGGCCACGCTCCGGGGGGGGGTCAGCGAGAGCGGTAGGCCCCGACGCTGAGGTTGCCCACCCGGTCGACGGCGCTCACACCCACCTTGAAGTGGGCGGTCCGGGGCAGTCTGATCGTGTAGGCCACGGCGGTCCGGTTGGTCGCGACGTACGTCCACACGCCGCCCCGCTGGATCCGGATCCGATACGAGGCCACGCCCGACCCCGTGTCGGAGGCCGAGTAGCTGATCCGCCACGCCTTCAGGTTGGCCGACCACCACAGCTTCAGGCTGGTCATCCTCGGCTTCGTGGGATCGAACAGGACCAGGGTCCGCTTGACGACGCTCCGGGCATCGGCGGCGTCGCGCAGCTGGACCCGGACGTAGCGCTTCACCGCTGTTGTGGAGCCCGGCAGCGTCCACGTCGTCTCCGCGGCGACCGGGCGCCACGCGGAGAACTTCCCGGTCGTTCCGTTCGCCAGGCGCATCTCGGTGGCCGGCCGGTCGTGGTCGGTCCAGGTGATCGAGACCGTCACCGCGCGAGAGTTCGTCGGCGACGGCGCGACCTTGATCGAGGTGACCGTGGGCGGGCCGAACGTGCGCCCGACGAGGTTCCAGTAGTCGGCGTTCCCGGCGTCGTAGCCGAGCGCCCAGAAGCCAACCCCGGCGAGACCCCGGCTGAAGACCAGGGCGAACTTCGGGGCGACCGCGGCCGGCGTGTCGTAGTAGGTCTGGTAGATCGAGGTGCCGACCTGGCGGACGAGCCGGCCCGACGATTCGGTTGGGTCGATGTCGTTTGCAAGGACCGTGCCCTCGGCCAGCAGCTTCGCGAGGTCCCGGAAGCGGAACACCTCGCCGGGCACCCCGGCGACCCGGGCTGCCCGGAGGCCGGCATCGACCGTCTGCCAGGTCCGTCCATAGAGTGGCAGGCCGAGCAGGACGCGATCGAGGGGGGCGCCCTCGGCCGCGTACATGTCGAGCGTGACCGAGAGGGACAGGCCGCCGGCGGCGCGGACGAGCGGATCGATGCTGCCGACCGTCGCGGCCCCGGCGGACCGGTAGTTGTAGCCCATCAGGAACGCCCGGTCGACGCCCGCGGCGAGGGCGCGGCTCGCCATCCTGGCCCCGGACACGTTGGCGTTCGTCGCCACCGACGAGAAAGCGATCGGATTGACCGTGCGCATCTTCGCGGCCAGTGCGCCGGCTGTCGCGGCGTACGCGCCGAAGTACGTCCCGCTCAGGAGCTCGACGTCGAGGTCGGCCCCGTCGAGCCCCCGCGAGGCGACGAGAGCGGCCGCCTCGGCGACGAACGTCGCCTGGGCGGCGGCATTCGAGAAGAAGGCCGCGTTCTTCTCCAGACCGAACGAGGTGAAGGAGACGATCGTCCGGACGCCTGCCGCGTGAGCCGCTTCGATGACGGCGGTGGCCCGGTCGCTCATCAAGGCTCTGTAGCCGGCGGCGGTCCGGTCGAGCTGGCCGGCCGCATCCATCCCGACCGAGAAGAAGGCGATCGTCGTAAGCCGGGCATAGTCGAGGCCCGCCACCGTGGCGTCGTTGAGCTCCCAGTACGGCAGGTAGCCGAGGACCTCGGCGGTCATCCGATGGCTCAGCTGGCCGGCGGTCAGGGGTGCTGGGGCCGCGGCGGCGGCCGGGGCGACGCCGGAGGCCGGCGTGACCCCGACGAGGGCGAACGCGAGGGCGAGGGCGGCGAGCGGGTGACGGAGCATCATCCCTCGAGGCAGAGACCTGGCATGGGGGGCAGGCGGTAACGTCCGCGAGCCGCCCGTGAACCGTACCCGGCCGAGCGTGGTGCCACCACTCGGACCTTCGTACCGACTTCAGCTGGCCGGTACCCGCTCCGGTGACTCGGGCTGGTGCGTCTGGTCACCGCCGGCGCCGTAGCGCCGCTCGACGTAGGCCTCGAGGAGGGCGATGAACTCCGCGACGAGAGCCTCGCCGCGGAGCGTCCGGTCGAGCTTCCCGTCGACGAAGACCGGCGCGACGGGCTCTTCGAACGTGCCCGGCAGGGAGATTCCGATGTCGGCGTGCTTCGACTCCCCGGGACCATTGACCACGCAGCCCATGACCGCGACCCGGAGGTCCTCCACGCCCGGGTAGCGGGCCTGCCAGTCCGGCATCCGGTCGCGCAGGTAGGTCTGGATCTGCTGGGCCATCTCCTGGAAGTACGTGGACGTCGTCCGGCCGCAGCCCGGGCAGGCCGAGACCTGGGGCAGGAACGAGCGGATGCCGAGCGACTGGAGGACCTGCTGGGCCACCTCGACCTCGCGCTCGCGCGGGGCGCCCGGCTCCGGCGTCAGCGACACGCGGATCGTGTCTCCGATCCCCTCGTTCAGCAGGAGCGCCAGGCCGGCGGTCGAGGCGATCACGCCCTTGTCGCCCATCCCCGCCTCGGTCAGGCCGAGGTGGAGCGGGTAGTCAGACCGGGCCGCCAGCAGCCGGTAGACATCGACGAGGTCCCGGACGCCCGAGACCTTCGCCGAAAGAATGATCCGGTCGTGCTCGAGGCCGGTTTCCTCGGCCAGCTCCGCGGACCGCATCGCGGACTCGATCATCGCCTCGATCATCACGTCGCGCGAGTCCCGGGGCGCCGCCGACCGCGCGTTGAGGTCCATGAGCTCGGTCAGGAGCTGCTGGTCGAGCGAGCCCCAGTTGACCCCGATCCGGACCGGCTTGTCGTTCTCGATCGCCACCCGGACGATCGTCTGGAAGTTCTCGTCATGGCGCTTCGCGCCGACGTTGCCCGGGTTGATCCGGTACTTCGCAAGGAGGCGGGCCGTCTCGGGGTACTCAACGAGCAACTGGTGGCCGTTGTAGTGAAAGTCGCCGATGATCGGGACGTCCACGCCGAGGCCGTGGAGCTTCGCGACGATCTCCGGCACGGCCGCCGCGGCGGCATCGGTGTTCACGGTGATCCGGACGAGCTCCGACCCGGCGTGAGCGAGCCGGGCGACCTGGATCGCGGTCGCGTCCGGGTCGGCGGTGTCCGTGTTCGTCATCGACTGAACGACGATCGGGTGATCGCTCCCCACGAGGACGCCCCCGACGTCGACGGCTACGGTCCGCCGGCGGGCCGGCCGCGCGGACTCGTTTGTCACGTGGCGCCGCCACGGATGATGTCGAAGTAGGTCACCCAGACGAGGAACGCCATGAGGAACACGAACCCGACGAAGTAGGTCAGCCGCTCCGCCTGGAGGCTGATCCGGCGCCCGAAGAGGCGCTTGAGGACGAGCATCAGCATTCGCCCGCCGTCGAGCGGCGGGAACGGCAGCGCGTTGACGAGCGCCAGGTTGGCCGACAGGATGCCGGCCACGTAGAGCGTCATCACCGGTCCCTGGCCCCAGAACACGATGCCGATCTGCTGGGCGATCCCGATCGGTCCTGCCACGCCATCCGGCGGCGCGGTCGGGTTCGTCACGAACGAAGCGACGAGCTTCCCAAGACCGTCGACGATGAGCCCGAACCAGCCGACCGTCTCCTCGGCCGCGATCCGGGCGGCCGTCCCGGGGTCATGCTGCGTGTAGGCGCCGTAGAAGTAGGCCTCGTAGGGCGCCTCCGGCCCCGCCGGGATCCCGAGCGGGCCGGTGTCCGCGTCGACCTCCGACCTCGGCCGGAGGTCAACGGTCACCTGTTCGAGCCGCCCGTCGGCACGCTCGATCCCGAGCACGACGGTCTCCCCGGCCCTCGCGCGCAGGTCGGTGATCTGGTCGGTCTGGCCGACATACCGGCCGAACAGCTCGTACGTCTTGCCGTCGATCGAGGCGATCGCGTCGCCCGGCTGGAGGCCGGCCCGCGCGGCCGGCGAGCCGGGCTCGACAGCGTGGAACCGAAGGGCGAACAGCGGGGTCGCCAGCCAGGCGATGAACAGGAAGATGACGAGCGCCAGTGCGAGGTTCATCGCGACGCCGGCGAGGAGGATCACGAGGCGCGTCCGGAGCGGCGCGTTGACGAACGATCGCGGGTCGTCGCCCTCGTCCCCGTCCTCGCCCTCGAGCTTCACGAAGCCGCCGATCGGCAGCCAGTTGAGGGTGTAGAGCGTCTCGCCCGAGGCCCGCAAGACCGTTGCCCGGGGCGGGAACCCGATCCCGAACTCGAGGACGCGCACGCCGGCCATCCGGGCGGTGACGAAGTGGCCGAGCTCGTGGATGACCACGAGGGTCCCGAGGATCAGGAAGAACAGGACGATCGTGACGGCGTTCTGGAACAGGTCCATCAGATTCCCTTCCCGACCGGGCCGGCAGCGAAGGCCCGGCGGACCTCGTCGTCGATGGCGATGAGCTCGTCGACCTCAGGCTCCTGGCCGCCGTCCCGCCCGAACCGCTCGACGGCCGCGCCGAGAAGGGCCGGGATGCCGGGGAAATCGAGGCTGCCGTCGAGGAACCGGGCGACCGCCACTTCGTCGGCGGCGATCAGCGCGCCAGCGGCCCGCGAGCCGATCCTCCCTGCCTCTCGAGCGATCCGGAGGGCAGGAAAGCGCGCCTCGTCCGGCGCCCGGAAGTCGAGCCGGCCGATCGAGCTGAGATCCGGCGCCGCGGCGGGCGACGGTCGGCGATTCGGGTAGGTCAGCGCGTACTGGATCGGGAGTCTCATGTCCGGGGTGCCCAGCTGGGCCTTGAGGGAGCCGTCGACGAACCGGACGGCCGAGTGGACGACGCTCTGAGGGTGGATGACCACCTCGATCGCCTCGTACGGGACATCGTACAGCCAGTGCGCCTCGATCACCTCCAGGCCCTTGTTCGCGAGCGTCGCGGAATCGATCGTGATCTTGTCACCCATCTTCCAGGTCGGGTGGCGAAGGGCCATCTCGGGGCTCACGCCGGCGAGGTCCGCGGGCTCGTCGAGAAACGGGCCGCCGGAGGCCGTCAGGAGGAGCGCGGCGACTCCGCCACTCCCCTCCCCCGCGAGGCACTGCCAGATCGCCGAGTGCTCGGAGTCGATCGGGCGGAGCCAGGCCAGCGGCGCCGCTTGGGGATCGTTGGGGTTCCTGGCCCGCGTCTGGGCGGCCAGGCCGCGAGCGATCGGCATCACCAGGTGACCACCCGCGACGAGGGTCTCCTTGTTGGCCGTCGCCACGATCTTGCGGCGGGTCAGGGCCGCCAGCACGGACCGGAGGCTGACCATCCCGCCGGTGGCGACGACCACGAGATCGACGTCGTCCCGGGTAGCAAGCCGCTCGAGCACGTCGTCGCCGGCCTCGACCGTCGTTCCCGGCGGGAGGTCGAGTCCGGCTGCCGATTCCGCGGTGAGCGCGACGGCGGCCGGGCGAAGGAGCGCGGCCTGCTCGGCCAGGCGTGCGCCGTCGCGTCGGGCGGCGAGGGCGACAACGTCGAAGGCGGAGGGGTGGGCGGCAAGGACGTCGACCGCCTGGCGGCCGATCGAGCCGGTCGAGCCGAGCACGGCGACGCCAAGCCGCCGCTCGGGCCGCTCCGGGACCTGGTCAGGAGACGGCGGCGACGACATACAGGGTGACGACCGGGGCAGCGAACAGGAACGAGTCGATCCGGTCGAGGATTCCACCGTGGCCGGGGATCAACGAGCCACTGTCCTTCGCGCCGGCGGCCCGCTTGAGCATCGACTCGGCGAGGTCGCCCGCCTGGGCGGCGAGGCCGATGAGCGGTCCCAGGACGAGCCCGGCGATCGGGTTCTCGCCGAGGGCGGCCAGCATTCCCGCCGTCGCGAGCGTCGCGGCGACGAGGCCTCCGACGAGCCCCGCGTACGTCTTCGACGGCGAGATGTGCTGGAGAAAGCGCGGCCCGCCGATCCGCCGGCCGGCGAAGTACGCGCCCGTGTCGTACGCCCACACTCCGAGGATCAGCAGGAGGATCCAGCCGCGCTCGGCTCCGAGGTTCGCGAGGGGCGCGTCGGCCGGCAGCGCCGGTGCCGCGTGGCCGAGGCGAACGACGAAGCCCAGCAGCGCCACGTAGAGCGCGCCGAACACGGTCGTCATCCAGGTGGCCAGGCCGTCCCGCGGGTCGGGCAGCGCCAGTACCCCCAGCGCGATGACGATCATGCCCACCGCCCCGAGCAGGAGACCGCCCCCCGCGAGGAGCTGTGGCACGGCCGCGTCCGCGACGATCGCGAGCGCGAGCAGGGTGCCGAGGGTCGGGAACGATGGATGCCCGGCGGCACGGAGGAGCCGGTAGGCCTCGATCGCCGCGAGGCCCGTCGCGAGCGCGACAACCGCCACGATCCACGGCCCGCCGAGGAACAGCGCAACGACGAGAGGCGGGACGAGGAGGGCCGCGCTGAGCACACGCTCGCGGAGCATGGCGGCCGTCCCGGCGCTCAGCGCCCGAAGCGGCGCGTGCGGCGGGCGAACTCGAGGAGAGCGGCGTCGAAGGCGGCCGGTCCGAAGTCCGGCCAGAGGACCTCGCACGAGTAGAACTCGGCATAGGCCGACTGCCAGATGAGGAAGTTCGAGAGGCGCTGCTCGCCGCCGGTCCGGATGACGAGGTCCGGGTCGGGCAGGCCCGCCGTGTAGAGCGCGCCGGCGATCGCCGCCTCGTCGACGGCGTCCGGCGCGATCCCGCCGGCGACGAGCGTGCGGACCGCGTCGACGAGCTCCGTTCGGCCCGCGTAGTTGAACGCGATATTCAGCAGGAGCCGGTCTCCGCCGGCTGTCTCATCGAGCGCCTCGCCGATCGAGCGGCGGGTCTCGTCCGGCAGCTCGTCCATCCGGCCGAGGAGCCGGACACGGACGCCCTGCGCCTTGAGCTCGGCCGTCTCGCTCCGGATCGCCTGCTCGAGGAGCTCGAACAGCCCGCGGACCTCGTCGTCCGAGCGGGCCCAGTTCTCGCGGCTGAACGCGTACAGGGAGAGGACGGGGACGCCCCGCCGGACGACGTGGCGGAGGACCGTACGGATCGTCTCGACGCCTGCGCTGTGTCCTTCCAGCTCGCTCAGGCCGCGGCTGCGAGCCCAGCGCCGGTTGCCGTCCATGATGATCGCCACGTGCCGGGGCAGCTCCGCGAGCGGAACGAGGAGTTCGACCTCGCGCTCGGGGGCGGGTGCGTCGGGTGGTCGAGCGAGCGGTACCCGGCCCACTAGACCTCGAGGACCTCCTGTTCCTTCACCCCGCCCAGACGGTCGACGTCGCCGACGAACCGGTCGGTTGTCTTCTGGAGCGCTTCGTGCTGGCGGTGCGCCTCGTCGATGCCGACCGTGCCGTCGCGCTCCTCCTTCTTCAGCGAGTCGGCGGCCTCGCGGCGAAGGTTGCGGATCTCGACGCGGGCCTCTTCCATCCGCTTGTGGACGACTCGCACGAGCTCCCTGCGACGCTCCTCGGTGAGGGGCGGGATGTTCAGGCGGACGACCGTGCCGTCCACGTTCGGCTGGAGCCCGATCTCGCTCTTGAGGATCGCCTTTTCGATCGCCCCGAGAACGCTCCGGTCCCAGGGCTGGATGACGATCTGGTGGGCCTCGGGCACGCTGATCCCGGCCAGCTGGTTGAGCGGCGTCTCGGTCCCGTAGTAATCGACGAGGATCCGCTCGACGAGCGTCGTCGAAGCCCGGCCGGTCCGGACCGCCTGGAAGTCGCGCTGCATCACCTCGACCGCGCGGGCCATCTTGTGCTCGGCGCTGGTAAGGACTTCGGTGCTCATGCGCGCACCCCTTGCACGGGCGTCGCCGAGATCAGCGTGCCGACCGGCTCGCCCCTTGCGACGCGGGTGATGTTGTCCGGCTGATTGAGGTCGAAGACGACGATCGGCAGGTCGTTCTCCATGCACAGGGACACGGCCGTGGAGTCGAGGACCTTGAGCTGGTCACGGAGGAGATCGGCGTATTCGAGCTGCTCGTACCGGCGGGCGTTCGGCTCCTTGAGCGGATCGGCGTCGTACACGCCATCGACCTTCGTCGCCTTGAGGAGGACCTCCGCCCCGATCTCCACCGCACGCAGGGCGGCGGCCGTGTCCGTCGTGAAGTACGGGTTGCCGGTGCCGGCCACGAAGATCGTGACCCGGCCCTTCTCGAGGTGGCGGACCGCTCGGCGGCGGATGTACGGCTCGGCGACCTCGTTCATCGCGATCGCGCTCATCACCCGGGTCTGGATCCCGGCCCGTTCGAGCGCATCCTGGAGGGCGAGGCCGTTCATGACCGTCGCGAGCATGCCGATGTAGTCGCCGGTCGCGCGGTCCATCCCCCTGGCCGCGGCCGCGAGGCCCCGGAAGATGTTTCCCCCGCCGACGACGATCCCGACCTGGACGCCGAGGCGGTGCACCTCGGCGACCTGGCCGGCGACGAACGCGCAGAACGCCGGGTCGACGCCGTACTGACGGTTGCCGAGGAGGGCCTCGCCGGACAGCTTGAGGAGAACCCGCTTGTAGCGAAGGTTCCCATCAGCCCCCGGTGTGTCCCTCCGGCCGTCCTTCACAGCTCCTCCCCGAGCGCGTAGCGAACGAACCTGCGGACGCGGATGTTCTCGCCGATCGTGGCGACCGCGTTCGTGACCAGGTCCCGGACGGTGAGATTCGTGTCGCGGAACGGCTGCTCGAGGAGGACGACCTCCTTGAGCCAGCGCTTGATGTGGGCCTCGACGTCGTCGCGCGTCCGGGCGTCTCCGGCCAGCTCTTCCCGCCTCGCCGCGATGGCCTGGTCCGGGACGTCCTCGAGCGCCACCCAGCGTGGAGCGAGGCCCGCCACCTGGACGGCCAGGTCGCGGACGAGCTTCTGGAAGTCCTCGTTGCGAGCCACGAAGTCCGTTTCGCAGTTGACCTCGATCAGCACCCCGACCCGGCCACCGGTGTGGATGTAGCTCGAGATGAGTCCCTCGCGTGCTTCGCGGCCGGACCGCTTGGCCGCCGCGGCAACACCTCGCTCCCGAAGCAGAGCCACGGCCTTGTCGAGGTCGCCGTTCGCCTCCTCGAGGGCCCGCTTGCAGTCCATGAAGCCGGCCCCGGTCCGCTCGCGCAGCTCCTTGACCTTCGCGGCCGAAATATCCGCCATCACCATTCCGTTCGTTGCTCCTGTTCCGTCCCGGCGTCTCTAGCCGGCGACGGCCTCGGTGTCCTCGGCCTTCTCGGCGGCTTCGCGGGCAAGCTCGGCCGCGATCTCCTCCGGGGTCGCCTCGGACACGGGGGCGCCCTCGGCGACGGCCGCCTCTGCCCGGGCCGCTCGGGCGCCGGGGAGGAGGTCGTCCTCGTCGTCGAGGTCCGGTTCGAAGGTGAGCGCCGCGCCGCCGGCGAGGGCCGCGACGAGGGCGTCGGACGCCTCCGCCTCCTCGTACTCGGGCTCGGCCGACACGGCCTCGGGCTCGGGCTCCATCGTGGCCCGGGCGGCCCGTTCGCGGCCGCCCTCGATCGCCGCGTCGGCGACGAGCGCGCACAGCAGGCGGATCGAGCGGATCGCGTCGTCGTTGGCGGGGATGATGAAGTCCAGCTCGTCCGGATCGACGTTCGTGTCACCCGTTCCGACCACGGGGATCTCGAGCTTGTTGGCCTCGGTCACCGCGATCCGCTCGCGATGCGGATCGACGATGAACACGGCGCCCGGGGTCCGCTTCATCTTCCGAATGCCGCCGAGCGTCCCGTTGAGCTTGTTCAGCTCCTCGGTCAGCTTGGCCGCCTCCTTCTTCGTGAGGCGCTCGAAGTCGCCGGCCTGCTGGCGGGCCTCGAGCTGGTCGAGCAGGCCGATCCGCTTCTTGATCGTCACGAAGTTCGTGAGCATCCCGCCGAGCCAGCGCTTGTTGACGTACGGCATACCGGCCCGCGTCGCCTCCTGGGCGACAGGCTCCTGGGCCTGCTTCTTCGTCCCGACGAACAGGACCACCTCGCCGCGGGCGACGGTCTCGCGGACGGCGTCGAGCGCGAGGTCCAGCCGCTTGACGGTCTGGGCGAGATCGATGATGTGGATCCCGTTGCGCTCCGCGAAAATGAACGGGCGCATCTTGGGATTCCAGCGGCGCGTCTGGTGGCCGAAATGGACCCCGGCCTCGAGCAGCTGCCGCATCGAAACGGACGGCACGATGTGCGACCTCCTGTTCGGTTCGTTCCTCCGCGGGCCTCATCGCCGGGGGCCGGGCGCGATGGGGTTCCATCGCACGACCGGCACCGTCCCGGTCGGAACGGTCCGCGTGTGAGCTCCATCGCCGTTGCACGATGGGCACGGAAATCGCCGCGGCGCTCCGCGGCCCGCGGAGTGTAGCACAGGGTCCCGCCTTGTCCGGAGGGCCCTGGGTCCTCCCTGAGTGGCCCTTGCCCGGGCACCCTGGGGTTGGCCCTCGCCTGGCGCCGCCACGGTCCTTGAGCTTGCGCCAGACGGGGCAATCGTGGCCGGAGCCGAAGGACGGCCCCAGACCTTTGCGCCAGATGCTGCGTCCGTCGACGGAGTGCCGAAACGGCGACGGCTTGTTGCGCCAGACGCAGGGAATCCTCGCCACAAGCTGACGCAGTCGACGGTTCCGTCATCTGGTGCAAGAGCTGCCCACCGCTCCACGGTCCTACGCAGGTTTCAGCCGCCGAGGACGTTCTTGTGGTGCCGGATCCGGGGCTCTCCGCCGGCCTCGCCGGCCGGCTCGACGAGCACGAGGTCGAACCGGAGCGGGAGGTGCGGCAGCGGCGCCCCGTCCGGGAGGCGGCCCCGGTCGAGCAGCCCGAACGCGGCGTCGCGCATCCGGCGTCGCTTCCGCCAGTCGAACGTCTCCTCCGGCAGCCCGAAGTCGCGCCGGGCGCGCCAGCGGACTTCGACGGCAACCAGCGCGGCCGGCGGTCCGGGGTCGATCGCCACGACGTCCAGCTCGTGGCGGCCGACGTGGACGTTCCGGGCAAGGACAGTCCAGCCGAGACCCTCGAGGCGCGTCGCCACAAGCGCCTCGGCGGCGTCGCCTGAGTGCTGGGCTCGGGTCCGTTGCTGCGGGGTCACCACATGAGGATGAGGCGGCAGGCTTATCGGCGGCTCACCGGCTGTCATCTCCAGCCAGGTACCCGCCCGATGAGAAGGTGGGAGCCTCAGCCGACGCCGGCCAGCTCCAGCTCGAACGCCGCCTCGGTCACGGCCTCATCGGCGGCCAATTCCTCCCCGAACAGGTCGAGCGAGGCCTGATCGCCCGCGAGCGTCCGCTGGAGGGCGAGGAAGCTGCGGCGGTGAAACGGAGTCAGCCCGAGGCGACGGATCCCGTCCCGGTGGGCGCGCGTCGCGTAGCCCTGGTTGTGCTCCCAGCCGTAGCCGGGGTAGCGCGCCGCGAGGAGCCCCATCATCCGGTCTCGGACGACCTTCGCGACAACTGAGGCGCAGGCGATCGTGTAGACCTTCGCGTCGCCGTCGACGATCGCGGTGTATGGGCCGACGTGCGCCTCGAACCCCGTGATCCGGTTGCCGTCGATCAACACGTGGTCATACTCTCCGACCCGGGCGATCGCCCGCCGCATCGCCAGCTTCGTGGCGTGGTAGATGTTCAGGCGGTCGATCTCCGTCACGGAGGCGGCACCGACGCCGACCGCAACGGCCCGGCGCCGGATGATCGGGGCGAGCCTCTCGCGCTGGAGCGCCGACAGGGTCTTCGAGTCGCGGACCCCCCGGATCCGGTGGCAGTTCGGGGCCATGATCACGGCTGCCGCGACGACCGCCCCGCAGGTCGGCGCGACGCCGACCTCGTCGACTCCGACGACCCGCCCGAGGCCCTCGTTCCAGAGGAGCCGTTCGCGGCGGAGGCTCGGGACAATCACGGCCATCAGCGCTCAGGGTACCGAATCGAGCGACCCCGCCGTCGGACGGGGCCGTGACCCGGTTCGGATGCGCCTTCCTGTCAGCCCTGGCGCCGCTCGCGCAGCGTCGCGGCCTTGCCGACGCGCTTGCGCAGGAAGTAGAGCTGCGCGCGGCGCGCCTGGCCGTGGCGGACCACCTCGATCTTCTCGATCCGCGGGCTGTTGACCTTGAACGTCCGCTCAACGCCGACGCCGCTCGCAATCCGGCGGACCGTGATCGAGCGGGTGATCCCGCCTCCGCGCATCCGCATGACGGTCCCTTCGAAGACCTGGATCCGCTCCCGGTTGCCCTCGACGACCTTGGCCGAGACGCGGACCGTGTCGCCGGTGGCGAGCTCCGGCAGGTCGGTGCGGAGCTGGTCCTGGATGATCTCGTCGAGCACGCTCACGGAAGGGATTCCTGACTGACTCTGGCAGCACTGGGCTGCGGGGGACGTTCGGGATGGAGGCGGCCGCGGCCGACGGCGGAGGATAGCACGGCCCACCCGCCGGCGTCACTCGGCCGGCCCGTCTCCGTCGGGATCGAGGCGCAGCTGGTCGACGATCGCCGACTCCTCGGGCGTGAACGCGCGGCCGGAGAGGAGGTCCGGCCGGCGGCGGAGGGTCCGGCGCAGCGACTCGCGGAGCCTCCACCGCCGGACGGCGCCGTGATCGCCCGAGACGAGGATCGGGGGTACGTCGCGGCCCTCGAACGTTGCCGGCCGGGTGTACTGCGGGTACTCGAGGAGGCCGGTCGCGAACGTCTCCTCGGCGGTCGACGCATCGTCGATCGCTCCAGGCAGCAGCCGGATGACCGCGTCGATGACGACGAGCGCCGGCAGCTCGCCCCCGGTCAGCACATAGTCCCCGATCGAGAGCTCGAGGTCGACGAGCGAACGGATCCGCTCGTCGACACCCTCGTATCGCGGGCAGACCAGGACCAGGTGGGAGCGCCCGGAGAGGTCCGCGGCGCGGTCGTGGCGGAAGGGCTCGCCGGCCGCGTCGAGGAGGATCACGAGCGAATCGGGCCGGCGGAGCGACGCGATTGCCGCCGCGACCGGCTCCGGGCGGATGACCATCCCCGCTCCCCCGCCGTACGGCGCGTCGTCCACGCTCCGGTGGCGCCCGATCCCCCACGTTCGCAAGTCGTGGAGGCGGATGGTGGCGAGGCCCTTCTCCTGGATTCGGCCGGGGATGCTCGCGGCGAGGGGCGCCTCGAAGATCGCCGGAAAGAGCGTGAGGACGTCGATCTCGAGGGTCACGCGGCCGGCTCCGGCGGGAGCCGCAGGTCGAGCGCAGCGGCGTCGACGACGATCTCGCCCCGGCGCGGCGCGAAGATCCGGACAAAGGCTCTCACCGCCGGTACGTCGAACTCACCGGCCGGACCGCCCCGGACGACAAACACCTCCGCTTCTCCTACGCGGTAGATGTCGCTGACGGTCCCGAGCTCGCGCCCCTCCACGTCGGTCACGGTCACCCCGATCACCTCATGCCAGTAATACTCCCCGCGGCCGAGGGCGTCCGGCTGCACCGCGCTCTCGAGGTAGACGCCACGGAGCGTCTCGGCCGCCGTCCGGTCCGGCAGCTCCCGGAAGCGGAGCCTCCAGCCGGGCCCGTCGGCGACCGCGGTGGCGGACTCGATCGTCAGGGGCTCCGGGCGGCCTTCCCGGTGGAGCACGGCCCCCGGGGCGAAGCGCTCCTCCGGTCGGTCGGTGAGGACCTCGACGCGGACGGCGCCGTTCAGCCCGTGAACGCCCCGAACGAGGGCAACGACGAGTCTCTCGGAACTCAGAGGAGGTTTCGTGTCAGAGGATTTCGAGCGAGACCGGCTCACCGTCCCGGGCCGCCGTGACCTTGAGGAGCGTCCGGAGCGCCTTCGCGACGCTGCCGTTCCGCCCGATCACCTTGCCCATGTCCTCTTCCGCGACGTGCAGCTCGATGACCGTGCCGTCCGCATCGCGGACGACCTCCACTGTGACTGCCTCGGGATCGTCTACGAGGGACTTCGCGACGTACTCGACGAGCTCCTTCGCTGCCACGTCCGCCTCCTACTTCGCCGCGGGCAGGATGCCCGCCGCACGAAACAACCGGGCCACCGTGTCCGACGGCTGGGCGCCCTTCGCCAGCCACTGCCTGGCCTTCTCCTCGTCGATGTTCACCTCGACCGGTTCGGTCCGCGGGTTGTAGTGGCCGATCGTCTCGATCGACCGGCTGTCCCGGGCCTTCCGGGAGTCGGCGACGATGACGCGGTAGCTGGGCTGCTTCTTCGCCCCCACCCGGGTGAGCCTGATGCGAACTGCCATGAATGCGACCTCCTCCACGGGCCTGGGCGGCCCGCCAACTGTGCCTGGGTTACTTGACGACGAACGCCCCGACCAGCCGGTCGACGCCACCGTCGATTGTGCCCGCCTGGATGTAGGCGTCGAGCGGCAGCAGATAGGGCTGGATGTCCGTCTCGTACTGGGCGTATCCGGCCACATCGGCCGTCCGGAAGACGCCCTCGATCATCTCGCGGACCGCGGTGATGTCGAGGTATGCAGACCCGACGTTCTGGGCGCCGACCCGATCGATCAGCGACTTGTAGCGCGCGTTGTCGGCGAGCGACGCGCCGGGTTTGGCGTCGAGAACGGCCTTGACGAACGAGTCGCCGATCGAGATGACCACGATGTCATCCGTCGCGGCGTAGGCCACCTCGAGCCGCCCCTCGAACGGGATGACTGTCGCCCCTCCGGCCAGCGCTGCCAGGTCGCGCCAGTCGCCGAAGTCGATCACCGAGATCGTCGTCCCGGCATACGGCTCGTCGCGGACCTGCACCTGGAGGCCGGCCTGACCGCCGCCGAGCACGGCGTAGCTGCGCAGGGTCGCGAGCAGGCGTTCCCCGCTGGCGCGCTCGTTCGAGCTGAAGACGAGCCCGCCGTCGACCTTGTCGCCGTCCCGCGTGAGCGCGAACCCACCGTCCCGCATCCAGCCGAAGATCCCGTCGAACCCGCCCAACAGGATGGCCACCTGGTCGACCTGCTTGAACGCTTCGGCCGTCCCGGGGTTCGTGCGGTAGCTCTCGATGGCCTGGAGCAGCGAGTCGCCGAGCTCGTGGCCGTCGACCAGAACGACCGTCGCAGGCGGGAGATGCGGCGCGAGCTCCCCGGCTCGATTGCTCATCTGGACGGGCGTCTCCACATGGGGCCAGACGACCTCCGTGGCGATGGCATCGCCGCGCGCCTGGAGGCGGAACACTCCCCACTCGGGAACGAGGTTCCGGTAGGCCTCGTCGACCTGGATGCCGAACATCTCCGGCATCGTGGCCGCCGCCTCGGCGAGCCAGTCGACGTACCGATCCATGTCGAACCAGAAGTAGGCGAGGCTGTCCCCGCGAACTGATCCAAGGCCGGCCGCGTAGCGCTCCGACTTCGAGAGCTGCCCCGCGCCGTTCGTGTCGACCGCGGCCCGGACGGATGCCTCGTCGCCGATGAGCATGACCTCGCCGTGGATGCCGGTCGCGAGCCTGATCGGACCGTCGCCGACGAGGACCAGCTGAGTCCCGTTGTGGTCGGCGATCGTCTTCGGGGCGTCAACCAGGACTCCGTCCATCCACGCCCGGGCCTTCGTCACATCGGTGACCGAGACCAGGACGAGGAACCGAGCGTCCTTCATGTCCGGCGTCGCGGCGGCCGGCAGGTCGTTGAAGCTGAACCCGAGCTCGCCCCCGAACCACGGTTTGAAGTGGGTCGTGTAGTCCTGCTGGTTGGACGTGATCGCCAGGACGACCCGGTCGAGCACCTCGTCGACCTTCGTCGGCATGTTCGCCTGGTCCTTGAAGCCCGGGAATCGCGAGAGGAACTGGCCGAGCTGCTGGCGCTGGTCGCCGGGCAGGTCGAGCCGAAGCTCGCCGTAGGCGATGCTGTCGGCGGGCGCGTAGCCGACGAGCGAGGACGGCGCCGACTGGCCGGTCAACAGGAGGGCAGCGACGGCGCCGATCCCGACGATGACGACGGTGACGAGCAGCGCCATGGCCCAGCGCAGGCGGCCGCCGCCGGACGTTCGAACGGGCGCCGTGGTCGTAGCAGCGGGCGACGCCGCTGGAACGGTCCCGTTCGGCGGAGGGGTCCAGGCGGACATCTTGAACGTGTCCGTGGGGGTTTCGTCAGCGGACGGCCTCGGTTTCGACGGGTCGCCGACCGGTTGATTCGGATCGCGCTCGGTCATTTCGGTTCCCTCGCTATGTGCCCTGGCGCCGGCCGAGGAGGCCGGCCATCGCCCCGCGACGGCCGCCCCCGGAGAACTGCTTCATGAGCTTCTGGACTTCCCCGAACTGCTTGATGAGCCGGTTCACGTCGGTGAGCGATGTCCCCGACCCGGCCGCGATCCGTCGCCGGCGCGAGCCGTTGAGAACCGCCGGTTCGCGTCGCTCGCGGGGTGTCATCGATCTGATGATCGCCTCGATCCGGGCGAGCTGGCCGCTGTCGACGGCGTCCTGCGCCTCCTTCGCCATGCCACCCATCCCCGGCAGCATCCCCATGATCTGTCCGAGCGGGCCCATCTTCTGGACCTGCTGGAGCTGGTCGAGGAAGTCCTCGAGGCTGAACTGCGCGGTGCGCAGCTTCTCCTCCATCCGCGCTGCATCCTTTGCGTCGACGACTTCCTGGGCCCGCTCGACGAGCGTGAGGATGTCGCCCATGCCGAGGATCCGGCCGGCGAGGCGGTCCGGGTGGAAGGGTTCGAGCGCGTCCGTCTTCTCGCCGGTCCCGAGGAACTTCACGGGGACGCCGGTCACGGCACTGATCGAGAGCGCGGCGCCGCCGCGCGCATCCCCGTCGATCTTCGTGAGGATCAGCCCGGTGACCGGAACGGCGGCCACGAACGCCTGGGCCACCGCGACCGCCTCCTGGCCCGTCATCGCGTCGACGACGAGCAGGGTCTCGACCGGTTCCACCGCCTTGTTGACGGCCGCGATCTCCGCCATGAGCGCCTCGTCGACGGTCAGCCGGCCGGCCGTGTCGAGGATGACCGTGTCCCGCGCCTGGCGGCGGGCGGTCTCGATCCCGCCACGGGCGATCTCGACGACCGAGGTGCCGGTCGGCGCCCGGTGGACGGGGACGTTGAGCTGGCGGCCGAGCGTCTCGAGCTGATCGGCGGCGGCCGGCCGGTACGGGTCGGCCGCGACGAGGAGGGGGCGCCGGCCGAGCTTGACGATATGCCTGGCGAGCTTGGCCGCGGACGTGGTCTTGCCCGAGCCCTGCAGACCGACGAGCGCGATGACTGCCGGACTGCCCGACACGTGGAACGTCCGGTCGCCGGCGGACAGGAGATCCACCAGCTCGTCGTGGACGATCTTCACGACCTGTTGCCCGGCCGTCAGGCTGGCGAGGATCTCCGCCCCGACCGCACGCTCGCGGATACGGCCAACGAAGTCCTTGACGACTTTGAAGTTGACGTCCGCCTCGAGGAGCGACAGGCGGATCTCCCGGACCGCCGCGTCGACGTCGGCCTCGCTCACGCGGCCGCGGCCGGTCAGACCGTCGAGGGTCTTCCGGAGCCGCTCGCTCAGGGTGTCGAACATGCCGGGGTGGGGACTCCAGAAGGGGATGGTCCGGCCGCCGGGCGGGCCCCGGCGATCGGGCGGGTGCGCGGGTTCTGACGCACCAGGGCCAGAGTGTAGCAGTCGGGCCCGGGGAGCCTCCGGGCCAAAGGTACCTGGCGTGCCCGGCTATCCTCCGCTTCGTGGCCCCACCGACCGCCACCCCTCTCTGGCGGAACCGGGACTTCGTCAGCCTGCTGGCCGCGGCCACCGTGTCGCAGGTCGGGTCGTTCATCACTCGGACGGCCCTGCCGTTCGCGGCGATCCTGGTCCTCGGCGCGGGGGCCGGCGAGGTGGCGGTCATTCGGGGGGCCGAGATCATCGCCGGCCTGACGATCGGGCTCGTCGCCGGGGCGTGGGTCGACAGGTTGCGGCGCCGGCCCGTGATGATCTGGGCGGACCTCGGCCGGGCGCTCCTGCTCGGCAGCATTCCCGTCGCGTTCATCGCCGGAAGCCTGACACTGCCCCACCTCATCCTCGTCGCGTTCGGTGCGGCCGTGCTGACAACGTTCTTCGACGTGGCCGACCGGGCTTTCCTGCCGACGGTCATCGGCCGCGACCGGCTCGTCGGCGCGAATTCGACGCTGACTGCGACCAGCTCGGCCGCCGAGTTCGTCGGCTTCGGCGCAGGCGGCTGGCTCATCCAGGTGCTCACGGCCCCGATCGCGATCGCGATCGACGCCGTGTCATTCCTCGTATCCGCGCTGTTCCTCGGACGGATCCGGGCGAAGGAGCCGCAACCGACGCCGCCGCAGGACCGCGAGCCGGTGCTCCGCGAGATCGTCGAGGGCCTCCGGCTGACCCTCGGCCATCCGATTCTCCGCCCGCTCGCCCTGGCCGATGCCTCGGTCGCAGGCTTCTGGGGCGTGTTCGGCGCCGTCTATCTGGTCTTCGTGACCGAGATCGGGTTTCAGCCCGCTGCGATCGGACTCCTGGCGGCGGTCGGCGGGCTGAGCTCGCTCGTCGGAGCGGTACTTGCCGAGCGGGCGACCCGCTGGCTGGGCGGCGTCGGGCGGTTCCTCATCTCGGCGATGGTCCTCGTGGCGATCGGGAACATCTGTCTCGCGCTGGCGCCCGACGCGACGATCATCGGCATCGCCCTGTTGCTCGCCCAGCAGGTCCTCACCGACAGCTCGCTGACGGCGTTCGACGTCGTCGCGATGTCAATCCGCCAGGCGATCGTCGACGACCGGGCGCTCGGCCGGGTCGGCGCGAGCTTTCACACCCTCGCGATGGGGTTCCTCCTCGCGGGCACGCTGATCGGTGGTGTCCTCGCCGAGACGATCGGGCTGCGCTGGGCGCTCGTCGTCGGCGGCGGCGGTGGATTGTTGTCGATCGCGATCCTCTGGTTCTCTGCGGTTCGTGGGATGGCAGAGGTGCCGGTGGGCCTGGACCAGATGGCGGGCCCGGTCATCGCGGGCGAGGACGTGCCGCTGAGCGAGTAGGTCACGGGCCCGCTGTACCTACCCGAATCCACAGGTGGGTGACGCCGGCACGAACGAGCGTGGGCCAGGGCCCCAGGGTGCAGTCTGGGCCGCCGGCCGAGCGTGCCCAGGTCCCACTCCATTCACACGTGACTCGAGGGCCCGCGCGCCCAGGCCTTCCGTGCATCAGGCGAACAGCGCCGCGACGAACGCGTCCGGGTCGAACGGCAGGAGATCGCCGGCCTTCTCCCCCACCCCGATGAACCGGACGGGCACGCCGAGCGCGTCTTCGATGGCAAAGACGATACCGCCCTTGGCCGTCGAGTCGAGCTTCGTCAGCACGATCCCCGTGAGGCCGACCGCCTCGTGGAACGCGTGCGCCTGCGCGAGCCCGTTCTGTCCGGTCGTCGCGTCGAGGACGAACAGCGTCTCCGCTGCCCCGCCCGGGAGCCGCTTGTCGACGATCCGGCGGACCTTGGACAGCTCGTCCATGAGGTTGGACTTCGTGTGGAGCCGGCCGGCCGTGTCGGCGATCACCATGTCGGCACCGCGGGCGACAGCAGCATCGAGCGCGTCGAACACGACGGCGCCCGGATCGGCGCCAGGGGCGTGGGCGATCACCGGCACGCCTGCGCGGTCGGCCCAGATCCGGAGCTGATCGATCGCCGCCGCCCGGAAGGTATCGGCGGCAGCGACGATCACCGTCCGCCCCTCGCCGACGTAGCGGGCGGCGAGCTTGCCGATCGTCGTGGTCTTGCCGGTCCCGTTGACGCCGACGATGAGGAGGACCGCCGGGCCGGCGGCCGAGGCACGCGGCGACCAGCCGACATCCCGAGGCGCGAGCAATGCCGCGAGCTCTGCCCGCACGGCGGCCTCCGCGCCTCCCGGCTCGCGCCGGCTGCGGGCGCGTTCGACGATCTCCATCGCGAGCGTCGCACCCACGTCGCCGGCAATCAGTGTCTCCTCGACGTCGTCCCACGACGGGCCCTCCGGCCCGCCCTCGAGGTAGACACGGAGACGCGACACGAAGCCGTCCCGGGTTCGTTCGAGCCCCGCCCCGAGGTCGCCTGGCTCATCGCCGGCGAAGAGCGGCGGGAGCGCGGCCGCAGCCTCGAGGCTGCTCACGGTGTCCGAGGGCGCCGCCTCCTCCGGCTCAGGCACGGGTGCATCCTTCTTCCGCCAGAAGACCAAACCGGGACCTCCGCTCAGCCGAACGTCGCGCCCGCCGGCTCGGACGGACGTCGCCGCTCGGCGATCGCCCGCGCCTCGTCCAGTCGGAGGCTGACGACCCGGCTCGCGGAGTCGTCGCCGACGGTCACTCCATAGAGTGCATCGGCGGCCTCGATCGTGCCCCGGTTGTGGGTGATGACGATGAACTGCGTCCGGTCGGCGAGCTTGCGAAGGGCTTCGGAGAAGCGCCCGACGTTTGCCTCGTCGAGCGCGGCGTCGACCTCGTCGAGGACGCAGAACGGGACCGGCCGGACCTCGAGCATCGCGAACAGCAGTGCCACTGCGGTGAGCGCCCGCTCGCCGCCTGAGAGCATCGCGAGCGACTGCGCCTTCTTGCCCGGCGGACGGGCCACGATCTCGATGCCGGTCCCGGCCAGGTCGTCCGGGTCGGTCAGCGCCAGCTTCGCGTAGCCGCCTCCGAACAGCCCGTTGAACTGCCGATCGAACGCCGCCTCGAGCGCCCTGAACGTCGTATTGAACTGGGTCGCGATCATCGCGTTCAGCTCGTCGATCAGCTCGCGGGTCCGGACGATCGCCGTTCGCAGGTCGGCCTGCTGGGTCTCGAGCGTTTCGAGCCGCGCCCGCAGCTGGGCGTACTCCTCGACGGCGAACGGGTTCGCGGCGCCGAGCTCGTGGTAGCGCCGCCGGAGCGTCGTCAGCCGGCCGGGGCCGGGCGGATCCGCCTGCGGGGCGGCGGCCGCCCAGGCGCCCGCGACGGCGTCGAGTGCCGCCTCGAGTGCGGCCGCGTCGTCGATGTCGGCGTCGGTGGCGTCGGTCGTTTCGGCGGTCAGCTCATCGATCGGGGCCGCAGTGGCCTCGGCCGATCCGCCGAGGGCCGCGAGAAGGTGCCGCCGGCCGAGCTCGCCGAGGCCGGCCAGCTCGACGAGCACCTGCTCCCGCAGGCCGTCGAGGCCGAGGCGCGCCTCGAGATCCGCGTGATCCGCAAGTCGGAGTCGCTCCTCCCCCGCGCGGAGCCGGTCGCGTGACGCGGTGGACGCGCGCTCGGCCGCGGCCAGGCGCTCGCGGTCGGCCGTGTCCGCGGCCCGGAGGTCATCGAGGACTGCGCGGGTCTCGGTCTCCCGGCCGACGGCCACGGCGAGATCCGTCCGAATTGTTTCGCGCTCCGCCTCGAGCGCCGCCCCGTGATCCCCGAGGGCACTGAGTTCCCCGTCGGCCCGCCGGATTCGGTCCTCGTCGATCGCGATGGACGCCTCGGCTCTCGCCCGGCGAGCCTCCGCGTCGCGCCGCGCGGCGTCGCGAGTCGCATGGTCCGCCGCCAGGCGGTCCCGCCGGGCACGGAGCTCCGCGACCCGCGCCTCCCAGGTGGCGAGCGCCCCGCTGTCCGGGCCCGACGAGCTCGTCGCGGCCGGTGTGGGCGCTGCTTCGGGAAGCGCAGCCCTCGCCCGCCCGGCCTCGCTCGCAAGACGCGCCGCCTGCGCTTCGTGCCAGCCGGCCTCACGGGCGATCGTCTCGACGTTCCGCGCCGCCACCCGTTCGGCGTCCTCGGCGCGCCGCCGGGCATTGGCGGCCGCGAGCTCATTGCCGCGCCTGGCCTCGAGCGCAATTCGCGCCCGCGCCGCGGTTTCGGCGGCGGCTTCGGCGGCCTCGGTCAGCTCCACAGACGTTGCTCGTTGCCGCTCGACGTCGGCGGCGAGACGGGTCGCGTCGGCGCGCCGCTCGAGCGCGCTGTCCGGCCGACCGAGCGCCACGGTGAGCGCGGCGACGACCGCCGAGCCGTCGCGCGGCACCGCGATCCAGCCGGCCGGGAGGTCGGGCTGGAGATCGAGGCAGGCCGCGAGATCCGGCAGCCAGACCGCCCGGGCGAGGAGCGCGGCTGCCGCCCCGGTCGGATCGCGCCTGATCGCGTCGCCGAGCGGACCGCCCCCGAGCGTCGTGGCCCGGTCGACGATCGTCCGTTCGCGAATGCCGGGCGCGCCGCTCCCCGCGGTGCCCCGTGCCGCGGCGTCGACCACGAGGGTTCCCCGTTCGGCTCCCATGCCGGCGATCGCGTCGCGTGCCACGACGTAGCCGCGGATCGCCTCGGCGAGGGCCGCTTCGACCGCCGCGCGCAGGTCCGGCTCGACCGACAGGTCCTCGTCGAGGCGGCGGCCACCACGCCGGCGCGCAGCGCGGGCGATCCCGCGAGACTCCTCCTCGGTCATCGCGGATTCGACCGCCTCGAGCCGCCCCTCGAGCGATGCGAGCGTCGCGCCGGCTGCCGCCGCGCGATCGAGCGCCGCCTGGTGCTCGGCCGCCGCGACCTCGGCGGCGAGGCGTCCCTCCTCCCGCGAGGCGACCGCCGCGGCCTCCGCCTCCTGCGCCTCCTCGAGTGCGGTCTGCGCGGCCGCGAGACGGCCCTCGGCCTCCCCGCGACGGCCGGAGATCTCGGCCAGCCGCTCGCGCTCCTCGGTCGCCCGCCGGTCCGCCTCGACCGCGCGCCGGCGGGTCGCCTCCAGCTCTGCCTGCCGCGCGTCCTCCGCCCGACGGACAGCGGCCGCGTCTTCGCCGTGGGCGCGATCGGCCGCGCGCAGGGCGGCAAGCTCCGCGAGCGCGTCGGCAAGCGAACGCTCGGCCTCGGCGAGGTGCGCATCGGCGTCCCGGTCCGGCTCCGGCGCCGGGAGCGCGAGTGCGCGGCGCTGGACTGCGAGGTCGGCCTCGGCCGCGGCCCGCTCGTCAGTGACCCGTTGGCGGTCCCGCTCGGTCGCCGCCTGGTCACCGGCCAAGCGGGCCTCCCGGAGCTGCAGGTCGGTGAGGCTCGCCCGGGCCGCCTCGTGCGCTTCGCGCCGCTCCATCTCGACGACGGCACGGGTCCCGAGCTCCGCGGCGATCGCCGACGCGGCCTCGTCGGCGACCTGGAGCTCCGCGAGCGCCTTGTCGGTCTCTGCCGCGGCCTGGCCCCGGCGGCCGGCAGCCTCAGCGAGCCGCGTCGCGGCCTCGTGCCAGCGGGCATGCGCCGCGAGGATCAGGGCCTCCGCCAGCTCCGCGCCGGCCGTCGCGCGGGTCGTCTGCTGCTCGGCCTGGGCGGCGAGGCGGCGGGCCTGCGGCCGGAGCTCGGCGAGGATGTCCTCGACCCGCGCCAGGTTCGCCTCGGACTCCGCGAGCTGCTCTTCGGCACGCCGCCGCCGCCGCTCGTGACGGCGCACGCCGGCAACCTCCTCGAACAGCGGCCGGCGCTCCTCCGGCCGGAGCGCGAGCGCCTGATCGACCATGCCCTGGCCGATGAACAGGAACGCGTTGTCGGCGAGGTTCGCGCCGTCGAGCAGGTCGACGAGGTCGCGCAACCTCACCCGTTGCCGGTTGAGGAGGTAGTCGTTCTCGCCGGAGCGGTAGAGCCGCCGGCCGAGCTCGAGAACCGCGTACTCGACGGGCAGAAGCCCGTCGGCGTTGTCGAGGACGAGGGTGACGTCGGCCATCCCGAGCGCCGAGCGACGCTCGGAGCCGGCCCAGATGACGTCCTCCGACTTGCGCGACCGGAGGGCGCGGCCCTGTTCACCGAGCGCCCAGCGGAGCGCGTCCGCGAGATTGCTCTTGCCGGAGCCGTTCGGGCCGACGACGGCACTGATCCCCGGGCCGAACTCGACCACCGTCCGCTCGGCGAACGACTTGAATCCCTGGAGGCGGAGCGCGAGAAGCCGCGCGGGAGCGGTCATGCGGGCGGCCTCGCGGATTTCCGGGCACGGCTGCGGCGTTCCTTCGGCCGCCCGACCGTGAGTGTCTCGAGCGCCTGGGCCGCGGCGGCCGTCTCCGCCTCGCGTCGCGAGAGGCCCTCACCGCGGCCGAGCACCGTGCCCCCGACCGACACGTCGATCCGGAACCGCTTCTCGTGGTCCGGCCCGAGCGCGTCGAGGAGCACATACGAGGGCCGCCCGCCGGTCGTCTGCTGGGTGAACTCCTGGAGCCGGCTCTTCGGGCTCTTCAGCGTCGACGCGGGGGCGTCGAGGGCGATCTCGGGGGCCGCCAGCTCCACGAGCCAGTCGCGTGTCGCGCTCCAGCCGAGGTCGAGGTAGATCGCCCCGACGACCGCCTCGAACGACGAGGCGAGGAGCGACGGCCGGCGCCGGCCGCCGCGAGCCGCCTCGCCTTCGCCGAGGTAGAGCTGGTCGCCGAGACCGACCCGGGTGGCCAGGCGGGCGAGCCCGGCGGCCGACACGATCGCTGCCCGCCGGGCGGAGAGGATCCCCTCGTCGTCGTCGGGGTGGCGGGCATACAGGGCCTCGGTCAACGCGAGGTTCACGACTGCATCGCCGAGGAACTCCAGTCGCTCGTTGTGGCCGCGTGCTGCCGCGGGGTGCTCATGGAGGTAGCTGCTGTGGACGAGCGCCTGCTCGAGGAGCTCGAGATCGCGTACGGGGAGGCCAAGACGTTCCGCGAACGGGGCGGCCCTGGCCACCGGAGCGCGGGGAAGGAGGGTCCTAGGTCGAGTGCTCGTCGATGTATTCGACGGCGTCCTGGACCGTCCGGATCTTCTCGGCATCTTCGTCCGAGATCTCGGTCCCGAACTCCTCCTCGAGGCTCATGATGAGCTCGACGAGATCGAGCGAATCTGCGTTGAGGTCATCGACGAACGAGGCCTCGGGCTTGACCTCATCCGCGTCGACGCCGAGTTGCTCGACGACGAGCTTCTTCAGTCGGTCGTACGTGCTGGCCACTGACTCCCTCCTCGGAGTTGGGTGATGGCTGCCGCGTGGAGCCGCTGGATGCCGGTGCGATGCGTCCCAGAACCCCGTTCATGAGCCTGCGCATCGGTTCGCCACTGTAGATCCGTGCCAGCTCGACCCACTCGGCGATCGCCACCCGGGCCGGCGTCGGCGAGTGTAGCACCTCGCCTACGGCGCCACGAAGCAAGGCGCGGTCCATCCGGGCGAGCTGGACGACGGGATACTGGGGCGCCAGCGCACCGATGCGGGCGTCGATCTCCTCCCGGTGCCGGACGACCGCCTCGACGAGCGCCCGCGCGAGGTCGCCCGCCCCCGGGTCGCCCTCGATCTCGGCGAGGTGCCGCTCGAGGATCGCGGGAGCCGTCCGCTGACCGAACTCGGCCTCGAACAGCGCCGACAGGGCGAGCCGACGGCCTGTTCTCCGCGAGCGGAGTCTGTCAGCCCCCGACGCCATCGACGAGGACGGTGACGCCCTCCAGCTGGAGCCCGAGGAGGCGCTCGACAGAGATGCCGACAGCGGCGCGGACCTGGTCGGCAAGGGGCTCGAGCGCCTGTCCGGGCCGGGCCACGATCACGACATGGACGGACACCCGGCCATCGCGGACGCTCGCCTTGACCGCCGGACCGAGCAACAGTCGCCGCCACACGGGGCCGGCCCGGCCGACGTGCTGGACGCCGGGCACCTCGAACGCGGCGAGCCGGGCCATCTGGGCGATGACTCCCCGGCCGACGGTCAACGGTTGATCGGTCACGTGACTGCCTCCGCCTCGGCGGGAGCAGGAGCGTCGGGCGCCTGCGCCGGGGCGCCGCTCCCAAGCGCCTCGGCGATCCGCTCCGGGACCCGCTCCCGGGCCGAGCGGGCCGCCACCTCGATCGCGTGCCTGACCATCCGGGACCGGGCCCGGCCGTGGGTGATGATGACCGTCCCGCGAACCCCGAGGAGCGGCGAGCCGCCGACCACCTCGTAGTCGAACGTCTTCCGGATCCGGGCGATCGACGGGCGCATGAGGAGGTACGCGAGCCTCCCCCGCCAGGACCCCCGGAACTCGGCCCGGAAGAGGTCGAAGATGAAGGTCGAGAGTCCCTCGAAGAACTTGATGACGACGTTGCCGAGCACCGCATCGCACACGACGACGTTCGCGCCCGGGCGAACCAGGTCCTTGCCCTCGATGTTGCCGACGAACTCGAGATCGGCTTCGTCGAGGAGCTCGGTCGCTCGCTGGATCCGGGCGTCGCCCTTGCCCTTCTCCTCGCCGATCGAGAGGAGGGCCACCTTGGGCCGCGGGACCCCGAGCACCCGCTCGGCGAAGATCGCGCCCATCCGCGCGTACTGGACGAGGTTCTCGGGGGTCGAGTCGGGGTTCGCCCCGATGTCCAGGAGGACCATCTGACCGGACTCGGTGACCATCTGGACCGCGAGCGCAGGGCGGTCGACGCCGGGCAGCCGGCCGAGCCGCAGGACCGCCGCGGCCATCCCCGCTCCGGTGTGACCGGCGGTCACCGCCGCGTCCGCCTCGCCGCGTTTCACGAGGTTCATCGCGACGACGATCGAGGCATCCTTCTTCTCGCGCAGCGCGAGCGCCGGGTGCTCGTCCATGCCGACGACCTGCGAGGCGTGGACGATCGACACGTTGGATGGCAGCGCTCCGGCGAGCCGGCCGATCGTCGACTCGTCCCCGACGAGGATGACCCGGTCCGCCGGGTTCGCGGCCGCAAAGACGAGCGCGCCCGCGACGACCTCGGCCGGGCCGTGGTCGCCGCCCATCGCGTCGACCGCGACGCGAACGCCGCTCACGGCGTCAGGAGGCGGCTTCGTCGCCGCCCGCGGGCTTCAGCTCGATGGCCTGGCGGCCATCGTAGTAGCCGCAGTTCGGGCAGGCGTAGTACGGCCGCTTCAGCTCGTGGCAGTGCGTGCACTCTGCGAGCTTCGGCAGGCTGATCGCGAGGTGGGCTCGTCGCTCGCCCTGGCGAGCGTGGGAGACCCGTCGCTTCGGCACACCCATGGTGTGTGGTACTCCTTGGAGGCTTTTGGTATCGGGCGGCCGGGATGGGACACGCCGTAGCCCGGCGTCAGCGGGGGGGGCCGAAGTTTACTCGGTCTCGCGCTGGGCGTCGACCCGAAACGACTTCAGGACCTCGAGCCGCGGATCGATCTCGGCCTCGTCGTGAACGTGCATGCCCGAGGCGAGGCGTTCGCCGCACGTGGAACACAGCCCGGGGCAGTCCGGGCCGCAGAGGGAGGCGATCGGCTCGGCCAGGAAGATCGCCTCCCGGACCGGTGTCTCGAGCTCGAGCTCGTGGTGGTCATTGATCCGCAGGACGTCCGGATCGTTGCGCGGTTCGAGCGGCAGGCCGGTCTTGATGTCGAGGGTCGGCAGCGCCTCTTCTTCGAGATGGAGCTCGATCGGAACCTCGATCTCCTGGAGGCATCGGCTGCACTCCGCCTGGAGGCTCGTCGAGAGTTCCGCAGTGACGACGAGGCCGCGGTCGGTCCGGGCGAGGTGGACCGTGCCCTCGAGCGGGTCCGCCTGCCGGAGATCCTCCCCGAGATCGAGCGTCACCCCGGCGACGAGGTAGTCCCGGGTCGCGCCGAGCGGCTCGGTCAGGAGCGACGCGACGTGGTAGGTCAGCGGCTCCTGAAGCGCCCGCGAAGTCACGACCGGGCCGGCTGGGAGGCCCCTTCGACCTCGTCGCGATCCAGGGCCATGACGGGGACGCCGCCGTTCTCCTCCTCGACCACGTGGTCGACCCGCAGGGCGGTCCGGCGCTCGTCGAGGAGGTCGATCCCCTTCTTGATGCTCTGGAGGGTCCGCACGACGTCTCCCTCGAGGCCGACGAGCACGTTGACCGCGTACTCGTCCGCGCCGCGCCGGACCTCGCGGGCGTCTTCCTCCGCCTTCGCGACGATGCGCCGGCTCTCCCCCTCGGCCGTCTGGGTGAGGCCCCGCTCATCGATGAGAAAGGCCGCCTGCTCCTGGGCGCGGGCGATGATCCGGTCGGCCTCTTCCTGGGCCTTGTCCATGATCCGCTCGCCCTCGGAGTTGATCCGCTTCGCTGCGCGGACCTCCTCCGGCACGGCAACGCGGAGCTCGTCGATGAGGCTCAGGGCGTAGTTCTGGTCGAGGACGACGTTGTTCGTGAGCGGCAGCTTCTTCCCGTTGGCAATCAGGGAGTCGAGCCGCTCGACGAGAAAGATGATGTCGATCGGAAGGCCCTCCAGGCGATCCGTCCGGACGGACAGACGGATTATCGCACGCGCCGTGCGTGAGTTCGTGGAGTGCTGCGCTCGATTCCGGCAGATGACCACGAGGCGGTCGTTATCCCGCCATTTCCCGTCACTTGGTCGCGTGGTGATCAAGTGCCGGTTCCCGCGCGTGGGGTTGAGCGTGGAGACGGCTACTCGATGTCCTGACCCTGGCGTACCGACCTTCTGGTGGTCACCCGACGGATCTCGGCAACCCGAACCGTCACGATCTTCGTCACGAGTGCCGTGGGGAGGGGCTTGTCTGCCGGGAACTGGATCGTTCCCTTCCCGGCCAGGTAGGGCTTCAGTTCCTCCCCACCTGCCTCGATGACCGCGTCGCTCGCGGGGAAGAGGCTGTAGTGCTTCTTGTACGCGGCGTAGGAGACGAGGAGCTGGCCACCGTGACTCCTCAACGCGGGCATGAGGTAGGCGATCGACTCTGTCGCCTCGGGGGCGGCGGCGTTGATCGTTCGCCGCAGTTCTTCGACGCCGGCGCGCCGGTCAGGCGGCAGGGCCGCGAGGTAGTCCTCGACGGTCGATGGCTTAGCCACGGTCTCCTCCGGGCTTCTCCCAGACCGACACGTGCGACTCGCTGTCGCTCGTGAACGGCTCCCGCTTCCAGCCCGCCCAGCGCTCCCGCAACGTCATGCCGGCAATCTGCGCCATCAGGTCAAGCTCCGACGGCCAGACGTACCTGAACGGAGCCGAGAACCGTTCGAGTCGTCCGTCGACGACCTCGAAGTGATGAGACGTCAGCCCCTGGGTCGCGACGTCGTACTCGTCGATGCCCCATCGGCTCTCGCTCACGTGGAAGGCATGGAACCTATCCCCGGGCGGAAGGTGCCGGAGTCCGGGCACCCCCACCTCGATGACGAAGTAGCCACCCGGCTCGAGGTGCGCCGCAACGTTGCGAAAGCACGCGACCTGGGCGGCCTGCGTCGTCAGGTTCATGATCGTGTTGAACAGCAGGTACGCGACGGAGAACGACCCGTCCACCCTGGTCGTCGCGAAGTCGCCGATCGTCACACCGATGCCATCGCCACCGGGCTTGGCGCGGAGCCTCGCGGCCATTGGCTTCGACAACTCGATCCCGTGCACCGGCACGCCCCTCTGCGCAAGCGGTAGTGCGATGCGGCCTGTCCCGATCCCGAGCTCCAGGGCGCGCCCGCTCCCCGCTAGCTCGCCAAGGAGGTCGACAACGGGACCGACAACCTTCGGGTCGAACATGTCCGCAGAGGACTCGTCGTACCGCGCGGCGACGCGCTCGTCGAAGTAGCCGTCCTGCACCGACCTACTCCTGACGGGTCATCGTGATCGATCCCCTGTCGATCTCGCCATCCTCGTCGTAGTCGACGTCCGAGATGAACTCGCCGGTCAGCGTGTTCTTGTCCTGGACGGTCAGCTCGAGGCTCACCCGGGCGATGCCGGGCGCGGCTCCGCCCCACCGGCAGGTGACGACCTCTCCCGAGATCGTGTCGCCAGGGAACACGTCTTCCGCGCCGCTGAGGACCGCGGTGAAGTCCTGGGTTGTTGTCTGCACGTTCGCGTCCGGTGCCGGCGTCTCGTCGCCGCGAAGGGAGCCACGGTCAAGGTCGCAGTAGTAGTCGGTAACGAAGTCACCCCGGAGCGCTGTGCCGTCCTGAGCGACATTCACCAGACGCCCGTTGTCGTCCCAGACCCCGTCGAGTCGGAAGGGCCCCTCGGTCGGGAAGCTGATGCAGCCACGCGACTCGGTGCCGTCGAAGCCCTCGGCCGTGGCACAGATCTCGACGAACGGCGGTGGATCTGCCGGCACCTCGTACTCTGTTATGAGTTGCGCAAGCAGGCGACGGAGTTCGCAGGAGATTGGCTCATCAACCCCTGCGATGTTTCCGACGGACTCGATCAGGTCGTTCCCGTCGTCCACATACAAGACCTTGATGCCGAGGGCAGGCGGCAGGAGAAATCCGAGTGCGTGCAATTTGATGCGGTCGCCGGGTGCGACCTTGCTTCCGCCCTCGGGTATGGACTCCACGCCGGCCTGGAGGAACGGTCCGAAGTCCGGCAGCGCGTAGCTTCCGGTCGCCGAACCGCTACCGGAGACGTCGAGCGAAACTATCGTCCCCGGAAGATCACTCCCGCCCGGGAAGCCAACGCAAAGGTTCGCCTGACCGTAAACGGTCCCCCATGGACGGGCCGGGTCCGGCTGGACCGTGTCAGAGGCCAGAGTGGTCGGCGGACCGGAGACCGCGGCTGTCAGCGTCAGGTCCGAGCATGGTCCCAGCCACGTCGCCTCCGCCAAAAGCTCGGTCATCGGCGAAACCGACGCGCCGACATCATTGATCGTGCAGGTATCGGGCGGTGGGCCGGCCGGCGTGGGCGGCAGGTCCCCCGTGCCCACATACCCAGCCTCGCCAGGTCCGGGCATCTCCCAGTCTGCCAGCGTGGATCCGGTCTGAACCACCAGACCCACGGATGCGGTGGTCCTGTTCTGATCAGCCGCGCGTTGGCGCGTCTGAGCGCCCCAGGGTGCGCGGACCTGGTGCTCGCCGAGCGTCGCGACGGTCTCGTAAAGCCCCGGTGCAAGCCCGCTGCCTGCAACGCCCTCGGAGTAAGCCAGCCCACCCGGTCCGACGTCGATCTCGTGAGAGAAGAGGTGGTTTCTCCCGCCCTCGACGGCCGTGAGCCGGTACCAGGCAACGACGATCCTCGCGTCCTCGGGGACGTCGGGGCCGAGTCCGATGACGGCGGTCGCCTTCGTGTCGCCGGTGGTGAAGCCGAGGCGTGGCTCGGTAATCGACCCGTCCGCCTCGAGGGCCGTCGCGAGGATCAGTCCGCGGAGTGGACCGTCAGGGTGGAGCCGAGGCTTTGCCTCGTCAACGACCGGGCCGGAGCCGGTCTTCCCGCCGGTCGCCCGCGGCGTCTCGGTGGGAGTCCCTCCCGCGCAGCCCGCGAAGACGAGCGCGACGGCGATGAGCCGTCGAGCAGTGCCCGGGGTGCCAAGCGTCACCTCGCCTGAGTCGCCAGGGCGCCGCGGAGGCGGCGCTCGGCGGACGGCGGCACCATCTCGCCGACGTCGCCGCCGAACTGGGCGATCTCCTTGACCAGGCTCGAGCTGACGTAGCCGTGCTCGAGCGCCGTCATGAAGAACACCGTGTCGACGCCGGGCGCGAGCTTCCGGTTGTTGTGGGCGAGCTGCATCTCGGATTCGAAGTCGCTGATCGCGCGCAGTCCGCGGACGATGAATCCCGCGTTGCGTGACCGGCAGAACTCGACGGTCAGCCCATCGAACGACTCGATCTCGACCTTGCCGTCCGCGACACCCGCGCCGGTCAGAGCCTCGCGGATCGCGGCGACCCGCTCCTCGACCGGGAGAAGCGGCGTCTTGCGGGGGTTCGCCAGCACCGCGACGATCACTCGATCGAATGCCGCCGTCGCCCGCCGAACGACGTCGAGATGGCCGTTCGTCACCGGGTCGAACGAGCCGGGATAGACCGCGACGCTCATCCGTCCTCCTGGCGCCGGTAGAACGTCAGGGCCGTCTCACCGAACCGGCGCTCGCGGTCCGATGCTAGCAGCCCGACGGCCGTCGGCGGGCGGTCCCGCCAGAAATGCTTCGCGACGACTCGCCCTCCGGGCGCGACAAGCTCGGCCGACCTGCCAAGGACCTCGAGGACACCGACGAGCACATCCGGCTCCGCGTACGGCGGATCGACGAACACGACGTCGAACGGGCCGGCTGCCACCCCGCCAGCGCCGAGCCACTGGACGACGTCGGCCCGCACCGACCGGCCGGCACCAGCGAAACGGGTCCGTTCGAGATTTTTCGCAAGGACACCGAGAGCGGCAGCATCGGACTCGACGAACGTCGCCGCGGCCGCGCCCCGTGACAGCGCCTCGATCCCGGCCGCGCCGCTGCCCGCGAACAGGTCGAGCACCCGCGCCCCGGGGAGTTCAGGCTCGAGGATGGCGAACAGGGCCTCCTTCACCCGGTCGGACAGCGGCCGCGTCCCGGGCCCCGGCGCGGTGAGCCGGATCCCCCGTGCCGACCCGGCGATCACCCTGCCGGCGTCGGGCACGGTCAGGCGCTCCCGCCCGGATCGCCGGCGAAGACCCGGGCGAGCCAGCCGCGCCCGAGCTCACGACCGAGCGCATCAGCCCCGCGCCGGAGGCCCCCCTCGGAATCGAGGAGCGCCTCCGCGTGGTCGCGCGCCCGCGTCGCGAGATCCCGGTGCGCAGCCTCCTGCAACGACGCGACCCGGAGCTGGGGCAGGCCGCTCTGGACGAGCCCGAGGACGTTCCCCTCCCGGCGCAGCTCCCAGTCCTTCTCGGCGAGCTCGAAGCCGTCGGTCGTCCGCTCGACCGCGAGGAGCCGCGCCTGCTCGGTTGTCGTCGGACTCAGGCGCCCGGAGATCAGGCCCTCCCATTCGGTCGTCGTCGCGACCGTCGACACGAGCGCGGCGTACGACTGGTCCGTCCCCCGGCCCACTCGCCCCCGGAGCTGGTGGAGCTGGGCGAGCCCGAACCGGTCGGCCGACTCGACGACCATGACGCTCGCCCGGGGCACATCGACCCCGACCTCGAGCACCGTCGTGCCGACGAGGACGTCGAGCTCACCGTCCCTCAACTTGCCGAGCTCCACATCGCGATCCTGGGCCTTCATCCGGCCGTGCACCATCCCGACCCGGAGCGGATCGAGCAGCGCGGCCAGGCGGACGGCCTCGGACTCGGCGGCGACGACCTCCGAGTCCTCGGACTCCTCGATCGCCGGCACGACAACGAATGTCGCCCGGCCCGCGGCGGCCTCCGCCCGGACGAACTGCCACAGCCGGTCGAGCTCGTCGGGGTGGCGGATCGCGGTCTTGATCTCGAGCCGGCCGGCCGGCGGCGTCCGGAGCGTCGAGAGGTCGAGGTCCGCGTAGAGGACCTGGCCGAGCGTCCGCGGGATCGGCGTCGCGGTCATCAGCAGGACGTGGGGCGCCTGACCGCCGGCCTTTGCCTCGAGCTGGCTGCGCTGCTCGACGCCGAACCGATGCTGCTCGTCGATGACGACGAGCCCGAGCGCCGCGAAGTCGACCCGTTCCTGGATGAGCGCGTGGGTGCCGACGACGACCTGGGCCTGCCCGGAGCGCAGTGCCTCGAGAGCGCTCTTCGTCCCCGCACCGCTCAGGGATCCGGTCAGCAGGGTCACCGGAATGCCCGCGTCCTCGAGCAGGTCGGACAGGGTCACGTGGTGCTGGCGGGCCAGCAGGTCCGTCGGCGCGAGGAGCGCGCCCTGGAGACCGGCTCGCGCGGCCGCGCCCAGCGCCCACGCCGCGACCGCGGTCTTGCCGGAGCCGACGTCACCCTGGAGGAGGCGGAGCATCGGCGTCGACCGGGCGAGGTCGTCGCGGATCCCGTCCGTCGCGGTCGTCTGGTCGGCCGTCAGCTTCGCCCCGTGCGACAGCTTCCGCGACAACGACGCCTCCAGCGCGGATCGGAGGGCCGCATCGTCCGACGCCGCGATCCGGATGGGCCGCGCCTCGTCGCGACCCCGCTGCCGGCGCCGTCCGACCATCCCGACCTGGAGCGCGAGGAGCTCGTCGAAGGCGAGCCGCCTGAGCGCGGCATCGCGCGCCTCGAACGACGACGGGTAATGCGCCTCCTCGAGCGCGGTCGCGATCGGCGGCAAGGACTCGCCGCGGCGGATCTCCTCCGGCATGTATTCCGGGTAGTGGCTCCCCGCGCGGTCGAGCGCCTCGCGCATCCCGGTCCGGAGGCGGGCCGCGGTCAGGCCCGCCGTGAGCCGGTACACCGGCACGATCCGGCCCACGTGGAGGAGGTCCGCGTCCTCCGTGTCGTGCTGGAATTCCGGGTTGTCGATCGACAGCTTCCGACCGAACCGCTTGAGCTTGCCGCTAACGACAACGCTGTCGCCCGCCTTGAGCCGCTTCTCGATGTAGCGCCGGCCGAACCAGGTCGCGTCGATCGCGCCGGTCTCGTCCTCGAACCGGGCGATCGTCCGCTGGGTCCGTCGCCGGAATCCGGGCTCGACACGAATGTCGGCCACCCGCACCCGGGCGCTGACGACGGTCCCCTCCTCCGCCCAGACGAGGTCGACGAGCTTTTTCATCTCGCGCAGGTCGTCGTACCGGCGCGGGAGGTGGAAGAGCAGGTCGCGAACCGTGTAGAACCCGAGCCGCCGCCCGGCCCGCCGGAGCGCCGCGCCCGACGCCAGGCCCGAAACGCCGAGCGGCAGGTCGAGGATCGCGACTGGATCGGCCGGCAGCGTTGCCGCCGGAGCTCGGGTCACGAACCTACTCGGCCGAGATGAGGTACCGGTAATGCGGCTGGCCGCCGTGGACGACCTCGACCTCGATCCCGGGTACCGCCGCCCCGATCTTCCGGGCGATCGCCTCGGCCTCGGCGAGATCGGACCCGTCCCCGTAGTACACGGTGACGAGCTCGAAGCCAGGCTTGAGCGCGCGCACGGCCTGGAGCACCACCCTGTCGCGGTCCTTGCCGCCGGCCACGAGCCCGTCGTCCGGGTCCAACGCGATCGTCTGGCCGCGCTTGACCTTCTTTCCGCCGATCGTCGCGTCGCGTACGGCCTCGGTCACCGCGAGCGTCTGGATCGCCCGACCGGCCTCGGTCATCGGATCGGCGTTGTCGGCGGCGTCCTTCGTCGGGTCAAGCGCAAGCAGCGCCGCGAATCCCTCCGCGGCATTGCGGGTCGGTACGACCGAGACCGGGCGGCCGGCCATCGTCGCGACCTGGCGAGCGGCCATGACGACGTTCGGGTTGTTGGGGAGGAGCACGATCTCATCCGCGTCGATCGCCTTGACGGCATCGAGCAGCTCGCCGGTGCTGGGGTTGGCCGACTGGCCGCCCTTGACGACCGCGGCGGCTCCGAACTCGCCGAAGATCGCTGCCAGGCCGTCGCCCGCCGTCACCGCGACGACTGCCAGGGGCAACCGGCCGTTGCCGGATTCCGGACTCCGTCGTGCCGCTGCCGGCGCGTCCGCCGGGCCCCTGGTGAACTCTGAGGCGCGCACCTCGCGGACGTCGCGCGTCTGGTTGTCGAGGTTCTCGACACTGATCTTGCTCAGCGTCCCGAGAGTCAGGCCGTAGGCGATCACCTGGTCGGGGTGCTCGTTGTGGACGTGGACCTTGATCGTCCGGGCGTCCCCGGCGACGAGGACCGACTCGCCGATGGACTCGAGGCGGGACCGGATCGCATCGAGGTCGAGCCGGCCCGAGCCCTCCGGCTGGACGAGGAACATCGTCTCGTAGCCGAAGCCTTCGTCGGCGTGGGCGACCAGCGCGGCCGGCCGCGCCGCGGCTGCCTTGGCCCGACCAGCGCCCGTCGGGACGTGACCGACGAGATGGAGCAGCGCGCCCTGGAACAGCCGGTAGACCCCCTGGCCGCCCGCATCGACGACCCCCGCCTCGCGCAGGATGGCGAGGAGGCTCGGCGTCCGGGCGACGGACTTCTCGGCCGCATCGACGGTCGCGGTAAGCACCGTCTCGATGTCGTTGTTCCGCTCGGCCACCGACACCGCGGCGTCGGCCGACTCGCGGATCACTGTCAGGATCGTTCCCTCGACCGGCTTCGCGACCGCGCCGTACGCCGCCTTCGCGCCCTCCGACAGCGCGTGGGCGAGGTCGAGCCCGTTGAACCGCTGCTTGCCCTCGAGCGCGTCGGCCATCCCGCGGAAGATCTGGCTCGTGATCACACCGGAGTTGCCGCGTGCCCCCATCAATGCGCCGAAGCTGATCGCCTGGGCGATCCGGCCGGCCGGCTCACCGGCGACGGTCTCGGCCTCTTCGAGGGCCGCTCTGACGGTGGCGTACATGTTCGATCCCGTGTCCCCGTCGGGGACCGGGTAGACATTCAGGCCGTTGATCTCGTCGACGTAGGCCTCGAGGTTCGCGCTCCCAGCCCGGAACGCGGCGAGCAGGCCGGCGCCGTCGCACGAGCGGCGGGCCATCAGGCGACGTCCGTTCCGCTGTCGGCCAGGTCGGCCGTCGCGACGGGCGGACGATCGCTCGGGGCGGACGGCGGCGGCGGCCCCCCGGGCTGATAACGCAGGCCCTCGACGTGGATGGTCAGCCGGGTCACCTCGCGCCCGAGGGCCCGCCGGATCGCGTGGCGGACCGCGGAGTCGACCTGCCGCGCAACCTCGGCGACGGGCAGGCCATAGGCCACGGTGAGCTGGAGGTCGATCGTGAGGCCGTCCTTCAGTCCGAGTCGGAGGCCGTTCTGGCGGACGCCGAGCGCGGACAGGGCCTGGCTCGGCAGACTGCCGGCAAAGCCGGTCACGCCGTACGAGCCGAGGGTCGCGGCACGGACGATGTCGGCGATGGCGCGACGGCTGATCACGGATCGGCCGGGCGTCGGGTGGGTGGGCACGCGGGCGACGTCCTCCTCGGGACCGAGGGCCTCGGAGTCGGTGTGCTAGCATACCTTGCCCGCTGGGCCGAACGGCCGGCGAGGCTCTTCCTTGTCACCCTCCGAGGACCACGATGGCTCGCTCCTGCGCGATTTGCGGCAAGGTGTCGATGGCCGGGTTCAACCCGCAGTCGGTCGGAATGAACCGCGTTCGCGCCCACCGCCGCTACCAGCCGAATCTGCAGCCGACGACGATCACGATCAAGGGCGTGGTCAGCAAGCAGCTGGTCTGCACGCGCTGCCGTCGAACCCTGACGAAGAGCGCCCGCTAGACACGGCTTAGGGCCGCGTTCCTCGGTTCTTGAGCGCCCAACAAGCTCCTATGGTTGTCAAGGGGCGGGAGCCGACGACTGCTCATCAGGCGCGCCGACCAGCCAAGCTCGAAGCGGCCGGGTATCCGCTCCTGAACGCAGCCAGGCCCTGTGTTTTCGGATCGCGTCAGCGGACCAGGGCGGCCCGCGTCGCGGAAAGGGCCTCGCCAGCGTCGAACCACACCTTCGCCCCGACGTAGCACGGACGCCCTTTACACCAAGCGAGACCGCCTGGGGTCGAAGCGAACTAGTTGCGTCGAAGCGACGTGACGACTGCGATCGCGCCGGCCGCCGCGAGAATCGCGATTGGGACTATTAACCAGCCCGACAGATCGGGTCCGACGCAGCCATCCGTCGGAGTGTTGACCCCGACGCACGACTGCATCGCGCGAGCCCAGACAATGAGCCAGGTACCCCCAAGACCGGCCATGAAGCCGGACAAAGCCACGCCTCGGGGTCGCGCGACGAGTGACCAGATGGCGCCCGGAAGAGCCAGCGCCAGGCCGAGCGTTCCAATGGCCAGAGGCAACAGCCCGGATACCACGCCGACTGCCAGACCCGTGGACCAGCGAACGAGCATACGTCGGCGAGCGAGTCCGGCCGCCACGGTCAGGTGACCTTTCGAACCTGGTAGTGCATCCAGAGGGAGCGCACTCATCGACGCTATCCGGCGAGCTTTTCATCAGGTGTCTTGAACGGCTTCCGACCCAAGTCTCCAGCACCTCCCTGGCCATCCTGATCGATCACAGTTCAGGGTGTCCAAGAAGGTCTGACGCACAACACCCCTATCGCCGGGATGTGCGCCTGACTCACCCCGAAATCGGACGGCGATCGCCGTCCTCCACGCTTACGCGATGGCTCGCGAGACCCGATTCCGGCACTTGACTCTGGATAAGGATATCGAACGTCCGATCCTTTCTGGCCGTCCACCGCCCCCGACCACTCCCCCGTTTCGCTAGCCCCGATCGTTGGCGTCCGTCCACCCGTCGGCCCCTGCCTGTTCGTCCCAAGGACCGAACCGCGGATCGCCTAACTACTCATCAAGCGCTGCACCTGTGCTCAGCGTCAAGCACGAAGGTAGTCAGATCTCCGCGAATGCTGCCGCTCGGCAACCTGGGCAGTCTTGTTCCTGGTTCGCGCTGAGAGAAGCCGAGACGGGTCGACTGCCTGCCCGGTTGCCTACCCAGTCGGTCTTGACGACGGCGTCTACAGCTGTATGCCGGCGAACGAGCGGAGCTAGCCGAGCGCCTGTTCCGGGGTCAGTGGAGTCAGCCGGTAGGGGGCGGGCCCGTAAACGCCCGGCAGAGACGACCCTGGAGGAACGTCGATGGAACCGCGCCGATTCTCAGAAAAGAGCGTCACCACTCGGGAAGATCCCGAACTGTGACCCAATCAAACGCTTCGGCTGTAGCGGTGATGTACGCGTCGTGTCCGAGGATCAGGTACTGCGCAGTCTCGGGTCGGAGCTCGGCTGTCTCGACCAGATAGATGCCCGGGTCTGGACAGAGGCCCGACTCCAGCCACTGCTTGTGGAACGCCTCGAGGAACTCGGTCGAATCCCGCCCCGGCGTCCAGTTGGCCTTACCTAGCTCGCTCCAGTCGTAGCTCGACTCGTCGATGACTTCAGTGTTGCTATGGGCCAGGTGCGTTTCAGCGGTATGCACACCGCTGAAGCTGGCGCGGAGCCAGCGGAAACGAGTTCTGCTCCTGGTTCCTTCGATCGGCAGCCCGATCGGTGGCGGTTCGGCGATCAGGACGTCGACGATCTCGCCCGACAGCTGCCCAGACGGCGATACGGCTCGATCGATGGCTGGTCCAAAGTCGGCGCAGAACTCGACACTGGCCAGGGCTGTTCGTTCCTCCCACAGAAGCCTGAGGAACGGCGTGGATGGGGAGATGCACCATGGGAGCGAGAGCGGGATGAGTCTCGGCTGCAACGTCACCAACGGTACCGGGTCGTAGGCCTAGGCATAGGACTGGCCGCCCGGGTTGGTCGCCGAGATCAGCCGATCGAGATGTCGGAGCCGAAGGCCGAGGTTCCGGAGTCGTCGGTGAGGGAGGTCAGGGTTGCCGGCACCGTCGCTTCTACGCGTCGAGTCATGGCCCGCCAGCCTCCACCACTCCGAGGCTTGTCGCGTGACGCCATATCTTCGGCCAGATTGCGTCAAGCTGATCCGGTTTCGGTCCCAACTGGCCCCACGCCACCTCGGGAAGCGGAAGCCACCAATCCGGCGCCCGGCCCGAGGCATGCATGTACCGGCGACACGCCGGGCACCAGAACCAGATCCCCGTCCTCATGCCCCCAATGTGGCTCCAATAGAACCGCACGCGCGCTCCCTGACAGCTCGGGCACAGCTCTACCCTTCGCGATGACACGAGCCGATCAATCGGTGCGTTCCACACGGCGTCCTCATCGGGGCCGATATCGCGCCACGGTCTATCTCCGGCCATTAATGAATTCCCCTAGCGCACTCTCCGGGGCACGCGCCGCGCGCTCGGTGTTGGACTCCGAACGGAGATACGCCTGCGAACTCCTCGCCGCGCCGCACCACCCACGCAGGTTCTGCGCCAGCCCCGGCGGCACGCCGCCGGTCGCGGCAGGATGGCGGTGGCTACTCGATCGCGATCAGAATCTCACCCAACTGAGGTTGGTGATGCCCCATGGAGGCCACGGAGCTCCACGGTTTGACGCCCGAGCTCTGTACCCTCGGGTGTTCCGAATGCAGTTCCCGCGAGAATCCACTCGCGCTCCGACGAGCCGGAGCGGACTACCGAGCCGAATTGATGCGGGCGATGCTGCCCCAAGTGGATTAGCTCCTCCGTTACCGCCGCTCGCGAGCGGGCAGACCGTGAACGTGGTCAGAAGTGGATTGGCCGTCGGTCGTAGGCACGAAGCAGGCCTGACGGCCGAGATTCTCGGTGAGAGCGTCACCACTCGGGGAAAGTGGCGCCGAAGTTCGCGAATCGCGATCAGCAGGGCGATTCCTTCCCATTCGAGCCGGTTGAGGCTGTCGGCATCCGAGAATTCTGCGGCCTGGTCGGCCAGCAGCCGAAGCTGGCCGCGGAGCTCGTTGTCGAGTAGTGAGACTCGCTCGGCCATCGGCACGCTCAGGCTGAGCGAGTCCGCTTGGTCGTTCAGGGGAGCGGCGCTCGGTCCTCGGCCAAGCACGGCCATTGCCGCCTCTGGGCGACGGAACAATCGCTGAATATAGACATCCAAATCCGCGTGGCGAGGAATCACGCCGTGGCCATCCCTCATCTTGGTATCTCCACGACCGCCTGCCAGTTCCAGTGCCGATTGGCCGCAGCAAGGGCGGCCTCGTACAGACCGTTGACATTACTGCGATACCACATCTCCGCAGTCTCATGGCGCAGCAGCAGCTGATCTTGGCAGCGACGTCGGGGTCAGGGTCAAAGTGACGATTTGTGAATAGGTAATCCGTACCAGCACCTCGAATCCGTTCCGGCCGGTCACTGCAACTGCCGGCCGCTGCTTACGTCACCGCTCCTTACTTCGCTCGACCCAGTTGGGGTCCGCCTCGTAGAAGGCGTCGCCGATGTCTGTCGGATGGCACCCAAGCTCGTGGAGCTTCCGATCGAGTTCATCGACGGTCAAGGGCTCGGGCGTTGACCAGCCGACGGACCCATGTGGCGGCGTAACTGTCGCCTCATATCGATCTCCCACACGGCGGATCTTGATTGCCATGCGATCAGCCTCCGCGCGCCGGCGGGACATACCACGGATAGTCCCGTCTCGCGATCTCGTCGAGCTCCATCTGGTAATAGGGACTCGTCGGATTCGGGTAGTTTCGGCGACCGGGAGCGGGTCCGCAGTCGATGATCCTGCAGCCCTCGTCCATGCGGTCGTTGATCCACCGTCGATTGTGGGGCATCCGCTGCGACGGCGGAAGGTACGGCGGGTCATAGTAGTCGGCCCCAGTACGCCTCGCCTCCGGGATGACACGCCCTGCCATATCCTCGCCGATGACGATGGTCCTTCGACCCGCCCCTCCCGCCCTGGCGGCACCGACGGCGTCCCCTGCCCGACCAGCACCCCGGGCCGCGCCGACCGCGTCCCCCACCCGGCTGGCTACCAGACCCGGGAGGCGGGCGACCGCTTCGCCGCCACTCCGGATCACGCCCGCGAGCTTCTGAGCCAGGCGTCCGAGGGCATAGGCCGCCGGACCCGGCAGGATGGCGGTGCCCATCGCCAGCGCGGCCTCCTCGCCCGACAGGGCGAAGCCGCCGACGAGGTCGTAGCCGATCGCGCCTGACAGGAAGCTGTAGGCGTCGCCGACACCGCTGATCGACTGGAGGGCGACGCTCCAGGCAATCCGCGGCTCGACGAGGACGTGCTCGACGAAGTGGCCGGACGGGTCGATCGCGGCCAGCGGTGAGCCGAGCCCGAATGTGTAGCGGTTGGCCGACAGGGGCGAGGCGAGCTCGCCGCCCCAGCCGTCGCGCGAGACGAAGCGGGCGGTCGTCGAGTCGTAGGCCCGGGCGCGGAGGTTGACGAGCCCGGCGACGTCGGTCCACTCGCCGGTCCAGCCGATGCCGGTCGGTGCCGAGCTGCCCGGTCGGGCGCCGCCCTACGGGTCGTAGCGGGTGAACGCGGACACGCTGCCGCTCTGGCTGACCGTGCCGAGGAGCGAGCCGTGCAGGTCGGTCAGCCCGCTGTACCAGGTGCCGGCCTGCTCGTACCCCGCAGCCGGGGCGCCCGGGAGATAGGTCCGGGTTCCGTCGGCGAGGATCGTCGGGTAGCCGCGCAGGTCGAGATCAAACGAGGTCGTCAGGCCACCGGTCGTCTCGGCCCAGCGGTTGCCGTCGCCGTCAAGGGTGTAGGCGGTCGTCGCGCCGCCGACGCCGACCTGGGTCAGCCGGCCGAGGGCGTCGTACGTGTAGGTTCGGGTCGGATCGGCCGTCAGCGCGCCGTTGTCGTCGTACGAGTAGCCGACCGTGGTGAGCCGGTCGGCCGGGTCGTAGCTGAAGGCCTGGGTCCCGGCGGGCGTGGTCAGGCTGGTGATGTTCCCGACCGGGTCGTAGGCGTAGGCGTACGACTGGCCACCCGGGTACGCCGCCGAGATGAGCCGATCGAGCTCGTCGTAGCCGAACGCCGAGGTGCCGGTGTCGTCGGTGAAGGAAGTCAGGTTGCCGGCCGCATCGTAGCCGTAGGCGAGCGACAGCACGGGATTGCCGTTGCGGGTCGTGACCGCAGATGTCGGACGGTCCGCATCGTCGTAGCCGAGCTCGGTGAGGAGCCCGCCCGGGCGGGCGAGGCTCGCGATCCTGCCCGCGTCGTCGTACGCGAAGGTCGAGATCCGGCTTGCCCAGTCGGTGATCGTCTGAAGCCGGCCCGCCGAGTCGTACCCATAGGTCAGGGTCCCGATGCTACCGGGATAGGTGTTCCCCACTGCCAGCTGACCCGCTGGTTGGCGGTGCCGGCGAACGTGATCGTGGCGTTCTGGCCGGGGGTCGTCGTGGTGACCGACACGGCCGGCCCGCCGATCGTCGTCGCCTCGGTCACATCGGCCGGCACGTCGTAGATCGTCGTCAGGGTGACCGTCCCGGTCACGTTGGAGCGGGGGTCGACGAGGATCGTGTAGGTCCCGGTCGCCGGCAGGGTCAGGACGTCGTAGAACTCGTTCTGGCCGGTCTGGTCCTTGGCCCGGAGGACCGACCCGTCGGGCTTCTTGATCGTGATGTCGGGCGCCGTGTTCGGGCTGAGCGTGAACGTTCCCCACTGCCAGCTGACCCGCTGGTTGGCGGTGCCGGCGAACGTGATCGTGGCGTTCTGGCCGGGGGTCGTCGTGGTGACCGACACGGCCGGCCCGCCGATCGTCGCCGCCTCGGTCACATCGGCCGGCACGTCGTAGATGACGGTCAGGGTGACGGTCCCGGTCACGGTCGTGCGGTGGTCGACGAGGATCGTGTAGGTCCCGGTCGCCGGCAGGGTCAGGACGTCGTAGAACTCGTTCTGGCCGGTCTGGTCCTTGGCCCGGAGGACCGACCCGTCCGGCTTCGAGATCGTGATGTCGGGCGCCGTGTTCGGGCTGAGCGAGAACGTTCCCCACTGCCAGCTGACCCGCTGGTTGGCGGTGCCGGCGAACGTGATCGTGGCGTTCTGGCCCGCGACCGTGGTGGTGACCGACACCGCCGGCCCGCCGATCGTCGCCTCGACCGTCGGATCATCGGTCTGGAGCTCGACCGGTTCGACGAAGACTTCGCGCCGCGCCGACAACCACCGGCCGCCGCCCGAAACGGGATGCGTGGAGGAGGTCGCTCTCGTGCGCGAGATCGCGTCGGGGGCGGCCGGCGTCGGCCGAGCCTGGGCAGCTGGCAGTGGGGCGTTTGCGTTGCTCTGGATCGCCGAGGCCGAGGCGGGTGGAGTCCCGGCCTGGGCAATGAGAATCACTGCTAATGCTGATGCAAAGAGGCGAGCGCGAAGATGTGACCTACCAGCCATCCGGCACCCTCCTGCTCTGCTTCGCCTGACGGTCATCAGCATAGTGACTTTGCGGAGGTGTTTTGTGGCGCTTAGGCGAGTCTATTTATACTCCCTCGACGTACTGCGTTGCGAGTGCTAATCGCACGTGTCATCGGGTGCTCCCGCTAGCGCTTGGCAATTGGAGCAGTTCTTCGTGTCTTATCGCCAGACGGCCACGGCGTCGCCCGTTAGTGCATGAGCGGTTGAGGACCACCTCACAAGTTGGGCGTCGATCGGGCGAGTCTGTTGGCGCTTAACTAATCAGCGGATTACGATATGCGCCTAACTAGTACCGGGATGTGCGCCTGACTCACCCCGGAATCGTGGCGAACTGATCCTCGGTCACGCTCAGCGGCAGCCCAAACACGGGCCCAGCTGGCACTTAACTCTGGATCAGGCGTTATACAGCCCCGATAGGCCTGTGCTCCGCAGTGTCGAGCCAGATCGTGAACGGGCCGTCGTTGACGAGCTCGACCGCCATCTCCGCGCCAAACCGGCCAGTGGCGACCTCGATCCCCAGCCCGCGCAGCGCCTCAGCGAAGCGCAGGTAGAGCCGCTCCGCCTGGTCGGGCGGGGCCGCTCCCGTGAACCCCGGCCGGCGCCCCCGGCGCGTATCCGCGAACAGCGTGAACTGGCTGACCACGAGCGCCGCGCCCACGACGTCGAGCAGCGACCGGTTCGTCCGCCCCTCGTCGTCCCGAAAGATCCGCAGCTCGGCGACCTGGCGGGCGAGCGCGTCGGCCGTCGGCTCGTCGTCCTCAGGGCCCACCCCGAGCAACACGACCAGCCCATGCCCGATCATCCCGACGACCTCGTCGCCGGCGCGGACCTCCGCCCGCGTCACCCGCTGCAGCAGTGCCCGCATCAGCGACTCAGGAGGGCCGCGGCGGCTCGCCACGCCCCGGCGAGCGCCACGAACCAGGGCACGAGGAACAGCGGCGTCGACGAACCACCGAAGGCTCCGTTCGCCATGGCGACCGCTCCCACCGCCCCCACCGCGGCCACGACGACACCCTGGGCGACGGCCACCCGGTCGACATGGCGGATCGGAGGCCGGCGATCATCCGGGTCGGCGGACAGCTCGTTGTCGGCGGCTCGCTCGAGCAGGCCGCGGAGCCGGCCCGGCGCGTGGATCACCGCCCAGTACGCGACAGCCGCGTACGCGACGCCACCGATGATGTCGACGACGTAGTGGTCGGCGAGATAAGTGATCGCGAACCAGACCGCCGCCGTGTAGGCGAGCATCAGCCAACCGACCCGCCCGAAGACGCGCCTGGCGAACAGGAACGCGAGGAACGGATAGCCCGCGTGGAGCGACGGGAACGCGGCGACCTCGTTCGGGTTGATCGAATAGAACGCGTAGCTGAACAGGTAGTCGCTCTCCCGGAAGCCGGCCAGCGCCGCGAGACCGGCAAAACCATCCTTCTTCAGGTACTCCACCCCCGGCAGGATCCCCTGCTCCGCCGCGTACCACGGCGGCGCGACCGGCAGCACCAGGTACGTCAGGAACCCGGCCATCGAAAGCACGATGAGCGCGGCGACGAAGTCGTAGAACACGCGCCGGCGCCGAAGCCACAGGAAGAACGCGACCGCGAGCGGCAGCGGGAAGTGGAGGAAGTAGAGGACCGTCGACAGGACCGCAACGAGATCGAGCCCGGACGCCGGATGGAGCCACGCCTGCAGATCGACGGTCGGGACGTGGCCGAGGAACAGCCAGCGCTCGAGGTCGAGGACGTCCTGGACGTGCACCTCGGCCCCGAAGTTGTCGGCGTAGCCGCGCATCAGCTCGTAGGCGAAGAACAGGCCGACGAACGGGATCCAGTCGCGCAGGAAGAGCTTGCCGCGCCCGAGCAGCACCGCCGCGAGCCCGAGGCCGATCAGCAGCACGTCCGGCGTGAGCGACACGCCACGGACGATCATCAGCGTCGACAGCAGCGCGATGTAGCCGGCGACCAGTCCGATCAGCAGCCGGTCGTTGCGCCGGCCGAGGAGGACGCTGTCGTCCGCGGGCGGAACGACGGTCGCGGTTCCTTCCTCCGTCACGGCGTGGGTGGCGCGACGACGCCGTGCTCCCGGATGTACTCCCCCCGCCAGGCCTCGGCGTCGCGGAGGTAGCGCTCGCGGGCGTGGGCGTGGCGCTCCGTCGTGAGGTCCTCGACGCTCAACGGCACGAGCAGGTCGTAGTCACGCACGCCGTCGGGGTTCACCTGGCCGTCGGCCCGAAGCATGAGCACCGGGATGCCGCCCGCCTCGATCTCGTCCATGAACTTCCGGGCGAGATGCTTTGGCAGCTCGGTGAAGGTCGTCCAGCGGTCGCGCGGGATCGGCGGTTTGCCGTCATTGAGCTGGTACTGGTAGCCCTCGTCGGCGAGGGCCCGGACGAGCCGGATCTCGCGGCCCATGTCGTGGCCCTTGATCCACAGTGCCGAGCCGACGACGAGGACATCGACACCCAGCCCGCCGACGAACTCGGCGGTCTCGCGATTGATGCCGCCGTCGACGTGGACCTCCGCCCCGAACGCCTTATGGCTCAGGATGTCGCGCGCCGCGAGCAGCTTTTCGCGGGCGACGTCCTTCATGAACGACTGGCCACCGAAGCCCGGCTCGACGGTCATCACGAGGACGATGTCCAGGAGCTCCCGGTACGGCTCGAGCGCTGATAGCGGCGTCGCGGGCTTGACCGAGAGGCCGGCCGCGCGTCCAGCGGCGCGGATCGCCTTGAGCGTCGGGGCGATCGGCTCGTCGATCTCGACGTGGAACGTGACCGAGTCGCAGCCGGCGTCGAGGTACTCGGCGATGTAGCGGCCGGGTTCCGAGATCATCAGGTGGGCGTCGAGCGGCAGCTCCGTCCGCTCGCGGAGCGCCTTGATCGTCCGTGGTCCGAACGTCAGGTTCGGGACGAAATGGCCGTCCATGACGTCGAGGTGGATGCGATCCACCCCCGCGCGCTCCGCCCGCTTGACGGCGTAGCCAAGGTTCGCGAAGTCGGCGTCGAGGATGCTCGCGGCGACGCGGGCACGACCGCCGGCCACCCTACTCCCCCACCCCAGTGGGCGCTGGCTCGTGGCTCCGCTCGCCGCGCAGTGCCGCGGCGCTCTCGCGAACGATCCGCTCGCGTCGGCGAGCGACCGTCGGGGCCGGCGGCTCGCCGGCCCGCTCTGCTGCCAGCTGGCCGCACGCGGCGCCGATCTCCTGGCCGCGGTTCCGCCGGATCGTCGTCGAGATCCCGGCCTCGCGAAGGCGCCGTGCGAATCGCTCGATCACCGGCAACGGGCTGGCCTGCCAGGGCGTGTGGGCGACGGCGTTCATCGGGATGAGGTTGACGTGGGCGTGGTCGCCGCGCAGGAGGTTCACGAGCGCATCGGCGTCCGCGTCCGTGTCGTTGATCCCGCCGATCATCGTGACCTCGTAGCTGATCCGCCTGCCCGTGGCCTCGGCATGTCCACGTGCCGCGTCGACGACCTCGGCGACCGGCCAGCGGCGGTTGATCGGGACGAGAACGTCGCGCAGGGCGTCGCGCGCAGCGTGGAGGCTCACCGCGAGCGTGAACTGCGGACCGAGAGCGGTCAGCCGCCGGATGCCCGGCACGACCCCGCTCGTCGATACGGTCACGTGCCGCGCTCCGAGCCCGAACCGGCGCGGGTCCGCCAGGGCCTGGACGGCCCCGAGGACGGCGTCGAGGTTGAGGAGCGGCTCGCCCATCCCCATGAACACGACGTTCGTCAGGCGACGCCCGTCGAGGCCAAGGCGACGGGCCGCGTGGCGGACCTGGTCGACGATCTCGGCGGTCTCGAGGTCGCGGGTGAAGCCCAGCTCACCCGTTGCGCAGAACGGGCAGCCGACGGCACACCCGGCCTGGCTCGAGATGCACAGCGTGTGCCGCTCGCGGCGTCCCGGCGCGGCCGGGTAGTGCATGAGGACGGACTCGACGAGCGCGCCGTCGGACAGCTGGTGAAGCGCCTTCTCGGTCAGGCCACTGTCGGCCTGGCTGAGCTCTGTCGACGCCACGGTGTCGAAGCGGAAGGCATCGTCGAGGGCCGCTCGAAGCGCCGCGGGGAGCGTCCGGATCTCGTCCGCCGAGGCCGCCGTGCCGCGCCACAGGGCGTCCTCGACCTGGCGGGCCCGGTAGGCGGGCTCGCCGTGCTCGACCAGCCAGGCTTCGAGCCGCGACGGCTCGACGCCGGACAGGCCGGGCCGGGGATCCCGCGCGGGGCGGGCGGCGGGGAGGGCGCGCACGGCGCGCGGGTCGAGGGTCATCACACCGGGGCGTGGCTGGATCGTGGAGGCTGGATCGTGGTCGCCGATTATCGCATGGGGGGTTCGGCGCCGGCCCTCGGCGGCAGGAGCTTCGAGCCGGCAACGGACGGTCGGCCGCGGCGGAATGCTGCGGCCGTCATCCGGTTCTTCCCGGCCGGCTGGACCTCGAGCAGACGGAGGCGGCCGTTCGCCGTGACGAGCGCGAGCCCGTCACCGTCCGCGACGAGGGCTCCCGGCGTTCCGTCCCCGGGGCCGTCGCTCGCCTCGGCCTCCCAGACGACGATCCGACCGACGGGCGTCTCGAGCCAGCTCCCGGGCCACGGCTGGTAGGCCCGGACCTGGCGCTCGAGCTCGGCCGCCGAAAGGACCGGGTCGAGGCGCCCGTCTTCGCGACGCAGGGGGCGGGTCGTGGTCACCCCGGAGCGGGCCTGGGACCGCGCCGTCAGCTCCCCGCGAAGCCACGGTCCCAGCGAGCGCGACAGGAGGTCGGCCGCGACCCCCGCGAGCCGCTCCTCGAGCTCCGGCGTCGTCTCGTCGCCGGCGAGAGGGACTCGCTCGACCCCGACGAGCGGCCCGCTGTCGAGCCCCGCGTCCATCCGCATGAGCGTCACCCCGGTCTCGCGGTCGCCCGCGAGGATCGTCCCGGGGATCGGGCTTGCCCCGCGGTGCCGCGGCAGGAGCGACGGGTGGAGGTTGAGCGCTCCGTGCGGTACTTCGAGAAGGGGCGCCGGGACGAGCTGGCCGTAGTCCGCGAGGACGACGAGGTCGGGCGCGAGGGCCAGCACGGACCGGAGTGAGGCCGCGGCCCGCAACCGCTCCGGGGTGAGGACCGGCCGGAGACGGAGCGGCTCGGCAGCCTCCTGGACAGGAGAGCGGGTCATCCGGCGGCCGCGTCCGGCCGGCCGAGGAGGGGCCGTCACGACGCCGACGATCCGGGCCTCGGGGCTGGCGGCGAGACGGCGCAGCGGCTCGACCGCGAATGGTCCCGTGCCGATGAACACCACTCGCGCCCGGCGCGCCGCGCCAGGCGCCGCCTTGCCGCTCACGCCAGCGCCGACGTCGCCTCCCGGACGTCCTCGGACTGCTCCTCGTCACCCTGACCGACGGCGATCAGCTCCTCCATCGATTCGAGGTAGTCGATGTAGAGCTTCCCGTCGAGATGGTCGAGCTCGTGCTGGATGGCCCGGCTCAGGAGCCCCGACCCCGCGAGCTTGATCTTTCGCCCGAGGCGGTTCTGGGCGACGACCCAGACGCGCTCCTTGCGGGTGACGTAGGCGACGTAGCCCGGAATCGACAGGCAGCCCTCGAGGTCGCGGTCGTCGCCGGTCGCGCGGACGATTCGCGGGTTGACGAGCTCGTGGAGCCGTCCCGAGACCTCGATGACGCAGGCCTGGAGAGGCTCACCGAGCTGGGGCGCGGCGAGCCCGACGCCCGGCGCGTCACGCATCGTATGGGCGAGGTCGTCGAGCAGCTCGTGGAGCGGCTTGCCGAAGCTCGCCACCGGCTCGCCCTTCAACCGGAGACGCGGATCACCGAGCAGGACGATGGGCCGGACGCTCATCGGCCGAGTATAGCGAGGGCCCCCGGCCGGACTCCCGGCTTCGGGGGCAGTGGGTCACTCGCCCAGGGTGTCCTTTGGCTTGTCCGGCGCCGCGATCGCGGTCCCGGTCTTCGAAGTGCCAGGGCCAGTGCCAGTGCCAGTGCCAGTGCCCTGGCCGTTCGTCGTTGTCGCGGGATCGCGCCGCAGGTCGGCCGCGACCTCGCGCCCGCGCTCGGCGACCTTTCCGCCGGCGGCTGCGGTCACCTCGGCCGCCTTGTGGGCGATCGGTCCGGCCTTCTCGCCGGCCAGCGCGGCCAGCTCGGCGGCCTTCGCGCCGATCTCGCGCGCCACGGGCGCGGCATGAGTCGCGAGGTTGTCGATCATCGCCTGGAGCTGGACCAGCCACTCCTTCGCGCGGTCACGGCTGGCATCCGGCGCGGCGCCGTACTCGTCGCTCGCGGCACCCTTCTTGTCGTAGTCGGTCATGTGCGTCCTCCTTGCTCGGTGGCCGTCCATTGTCCACCGTTTTGGCGCCAATGGCGAACAGCCGATCGTCAGGGTCCTTGCAGCCGGCTGGCGAATCCGTGGCATTCCTCAGAGGAGCGATTCCGGATCGACGTCGACCGACCACGGCGGGTCGAGCCCGCCATCGAGGAGCGCCACCGGGTCGGGACCGCGCAGTACGACGTTCCAGCGCCACCGTTCCGCACGGCGTGCGATATACGCCGGGGCGGGGCCGGCGACGGTGACCTCGACGCCGCGCTCCCTCGCGCGCGAGCGCAGGTCGTCCGCCATTGCCTGCGCCGCCATCTGGGCCGCGTCCGGATCGGTCAGCCCGACCGTCAGCTTCACGAGCCGCCCGAAGGGCGGCGAGCCGAACCGCCGCCGCAGCTCGAGCTCGGCGTCGTAGAAGGCGGCGGGATCAGCACGGCCGACCGCCTGGATCGCCGGATGCTCCGGCTGATACGTCTGGAGAATCGCCCGGCCGGGTCGCGAGCCACGCCCGGCGCGGCCGACCGCCTGCGCGAGGAGCTGGTACGTCCGTTCGGCAGCGCGCTCGTCCGGGAGGTTCAGCGCGACGTCCGCGGACACGACGCCCACGAGGGTCACCGCGGGAATGTCCAGCCCCTTCGTAACGAGACCGGTCCCGACGAGGACGTCGAGCCGGTCCTCGCTGAACGCGTCGACGACGCGGGCGGCGGCGCCCTTGTGCTCGACGACGTCCCGATCGAGCCGGCCGATCCGGAGGGCCGGGAACCGCTCCCGTGCCTCGCGCTCGACCCGTTCCGTGCCCCCGCCCACGTAGCGGATCCGCGGAGACTGGCAGGCCGGGCAGCGATTAGCCAGCGGCGTCGCCCGGCCGCAGTGATGGCAGCGGAGCGTCATCCCCGCCTGGTGGTAGACGAGCGGCCGGGTGCACTCGGGGCACGCCTGGACGTGGCCGCAGTCACGGCAGAGGACGATCGACGCGCTGCCGCGCCGGTTGATCACGAGGATCGCCTGGTCGCCTGCAGCGACGTCCAGCTCGGTCAGCGCGGCGGCGAGCGACCTTGAGAGCAGGCCGCGGTTGCCCTCGGCAAGCTCGAGGCGGAGGTCGACGACCTCGATCGAGGGTGCCTCGCCGGCAGGCCGCGACGGCAGCTCGACCCGGCGCCACTCGCCGGTCCTCGCCCGGGCGACGCTCTCGACCGCGGGCGTCGCACTTCCAAGCACGAGCGCGGCGTTCGCCAGCTCGGCCAGGCGGACAGCGGCGTCGCGCGCCTGGACGCGGGGCGTGCGATCGCTCTTGTAGCCGGGATCGTGCTCCTCGTCGACGACGATCAGCCCGACGTCGGCGAGCGGCGAGAGGATCGCGAGGCGGGTGCCGACGACGATGTCGATGTCGCCGGCTCGGATCCGGCGCCACTCGTCCGCCCGCTCGCCATCGCCCAGGCCGGAGTGAACGAGCGCGACGCGGGCCGACAGGTCCGCCCGCAGGCGATCGACGAGCGGCAGCGCGAGGGCGATCTCCGGGACGAGCACGAGGGCCGGCCGGCCGAACGCCAGAGACGCCGCGATCGCCTCGACGTAGATCGCGGTCTTGCCACCACCCGTCACGCCATCGAGGAGGAGCGGCGTCGCGTCGTGTTCTGCGACGGCGCGAGCCGCGATGGCGACGGCGGCCGCCTGCTGGGGTGTCAGCTCGGCACTCGGTGGTCGCGCGCCGCGGAGACCCGGAGGACGCGCGGCGAGCGGCCGGCGCGGGCGCTCCCTGACGTCGACCGCCGCAAGGCCGCGACGGACGAGCCCGGCGACCGCCGCGGAGCCTTGCCGGGCCGAGATGTCCGGCGAGGCAAGACCGTCCGCGGAGGCGGCCGCGAGGTCGGCGAGCGCCGCTGCCTGGCGCGGGCCGAGGGCCCGGCCGCCCGGATGCTCCCCCGCCGCGAGCTGCGCTGCGATCGTGCGTCCGACCGTCGTCGCGGCCACCCAGCGCTCGAACCGCGGTCCGGCGCCGGCCGCGGAGAGGGTCCAGTCGAGAGCGACTCGCCCGCCGGCCTCGAGAGCGCGGAGGCGGCGGACGAGGCCCGCCCGCCCCTCGGGCCCCGCGAGGGCGCGCACGTTGCGGGGCCCGGCCGCCAGCTGGTCGAGCAGGTCGCGGTCGACCGGATCCGTCGGAGTGTCCGCCGGGGCGTCCGGCCGGCGCTCGGCGACAAGCTCGAGTCGCTCGAGCATCCCCGGCGGGAGCATCGCCCGAACGACCAGCGCCGCGGGCGCGAGATAGTGCCCGGCGATCCACCGGGCGAACGTGAGCGACAGCGGCGGCAGGAGCGGCCCGTCCGCACGGACCCTGTCGGCGATGGGCTTGGGGTCGACGGTCATCTCGGCGTCGCCCTCGGCCTCGCCAAGCACCACGCCGAGAGTCTGGCGGCGGCCGAACTCGACGAGCACCGCCTCGCCGGCGGCAAGGTCGGCGAGGCGATCCGGCACGGCGTACGTCCACGTCCGGCCACCCGCGCCGCCGACCGCATCGACCGCGACCTCGACGTAACGGCGCGCAGTCGCCATCCTCGGGCGGATGGCGTCGCGGAGCTCCGCCTCCGACCTCGGAGAACGAGTGTCGGCTTGGCGCAGAGGTTGCCTAGAAGCGGACGATTCGGTCGGGATGGCGCTTGTGCTCCTCGGCGATGATCTCGTCGATCCGCTCGGCCGTCCGCTCGACCTCGCCCGTTTCGTTGCGGACGACGTAGTCGTAATCGTCCTGGCGGGCGAGCTCGATCGCCGCGTTGCGCTGGCGCAGCTCGAGCTCGTCAACCGACTCCGTCGCCCGCGAGCGAAGCCGCTGGAACAGGTCCTCGAGCGACGGCGGGACGAGGAAGATCAGGAGCGCCTCCGGTACGGTCTCCTTGATGACCTGGGCGCCCTGGACGTCGATCTTCAGGATGACGTCCCGTCCGGCTGCGAGCGCCTCCTGGACCTGCGCCCGTGGCGTGCCGTACCAGCGGCCGTGCACCTCGTTCGCCTCGAGGAACTCCCCGGCATCGCGCATTCCCCGAAACCGCTGCTGGTCGAGGAAGTGGTAGCTCGTGCCATCGACCTCCCCGGGCCGCCGGGGGCGCGTTGTGCACGTCACGACGTAGTGGTACTCGTGCGCATGCGGCCGTTTCTTGAGAGCCTCGATGATCGTGTCCTTGCCGACACCCGACGGTCCCGAGATGACCACGAGCTGGGCGCCGGGGCGCGACGTCGAATCGGTCACCGATGCGCCGCCGCGGGTCGGCCGCGGCCGCCTCCCGCCCGAGCCGCATCCGTTCGCCGCAGGCCCTCGAGCGCGTCCTCGAGCTCCACGGGGAGACGCGCCGTCGCCCTGATCAGGTGGCCGTCCGACGGGGAGGCGAGCTCGAGCCGCCAGGCGTGGAGGAACATCCGGGCGAGGCCCTCGGGCCCCTTGCGGGACGTGCCCGTGCCGTAGACCCGGTCGCCCGCCACCGCGTGCCCGATCGCGTCGAGATGGACCCGGATCTGGTGGGTCCGGCCGGTCACGAGGTCGACCTCGAGCAGGGTCCACGCGGCGAACCGCTCCCGGACCCGATAGCCCGTGACCGACGGACGCCCGTCCTGGACGACTCCCATCCGCGTCCGGTGGCGCGGGTCCCGTCCGATCGGCGCCTCGATCCGCCCGACGGCCGCGGCGACACTTCCCTGGACGAGCGCGAGGTACGTCTTCTTGATGCGGCGGGCCTTGAGCTGGGCCATGAGCGCGGCCTGCGACGAGTCGCGCTTGGCGACGATCAGCAGCCCGCTCGTGTCGCGGTCGAGGCGATGAACAATGCCCGGCCGCTGGACCCCGGCGATCCCACCGTACTCCCGGCCGCCATCGCGGCCGAGGAGCGCGTTGACGAGCGTGCCGGACGGATGGCCCGCGGCCGGGTGGACCACGAGGCCGGCGGGCTTGTCGACGATCAGGAGGTCGTCGTCCTCGTAGACGACCGCGAGCTCGATCCCTGGGTCCGGCTCGATCTCCGCGCGCTCAGCGGGCGGCACCTCGAGGCGCAGCTGGATCCCCGGGCCGACGATGGCATTGGCCCGGAGAGGCTCGCCCGACGCAGTGAGGTGGCCGGCCGAGATGAGCTTCTGAACGTAGCTCCGGGAAAGCCCGGTGACGTCGGCGACGAACCTGTCGACCCGCTGGTTGCCCGCCCCGTCCGGCACGGTCAGCGTGCGAACCTCGGTCGCGGGCGGCGATGCCTCAGGCATCGGCCCCGGGATCCGCACCGCGACCCCCGCCGCCGGCGAGCGACGGGCGCAGCGCGACGAGCACGAGCAGCACGAGCGCCGTGCTGATTGCGGCGTCGGCGACGTTGAACGTGTACCAGCGCAGATCGCCGATCCCGGCGTCGACGAAGTCGAGGACGTACCCGAGTCGGAGACGATCGGTGAGGTTGCCGAGCGCGCCGCCGAGGAGCAGGCCGAGCGCAGTCGTCATGACGAGGCTTCGGCCCGAGCGGGCGTGGTACCAGACGATCAGCCCGATGACACCGATCGACGCGAGCGCGAAGAACGGCGCGAGGTCCCGGAACATCCCGAACAGCCCGCCGGTGTTGTGCGAGACGACGAGCCGGATGTAGTCGTCGAGCACGCGGATCGGCCTGTCCAACGGGACGTTCGCGGTCACCCACGCCTTCGTGAGCTGATCGGCGACGAGAATGCCGATCGCGAGGGTCGAGAACAGGAGCCGGCGTGGGTGTCCGCGCGTGACGGCCGCCGGGCGCGTCCGGCCGCCATCGATCCGCGTCGCCGCTTCCGCTGCCGCCTGGTCCAGGTTCTCCCCTCCGCCCTCGTTCGCCTGTCGCGCCGTACCCAAGCCTAGCCGCCCGTCACGCGGCGGCGCAAGGCGATCCGGGCCGGCCCGCCTTCGAGCGGCACGACGGAAGTCGAGGTGGCCGGGCCGTCGGGCGGCGTGCCCGCGACGACCGAGTCGGCAAGGACCTCGATGGCAACGCTGTCGAGGTGTGCTGCGGCGGCCGGCAAGAGGCCGTCGACCCACAGGTCGATCCGGTCGTCGACCGCCAGGCCGGCCTCCTTGCGGAGGTCCTGGATCGCCCGCTGGAGATCCCGCGCGTCGCCCTCCGCCCGGAGGTCCGGCGTCAGCTCGGTGTCGAGCACGACGACGAGGCCGACATCGTGGGCGACGACGGTGCCCGGTCGGGGCGAGGCGAGGATCTCGACCTCGTCCGGTGCGAGCGTCTGGCCGGCCATCGTGACGGATCCGTCGGACCGGATCTCGAACCGTCCCTCCCGCGCAGCCGTCATCACCGCCGGGATCGCGGCGCCCAGCCGCTTGCCGATCTTCGGGAGGAGCGGCCGAACCCGCCGTTCGACGAGCTCCGACTCGTCGCCGATCAGGTCGACCGAGCGGACGTTGACCTCGTCGGCGATCAGCGCGAGCAGCGCCTCGCGTTCCGCGAGGTCGCCGCCCGGGAGAGCGAGCCACATCCGGGCGAGCGGTTGGCGGACCTTCAGCCCCGCGTTGCCGCGCAATGTCCGCGCCAGGTCCACCGCTCGGCGCGCGGTTGCCATCGCGTGCTCGAGCGACTCGTCGCGGAACGCTTCGAGCTCCGAGGCGGGCCAGCGGGTCAGGTGAACCGATTCCGGGGCCGCCTGGTCCACCGACGTGACGAGGTTCCGGTACATCGCCTCCGACAGGAATGGCAGGACCGGAGCGGCGACGCGGGCGACCGCGACCAGCGCCGCGTGGAGCGTCGCGAACGCGGCGGAGCGGTCCGCGGGGTCGTCGTTCCGCGAGAATCGCCGGCGGGAGCGACGGAGATACCACGTGGAGAGGTCGTCGATGTAGGCGTCGATCTGCCGCGCGGCGCCGAGCGCGTCGTAGTCCTCGAGGCGGTCGCCCGCGGCCGTCGCCAGGCCGGCCGCGCGAGAGAGAATCCATCGATCGAGGGCCGGCCGCTCGTCCGGGGGGATGGCCGCGTCGGCCGGTGTCCACCCGGCCGGAATCGCGTACGTCGCGAGGAACGAGTAGACGTTCCACAGCACCAGCAGTCCCCGGCGCGCCTCGTCCGCCGTGTGCCAGCCGAAGAGGATGTTCTCCTCCGGCCGCGAGATGGCGAAGAGCCAGCGCATGACGTCGACGCCCATCCGGTCGGCGGCCTCGTCGAAGTCGATCGCATTGCCATGGCTCTTGTGCATCGGCCGGCCGTCCTCGCCGAGGACGAGGGCGTAGCCGAGGATCGTCTTGAACGGCTCCTCCCGCCGGAGAACGGTTGCCATCGCGAGCATCGAGTAGAACCAGTTGCGAAACTGGCCGGGGAAGCTCTCGGTGATGAAATCGGCCGGGAACCACTTCGCCCAGTACTCGGGGTCCTCGCGGTGGTGGAGCGTCGAGAACGGCACGATCCCGGCATCGAGCCACGGATTGCCGACGTCCGGGATGCGCGACACGAGCTCGCCGCACGACGAACAGGCGATCCTCACGGCGTCGACATACGGCCGGTGCGGCGTGTGGCCCTCGAACTGCTCCCAGCCTTCGACGGCCCGCTCCTGGAGCTCGCTGCGCCCGCCGATGACGTCGAACGTCCCGCACGCCCGGCAGTCATAGATCGGCAGCGCCAGCCCCCAGTAGCGCTTCTTGCTGATCATCCAGTCGTGCATGTTCAGGAGCCAGTCGAGCTCCCGCTCGTAGCCGAACGACGGGATCCACCGGATCCGGTCGACGACGTCCATGATCTGGTAGCGGAGGCTGCTCTCGACCTGCTCGGGAGTCAGCGTCTCGCGCGGCTGGTCGTAGACCGGGCCCATGTTGATGTACCACTCGTCGACGAGGCGGAACACCAGGGGCGTCTGGCACCGCCAGCAGTGCGGGTACCGATGGTGGTAGGGCTCGATCCGGTAGAACCGGCCCGTCACCTTGAGGCGCTCGACGATCGGCTCGGTGACGTCCCGAACGTCGAGGCCGGTCAAGTCGCCGAACCCGTCGATGAAGATCCCGCTCTCGTCGATCGGCGCGATCACCGGGAGCCCCAGCTCCTTGCCGAGCTGGAAGTCCTCCGCGCCGCAGCCGGGTGCGACGTGGACGATCCCCGTCCCCTCCTCCTCCCCGACCTCGGTCCACGGCACGACGCGGTGCTCGTACGGGCGGCCCGGCTCGTCGCGGGTCCCCGTGGCGAACGCCTCCCTGATCGCCGGCAGGTCGTCGAATGGGCCCTCGTACCGCCACCCGACGAGGTCCCGGCCCGGCCGCTCCGCGACGACCTCGAAGGGTCCAGTCAGTGCCTGCTTCAGGGTCCCCTTGCCGAGCCAGTACCGCTCTCCGCCCTGGCGGACGAGGACGTACGCAACGTTCGCCCCGACGGCGGCCGCGACATTCGAGGTCAGCGTCCACGGCGTCGTTGTCCAGACGAGCAGCGACTCGCCCGGCCGGTCAACGAGCGGAAACTTGACGGTCAGACCGGGGTCTTCGCGGTCCTGGTAGCCCTCGTTCAGCTCCATCTGGGAGATGCCGGTGCCGCACCGGGCGCACCACGGCATCGTGTCGTGGCCCTTGTAGATCAGGCCCCGCCGGTGACACTCGGCGAGGAAGCCCCAGATGAGGTCGTTGTTCTCGTTGCTGAACGTGTAGTAGCTTCCACCGAGCTCCGGGTGGCCCAGGCGCCCGACGAGCATCTCGGCGGTGTCGGTCAGCGGCCCGCCAGGCCCCTGGATCGTCAGGACCTGCGCCGGATCGGCCGCCAGGGCGTCGCGAAGTCGGCGCAGCTCGTCCGGATCGTCCCAGTCCATCCACATCCCGAGCCGGATCGACTGCTCGGTCTGGCGCGCCGCGTACGTCAGGACGCGCTGCTTGCAGAGCGACACGAACTCCGCGATCCCGAACGACTCGATGTCGCGCTTGCTCCTGAATCCGAGGTCGCGCTCGACGTTGACCTCGACCCACAATCCCTGGCAGTCGAACCCGTTCTGCCAGCGCTGGTCCTCCCCGAGCATCGCGTGGTAGCGCTGGAAGAGATCCTTGTAGGCTCGACCCCAGGCGTGATGGACGCCCATCGGACCGTTGGCCGTAATCGGGCCGTCGAGGAAGCTCCAGCGCGGGCCGTCGGCGTTCTGGGCACGGAGCCGGCCGAACGTGCCGCGCTCGCGCCACCAGTCGAGGATCTCGTGCTCGATCGCGACGAAGTCCGGGCGGGCGTCGACAGGGTGGAATGCGGGATGGGAGGGCATCTCCCGAAAGTCTAGCCGCGGCGCCCTCCGCGGGCGGGCTCTATCATCGGGCGCGATGCAGTCCACGACGAGGGGCGGGTTCCGTGGGCGCTCGCCCTTCGTAGCCGCGTTCCTGTCACTCCTCTTCCCCGGCCTCGGGCACGCGTACGCGGGGGCGTACCAGCGAGCGCTCGCCTTCGCGGCCGTGCCGGTGCTCCTCCTCGCACTGCTGGCCGGGATCGTCCTCCGCGTGGACCTCGCCCAACTCGGCGGGTGGGCGATCCTGCCCGGCGTGCTGCCCGGCATCTTCGTGCTGAATCTCGTCGCCCTCGCCTATCGACTCATCGCGATCGTCGACGCGTGGCGGGTGACCGCCTACCTGAACGCATACGCGCAGACTGGCGGCCGGACCGCCCGTCCGGGCGGGTCCCTCGGCCCGCTCTCGGTCGCCGGCCTGCTCGCGGCGATCCTCGTCATGGCGGGCGGCCACGTTGCGGTCGCCCGGTACGACCTGCTCGCGATGAACGTCGTCGACTGCATCTTCGACCCGGACAGGGACTGTCCCTCCGGGTCGGCGTCGCCGTCCCCGTCCGGCAGCGAGGATCCGATCGAGTCCGACGAGCCCGAACCCACCGTCAGCCTGCCGCCCGAGGGCTCGGCCGTCCCGGACGTCACGACCCCGCCGTGGAACGGGACCGGGCGGCTGAACATCCTCCTGATCGGCGCCGACGAGCAGGGCGGTGGCCACAACACGGACACCCTCATCGTCCTGTCGGTCGATCCGGTCAGCCGCCAGGTCGCGATGTTCAGTCTGCCGCGCGACACCGTCGACGTCCCGATCCCCGCCGGTAACGCGAACGCCCGCAGGCTGTTCGGGTCGACCTACCGGGGCAAGATCAACAGCTTCTTCGTCAACATCCGGCACCGGGGGGATCTCTTCCCGGGGACCGACAACACGCGCGGCTACAACGGGCTCAAGGCGATCCTCGGCGAGCTGTACGGCCTCGACATCAAGTACTTCGTCGAGGTCAATTTCGACGGCTTCACGAAGGTCGTCGACGCGCTCGGCGGGATCACGATCAACGTCCAGGTCCCGCTCGCCGACGACCGCTACCCGGCCGAGCGCGGCATGCTCCGACGGGTCTACATCCCCGCCGGCGTCCAGCGGATGTCCGGGGCCGAGGCGCTCATCTACGCCCGGTCGCGCTACTCGACGAACGACTACGAGCGCGGCCAGCGCCAGCAGCGCGTCCTCTTGTCGCTCCGCCAGTCGGTCGACATCTCGACCATCCTGCCGCGGATCAACGACCTCGCAGCGGCGGTGTCGCAGGCCGTCCGGACCGATATCCCCCGCGAGCTCGTGCCGCAGCTCCTGGGCCTCGCCCAGTCGGTCGATGCGAAGTCGCTCCGCTCGTACGTCTTCGCCCCACCGCGCTACGGCCGCGACGGGATCGAGCCGGGGCGCGGGTTCGTGATCATTCCGAACGTCACCCGGATCAGGGCCGCGGTCCGCGAGGCGTTCGTCGTCGACCCGGCCCTCGAGTCTCGCCGGGTGGTCCTCGCGACGGAGGACGCCCAGGTCTGGGTCCTCAACGGCTCCGGCGAGCAGGGCCAGGCCGCCCGGATCGCGGGCTACCTCGACTGGCTCGGGTTCACCGTGTCGGCGCCGAACCGGGCGACGGTGCCCCCGCGTCTCCAGGGCACGCGGATCGTCGTCTACAACGGGGCCGAGGCACGCCTGACCGAGACGATCGCGGTGCTCGAGGAGGTCTTCGGTGTCACCGCGCAGCTCGCCGCCGATCCAACGGTCGTCGCGGACATCATCGTTTCGACCGGGCGGCTGACCGAAGACCTCACTCCCCCGCCGGCGCCGTAGGCCTGGTCGCCCACGGCGGCGCACAAAGAACGGCGATAGCCGCCGACAGGATCAACGCCATGGCGGCCACGAACGGGATCGACGACCCCAACAGAAATGCCGACCCGACGGCGGAAGCGATAGCCAGGATCTCGGACGTGACCCGGCTCCTCGGTGCCCCTCGGGTCGCCACGATGGCCACCGCCATGGCCGCGCTTGCCACCGCCCAGAGGGCAAACACGTCCGCCCGCATGCCCACCCGGACCGCACCGAACCAGATGAGTCCCGTGAGCAATGCCAGGACGATCCAGAGACCTGCCGCAGCCGGCGGGAGAAGCCAGCGCACCTACGACTTCTCCGTGACCCGGTATTCGAGATAGCGACCGGTCATCAGGCGGGTCTGCGCGTCGAGCGCCGGCAGGTTCGAAAAGATCAGGCCGACGACCGGCACGAGCAGCCACTGGAGCCCCGACAGCGCCCTCTGCACGGGGCCCCACGAGGCCGGCCGGGGCGGCGCGATCTGCTCCTCGACGTAGATCAGCAGCAGGAGACAGCACAAGGCGCCGGTCAACAACCAGGCGGCGTACAGGGGCAGGTTCTGGCCGAGGGTCGTCTGGGCGAACCTCGGGTTGAGCAGGAGCGGGATGTTCGACCCGAAGATGATGACGAACGGGGCGATCGCCCAATTGATGTGGTCGAGCCACAGGTCGATCAGCCGGCGGACACGCTTCCAGCGCGGGATCTCCGGGTGGCTGAAGGCATTCCGGATGTAGTACGGGATGTCGGTCACGCCCCACGCCCAGCGCCGGATCTGGGTGTACTGCTGGACGAGCGTCCGCGGGTACGAGCGCGCCCGTACCGCGTCGCCGTAGATCGGCATGAACAGCGGGATCGACTGGAACTCGCCCGAGTACCGGAAGAACGACTTCCAGTAGAACCGGCTGTCCTCGGGGATCGCGTCGGTCGCCCAGTAGTCGACCTCGTGGACCGTCTGGAGGGAGACCGAATACGACGAGAAGCTGACGAGCTTCTCGGGCGTCAGCGACCGCCACATCTGGACGTGGCTCGCGCCGATCGCGACGAGCCGGACGGCGACCGGCGTGTCCCACAGGTTGTTGTGGAACATCGGCACCGGCTGGTACAGCCGGCGGAAACGGTCCGGATCGGTCAGGAATGACCAGGTGAGATAGCCGAAGTACTGGGGATGGACCCGGTAGTCGGAATCGAGGTCGGTGACGATGACGTCGCGCGGTTCGAACCCGAGGCCGACGAGCTCCCGGTACAGCCAGCGGCCGCCGTACGCCATCGCCGACGACTTGCCGATGACGATCCCCGGCTCGAGCGGGTCGAGGATGTGGAAGAAGTGGAGGAAGCGGTCGTCGAACAGCTCGCGCAGCCGAGCGACGTTCTCGCGCCCGGCGAGATCCGTTTCCCGGGTGATGATCGCGACCATCTTCCGCTCGCGCGGGTAGTCGGCCTCGGCAAGCGCGCGGACCGTCTCGCGAAGCTTTTCGAACGGTTCCGTGTACGTTGGCACGAGCGCAACGTGCCACAGGCGGTTGGGATCCGGGATCGGCTCGCCCCGCCGCGCGAGCAGGCGCTCGACGTCCTTGCGCTCGTCGCGCAACCGGGCCAGCTCGCGACGGCCGCCGCGGGCGGCCAGCGATTCGCCCGCCGCCTCGAGCGTGGCGATCCGGGCCCGAACCGCGGGGATGAGCCGGTCCAGCTCGGCCCGCCGGGCGGGCAGGTCGGCCAGCGCAAACGCCCTGGTCCGCCAGTCGACGGCGACGACGGATCGGATCCGGAGGAAGGCGATCGCGACGCTGCCGGTCAGCATCACGGCCTTGTAGAACCAGTAGAAGTCGAACGTCAGGACGGCCCAGGCGACGACCTCCGGGACCCGCAGGGAGAGGAGGAGCGGCGAGACGATCAGTACCCACGTGACGAGACCCGGGACGATCTCGAGGAGGCGGCGGGCCCGCGGTGCGCGTTCCGGAACGACCTCTTCCGGAGCGGGGCGGGCGGTCGAGGAGTCGGCGGTCGGCGCACCCGGTTCGGCCCGCTCGAGCGCGTGGGCGACCGGGGCGTCCGCGTCGGTATCCCCGATCCGGGGGCCGGGAACCGGGACGTGAGTCAGGTCCGGCGCCGAGCGCGGCGGACCCGGTGCGGGCTCGACGGCCGTCGACGCCGAGTCCGACGGCGAGCCGTCGCCCTGGTCAGGCACCCTCGGTGATCGGCGTCAGCCAGTGCTCGTACTGCGGAAGCCGGCCGCGAACCGCGTCGAAGTAGCGCTCCTTGACGAGGCGCGTGATCGGGCCGACGGTGCCGGCCCCGATCTTGCGGTGGTCGATCTCGATGACCGGCGAGACCTGGACCCCCGTGCCGCACAGGAACAGCTCATCGGAGACGTACAGCTCGCTCCGGTCGATCGACCGGATCTCCGTCGGGATCCCCTCGTCGGCGAGGAGCCTGAGCATCGCCTTGCGGGTGACCCCCTCGAGGATGTCGTCGGACACGGGCGGGGTCAGGCAGACGCCATCGCGGACGACGAACAGGTTCGCCGCGGATGCCTCGTTCACGTGGCCGTCGGCCGTGAGGACGATCGCCTCGTCGTAGCCGTTCAGCTCCGCCTCCGACTTCTGGAAGGCCATGTTCACGTACCCGCCCACGATCTTGCCGCGGGCCGGCAGCGCCTCATCGGCGTTGCGGCGCCAGGACGAGGTCATCACCCGGACGCCCGACTCGGTGTCGATGTAGTTCCCGAACGGGATCGAGATGATGTAGAGCTGGTGCTCGAGGTTGTGGAGGCGCACCCCGATCGCCCTGGTCGACTTGTAGAAGGATGGACGGATGTAGACGTCCTCGCGGAAGTGGTTCCGGCGGACGGTCTCGACGATCAGCCCGGTCAGCTCGTCGACGGACGGGACGGGGTCGATGAGGATGATCCGGCAGGAGTGCCGGATCCGCTCCGCGTGCTCGCGAACGAACAGCCCGAACAGGGTGCCGCGCTCCTCGTTCCAGTACGCCCGGATCCCTTCGAACGTCGCCGTGCCGTACATGAAGGCATGGGTCATGATGTTGACGTTCGCCTCACGGAGCGGCACGTAGCGGCCCTCGAAGTAGCACGTGAGGTCGTCGAGCGTGCGGGACGGCGGCACCTGGTGGCTCGCCGTCGCGGCGGTGTCGGTGGCCTTCCTGGTCAACATGCGGCGGGGCTCCTGAGATCCGAGGCCGCCTGGGCGACCGCGCTTCGGGGTCGTCGAATGATCGGTCTCGAAGGGTCGGCCGAGTATACCAGCGGCCCCCGGGGGCACTCTTCTCCGCCTCAGATGAAGCCCTCGAGGGCCCCGGTCACCACCGCAACGACAAATCCGAGGTACGCCAGGTAGAACACCCCGCCGACGAGCAAGTCGCGGCCGCGGAGCACCCCCCGGCGGGCCATCGGGATGAAGATCGCCGCGGACGCGAGGAACGCGATCCCGGCCGAGGCGAACGCCGTGTACGACCCGGGGCCGATGTGCCAGGCCGACGACGCGAAGAGGAGTGCCACGACCGTCGGGATCGTGGACTGGAAGACCATCGCCCCGGTGATGTTGCCCATCGCGAGGGTGTCCTTGCCCTGGCGGACCCAGATGATCGAGTTGAACTTCTCCGGCAGCTCCGTCGCGATGGGGGCGATGACGAGGGCGAGGAGCGCCTCGTCGACGCCGATCTGGTGCGCGATGCGCTCGACGGCCTGGACGAAGAAGACCGCCCCGACGACGATCAGCCCGAGGGCCGCGAGCACCTGGAGGTTGACGACCCGGAGGCGGGGCGCATCGGGATGATCCCGGTTTGCCCGATCGAGGCGGAGGAATCGGAGCGGCGCGAGGTGCGCCGCGTCGACGTTCGGGTCGGCCTCGAAGTGGGCCTTGACGTACCAGGCGTAGATGCCGATGAGGACGGCCGCCACGATCCACTTCAGCCAGACCGGCTCGAGCGGCAGGAAGGCCGCACCCACCGCGATCGCGTAGGCGATCGCAAAGTAGCGCATGTCGTGGGCGAGGACTCTCGTGTCGACCGGCATGACGTCGCCCTGGAGCCGCCGTCGGGCGACGATGAGGACCGCGACGCCGGTCACGAACATCGCCAGCGTCGACAGCATGAACGGGGCACCGAGGATCGCCCCGATCCCGATCGCGTGCGACGTTGCCTCGTTTGCGCCGGTCGCAAAGACGATCGCGATGATCGGGATCATCGTCTCCGGCAGGGCCGTGCCGACGGCCGCCAGGACGGAGCCGACCGCGCCTTCCGCCAGCCGGAGCTTCCGGCCGAACCACTCGATGCCGTTCGTGAACAGCTCGGCGCCCAGGAGGATGATGACGAACGCGAGCGCGAGGATGACGAGGTCCACTCAGCCCTCCGTGGCCGTGGCGAGGATCACGCTGAGGGCGATGACGCCGAGGATGAGGACGGACACTCCGGCCATCCGCCGCTCGCCCCCTCGAAGGTACCCGAGAAGCGATGCGGCGACGCGGACGCTCGGGGTCGCGATCGCCGCGATGAGCCCGAGCCACAGGAAGCCCTCCGGCCGAAGGGCCGCGAGGTCCGGGAGGAGCCGTGTCACGTCGAAGGCCGGCCCCCCCTCGAGCGGTGAGCGACCGGCCGCGGCCATCAGCAGCACGCCGATTCCGAGGAGCGCGACGGACAGGTACGTGCCCGCCGTGATCAGCCGGGCGATCGCCTGATCGAGCCGGTCCGACTCGGCCCCGGATTGCCGCGCCATCACCCGCCCACCGCTCGGCGAGCCATCTGGACGGCCGTGTAAAGCAGGACGACGACGAAGAGGATCCGCAGCACGCGCAGGTCGATCCGATGGGCGACCCGCGAGCCGGCGGACGCGCCGACGAACGCACCGATCGCGATCGGGCCGGCGACGAACGGGTCGATCTCGCCTCGGAGGAGGTAGATGACGGCGCTCGCCGAGGCTGTCACGCCGATCATCAGGTTGCTCGTCGCGGTCGAGACGCGCAGGGGGACACCCATCAGCACGTGCATGACCGGGACCTTGACGAGCCCGCCCCCGACGCCGAGGAGGGCGGACACGATGCCCGCACCGACGCTCCCGACCGCCCCGAAGCCGACGTTACGGACCACGTAGCCCGGACCGCCGAGGGAGGCGCTGAATGGCGGCTCGTCCGCCGGTGCTGTCGCTTCCGGGTCGTCCGGCAACGCAGCCTCGTCCGCGGTTCCGCGGCGGAGCATCGTCGCGGCGCTGTACACGAGGAGGGCCGTGAACAGCCCGGCGAGGACCCGATCGGACAGGAGGAAGGCGACGAGTCCGCCGACCAGCGCCCCGATGGCGGTGAAGAGCTCGAGCGTCATCCCGAGACGGAGGTTCGCGACGTGGCGCTGGAGGTAGACGCCTGCCGACGCTCCGCTGGTCACGATCACCGAGACGAGCGAAACGCCGACGGCCTGGCGGAGGTCGAGCCCGAAGCCGAGCGTCAGGAGGGGCACGATGAGGATCCCGCCACCGAGGCCGAGCAGTGAGCCGAACACGCCCGCTGCCGCCCCGCCGGCGATCATCAGCAGCCCGTCGACCACGTCCTCAGGCCGATGGCTTCGCGGAGCTCAAGGGCGGAGGTGCTGGGGCGCGTACGGCAGGAGCGCGACGTGACGGGCGCGCTTCAGGGCGATCGCCAGCTCGCGCTGGTGCCCGGCACAGGTTCCGGTCTTGCGGCGCGGCTCGATCTTCGCCCGCTCCGAGAGGTAGCGGCGGAGGCGGTTGACCTCCTTGTAGTCGATCTGGACCGTCTTGTCGGCGCAGAATGCGCAGACCTTCCGGCGGCGCCGGTCGCGGTAGTAGTCGTCACGCTTCTTCGATCTGGTGGGCGGCATCGGTGCTGAGGTCTCCTCGTGCGGCCCCGGTGGGCCGGGCTGCGTCGTTCGGCTAACGGTCAGAAGGGCAGGTCGTCGAGCTCCGTGTCGTCGCCGCCGGCACGCGCCGGGGCGGCCGGCCGGCCGGGACCAACCGCGGCGCCTTCGCCGGCCGGGGTCGCGAACGAGCCGTCCTCATCGCGGGCGCGCCGCTCGAGGTTGACGATGCTGTCGGCCGTGATCTCGAGCGCGGTCCGGGTCTGGCCGTCGCGGCCCTCGAACTGGCGCGTCCGGAAGCGGCCTTCGACGAAGACCTTGTTGCCCTTGCGCAGGCTCTCCGCCATTCGCTCCGCGCGATCGCCCCACACGGTCACCCGGAACCAGTCGGTCTCCTCGACCCACTCGCCCGTCTGCTGGTTCTTCGTGCTCTGGTTCACGGCAACGTTGAACTGCGTCACCGCCCGGCCGTTGGGCGTGTAGCGCATCTCCGGGTCGGACCCCAGGTTGCCGATGATCATCACCTTGCAGAGTGCCATCGTGGGCCTCCGTCAATCGATGGCGGCCGGGGCCGCCTCGCTCTCGGACTCGTCGATCCGCTCTCGACCGTCGTCCTCTTCTTCCTCATCCTGCGCGGACGGCAACCCGGCGTCGTCCCCGGGCTCCTCGGCCAGCCCATCCCGCCGGGCCGCCCGAACGGGCCGCTCGACGCGGGTGATGAGGTGGCGAAGCAGCTCCTCCGTGATCAGGAGACCGCGTTCGAGCTCGGCGACGAGCTCCGCCGGGGCCTCGAAGACCACGATATGGTACGAGCCCTCGCGGTGCCGGTCGATCGGGTACGCGAGCCGCCGGCGGCCCCACGGGGCGACCTTCACGATCTGGCCGCCGCCGGCTACGATCTGGCGGGTCGTACGGTCGGTGACCGCCTGGCTCCGGTCGTCCGGGACGTCCGGACGGATCACGAGCATGAGTTCGTATCGGCGCATGCGCCTGGACACTCCTCCCTCTGGGTATGCCCCTGCTGGGCGGCCGACGGCCGCGGCGGAGCCGAAAGGAAACAGGCGGAAGTCTAGCACGGAGGCCCTCCGGCGGGCGGGCAGCGGGCGGCCCTCACGCTCGATGTATCCTCTCGCTGTCGCTCCCGACCCGACGAGCCGGAGGGTACGTGCCCGCAAGCAGCATCCTGCTGATCGAGAACGATCTCGCGTCCGGCGACGTCATCTCGAGCACTCTCATCAAGCTGGGCTACGCAGTCACCAGCTTCATCGACCCGGACGAGGCCTTCGCCCACGTCGCCGAGCACCAGCTGGTGATCCTCGACGTGATCGGCGGCCCTCGGACGGCCCTCGACGTCTGCCGCGAGCTCCGGTCGATCCCGGTCATGTCGTCGATCGCCGTGCTGTGCATCAGCCAGACCGACCAGGTCGAGGAGCGGATCCAGTTCCTCGAGGTCGGCGCCGACGACGTCATGGCCCGCCCGTTCGATGCCCGCGAGCTCGAGGCCCGGGTCGAGGCGCTGCTGCTCCGCTACCAGCGCTCGAAGGACCTGTCGCCCGCGGTCGGGGGCGACGGGGCGATCCTGCCCAAGCGGCGGCGGACCGTCGCGGTGTTCAGCCCGAAGGGCGGGGTCGGCGCGACGACCATTGCCGTGAACGTCGCACTGATCCAGGCGGAGGGCAAGCCGGACAAGGTCGTCCTGATCGATCTCGACCTCCAGTTCGGGCAGGCGGCGGCCCACATCAACCTCGAGGTCAAGCACACGCTGGCGGAGCTGGTGCGCGACGACTCGGCGCTCCGGGAGCCGGCCCTCCTGCGGACGTACGCGATGCGCCACGACTCGGGCCTCCACGTGATCGCGGCGCCCCAGACGCCGGACGCGGCGGAGCACATCGAGCCCGGTCACGTCGAGCTGCTCCTCCAAACAGCCCTCGAGTGGTACGAGGAGGTGGTGATCGACGCAGGTTCCGTCCTCGACCACCGGACCCACGTGATCTTCGAGCACGCCGATGCGGTCATTCTCCCGGTCTATCCGGAGATCGCCGCCCTCCGATCGATGCGGGCGTTGCTCGACCACCTCAACGAGACGGGGTCCCTCGCGTCGAAGGCGACCTTCGTCCTCAACAACATGTTCGCCCGAGGGACGCTCAAGCTCCACGACGTCGAGAACGCCCTCGACACGAAGATCACGCTCGAGCTCCCGTACGACCCGATCCTCTACCTGAAGGCGGTGAACGAGGGCATTCCCCTGGTCAAGGGATCGCCCCGCTCGGCGCCTTCCGAGAAGCTTCGCCTGCTCGCCGCGAGCGCTTTCGCCGAGGCCGACTCGGCGAAAGCTGGAACGAACCTGGAGGGCCGGGCACGCGGGCTGGGAGCGCTGCTCCGGCGCTCCTGAACGCGGCCCCACTCGATTTCCCATCCCCGCCGGGACCATTGCCGCGGGCTGCGGCGCCGGTCGAGGCGTAGAGTGCAGATCGCGGCGAGTGCCGCGGGCCGGGAAGCCGGTCGACAAAGGCAAACCCAGGGCGACCTGGGGACGCAAAGCCACGGGACTCGGGCGACCGAGTCAGCCGGGTTGCCGAAACCGTCGGAGGACCTGCCATGAAGGCTCCCGCCTTCTCCTCGGACCGAATGGCGCTGATCGCCGTGGCCATGCGCGTCGCAATCATCGTGATCATGGCGCTGACCGGGGCGGCATCCGCCCAGGCGTAGGCCCGATCGGCTGCGGGGCTGCGCTGGCTGGCGGCCATTGCCGAATTCCCAGCCCGTGAGACTCGGGCTGCAGTTGTGACGTTCCGTCCGGCAGCGCCACGCTCACCGACGCCGGACAGGTCGCCGGATTCCCGCGGCGTGGGAGTCTGGGTGGTTCCGTGCGGTCCCGGTTTCACTCGATGAGAGAATGGCGGTGGCGGACGCCAGCCGGGCCCGCCTCGCGGAACGTGGTGCCGAAGCAGGGATTCGAACCCTGACGCCCTTGCGGGCAGCGGATTTTAAGTCCGCCGCGTCTGCCATTCCGCCACTTCGGCGCGGATCAGAGCGTACTGGCACCGAGGAAGTGGAGGCGACGACCGGATTCGAACCGGTGAATAGAGGTTTTGCAGACCTCCCCCTTAACCACTTGGGTACGTCGCCCCAGACGTTTGCCGGCGGGAACCGACCGGCCGTCGCCCGGCCTGGCTGTTCAGTTGGCTGCCCCTCGAGGATTCGAACCTCGCCTAACGGATCCAAAGTCCGCTGTCCTACCACTAGACGAAGGGGCAGCGGTGCCGTCTCGTGGCGCCCGACCGGTCCCCGGGCAAGAAAATGGAGCGGAAGACGGGACTCGAACCCGCGACCCTCACCTTGGCAAGGTGATGCTCTACCAACTGAGCCACTTCCGCTCGATGCTCGCGACCACCGAGGTGGTGCCGAGAGCCAGAATCGAACTGGCGACACCGCGATTTTCAGTCGCGTGCTCTACCAACTGAGCTATCTCGGCCCGATGACCAACCAGGCTCTGGCGGCCCGTCGGCGAGCCGGAGAATACCACGGGCCTCGAAGGCCCTTCAAGGCGAGGAACCGGTGCCCGGACGCCCCATCCCGGGCCGTGTACCCACCGGGCGAGTGTGCGCCGAGGTCCCGCTGCCAGGTACTCAGCGGGCGGGTAGGCGGCAAGGATGGGACACCGGCCCGTGTGTGGCCGTCCGAGCTCAGCCGCCTCGTGGCCGCCTTGTACCCGTGGGCAGGGTACGCGGCAAGTTGGCCCGCTCTGGCCTACTCCAGCTCCGACAGGGCCACCACATCGTGCGGTTCGAGCGGTCGCTCTCCGGTGAGGTCCCGCAGCCGGTTGATCCGCTCGACGATCGGCGGATGGGTCGAGAAGAGGCCCGAAGACCGCTGCTCGAACTTCTTGATGGGGTTCGTGAAGTAGAGATGCTGAGTCGCCCGGTTGGCGACCTCGAGCACCTCCTTGTCGGCAGAGATCTTGGCCAGCGCCCGCTCGAGGCCGTACGGGTTCCTGGTGAGCTCGACGGATGACGAGTCGGCGAGGTACTCGCGCTGCCGGCTGACGGCGAGCTGGACGAGCCGGGCAACGATCGGGGCCAGGACTGCGAGCACGAGTGCAACGATGAGCATGATCGCCTGAAGTCCGCCACCGCCGTCCCGGTCCCGCGACGAGCGCCGTCCCGACCCTCCCCAGAAGGTGAAGCGAAGGAAGAAGTCGGACAGGAGCGCGATCGAGCCGACGAGCACGCCGACGATGAGCGCAAACCGGATGTCGAGATTCCGGACGTGGGACAGCTCGTGGGCGAGGACCCCCTGGAGCTCCTCCCGGTCGAGCTTCTCGACCAGGCCGGTCGTGACCGCCACCGACGCGTGCTCCGGGTCCCGACCCGTCGCGAACGCATTCGGGGCGGAGTCGTCGATGAGGTAGACCTTCGGCATCGGCACGTTTGCCGCCAGGGCCATCTCCCGGACGACGTTGGTGAGCTGGGGGGCCGAGAGCTCGTCGACCTCCTTCGCCCCGGAGACCGCGAGCACGAGCTTGTCGCCCGCGAAGTACGACCAGAGGGCCAGGACCACGCCGACGATCACCGCGAGCGTCGTCGTGGCCAGTGCGCCCCCGGCGGACCCGGTCAGGGCATAGCCGATCGAGAAGCCGAGCGCGCCGAGCAGGAGCACGACGACCATCGCCAGCAGGAACGAGTTCCGCCGGTTGGCCGAGATCTGGTCGTAGAAGGTGGCGGCCACGGTGACTCGGGCGGTCCAGCCCGACGTGCCTTCGGGCTTAGCCGAGCGTCAGGTCGACTGTCGGGACGTTGGCGGCCTCGGGCTCGGCGTCGAAGAACTCGCGCCGGCTGAACCCGAACGGGCCGGCGATCAGGACGTTGGGGAACGTCGCGATCGAGGTGTTGTAGTCGAGGACGGTCGCGTTGTAGTGCTGGCGGGAGAACGAGATCTGGTTCTCCGTCGTCGTCAGCTGCTCCTGGAGCTCGAGGACGTTCGCGCTCGCCTTGAGCTCCGGGTAGTTCTCGACGACCGCGAACAGCGAGCGCAATGCGCCCGTGAGCATGTTCTCCGCCGCGGCCTGCTGGGCCGGCCCCTGCGAGCCCGCGGCGACCGCGTTCGCGCGCGCGTTCGTGACCTCCGTGAGGACGTTCTGCTCGAACCCCATGTAGCCCTTGACGGCGTTCACGAGATTCGGGATGAGGTCGTGGCGCCGCTTGAGCTGGACCTCGATCTGGGCGAATGCCTCGTCGATCCGCAGCCGGCGCTGGATGAGGCCGTTGTAGATCGCGACGACGAGGACGACGACGACGACGATCACCCCGAGGATGATCAGAACACTTGGAGACATGACTCCCCTTCTACCCTGCTGGCGTGACGGCAGCTCGTGGGATCAGTCTACCCCGCGCGGCGTGGTGGGCGGTACAGGACTCGAACCTGTGACTTCCTCGGTGTAAGCGAGGCGCTCTGACCAGCTGAGCTAACCGCCCGCCGAGAGCGTACAGCCCTGCCGCCGAGGGGCGTCGAAGAGTGTTGGTGCCCAGGCCGGGACTTGAACCCGGATGAGTTGCCTCATACGCCCCTCAAACGTACGCGTATACCAATTCCGCCACCTGGGCAGGTGCAGTGCGTGTGGGTCCGGGCTCGAGGGAGTGGTACCGAGGAAGGGATTTGAACCCATACGCCCTTGCGGACACTAGCTCCTGAAGCTAGCGCGTCTACCGATTCCGCCACCTCGGCGTCGGACCGACTCGACCGGGTCGGAGAACGCTTACCGGCCGCCGGCGAGGCGCCATGTTAGCACATCCCAAAATCGATCATTCGGGCTCGAAATCTGGCGCGGAACGGGTCCCGCCACGGTGTCGCGGACCACCACGACCTCGTCCCGGAACGCGATCGGCAGCAGGTACTGGCGGGCGGCGAGGACCTTCTCGAGCGCATCGTAGGCCGCCTTGCGCTCCCCGGTGTCGCCCGGACCGCGGGCCGCCTCGAGGAGCCTGTCGAGGGCCGGGTCCTGGAGCCCCGCGAGGTTCAATCCCTGGCTCGTCGTCTGGGTGGAGGCGAGGAGCGGATAGAGGTCCGGGTCGAGGCCGACGTTGACGTCGATCACGGCCGCCGCGAACGCCCCGGTCCGGAGCCGGTTCGCGACGAGCTCGGCGGGGGGCAGGGCGACGTGACGGACGTGGAGCCCCATCCGCTGCCAGTCGCCTGCGACCGACGCCGCGGCGAGGAACGTCGTCTGGTTCGTGGCGACGTCCGGGCTGAGCAGGTCGAACGCGACCGGATCGTCGCTACCGGGACGGAACCAGCTCCCGTCCTCGGCCTTCCAGTCCGCGGCGGCCAGGGCGGCGGTGGCTGCGGTGCGATCGTAGGTCGTCGCCTCGCCGCTGACGGGGTCGTAAGCCCATGAGGCAGGCGAGATCGGCACGTCGGCGGTCACGGCATTGCCGCCGAACGCCTGGTCGAGGATCCCCGCTCGATCCGTGCCCCGGAGCAAGGCGAGGCGCACCCGGGAATCGCGGAACGCCGGGTGGGTCACCCGGAGGTTGAGCACGACCGCGGTGAGGATCGAGGTCGGATAGCGGAGCAGGCGGCTGCCGGGCGCCCCACCGAGACGGGTCGCCTCGGCGACCGGCAGCCCGGATGCCGCGTCCAGGGTCCCCGACTCGTAGGCGGCAGCGAGCGAGGGGACGTCGCCGAAGAACAGCAGCTCGATCCCGACGAGATAGGGCAGGGGCCGGTCGGGCACGAGTCGCGACGTCGCGAGCGGGTCGCCCGGCGCCTCTGTCCCGGGGTCGCCCTCGCCCGGCACGTACGGCTCGAGCACCGCGTGGTCGGCGTCGAGGGTAACCAACCGGAACGGCCCCGAGCCGACCGGGTTGCGTCCGAACGGATGGGTGTCGAGCGCCTCGACCGGCACGGCCGCCAGGAGGTGGGCGGGCACGATCGGCTGCGTCGCCGCCTGGAGGAACCCACCGAGCGGGGTCGTCAGGACGAACCGCACGGTCCGCTCGTCGACGGCCTCGACCGTGACGTCGCGCCACGAGGCCGCCCCGGGCCCGGTGTACTCCGGGTCCTGGAGGATCCCGACGGTGAAGGCCACGTCGTCGGCCGTCACCGGGGTGTCGTCGTGCCAGCGTGCCTCGGGGCGGAGGTCGAACGTCCAGACCTTGCCCGCCTCGTCGACCTCCCAGTCCCGGGCGAGGCCCGGCACCAGCGAGCCCTCCGGCCCGAGGGCCACGAGGCCGCTGAAGACGAGCGCGACGAGATCCTGGTCGGCGCGAGTCTGGGCAGTCAGCGGATTGACCGACCCGGCGACCCCGAGGATGCCCTCGCGATAGGGCCGCGATTCACCGGCGAAGTTCGAGGGCCCGGGCGTCCCGACCGGGCTCTGCGTGAGCACCGGCGCGGCGACGCCGCCGACGATCAGGCCGAAGAGGAGGACGAGGCCCGCGACGACCCCACGGTCACGCCGGGTCATGGAGGATGGCGCAGCGGTCACCGCGCGCGGAGGGCTCCGTCAGCCGCCGATTACGGGCGCGAACGCGTACGACGCGAGCGAGAACAGCGCGAACAGGACCAGCAGGATGATCGTGAACTGCCACAGCCGTCGTTCGACTCCGCGCCGGCTGCGGTAAACGGCCGAATCGCCACCGAACGTGCCCGACAGGCCCGTCCCGCGGGCCTGGAGAAGGACCGCGATGATCAGGGCGATGCTGACGATGATCTGGCCTGCGGCCAGGGCGGGATTCACGCGCTGGGTGCCTCCGGTGGGTACGGCGAGGGATGGTAGCACAGGACTCCCGGCGACCCGCCCGGGGCGGTCCCGGGTCAGCCGGGCCCGGGCACGAGGAGGCTCGTACCGGTCATCCCTTTCCAGGGCGGCAGCCCGGCCAGCTCGAGGAGGGTCGGGGCGACGTCGGCGAGGACCCCATCCCTGAGCGACCGACCCGCCACCGCCCGGCCGGCGAGGACGATCGGGACCGGGTTCAGCGAGTGGGCCGTGACCGGCGATCCGTCCTCGTCGGTCATCTCGTCGGCGTTGCCGTGGTCGGCGGTAATGGCGAGGATCGCACCGGGACCGCCCGGGTCGGCGGCCTCGAGCGCATCGAACGCCCCGATGACCCTCGCCAGGCACGCGTCGACGGCCTCGAGCGCCGCCACGGTCGCCGACCAGACGCCGGTGTGGGCGACCATGTCCGCGTTCGCATAGTTCGCGACGATGAAGTCGTACGCGCCCGACTCGATCGCCCCGACGAGGACGTCCGTCACCCCGGGCGCGCTCATCTCCGGCTGGAGGTCGTAGGTCGGCACCTTGGCGCTCGGGACGAGCCGCCGGTCCTCGCCCGGGAATGGGGCCTCGCGCCCGCCGTTGAAGAAGTACGTGACGTGGGCGTACTTCTCGGTCTCGGCCACGTGCATCTGGCGCCACCCCACGTCGGAGAACGCCTCGGAAAGCGAGCGGACCTCCTCCGCCGGAAAGGCGACGGCCACCGGGAGGCCCACCTCGTACGAGGTCATCGTGGCGACGAACACATCCCGCGGCGCGGGCCGCCCTCCCGGCCCCGCCCGGTCGAACGCGGGGAACTCGCGATCCGCCAGGGCATGGGTCAGCTGGCGAGCCCGGTCGGCCCGGAAGTTGGCGACGATGACGGGGTCGCCGTCGCGGACGTCCCCGGCGACGCCGTCGATCACCGTCGGACTGACGAACTCGTCGTTCTCACCACGATCGTAGGCCGCCTCGATCGCCGCCGTCGCGCTCGAGGCCCGCTGCCCCACCCCGTGGACGATCGCGTCGTAGCCGCGCTTCGTCCGCTCCCATCGCATGTCGCGGTCCATCGCGTAGTACCGCCCGCCGACGGTCGCGATCCGCGCATCGGGGTGGATCTCGCGGAGCCGCCGCTCGAGGTCGCCGACGAACCCGAGCGCCGAACGCGGCGGGGTGTCCCGGCCGTCGAGCAGGGCATGGACACGGACATGGGGCACGCCCTCTCGGGCGGCGAGGTCCGCCAGTGCGACGAGGTGACGGTCGTTGGCGTGGACGCCACCGGGACCGACGAGACTGATGACGTGGAGGCGGCCGTCCGGTCGCGCGGCGCGAGCGGCCGCCTCGAGCAGAGCCGGCCGTCGGGTGAAGCTGCCGTCGGCAATCGACGCATCGATCCGGGGCAGGTCCTGGAGGACCGGCCGTCCTGCCCCGAGGTTGAGGTGGCCGACCTCGGAGTTGCCCATCTGGCCGGGCGGCAGTCCGACGGCGCCGTCCGATGCCTCGAGCGCGGCGCTCGGCCAACGCGCCATGAACGCACGCCACGCGGGCATCCGGGCGGCCCGGATCGCGTCGGCCGCCGGTCGCCGCCCGATCCCGAACCCGTCGAGCACGACCAGCACGATCGGGCGCGGGCCTCGCCGGCCCGACGGGCCGGCCGTCACGAGGCGGCGGCTTCCGCCAGGCGGGCTCGCGCGGTGACGCCCGCCCGCGCGATGATGCCGGCCATCTCGTCTGGCTTGAGCGATGCCCCGCCGACGAGCGCGCCGTCGATCGCGGGCTCGGCGAGGAACTCGCCGATGTTCGCGGCCGTGACGCTCCCGCCGTACAGGACGGGAACGGTGGCGGCCCCCGCGCCCCAGCCGATCGCCGTGAGCGTCTGGCGGACGGAGTCGGCCATCGCCGCGGCATCGGACCCCTGGGCGTTCCGTCCGGTGCCGATCGCCCAGACGGGCTCGTACGCGACGACGAGGCCCGCCGCAAGAAGGGCGACGGGCTCGAGGGCTCGGAGCGCGATTCGGAGCTGGTGGCCCACGACGGCCTCGGCCCGGCCGGCATCGCGCTCGTCGAGCTGCTCGCCGACGCACAGGATCGGGCGGAGCCCCGCGTCGGCCGCCCGCCCGAGCTTCCGACCGATCAGCTCGTCCGTCTCGCCGGCGTCGCGACGACGCTCCGAGTGGCCCACGATCACCCACGTAGCGAGGCCCACGAGCATCGGCGCGCTGACTTCGCCGGTGTAGGGGCCCGCGAGCTCGTGGTGGACGTTCTGGGCGCCGACCGCGACGTCCTCGCCGGCAATTGCCGCGCCGACTGCCGCGAGGCAGACATACGGCGGGCAGATGACCCGGACGACGTCCGGGTCCCGCGTCCGGGCGACGATGGTGCGGGCGAGCTCCCCCGCGTCGGCGGGCGTCGTGTGCATCTTCCAGTTCGCAGCGACGATCACGGGACGCATCGTGCGAATGATGCCTGAACTGGCAACCTCAGTAGCGATCCGCCAAGCGCTCACCGAGGTCGGAGGCGGAGGTCCTCCGACGCCGTCCGCCCGAGGTTTCGGAGGCGGAGCTCCGCGACGCCATCCGCCCGAGGTTTCGAGGGGCTGAATCCGTTGCGAGACGCTCGATCCGTTCGAGCGCCCGCTGGACTGCCGACCGGTGAAGCATCAACCGATCGGCCAGCTCTCCGAGCGTCGCCTCGGGCGTCTCGCGCCGTCCGTGGGCCACGAGCCGGACGGTGTAGGGCTGCCTCGGCAGACGGCCGTCCGACTCGAGCTGGTCGATCGCGGCGAGCTGCCGGCCGGCCGCGCCAACGGCTCGCTGGAGATTCGCAGACTCCGCGTTCAGGACCCGGTTCAGCTCACCGCGCAGCGCCCGCGACACCTGGCGAGCCTCGAGCTCGAGGAGCGCACCGGCCGCGCCGATCCGCCGGAGGAACGTCCCGACGGTGTCCGCGCTCTTCCAGGTCACGACGCCGCGTCCGCGCCGGATCCGCCACGACGCCGGCAGCCCGACCTCGGCGACACGGGCGGCAAGGATCGGCGCCTCATCGGCCTCGACGACGAACTCGAGGTGGGTCCGCCCGGAGGCGAGGCTGAGCGAGCCCCGGGCGAGGAAACGGCCGCGCAGCCAGGCGGTCCGGCAGTGGTCCCGCGCGCGGTCCCAGTCGAACTCCGTGGGCCCCGCGGCGGCTCCGGATCGGCCGGACCGGCGAAGCCGGACGAGGAGCCGGTCCACGACGGCCCGCCGGCCGATCAACGCTCCTTCGAGCCCGGCGGATTCGGCGCGCCGGTCGCACGAACGGCTCGGGTCGATCCCGGCGACCTCGGCCCGCAGCGCGTCGACCAGGTCCCGCTCGGCGCGGCTCACTCAGGCCGTGCGGGCGACGCCCGCTCGCCGCCGCGAGCCTTCCCGGTCGAGGAGCCGGTGGAGCGACGCGGCGAGCCGCTCCGGATCGTGGTGGTGGGCGTTGTCCGGGTCAACGATGTCGTCGAGTACGAGCCGCGGACCGGGCGCCCCGGCCGGTGGCCAGCGGAGACGGACCGGCTCGGCCGTCCATGCATCCGGGACGCGGGCGGTGAACGCGTTGTTGGCGAGGACTGCATCGACAATCCCGGGCGACGTGTGGGCGACAAGTGCCTCGAGATGATCGGCCAGGTCGTAGCCGCCGGTCTCGCCCTGCTGCGTCGCGACGTTGCAGACGTAGACCCGGAGCGCCGGCGTCGCAAGGAGCGCGTCGCGGATCTGGGGCAGGAGGAGGCTCGGCAGGAGGCTCGTGTAGAGGCTGCCCGGGCCGAGGACCACGAGGTCCGCCTCGGCGATCGCGGCCACCGCGTCCTCCGACGCGGCGACGCCATCCGGCGTCAACCAGACCCGGTCGATCCCGGTGGCGCGGGCGATTCGCGACTGGCCGTCGACGACCTCGCCGCCCTGAAGCCGCGCGTGGAGGGTCAACGGCGTCGGCGAGACGGGCAGCACCTGGCCCCGCACCGCGAGGACCTTGTTCATGCGCCGGACACCCTCCTCGAAGTCCCCGCCCTCGATCGCCGTGAGCGCCGCGATCAGGAGGTTGCCGACGGCGTGACCACGCAGTCCGCCCTGCTCTGCGAGCTTCGCCCCCGGCTCTCGCGTGTCCGTCCCCCCGACGCCGTTCGGGCCCGGGAAGCGGTACTGCAGGAGCTGGCTCATCAACGGCTCGGCGTCGGCGAGGGCAGCGATGCAGTTGCGAATGTCGCCCACCGGAGGAATCCCGAGCTCTGTGCGGAGCTGCCCCGAGGAGCCGCCGTCGTCGGCCACGGTGACGACGGCGGTCAGGTTGCTCGTGTGCTCCTTCAGCCCGCGCAGGAGGGTCGACAGGCCGGTCCCGCCGCCGATCGCGACGACTCGCGGACCGCGGGCGAGGAACCGCTTCTGGTAGATCACCTCGACGAGCGGCTGCTCCCCATCGGCCGATCTGAACGGGGCCATCAGCGTGCGGATGACGCGCAACGAGCCGAGGACGAACAGGCCTGCGCCGATGACACCAACGAGCAGCCCGCGGATCGGGTACGGCAGGAACTGGAACGTGACCACGTCGAGGACGACCTGGGCCAACCCGCCCGGCTGGATGTCCTGGGTCAGCTGGCGGATGACGTGGGCCGCCGCGAGCGCGAGGAGCAGCAGGCCGGCGAACGCGACGAGGAGCCAGCGCTTGATCCCGATCCCGGGCGTCAGCCAGCGGCGCAAGTTCATCGGCGCTCGAGCTCCCGGTGGAAGACAGCGACCGGCCCGAAGCCGCGCTCGCGGAGCCAGGTCGCGAGCTCCTCGGTGAGGACGATGGACCGATGGTAGCCGCCGGTGCAGCCGATCGCGATCGTCAGCCGCGACTTGCCCTCGCCGATGTAGGCCGGCACGGTGTACTCGAGCAGGTCACGGAGCGAATCGAGGAACCGCCGAGCTAGCGGTTGCTCCATGACGTAGCTCCGGACCACGTCGGTCAGGCCGGACAGCTGGCGCAGCTCTTCGACGTAGTACGGGTTCTGCATGAACCGGACGTCGAATACGAGATCCGCCTCGAGCGGAACGCCGAACTTGAAGCCGAAGCTGATGAGCTGGATCGCGAGCGTCTCCGGCCCGGACGCGTCGCCGAGGTGGCCGAAGATCTTCTCCCGCAGCTCGCGCAGCGAGAGATCCGACGTATCGACGACGACGTCGGCCTCCGCCCTCAGGGGCTCGAGGATCTGGCGCTCCTCGGCGATCGAGCTGGCGATCCCGCGCTGGTCGGCGAGCGGGTGGCGGTGGCGCGTCTCCGAGAAGCGGCGGATGAGGACCTCGTCGCGCGCCTCGAGGAAGAAGACCTGGGGCCGGATCCCGCGACCCTCCAGGGCACCGCGCATCGCGGCGAACGACAGCATCGCATCGCCCGACCGGACGTCGAGGACGATCGCGACGCGGGCAAAGCGCATCGGATCGGACGAGACGAGCTCCGCAAGTCCGGGCAGGAGCTCCCCCGGCAGGTTGTCGACGACGCTGTAGCCGAGGTCCTCGAACAGCTTTGCGGCGGCAGTCTTGCCGCCGCCGGAGAGTCCGCTGAGGATGACGACATGCTGCTCGGTGGGCAGCTCCTGCCGGCGGTCACGGTCGGTCGCGCGCTCGCCCGTGGTCATGCCCCCAGCATAGCGCCGGTCAACGGCCGGTCCGGCGGATGAACAGCGTCGTCGCCTCGAACAGGAGATACATCGTGCCGCCAAGGACGAACGGGCTGACGAGGTCGCCGCCGGGTGTCGCGACGGCGGCGAAGATCGCGATCCCGAGGATCACGTAGCGGCGGGACGCGCGGAGCCGCTCGGAGGTGAGAATCCCGACCCGCGACAGGCCGAACAGGAGGATCGGGAACTCCATCACGAGACCAAAGGCGAGGAACATCGTCGTCACGAAATCGAAATAGGCGCCGGCCGTGATGAGCGGTTGGAGGTCGTTGGTCGTGAAGCTGAGCAGGAACCCGGCCGCAAACGGCAGCACGAAGTAGGCGATGACCACGCCAAGGGCGAAGAACGCGAGGGCGAGCGGCACCCACGGCCGGACGATCCGCCGTTCGCTCGGGGTAAGGCCGGGAGCGACGAACGCCCAGCCCTGATAGAGGATCCACGGCATCGAGAGGATCACCCCGACGACGAGGCCGATCTTCATCCGGATGACGAACGGGTCACCGAGCCCGGTGAAGAAGAGCGGAGCGTCGAGCGGGATCGGCGCCTTCAACAGAGTGATGAGCGGGTCGCCGAACCAGAACCCGACGACCGACCCGAGCAGCACGCCGATGATGATCTTGACGATCCTCGATCGAAGCTCGGAGAGGTGGTCGACGAGCGACATGACGGTGTCGTCGGCGGGTGCGGCCGTCGAGGGCGGCGGGGCGGAAGGTGGGACCTCGGCCGAAAGGGCCGGGACGCCGGCCCCGCTTCGTGCGTCGGCGTCGGCCATTGGCTCGCGAGCCGGGGGCTAGCGCTTCGGCTCGGCGCTCGGCTCGGTCGAGGCCGGTGGCGGCGCGGCGGGCGCGTTGGACGTCGTGCTTGGTGGCAGGGGCGATGTGTCGACCCGCGTCGCGTCCTGGATGTCCGACGATGCCTTCCGGAACTCCCGGATGCTCTTTCCGAGCGCCGAGCCAACGTCCGGCAGCTTGCCGGGGCCGAGGATGAGCAGGGCGATCACGAGGATCACGATGAGCTCGAAGGGTCCGGGCATTGGCATGGGTCGTTTGTGCTCCCTGCGAGGCGGCGGGCGTCCCCGTTTTCGACGGTCCTGACGCCCCTCGACGCGTCTCCTAGCCTAGCACAGGGAGCCGCGAGGCCCAGCTGCGGGCGGCCTCCGCGAGGCGCTCGCCGGGATCTGCGTCGCGGCCCCTGGGCGACCCTTCGAGCGCCGCCTCAGCGATCCCCCGACCCACGTTCACGAGCAGGCCACCGCCCGGCCGGTCGCCCGCGGGCGGAGTCCGCGCCGGCCCGTCGCGGACGACCGCCTCGGCATCGCCTCCCTGGGCGCCGATCCCCGGCACGAGCATCGGCAGCCCGGGAGCGATCGCCCGGATTGCACGCAGGTCCGCGGCTGCCGTGCCACCCACGACGAGACCGACTGTCCCGCCCGGTCCCCACCCTTGCGCCCGTCGCGCGATCCGGGCCCACAGGGGTTCCGCGGGCGCGTCGAGCGCGGCGTCCGCCTGGACCACAAGCCCCTGGACCTCCGACGCGCCGGGGTTCGAGGTGCGGCAGAGCACGTAGGCGAATCGGTCGAGACGCTCGAGGAGCGGGCCCACGGCCTCAGCGCCGAGATACGGATTCACGGTGACCGCGTCGGCACCAAGGGCGTCGAACAACGCGACCGCCTGGCGCGCCGCAGTGGACCCGATGTCCCCGCGCTTCGCATCGAGGACCACCGGCACCTCCGCCGGGATCGTCGCCCGAAGCCGCTCGAGGCTGGCCAGGCCGGCGGACCCGAATGCCTCGAAGAAGGCGAGGTTCGGCTTCACGGCTGCGGCGAAGGGCAGCGCGAATTCGAGGAGGAGGCGAGCGAACGCCTCGACGCCGGAGAGATCGGGCCGGAAGGTCTCCGGCAGGGCCGCAGGATCCGGATCGAGCCCGAGACAGAGGACGGTCCCCCGGGCGGCGGATCGCGCGGCAAGGCGGTCGAGGAACGAGCCGGCCGGCGCTTCGATCACGGCGCGGACGGGGCCGGGCTCCCGGCCGGTGTCGGGGGCGAGGGGGGCGGCGGCGTCGGCAGCGGCGGCAGGTCCTCGGGCGGGATGAACCAGGCCGGGCGCGATCCGCCGTCGAGCCCCGACACGTCGGTGAGGTTGATCGTCTCCCCGACCGTCCAGTTCTGTGCCGTGCCCTCGAGCTTGACCAGCTTGAGGTCGACGATCCCGCCCTCGAGGTGGAGATACGCGACGGCATCGCCGAGCGGCGACCATACCGGTGCCCAGGATCGGTCATCGTCGGTCAGGCGGAGGAGCTCCGTGCCCAAGCGGGCATCGAGGATCACGACGTCCGTGCCGAAGCCGTCTGTCCGGGTCGCCGCGACGAACGCGGCGTCGCGCGACCACGCCGGCGACACGTAGCCGGGGCCGGTCAGCGCCGTCACCCGCTCGGTGACCGTGTCGTAGCGCATGATCGCAGGTGTGCCGCGTGCTTCGTCGCGGTCGTTGCGAACGTACAACAGCAGCCTGCCGTCCGGTCGCCACGCCGGGTCCTGGTGGCCGAGCGGCTCGACCTCCGGCAGCCCGGGCCTGGTCATCCTGCCGGTCTCCAGGTCGATGAACTGGATGACCACGTTGCTCCGGACCGGCCCCGGGCCGTCGGAGACGACGGCGAGCGTCCGGCCGTCCGGGGAGAGCACGGGCTGGCGCAGCCAGTAGAACCACGTCTCGCCGCCCGATGTGTACCGACCGGACGCGATCTGCTCCGGCTCGCCGGTTCCGTCCACACGGGTCCGCATGAGGTTCGGCACGGTCATCGCGTAGCGGCGGCGCCGGTCGCTGGGGCTCGGCCGGTGGAGGCCCATCTGGCTGACCGTCTCGATGTAGTAGATCCACGACCCAGCGGGCGACCAGGACGGCATCGAGGCGCGGCCGCTGCGCGTCAGCTGACGCGCGCTCGATCCGCTCTGGATCCAGACGTTTCCGCTCTTCACGTAGGCGATCGAACCGGAGAGCTCGAACGGCGGGACGACGACCACGTTCGACGGGGCGGGTGTCCTGGGCGCCCCGCCCGGCCCATTGTTGCCACCCGGGACGCCGGGGACCGAGAAGTTGCCAGTCAGCAGGCCGAGCGTCAGCCAGCCGACAACCGCGAGGCCGATGGCCGCGGCCGCCGGCGGTCCGAGGTTGTTGAGCGGGCCGATCCTGGATTGATCGCGTGGTGGACGACCATTCCTGTCGATTGAGGCGCGGCCGGTCACGCGGCTCCGCCGGCGAGAAGAGGCGAAACAGTGGCGGGTTCGGCAGGGGGTGACAGGCCGAGGATCTCCGCCGCCTCCGCGTGGGCGCCCGATCCGGCGACATCGCGGATCTCCACCTGCAGGGATTCGTAGCCGCCGAATCGACGGCTCACGAGACGGCCCACGACGTCCACCCGATCGCCCTCTTGCACGGTGTCGACGAGATCGGCCCGGTCGAAGGCGATCCCGTCGAGCACGTCGAGCGTTCGGCGCAGGGTCAGCTGAGTGTGCCCGCCGGTCGCGGCGCGGACCCGGGTGACGGTGAGCCCGAGGATCGCGACCAGTGGAACCGGGTTCCCCGGCCCGCACGGCGCGAGGCGGGCGAGATCGCGGTGCAGCGCGTAGTCGACGTCAACGGCCCGGATGGCGACGTCGAGGCGGAGCACCGGCCGCGGGTCCGGCCTCGGTGCGGCCGCGGCGAGGAGCGCGAACCGCGCGGTGAACTCCCCCCATCGTTCGACCGGCAGCTCGAAGCCCGCGGCCCCGGCGTGCCCGCCGAACCGGGTGAACAAGTCGCCACAGGCCTCGAGCGTCGCGCCGAGGTCGATCGACCCGTCGCTCCGGCACGACGCCCGGACGACGGCCCCGAGGTTGGCGCCGACGACGGCCGGCCGGCCGAGGTCCTCGGCGAGGCGAGAGGCGACCAGCCCGACGATGCCGACCGGCCAGTCGCCCCGGACGATGATCGCGGCACCGTCGGCGTGGGCTCCGTCGTCCGCAGCGACGACCGCCCGAGCCTCCTCGACCGCCAGGCGCATGAGGTCCCGGCGCGTCCGGTTCGCAGTCTCGAGGCCGTCGGCGAGCGTCGCCGCCTCCGCCGGATCGTCGGTCAGGAGGAGGCGCGCGGCCCCCAGGGCCTCCCCCACCCGCCCGGCCGCGTTGAGCCGCGGGGCGATCGCAAACGAGATCGTCTCCAGGTCGGCGTCGGCCGGGTCGATCCCGGCACGCGCCAGGAGAGCCGCGATCCCCGGCCGCGGCTCGCGGCGAAGGCGCTCGAGGCCGAGGCGGGCGATCGCCCGGTTCTCACCGACGATCGGCGCGAGGTCCGCGACTGTCCCGATCGTGGCGAGGTCCGCCAAGTCAACGGCCGGGATCCCACCTCCCGGTTCCTGGCTGAGGATGAGCTGGGCGAGCTTGAACGCGACGCCGCTCCCGGCCAGCCGTCGATCCGGGTAGATCGAGTCGGCCCTGTGCGGGTTGACGACCGCGACGGCTCGAGGCAGGACCGGCGGAACGCGGTGGTGATCCGTCACGATGACGTCGATCCCGGCGGCCACGGCGGCGGCGATCTCCGCACCGCTCGTCGTGCCACAGTCGACCGTCACGACCAGCGAGACCCGTGATGCAACGGCAGACTCGACGGCGGCGAGAGACAGGCCGTGGCCCTCGTCGAGCCGGCTCGGGACATACGGGATCGCGTCGAGGCCGAGCCGCCCGAGCGCGCGGGTCATGATCGCGAGGCCGGTCAGGCCATCGGCATCGAAGTCGCCAAAGACGAGGACCCGCTCACCGTTCGCGCGCGCGCGCGCGATCCGCTCCGCGAACGCGGCCGCGTCCGGCAAGAGGCGTGGATCGTGGAGGCCGGCCTCCGGCGGGCCGAAGAACGCGTCGAGCTCGGTCGCCGCAGCGACGCCGCGGTCCGCGAGCACCGCCATCAGCCGGGTCGAGATCCCCAGCCGCTCGCCCGCTTCGCGCAGCGTCGGGTCGAGCGTGACCGGCGTCGGAAAGACCCAGCGGTATCGGGCATCGACCACCGCGTCAGGATGCCACGGTCGGCTGCACCGGCGCTTCTCTTCGCCTCGACCGGCGATCGACCCCCGTGGCGGCGGTCAGGACGCGGCCCGTCGAGGGGTCCGAGCGGCGGCGATGCGACCGTGCTTGCGGTCCTCCCACTCCTGCCACTCGACGAGGAGCGGGGCGGCGAAGAACACCGACGAATACGTACCGGCCGAGATCCCGATGACCAGCGCCAGGACGAAGTACGTCGTCGCCGAGCCCCCGAACAGGAGCAGCGCGAGCAGGGTGATCAACACCGTGAAGCTCGTTGTGATCGACCGCCCGATCGTCTGGAGGATCGAGTGGTTGACAATCTCGGCGAACGGCTCGCCGGCGTGGCGGGCCTTGTTCTCGCGGATCCGATCGAACACGACGATCGTGTCGTGGACGCTGAACCCGATGATCGTGAGCATCGCGGTCACGAACAGGGCGTCGATCTCGACGTTGAAGAACGTCCCGAAGATCGCGAACAGCCCGACGACCAGGATGACGTCATGGAGCAGCGCGACGAGGGCCGCGGTCCCGAACTTCACGTCGCGGAACCGGTACGTGACCCAGGCCATGATCCCGAGCGATCCGACGAGGATGAGCAGAAGCGCCTGGTTGACGAGGTCGCTCGACACGACCGGACCGATCGTCGTGAGCGACCGCTGCTCGGCGATGGGACCGAACGTATCCTGCAGGGACCTCGCGACCTCACCGAGGCGGCCCTCGGTGGGGAGGATCGTGTTGCCGGCCGGCGGAGCCGGGGACGGCGCCGGGGATGGCGCGACCGAAGGGCCCGGACTGGCCGACGGAGCGGGCGAGGGCGCGGCTGATGGAGCGGTCGACGGGGCCGCCGAAGAACTCGGTGCGGGGCTGCCCGACGGACCCGGCGAGACGGACGGCGGAGCGATTGTCGGGACGGGTGTCGCCGGGGGCGGCGTGGACAGCCCGATCGGGATGGTCTTGATCTCGAGGAAGCCGGTGCCGGGAATCCCGATCACTGTGGCTTCGAGGCCGAGCCTGTCGAGCTCCTCACGGACGGCCGCCGGCGAGACGCCCGGATCCTCGAACCGGATCACCCAGCGCGTCCCGCCGGTGTAGTCGATCGTGAACTTCAGGCCGGCCTGTCCTCCGGTGAACGGTGTGAGGAGGATGAACAGGAGTCCGGGGACCGTCAGGACGAGCGACAGCGCGAAGAAGAAGCGCCGCTTGCCGATGATGTCAAACACGCCCGCGGGCCTCTCCTCGCAGGGCGCCGCGGCCGGTCGGCCGGGCCACGAACTCGGATTCCTCGACGCCGTACATGGCGGCGCGGCGCGCCCAGTCGCGTTGCACGACGGTGCGCAAGATCGTCCTGGTGACGGTGATCGCGGAGAACATCGAGACGAGGACGCCGATCATGAGGACGAGTGCGAAGCCCTTGATCACTGACGATCCGAACAGGAAGAGGATCGTGGCCGTGATCAGGCTCGATACGTTCGAGTCGAGGATCGAGTTCCACGCCCGGCTGAAGCCGGCCTCGATCGCGGCGGGCAGCGACTTGCCGAGCCGCAGCTCCTCCTTGGTTCGCTCGAAGATGAGGATGTTCGCGTCGACCGCCATGCCGACCGAGAGGACGAAGCCGGCGATTCCGGCCAGCGTCAGGGTCACCGGAATGAGCCGGAAGATCGCCAACACGACGAGCGTGTAGTAGATCAGGGCGAAGCCCGCGATCACGCCCGGCAGCCGGTAGTGCACGATCATGAATACCAGGACGAGGAGGATGCCGATCGCCCCGGCGAGGAGGCTCCGATCGAGGAATTCGGTGCCGAGCGTCGCGCTGATCTGCTCGGCCGAGACCTGGGCGATCGGGAACGGCAGGGACCCGAACCGCAGCACCGTGACGAGGTTGTTCGCCTCGCTCAGGGAGAAGCCGCCGGCGCCACCGGCCTCGATCACGACCTGGCCGCCGGGGATCGCACTGTTGATCCTCGGAGCCGAGATCACCTTGCCGTCGAGCGTGATCGCGAAGAACTCGCCGACGTGTTCCGCGGTGTGCTGGGCAAACAGGTCGGTGCCCAGTGACTTGAGCACGAAGTTGACCGTCCGCCCTCCGGTCGTCGGATCGGTGCCGATCGTCGCGCTCGTGACCTGGTCGCCGCTGAAGAGAACCGGGTGGGTCGCCGGATCCAGCGACTGGCCTTCGGTGGGTGGCTGCTCGTCCGCGGGGATCGGGACGAAGTCGAGGCGGCCGGTTTGGCCGACGAGTTGCTCGACCGCCTCGCGGTCCGTCTCGCCCGGCATCTCGACGACGATCCGGTCGGAGCCCTGGGTGGTGACGACGGGCTCGGCGACGCCGATCCCGTTGACCCGCCGCTCGACGATGTCGCGGATGACCCCGAGCGCCGCCTGGTCAGGGCTCTGGCCGCCTGCCGGGAGGGCCTGGTACTCGACCCGCAGGCCGCCCTCGAGGTCGAGGCCGAGCTTCGTCTCGACCGTCCGCGTCCCATCACCGCCCAGCGTGGGCAGGCGGAGCCGCGGATAGAAGTCGACGAGGAGGGCGAGGATCCCGATGACGACGATCAGGATCGGGCCGGTTCTGCGCATCGAGGCGGAAGGATACAGGGAAAACCTCGGACCGACGGCCTCCCGGGAATCGGCCTCGGTCCTCGGTGAGCGGGTGCCTCCGCCCAGGTCGAGGGTGCCCCTTCTAAGCTTCGAGCGTGGCCTTGATCCGCTCCGCCAGGGCGCGACTGATGCCCGGCACGGCCGCGATCTGCTCGATCGGGGCCTCTCGCACGCGCTTCACCGAGCCGAACGTCCGGAGCAGCGCCTGGCGCCGCTTCGGACCCACGCCCGGCAGCTCGTCGAATGCCGACCGCACCGTCGCCCGCGACCGCAGATCACGGTGGTAGCGGATCGCGAACCGGTGGGCCTCGTCCCGGATCCGCTGGAGGAGATAGAGCGCGGACGAGGTTGGCGGGAGAACGATCGGGGCCGGCCGGTTCGGCAGGAACAACTCCTCGCGCTCCTTGGCGAGCCCCGCGAGCGGCAGGTCGTGGAGGCCCAGCTCGTCGAGGACCGCGAGCGCCGCGCTCACCTGCGGCTTTCCGCCGTCGACGATCACGAGGTCCGGGAGCTTCCAGCGTCGCTCCTCCTCGTTCCCCTCCTCGCCCGACGTTGCCCGGCGGAAGCGGCGCCGGAGCACCTCCTGGTGGCTGGCGAAGTCGTTCGCGCCCGTCACGGTTCTGATCCGGAAGCGGCGGTACTCGCCGCTCCGCGGCTTGCCGTCCTCGAACACGACCATGCTGCCGACCGACTCGCGGCCCTGAAGGTTGCTGATGTCGTAGCACTCGATCCGGAGGGGCGGGCCGGGCAGGCCGAGGGCCTCGGCCAGCTCCTCGAGAGCGACGAGCGTCTTGCCCTGGTCGGCCAGCCAGCGGGCCTGCTCTCGGGCGAGTGTCTCCGCGGCGTTCCGCCGGGCGAGGGCCATCAGCTCGCGCTTCTCGCCCCGGACCGGAACATGGAGTCGAACCGGGCCGCCGCGTCGCGCCGACAGGAACGTCTCGACATCCGTGGCGTCGGGCAGCGGGAGCGGGACGAGCACCTCGCGGGGGACGGACGTCGCCTGGGCGTAGTACTGGAGGAGGAAGCCGTCGACGACCTCCTCGTCGCTCGCGTCGCGGGTGGCCTCGAGAAGGTACACGTCCCGCCCGATCAGCTTGCCGTTCCGGATCGCGAACAGCTGGACGGCGGCCTGGCCGTCCTGTCGGGCGAGGCCCACGGCGTCGAGCTCCGTCCGGGCGAAGGCCGCCATCTTCTGGCTCTCCATCGTTCGCTCGATCGCCTTGATCTTGTCGCGGACGATGGCCGCCCGTTCGTACTGCTGCCGTTCCGACGCTTCGCGCATGTCCGCGCCGAGCGCCTTGACGAGGGTCTCCTGGCGACCCTCCAGGAACAACTCCACCTGGGCGACATCCGCCCGATACGCCGCCTTCGAGATCGCCTCGATGCACGGGCCCTGGCAGCGCTTGATGTGGTAGAGCAGGCACGGCCGCTGGAGCGCCCGGCGGCCCTCGCTGATGTCGATCGTGCAGGTCCGGAACGGGAAGAGCCGCCGGACGAGGTTCATCGACTCGTCGACGCTCGAGGCGGAGGCATAGGGCCCGAAGTAGCGGCTGCCGTCGTTCAGCAGCTTGCGCGTCCGCTCGATCCGCGGGAAGTCATCGGCCATGGTGATCTTGATGTACGGGTAGCTCTTGTCGTCCTTGAGGCGGACGTTGAAGCGCGGCCGGTAGCGCTTGATGAGATTGGCCTCGAGGAGGAGGGCCTCGGAGACCGAGTCGGTCATCGTGTACTCGACGTCGGCGACCCGGTCGATGACCTCCCGGATCCGGTGAACCTCACCGTAGGCGGCGGCCTGCTTCTGCCAGTAGCTCCGGACGCGGCTGCGCAGGGTCTGCGCCTTGCCGACGTACAGCACCTCGCCACGGGCGTCCTTCATCACGTAGACGCCAGGCCGGTTGGGCAGATTCTTGAGGGTCGCCTCGAGCTGGGGGGTCACCCCCGGATGCTAGGGCAAGTGTTGACGCCCGGCTGAGCCGGGCGTCATCGGTTCATCTCCGCTGGGGCCCTCTAATCGTCATCGTCGTCATCGTCATCGTCGTCATCGTCATCGTCATCGTCGTCATCGTCGTCGTCGTCGTCGTCGTCCCCGTCGTCGTCGTCCCGGTCACGCCCTGCGTCGCGGTCCTTCTTCCCCTTGTCCTTCTCGAGGACCTGCAGCTCGAACGCTCCGCCCTCGTACGCGCCGAGCGCGACCGAGATGCGCCAGCAGCCGACGCCCAGCTTCGAGGTCTTGAGGTCGACATTCCAGCGGCCGTCATCCCACTTGAGCTTCCCACCGTCGCGACGCTCAACGACCGATCCGCCGCACGCCGCGAGCCGCTCGACGACCAGCCTCGGGGCACCGGCACGCTTCTTGAGCACGACACCATCGACGGAGATCTTCGCGTTGAGCTCGACTGTCGTGCCGAGCTTCGTCTTGTAGATTTCGGCCTTGCCGACCGGCTTGCCCCAGGTGACGTCGAGCTCAGTGACCGGATCCGGGTCAGGGGTCGCCTGGGTCACGGTGACCTTGAACGAGCCCGTGGCGACGTTGCCCGCGGCATCCGCCGCCCGGCACGTCACGGTCGTCGTGCCGACCGGGAAGTCACTCCCCGACGCCGGGGCGCAGGTGACCGGGACCGGGCCGTCGACGTCGTCGACCGCCGATGGCAACGGCCACGTGATGGCCATCCGGGCCGCCGGGTTCACCACGACCGAGATGTCGGCGGGCACGCCGCTCAGGGTCGGTGGGGTCGTGTCAATGAGGGCGACCGTGACCGTGAAGGAGGCAGTCGCCGCGTTGCCGTGGGCATCGGAAGCCGAGCACTCCACGGTCGTCGAGCCGACTGCGAAGAGGGTTCCGGAAGCCGGGGCGCAGGTTACGGGCACGGTGCCGTCAAGGTTGTCGACCGCCGTCGGCGCGGGCCAGGTGACCACTGCGCCGGCCGGGTTGTCCGTGTTCCTCGTGATGTTGCCGGGTACGCCGCTCAGAACCGGTCGCGTGGTGTCTACGAGGGTGACATCGACGCTGAACATGCTCATCGCGGAGTTGCCATGGGCATCCGTGGCCGAGCACTCCACGGTCGTCGAGCCGACTGCGAAGTGGCTGCCCGACGCGGGCGCACAGGTCACGCCGACCGGGCCGTCGACATTGTCGACCGCGGACGGATCGGCCCAGGTGACATCGGCGCCGGCCGGGTCGGGGGTGTCGATGGCGATGTCGCCGACGTCGCTGATGACGGGCGGGGTCGTGTCGACGAGCGTCAGGTCAACCGTGAACGAGCCCGTGGCGGAGTTGCCATGGGCATCCGTGGCCGAGCACTCCACGGTCGTCGATCCGACTGCGAAGTGGCTGCCGGACGCCGGAGAGCAGGTCACGGCGACCGGGCCGTCGACGATGTCCGTCGCCCACGGCTCCGGCCAGCCAACGGTCGCCCCTGACGGATCCGGGGTATCCATGACGACGTCGAAGACGCTCAGGGCCGGGGCGGTGGTGTCGGTGACGTCGACCCGGAACGTGGCCGAACCGGCGTCGCCGGCAGAGTCGGTCGCGGTGCACACGACGAAGGTCTGACCCACCGGCAGCACGGAGCCGGGCGCAGGAACGCACGGGGCCGCGAGGGGCCCGTCCTCGGCGTCTGTCGCAGTCGCCGCGTAGCTCGCGGTCCAGCCGCCGAGCGTGTCACCCTCGACGACCTGGTCGGTCGGAACGGTCACGACCGGGGCGTTGTTCCCCGAGACGTGGAGGCGGAACCTCATCGTCGTCGTGCCGCTGAGCCCGGTGGTTGGCAGTTTCGTGTAGTCGAGGCGGTACACGTAATTGGTGCCCTCGGCCGTCGGGGCGACGATCGTCACGGCCGACGCGGTGGTCGACTGGAATACGGGAGTCCCGTCGCAGGTCTCTCCCGGGAGCGGCCAGCTGGCGGGCACCGGCCCGATCGTCGTCGAGTTGGCCGTGATCGAACCACCCGTCGCGAATGTCACGACACGAGGGTTGAGGGTGATGGTGCTCCCCGGGACGGCGTGGGAGGTGTTGTTGCACTCGAGGAGGAAGTAGACGTCGTACGTGATGGTCGCTCCCGGGGCGACCGTCCCGAAGTCGATGAGCGTCTGGGCGCCCGGACTCAGCAGGTCACCGTCCGCGTTGATCGAGTCGGCGTAGGCGACGGCGGAGAAGGCAAACAGGAGCGCAGCGGCGCTCATTGTCGCTCGACGCAGGACCCGGTTGCGCATGACTGGCTCCTCGAGGCCGGGTGCCCCCCAAAGGTCACGGGGGCGAGGTGCACAGCGTCGAGGGGAGGGGCTCCTGGGTCGATGACCGACTGGTACTTATCGTTGACAGCGTGCGCCCCCCATCGGTACCAGTCGGCGGCGGACCTGATCGGGAACGGGACTTCGGTCGCTCCTCTTCGAAGCTGGGCCGCACCGCACCGCCGGCGTCCGGACCGTAGCCCGGACGTAGCCGTAGGTACGTGGCGGGTGAGCGCCCAGAGCGATGCTTGGCGCGTGGAGCAGCACCCCTCCGTAACCGCTCGTCTGGCCCGCCTCTCGCCGGACCAGCGGACCGCTGCCTCGATGCCGCCCGGGCCGGTGCTCTGCGTTGCCCCGGCCGGGAGCGGCAAGACGACGACGCTCGTCGCCCGCGTTGCCTGGCTCGTCGACCGGGGCTCCGACCCCGCCACGATCGCCGCCCTGACGTTCAACCGGCGCGCGGCCGAGGAGCTGAGCGCGCGCCTCGGTGCGGCGCTGGAGCCCCTCGGGGTCGCGCCCGGTGCGGTCCGTGTCCGGACGTTCCACGCCCTGGGGCGGGAGATCCTTCGCGACGACGGCGTTCCGGTCGACCGGCTCATCGGCCGCGCCGACCTCCTCCGCGAGATCGCGCCCGGCCTCTCGGCGGCGACGCTCGCCCGTCTCGACACGGCTTTCTCGCGCCTGAAGCTGGACCTGCGGGTGGATCCGGTGCTCGCGGCCGGGGACCCGGGAGCCGGGCCGGTCGTCCGGGCCTGGGTCGCCTACGAGCAGGCCCTCGCCGATCGCGGCGGGCTCGACTTCGACGACCTCGTCCGGCGCGCGCTGGAGCGCCTCGAGCGGTCGCCCGGCCTGCTCGAGAAGTGGCGGATGGCCTGCGCCCACCTGCTGGTCGACGAGGCCCAGGACCTCGACCGCTCCCAGCTCGATCTGGCGCTCCTCCTCGCCGCCCCGCAGAACAGGATCTTCCTCGTCGGCGACGACGACCAGTCGATCTACGGCTGGCGCCTGGCGGACGTCCGCCGGGTCCTGGGCCTGGCGTCGGCCCTGCCCGGCCTTCGGCGGGTCGACCTCGTGACGAACTACCGGTGCCCTCCACCGGTCGTCGAGCGCGCGGTCCGGCTCATCGAGATGAACCGGGAGCGCTTCGCGAAGCGGATCCTGCCCGGCGCGTCCGCGGCCGGTCGCGTCGTCCTGGCACCGGCGGCCGACGACGACTCCGTTCGGATCAGGCGCGTCCTCGAGAGCTGGCCGCCGGACGACTCGACGCGGGCCGTCCTCGCCCGGACGAACGCGGAGCTGCGGCCCGCGGTGGTGGCCGCGCTGGAGCTGAACCTCCCTTTTCGCGCGCCGGGCGTCGAGCTGCTCGTGGAGTCGCCCCTCGTCGAGCCGATGCTGGACGCCGTGGCCGCGACGGACGGCGCAGCGCCCTTGCTCGCCCGCGTGGCCGGATCGATCCCCGCCACCGGCGCGGACAGGCAGCTGGCCCGTGCCTTGCTCGGCTGGGCGGCCGCGTATCGCGATCTGGACGCCTTCCGCGAGGCCGTCGCGGAGACACGCGTGAGGCTCGCCACGTTGCGCCGCGACGACGCTCCGCTGACCCTCGCGACGGCCCACGGGACGAAGGGACTCGAGTGGGACCATGTCGCGGTCGTCGGGATGGAGGCAGGCCGGTTCCCGAGCCGTCGCTCTGTCGAGTCCGCCCCGGAGCCTCCGCGGGCACTCGAGGAGGAGCGCCGCCTCGCGTACGTCGCCTGGACCCGCGCTCGTCGCTCACTCACCCTCCTGTACGACCCGGCCGCGCCGTCGCCCTTCCTGCTCGAGGCGTTCAGTCCGGAGGAGCTCGGACTCGAGACCGTCCCCGAGGAACGCGGTCGCGCTATCGTGGCCCGGTGACCCATCGCCCGGAGCCCGTCATCCGCGGCCGGCGCACCTTCCTGCGCGCCGCCGAGCGGTCGGACGTCCCGACGCTCGTGCCCTGGTTCAACGACCACGCCACGTCGAGGTTCCTCAGCACCCGCGCGCCGATGAGCGTCGCCCAGGAGGAGCGCTGGTTCGACGGGATGCTCGAGCGGCAGGGCAAGGACGCCTGGTACTTCCTCATCTGCCGCCTCGGCGAGGACACCCCGATCGGGACGATCGGCCTGTTCGACGTCGACCAGACGAACGGGAGCGCCGGGCTCGGGATCTCGCTGGGCGACCCGACGGAGACGGGCCAGGGCCAGGGCACCGACGCGCTCGAGGCCCTCCTGGACTTCGGGTTCGGGCGGCTTCGCCTGGAGCGACTGTGGCTCGATGTCTACGACTTCAACGAGCGGGCGATCCGCTCGTACGAAAAGGCCGGCTTCGTCCGGGAGGGCGTCGCCCGGCACGGTGCGTATCGGGACGGCCGCTTCGTGGACGTCGTGGCAATGTCGATCCTTCGCGACGAGTGGGCGGCCCGCCGCGCCGCGGATCCGTTCCCCGGGCCGTGGCCGCCCGTCGAGAGGGCGTAGCTGCGATCAGCCGCCCGCGACCTCGCGGCGGGCCAGCTCCCTGATCAGCCGGTCGATCGCGTCGAGGAACGGCTCGGTCAGCTCGGCCGGCAGGGCATCCCGGACGGAGTCCTTCGGGCCGTATGCCGCGCGGGCCCGGAGGGCCGTCTTCCGGAGCGCCGCGGGCTCGTCGTCCCTGAGGCGATCCGGGAGCGGCGCGAGGAACGCTTCCCAGCGGGTGATACCGAGGCGTCCTGCCTCGGCCACGAGGCGGTCGGCGTGGCGGGCAGCCGTGAGCGCCGCCTCATCGATCTCCGGCCGTTCGTGTCGGGCGGGACTCCTCCGCGCGACGCGGCGCGCGTCAGGCATCGAACCGCCGCTCACCGGGTGGGACCGGGTCGTTCTCCGCGAGCAGCGCGACGACGAGGGGCAGCCGCTTCCGCTCAGAGCCATTGACGAGCAGCCGGAACGAGTAGTCGCCGGGCGCCGGGAACACGAGGTTCCAGAGATCGATCGAGAACGTCAGCGTCGCGTCGCGGGCATCGTCCTGGCCGTGGGCGACGAGATTGCCCATGGCGCCCGCGACCTCATGGCCGTCCGGGTCGAGCAGGACGAACCTGATCTCGTGGGCCCGACCCGTCTCCGGGGACGAGACCGACAGGCCAACGACGAGGGCGAGATGGGGATGGCGGAGCGGGAACGTCCGGCCTCCGACACGGCTCACCCCGCCGCCGATCACATGGAACTTGTGGCCCGGGGCGGTCTGGGCCGCGTCCGCGAGGAACGCGTAATCGATCTCCGGCACGTCCGAGATCGTACCGCCTGCACCTTCGCTCAGCGACGGCGCCGCTCGAGAGCCTCCTCGATCGCCCAGATCGCCAGGGGCCGGAGGTACATCGAGGCCCGGAAGTTGCCCCTGCGGTCGTACGCCTCGGGCGTCCGGAACCACAGGCCGCGCTCCCAGGTCACCCGGGCCGCGCCTTCCGCGGTGGTCCAGCCCTCGGTCACCATGCCCCGCCCCAACATGAACGCCGCCAGGGCGTACGTCGTCCCGACCCACACCTCCTGCGACTGCTCGCTCGAGACATCCACCGACCGGTCCGGACGCATCCCGTTGACGGCACCCATCACCCCGTCGGCGAAGTCACATACGTTGAGTTCGAACACTCGACGCAGCGCGCTGGCGACCTGGTCCGGGGGGACGAGATCACCGAGCCCGCACACGTCGGCGTACCACTGTCCGACGAGCTGGTCGGCCATCACGCTGTCGGACGTCGGGCCTCGGCTCCCGTCAAAGTCGAACGACTGCCCGTTCCACAGGCGGCGGCCGAAGGTCGCGGCGGCGCGTTCGAAGTCTGCGTCCCATCGCGCCGCCTGCGACTCGTCGCCGACATCGTGGGCGAAGGCCGCGGCGGCCCGAAGGGCCGCGAGCCAGAGGCTGCCGCCATAGGCGCTCGGGCCCGTCATCGGCCAGGTGTCGTACGTCTGATCCGGGCGGCCGTCGTGCTCGGGCAGCCCGTCGCCGTCGCGGTCGAATGCGGCCACGTGAGCCATCGCCATGCGGACGGCCGGCCAGACCTCGCGAACGTACGCAGCCGCGTCGTCGACGAACTGCCTGTCGTGCCACGCCTGGAGAACGAACTTCGGATTGAGATCCTTCCAGCCGTTCACCTCCTGGAAGTGGTAGTGGTTGACCCGGACAAGGGGGTCCTCGGCCGGCCCGCCCAGGTCGTGCGGCAGGGCACCGGCCAGCTTGCGACGCGCGATCTCGCCGCTGGCCTCGATCGTCACCAGGCTCGGGTCGTCGACGTCGACGGTCGCCGCGTAGGCCCGGCTGATCGACGCCTGGAGCGCCGGCCACAGGCGCGATACGGCGAACGCGGCATAGAAGTGGACGTCGAGGGTGTTGTAGAACGGATAGTCGTAGCACTCGAGAATGGCGAGAGCGGCTGGGCCCCCGTCGACCGGGGCATCGACCGGACCATCCGGCCAGAAGGTGCCGCCGTCGACGAGGAAGTACAGCTCGTTGAAGAGAGCCGCCTTGTACCAGTCGGGGCGGTCGGTGGCCTCGAGGACCGGTGCTTGCCAGCGCTCGATCGACGCACGCCAGTCCGGCAGCCGATGGATTCCCAGGGCGGCGATCTCGGGCGCGCGCGCCCCGCCGGTCCCCCACTCCCGCGTGTAGCGCTTCCACCAGCGCCGTCCCGCGCCGAACTCGGCGATCGGCAGGTCCCAGGCGAGGGAGAACCGCACGGTGCGCGTCTGGCCGACCTCGAGGCGGAGGCGGGCGGCGACGGCCGCAACCCGTCCGCTCGCATCGATCGATGACGGGTTGCGGGGGCGGCCCGGGGGGCCGGTCGTTCCGCCCAGCCGCCCGTCGTCGGCGAAGTCCGCCCAGAGGCTCGCGCTGCCTCCAGGCCCGATGGCCGTCCCTGTTGTGACATCGACGCCATCGGCTTCGTCCGCCGCCAATGCGAACGACCCGCCGAGGCCGCCGTTCCCAGGGCGCCTGTCGAGGACGATGCCCGCCACACCATCGGTGCGGAATGGTCGAGCGGTCGTCACCGACGCCGTCGTCTCGAGTCGGGAGCGAAGAACCTCCGCCAGGTCGTCGCGCCAGCTGAGCAGCACGGCCGCGTCGACGGGATCGGCACCGACGTTTGTCAGCGTCCACTCGAACACCCCGACAGGCAGGCTGGCCGACGCGTCGTCGCCCGGGATGACCGGGCTCAGCTGCTCCTCGAGAACGCGGACCGGCCACCCGGCGAGGTCATAGTCGAACCAGGACCGCGGGAACAGCGCCCGGTAGGTCCCCGCTCCGACGGGCAACGCAGGACCCCAGCCGGGTGCCGGCTCGGTCGTCCGCAATACGACACTGTCTCGCCGCTGGCCATCGGCGACCCACAGTGCGAACCCGTCGACAGCGACAGAGTCGAAGCGGTGCGCGCCGATCCGGAGATGGCGTCGCGCGAAGTCGCCCCGCTGCGTTCGGCCAATGCTGCCCGCCCCGATCCCGCCGATCGGAACCCCGCCCCACGGCCCGTCGTCGATCATCGGGGTCGCCACCCGTGGCCGCGGCTCCGGCTCGTAGCCCAGCCCTATGGCCCGCGACCACGCCGCCGTCGGGATGATGATCGCCATCTACTTCTCGACACCGGTCACGACCACGCCGCGCATGAAGGCGCGCTGGGCGAGGAAGAAGATGACCACCGGGACGGCGATTGTCATGATCGCGCTCGCCTGGACGAGCGGGACGCGGGTCACATACAACGCCGCGAACTGCTGGATGCCGAGCGTCAGTGGCCAGAGATCCGGCGTCCCGCCGAGGTAGACGAGCGCGAGCAGGAACTCATTCCACGCATAGAAGAAGTGGAACAGCGCGACCGCGGTGATGGCCGGGATCGCTTGTGGAACGATCACCGAGCGGAGGATCCGCAAGGGGCTCGCACCGTCGATCATCGCCGCCTCGTCGAGGTCGCGCGGGATCGTCATGAAGTACTGCCGGAGCAGGAAGACGTTGAACGCGTTGGCGAAGAAGTGCGGGACGATGAGTGGCAACCAGGTCCCGGCCCAGCCGATCTTCGAAAAGATGATGTAGGAGGGCACGAGCGTCGCCTGTTGCGAAAGCATGATCGTCGCGAGCAGCACGATGAACAGCCCGCCCCGGAACCGGAACCGGAACCGGCTGAACCCGTAGGCAACGACGATCGCCGACGCCACCGCCCCGATCGTCCCGGCTCCAGCGATGACCACCGTATTGCGGAGCAACTTCGGGAAGTCGATCTCGTTCCAGACCTGCGTGAAATTCGACGTCTGGAGCTCGAAGTCGTAGCCGGGAGCAAGGGTTCGCCAGCGACCCTGCCACGTGATCAGGCCCGCTTCCGGCCTGACGGGATCGACGAAGTCCGAATCCTCACGCCCCTTCCGGACGATCGCGAGGTTCCTCGTCGTCCCATCGATCGGCACGGCGAGAATCGGATACTCCTGTCCCTGGTACTCGAACGTCCGCTGGGTCGCCGGATAAACCGGTGCGGAGCTGTCCGTGATCTGGCCCTGCGACTTGAACGCCGTCAGGCCCATGTAGGCGAGCGGCAGGAGGAAGCCGGACAGGACGACGACGGCCAGGAGCGTCATCCCTGTGCGACCGGTGACCCGGCGCAGCGAGCGCCCGAGCGGCGATCCGGTCGGCGGGGCGAGCGTGACCGAGGCCATCAGCGTTCCGCCGCGTAGTAGACCCACCGCCGCGACGACCAGAACAGGATGATCGTCACCAGCAGGATGATCCCGAAGAGGACCCAGCCCAGCGCCGACGCGTAGCCCATCTGGTTGAACTTGAAGGCCTCGCGGTAGAGGTTCACGTTGAACAGGTTGGTCGCGTCGTCCGGGATCCCGTTCTTCAGAACCCACGGTTGGATGAATACCTGGAAGCTGACGACCAGGCTGATCAGCAGGTTGTAGAAGATGATCGGAGTGATCAGGGGCACGGTGATGCGCCGGAACGTCGTCCACGCGCCTGCGCCGTCGACCTTCGCTGCATCGAACAGCTCGGTCGGGACACCCTGGAGACCCGCGATGAAGATCAGCATCATGTTGCCGACGCCCCACAGCCCGATGAGCGCGAGCGTGACGAGAACCCAGGTCGAATCCCCGATCCAGTCCGGTCCCCGGATCCCCACCATCTCGAGGAGCCGGTTGACCCAGCCGGACGAGCCGTTGAGGACTCCGACCCAGATCAGCGTCGCTGCGACGAGCGGGATCTGGATGGGCATGTAGAAGAGCGTCCGGAGGAGCGGCCGCCCCGCGACCCGCCGCGAGTTGAGGAGCATGGCCAGTGCGAGCGCGAACACCAGGTTGAGTGGCACGGTGATGAGGATGAATCGGATCGTCACCGCGAGGGAGTGCCCCACACTCGCGTCGGCCAGCAGGCGCGTGTAGTTCGCCAGGCCGACGAACTGGATGTCGTCGGGGCGCCTCAGATCGAAGTCCGTGAAGCTGTATAGGAGAGCTGCCGCCATCGGCAGCACCGTGAACAGCGCGAACCCGATCAGCCAGGGCGCGACGAAGATGTAGCCCCACAGCTGTTCGCGCCGGGCCATGGAGCCGCCCGCGGCGTGCGGGTCGGCGCGCGGCACGCTGAGGACCGCGTCACGTGGCGGGCCGGTCATCGGGTCCTCGCTGCGTACGTGGCCGGTGGAGGAGACGGACGCGCCGGTGAGGATTGCCGGCGCGTCACGCCTCCTGGGCTAGCTGGCTTCGTCGAAGAGCGCCTGGAGCGTCGCTCTCAGTGTCTCCGCTTCGGCCGCGATGTCGAGACCCTCGGTCGTGATCAACTTCTCCTGGAACGCCTTGATGGCGGCATCGGACTTGAGGAAGTTCGGCATATCCGCCTCATGGCTCGGGACGTCCGGGTAGCCGAGCATGTCGAGCGCGACCTGCCAGTCGATCGTGTTGGGAGCGAACCGCTCGTTCAGGGCCCCGAAGAACGCTGCCTGCTTGCTCTTGACGGCCGGCAGCGCGCCGTACCGCGCGATGAGCGTGTCGTTGTTGAGCAGGTAGGTGAGGACCTCGAACGCCTCCTCCGGATGCTTGGTCGCCTTCATGATCCCGAACGTGTCGGCGTGGAGCTTGGCCGTCGTCGTACCGCTCTCCGCCGGCGGGACGGCGATGTCCCAGCTTGGCGTGGGCGGCGTCCCCTCGGCCGGCCAAGCGCAGCAGGTGTACCAGAGATGGACGAAGTCCATCGCCACGCGCCCCGACTGGAACGCGTTGTCGGGCCCCAGGAGGTCCGAGCGGTTCTCGGTCCCGGTCGGCATGAAGTGGTCCTTCCACATGGCGTCGTACGTCCACTGCCATGCGGTCACCCAGGAATCCGGGATGGCGGCGTTGCCGTCCGTTCCTACGACGGATCCGGCGCCTCGCTGCGTCCCCCATCCGCGTGGGTCCGTCCACTGCTGGTAGTAGCCCCACTGGTCAATGTTGGACGTGTCGAAGGAGGCCGCAGTCGCGTCATTGCCGGACTTGTCGACCGTGAGCTTCTTCGCCAGCTCGGTGAGCGTGTCCCAGTTCCACTCCTTGCCCTGGTACTGCTCCCCCACCTTGTGTGGCGGATATGGCAACCCCGCTTCGTCGAACAGATCCTTGTTGTAGTAGATGAAGGACGGGTAGATGGCGAACGGAATGCCGACCTGGCCGCCAAAGCCCTCGCTGTAGGCCTTCAGGATGGCCGGGTCCATGTCGCTCGTGTCGAAGTTCGCCCTGGCCATGTGGGGCGCCAGATCGAGCAACTGGTCGCCGTACGAGTAGAAGCCACGGAATCCGACCGGTCCGATGATGTCCGGCGGATTGCCCGCAGCGATCTGGGTGCTGAGGATGTCGTAGGCGGTGGTGTTCTGATAGATCTCGAGGCTGAGAACGATCTTGTCTTGCGAGGCATTGAACTCCGCGACGACGGCTTGCTCATCGGCGATCTGATCCGGCTGCGCGCCGGTGCCCAGACCGACGAACCACCGGATCAGCACCTTGCCGTCTGCGGTGAGCCCGCCTCCGTCCGTCTCGACCGGCTCCGGAGTGACCGCCAAGGGCGTCTGTGTCGCGCCTGCCTGACTGGCCGGCGGCGACGATGGCGTGGCCGCTCCACAAGCCGTCGCCGCGAGCGCGATGATTGCCCCCAGCGTGAGTAGCCGCACGGGCCCCCAACCAGTCGTCCTGTGATTGCCGTTCATTGTCGATCCTCTCCTCCGCTACGCTGAACCCATCACGTCCCGCGTGTCATCCACTTCAGTCGTTACCGTCTCGGCACCCCCTCGCTCGACCGGCGGCGCACGAGCTGGGTTGCGAGAATGACCTTTCGAGGCACCGAGCCGGGGTCGGATGCATGCTCGAGGAGCAGGCGGACCATCTCGCGGCCCATCTCCTCGATTGGCTGCTTGACGCTGGTGAGCGGCGGTTCCGTCATCGCGGCGATCGATGAGTCATCGAAGCCGACGACGGCGACGTCCTCGGGGACTCGGCGGCCCGCGGCGCGAAGCACCTGGATCGCTCCCGCAGCCATGAGGTCCGAGGCGGCGAAGACGCCGTCGATCCCGGGGTTCGCATCGAGCAATCGCCGCATCGCGTTCGCCCCGCCCTCCTGGGTGAAGTCGCCGGCCACTTCCAGGCCGGCATCCCGAGTCCGACCCGCCTGTTCGATCGCAAGCCGGTACCCGTGGAGACGGTCGACACCCGCCGCCATGTCCGCCGGGCCGGCGATCGTGGCGACGATCTTTCGACCCGCCTCGACGAGATGGGCCACCGCCGTTCGGGCTCCCTCGACGTTGTCGACGTCGACGTAGCTCACGGCGGCCCCGCTCGGAGGGCGGCCGCCGACCACGACCGGTACGCCGCGACGGGCGAGTGCCTCGGGCAGGTCGTCGTTGCCATGGAGGGATACGAGCAGCGCCCCGTCCACATGCCCGGCGGTCAGGTAACGCTCGAGACGCCGCTCTTCCTCACCTGACTGCGGCATCAGCAGGACGAGCTGGAGGCGCCGAGCCGAGAGCTCGGCGCTCACTCCCCGCAGGAGTCGCGGGAAGAACGGGTCCCCGAACAGCATCCCCGGCGGCTCCGGGATCACGACCCCGATCGAGTCACTCCGCCGGGTGACGAGCGACCGGGCGGCCGGGTTCGGGATGTACCCCAGGCGGGCGATTGCCCGATCGACCTGTCGCTTGGCGTCCCCGCCGACCTTCGGGTTGCCATTGACGACGCGGGACACCGTCGCTCGCGAGACACCCGCCAGGGTGGCGACCTGATCGAGGGTGACGCCGCGACTGTTGCCCGACTCGCGATCGGCCATTGGGTGCCGCTCCCGGTCGTCGTGAGAGCGCTCTCACGATCTGCTGAGCACAGTAGCACGCCTTGTCAAGAGAGCGCTTTCACGTTCGATGGCCGACGGGACGGCCCAGAGGGCGCTATGGGCGAGCGGCCGCGGCCCGCTTCCGGGTCGGGACGATCCGGCCGGTCCGCGCCGCCGTCCCGGGGCGACGACCGTTGCCCCGGCCGGCCTCCTCCGCGAAGGTCACGTCGCTCAGCGGCACGAGCGGCTCCCCCCTGAGGACGCGCGCGAGGTACTCGCCGGTCGCCGATCCCCGGGCCGTGGCGACCTGCTCCGGCGTCCCCTCGGCGATGATCCGGCCGCCCCGGGCGCCGCCCTCCGGGCCGAGGTCGACGATCCAGTCGGCGGTTTTGATGACGTCGAGGTTGTGCTCGATGACGATGACCGTGTTGCCACTGTCGACGAGCCGGTGGAGGACCTGGAGGAGCTTCTCGACGTCCGCGAAATGAAGGCCGGTCGTCGGCTCGTCGAGGACGTACAGCGTCCGCCCGGTCGCCCGGCGGGACAACTCGGTGGCGAGCTTCACCCGCTGGGCCTCGCCCCCCGACAGGGTCGTTGCCGGTTGGCCGAGGTGGACGTAGCCGAGGCCGACCTCGTACAGCGTCCGGAGCTTCGCCGCGACGCTGGGCACCGCGGAGAAGAAGTCCTTCGCTTCCTCGATCGTCATCTCGAGGACGTCGGCGATCGACTTGCCCTTGTAGTGGATCTCGAGCGCCTCGCGGTTGTAGCGCTTGCCCTTGCACACCTCGCACGTGACGTACACGTCCGGGAGGAACTGCATCTCGATCTTCAGGATCCCGTCGCCCTTGCAGTTCTCGCACCGGCCGCCCTTGACGTTGAACGAGAACCGCCCCGGCGAGTAGCCACGGACGCGCGCATCCGGCACGCCGGCGAACAGCTCGCGGATCGGGCCGAAGAGCCCGGTGTACGTCGCCGGGTTCGACCGCGGCGTCCGTCCGATTGGGCTCTGGTCGATCTCGATGATCTTGTCAATGTGATGGGCGCCCTCGAGCGCGTCGTGCGCCCCGACCTGCTCACGTGAGTTGTTGAGCTCGCGCGCGAGGGCCCGGTAGAGGACGTCGGTGATGAGCGTCGACTTGCCGCTCCCCGAGACGCCCGTGACCGCGGTGAATGTCCCGAGCGGCACGTGGAGTTCGATGTCGCGCAGGTTGTGCTCGCGGGCGCCAAGCACGACGAGCTCCTTGCCGTTCCGCGGCCGGCGCTCCGGCGGAATCGGCACGGATCGCTCACCCCGGAGGTACGCGCCGGTGATCGAGCGCGGCTCGGCGAGGAGTACTTCGAGTGGGCCGTTGGCGATGATCTCGCCGCCGTGCTCCCCTGCCCCCGGCCCGATGTCGATGACCCAGTCGGCGGTCCGGATCGTCTCCTCGTCGTGCTCGACGACGAGGACCGTGTTGCCGAGGTCCCGGAGCCGGGTGAGGGTCGCGATGAGCTTCGCGTTGTCCCGCTGGTGGAGGCCGATCGATGGCTCGTCGAGGATGTACAGGACGCCCATCAGCGTCGTCCCGATCTGCGTCGCGAGACGGATCCGCTGCGCCTCGCCACCGGACAACGTGACGCTCGTCCGGTCGAGCGTCAGGTAGTCGAGCCCGACGTCGACGAGGAACCCGAGCCGCGCGGAGATCTCCTTGAGGAGCTGATAGGCGATCGTCCGCTCCCGGTCGGTCAACCGCGCGGGCAGCGCCGCTGCCCAGTCGAGCGCATCGGTGATCGACAGCGTCGCGACCTCCGAGATGTGCCGGCCGTCGACCGTCACCGCGAGGATCTCCGGCTTCAGCCGCGAACCCCCACAGGTGGGGCACGGCCGGCTGACCATGAACTTCTCGAGCTCCGTCTTGACGTACTCCGAGTCTGTCTCGCGATACCGTCGATCGAGGTTCGTGACGATGCCCTCGAACGTCGCGTTGTACGTGTTCTCGCCGCGGGAATGCTTGTAACGAACGACGACCTTCTCGTCCTTCGACGCGTGAAGGAGGTACTCGATCGCCTCCGGGGGAAGGTCGCGGATCGGGGCCTTGAAGTCCCAGCCGTGGGCCCGGCAGATCGCCTCGAGGATCTTCAGCCGCCACGACGCGTCCGTCGGCATCCTCGACCACGGCACGAGCGCGCCCTGGGCGAGGCTCTTCGAACGGTCCGGAATGACGAGGGCCGGGTCGATCTCGAGCCGTGTGCCGAGGCCGGTGCAGGCGGGGCAGGCGCCGTGCGGCGAGTTGAACGAGAAGCTGCGCGGCTCGAGCTCATCGATCGTGGTGCCGTCGTACGCGCACGTGTACCGCTCGCTGTAGCGTCGCTCCTCGAAGCCCGGCGGCGCATCGTCCCTCGACGCGGGTGCGATGAGCACAACGCCCTCGCCGAGACGGAGCGCCGTCTCGACCGAGTCGGCGAGCCGCGTCGCGTCCGGGTCCGGGATCGGCTCGCCCGTGGCCGGGTCGATCGGCCGGCCCTCGGCGTCGAGCGCCGCGCCCTCAGGTGCCTCGGCGTGACGGACGACATAGCGGTCGACGACGACCTCGATGCTGTGGCGCTTGTACTTGTCGAGCTTCGGCGCGTCGGCGAGGTCGTACATCTCGCCATCGACCCGGATTCGGACAAAGCCCTGCCGCCGGGCGGCCTCGAAGACACGGTCGCCCTCGGTCTTGCGGTCCTTGATGAGCGGCCCGAGGATGAGCAGCCGGGTGTCCTCCGGCAGCGACAGGACCTGGTCGACGATCTGCTGGACGGACTGGCGCTGGATCTCGCGGCCGCACGTCGGGCAGTGAGGATGACCAGCCCGGGCGAAGAGCAGCCGGAGATGGTCGTAGATCTCCGTGACCGTTCCGACCGTCGAGCGCGGGTTGCGACTCGCGCCCTTCTGATCGATCGAGATCGCCGGCGACAGGCCGTCGATCTGGTCGACGTCCGGCTTCTCCATCTGGCCGAGGAACTGGCGCGCGTAGGCGCTCAGGCTCTCGACGTAGCGGCGCTGCCCCTCCGCATAGATCGTGTCGAAGGCGAGGCTGCTCTTGCCCGAGCCGGACAGACCGGTGATGACGACGAGCCGGTCGCGCGGAAACGCGACCGTGACGTCCTTGAGGTTGTGCTCGCGAGCGCCGCGAACGACGAGCTGGTCCTGGGGCATGGCGGAATCAAGTGTACTTGAGATGATTCAATTGGAACAGGTGTTCGTGCCATGTCATGGCATGAACATCAGGCCTTCCGCCGCTTCACCATCGCGTTCGTGTCCGGCTCGAACCCGAAGCGCCGGTAGTACGCGTCGACGCCGTCGGCCGCGGCGAGGCTGAACCGGACATCCGGCCGGCCGTCGATCAGCGCGTGGACGAGGCGATCCGCGATGCCGAAGCCCTGCCAGCGGGGATCGACGACAACCATCGACAGGAACGCGTTCATCTCGCCGTCGCCGAGCTCGCGTGTGAAGCCGACCAGCTCGTCGCCGTCCCACGCGCCGACCATCGCGTGGGTCGCGGCGATCGCCCGCTGCAGACGTTCCGGATCCTGGGTCCGGCGGTCCCAGCCGACCGACCGAAGAAGCCGGATGAGCGGGGCCACGTCCTCGAGGCGCTCGGTGCGGAATGACAGGCGGTCGGAGCGGCGCTCGGCGCGGCCGAGGCGGCGGTCGAGCTCGCGGAGGTGGTCAATGGAGTGGTAGACGTACCGCCGGACGACCTTGGCGAGTGTCCACGACTCGCCCTTGCCATCCGTCCGTGACGCTCCCGGATCCGCCGCGTGGAGCCGCCTGAGGTTCGCGATTGCCCACGCTCGAGTCGCCTCGAGGTAGGCGTCTGGCTCACCGTCCCGCGGCGGGCCGTCGAAGCGAGCCGCCGGATCGAGCCGGCTGCCGAGCCAGACCTCCGCGCCCGCCAGGTGACGGAGGACCTCATCCGGGGTCCGCTCACCTGCATCGGACGCCGTCTCGAGTGCGCCGGAGGCGGCTTCGCGCGCGCGCACTGCCGTCGCGACCCCTGCCAGGTCGTGACGGGCGTGATCGAGACGCCGGATCGCCGCCTCCAGCTCATCGGCTGTCACCGGGCGGCGGTCCATCGCGAACGTGGCGTTCCGCTCGTACCCGTCGACGACCGTCGCAGCGGCGGCCTCCACCTCCTCGACCGAACCGACCGCCGGGAGGTCCGACTGCTCGCCGTGCCGGGCGAGCCAGTCCCGGAACCAGCCGAGGGTCGACGGCGACTGTGACAGCGCCAGGGCCCTGGAGGGTGCCCACGAGAAGGCACCGGGCAGGTCGAGCAGCCAGGCCCCCCACTGTCCGCCGTCGTAGTCGCGCTCGAGCCAGACGCGGAGCGGGGCGAGGGGCGCTGAATTCACGTCCCGACTCTACCGATTCCCCGAAGCCAGAGTCGTATGCTCCGCCTCGACATGCCCGCGCGACCGTCTTCAGCCCGGCCAGGCGGACTCGTCGGTCGCGCCTCGCCCCGGGCGCCCCGCTTCTACCGGCTCCTGTTGCTCGGCTGTCGGGCGATCGCTCGGTGTCTCGGGTTCCGGTTCCGGCTCGAGGGCGCCGAGCGGCTTCCGACCGGCCCGGACGAACGCCCGGCCGGCGGCTGGATCGCCGCGGGACTCCCCCACCGGACGTGGATCGATCCGTTCGTCCTCGCCCTGCTCCTGCCGGTCGAGCCGCGGATCAACTGGCTGGGCGACGGGCGAGCCATCTACCGGTCCCGTCTGCGGAGGTTCGTCTTCTCGCGGATCGGCGGGGTCATCCCGATCTGGCCAAGCGGCGGGCGCAAGGCCTTCGAGGAGCACGTCGAGGCTGCCCGCTCGGTCATCGACGCGGGCGCCGTCTTCGGCCTCTTCCCGGAGGTCGGGCCCGCGGTGCCCGTCGATCGCGCGAGGCCGCTCAGCCCGGGGATCGGGTACTTCGCGCTGAGGTCGGGCGCCCGGATCGTCCCGCTCGTCCTCGGCGGCGCCCACGAGCTGTACCTGGGACGCACGATCATCCTCCACGTCCTCGAACCGGTGACGGCACGGGAGCTCGCCGGCCTGCCGCCCGATGCGCCTCTCCCCGCTCCCGGAACGAACGAAGAGCGCGAGCTCGCCGGGACGATCACCCACCGGCTCGAGGCCCTCGTGGCGGGACCCGTCGCCGACGTCCACGCCCGCGCCGAGCCGCCGCCCGGGACGCGCAAGCACTGGCGCTGGCTCACGAGCTGGACTCACTGACCGCGCGGTGGCGCGGTCCTAGCGACGCCTTCGGCCGGGGCGCGGAGCGCGCGTGCCCGTGCGCTTGACGACGTTCGGGGTGACGGTGTGGTCCCAGGTCGGTCGGTCGAGCCAGCGTGCCTGCCAGCCGCCGCCGTCGTCGTCGTGCTCGTCGCGGATGCCCGGCAGCCAGTCGGACGCGGTCCCCTCGTCCGGCGCGGGCACTCCGTCCAGGGTGTCGGCCGGCTCCTCGTCCGCGGGTAGCACCGTGACGGACGTCACCTCGAGCGAGGGTGTCGATGCCCGAGCCTCGGTCAGCGCCCTGCCCCGCTTCCGGTCCGCGGCGCCGACGAGTCCGCCGCCTCGCCCGGCCCGCTCGGCCGCCTTCGCGACGATCGTCGAGGCATCGTCCTCGAGCACGCGGAGGCGGACCTGCTGGATCTCGTCGCGGAGGGCCGCCGCGCGCTCGAACTCGAGCTGCCTTGCCGCGGCCTTCATCTCGGCCTCCATCTGGCTGACCAGCTGCTCCACCCGCGTCCGGTCCAGGTCCGACAAGTCGCGGCCCCGCTCGCCCGTGTACATCGTCGTCGACTCCGCGACCACCCGGAGTCGCTCGTTGATGTCGTGGATCTCCTTGATGATCGTCGTCGGCTCGATCCCGCGTTCCCGGTTGTGCGCCTCCTGGACGCTCCGCCGGCGGTCCGTCTCGCCGATTGCCGCCTGCATCGACTCGGTGACCCGATCCGCGTACATGACGACCTCCCCGCCGACGTTGCGAGCGGCCCGGCCGATCATCTGGATGAGCGACCACGCGGACCGCAGGAACCCCTCCTTGTCCGCATCGAGGATCGCCACGAGGGTCACCTCCGGCAGGTCGATCCCCTCGCGCAGGAGGTTGATCCCGACGAGGACGTCGTAGACGCCGAGCCGGAGATCGCGCAGGATCGCGACCCGCTCGAGGGTGTCGACCTCGCTGTGGAGGTACTGGACCTTGACCCCCAGCTCCTTGAGGTAGTCGGCGAGGTCTTCCGCCATCTTCTTGGTGAGCGTCGTCACGAGCGCACGCTCCCCGCGCTCGACCCGGCGGCGGATCTCCTCGAGCAGGTCATCGATCTGGCCCTCGGTCGGGCGGACGCTGATGACCGGGTCGACGATCCCCGTCGGCCGGATGAGCTGCTCCACGACCTGCTCGCTCCGCTCGAGCTCGTAGGGCCCCGGGGTGGCGCTCATGTAGACCACCTGGTTGAGGTGGCCCTGGAACTCCTCGAACGTCAGGGGCCGGTTGTCGAGCGCGGACGGGAGACGGAACCCGAAGTCGACGAGGATCTCCTTCCGGGTCCGGTCGTTCTTGTACATCCCGACGACCTGGGGGATCGTCATGTGCGATTCGTCGACGACGAGCAGCCAGTCCGGCGGGAAGTAGTCGAGCAGCGTCCACGGCCGGCTGCCCGCCTCGCGCCGCGACAGGTGCCTGGAGTAGTTCTCGATCCCGCTGCAGAAGCCGAGCTCGCGCATCATCTCGAGGTCGAACGTCGTCCGCTGGCGGAGCCGGGCAGCCTCGAGGATCCGGCCCTCCGCCTCGAGCTGGCCGACCCGCTCCTCCATCTCGACCTCGATGTCGCCGATCGCCAGCTTCAACTTGTCCGCCGGCGTGACGTAGTGGGACGCGGGGTAGACGTTGACCTCCTTGCGCTCGGCCAGGAGCTCGCCGGTCAGCGGGTCCAGCTCGGTGATCCGCTCGACCTCGTCCCCGAAGAACTCGACCCGGACCAGCGTCTCCTCCGAGGCTGGCTGGTACTCCAGCGTGTCCCCCCTGACCCGGAAGCGGGCCCGGCCGAGGGCAGCGTCGTTGCGCTGGTACTGGAGGTCGACAAGGTGGCGGAGCACCGAGTCCCGACGGTACTGGCCGCCCTGCCGGAGGCGGAGGATCGTCGCCCCGTAGTCGACCGGCGCCCCGAGGCCGTAGATGCACGACACGCTGGCCACGATGATCACGTCCCGCCGCTCGAACAGGGCGTGGGTGGCGGCGTGGCGCAGCCGGTCGATCTCGTCGTTCCGGCTCGAGTCCTTCTCGATGTACGTGTCGCTCCGGGGCAGGTACGCCTCCGGCTGGTAGTAGTCGAAGTAGCTGACGAAGTACTCGACGGCGTTGTCCGGGAAGAACTCCCGGAACTCCGCGTACAGCTGGGCGGCGAGCGTCTTGTTGTGGGCAAGGACCAGCGTCGGCTTCTGGTGGCGGGCGATGGCCTGGGCGATCGTGTAGGTCTTGCCGGTCCCGGTCGCCCCGAGGAGCACCTGGTCGCGCACGCCGCGAGCCAGTCCGGAGACGAGGCGATCGATCGCCTGGGGCTGGTCGCCGGTCGGCTCGAACGGGGCGACGAGGCTGAACTCGGGCACCTGCGCAGGATACCAGCGCCGCCCGATTTCGAACGGCCGTTCGAACCGAAGCGAAGGACGTAGTAACACCGCGTATGACCATCGGTCTGATCGGGTGGGACGTCAGGGGCATGACGTGATGCACGACGCAGGGACCAGATTGGCCTCCCGGACCCGCGGCGTGGACGTAGCCCCGCGCCCCTGAGCCCGCGACGGGACTGATCACGAGAGGGCCAATCCGCGGATGGAGCTCGAATTCCACGACGAGGGGCGCCGGGGACGCATCGTGATGGGCCTCGGGCTGGTCCTCGCAATCGTCGCCGGTGGCGCCGCTTACTTCGCGGTGAGCCAGGCCCAGCAGCAGGGCGGCCAGGGGGCTCTCCAGCGGGTGCCGGCCGTTGTCGCCCGGACGGTGCTCCCGATCCGCCAGCCGATCACCGCGGACCAGGTCGAGGTCCGCCAGATCCCGCTGGACGACACGAATCTCCACAGCGTGGCCGAGGTGGAGCTGGTGATCGGGCGAATCCCGGTCGTCCCGATCCTCCAGGGCCAGCTCGTCACCTCGAACCTCCTGGCCGTGGGAACCGGCGTCGGAAGCTTCTCGATCCTCTCGCCAGGGGAGACGGTCGGCCCGGAATCGCCGTACTGGCGGGCGGTCTCGATCACCGTCCCGGACGACCTCGCTGTCGGTGGCCTCCTGTACCCGGGCCAGACCGTCGACGTCTTCGTAACGGCCCTCGTCCTCCTGCCCGAGGGGCTCATCGAGGAGGGCCGCTATTACAGCGACCGGTCCACGAAGATCGTCTACCAGGACGTCCCGATCATCGCCCGGGTCGAACGGGCGTACGTCCTCAAGGCGCATCTCCAGATCGCCGAGGAGATCGCCCATCTCCAGGCAAGCGGCACGGCGACGTTCAGCCTCGCCCTCCGGCCGGACATCGACATTCGCGTGGCGGACGCCTCGAGTCTTGGTGCCACGACCACCCGGATCATCACGAAGTACGGGCTGCCGATCCCCGAGACCTACCCGGCCGGGTTCGGGCCGATCCGGACTCCTCCACCACTGGCGACGCCGCTCCCGCCACCGACGCCCACCTCGCCGCCGGCCGTCTCCCCTCCCCCACCTTGACATTCAGCAAAGGCGCACACAGCGGAAGGACGCCTCGTTGACGGCAACCGCAGACAGGTCCACCAGCACTCCCGCCAGGGCCGACCGGGTCGGGGAGCGAGGATCTGTCCTCGCGATCGTCGGCATCGGGATCTTCGTCCTGTTCGGCGCGGCCGCTCTGGCGATCGACGGCGGCCGATTGCTCGAGGAGCGGCGGGCGACCCAGAATGCCGTGGATCACGCCGCCACCGCGGCGGCATACAGCACCTGTACCGGCGGTTCCGTTGCCGACGCCCAGGCAGCGGGCCTCGCAGCCGCGGCGGTGAATGGCTACGACAATGACGGCGTCTCGAACTCGGTGTCGGTCCTCTCGAAGGGTTCGAACGAGTTCGATGCCTCGATCACCTCTCACGTCCCCGGGACGTTCTCGCGCCTGATCGGGATGGACAGCTTCGCGGTTGGCGCGCAGGCGACCGCGGACTGCATTCCAGGCGGCCCTGGTGGCGGCGCGACGGCGCCGATGCCGGACGCGGTCTTCGCCGGGGGCGATACATGCCCGGGCTTCGGAAAGCGCCAGCTCGACGTGAGCGGCTCGTTCCAGACGATGATCGGTGGAGTCCACACGAACGGCAACGCCTACGTCGCGACCGCGCCCAACTACTGGACCGATAACCTGGCTCCACCCGATCCATTCACCTACACGGTGTCCCTCGACGCCAACCAGTCGGGCAACGTCTACGACGCGACCTACCCGTCCCAGCTCCCGGCCAAGGCCTGGCCGACCGGCTTCGGGCCCACCGACGTAGCCGGCCGGCTGGCCACCTACAAGGCACTTGCCCAGGCCAACCCGTCGGACAACCTGTACTACGTCAACGGCGACATCGACAGCGCCTACATGCTCGCTCGCGGCACCGGCCTCTACTACGCGACGGGGAACATCTACCTCTCGTTCAGCAACCGGACGATGGAGCTCACGCTGGTCGCCGAGAGCGAGGTCAGCATCTCGGGCTCGAACAACGACCTGTCGCCGTTCCGGGACGACCTCCTCGCCTTCGCCGGCCGGCAGTACGCCGGCGCTGACAGGTGCGACAAGTTCACCGTCTCGGTATCGGGCAGCAACAACACGTGGATCGGCCTGATGTGGGCGCCCTACGGGCTGCTCGAGATGGCCGGTCAGAACAACAGCTCGGTGTCCGGCTGGCTCCTCGGCTGGGCAATTCGTCTCAACGGCTCGAACATCACGATCCAGAACCAGGGAACCGGCATCACCACGGGAAGCCCGCAGGTCCTCCTGGAGCGTTGAGCCGCGCCTCCCGGGCAAGCCGGAGAGCCTCGGAGACCCGGGTCTGCGCGGGGCCGACGGGCCCCGACGTGTCGATCACCCGGGTGGCGAACGGGCGCAGGCGATCGACCAAGCGGTCCTGAGCTGCAATCCGCCGTTCCGCGTCGGCCGGGTCGTCGCCCCGGCCGGCCAGGCGCGCTCGCTGCTCGCCCGGATCGCAGGCGACGAGCCAGACCTCGTCGCACAGGGCGGCGAGGCCGCCCTCGACGAGCCTGATCGCCTCGATCGCGACGATCGGGACACCTGACTCCTCGGCCGCCTCGACCGCGGCGATGAGCAGCGGCCGGACCGCCGGGTGAACGATCGACTCGAGCTCGCGCAGGCGCTCGTCGTCGGCGAACACGATCCGGGCGAGCGCGGCCCGGTCGAGAGATCCGTCGGGCCGTACGAGCTGGCGCCCGAACCGATCGGCGATCTCCGCCAGGACCGGCTCGCCGGGCGCCGTGACCTCCCGGGCGACCTCGTCGGCATCGATGACCGATGCTCCCAGCTCGGCGAGCCAGCCCGCGACCGTCGACTTGCCGCAGCCGATGGGCCCGGTGAGCCCGATCCGGAGGCTGCGGCTCACGGGGCCCGCTCCTCGATGTCGAGCCACTGGTCCTCCGTCGCCGACAACGCCGCGTCGACGTCGGCCATCTCGCTCGTGATCCGGCGGAGCTCGACGAAGTTCGCGGCGACGGCCGGATCTCCCATGGCCAGCTCGAGGTGGCTCTTTCGCAGCCCGAGCCGGGTCAGCTCCCCCTCGACCTGTGCTTTCTGCTTCCGGTAGGCATCCTTCGACAGTCTCTCCTTCCTCCCCGAGACACGACGGGCCGGACGGTCCCGCCGGGCGGACACGGGCGCGACAGCGGCCCCAGGTCGGACGATTGGGAGGGTCGCGGACCGGGCGCCCGCCAGGACCGGCGCAGCCCGCAACCGCCTCGCCTCCTGCTCGACCGCGCCTGCCACCGTCCACCCGTCCGCGATCGCTGCGCGCCACGCCCTGTAGCCGCCCTCGAACGGCGCCGCCAGCCCCCTGTCGACGACCCACAGCCGGTCGCACACCGTCTCGAGCAGGCGGCGGTCGTGGCTGACAACGAGCAACGTCGCGGGCGTCTCCGCCATGAACGCCTCGATCGCCTCGCGGGCCGGGATGTCGAGGTGGTTCGTCGGCTCGTCGAGGAGCAGGAGGTTGGCCGGCATGATGCCGAGCAGCGCCAGCTCGAGGCGTGACCGCTCGCCGCCGGACAGCGATCGGACCTCCTTGAGCGCGTCGTCGCCCCGGAACAGGAATCGGGCGAGGTAGCCGCGCGCCTCGCCCTGGGTCATCGGCATCGCCCGGACCAGCGCGTCGAGGACGGTCGTCCCCGGGATCGCCGCGCCACGGAGCTGGGCGAGGTACCCGAGCTGGACCGCGTGGCCGAAGACGAGCCCGCCCTCGAGCGGCGGCAGCTCCCCGGCGATTGTCCGAAGGAGCGTCGTCTTGCCTGCGCCGTTCGGTCCGACGATCCCGATCCGATCCCCGCGCCGCGCCGCGAGGTATGCGGCGCGGACGACCGCCCGAGCCTCGGTGGCCGGCGCCCCGCTCGCGTCCAGCGCGCCGCGGCCGGGCAGGTAGCCGGCGACGAGCTCCTCGACCCGGACGGCGAGCTCGCCCGTTCGAACGGGCCCGTCCCCGGCGAGGGCCCGCGGTGGCAGGCGAAGGCGGCGGCCGGCTTTCGGAGCCTCGATCCGACCCTCCTCCAGGCGCTCGAGCCGGGCCTCGTGCTCGTGCATCTTGGCGAACTTGCGATGGCTTCGATAGCGCTGGACGAGCTCCTTCTCGCGGGCAATCTGGTCGGCCTGGGTCGCGACGTCCTTCGCCGCCCGCGCGTCACGCTCCTCGCGCTGGCGGTGATATGCGGAGTAGTCACCCCGGAACGCCGTCATGCGCCGGTCGCGGAGCTCCCAGATCCGGTTGACGGTCGCGTCGAGAAAGGCCCGGTCGTGCGACGCGACGACCAGCGACCCGGAGCGCCGCCGGAGGCGGTCCTCGAGCCATTCGAGGGCGTCGAGGTCGAGATGGTTCGTCGGTTCGTCGAGGAACAGGAGCTCCGGGTCCGCGATGACGAGGCGGGCGAGCGCCGCCCGCGTCTGCTCGCCACCCGACAGGCTCGCCGGCGGCCGTGCCCAGTCCGGGCGCGCGAACCCGAGGCCGGACAGGGTCTCGTCGACCCGCTGGTCGAGCGTGTAGCCGCCGAGCCCCTCGAACCGGTGTTGGAGCTCCTCGTATTCGGGCTCCGTCACCCGATGGTCGCGCTCGAGGGCGGCCAGCTCGTCGGTCATTCGCTCGAGGTGGGCCGCACCGTGGCGGACCGCCGTGCGCAGGTCCGGCGCGGCCATGAAGACCTCGTCGAGGTGGGACTCCTGGGCGAGGAGGCCGACCGTCAACGCGCGCTTCCGGTGGACGGCCCCGCCGTCCGGCTCGTCGAGGCCCGCCGCGATCCGGAGGAGGGTCGTCTTGCCCGCGCCGTTCGGCCCGACGAGGCCGATCCGGTCGCCGAGCGCGACCGACGCGTCGATCGAGTCGAGGATGACGAATGTCCCGACCTCCCGGCTCACACCGGTCAGCCGCAGGATCGACACCTCAGTTCACCGATTCCGGGTCCATTGCCCGCCGGGCGGCGGCGCGCCGCGCGGCCGCTGCGCGCTTCGTTGGCTCGGAGCGCGACGGGCCGTGCGGAGGGGCCGGGCGCAGGAGCGCGGCCGCGGCCTTGCGGTCGGCGGCACGGAGCCGCTGGCACCACGAGCAGAAATGCGTCGCCCGACCGCCGACGACGATCCGCCGGATCGGCCGGCGGCAACGGGGACAGGCCTCGCCCGTGCGCTGGTAGACGAGCAACCGCTCCTGCATCGATCCGTCGCCGTCGGGCGCGGTGTAGTCATCGATCGAGGACCCGCGCCGCTCGACGGCCTCGGCGAGGACGGACCGGATGCTGCCGAACAGCCTGCCCTCGTCGGCTGGTCGGAGGGTGGCGGCGGAGCGGAGCGGGTGGAGGCGCGCCGCCCACAGCGCCTCGTCGGCGTAGATGTTTCCGACGCCGGCGAGGAACGATTGATCGAGCAGGAGCGGCTTGAGCCGCCCCCGCCGGGCGCGGAGGCGGCGACGGAAGGCGCGCAGCGTGAACACCTCGTCGAGCGGTTCCGGGCCCGTGGCGCCGAAGACGCCGGCCCCGCCGGGCTCGAGGAGGAGCTCCCCGCTCGCCGGGTCACGGACGTAGAGACCCACCCGCCCGAACTTCCGGATGTCCCGGAACCGGAGTTCCTTTTCGCCGGCCAGGTTGAGGACGAGCCGGACGTATGGATCCTCCGGCGCGGACGCCGGGACGACGAACAGCTGGCCGGTCATCTTCAGGTGGATCGTCAGGGCGAAGCCACCGGACAGCCCGACGACAAGCTGCTTCCCCCGCCGCCCGACGGTCTCGACCGTCCGTCCCGCCACGGCCGTGGCGAACGCCTCCGGATCGTGCGTCCGCAGCGTCCGCGCCCACGGCGTCAGGGCCCCGACGATCTCCGCCCCGACGAGGCGGGGGCGGAGGTCGCGCGCGACCGTCTCGACCTCGGGCAGCTCCGGCATGAGACGGAGGTCAGACCTGGCCCGCGAGCGGCAACGCCGCGTCGATCTCGGGCGGCTCGTCGGCCTCGGCCGCGACCGCGTCCTCGCGGGTCAGGGGCGTCATCGACTCCCAGTCGTCGCCGACCTTGATGTCGACCGTCAGCGGCACGTCGAGCGGGAGGGCGCCCTCCATCGTCGCCCGGACGACGGGGGCGAGTCGCTCGACTTCGTCGCGCGGCACCTCGAGGAGCAGCTCGTCGTGGACGGACAGCAGCAGCCGCGCCCGGAACCCGTCGGCGCGGAGCCGCTCGTCGAGCCGGATCATCGCGATCTTCTGGATGTCCGCGGCGGTGCCCTGGATCGGCATGTTGATCGCCATCCGCTCCCCCGCCCCGCGGAGCGCCGGGTTCGACGCCCGCAGCTCGGGGATCTGGCGCTTCCGCCCGAGGAGCGTCTCGACTCCGCCCTGCGACCTGGCCGTTTCCTTGATCGCCATCATGTAGTAGCTGATCCCGGAGTACGCGGCGAAGTAGCTGTTGATGAACTCCTGGGCCTCCTGGCGCGAGATGTTCGCCCGGCTCGACAGCCCGAAGTCGCTCATCCCGTAGGCCAGCCCGAAGTTCACCATCTTCGCCATCGAGCGCTCGCTGTGAGTCACGTCGGCCGGGTCCTTGTGGAGCACCCGGGCCGCGGTCTCGCGATGGATGTCGGCATTGCGGGCGAATGCGTCGCGGAGGTGCTCGTCGCCCGACACGTGGGCAAGGATCCGGAGCTCGATCTGGGAGTAGTCGGCAGCGAGCAGCGTCACGTCCGGTGCGCCGGCGACGAACGCCCGGCGGATGCGCCGCCCGAGAACCGTCCGGATCGGGATGTTCTGGAGGTTCGGATCGGACGACGACAGCCTGCCCGTCGCGGCGACCGCCTGGTGGAAGGTCGTGTGGAGCCGGCCGTCGGCGGCGATCAGCGTCGGCAGGGCCTCGACGTACGTCGAGCGGAGCTTCGTGTAGACGCGCCACTCGAGGAGCTTGTCGATCATCGGGTGAGCAGGGCGGAGGTCCTCGAGGACCGACGCGTCGGTCGAGAAGCCGGTCTTCGTCCGCCTGCCCTTCGGCAGGTTGAGCTCGAAGAACAGGACCTGCTCGAGCTGTTTCGGGCTGCCGAGGTTGAACTCGTGGCCGACGTCGACGTAGATCTCCTGCTCGAGCCGGGCGATCTCGGCGGCAAACTCCCGGTCGAGGATGCCGAGCGCCTCGTGATCGAGCGCGACCCCGGTCGCCTCCATCCGGGCGAGGACCGGGAGGAGTGGGAGCTCGATCTCGCGGAACAGCCTGTCGAGGTGTTCGTCCGCCAACCGTCGCTCGAGCGGCTCGCGGACGGCGAGCGCGGAAAGGGCCTCGAGTCCCGCCCGCGCGGCGTACGTCAGGTCCGCGGGCGGCGGAAGGATCTGGTCGAGCTGCTCGGCGACGATGTCGGCGATCGTCTGGCTGCGGAGCGAGGCGTTGAGGATGTACGCGGCGATCTGCGTGTCGAACGCGACCGGCGTCGTCGGAGCCGCGGGATCCGCGGCGAACCGGGCCACGACGAGCGGCTTGACCTCGTGGCCGACGAGCGGCACGCCGAGCCGCTCGACGAGGGCCCGCAGCCGATCAACCGCGGCCGCGCCCTCAACCGCGACGACCCGCCCGTCCAGGCCCGCGACCGCGAGCGCGAGCGGCGTACCGCGGCGGGGCCGCGGATCGTCGAGCAACAGCGCGATGCCGAGCGCGGGCTGGGATCCGATCCACCCGGCGAGATCGTCAACGGCGTCCTCGTCCCGGACCTCGATCCGGCCCGGATCCGCGATCGCCGCGGCCAGCTCCGAGGGCAGGTCACCGGTCGGCTCCCGGGCCACCCGCCCGTCGCCCGCGTCCGGCGTGGCCTTTGCAACGGTGTCGAAGTCGAGCCGGAGCTGGAGCTCACCACCGTCGGGCGGGCGGACCGGACGTCCCGGACCCCAGCCTGACGGGCGCCCGGCGACCCGCGCCGCCGGAACGGAGCCGCTCGCCACGACCCGGCGGAGGGCGTCCTGCGCATCCGCCGCGGACTCGCCGCTGATCGCCGGCAGGCGCTCGATGAGCGTCCGGAACTCGTACTCCCGGAAGAGCCGGACGACCGTGTCCCGATCGTAGTCGCCAAGGCGAGCCGCCTCGAGGTCGAGATGGACCGGCAGGTCGACGACGATCCGCGACAGCTCGCGACCCTGGTGGACCTGGTCGCGGTGCTCGAGCAGCCTGGCGCGGAGCTTCTCCGGCGTGACGTCGTCGAGCCGGGCATAGAGGGACTCGAGGTCGCCGAACTCGCGGATGAGCTTCGCCGCAGTCTTCTCGCCCACCCCTGGGACGCCGGGGATGTTGTCGGTGGGGTCGCCCTTGAGCGCCTTGTAGTCGACCATCTGGTCCGGCCGGAGCCCGAATCGCTCGTCGATCCGGGCCACGTCGTAGATGACCGTGTTCTCGACGCCCGAGCGCGTCGTCATCAGGCGGGTTCGGGGACCGACGAGCTGGAGCATGTCGAGGTCGACCGTGACGATCGTCGTCTCGAGGTCCTCGTTGCTCTCGACCTGGCGGCTGATCGTGCCGATGACGTCGTCCGCCTCGTAGCCCTGCATCTCGTAGACGGGGATCCGGAGCGCCTTGACGACCTCGCGGACCTTCGGGAACTGGTCCCGGAGGTCGTCCGGCATCCGCTGCCGGGTCGCCTTGTACTCGGCGTACTGCTCGTGCCGGAAGGTCGGCCCGGGGAGGTCGAACGAAACCGCCACGTAGTCCGGCCTCAGGTCCTGGAAGCCGCGGAGGACGATGCTGCAGAACCCGAACACGCCGTTGACCAGCTCGCCACGGCTCGTGGTGAGGGGCGGGAGGGCGAAATATCCGCGATAGACGAGCCCGTAGCCGTCGAGCAGCATCAGGCGTTCCATCGGCAGCCTCGGCGGGTGTCGAAGGGAGGGACGGTGTCGGGTCAAGTGTACCGGCCGGGCCTGAGAGCGGGCCTCCGCGGCCCGGCGTTACCACGTTGCAAACCTCGAGCGGACGGCGTCGGGGACCTCCGCCTCCGACCTCGATTCCTTCAGGCGCCGCTGAGGCGGCGGGCCGTCCAGCGAATCCCGAACAGGGCGAGCCCGATGACGAGGAACGTGCCGGACAGAAGGGCCAGTAGCGACGGGCCACGTCCCACGGGGGGTGCGGGCTCCGGCCGACCCAGTGGCGCCCGACCCTGTTCGTCCGTAGCCTCGCCACGATCCCCTTCGGCCACGAGCGGCGAAGCGCCGCCGTACCCGCCCATCCTCTCCGGGGTGGTGCTGGCGGCCGGGAAGAAGTCGTCACCTCCGGAGCTCGTATCGCGCTCCACAGGCGGGGCCGCGGGAGCAGCCGGGCCGATCGGGCCGGCCGCCGAGCCACCCAGCTGGATCGCCGGCAGGGCTGCGAGGAGAAGCCCTGCAAGCCCGAGCGTCGTCAGCCCCGTGGCGAGGGGCTTCAGGGCCGCCGACCGCGGCCCGGCGAGAACCCGAAGCACCCAACGCAAGCCGCGCCGGCGCAGGCGGGCCGCGTCTCCGGCGCTGAGCGAGAAGTCGCGCCGGCGGGCGGGCACCGGGAGGGTCGCAGTCGCCGCCGCGATCGCCCGGAGGTCCGCCTCCAGCAGGGCGCAGTCGGCACAGGTCGAGGCGAGGAGCTCTGCCTGCTCGCGATCGGCCGGGCCGAGGTCGCCGGCCGCGAAGGCGGCGACGAGCAGCGGGTCGTGGTCGGTGTGGGTGGCGGGGAATCGGTCGGTCATTTCCCCGTACTGACGGGCCGCGCTCCCGATCGGTTCCCGGCTACGAGCGGCCTGGCCCCGGTCGGAGCAGCGAGGCGAGGAACAGGAAGGCCCCGATCGCGACGAGCGCCAGCGAGCCGATCAGGAGCCCCGATGGGCCGGCGGCAACGGGTTCGCGGCCGGCCTTGACCTCGTCGGGAGCCTCGGTCGAGGTCGTGATCGGCCCTCCGGCCGCGGGCTGGAGGCTTCCGACCTGGCGGGCACTGCCGCGCACACCGCCGAACGCGGCGTCCGTCGCCGAGGGCGCTCCGGAGGCGTACGCAGCGTCCGGCCCGCCCTGGATCTCCGACTCGGGCGCCGAGCTGGCGCGGTACTCGAGCCGCTGATCGGCGGTCGACGCACCGCCGAACAGAGACAACCCGGGCTGGGTCGCGACGAGCAGCCCCGCGAACCCGAGCATCATCAGCCCGCCGGCGAGCGGGCGGGCGAGCTGGACCCGCGGACCGGTGACCGCGGCGGCCAGCCGGCGCAGCCCGCGCGGCCGGAGCCGCTCCGCGTCGGCCGGCCGAACGAAGAAGTCGCGGGGCCGGCGGGGCACGGGCAGCTCGGCGGTCGCCTGGGAGATCGCCCGGAGGTCCGCGCCGAGGGTCGCGCATTGGCCGCACGCGCCGACGAGCACGTCCGCGCGCGCTCGGTCGTCACCGTCGAGGTCGCCGGCAACGAACGCCGCCACGAGCAGCAGGTCATGGTCCGAGTGCCGAGCAGGGCGGTCGAAGGGGCGCTGGTCAGCCACGGAACAGCTCCATCTGCCCTTCCAGCAGCGCGCGGAGGGCCAGGCGGCCGCGATGGATCCGCGACTTCACCGTGCCCAATGACACGCCGGTCATGCCGGCGATCTCCGCGTAGTCGTAGCCCTCCACGTCGAAGAGGACGATCGCCGCCCGCTGGTCGTCGGTGATGAGGGACAGCGCCTTGTTGAGCGCGTTCGCCCGCTCGGACGTGAGGGCTGTCCGCTCGGGGTCGGCGTCGATGCCTGCCGGCGGCTGCCAGTTGTCGTCGTCGAGCTCCGGGTAGGGCTGGACCGGGCGGCGCTTCTTCGCCCGTTGCGCGTCCATTGCCGCGTTGACGCAGATGCGGCTCAACCAGGAGCGGACACTTCCGCCGCGGAACGAGTGCATGTTCCGGAAGGCCGAGAAGAACGCCTCCTGGACGGCGTCCGCGGCCTGGTCGCGATCGGGGACCATCCGCACGACCAGCGCGTAGAGGTGGTCCTGGTAGCACGCGACGAGGTCGTTGAAGGCGTCGAGGTCGCCCCCTCGGGCTCGCTCGATCAGGATGAGGTCGCGGCGCTGGACGGGGTCGTCGGTGACCGTCGTCGAGCGAAGGTCCTCCACGATCTGGGGGTCCCTCCGGACGGCGATTCGCAGGCGGGCGGAGTCTAGCATCGCTTCCCCGGCGAGACGCCTGTCCCGAACCGGGGGTTCCGGGTGGTGCACGAGCGCCACGGGCCGTTGCGCCGGGGCGACATGGGCGGGCGCGCTACGATCCGGGCGTCACCCTCCGTGCCGAAGTGGCGGAACTGGCAGACGCGACGGTCTCAAACACCGTTGAGGGCAACCTCGTCCGGGTTCAAATCCCGGCTTCGGCACCACCCCTGGCAGCTTCGCGGCAGCTTCGCGGTCCGCGACAATGGCGTACACTGACGGACATAGCGCGACGGCCCCCGGCGCGAACCGGAGGCCGTCAAGGTCGCGCTCCTGCTACGGAGGACGCCACCCAATGGCCAAGTCTACCGCCCGGAGATCCGCCGGCGAAGGCGCGATCTACCCGACCGCCGACGGCCGACTCCGCGGGTCGCTCGTACTCCCCCACCCCGACGGGACCCGGAGCGTCCGCCGCTATGTGTCGGGTCGCACGCGGGCCGACGTCGTCCGCAAGTTCGAGGCGCTGCGCCGCGAGGCGAGCGCGGGGTTCGCGACCGGCGAGACGACGGGCGCCTACCTGGCGGGATGGGTCGTCGCGGTCCGGCCGCGACTCCGGGCCGCCACGCACCGCGAGTACGCCCGTCACGTCTCGGCCTACTGGTCCGCCCTGGCGCGGATCCCGCTGACCAAGCTGACGCCGGCGCACGTCGAGCGGACGATGGCCGAGCTCGCCGGTCGCGGGCTCTCGTCGCAGACGATCCGACACGCCCGATCGACCCTCCGGCGCGCGCTCCACGACGCGCAGCGCGACGGGCTGCTCACCCGGAACGTGGCCGCCCTGGCGCGGCCGCCGCGCCTCGAGCGGCGCGAGATGCGGGCCCTGACGGCCGGCGAGGTCGGCCGCCTGATCGACGCGACTGCGGACGATCCATTCGGGCCGCTCTTCGCGGTCGCGACCGGCACCGGGCTCCGGCTCGGCGAGCTGCTCGGGCTGCGATGGACCGACGTCGACCTCGAGGGGCGATCGCTCACGGTCCGGCGCTCCCTGTCGCGGGCCCACGGCGGCGGGTGGGAGCTCGCGGAGCCGAAGACGGCCCGGAGCCGCCGGACCGTGGACCTGACGACGACCGCGATCGACGGCCTCCGGCGCCAGAAAGCCCGCCAGGCGGCCGAGCGCCTCGCCGCCGGCGCATCGTGGCAGGACCGGGACCGCCTGGCCTTCACGGACGCGCTGGGGCGGCCGTGGGCGCCGTACACGGTCTCCGCGGCCTTCCGCGCGGCCGCCGACCGGCTCGGGCTCCCGGTGCGCCTCCACGACCTCCGGCACACCGCGGCGTCGCTCATGCTTGCCCAGGGCGCCTCGCTCCTCGAGGTATCGCGGGCCCTCGGTCATTCGTCGATCACGATCACCGCCGACGTCTACTCGCACGTCACGCCGGACCAGCGACGCGCGGCAGCAGACGCCCTGGATCGGGCGCTGGGAGGCGGTGCGCGATGACCGACGAGACGGCTCAGGACGCCATCCGCTGGCTGAGCGAAGCCCTCCGGCACCCGATTGAACCCCCAGAGCTCCGCGCGATGCCCGCCGCCGTGCTGCTCGCGGCACCGCGATCGATCGCCCACGCCGCGAACTGTGTCGCCCCATGGCTGCGCGACGGTCCGGAGCTCGACTGGCTCTCGGGTCGCGATGGCACGGTGGTTGTCCGCTGTCGGCGGTGCGAGCGGTTTGGGGTGGTCGCGCGCGACGGCGCGATCACGCTGCCCGATGCCGAGGCGGAGCCGGCGATGGCGGCAGCGGAGCGGATCGTCGCGGCGCTCGTCGAATGGTCGGGGTCGTGGCCGCCGACTCAGGACGACTTCGGCCGCAACTCGGCGGTCGGCGAGGAGCGCTGGATCCGGGCGCAGCTGCGAGCGGCTGGCAAGACGTGGGCATGGGCCAAGGCTGAGGCGCAACGCCGCCGACTCTGAGGGCGGGCAAAAGCGGCTGTTGGCGGCTGCCGCTTTTGGTCCGCGACACGAGGGCCTGTAGTCCGGCCCAATACGCCTCATGGACTCACACTCGACCCGGCGGACGTGGCCGCGGCTCGTTCTGACCCTGCCGCCCGAGACGAGCGACGCGCTCGGCGACCTGGCGCGGCAGAACTACCGGGACCCCAAGCGCGAGGCCCTGCGCATCCTCGTCGACGGGATCGAGCGTGAGGCGGTGGCCGGGCGGCCGAAGGTGCCCGCTCGATGAGCGATCGCCTGGTGGCCGCCGTTGCCGAGCTCGTCGACGCGCTCCGCGAGGAGCTCGCGATCGCGCCTGCGACGGCGCCCGAGCAGCTCCTGTCGACCACGCTTGCCGCGGAGCGGCTCGGAATCGGCAGATCCGCACTCTACGGCGAGATCGCGGCGGGCCGGCTTCGAACCGTCACCATCGGTCGCCGGCGCCTGGTGCCGGCGGGCGCGATCGCGAGCTACGTCAACGGCGACGTCGGGAGGCGCGAGGCCAATGCGCGATCCGCGTCGACCTGACCATCTGAGGTCCTCGACGGCGCATTGGCCGCGTCGACGCGGGCCACAACCTGATCCGTCGTCTTCTGCGGATCACGTCCTCCTCCCCGACGCGGGCCGGCTCGGGATCAGCCGGCCGGCCCCGCGTCGGGGGCATCGAGCTCGTCGCGGTCATCCGCGCGAAGGGATCGCTTGCCGGACGGCCCGCGAGCGCCTGGCCAGGCACCTCGAGCAGCTCCGCGATCACCTCGACGCCGTCGGCCGGCGGGCGGAGGCCTCCGCTGTCCGCACCGACCTGCGGCTGCTCGAGGAGGTCGGCGCGTGCTGCCCGCGGCCATGACCAGACGTTCCGCGAAGGAAGCCGAGGTCGCGTCGTTCTTCGAGGGCACGGCCGCGCCGAAAGCTGCAGGCGATGCCAACGCCGGCGCGCCGGTGTGGCTGCCGGCGGCGCCAGGGGCCCGGAAAGTCTCCGCGCGGAACGTTCGCAAGAGCAAGCCGAACGGCCACGCGCCGGCGGACAGCGCCGGGATCCGCGCGGAGGCTGAGCTCACGGCCTCGGCGGACCGGATCGACCCGTGGAATCGCCTGACCGACGAGGAGCGTGAGGCGATCGTGGTCGACGCCGCCGGCTGGCGGGCCCGACTCGTCGACTCGCTGCACGCCGCCGGCTACGACAGCCCGGAGGACTACCTGGCCGCCGTCGCCGGCCTCGAACGCGACCGGGCGGCCCGGACGCCGGCGCGTGCCATTCACGTCACTGAAAGGCACGCTGAGGAGCGTCCCTGGCCGCGGCCGCGGAGCGAGGCCGATGCGGCGGCCGCCATGGTCGACGACTGGGAGATCGACAGCCTCCTCCGGCGACGTCGGCTGCTCGTCGTCGCGGGGCCCGAGGGCCTTGGCAAATCGCACGCCCGGATCGAGCTCGGGATCCGGAAGGCGACCGGCCACGGTGCGCTCTTCAACCACTACCGGATCCCGCGCCCGGGGCGCGTCCTGTCGATCGACGTCGAGAACGGCGAGGAGGAGGAGGTCCGGCGCGAGGAAGAGACCCTGGCCCGCCTCGGCCTCACCCGGGCCGACCTGGCCGACTACTGGGGGGTCAGCCTCGAGGGCCTGTCGCTGACCGACCCGCTCGACCAGGCCTACATCCGGGCGTCGATCGAGCGGGTCGAGCCCGCGGTCGTGATGTTCGACACCGGCTCGAGCATGCTCGGCGACGAGTGGGGCAAGGAGCTCAAGGCCGCGATCCGGTTCCTCCGGGGCCTCGCCCGCCAGTACGGCTGCGCGATCATTGTCTTCGTCCACCTCGTCAAGCCGGCCAGGGTCGCCGGCGGGGCGAAGGCCCGCGGCAAGCCCGAGCCGAACGCCCAGCACGGGACCGCCCTCGCCGACGTCATGGGTCAGTGGACCCGCCAGGCCGACACCGTCGCGCTCATGGCCGACGCCGGCGCCCAGCGCGTCCTCTGGACCGTCCGCAAGCGCGCCCCCCACGCGCAGCTCGTCCTCCGGGCCGAGGGCGGCACGTTCGACGTCGTCCAGGTCGTCGCCGGCGAGGATCTCGGCGTCAGCACGATGGAGAAGATTCACGGCTGCATCGCCACCGGGTACGCCGACGCCGGGGCCATCGCGACCTACCTCGAGCTGTCCGAGCGGACGGTCTGGCGGCAGATCGCGAAGCTCCGCGAGACCGGGCGCGTGGAGCCTGACATGCCACTTCGCGTGTCGGGGGCCGTGTCAGTGCCTGTCAGTCCGCCTGTCAGTGGCCCCGCGAGCGTGGGCGGGGCGTCAGCGTCAGGCGTTGACACTGTCATGTCAGTAGATCGCGCTGACAGCGTCACTCCCCCCGTAGGGGGTGACGTGGTGTCAGTGTCAGTCGAGGCCGTGTCAGTCGGCGACGAGGGGGTCGGCATCTTCGACGGCGGCGACGAGGACCGGGTCGAGGGTATGCCCGACGACGTCGCGGCGATCGCTGCTCAGGGCCTCGTCGAGCCCGGGTGGGCATCGTGACCCGCCCGACGAGCTGATGCCGGTCGGGCGGTTCGTGTGGGTCGCCGGCCGCGATGGCGTGGGCCACGCCCAGCCGCCACGCGCCGGGTCGGGCCGGACAGCCTGCGGGGCGACGCCGACGGCCGAGCGCAACGCCTGGCCAGCTCGATCGCGGTGCCCGCGTTGCCTGGAGCGCGTCGGGTTGGCGCTGTGAGCGGCCCCGAATGGACGCCGGAGAACCTGTCGCGCGCGCTCGTCGCGATCGCCGACGACCACGGGCACGGCCTGCCGCGGGTCATGGTCGAGGCCCTGCGGCGGGCCGCCGGCCGCATGCTCGACCTCGCCGAGCTCGAGGCCAAGGGGCCGCGGACAGTTTTCGCGCGGAAACCCCGGCCGGGCCGCTGCCGCGGATGCGGCGCCCCGCTGCCAGCTCGGGGCATGGGGCGACCGCGATCGTGGTGCGGCGGCCGCGGTCGCTGTGCAAAGTCGCGCGCAAAGTCGGCAGGGACGACGATCGCCGCATGACGAAGCCGAAGCGCACGAACCCCGGACAGCGCCTGACCAACCTCGCCGACGCCTGGGAGGGTCCGCCCGGGATGGCCGAAGACCCGGACGTGAAGAGGAAGCGCCTCGCCAATGAGCTCGAGGAGTATGTCGATCGCCAGGTGGAGACGAACCGCCAGCGGGATGACCGGAAGGCGGCCTATGCCGCGTACCGGCCGCGGTACGAGGCTCTTCGGCAGATGGCCCATTCGACGATCGCCGAGTCGCGCATCGAGTCCGCGGCCACTCGCCGGGCCAAGCTCCACAAGGATCCCGTGTTCAAGTCGCTGACCGAGCACGCGCAGTTCGCCTGGGACTCGAACGTCGAAGCCTGGACCGAGACGATCCGTACCGGCGACATGGGCAGCGTCTGGAAAGCGATCGGCGAGCTGGCGGATCACCAGGCGTCGAACGGCCTGGCCGACTGGGATCCGCCGGCGGCCGAGACGTTCGATACCGTGGCCGACGTGGCCGCGATCCCGCGGGGCTGACGATGGCCTACCGCGAGCTGCCGCGAGAGAGCATGCCGTCAGGCCGGGTCACATCGGCCGATCGCGTCGCTCAGGCCTCGGCCGCCGGACGTGATCGAGCTCGGACCGCCGAGCGGCTCGGCCAGGCGCGGGACCGGGTCGCCGGCGACGTCCGCAGTCGGCCGGAGGACAGCTCGCCGGCGATCAGGAAGCTGCTCGGCACCGACGGCTCACCGCGGCCGCCCCAGCGCTGGGAGCGACGCGTCGGGTGGAGGCCGGACGGTTCCTACGGCCCGACCGACGTCCACGTCGGGGCAGTGGCACCGCGGCGGGCTCCGGCATGACCGGGAAACTGGCCCGCAAGCACGTACGCACGGTGGCGGGCGTGCGCAGGTGGCCGCTCCCTCGACGGGACTTGGGGGTCCCCCCCCTGGTCCGGTCGCGCCGATTATCGGCCGTATATGCACCCCAAACCGGCCACAACGCCCGATTAGCGGGTGGTTATTCGTGACGGCGCGCCGCTCACCACCTCCCGACCTGGCACCCGGTGGCCGTGGCCGCCGGCTGTGGCGGAAGCTCCTCGCCACGTACGACTTCGCACCGCGCGAGCTCGCCCTCCTCCACGAGCTGGCGCGGTCCCTCGATCGTGTCGACGAAGTCCGCGCGATCGTCGCGACCGACGGTGCCGTGGTGACCGGCAGCCGGGGCCAGACGGTCGCCCACCCCCTGCTTGCCGAGGAGCGGGCCCATCGCGTCATCGTGGCCCGCCTGGCGGCGCAGCTCGACCTGCCCGACGCCACGACGGCGCAGCCGGGCGACGGGACCGATCGCATCACAAGCCTGGCATCGGTCCGCGCACGTTCGGCAGCGCGGGCCCGCTGGGCTCGCCGCGGCGCCGGGCGCGCGGGATAGGCTGTCGGGTCGTGGCCGTCCTGCGCGCTCCCGCCGCTCCTCGGCATCGTCCGCCCGGCGATACCTGGTGGCGCGTGGACCTGCCGGAGCTCGAGGTCCTCGTCGAGCGGGGCGACCACGAGGGCGCGTACCGGCTCAGCCGCGGGCTGCTCGAGGCCCTCGAGGCGCGGCGAGGCTGCGGCCCGGTCGATCGCCGGCGAGTCGACGACCCGCCACCGTGCGAGGCGTGCACCGCGAGCGATCGGGCCCGCGATCGCGTCCTCGAGCTCCAGATGAGCGCGCGCCTGAGCGCACCGCTGTCCTGGACGCCACCGTCCGACCCTGTGAACGAGGAGATGAGATGACCACGATCCGCGCGATCCGCCAGCCGGTGCACGCCTGATGGCCGCCGGGATCCCCGTCGGGGCGCTCTATGCGACCTTGGCGCTCGACCGCTCGAAGTTCGACTCGGGCGTGAAGGGCTCGAAGGGCCTGTTCACCTCGCTCGCCGACGTCGCGAAGAAGGCCACGGTCGTCATCGCCACGGCCCTCGGTGCCGCGCTCGCCATCGGCAAGCAGGTCTTCGACGTCGGGGCCAAATTCGAGGCGATGGACGCGAAGGCGCAGACCGTCTTCGGCGAGAGCCTGGGCGTCGTGGAGAAGTGGGCCGCCACGAGCGCCGCGGCGATGGGCCTCACCCGGCGGGAGGCGACCGGGCTCGCGGCGAACCTCGGCGACCTCCTCGTCCCGATGGGCATGTCCCGGGAGCAGGCCGCCGAGATGTCGACCGACATCATCGGCCTGTCCGGCGCGCTGTCCGAGTGGTCGGGCGGGACCCGCACCGCGGCCGAGGTCGCCGTGGTCCTGCAGAAGAGCCTGCTCGGCGAGCGGGACGGCCTCAAGGAGCTCGGGATCTCGATCACCGAGGCCGACGTGTCGGCCCGCCTGCTCAAGAACGGCCAGGACGCACTGACCGGCTCGGCGCTCGAGCAGGCAAAGGCGCTCGCGACCCAGCAGCTGCTCTTCGAGAAGACGACCGACGCGCAGGCCGCCTACGCCGCCGGCACGGCCGAGGGCATCCGCGTGGGCAACGAAATGTCCGCGATGTTCGCCGAGATGGTCGAGGGCATCATCACCGCCCTCTACCCTGCCGTGATCACACTGGCGACCGGCCTCCGGGACATGCTCGGCCCCGCGATCCAGGCGGGCAAGGACCTGTTCGAGCAGCTGCGACCGGAGCTCGAGGCCGTCTTCGCCTTCGTGCAGGAGCACGCGGTCCCGATCGCGACCGCTCTGGCCCTCGTGATCGCTGCGGCCGTGGTCCCGGCGATCGTGTCGATGGTCCTGGCACTCGCCCCGCTCATCCTCGCGGTCGGCGCGGTCGTCGCGGCCGTCGCCATCCTGTTCGAGGCGTGGGAATCCGACTGGGGCGGCATCCGCAGCTTCCTCGAGGCCGTGTGGAAGCGCCTCCAGCCCATCTTCGCGGTCGTCGTGAAGTGGCTCGGCGACACGATCCCGGGCGTGGTCGCGTTCCTCGGCAACCTGTTCGGGCGGGTCTTCGGCGGGATCGCCGTGGCCGTCAAGGCCTCCCTCTCGATCGCGGTGGGCGTCTTCGACGTCGCGGCAGGCGCCATCGTCGCGGCGGCCAGCTTCGTGACGGACGCGTGGCAGGGGTTGACAGGGTTCTTCACCGGGCTGTGGAAGGGGATCGGCAACGTCATCAAGGGCGGGATCAACTTCGTCATCGATCTCGTCAACGGGATGATCCGCCACCTGAACGGCATCCAGATCCACATCCCCGGGTTCGAGACGCCATTCGGCGTCGTCGCCCGGTTCGACTGGCCAGGCCTCGGCCTCAAGACGATCCCGCGCCTCGCCGGCGGCGACCGCGACTGGATGGGCGGGTTCGCCCGGATGAACGAGCGTGGCCCCGAGACCGTCTTCCTGCCCAGGCATTCGGCCGTGGCGCCCGCCGGTGACAGCGAGACCATCACGGCGGCGGCGAGGCTGATCCTCTCGGGCGGCGGGGGGCGCGGCGGCCCGCTGATCGGCTCCCAGAACATCTACGGCGTCCAGCCGGGCGACGTCGAGCGCGAGACGGGTCGAGCGCTCCGGCGGGCCGCGCTCCGCTGGTCGACCGAGGGCTACTGAGGTGACGAGCTCCCGCGTCCGACCGTCGACCCCGGAGGACCTCGCCGGCCGGCGCCTGTTCTCCTGCCTGGCGTGCTGGACCCTCATCTCGCCGGCGCGGCCGGACGTCGACACGAGCACCTGCCCCGACTGTGGCGAGGAGCTCCTCGCCCGCGAGCCGGGCACCGTCCTGTTCGAGTGTCACGCGTGCGGATCCCGCGGTCAGCTGGCCTTGCCTTCCGGGTGCCCGGACTGCGGCGAGCTTGTCCGGATGTTGATCGGTCCGCTCGACGAGAGCGCCACTCCAATCGGCGGTCCCCGCAACCTGGACGCCTAGCGCCCGGCAGGCCGCCCGAAAGTGTGACACGGGCGAATCCGGTCACCACGGCCACTCGACGGCCGCCGGCGGGGTAGAGCCGGCTTGCCGGGGCAGCTGCGACGGCGTAGGATCACCGGGCCGAGTACAGCGGCCCCCCGAATACGTCATCCTGACCTCGCCCCTGGCGTCGGTGCTGTACTCACCGTCGTCGGGGGCGTTGGCGTTCAGGAGGTGAGCGATGGTCGATCCCGAGACGGCCGAGACGTGGCGCACGGTGGGCGCGCTGGCGCGCCTGTGGCGGCTCCAGGACGACCCCGAGCTCCATGAGCGGCTTGTCCGCGAGGAGCGTCTGCGGGAAATTGAGGCACGGGCCGCGATGGCGACGCGCCGTGTGCTCAGGCTCCCGCTATTCGACGACAGGAGGACTGACCGATGACCGCCCCGACCGAGACCGAGATCCGCGAGGCCCTCACGCAGAGCATCGGCGGCGGGTACGCCGACGAGGACATCCAGCTCGACTGGCTGCGACCGCTCATCGACAGCGACCGTGCCCTGGTCCGCGCGGTCTGGACGGACGACTTCAGCCCATCGGCGGACCATCCCGGCACGCTGTGGGCCGACATGCGGCCGAGCGAGTACGCCGAGCTCGAGCAGGCGATCCATGACGTCCGCACGATCGTCGAGCGGGCGGCCACGCAGGAGCTCGTCAACGGCCTCGTCGAGGTCGCCGTCGCGTTCGCGAAGGCGCACCCGGACATTCCTCGAGGGCACTGGCCGAACGGGGCGGCCGCGCGGAAGGCCGCCCGCGAAGAGGCTGAGCCGGAGCTCGTCGACGCCTGACGCCTGGCAGCTTATCTGGCAGCTTCACGCTCGCACAGCGGCGGACGCCGCCCGGCGAATAGAACGGTCCGGGAGCACAAACCGAACACCGGCAGACGCTCCCGGACGCCGGGCGGCGCTCTCAAACACCGTTGAGGGCAACCTCGTCCGGGTTCAAATCCCGGCTTCGGCACCACGCTCCCCCATCGGTCGGTCAGTCCCCGTGCGCGATTCTCATGTTTCGGAACCTCCGGTCGTGCCGCGGGGGCGCGCCAGTGTCCCGGCCCCGCCCTCTTGCTGGGCCAGCCGGTAGACGGCGCGCGCCTTCTCCTCGACCCGCCGCTCGAGCTCGTGGAGGGGGGCGCTCGACGCCTCCTGGAGCCGCTTCTCCCGTTCGAGCGCGCGGAGCTCATCGACCGCTCGGAGCAGCCGATCGGAGCCCTTCCGCCGGATGGGGCGCGCGCGCTGGTCGAGCGACCCCTGTTGTTCGCCCATTGCCCGCCAGCGTGAGCGCTGAGCAGTTGCGCCGTGGCTCCCATGGCACCCGGCGGCGTTGCGGTGGCCCGACAGTCTAGACTCGGCAGCGTGGGTGCGCCCAGCCTCCAGGACCGATTCGCGCCCGACAGCCGGTGCTTCGGGTGCGGACCCGCCAACCCCGCCGGACTCCGGATCGGGAGCCGCGAGAGCGGCGCAGAGCTCGTCGCCGACTGGACGCCAGGGCCGAACCACGAGGCCTTTGACGGCGTACTCAACGGAGGGATCATCGGGACGCTCCTCGACTGTCACTCGAACTGGACGGCGGCGATGCATCTCATGCGGGCCCGAGGCGACGACCGGCCACCGGCCTGCGTCACCGCCGAGTACTCCATCCGGCTCCTCCGGCCCACGCCCACCGCCGCGCCGGTCAGCATTCGGGCATGGGTCGTGGAGGCGGACGAGGACCGGGCGACGGTCGAGGCCGAGCTGCTGGCGGGCGACCGGACGACTGCGACCTGCCGCGGCACGTTCGTGGCCGTTGGCCCCGGCCACCCGGCTTTCGGGCGCTGGTAGGGCCGGCCGAGTGCTCTTCCGCCGCTTCCTCCGACCCGAGCCACGAGCGGACCGTCCGGCTGAGTCAGGCGTGCCCGATCTGCCCGGACGCACCCCCGAGGTCGCTGCCGCCGAGACCGCCACGGTCCGGCGGATCGTGGCGCGGCTCGACGCGATGCCGCCGGCCGAGGCCCGTCATCTCGCCGCCTTTGCATACGTCATGAGCCGGGCCGCCCACGCCGACCTCCACATCAGCGATGCCGAGACCGCGGCGATGGAGCGCTACGTCGTCGAGCTCGGGGGACTCGACGAGGCCCAGGCGATCGTGGTGGTCGAGATGGCCAAGCTCCAGACCAGCCTGCACGGCGCGACCGAGGACTTCCTCGTGACTCGCGAGTTCGCCCGGATCGCGACCCCGGAGCAGAAGCTCGCCCTTCTGCGCTGCTGCTTCGCCGTGAGCGCGGCGGACGACTCGATCAGCGCAAACGAGGCCTCCGTCGTCAACCAGATCGCCCGCGAGCTCGACCTGTCGCGGGAGCAGCTCAACGCCGTCCGGGCGGAGTTCGTCGAGCGGTTGTCCGCGATCCGGGCCCTCCGAGAGCTCAACAGGGACGCCTGAGGCCCGGCGGAGAGCAAGTCGACAAGCTGGCCGGGTCAACGGGCGGGGGAAGGCGCGGTCGGGCGGCGCGGCGCTCGATTCGGCGGGCCTCCCTTCGACGCTTTGCCCGGTCAACGGGTGACTCGTTGCTCGCGCCGTCGGTTGACCCGCGGAACGGGTCAGGTTCCGCCGACCAGCCCCGAGCTCTCAGTCCAGGCTGAGCTCGACCGCGCCTTCCCCGAGCCGGCGGCGGACGTCGGCGACGAGCTCTGCGTCGTACGCGACACCGCGCCGAAGCTCCATCTCCCCGCCGTCGCGACCGGGCAAGTGGAGCACGACCTGCGTCGCGCCGGGGCGGTCCCGGAGGAGGCCCTTGAATGCCTCCATCGCGCCGACGAGGCGCTCGGCGGGGCCGATGAACCGGACGTGCAGCACCTGTCCGGGACCGGCGTCCACGGGCCGGGTTGGCGCGCCTGCCGCCTCTGCCGCCTTTGCCCGCGCCTCGTCGGGAAGGGCCGGCTCGTCCGGGTCGCCCGCGGGGTACGAGCCGGCGGTGCCGACCGGCTCGCCCCACGTCGGGATTGGCTCGGCCGGCGCGATCGGCGGCAGCCGCGACGCAGACTCGGAACCGCCTGCACCGGCTCGCAACGGCGAAACGCGAACCGGGGCGGCGGCCGCGAGCTCGGAGGGACGGCCTGGCCCGACCGCGACCGGCGCGCGTCCCGGCCCGGAGTCGGGTCCGTGTCCGTTCGACGAGCCGTTCGTGGGGCCGGGGCCACCCGGGCCGCGCCGCCGGAAGCTGCCGCGATCCCCCGCGGCGACCTGGCGCCCGAACGCCTCAGGGCCGGCAGCGAGCGCCGAGTCCCATTCCATCACGAGGTCGGCGAGCAGCGACGCTTCCTCGCCCCGGTGGTCGACCCGTCCGGCGACGAGAAGGATCGAGCCCTCCCGCCAGATGCCGACAGTCTGCTCGTACAGCTTCGGGAAGACGACGACCTCGATCGTCCCCTGGAGGTCCTCGAGCGTCGCGACGCCCATCGTCGACCTGGCCTTCGTGATGATCGTCCGGAAGCCGGTCACGATCCCGCCGATGACGAGCCGCTGGCCGTCGAGGGATTCGTCCTTCAGGTCGCCGCTGTACGCATTGACGAACTGGCCGACCTGCTCGGCGACCTCGCCCATCGGGTGCTCGGACAGGTAGAGGCCGAGGAGCTCCTTCTCCTTGCGGAGCCGCTCGCGGCGGGTCGCCTCGGGGCTCGGCGGCAACGGCGCGTCGGCGACCTCGGCGAACAGGAGGTCGAACGCCGACACCTGGCCGGTCGCGCGCTGCTGCTGTGAGTTCTGGGCGGCGGGCAGGATCGTCGGCAGCGCGTCGACGATCTGGGCGGGATGGCCGAACGCCGAGAGCGCGCCGACCCAGGCAAGCGCCTCGATGACCCGCGAGTTGACGAGACGCAGGTCGACTCGCTCGCAGAAATCGCGCAGGGAGCGGAACTCCCCCTCGTCGGTCCGCGCGCGGATGATCGATTCGATCGCCCCCTGCCCGACGTTCTTCACGGCGAGCAGCCCGAACCGGATCGCGTCACCCTCGACCGTGAACTCGATATCGGACCGGTGGACGTCCGGCGGGAGGACCTCGATGCCCATCCGGCGGCACTCGGCGATCGCTGCAGCCACCTTTTCCTCGTTCGAGCGGAAGGCGGTCAGGACGGCGGTCATGTACTCGACCGTGTAGTTCGCCTTGAGGTATGCCGTCTGGTACGCGATCAGCCCGTAGCACGTCGCGTGAGCCTTGTTGAAGCCATATCGCTCGAACGGCTGGAAAGCCGCGAAGACCTGGTCGATGATCCGGGCGTCGACTCCCCGCTCGGCGGCCTGGGTGACGAACTTCTCCTTCTGGGCGCGAAGGACCGACGACTTCTTCTTGCGGATCGCGTAGCCGAGGGTGTCCGCCTCCGGGCCGGTGAACCCGCCGAGGGCGATCGCGGCGGACATGATGTCTTCCTGGTAGACGAAGATCCCGTACGTCTTCTCGAGGTACGGCTCGAGCAGCGGATGGAGGTAGGTGACCTTCTCCTGGCCGTGCTTCCGCCGGATGTACGCGGGGATGTTGTCCATCGGCCCGGGGCGGTAGAGCGCGACCATTGCCGCGAGGTCAAGGACGGACGTCGGCCTGAGGTCCCGGATGTAGCGGCGCATCCCGGCCGACTCGAGCTGGAAGATGCCCGTCGTCTCGCCCGATGCGAGGAGCTCGAAGGTCTTCGCGTCGTCGAGCGGGATCGCGTCGAGGTCGATCGCGCCGATCTCCGCGCCCCGGTGCTGGCGGACGAGGTCGACGGCGTGGCGGAGAATCGTCAGGTTGCTCAGGCCGAGGAAGTCGAACTTCAGCAGGCCGAGTGCTTCGATCGCGTGCATCTCGTACTGGGTCATCAGCGCTTCCGAGTTCGTCGCCTTCTGGAGCGGCATGAGCTCGGTCAGCGGTTCGAGCGAGATGACCACGCCCGCGGCGTGGGTCGAGGCGTTCCGCGCGACGCCCTCGAGCTGCTTCGCGAAATCGATCACCCGCTTGACGCCCGGATCGGCGTCGTACATCTCGCGCAGCTGCGGGGCGATCTCGAGCGCTTCGTCCAGCTTGATCCCGAGCTGATTCGGGACGGCCTTGGCGATCCGGTCGACTTCCCCGTAGCTGTGCCCCAGCACCCGCCCCACGTCGCGAATCGCAGCCCGGGCGAGCATCGTCCCGAACGTGATGATCTGGGCGACGTGGTCCGAGCCGTACTTGCGGGTGACGTAGGCGATCACCTCGTCGCGCCGGCTGTCCTCGAAATCCACGTCGATGTCCGGCATCGTGACCCGGTCCGGGTTGAGGAAGCGCTCGAACGGGAGCCCGTAGAGGATCGGGTCGACTGGCGTGATCCCGAGCGTGTAGGTGACGATCGAGCCGGGCGCGCTGCCCCGGCAGGTCGTCTGGATCCCCTCCCGGCGGGCGAACGCGATGAAATCCGCCACGATGAGGAAGTACCCGGCGTAGCCCATCGAGGTGATGACGCCCAGCTCGTAGTCGAGCCGCTCCTGGAGCGCAGGCGTGACCGTCCCGTAGCGCCGGACGAGGCCGGCCTGGCACTCCTTGCGGAGCCAGCTCTCGGCGGTCTCTCCGTCGGGCAGCGGGAAGTGCGGCATCCGCAGCTGGCCGAGCGGCATTGCCAGGGCGCACATTTCGGCGATCCGGCGGCTGTTGAGGATCGCGTCGCGCTGGTCCGGGAAGATCGCCGCCATCTGGGCGGCCGACTTCAGCCAGAAGTCGTTCGTCTCGAACTTCAGCCGACCCGCCGTGTCGAGGTTGTTGCCGGTCCCGACGCACAGCAGGACGTCGTGGGCCGAGCTCTGGGCCTCGTTGACGTAATGGAGGTCGTTCGTCACGACGAGGGGCAGGCCGGTTTCGCGGCCGAGCCGGATGAGCTGCTCGTTGAGGCGGCGCTGTTCCGGCAGGCCATGGTCCTGGAGCTCGAGGAAGAAGCCGTCCTTGCCGAAGATCTCGCCGTACTCTCCGGCGAGCCGGCGCGCGAGGTCCCAGTCGTCGACCTCGAGGGCCCGCGACACCTCGCCGTTCAGGCAGGCGCTCAGCCCGATCAGCCCCTCGCTGTGCTGGGCGAGATATTCACGGTCGATTCGGGGCTTGTAGTAGTACCCGTCCAGGTGCGCGTCGGTGACGAGCCGGCAGAGATTCCGGTAGCCGGTCCAGTCCTTCGCGAGGAGGATCAAGTGGTAGGGCTGGGCATCAGCCTTGCCCTCGCGGTCGGTCATCGATCGGCGGGCGACGTACGTCTCGACGCCGATGATCGGCTTGATCCCCTTGTTCGTCGCGGCCTGCCAGAACGCGACGGCGCCGTAAAGCGCACCGTGATCAGTCAGCGCGAGCGAGTCGAAGCCCTGCCGCGCCGCGGCGTCGACGAGGTCGGTGATCCGGCCGAGGCCGTCCAGCAGCGAGAACTCGGAGTGGACGTGGAGGTGGGTGAAGTCGTTCGGGGCCAGGGTCACGGGTGGCTATGGTAGCCCGACGGCGGGGGGTATCGTCGGGTGATGGCTGACGATGCCGGAGACGCGTTCGGTCGGATGGTCGAAGCGGCGATCGCGGGACTGCCGCCGGAAGTTCTCGAGCGCCTCGGGTCGGTCGCGATCGTCGTCGAGGACGAGCCGACGCCGGAGCAGCTCGGGTCCGTCGCGGCGCGCGGGCTCTTCGGGCTGTACCAGGGCGTCCCGCGGACGCACTGGGGGGCCGACGGCGCCGCGGTGCCGAGCAAGATCACCGTGTTCCGTGGCCCGCTCGAGCGGACGTACCGGCAGCCGGCGGCGCTCGCGGCCGCGGTCGAGGATGTCGTGCGTCACGAGGTCGCGCATCACTTCGGGATCGATGACGCGCGATTGGGCGAGCTCCGGCGTCGAGAGCGCTGACCGGGCCGGCCCTCGCGCCGTTACGCTGTCGTCACGGCCACCGGCCGCGTGTCAAGAGAGGTGCCCCGTCGTCATGGATGCCATCAGCGGCCTGTTGTTCCTCGTAGGGTTCGGACTCGTCATCCTCGCGGCCGCCGCGATCTTCATCAACGCCGCGCGCCCACCACAGCGTGAGACGCTGCCCGGGCTGCCGGGTCGCCTGTTCCTCGGCGGCGGGCTGCTCACGCTGGCGGCCGCGGTCGTTCTCTCGGCCTTCATCCAGATCCCGGCGGGCTTCGTCGGCGTCGTCCGCACGTTCGGGGCGGTCACCGGCGCGGTGCTTGACCCCGGGCTCCACTTCGTTGCGCCGGTGGTCAACACCGTCGACATCCTCGACACGCGGGTCCGGTCGATCCAGATCCCGGACTACCAGGCGGCATCGAAGGAGCAGCAGGACCTGTTCCTCGACATCGCCCTCAACTACGCGGTCCGTCCGAGCGACGCCCCACGCATCGTCCAGGAGCTCGGCCTGAACTTCGAGGACACGATCGTGCGGCCGCGCTTCCTCGACATCCCGAAGTCCGTCACCGACGACTACCCCACCGCGATCGTGCTCAACAGCCGTGATGAGATCCGCCAGCGCGCGGTCGAACTGCTTCGCACCGAGCTCGAGCCGCGCGGCTTCATCGTCGTGGGTATCAACATCCAGAACTTCAGCTACTCGCCGGCGTACAACCAGGCGATCGAGGACAAGCAGGTCGCCCAGCAGCAGGTCGAGACCGAGCGCCAGAAGCTCGCCCAGGCCGAGATCATCGCCCAGCAGAAGGTGGCCGCGGCGAAGGGCGACGCGGATTCCCAGATCGAGCGGGCCCGCGGCGAAGCCGAGTCGAACCGGCTCGTCGGGGCATCGCTGACCGCGGCGATCCTCCAGAACCGCTATATCGAGAAGCTGTCCGACCAGATCCAGGTGATGCTCGTCCCGTCGGACGGCGGGCCGCTCATCCTCGACCTCGGCAACCTCCTGCCGAACCCGACCCCGACCCCCTAGCGGCGGAGGAGTCGCTCGACGACCGGGGCGACCGCATCGACCCACAGCTCGTACTGGGCGCCGCTGGGATGGAGGCCGTCGGCGGCCACGAGGGCGCGCTCGGCCCCCGCCCGACGGGAGATCTCGAAGACGTCGACGAAGGCGATTCCCCGCTCGGCCGCCAGGCGGGCGAGGATCGCGTTGTTCGTCACGATGCCGGCCCGCTGCGAGTCCGGCGCGCCGTAGCTCGCGCCCTGCGGGGTGACCGTGTAGTCGGGCGTTGCCACGGCAACGATCCGGCCGGCCGCCAGGCGCGCGCGGAGCGCGTCGAGGATCCGGGCCGCGTTCGCCTCGAACCGCTCGACCGGCACGCCCTGGACGACGTCGTTCACCCCGACGAGGAGTGACGCGAACTCCGGGTCGAGCTCGGGCAGCCGCGGCAGCTCGACGTCGACGACGTCCCCTGAGGTGAAGCCGTTGACGCCGAGGTTGGCGACGAGGCTGAGCGGCGAGGCCGTCGACGCGAGCCGGTCGACGAGCTGGTCCGGCCAGCGCTCGGCCTGGGTCACCGACGTGCCGATCGTGTACGAGTCGCCCAGGGCGACGTAGCGCAGGCCCGTGGCCGCGGTCACCCGGCCGGTGTGGCGTCCGCCCGCGCGCCGAGGACGAACTCCCGGACGAGTCGCTCGAACTCGGCTGGGCGCTCGAGCGACGGAAGGTGGGCCACCCCGGGCCAGCGGACGACCCGCGCTCCCGGGACCTCGCGGCCGATCCGCTCCGCCACCTCGATGACCGGCGGCCAGTCGGCCATCCCGACCAGCACGAGGACCGGGACCCGGAGCTCGTCCAGCCTGTCGGCGGCGGACGGCTCCAGCTCGCTCTCCGGCGCGCCGTCGCCATCCCAGCCGGGCAGCTCGAACGCTCGCCGCTGCATTCCGCCAACGAACGCGCGGACCGCGGGATCGACTGCCTCTCGGGATCGGGCCGGTCCGTCCACCCAGGCCCGCAGGTTCACCTCGACCGCCGCGCCCAGGTCGCCCTGGTCGAGAGCCTCACCCTCGGCCCGCCAGACCGACCGAAGGACGTCCGGGGCCTCGCCGAGGAGTGCTCCGCCTGGGGCAACGAGCACGAGCGAGGCAACGATCGCCGGCCGCTCGAGCGCGACCTCCACGGCAATGCCGGCGCCCATCGACGCTCCGACGAGGTGGATGCGCTCGAGACCGAGCTCGTCGAGCAGGGCGCCGAGGTCGCCGTGATGGGACCACGGTCCGGCCGGTGAGAGCGTCTCACCGAACCCCCGGGCGTCGTAGCGGAGCGCCCGGAACGTGCCCCCGAAGCCGCCCCACTGGGGCTCCCACATCCGGCGATCGGCGACACCGGCGTGGACGAGCACGAGCGCTTCGCCCTCGCCGGTCGCATCCCAGGCGAGCCCGCCGGCCGTCCGCCCCTCGACGATGCTCGACTCCATCGGGCCAGTATGACGGGCGGTCGCCACCGGACGCGCACCCCGGTACCCCAACCCACGTATCATCCCCGGGGGCGCCCGCCGCGCCGTGGCTACTTGCCCGGCCCGTCGGCCGCGATTAGGATGCGCGCCAACGGCCGCCCCGCCATGGGTCGGAAGCGACCGCGCTGTCGGAGGGCCCCCGCCCCATCCCGGGCGGTGGCGGACGCGATCTGGAGGAGGAGTCAATGCGCACACGAGCCCTTGTCGTGCTCGTCGCGATGCTTGTCATCGCGGCCTGTACGAACACCGGCGCCAGTCCCAGCGCGAGCACGCCTGCGGCGAGCCCGGGCGGATCGGTCGCGTCGAGCCCGCCGGCCTCGGTCGAGCCGGGCGGCGACGTCAAGATCGGGATGGTCACCGATATCGGCCAGCTCGAGGACAAGTCGTTCAACGAGTACAGCTGGAAGGGCGTCCAGGACGGCGCCGCCGCGATCGGCGCGCCCCCGCCCACGAACATCGTCACCGCCGACACCGCCGACTACAAGGCGAACATCCAGTCGCTCGTCGACGACGGCTATAACATCATCGTCACGGTTGGCTTCCTCATCGGCACCGACACGCGCGCCGCGGCGCTCGTCAACCCGGAGATCCAGTTCTTCGGCGTCGACCAGTTCGTCGCGTCGCCTCCCCCGCCGAACTACCAGGGCATCCTGTTCGCTGAGGCACAGCCCGGCTACCTGGCCGGCATCGTCGCTGCGAGCATCAGCGAGAGCGGGACGATCGGGGCGGTTGGCGGTCGCGACGACGTGCCACCGGTCTACGCCTACATCAACGGCTACCGGAACGGTGCCGCGTCGGTCAACCCCGCGATCGAGGTCCTCGTGAACTACACCCAGGACTTCAACGCACCGGACAAGGGCCAGGCAGCCGCCCAGGCGATGATCGGGCAGGACGCTGACGTCATCTTCCAGGTCGCCGGCCTCACCGGCGCCGGCGCCCTGCAGGCGGCCTGCGCCGCGGACATCTGGGGGATCGGCGTCGACGTCGACCAGGCGCAGTCGCTCCCGAACTCGGCCGCGTGCATCGTCACGAGCGCCGAGAAGAAGCTCCAGATCTCCGTCAAGCAGGCCATCGAGCGGTTCGCCGCCGACGGTCTCGTGAGTGGCAACTTCTTCAACGACGCGAACAACGACGGCATCGGGCTGTCGCCGTTCACGAACGTGACGATTCCTGCCGACGTCCAGGCGAAGATCGACGCGGCCCTCGCAGGCTTCAAGGACGGGTCGCTCGACCCGTGCGCGCCGGTCGACTGCAGCGGCCCGAACCTCGAGTAAGGCGCTCGACGAGCTGAGCCGAACTGCGGGCCGACCCGGTCTCACCGGGTCGGCCCGCTCGCATACCGCCACCACGCCACAGGACGTTCGATGACGGACCCCGTCCCGATCCTCGAGATGCGCGGCATCACGAAGCGTTTCCCGGGGACGGTGGCCAACGATCACATCGACCTCGACTTACGGGCCGGGGAAGTCCACGCGCTCCTCGGCGAGAACGGCGCCGGCAAGAGCACGCTGATGAACATCCTCTACGGGCTCGTCGCGCCCGACGAGGGTGAGATCCTCATGGGCGGCGAGAAAGTCACGATCCGCGATCCTGCGGACGCCATCCGGCGCGGGATCGGGATGGTCCACCAGCACTTCATGCTCGTCCCGGTCCTGACGGTCGCCGAGAACGTCATCCTCGGCCAGGAGACCGTCGTCGGGCCCGGGGTCCTCGACATGGCGGATGCAGAGCGCCGGATCCGGGCACTTGCCGAACAGCTCGGGTTCCAGATCGACCCGCGGACACGGATCGACCAGTTGAGCGTCGGCCAGCAGCAGCGGGTGGAGATCCTCAAGGCACTCTACCGGGGCGCCCGGCTCCTCGTCCTCGACGAGCCGACCGCGGTGCTCACCCCCCAGGAGACGCTCGAGATCTTCGCCGTCCTGCGCCGCCTCAAGGCGGAGGGGACGAGCATCATCTTCATCACCCACAAGCTGGACGAGGTTCTCGCGATCGCGGACCGGATCACGGTCATCCGGCGCGGAAAGGTCGTCGGCACACGCCGGCCGGCGGAGACGACGGAGGAAGAGCTGGCCGAGCTCATGGTCGGCCGGGAAGTCTCGCTCGTCGTCGACCGGGGCGTGTCGCATCCGGCCGGGCCCGTCCTCCGGGTCGAGGGCCTGCGGGCGAAGGACGATCGCGGTCACGAGCGCGTGAGCGGTGTCGACTTCGAAGTCCGCGAGGGCGAAATATTCGGGATCGCGGGCGTCGCCGGTAACGGCCAGGACGAGCTCGTCGAGGCCCTTGTCGGGCTGCGCAAGCCGAGTGCCGGCCGGATCGTCCTGGGCGACCGCGACATCACCGGCCATTCGACGCGCCAGGTCCGGCAGCGCGCCGTCGCGTACGTCCCGGCCGACCGGCAGCGCTACGGCCTGATCCTGTCGTACACGATCGAGGACAACCTCGTGCTGACCCGGTACTCGGAGCGGCCCTTCGCCCGGGGCATCCTCCGCAACGAGCGCGAGATCGAGCGTCGGGGTGCCGAGCTCGTCGAACGGTTCGACATCCGCGCCCCGTCCGCGAAGGTCCGCGCGAGCAGCCTGTCGGGCGGCAACCAGCAGAAGCTCGTCGTCGCCCGCGAGTTCGCCGACCCGACGACGCTCCTCGTCCTCGACCAACCGACCCGCGGCGTCGACGTCGGCAGCATCGAGTTCATCCACAAGCAGATCATCGGCAAGCGCGACGCGCGATCCGCGATCCTGCTCGTGTCCGCGGAGCTCGACGAGGTGCTCGAGCTGTCGGACCGGATCGCGGTGATCTTCCGGGGCCGGATCGTCGCGACATTCGACGCCGCCGACGCGGACAGGGAGCGGATCGGCCTGCTCATGGCCCGCGGCGAGGCCGGCCTGTCGGGCGGCGCGGCGCGGCAGACCATCGGGACGGGGGCCGGCGGGTCGGCGGAGGGCGGGCGATGACCGAACCGGTGGATCCGCGCGCCGCCCGCGAGTCCGCCCGGGCCCAGGCCGGCGGCGCCGATCAGCTGGTGGGCAAGGACCCGGCCGGCGCCGCGACTCGTGACGACAAGCCGGCCCGTGCCCCACGCCGCGGCCCGGCCGGTGCGGTCCTCCGGACGTGGCGGGCAAGCGCTGTGCCGATCCTGTCGATCGTCCTGGCGTTGTTCATCGGCGCGATGGTCATCCTCCTGTCGCCGCTGACGGCGGGCAAGCCGATCCAGCCGGACCTGCCGATCACGGCGTACCTCGCGCTTCTCGAGGGGGCGTTTGGGACCCCCGTCCAGTGGGCGGACGAGGCCCGCCGGTTCAACGCGATCGGGGACACGCTGGTCAAGGCCGCCCCGCTGATGTTCGGCGGCCTGGCGGTCGGTCTCGCCTTCAAGGCCGGCCTGTTCAACATCGGCGTCGCCGGCCAGTTCCTCGTTGGCGCGTTCTTCGCCGCGGTCGCCGGCGCGACGTTCGCCACGCTCGACACGAACGTCGCGGTCCCCCTGGCGCTCGCGATCGGAGGCATCGCCGGGGCAGCGTATGGGTTCATCCCGGGCTTCCTCAAGGCGCGCACCGGGGCCCACGAGGTCGTCACGACGATCATGCTCAACGCGATTGCCCTCCAGTTGCTCGCCTGGGGGCTCGATCTCGTCAAGGTCGCCGGCTTCTCGTTCCCGAGGACGGGCGACATCGGCAACGCCACGCTGCCGGTCATCTTCGGACGGAACGTCCACCTCGGCGTCCTGCTCGCGTTCCTCGCGATCTTCATCATCCGCTGGCTGCTCGACCGCACCACCCTCGGGTTCGAGATCCGGACGGTCGGGGCCAATCCGAACGCTGCCCGGTACGCGGGCATCCGGCCCGTCGTCATCATCACCCTGGCGATGACCATCTCCGGTCTGCTCGCGGGCTTTGCGGGCTCGATCCAGATGCTCGGTGTCCAGACGTTCTACGCGACCGGGATCAGCGCCAAGGTCGGGTTCGATTCGATCACCGTCGCGCTGCTGGGCCGGTCCTCGCCGATCGGGATCATGTTCTCCGCGCTCCTGTTCGGCGTCCTCCGCGCCGGCCAGAACCTCATGCAGCTGCGGACCCAGAACCAGGTCCCGATCGAGGTGATCGACGTCATCCAGGCGCTGATCATCCTGTTCCTCGCCGCGGACATCATTGTCCGGCGTCTCTTCCGGCTGAAGAGGGCCAAGGGCGCGATCGAGGGTGAGGTCCCGACGGTCGCGGCCTCATGGGGCGAGCAGGTGGCCCGCTGATGGACATCACCGCGATCCCGGGCCTCCTCGTCGACCTCGTCCGCTACCTCGTCGAGATCCTCTTCCTCAGCCCGAGCGCCCTCGAGATCATCATGCTGTTCACGGCGCCGCTCGCCCTCGGCGCCCTGTGCGGGGTCATGTGCGAGCGATCCGGGGTCGTCAACATCGGGATCGAGGGGATCATGCTGACGACGGCGTTCGCCGCGTACCTGACCGGCTTCCTCCTGAAGGACTCGATCGGCAACTTCCCGGCGCTCGTCGCCGGGGTGGCGGTGGCGGTTCTCGTCGGCGCCATCCTCGGCGTCGTCCACGGCTGGCTCACGATCTCCGTGCGGGCCGACCAGATCATCGCCGGCGTCTTTCTCAACGTCGCCGCCATCGGGATCACGAGCTACTTCAACCGGATCATCATCACCCCGACCGGTCGCGGCGGAGCCGGGGTGCTGCCGGACCTCAACCTGGTCCCGGCCGCGATCGCCGAGATCCCGGTGGTCGGCCCGATCCTCGCGATGCTGTTCAACTCGAACGCGATCGCGGTGAGCGTGATCTTCCTCGTCATCGGCCTCCAGGTGCTGCTCTACCGAACGCGCTGGGGCCTTCGCACGCGGGCAGTCGGCGAGCACCCGAAGGCGGCGGACACGGTGGGGATCAACGTCATTCGCCTGCGCTACCTCAACGTCATCGCCGGGTGCGCCCTCGCCGGCCTTGCCGGGGCGTACATCGTCATCGGCTCGAACGGCGCGTTCCAGAACGAGATGTCGGCGGGCCGCGGGTTCATTGCGCTTGCCGCCGTGATCTTCGGGCGGTGGACGCCGCTCGGCGCGCTCGGGGGGGCGCTCCTGTTCGGCGCGGCGAGCGGGATCCAGACCGTCATCAGCGTCGCCCGTCCGGAGGGCCAGCTCGGACAGGTGCTCGGCTCGATCCCGACCGACTTCTACGCCGCGTTCCCGTACGTCCTGACGATCATCATCCTCGCCGGGGTCGTCGGGCGGTCGATCCCGCCGGCCGCGGACGGCATCCCGTACGAGAAGGAGGCTCGCGCCTGAGCCTGGGCGTCCCGTGACCGCCGAGGAGCGCGCCCGGGCGCGGGAGGTCCTCGACCTCGAGGAGGCCCGGGGCGCCGTCCCCCTCGTCGACGACGAAGGCATCGCGGAGATCCTCCGGACGGCCCGCCGCATCGCGGTGGTCGGCGCCTCGTCGAAGCCGTCGCGACCCTCGTTCGGGGTCTTCCGCTATCTCGTCCACAACGGCTTCGACTGCGTACCGGTGAACCCGCTCGAACGCGACGTCCTCGGCATCCCCGCGTTCCGGACGCTCGCCGAGGCCGTCGCCGCGACCGGGCCGTTCGACATCGTCGACGTCTTCCGCCGCTCCGAGCTGTGCGTCCCGCACGCCGAGGAGGCCGTGGCGAACGGCGCGCGCTGCCTGTGGCTCCAGCTCGGTGTCGTCAGCTGGGAGGCGGCCCGGATCGCCCACGAGGGCGGGCTCGCCGTCGTCATGGATCGCTGCACGGCGATCGAGCATCGCCGGTTTCGGGCGAGCCAGGCGGTCAGCGGATCGCGAAACCGGCGACGATCAACACGAACCCGATGATCGCCGCGAGGCCCCACAGGCGCGCCTCCCGGCGGGCCATGTCCATCGCCACCGACGCACCGGTCGTCGACCGGTCGCGGACGCCGCCGCGCCATGATTCGTACCGGGCGACGTTCGCTTCCTGCTCCTTCAGCGCCTGGTAGCGGCTCCACGGCCGGCGCGCCCGCGTGTAGCCGAGGACGACGAGGGCGATCCCGGCCCCCCACAGCGCGAGGTTGAGCGCGCCCACCTAACGCTCCCTCGCGCGCTCGAGTTGCTCGCGCACCGCCGACTGGGCGAGGGCCGCGTTTGCCTGGCCGCGGGTCGCCTTCATCACCTGCCCAACGAGGAAACCGACGGCCTGGGCCTTGCCGGCCCGATAGTCCGCGACCGCCGCGGGATTCGCGGCGAGGACCTCGTCGACGACCGTCGCGAGTGCTCCCGCGTCCGAGATCTGCCGGAATCCCCGCGCCTCGATGAGCGCGGCGGCAGGTTCGCCCGTTGCGACGTGGAGCTCGAGAATCTCCTTCGCGTTGGCCCGCGAGATCGTCGCGTCGGCGACGCGACCGACGAGGTGGGCCAGGTCGGATGGATCGACGGCAACCGGATCGGCCGACGCGTTGCGCAGGCGAAGGTACTCCCCGGTGACCCAGTTCGCGACCTGCTTCGCGTCGAGTGCGCGATCCGCAGCGAGGGTCGCCTCGAACAGGCGCGCGGCGTCCGGGTCGGCGACGATGACCGCCGCGTCGTACGGACTCAGCCCGAGCACCTCGCGGTAGCGCGCCCGCCGGGCGGACGGCAGCTCCGGCAGCGCCGCCCGGATCCCGTCGAGCCAGGCGGTGTCGATGTGGAGCGGCGGGAGGTCCGGCTCCGGGAAGTAGCGGTAATCATCCGACGATTCCTTGATCCGCATGACGTACGTCGCGCCCCGGTTCTCGTCCCAGCCCCGCGTCTCCTGGACGATCGAGTCGCCGGCGTCGAGTGCCGCCGCCTGGCGCTCGATCTCGCTGCCGATCGCGCGCTCGACCGACCGGAACGAGTTCATGTTCTTGATCTCGACCCGGGTCCCGTAGGCGTCCTCGCCCCGCCGCCGGAGCGACACGTTCGCCTCGACCCGGAGCTGGCCGCGCTCCATGTCCGCGTCGGAGGCGCCGATCGCCCGGAGGAGCAGCTGGAGCTCCTCCGCGTAACGGCGGGCCTGCTCGGCCGTTCGGACGTCCGGCTCGGTGACGATCTCCATGAGCGGCGCCCCGGAACGGTTGAAGTCGACCAGGCTGACCCGCCGCCCGTCCGGTGCCGTCGTGTGGAGAAGCTTCGCGGTGTCCTCCTCGAGGTGGGCGCGCGTGATGCCCACCGTGATCGGGCCGTCGGACGTGTCGAACGTCAGGCGTCCGGCGGACGCGAGCGGCAGATCGTACTGGCTGATCTGGTAGCCCTTCGGCAGGTCCGGGTAGAAGTAGTTCTTGCGGTCCCAGCGAGTCGCGGCGGGGATCGTCGATTCGACGGCGAGGCCGGTCGCGAGGACGTGCTCGACGGCGCGGCGGTTGATCACCGGCAGGGCGCCCGGCAGGCCGAAGCAGACCGGGCAGACGCGGCTGTTCGGCGGCGCGCCGTCGTACTCGGTCGAGCACGCGCAGAACATCTTCGAGGCCGTCCGGAGCTGGCAGTGGACCTCGATGCCGATGACCGGCTCGTAGCGCTCGAGCACCGCCGCCGACGCACCTCCGGGTCGGACGGCGGTCATCCGATCGAGAGCTCGGATGCCCGGTAGATGAGATAGAGCCCGTACATCGCGACCGCGAGCCAGGCGACCGCGCCGAGGACGCGGCTGACGAACCGGCGAACCCGGGGCCGGGCCGGGAACGGACGTGTCGCCTCGATCGCCGTCCGCGTCGGGTCGCCCTCGTGGGCGAGCGGTGAGAGTGCCTCGCGGGCAAGGACGAACCCCCGGTACAGGCCGGCCGTCGCCGCGATCGTGCCGCACAGGATCAGCAGGAATCCCATCGGCGGACAGTTTCGCACAGGGCCGCGACAGGGCGGCCGGGGTCAGCGAGTCAGCTCAGCCCGAACAGGTAGCCGAGGAACCCGCCGCCGAGCAGCGAGAGGACGAAGAACGTCGATTCGTCCGGCATCGCGTCCGGCACGGCGAGGCGAATCCGCACGTGGCGGACCGCTTCGCGACGAGCCACTCCAACCGGGACGTCATCCCATGACATCGCCAGCTCCTCCGGCTTCGGCTGGACCGAAGATGCGCCGGGGACCGGAACGGGGACACGCACGGCCCCGGGCGCGTCGTTACACGTTAGTGGCGGTTAGGGCCCGTTGGTAGGGGTGGGCGGGACTCCGGCGCAGATAGGGGTGCCCGGCCGCACCACTCGGGTCTGTCCGGCCGGCGATCAGTCCGGCCGGTGACGATCCACGAAACGGCCGATCCGGACGAGCGCCTCCTCGAGCTGCTCGTAGCTCGTCGCGTAGCACGCCCGGACGTGGCCCTCGCCGGACGGCCCGAACGCGTTGCCCGGCACGACCGCGACCCGCTCCTCCTCGAGCAGCCCGCGGGCGAACGCCTCGGAGTCGAGGCCGGTCGAGGTGACCCGCGGGAACGCGTAGAACGCGCCGCGCGGTTCGAATGTCGTGAGGCCCAGGCGATTCAGCCCGTCGACGAACAACCGACGCCGGCGGTCGTACTCGGCGAGCATTCGCTCGACATCGTCCTCGGCGGACGTGAGCGCAACCAGGGCCGCGTCCTGCGCCGTGGTCGGGGCGGACATGATCCCGTACTGGTGGACCTTGACGATCCCCTCGAGGATCGCCGCCGGCGCGGCGAGGTAGCCGACCCGCCAGCCCGTCATCGCGTAGGCCTTCGAGAAGCCGCCCACGAGGATCGTCCGGTCGCGCATGCCCGCGAGCGCGCTCATCGCCCGGTGGCGGTACGAGCCGTACGCGAGGCGGTCGTAGATCTCGTCGCTGTAGACGAGCAGGTCATGCCGGACGGCGATCCGCGCAAGCTCGTCCTGGATGTCGTCCGGGAGCACGGCGCCGGTCGGGTTGCACGGGTAGCCGAGGAAGAGCGCCTTCGTCCGCGGCGTGATCGCGGCCTCGACCGCGGCCGGGTCGAGGGCGAAGTCGTCCTCGAGCCGAGTCGAGACGAACCGGACGACTCCGCCCGCGAACGTCACGGCCGGCGGATAGGCGACGTACGACGGCTCGTGGAGGACGACCTCGTCGCCCGGATCGCAGGTCGCGCGGAGGGCGAGATCGACCGCCTCCGACGCGCCGACGGTGATCAGCAGCTCGCGGGCCGGATCGTACGAGACGCCATAGCGCCTCCCGAGGTGGGCGGCAAGCGCGCGACGGAGCTCGATCGTCCCGTAGTTCGAGGTGTAGTGGGTCCGCCCTGCGCGGAGCGAGCGCACGCCCGCCTCGACGACCTGGGGCGGCGTGTCGAAATCCGGCTCCCCCACGCCGAGGCTGATGACATCGTCCATCGTCGCGAGGATGTCGAAGAACCGCCGGATCCCGGACGGCGGGACAGCGTTGACCCGCTCAGCGAGGGCGCGCTCGGCGAGTCGGGCCCGAAGTGTGGGACGGTCCGTCGCTCTCATTCAGTCGAATCTACGCCATGAGGGCGCGGGCTCATGCGTGGGACCCTGCGAGTTCCGCCGCGCGCTCGGCCGGCGTCGGCGTGGCCGGGTCGTCGGCCAGTGCGAGCTCCGTGGGTTCCATCGCGCGCCACGGTGCGCTGGCGGTGATCGCCTCGTAGCCGCGGGCGAGGCGGAACAGCTCGAGCTCCGACCACGGCGCGCCGATCAGCTGGAGGCCGACCGGGAGGTTCTCCGACAGACCGCAAGGGATCGACACGCCCGGCAGGCCGGCCATGTTCGCCGGCAGCGTGCACGCGTCGGACAGGTACATCGCGACGGGATCGGCCAGCTTCTCCCCGAACCGGAAGGCGACGGTCGGAGACGTCGGCGCGACAAGCGCGTCGAAGCCCTGGCCGAACAGTCCGTCGAAGTCGCCCTTGATGAGCGTTCGGACCTTCTGGGCCTTCAGGTAATACGCGTCGTAGTAGCCCGCCGACAGCGCGTACGTGCCGAGCATGATCCGGCGCTTGACCTCCGCCCCGAAGCCCCGGCCGCGGGTCTCGAGGTATGTCGTCAGCACGTCGCCGTCGCCGAGCCGCGGCCCGTAGCGGATCCCGTCGTAGCGGGCGAGGTTCGCCGACGCCTCGGCCGGCGCGACGATGTAGTACGTCGCGAGCCCGTACTCCGTGTGGGGCAGCGAGACCTCCTCGACGATCGCGCCGGCTGACTCCAGCGCGGCGACGGCCTCGCGGACGCGGGCCTCGACTCCCGGTTCCATGCCCGCGACGAAGTACTCGCGGGGCAGCCCCAGTCGCTTGCCGCGGAGTGACGTCGCGGCTTCGTCGTCGGCCGGGAGGCGGAGGAGGTCGTCCGGCACCGGCACCGGGGCCGATGTCGAGTCCCGATCGTCCCGGCCGGCGACGGCGTGGAGGAGCACCGCGGCGTCCCGCGCGTTTCGGGCGAACGGACCGATCTGGTCGAGGCTGCTCGCGAACGCGACGATCCCGTAGCGGCTGACCCGGCCGTAGGTCGGCTTCAGCCCGACGATCCCGCACAGGGCCGCGGGCTGGCGGATCGAGCCGCCGGTGTCCGTGCCGATCGCAAACGGCACGTGGAACGCGGCCACGGCCGCAGACGAACCGCCGGACGAGCCGCCCGGGACCCGGTCGAGCGCCCACGGGTTCGCGGTCGGGCCGAACGCCGAGTGCTCCGTCGAGGAGCCCATCGCGAACTCGTCCATGTTCGTCTTGCCGAGGATCACCGCGCCGGCCGCCCGGAGCCGCTCGGTGATGTGGGCGTCGTACGGCGCGAGGTAGCCCTCGAGGATCCGCGACCCGGACGTCGCCTGGCCGCCCTTCACCGAGACGAGGTCCTTGAGCGCGACGGGTAGGCCCAGCAGTGGTGGAAGCGCATCGAGGGCTGCAGCGCCGGCGGCGCGTGCGCCGGAGAGGATCGTGTCCGCGGCGTCCGCCTGGGCGAGGGCGCCCTCCGGATCGAGCACGAGCCATGCGTTCAGTGCCCGGTTCTGGCGTCCCGCGAGGGCGAGGTGGGCGCCGGTCAGCTCGCGCGACGAGACCGTGCCGGCACGGAGGAGGGCGGCCTGCTCGTGGCCGGCCAGCCGGACGAGGGCGTGCGGATCGCCCGCGACGGTCATCCGGGCTCGCCGGTCGCGTCCCCGCCGAGGATCGGCGGAACGGCGATGAACGGCCCCTCGGTCAGGGCCGCGTTGGCGAGGACGGCGTCGACGGGCAACGACGGGGCCACGACGTCGTCCCGGAGGATGTTCTCGAGCTCGATCGTCTGGGCCGTCGGGGGAATCGCGTCCGTGTCGAGCCGGGCGAGGACCGCGTACTGGTCGAGGATGTGGTTGAGCTCGCCCTCGAGCCTGCCGAGCTCCGCATCCGTGAGGCCCAGGCGCGCCAGGTAGGCGACGTGCGCGACGTCCGTCCGCGAGAGGGTGGCCATGGGCCGATGATAGCCGCGAAGGGTTGTCCCGGCGCACCACCTGACGGCCGCCGACCGCGCGATTCGTGCGTGGCCTCGGCCCGGACCGGTACTGATGGGCCCCCGTCGGGGGATGGTCAGTACCCCGCCCCTGCGGACATCCTGTCCGGAGTCCACCACGCCCCCGACTACCGCATCACGCCAGCGGAGTTCAGATCGCACGATGTGGGTCCAGAAGAGCCTCGACCGCGCCCGTCGGAAGCTCGCCCGCCCGGCCCCCGAGCCCGGCCCTCCCCCGCCCGACCCCGACCGGATCGAGGATCTCGTCGTCGCCCTCGGCCGGGTCGAGCTCGAGCGGTTCATCTCCGCCCTCGCGGCGTCTCTCGATCCCCACATGCCCCGGCCCGACTCTCCGGCGCGGCTCGGCGGCGCCGTGGCGACGGCCCTCGAACAAGCCGGCGGCCACGGCCGCCCGACGGTGACCCGGAGCCCGGCCGGCCTCTATTCGCCCGAGTACTGGCACATCCGGGTGGAGGCGGCCGACAGGATCACCCGCTCGACGCTCGACCAACTCGCGTCCGGCCGGAGGCTGGGCTGATGGCCGTGACAGCGTGCCTCCAGTGTGGAACGCCGTCGGGGGCGACGAGCTCGAGCTTCTGCCGGCGCTGCGGCCTGCCGTACGGGGCGCCGCCGCGCGCCAACGCAGAGCTGCCGTCGTGCCCGGTCTGCTACCGGACGGTCGATGATGACGGGCGGCTGCCGAGCCTCGATCATCCGAGCAAGCGCGTCGACCTCCACCATCACGTCGGGGAGCACGACCATCATCCGGTCGGCGACGACGAGCTGCTCGAGTCCCTCCGCGAGGGCGACCGCATCCGGATCGGCAAATGGACGGCGCCGTTCGATCTCGTGCGGCGATACTTCGTGACCGGCAGCGTCGACGGCGGCCGGCGACGGACGTTCGAGCACAACACGATCGTCACGGCGATGACCCAGCTCAAGCGCTGGGGCCCCGGGACGGCGATCTTCGGCGATCAGCCCGAGTGGGAAGCGGCGCGCTCGCAGGTGAGCGAGCTCATGGAGCGCTACCACCACCGCCGGGTACCGGTTCGGCGGCGATAACCGGGCTGAGCCAGCGGGTCTCGTTCTTGGCGATCCACTGGGCGGGATCGGGCGTCATGGCCTGGCGCTCGGGTGAGGCGTAGTACGACGTATCCGCCTCCTCGAAGCGTTTCTCGCCCCGGTAGGTGACGAGCCAGATGAACAGGCTCTCCTCCGGCACCGTCCAGGCCGCGCTCTCGAACCCGAACCGGCGACGGAGCGGCCGCACACCGGCCGACCAGACGCGGACGAAGTCGTCGAGGCGGCCCGGCTCGATCGTGTAAATCCGGAGCTGCGAACGGCTCATGGTTCGGGAACCTCCCCGTCGAGGATCCGGCGGAAGCCCGCCTCGTCGAGGACGGGCACGCCGAGCTTCTCGGCCTTCGCGAGCTTCGACCCGGCGCTCTCGCCGGCCACCAGCCAGTCGGTCTTCTTCGACACGGAGCCGCCGGCCTTGCCACCGGCCGCCCGGATCGCCTCCTCCGCCTCCTCGCGACTGAAGCCCTCGAGGGCGCCTGTGACAACGACGGTCCTGCCGGCGAGCGGTCCCGTGTCCCCCGCAGCGGGTCGTGGGTCGGGCAGCTCGACCTGGACGCCGGCGTCGGCGAGATCCTCGAGAACCGCAACCCCCTCCCCGTCCGGCCCGAACCACGACGCGAGGGCCGCGGCGACGGTCGGCCCGACCCCGTCGATCTCCTCGAACCGCTCCGGGGTCGCGGCCGCGCCGCCCAGCTCGGCCGCTGCGCGGCGAAGCCAGTCGTCGCCCGGGGGGACGCGCTCGGCGAGCCAGCGGGCGAGCTCGATCGCGGTGGTCCAGCCGACCTGGGGGATGCCGAGAGCCGCCAGCACCCGTTCGAGCGGCCGGCGGCGCGCCTTCTGGATCGACCGGTGGAGGTTTTCGGCGCTCTTCCGGGCGAACCGATCGAGCGACTCGAGGTCTTCGACGGACAGCCGGTAGAAGTCACCCCGCCGCCGGATCAACCCGCGCTCGATGAGCTGCGAGAGGACCTTCCAGCCGGCGCCCTCGATATCCATCCCGCCGCGCCCGGCGAAATGCCCGAACTCCTGGCCGACTCGGGCCGGGCAGGACGGGTTCGGGCAGTAGTTCCGGACCGCGCCCTCGTCCCGGGCGACCGGCGTCCCGCACACGGGGCAGGTCGCCGGCATCTCGAACTCGCGCTCCTTGCCGGTCCGCCGCTCGAGCACGGCCCGGACGATCTCCGGGATGACGTCGCCGGCCTTCTGGAGGACGACCGTGTCGCCGATCCGGATGTCCTTGCGGCGGACCTCGTCGAGGTTGTGGAGCGTCGCGCGAGCCACGGTCGAGCCGGCGACCTTGGCGGGCCGGAGGTGGGCGACGGGGGTGAGCGTCCCGGTTCGCCCGACGTACGGGACGATGTCCTCGACCACCGTCTCGACCTGCTCCGGCGGGAACTTGTAGGCGATCGCCCAGCGCGGCGCGCGGGAGACCATCCCGAGGCGGGCCTGCTGGTCGAATGCGTCGACCTTGACGACCACCCCGTCGGTCTCGTACGGCAAGTGGTGGCGCGGCTCCTGCCATCGCTCGGCGAACGCGACGATACCCTCGATGTCGAGACCCGCCTCGCGGTCGGGGTTGACCGGCAGGCCGAGGCTCTCGAGCCGCTCCAGGGCGGCAGACTGGGTCGCCACCCCGCCTGCCGCACCATCGCCGTCCTCGATGAGCTGGTAGAACCACGCCGACAGGAGACGGCTCGCGGTGACCTCGGGATCCTTCTGGCGGAGTGATCCGGCACCGCTGTTGCGCGGGTTCGCGTAGAGCGGCAGGCCCAGCTCCTCGCGCTCGGTGTTGATCCGGGCGAACTCCTTGCGCGGCATGAACACCTCGCCCCGGACGTCGAGGGTGGCCGGCTCGGGCAGGCGGCCCGGGATCGCCTTGATCGTCCGCAGGTTGGCGGTGACGTCCTCGCCGGTCGCGCCGTCGCCCCGCGTCGCGCCGCGGGCGAACCGGCCGTGCTCGTACTGGAGCGAGATGGCGAGACCGTCGATCTTCAGCTCCGCGACGTAGCGCAGCTGCGGGGCAGGCTCCGGGGCCGGCGGCAGGCCCAGGCCGCGCCGGACCCGGGCGTCGAACGCGCGAAGCTCGTCGTGACTGAAGGCGTTCGCGAGCGACAGCATCGGCCGCCGGTGGCGGACCTCGTCAAACGTTCCGGCCGGCGCGCCCCCGACCCGCTGGGTCGGCGAGTCGGGCGTGACGAGCTGGGGATGGGCCGTCTCGAGCGCGACGAGCTCGCGGAAGAGGGCGTCGTAGTCCGCGTCGCTGAGCTCCGGGGCGTCTTCCCCGTAGTAGAGGCGGTTCGCCCGCCCGACCCGCTCGGAGATCTCGGTGTGTCGCGCGGCCGCGGTCTCCGTGTCGAGCCGCGCGGCCTGCTCCACGAGCACGGGGTCGACCGGAAGCCTGTCGGCGGAGCCGACCGGCTCGCTGTCGGCGGAGCCGACCGGCTCGCGGTCGGAGGTCGTCGTCTCGGTCGTTTCGGTCGGCTCGGTCACGGCCATCGGGCTAGCCGTCCATCACGTGGTCGCGCCGGACATCGGCCAGCGTCGGCGCCCCAAGCAGCGACATCGCCCGCTCGAGCTCCTCGCGGAGGATTGCGAACGCGCGGTCGACCCCGGGCTCGCCCGCAACGCCCAGGGCGGCGACGAACGGGCGGCCGGCGAACACCGCCGTCGCGCCGAGGGCGATCGCGATCAACGCGTCACTCCCCCGCCGCACGCCGCCGTCGAGGTACACCTCGGCGCGCCCGTCGACCGCCGCGACGACGGCCTCGAGCATGTCCAGCGCGGCCGGTGAGCGATCGAGCTGCCGGCCGCCGTGGTTCGAGACGACGACGCCGGCGGCGCCGTGCTCGACGGCCAGCCGCGCGTCGTCCGGGTGGAGGATGCCCTTGAGGACGAGCGGCAGCGACGACCACGAGCGGACGGTCGCAAGGTCGTCCCAGGTCAGCCGGACATGGCGCGAGTCGAGCAGCCGGTCGAGCTCGACCTGGCCGTCGCGGTCCCGATCGGGCGCGACCACCATCGATCGGTCGAAGTTGCCGAGCGGCGTATCGAGCTCCCAGCCGCGCCGCTTCTCGCGCTCGCGATAGCCGAGAACCGGCAGGTCCACCGTGAGCACGATCGCTTCGTAGCCGGCATCTTCGGCGCGCCGGACGAGCTCCCGGGTGAACGCGGGGTCCTCGTTGACGTAGAGCTGGAACCAGCGCCGCGCGTCGGCCGGCACCGCTGCTGCCACCTCCTCGATCGAGCGGCTGCTGACCGTCGAGAGGCAATACAGGGCGCCGGCGGCGGCAGCAGCCCGGGCGGTCGCGAGCTCGGCATCGGGATGGGCGAGGGCCTGGGCGGCCACGGGTGCGACGCCGATGGGGAGCGCGACGTCCCGGCCGAGGACGCGGCACCGGAGATCCACCTGGGCGACGTCCACGAGGACCCGCGGGAGAAGCCGCCGGCGGCGGAAAGCGGCGAGGTTCCCGGCCAGCGTGATCTCGTCCTCGGCGCCACCCGCGAGGTAGTCCCACGCCGCCGGCTCCAACCGCTCCCGGGCCAGGGCCTCGAAGTCGCCGAGCGAGACGACGGATGCCAGATTGGTCTCCAGGGTCGTCATCGGCGGCACTCTAGCCCAGGAGGCGCCCGCGACGCTATCCGACGACGTCGAGGTTCGCGAGGCTGGCGAGCATCGTCTTGCGCCCGACCGCCTGGTCGCGGAACGCCACGATCACCTCCTCGTCGCTCCGGGTGAGCTTCGAGCTCACGACGATGCCGTCCCCCCAGCGGGCGTGCCGGACGCGGTCGCCGTCGCGGAAGCGCCGCTCACCGGGGATGACCGGACGGCTGGCTGCCGGTGACGGGAACGGCGCGGGCCCGGCCTCGACCGGTCGACCGAGGGAACCGGACGGGGCGCCGCCGGCGAACGCTTCGCGGCGCGCGGCGAGGTCGCGGGTGGGGCGGAACGGCTCACCGGGCGCCGGCGCGCCGGGTCGCCCGCTCCCCTGCCGCCAGGCGGCGCCGCCGGCGCGCACCGGCGTCCCGAACCGGGTCGCCCGCCGGGCACCGAAGACGAGGTCGAGATCGAGTGGGCCCGGGGATTCGGGATCGCCGGGCCCTTCGAGCTGCGGTCCCTCCATCAGGCTGGCCGGGATCTCGAGGAGGAAGCGCGACGGGACCGATGCCTGGCCCATCCCCCACGTCGCACGGCGCCAGGCGTGGGAGAGGTAGAGGCGGCGTTTCGCCCGGGTGATCCCGACGTACGCCAGCCGGCGCTCCTCCTCCAGCTCCTTCTCGTCGTCGAGCGCGCGGCTGTGCGGGAAGAGGCCCTCCTCGAGCCCGGCGATGAAGACGACCGGGAACTCGAGGCCCTTCGCCGCATGGAGCGTGATGAGCGTGACCGCGTCCGCGCCGCCTTCATAGCTGTCCTGGTCCGCGACGAGCGCCGTCTCCTCGAGAAGCCGGTCGACGGCGTCCTCGGGCGAGAGATCGTCGTAGCGGGTCGTGACCGATCGCAGCTCGAGCAGGTTCGCCCAGCGCTCCTCGCCCTCCTCCGAGCCATCGGCGAGCATCGCCCGGTAGCCGGACGATTCGAGGATCTCGTCGAGGAGCTCCGGCAACGGCAGGATGCCGACCCGTGACCGCAGCCGCCGGACGAGCGCGGCGAACTCGGCCAGCGCATTCCGCGTCCGCGGCGCCATCGTCTCGATCCGGCCGGTCGCGCCCCGCTCGATCGCCTCCCAGGTCGACACGCCCTCCCGCGCCGCCACGCCGCGAAGCGTCTCGATCGTCTTCTCACCGATCGCCCGCGCCGGAACGTTGATCACCCGCTCGAAGCTCACCGCGTCCACGTCCGAGCGGAGGATCCGCAGGTACGCCAGGGCGTCCTTCACCTCGCGCCGGGCGTAGAACCGGGTCCCGCCGACGAGCTGGTAGCGGATCCCGTAGCGGAGGAACGCCTCCTCGATCGCCCGGGACTGGGCGTTCATCCGGTACATCACGGCGACGTCCTGGAACCGGAACACGCCGTCCTCGTCGTCGGCCCGGCGGGTGAGCGCCGAGCCGCGGCCGCCGGCCAGCCCCTCGACCTGGCGGGCGATCCACTCGGCCTCTTCCTCCTCGTTGTACGCCTCGAAGCGCTGGATCGGCTTGCCGCCGGCCTGGTCGGTCCAGAGCTTCTTGTCGGTGCGCTCCGTGTTGCGCGAGACGACCGCGTGGGCGGCATCGAGGATGAGCTGGGTGGAGCGGTAGTTCCGCTCGAGCTTGACGACCGCCGCGTTTGGCCAGTCACGCTCGAAGTCCAGGATGTTCCGGAGGTCCGCCCCGCGCCAGCGGTAGATCGACTGGTCGTCATCGCCGACGACGGCGAGGTTGCCGTGCTTCGCGGCGAGCGCCCGGACCCACAGGTATTGCGGCCGGTTCGTGTCCTGGTACTCGTCGACGTGGAGGTAGCGCCACCGATCCTGGTACCGGGCGAGGACAGCGGGTGCCTCCTGGAACAGCCGGACCGCCTCGAGGAGGAGGTCGTCGAAGTCGAGCGCGCCGACCTTCCGGAGCCGCTCCTGGTACTTCACCGCCAGCCGGGCGACGATCCGCTCGTGGCGGTTGACGGCGTTCTCCTCGAGGAACGTCGGGTCGAGCATCTCGTTCTTCGCCCGGCTGATCGCGCCGAGCACGGCGGACGGGCGGAACTCGCCGGTCAGCGGCAGGTCCTCGTCGCGCAGGATCTGCTTCATCAGCGCACCCTGGTCGTCCGTGTCGTAGATCACGAAGCGCCGGCTGATCCCGATCGCCTCCCCGTCCCGGCGGAGAACGCGGGCGCAGAGCGCGTGGAATGTTCCGGCCTGGACGTCCCGCCCGGCCTCGCCCACGAGGGCGATGATCCGGTCGCGCAGCTCACCCGCGGCGCGATTCGTGAATGTGACCGCCAGGACCTGCCACGGGCGGACGCCTTTGACCCCGATGAGGTAGGCGATCCGGTGGGCGAGGACGCGGGTCTTGCCGCTGCCGGCGCCGGCGAGGATGAGGAGCGGGCCCTCGGTCGTGATTACCGCCCTGGCCTGCTCAGGGTTGAGGGCCCCGACGATCGCGGCGGCTCGCTCGACGGCGGCTGCCGCGCGGGCGGCCTCGGCGGCAGCTGCGGCCACGGGATCGGGCGGGCGGGGCTCCTCACCGGACGGGGCGTCGCGCAGCCAGTCCGGCTCGACCGGCGCGCCGGCGGTGCCCGGATCGAGCTCGGCGAAGACGGTCCCGGGCACTTCCACGGCGGCGTCGGCCGCGCGGGCGCGGGACCGGCGACGGGGGCTGGGACTCACTCATCGATTGTAGGCGGGGTGACTCTCCGGCGACTCGCGGAGGAGTGGCACGGCCAGCCTCCGGAACGGGAATGGCCCGCCCATCGAGGGCGGGCCATTCGTCGGCGGTGGGGGCAGGCTCGGACCGGCGTTGAACTCAGGGAGCGATCTGGTCGGCCGGCGGGGCGCTGATGTTCACGGCCTGGTCGTACGTGAACTCGAACGTGCCGCTCACGGTGCCCTGGGCGCCCATGTCCATCGCAAACGAGATCTTCGCGGGGCGGAGATCGTTCTTCCGGGACCAGAAATCGACCGAGACGCTGCCCATGGTCGCGCCTTCGGCCAGCTCGCCCAGCTCGTCGGCGGTCAGGGCAAGCTTGACGTGATAGCAGTCCTGGTCGCCACACCGCTCGTCGGCGAGCTTCTCCGGAGCCTTGGGAAGCTCGTCGAGGCTCTTCCGGAGCTCCGCGATCGCCTTCGTCGGATCGGTTGCCTCATCCGGCACGATGCTCGTGTCGGCAGTCGTCATCGTGTACTTGCCTGTTGCGTCGCCACCGATGAACGTGGCGAGTGGACCGATGACCTTGATGTAGGTCTTCCCGTCGGCCACGATGAGGTCGAGGTTCGTCCCCATGAGGGTCGGGGCGTCGACCGTGGCGCGGGTCTTCTTCGCCGGAATGTCGATGGCCAGGTCGACCGTCACCGAGGAGAGGTCGAAGTTGCCGGCCTCGGCCGCGTTGATGGAGCCGCCGAAGGTCCCCTTGATCGTCGCAGTCTTGACGTTCGCGAGTGACGCGATCGACTGGGCGAGGATCTCCTTCGGGTCGCTCAGCGCGGGAGCCTGGGGGGTGCTGCTGCAGGCGACCACCGCCAGCGAGGCGGCGAGCGCGAGGAAGATGAGCAGGCGGCGGGGCATAGTGACTCCAGCTAGGTTGAGTGACGGCACATCAGGGTCGCCGGATGGCGACCGGGTGTCAACCGCTCCATTGTCGCGCCTTCGTCGAGGGAGTGCCCGCCACGCGGCCCGGGGCTCGGAATGTCGCCTGAGGGCAACGGGAACCGCCGCGGGCCGGAGTCGCGGGAATCGAAGAGCCCGGGCCTTGCGACCCGGGCTCTCTTGGCGCTTGAGCGACTGGCAGACCCCGCAGGCGCAAGGCGCCGTCGAGGAGGCGAGTGAGCGTACTCGAACGTACGTGAGCGAGCCCCCGCAGCGGCAACGCCGCGCATGCGGGGGATCACAGTCGCGAACTAGAAGTCCATCTCCCCACCGCCACCGTGGCCGTGAGAACCGGCGCCCGCCTTCTCCTTCTCCGGGATGTCCGTGACGAGCGTCTCCGTCGTCAGGACGAGCGCCGCGATCGAGGCGGCGTTCTGGAGAGCGGATCGGGTGACCTTCGCGGCGTCCACGATGCCCTTGTCGAACATGTTGCCGTACTCGCCCTTGAGAGCGTCGAAGCCCTCGCCCTTCGGCAGGGTCTTGATCTTCTCGACCACGACCTCGCCGGGCTGTCCGGCGTTGTCGGCGATCTGCCGGGCGGGTGCCTCGAGGGCGCGCCGGATGATCTCGAGGCCGACCTTCTCGTCGCCTTCGAGCTTGAGCTTGTCGAGCGCAGGAGCGGCCTGCACGAGCGTCGTGCCGCCACCGGCGACGAGACCCTCCTCGACGGCCGCGCGGGTCGTCGAGAGCGCGTCCTCGATCCGGTGCTTCTTCTCCTTGAGCTCGACCTCCGTGGCCGCGCCCACCTTGATCACGGCGACGCCGCCGGACAGCTTGGCAAGGCGCTCCTGGAGCTTCTCCTTGTCATAGTCCGATGTCGTCTCCTCGATCTGGGCCTTGATCTGCTGCATCCGGGCCTTGATCTGGTCCGGTGCACCTTCGCCGTCGACGACGGTCGTGTCGTCCTTCGTCGCGACGACGCGGCGGGCGCGGCCGAGATCCTCGACCACGACCGAGTCGAGCTTCCGCCCGATCTCCTCGCTGATGACCGTGCCGCCGGCCAGGACCGCGAGGTCGCGGAGCATTTCCTTGCGGCGGTCGCCGAAGCCCGGCGCCTTGACGGCGAGGACCTGGACGGTGCCGCGGAGCTTGTTGACGACGAGCGTCGCGAGCGCCTCACCGTCGATGTCCTCGGCGACGATGAGCATCGGCTTGCCCTGCTGGACGGCCTTCTCGAGGGCCGGGAGCAGGTCCTGGACGCTCGAGATCTTCTTGTCCGTGATGAGGATGAGGGGGCTCTCGAGAACCGCCTCCATCCGATCCGGGTTGGTGACGAAGTAGGGCGAGATGTAGCCGCGGTCGAACTGCATCCCCTCGACGTACTCGACCTCGAGGCCGAGCGACTGCCCCTCCTCGACGGTGATGACGCCGTCCTTGCCGACCTTGTCCATGACCTCGGCGATGATCTCGCCGACCTCCGGGTCCGCGGCGCTGATCGCCGCGACGGCCGCGATCTGCTCGCGGTTGTCGACCGGGCGCGACTGCTTCTTGATCTCCTCGACGACCGCCTGGACGGCCTTCTCGATGCCGCGCTTGACGACCATCGGGTTTGCCCCGGCGGTGACGACGCGGAGGCCCTCGGCCACCTGGGCCTGGGCAAGAACGACGGCCGTGGTGGTGCCGTCGCCGGCGACGTCGTCCGTCTTGGTCGCGACTTCCTTGAGGAGCTGGGCGCCCATGTTCTCGAACGGGTCGTCGAGCTCGATCTCGCGGGCGATCGTGACTCCGTCGTTGGTGATCGTCGGCGCACCGAACTTCTTGTCGAGGACGACGTTGCGGCCCTTCGGGCCGATCGTCACCTTGACCGCGTCGGCGAGCCGGTCCATTCCACGCTTGAGCGATCGACGAGCGACCTCGTCGAAGATCAACTGCTTAGCCAATGTGTCTGTTCCTCCGAAGTGTCTGGGGTAGGGAGAGTCGCCTCGGCGTCAGTCCTCGACGACCGCGAGGATGTCCTTCTGGCTGACGATCAGGAGCTCCTCTTCGTCGATCTTGAACTCGGTCCCGGCGTACTTCGCGTAGAGGACCTTCTGGCCCGCCTTGACGTCCATCGGCGTCCGCTTGCCCTCGGTGTCGAACCCGCCCGGGCCGGCGGCGAGGATGGTCCCCTCCTGCGGCTTCTCCTTGGCGGTGTCGGGCAACACGATGCCGGACTTCGTCATCTCCTCGCGGGGCGTGGGCTTGACGACGACCCGGTCCATCAATGGCCGGAGCTTGGTCTTGGCTGCGGTGGCGGTGGCCAAGGTGCGTACCTCCTGTGACGGCCTGGGGCCGTCCAACTCGCCTGATCGCGGGCCGCCGGCAGACTCGAGGCCGTCCGGCAGCCACGCCAACTTGATTGAGCGCGTCGCGGCGGTCGCGATCCGTTCCTCTGGGCCGCTCGGGCCCCTCCGGATCGGCGTTCCCGCGTCGCTTGGCACTCTCGATGTGAGAGTGCTAACTACAGTACCGCGGCCGGTCGACGGCTGTCAAGACGGGGTTTGGCGGGCGGCAACAGCCAGCGCCGCCGAGCGCCGCTCGCTCGGGAAGAGGGCGTCGTACGTTCCGACGAGCCCCTCGCCGAGGGCCTCCGGCGCGACGCCCCGCTGCTCGGCCACCCAGCGTGCGGTCACGACGACCCACTCCGGCTCGTTCCGCGCCCGCGGTGCCCCGGGCGGCGAGAGGAACGGCGAGTCAGTCTCGACGAGCAGGCGGTCCTCGGGCACGAGCCGGACGACGTCCGCCGAGGCCTCCTCGCCCCGCCGGAACACCAGACCGGAGAAGCTGATCGCCGCCCCGAGGGCCAGCATCGCCTCGGCATAGTCGACCGGCCCCGAGAACGAGTGGATGAGGACCGCTGGCGGCCGGCTGCCAAAAGCCCGGACCTCCGCCAGCAGCGCGTCCTGGGCCTCCCGCTCGCCCTCGACCGAGCGGCAGTGGAGGATGGCAGGCTTGCCGGTCTCGGCGGCGAGCTGGAGGTTCCGCCGGAGGTTCGCGAGCTGGGCGAGGATCGGCGAGTGGAGACGGTCGTAGTCGAGGCCCGTCTCGCCGATTGCGACGACGCGATTATCGAGGGCCAGGCGGGCGAGCTCCTGCCAGGCGTCGTCGTCGACGTTCGCCGCATCGTGGGGATGCACGCCGACAGACGCGTCGAGCCAGGGGAAGCGGTCGACGAGCCCGATGGCCCGGCCACACGACGCGGGATCCCAGCCGGGGACGAGGATCCGCTCGACCCCGGCCAGCCGGGCCCCACCGACGACGAGGTCGACGTCATCGTCGAACCGGTCGGCCTGGAGGTGGCAATGGCTGTCGACGAGGCGCATCGGCGGATTGTCGCCGATGTGACACGGCCGTTTGGCGCAGATATCAACCCCGGCGATGGTACGGACGTTCCGCGGCCGTCATCAGCTCGGAGGATGCCCGCGACACGCTTGCGCCCGGCGGCGTACGGGGCAGAGGGGCGCCCTGATCGCCGATTGCATCGCGTCCACTGATATTCGACACAGACCCCGGCGCTCAGGCCTCCTGCGACTCGACATCCAGTCGCGGGAAGAGCGGCTCCGCTGTGCCGAGGCGCCCCTCGGCGTCGGCGTGGGCGCCCCAGCGGAGCTCGTCGAGGATCGGCGGACCGGCGTTGCCGTCCGCGGCGTACGGGTAGTCGTAGCCGAGCTGGGCGAGGACGCGGGGCGACGTGTTCGGCAGGAACGGCGCCGCCGCCAGGCCGATCAGGCGGCTTGCCTCAACAAGATCGCCGAGGACGCCGCGAAGGCGCTCCGTGGCGGCGACATCGCCACCGGCCGCGGCCTTCGCGAGGACCCACGGCTTCTCCGCGTCGACCGCCTTGTTCGCAACTCCAACGAACTCCCATAACTCGGCGAGCGCCTCGTGGAGCAGGTATGCGTCGAGCTTCGCGCCGTAGGCTCGAACCGCGGCGTCCCAGGCCTCGGCGAGCGGGGAATCACCGGGCGGCCGCGGTCCGGGCCGCTCGCCCCTGAGGTAACGATTCGCCATCGAGACCGTCCGGTTGACGAGGTTCCCGAAGTCGTTTGCCAGGTCCGCGTTGTAGCGGCGCACGAACGAGTCCCACGACACGTCCGAGTCGCGGTCGAACGCGACTTCGCGCAGCGTGGCGTAGCGCGCTCCATCCGCCCCGAGCGCCGCAACGACGTCGTTGGGATCGAGGAAATTGCCCCGGCTCTTGCTCATCCGCTCGCCCTGGACAAGCAGCCATCCGTGGACCCAGACCTTGCGCGGCAGGGGCAAACCGGCGCTCATGAGCATCGCCGGCCACATGATCGTGTGGAGGCGGTTGATGTCCTTGCCGATGACGTGGAGGTCGGCCGGCCACCACTTCTCGAATGCCTCGGGGTCGTCGGGGAAGCCCGCTCCGGTGACGTAGTTGATCAGGGCGTCGAACCACACGTAGACCGTGCCCGCCTCCGGGTCCCACGAGCCGTCCTCGCGCCGGGCGGTCTCGCCGTTCTCGGCGATCGGGAACGGGATCCCCCACTTTGCGTTCTGACGGGACGCCGAGAAGTCCTCGAGGCCCTGGGCCATGAACCCGAGCATCTCGTTCTTGCGGTACTCGGGCTCGATCCAGTCGGGGTGCTCGGCGTAGTAACCCTCGAGCGCCTCCTGGTACTTCGAGAGACGGAAGAACCAGTTCCGCTCCGACAGCCACTGAAGCTCGACGTTGGGATGGTGTGAGCAGTGGGTCCCGGCGGCATCGTCGATGAGCTGGGCCTTCGGCACGAAGCCTTCGTTCGGGCAGTACCAGCCCTCGTACGTGCCGAGGTACAGGTCGCCGTTCTCATACGACCGGCGGATGAACTCGTGGACGGCCCGCTGATGATCTGGGTCGGTGGTGCGGATGAACCGATCCGGGCTGATCGAGAGCGCGTCCTCGGCCGTCCGAAACTGGGCCACCGTCTCGTCGACGAACGCCTTCGGGTCCTTGCCCTGGGCCTCGGCGGTCAGCGCGATGTTGACGCTGTACTCGTCGGTGCCGGTGAGGAACCGCACGTCCTCGCCCTTCATCCGGTGCCAGCGCGCGATGACGTCGGCGCCGATGACCTCGAACAGCGTGTGGAGTCCGGGCCGGTTGTTCGCGTACGCGATCGCGGTCGTCAGGTAGTACCGGGGACGGTCGGGCATGAAGGGTGTCCTGCTGCGGGAGAGGGCGACGCGCCGGCCTGGGCGCGACGCGGGCGGACCGGGACGGCGGTCGCCGCGTCCGGGAGGCGGGTCAGGCCCGGCCGGAGCGCGACCGCCGGGGCATCGCCATGTTGCTCCCGAAGCGGTTCACCGGCCGATGATGCGGGCTGGCCGGGGCGCGGGTCAAGCCGGCACGTCTCCGGGCGGGGACGCGGCGGCGAGGAGCCGGCCATCGAGGAGGTCGCGGGCGGCTGCGTGAACCGCGGCGGCGGACGCGCCCTGACCCAGCGTGGCGAGAGTCGACGCGACGAGCTCGAGCGCCGCCCCAGTGCGCGGGCCCATCCTCGCCCGGGCTTCGTCATCTGACCCGAGAATGGCGGTCGCCGTGAGAAGCTCGACCGCGAGGACATCCGCGGCGAGGTCGAGCGCCTCGTCGGTCAGCCGGACCGCGAGGTGCGCGTTCGTCGCGTGGTCCTCGACGCCCAGATCGAGCGGAGCGACATCGAGCGTCGCGGGGCCGGCCAGCGTTCGCAGCTCGGCCGCCCGCGCGGCCCCGCTGTACCGGAGGAGCGGCGACCCGTACCGCGACATCTTCTCGAACGCCTCGGCGCTGAATGCACCGGTGTCCGCGGCGATCCGGTCCCAGAGCTGCCCGGTCCGCCGGTCGGACAGCTGCCCGACGTGGGCGAGCGCCGGCCGCACTGCATCGACGGCGAGGGCGAGGAGCATCGGATGGAAGTTCCCGTTGCTGATCATCCGGTCATCGGCGATCGACACGAGCGGGTTGTCGTCCATCGCGGCGAGCTCCGCGTCGACCGACGAGGCCGCGAACGCGAGCACCTCGCGGAAGGCGCCGTGGACCTGGGGCGCGACCCGGAACGACAGCGGGTCCTGCACGGACTCCGCGCCACCGGCGACGGACAGGCTGCTGCCCCCGAGGAAGCGGCGAATCCTCTCGGCGACGATGGCCTGGCCGGGCACCGGCTTCGCGGCTGCGACGGCCGCGTCGACGATCGACGGGTTGCCGCGGGCCGCCTCGAGGGAGAGGGCCACGACGAGGTCCGCGGCGTCCGCGAGTCCTTGCGCGCGGTCGACGACGAGGGCCGCCTGCCCGATCGACACACCGTTCGCCGAGATCACCGTGAGCCCGTCCTTCGGGCCGAGCCGGAGGGGTGCGATGTCGGCCCGGCCGAGCGCCTCTGCGCCGGACAGGCGCTCGCCGCGCAGATCCGCCTCGCCCTCGCCCATCGCGACGAGGGCGATCGCCGCCATGTGCATGAGGTCCGACGCGCCGATCGACCCGACGAGCGGCACGATCGGGTGGATTCCCGCGTTGAGCAACCCGACGTACGCTTCGGCGATCGCCGGCGACGCGCCGGACCCGCCGCGGGCGATGCCCGCAATCCGCACGGCCATCGCCGCGCGGACGACCTCGACCGGCAACGGCGGCCCGAACCCGCCGGCGTGGGCCCGAACGATGTCGGCCTGGCTCCCGCCGAGGGCCTCGACCGGCAGGCGCTCGTTGCGCCCGTGCCCGAGCCCTGTGTTCAACCCGTAGATCAGCTCGTCGCCCGAAACGAGACGATCGACGACGGCCCGCGACGCACGGATCCGCTCGATGGCCGCGGGGCCCAGTGCAATCGACGCGCCGCGTGCGACCGCAACGACGTCACGCGACGTGAGCGGCGCGTCGTCGACGATGACCCTGCCGGGCGCGGCAACGCTCATGGACGCGATCCTAGCAGTCGCTCGGGCCGCGGCAGCCGTCAGTGGCGGAAGTGGCGGCGGCCGGTGATGAGCATCGTGGCGCCCGCCCGCTCCACGGCCGCGAGCACCTCCGCGTCGCGGACCGAGCCGCCCGGCTGGACGATCGCGGTGACGCCGGCCTCGAGGAGCGCCTCGACGGCGTCCGGAAACGGGAAGAACGCATCGGACGCGGCCGACGCTCCGCCGAGCGCGTCGTCGCCCTGGATCGCCTGCGCCTTCGCGACCGCCTGCCGGGCAGCGTCGACCCGGCTCGTCTGGCCCGACCCGAGCCCGATCTCCATCCCGTCGCGGACGATGACGATGGCGTTCGAGGTCGCCGCGCGGACGAGCCGCCAGGCGAGGTCGAGGTCGCGGCGCTCGACGTCGGTCGGGGCGCGGGAGGTCGGCTGGACCCATTCGGCCGGGTCGTCCGGCAGCGTATCCGGGGTCGACACGAGAATGGCGCCACCGGCGGTCCGGATCGCCCCGGTCGCGCTCGGCGATGGGGGCGGCCAGTCAGATGCGAGGGCGGGATCGACGACCAGCCGGAGGTTCGGCTTCGCGGCGAACAGCTCGATAGCGGCGTCGTCGAACCCGGGCGCGACGACCACCTCGAGGAAGATCGCTGTCAGCGCGGCGGCCACCTCTGCGTCGACAAGGCGCGTGAGCGCGACGACGCCGCCGAACGCCGAGACCGGGTCGCCCGCGAGAGCCGCCTGCCACGCTTCGACGAGCGTCGCCCGCTCGGCCGCGCCGCACGGGTTCGTGTGCTTGACGACGACGCAGGCCGGTCCCCGCAGAGAGCGTGCGATCGCCGCCGCGGCCGAGGCGTCGAGGACGTTGTTGTAGCTGAGCGCCTTGCCCTGCAGCGGCGGCTCGCCGGTCGCGAACGGCCCGTCCGCGGGACGCGCCCCGGGGCGCTGGTAGAGCGCGGCGGCCTGGTGCGGATTCTCGCCGTAGCGGAGGGTCTCGACCTTTTCGAGACCGATCGTCAGCGTCGTTGGGTAGACATCGCTCGAGCGCGGCAGGCCCGGCTCGTCCGGTAGCCCAACGCCCGCGGCGTCCATCGCGCCCGGCAGCTCCGCGGCGATCCGCGCGTCGTAGGCCGCGGTGTGGCGGAACGCCTCGACCGCGAGCGCGGCCCGGAGGTCCGCCGGAACACTCCCCTCCCCCGCGAGCGCGGTGAGGACCGCCCCGTAGCGGGTCGACGCCGTGACGACCGCGACGTTGGCGTGGTTCTTCGCGGCAGCACGGACGAGCGACGGTCCGCCGATATCGATCTCCTCGACGACCTCGTCGAACGTGATCCCCGGCCGCTCGACCGCCTCGGCAAACGGGTAGAGGTTGACGATGACGAGCTCGAATGGAGCGACCGCCGCGGCAATGAGCTGGCGGCGGTGCCCGGCCGACCGGCGGTCGGCGAGGATCCCCGCGTGGACGTTCGGGTGGAGGGTCTTCACCCGGCCGTCGAGCATCTCGGGAAAGCCCGTGACGGACGCGACGTCGGTCACGGCGAGGCCGGCGTCGCGGAGCGCCCGCGCGGTCCCGCCCGTGGACACGAGCTCGAACCCGAAGCGCGCGAGCCCGGCGCCCAATTCGGTGAGCCCGGTCTTGTCCGACACGCTCAGCAGCGCCCGGCGCGGAACAGGTGCCCGCTCGTCCGCGGCGACGAGGTCGACCCGGGCTCTCCGGCTGCCCGATCCGGCGGACAGCGCGCCGGCAAGGAGCAGCGCGACCGTGCGTGGCAGCAGCCGGTGCTCGACCGCCTTGATCCGCTCGTGGAGCTCCGCCTCGTCGTCGTCGGCGATGACCCGGACGGCCTCCTGGGCGACGATCGGGCCGCCGTCGAGGGTCGCGTCGACGAGATGGACGGTGACGCCGCTCACCACGACGCCGGCGGCGAGCGCGTCGCGCACGGCGTGGGCCCCGGGAAACGCGGGCAGGAGCGACGGGTGCGTATTGAGGATCCGTCCGCCGAATCGCCGAAGTACCAGGGGCCCGACGATCCGCAGGTAGCCGGCGAGGACGACCGCATCCGGCGCCGCCCCCTGGAGGGCGTCATCCAGCACCGCGTCATCGCCGCCGGGCACGAGCGCCGTGTCGATCCCCTCCTCTGCCGCCCAGTCGAGCGCGGGGCACGGCCGGTCGGCAAAGACGAGGACAACGTCGCCGCCAACCTCGCCACGCCGCGCAGCCGCGACGAGCGCGTGGAGATTCGATCCGGCGCCCGAGACGCCCACCGCGATTCTCCCGGTCGCGCGCGGGCTCACGACGATAGCGGCCCCTCGACGTAACGCTGGTCGCCGTCGGCCGGCACGACTTCGCCGACCCGCCCCGCTTCGGCCCCCGCCGCGTGGAGCGCCCCCAGGGCCAGCGTGACGGCGTCTGCCGGGACGATCGCGACCATCCCGAGCCCGCCGTTGAACGTCGCCCGCATCTCCGGGCCGTCCAGTCCACCGAGCGCCGCGAACAGCCGGACGACCGAGGGCACGTGCCAGCGCCCCGGGTCGAGACGGGCAGCAAGGTCATCGGGGAGTGCCCGGGCAACGTTGCCGGGCAGCCCGCCGCCGGTGATGTGGGCCAGCCCTCGCAGCTCGCTCCCCCCGGCGTCGAGCGCGGCCCGCAGGCCGTGGACGAACGGCGCGTACAGCTGCGTCGGCGTGAGCAGCACCTCGCCGAGCGTCGCGAGGGCGTGGGCGGGCTCGGCCGCGACCGCGCGGTCCGTCTGCGCGTCGCCGAGCGACAGCTTGAGCTGCTCCTGGTAGGGCCGGTGGAGGTCGAGCTGCCACTGCTCGATGAGCGACCGGACGAGCGAGTAGCCGTTCGCATGGAGCCCGTTCGAGGCGAGGCCGATGATCGCGTCGCCGGCCCGGGGGAGGCGCGTGTCGAGGAGCCGGTCGCGCTCAACGATTCCGACGCAGCAGCCGGCGATGTCGAACGAGCCTGGCTCAATGAGCCCCGGGTGCTCGGCGGTCTCGCCACCGACCAGCGCACACCCCGCCGCGAGGCAGCCGGCGGCCACACCCTCGATGAGCTCGGCCACGCCCATCGGGTCGAGCCGCCCCACGGCGACGTAGTCGAGGAAGAACAGCGGCGTCGCACCGCTGCACACGACGTCGTCGGCGCACATCGCGACGAGGTCGCGGCCGATGCTGTCGAACCGGGCCAGCGCACTCGCGATCGCGGTCTTCGTGCCGACCCCGTCGGTCGAGCTGACGAGCACCGGTTCGCGATAGCCGCCCGGCACGGCAACGGCGGCCGCAAATCCACCGAGCCCACCGATGACCTCCGGCCGACGGGTCGACTCGACCGCGGTCCGCATCAGCTCGACCGCGCGCTCACCGGCATCGACGTCGACGCCGGCGGCCGCGTACGCGTTTCTCTCAGCCACGTGCCCCGACCGGTTCCTCGAGGATGAACTTGCGGCTCGCTGAGTCGTACGGGACGGGCTCCGGGTACGTGCCGTCGAAGCAGGCGAAGCAGAATCGCTCGTATGGCAGGTCGAGCGCGGCAAGGACCCCGCGGATCGACAGGTAGCCGAGCGAGTCCGCCCCGATGAACGTCCGGATCTCCTCCTCGGAGTGAGTGGCGGCGATGAGCTCGGTCTCAACCTGCGTGTCGATCCCGTAGAAGCACGGGTGGAAGATCGGCGGCGCGGAGATCCGGACATGGACCTCCTCCGCGCCGGCGCGCCGGAGGAGGTCGACGATCTGCTTGGTCGTCGTGCCCCGGACGATCGAGTCGTCGACGACCGTCAGCCGCCGGCCGCGGACGACCTCCCGCAACGGGTTGAGCTTGATCGTCACACCCCGCTGGCGCATCGTCTGGGACGGCTGGATGAACGTCCGCCCCGTGTAGCGGTTGCGGACGAGGCCCTCCCGATACGGCACTCCGGACGCCTCGGCGTAGCCCGCCGCCGCCGGCGCACCGGTGTCGGGGACCGGCATGACCATGTCGGCATCCGCCGGGTGCTCGGTTGCGAGCTGCATGCCCATCCGCCGGCGGACCTCGTAGAGGTTGCGACCCTCCATGTACGAGTCGGGCCGCGCGAAGTAGATGAGCTCGAACACGCACAGCGCGGGGGTCGCATCGGCGAACCGGACGGAGACCGGGTCGCGACCCTGCTCGAGGACGACGATCTCGCCCGGCTCGACGTCGCGGACGAACTCGGCGCCCACGATGTCGAGGGCGGCCGTCTCCGACGCGAGGACCCAGCCGGTCGCCGCGTCGTCCGCCCACAGGCCCGCTCCTCCCGCCGTCTCCGTCCGGATCCGGCCCAGGACGAGCGGCCGGAAGCCGTACGGGTCCCGCACCCCGATGACCCGCCGCTGGTCGAGCACGACCAGGGTGTACGCGCCGCGGACGCGGGGCAGGACACGCCGGAGCGCATCGACCGTGTCCGCTGCCGGCTCGTCGGCGAGGAGCGCGGTCAGCAGTTCCGTGTCCGTCGACGCGGGCAGGCGGCCGCGCCCGCCGGGCAGCTGTCCGAGCAGCTCCCGCGTGTTGACGAGATTGCCGTTATGGCCGATCGCGATCGCCCGGTTCGGCCCGAGACGGAACGTCGGCTGGGCGTTCTCCCAGACCGTCGAGCCGGTCGTCGAGTACCGGCAGTGGGCGATGGCCAGGTCACCCCGAAGGCTCGGGAGGCGCCGCTCGTCGAGGACGGACGCGATCATCCCAAGGTCCTTGTAGAGCATCAGCTGTTCGCCGTCGCTCACCGCGAGTCCGGCCGACTCCTGGCCCCTGTGCTGGAGCGCGAACAGCCCGAGCGCGGCAACTGCCGCCGCCTCCGTGCCGCTCCCGCGGGGCAGGACCGCCCCGAATACGCCGCACACGTCAGGCCACCTCCCAGCCGAGCGACCGCGACAGGCCGTGCTCCCAGGCATGGCGCACGTCGACCAGGGCGACGTCGAGCGCGTCCGCGACCCGCGACCCGCGCTCCTCGACCGTGCCTGTCGAGCCGGACCGGGCCAGCTCGACGACGAGCCGGTCTCCCCCGACGGTGCCGATCTCGTCGACCGCGAGGCCGTGCTGGCGAGCGAGTAGTGCGAGCGCCGGGGCGTGCCGCGGACGGCAGCTCACGACGAGTCGCGACGGGCTCTCCCCGAAGAGTTCCACCGCCGGCGAGCACGCCCCCGGCACGCGGACCCGGGCGCCCAGCCCGCCATCCGTGGCGCCCCACAGAGCGGACTCGGCCAGGGCAACGGCGAGACCCCCGCCCGCAATGTCCTGGGCGGACGCGAGCAGCCCGCGACCTGCCGCTTCGCGAGCGAACTCCTGGAGTCGCCGCTCCGTGTCGAGGTCGAGATGTGGTGGGCCGTCCTCCGCCGCGACCCCGGCCAGCGCCGCGTACTCGCTGCCCGCCAGCCCCGGCCCCGCCTCGCCGACGAGCAGGATCGCGTCGGCGTCAGCCGCGAAGCCCGGACCGACCCGTTGAGCGACGTCGTCGAGCAGGCCCACGACCCCGATCTCCGGGGTCGGCGCGATTGCGCCGGCCGGCGACTCGTTGTAGAGCGAGACATTGCCGCCGGTGACCGGCAGCCCGAGGGCACGGCACGCGTCCCCCAGCCCACGGACCGCCTCGCCCAGCTGCCAGAACGCCTCCGGCCGGGTCGGGTCGCCGAAGTTCAGGCAGTTCGTGACGCCAAGCGGGCGCGCGCCGGTGATCGACACGTTGCGGGTCGCCTCGGCGACGCTCAGTGCCGCGCCGAGCCACGGGTCGATGGCGCCGACCGCCTGGTTCGCGTCCGTCGAGGCGACGATCGCCTTTGTCGTGCCCTTGATCCGGACCATGGCGGCCCCACGCCCCGGGCCGGCCACGGTGTTCGCCTGGACGTTGGAGTCGTACTGCTCGAAGACCGGCCGGCGGCTGGCGAGGTTCGCGCTCCCGATGAGCGCCAGCAGGACGGCACCCGGATCCATGCCCCGCTCGGGGAGGCCGTCGCCGGGACGCTCCGGCAGGCCCGGCGCGGGAGCCGGACGGACGCGGGCCGGGGCGGCCGCGAGCCGGTCGTGGACGATCGCGTCGCTCGTGAGGGCGGGAGCCGGGATCCGGGCGATCTCGTGCGCGCCGGGCGCCGGCCGGCCGTCAGGCCGCAGCCCGCCCTCGACGATCGCGATATCCCCGTCGCCGGTCACCCGCCCGATGACGGCGCACGGCAGTCCCCAGCGCTCGCACACTTCGCGCACGGCCGGATAGCGGTCGGGCCGGACGACCGCGAGCATCCGCTCCTGCGACTCGGAGATCATCACCTCGAACGGCTCGAGGCCCGGCTCGCGGCGGGGCACCGCATCGAGGTCGACGATCATCCCGGTGCCGGCCCGATCCGCCGTCTCCGAGGTCGCGCAACTGATCCCACCGGCGCCGAGGTCCTGGAGGCCCTCGACGAGCCCGCGCTCGATCAATTCGAGCGAGGCCTCGATGAGGAGCTTCTCGGCGAACGGGTCGCCGACCTGGACGGACGGCCGCTTCGTGGTCTCGTCGTTGGTGAACGTCGCGCTCGCGAGCACCGACGCCCCGCCGATGCCGTCGCGCCCGGTCGTCGAGCCGAACAGGACGACGAGGTTGCCGGGGCCCGGCGCGGCCGCCCGCGTCAGGAGCCGCTCCTCGAGCAGCCCGATCGCCATGACGTTCACGAGCGGGTTGCCCTGGTACGACCGGTCGAACACGAGCTCGCCGCCGACGGTCGGTACCCCGACGCAGTTGCCGTACCCGCCGACGCCCCGGACGACGCCGTCGACGAGGTGGCGGGTCCGCGGGTCGGCCGGGTCGCCGAACCGGAGGGCGTCGAGGACCGCGATCGGCCGCGCGCCCATCGTGAAGATGTCGCGAAGGATCCCGCCGACTCCCGTTGCCGCGCCCTGGTAGGGCTCGACCGCTGCTGGGTGGTTGTGCGACTCGATCTTGAACGCGACCGCGAGCCCGTCACCGATCGAGATGACCCCGGCGTTCTCACCGGGCCCGGCGACGACGCCGGCGCCCGCCGTGGGCAGCGTCCGGAGGAGCGGCCTCGAGCTCTTGTACGAGCAGTGCTCGCTCCACATCACGCTGAAGATCGCGAGCTCGAGGTCGTTCGGCTCGCGCCCGAGCCGATCCTGGATCGCTCCCAGCTCCACGTCGGTCAGGCCGAGTCGGCGGTGGAGCGGCACGGCGGGTGCGGTTCGCGTGGCGACGGTCATCGGGCTCCGGCCACGGCGGCCTCCACGCGGGCGCCGCCGGCCGCTCGCTCCCGGGCGCTCTCGACGAACGAGCGGATCACGAGGAGCCCGTCGTTCGATCCGAGGATCGATTCGACCGCCGTCTCCGGGTGGGGCATCAGGCCCGCGACGTTGCCGGCCGCGTTCGCCACGCCGGCGATGCCGCGAAGCGAGCCGTTCGGGTTGGCGGGGTCGGCGGGGTCGCGTGACGACGTGCCGTCGGGCGCCGCGTAGCGGAAGAGGACCTGGCCGTCGCGCTCGATCGCATCGAGCGTCGCGTCGTCCGCGTAGTAGCGGCCCTCGCCGTGGGCGACCGGCATCCGGAGTGGGCGCCGCTCACCGACGAGCGACGTGAACGGCGAGTCGAGCCGCTCCGGTACGATCGCGACCTGGCGGCAGACGAAGCGCAGCCCGCGGTTGCGGAGCAGCGCGCCGGGAACGAGCCCGGCCTCGGCGAGGACCTGGAAGCCGTTGCAGATCCCGAGCACGAGCCCGCCATCCGCCGCGAACGCGGCCACGGAACGCATGACCGGGCTGAACCGCGCGATGACCCCGGCCCGGATGTAGTCGCCGTACGCGAAGCCGCCCGGCAGGAGAACGCCCGCGACGCCGTCGAGGGACGACTGCTCGTGCCACAGGCGGATGGGCTCCGCACCGGCGAGCGTCAGGGCGTTGACCGCGTCGATGTCGCGGTTGCTCCCCGGGAAGACGACGACGCCGATCCGGACAGTCATCGGACCTTCTCCGCGGTGCGCGTCGCCGCAGCAGCGCCGAGGACCTCGACGGCATACGCCTCGATCAACGGGTTCGACAGAAGCTCCGAGGCGAGGCGCTCGACGACCGCCCGGGCCGCGCCATCGTCCGCCGCCTCGACGGTCAGCTCCACCCGCCGCCCGACGCGGACGTCCGACACGCCGTCGATCCCCAGGTGGCCGAGGCTGCCCTCGACCGCGCGACCCTGCGGATCGAGGATCCCGGGCTTCGGCGTGACGTTGACGGCAAACCGGAAGCTGGTCACGGAGCGAGCACGTCCTCCCCGATGTACCGGTCGAAGCTCGCGGCGGTGATCCGCTCGAACGCCTCGACGTAGCGGGCCCGCGTCCCGGCGACGACGTCCGCCGGCAGCTCCGGCCCCGGATCGGTCTTGTCCCACGGCTGCGTCTCGAGCCAGTCGCGGACGTACTGCTTGTCGTAGCTCGGCTGCGGGCCGCCCGGCGACCACGCGGCGGCATCCCAGAATCGCGACGAGTCCGGCGTCAGGACTTCGTCGACCAGCACGAGGTCCTCGTCGCCAGGCCACACGCCGAACTCGAACTTCGTGTCGGCGAGGAGGAGGCCGGCCCGCTCGCAGATCTGGGTGCCAAGCCCGTACAACTGGAATGCGGCGTGGCGGACCTTTTCGGCCAGTGGCCCGCCGACGATCGACGCCATCCGGTCGAATGTGATCGTCTCGTCGTGGCGCCCAAGATCGGCCTTCGTCGAGGGCGTGAAGATCGGCTCTGGGAGCCGCTCCCCCTCACGGAGGCCCGGCGCGAGCCGGACTCCGGAGATCGACCCGGTCGCCCTGTAGTCCTTCCAGCCCGATCCCGCGAGGTAGCCGCGAACGATGACCTCGACCGGCAGCACATCGACCCGGCGGCAGAGCATCACCCGGCCGGCGAGCTCATCGGCGCGGGGCCGTCGATCCTCGCCGGAGGGGCGTGGCCAGTCCATCGGATCGACATCGTCGAGGTCCGTCGCCAGCAGGTGATTCGGAACGATCGCCTCGGTCTCGGCGAACCAGAACCGCGACAGCCCGGTGAGCACCTTCCCCTTGTCCGGGATCGGTGTCGGCAGGACGACGTCGAACGCGCTGATCCGATCGGACGCGACGAGCAGCAGCCGGTCCGGGCCGATCGCATACAGGTCCCGCACCTTGCCGGAGCGGACGAACGACGAAGTGGTCAACTGCCGGACCGCACGGCTGTCGGGACGAGGGAGTCGAGGCGGGCGATGACCTCCGGGACGTGCCGGAGGAAGGCCGCGTCGTCGAAGCACGCGTCGAGCTGACCCAGGCTGAGCTTGCGCGCGACCGTTCGATCGATCGCCAGCAGGTCGCGCAGCGGCCGGCGCTCATCGGCCGCGCGGAGCGCGGCCCGCTGGACGATCGCGTAGGCATCCTCCCGCGACAGCCCCGCCTGCTCGACGAGCGCGACGAGCACGCGGCTGCTGGCGTGGAGCCCCAGGCCTCGTTCGATGTTCTCTCGCATCCGCTCCGAGCGGACCACGAGCCCATCGACCAATCCGGTCATCTTCACCAGGAGGTAGTCGAGGAGGACCGTCGCGTCCGGGAGGATGACACGCTCCGCCGACGAGTGGCTGATGTCCCGCTCGTGCCAGAGCGGCTGATTCTCGAGCGCGGTGTGGGCGTAGCCGCGGAGCAGCCGGGCGAGGCCGGCGACCCGCTCGGCGAGGATCGGGTTGCGCTTGTGGGGCATCGCGGACGAACCCTTCTGGCCGGTCTTGAACGGCTCCTGGAGCTCGCCGATCTCGGTGTGCTGGAGGTTGCGAACCTCCGTCGCGAAGCGCTCGAGCGACCCGCCGAGGATCGCGATCGCGGTGAGGAGTGCGGCGTGCCGGTCGCGCTGGACGATCTGTGTGCTGACCGAGTCGGCGTGGAGGCCCAGGTCGGCGAGGACCTCCGCCTCGACGTCCGGGCCGAGGTGGCTGTACGTCCCGACCGGCCCGGAGATCTTGCCGGTCCCGATCTCGTCGACCGCGGCGGCCAGGCGGACCCGCCCGCGATGGACCTCGAACGCCCAACCGGCGAGCTTCAGCCCGAGGGTCGTCGGCTCGGCATGGACCGAGTGGGTCCGGCCCATCATCACGGTGTTCGCCTCCGCGCGGGCGCGGGCGACGATCGTCGCGAGCAGCCGGTCGGCGTCCCGCAGGAGGATCTCGCCGGCAGCGCGGAGCTGGAGCGCAAGGGCGGTGTCGACGACGTCGCTGCTCGTCAGGCCGAGGTGGAGGTAGCGACCCTCCGGACCGATGCGCTCGGCGACCTGGCTGACGAACGCCACGACGTCGTGATCGGTGGTCTTCTCGATCTCCGCGATCCGGTCGACGTCGACGCGGGCACGGGACTCGATCGCCGCGAGCGCTTCCGCGGGCACGAGCCCCCGGGCGGCCTGGGCACGGGCGACGGCGAGCTCGACCCGCAGCATCTGCCCGAAGCGCGCCTCCTCGGACCAGAGTGCGCCGATCTCGGGCAGGGTGTAGCGGCGGATCACGCGACGGCCTCGGGAACCGGCAGGTTCGCCGCGATGTCGCGGCGCCGGTGTATCCCGGGCCAGCGGATCTCGTCCGCCGCTCGCTCCGCGGCGGCACGTGCATCCGCCATGTCGCGCCCCGTCCCGACCACCGTGAGGATGCGCCCGCCGTCGGTCCGCCAGCGGCCGTCCGCGTCGCGGCTCGTCCCGGCGTGGAACACGAGTGCCCCGGTATCGCGGGCGGCCTGGATCCCCTCGATCGGCTCGCCGACGCTCCGGGCTGCCGGATACCGCTCACCCGCGAGGACGACCCCGACCGACGCCGTTCCGGCGGTCGGGAGGATCGGCGAGCGGAGTCCCATCGTGGCTGCCGCCTGGGCGAGCTCGCCGCGGGCCGCTGCCCGGAGGACCGGGCCGAGAGCCGTTGCGAGCCGGGGAACGATCACCTGCGTCTCGGGGTCGCCGAACCGCGCGTTGAACTCGAGCAGCGCGGGTCCGGTGTCGGTCAGCATCAGGCCCGCGTAGAGCGCTCCGACGAACGGGCTGCCGCGCCGGGCGAGCTCCGCGATCACCGGCCGATGAAACGCGTCGACGATCTGGGCGACGGCCTCGTCGGGGAGGTCCGGCAGCGGGCTGTACGCGCCCATGCCCCCCGTGTTCCCACCCACGTCGCCGTCGCGGAGCTGCTTGTGATCCCGGGCGGCCGGCATCGCGAGGACGTCCCGGCCATCGGTCAGGGCGATGACGCTCGCCTCGCGGCCGTGCAGCCGCTCCTCGACGACGATCGTTGACCCGGGAGCGCGGTCGTAGGTAGTGGCGAGGTCGCGCCGGGCGACCGCCGCCTCCGACGCGTCGTACACGGTCACGCCCTTGCCCGCGGCGAGGCCGTCCTCCTTGACGACGAACCCGCGACCCTCGCCGGTCAGCTCCCCGACGGCCCACATCGCCTCCGAGGCCGACGTGCACGTCCACGATCTGGCCATCGGCACGCCCGCGGCCGCTGCGACGGCGTGACAGAACGCCTTCGAGGTCTCGATCCGGGCAGCCGAGGCGGTCGGCCCGAACACCGTGCTCCCGGCTTCGCGCAGCTCGTCGACGATGCCCTCGGCCAGTGGCTGCTCAGGGCCGATCACGACGAGCTCGACCGCCCGCGCCCGGCAGGTGTCGATGATCGCTCGCGCGTCGGTTTGCGGAACCGGCGCTACGCGCACACGCGGTTCCTCGGCGATTCCATCGCTGCCGGGCAGGACGATGACCTCGTTGACACCGGGCTCGGCGGCGAGCTTCCAGGCAAGCGCGTGCTCGCGGCCGCCACCTCCAACGATGAGGATCCGCGTCGGCTGGAGGAGGCTCACGCCGGCACACCCGGCCGGTTGCGCATCGGGCGCCAGGCCCGCTCGATCGTTTGCGTCCGCTCCGGGCCGACCGACAGGAGGACGATCGGTACTCCGGCCTGCTCCTCGAGCGCGGCAACGTACTGGCGGGCGTTGGCCGGCAGGTCGGCAAGGGCGCGGACCGCGTGGAGGTCCTCGTCCCAGCCCGGAAACTGCTCGTAGATCGGAACCGCCCGCGCCAGCGCCACGACGCTCGACGGCCAGCTGTCGACCCGCCGCCCGTCGATCTCGTACCCGACGCACATCGCGATCGAGTCGATCCCGGACAGGATGTCGAGCTTGTTGAGCATGATGCTGCTGACGCTGTTGATCGCTACGGCATGGCGGAGCGGCACCGCATCGAACCAGCCGACGCGCCGCGGCCGGCCCGTCGTCGTCCCGACCTCGCGGCCCCGCTGGGCGATCCCCTTCCCCACCCCGTCGTTCAGCTCGGTCGGGAACGGCCCGGACCCGACCCGCGTGGAGTAGGCCTTCATGACCCCCATCACCTCGTCGACCTGGAGCGGGCCGATGCCGGCGCCGGTGCACGCCCCGCCGGCGACCGGGTTGGACGAGGTCACGTACGGGTAGCTCCCGTGGTCGAGGTCGAGGAGCGTTCCCTGGGCGCCCTCGAGAAGGACGTGGTCGCCCCGCCGGAGCGCGTCCTGGACGAGCGCGGTGGTGTCGTCGAGATGATCGCGCAGTCGCTCGCCCCAGGCGGCCGCCTCGGTGGCGAGGGCCTCGACGCTGAGCGGCCCGATGCCGTGCACGCCGAGGAGCGTGTTCTTGTCGGGGAGCACCCGCTCGAGCCTGTCGCACATCGTCGCCCGGTCGAGGAGATCCTCCATCCGAAGCCCGACCCGCCAGGCACGGTCGCCGTAGGCCGGCCCGATTCCCCGTCCGGTCGTCCCGACCTTGCCGTCGCCGAGGCGCGCCTCCATCGCCCGGTCCAGGGCGACGTGGTACGGCATGATCACGTGCGCCGCCCGGCTCACCCGGACGCGCGAGGTGTCGATCCCCCGCGCCGAGAGCATGTCCAGCTCGGAGATGAGGGTCGCCGGGTTGACGACGACCCCGTTGCCGATGACGGACGTGATGTGCGGGTAGAGAACCCCCGAGGGGACGAGGTGGAGCTTGAAGACCTCATCGCCGCTCACCACCGTGTGGCCGGCGTTGTCCCCGCCCTGGTAGCGGACGACCATCGCGACCTGCTCGGCGAGGAAGTCGGTGGTCTTGCCCTTGCCCTCGTCGCCCCACTGCAGTCCGACGATCACGGTAGCCGGCATCAGGCCGCACCCGCAGGATCGGCCCAGCTCTGCGTTGCCGTCCTCCGCCGCTGGCTTACGCACGTTCGAGTGCGCGCGCTCGCGTGCTCGTACGGCGCCTTGATCTGGACCGCCCTGCGGGCGCGGCGGTCCATCGCAGAAGCATCAAAAAAGCCCCTGGGCTCTGAGCCTGGGACTTGGATACAACTCTCCCGCAGCGCGCCGACCGCTCGGCGCCGGGGCTGATCGAAGACTCGGGTCCGCCTCACGGGACGAACGACGCGCCTTCCTCGAGCAACGGCCGACCTCCGTGATGCGGGCGTCTCCCGCGGGCTGTCGAGGAACGGCCGGAGTATAGCAGCGGCGGAGCGGTCCGCGTGCCGTGACTCGTGTTCGCCGGTGTCAGCTCGCGGCGGTGCCGCTCGAGTTCGGGTCGTGGCTGGCGAGCGGGATCTGGGTCGTGGCCGCGGTCTTCGCGCGGCGGCGGCGCGGCTTGGGGCCGGCAACGATACCGATCGTCGCGGTATCGATCGCGGTCATCGCGGCGACGGCAGG
>CAZVGO010000003.1:0-70681 GCA_964626755.1 uncultured Anaerolineaceae bacterium | reverse complement strand
TGCCGAGTGCATTCGCGGTCCTGGTCCCGGCAGCGATCGCCGCCGGCGCCGCGCTCGCGCTCGGGAACCAGCTCGCGGACCTCGCGCGCGATCGCGTCTCGGAAACGCAGTCCACGACGCGACGCCTGGGTCGATCCACCGCGTGGGCCGTCATGGCGGCGCTGCATGCCGGCGTCGCCGCGAGCGCACTCCTCTCGCTGGCCCCGCTCGGAGGGCGTGGGCCCGGGATCGTCGTGGCCGTCGTCGGCACGGCGTGCCTCGCGATCGGCATTCTGCTGGCGCGCGCTCCACGCACTCCCTTGCACGAGCGAGCCTGGGAGACGCAGGCGGCCGGCGTCGGGATCCTGGCGGCCGGCTGGCTGGCAGCGATCGCCGATGGGGGATCACTGGCAAGCTGATCGTTCGCAGCGGCGCGCGGCCGCAGCGCTCGAGCGGCGCCCAGCCGTCCCGCGGCCGTCGTGGCCGTTCCGCTGGCGCCGCCGGCCGACTGCTCGCACGGCGCCTGTGCTGATCCCGCGACTCAGCCCCGGCGAACGATGGCGATGGCGTTCTCGAGCTTGAGCTTCGCGATCGTCAGGTACTTCGCGAGGTTCGCCCGGTCGATGTCGCCGATCGAGCGCACCACATCCGGCATACGGAGGACCGCCACGAGCTCCTCGACCGCATCGACGAGCTGCTGCTTGGCGGCGACGAGGCTGTCGTCGCCCATCGCCATCGGCGAGGTGTGGACCTGGATGCCCCAGGCCGGGTCGACCGTCTCGCCGTAGTCGTCGGTCGCGGCGGCGACCGGCTCCTCGCGGACCGGCTCGTAGTGGTCCACGGGCACGTCGCCCTCGTCGGGCATACGGCGCCGCCGGCCCTCGATCTTCTCGCGCAGCTTGACGAGTGACAGCTCGCCGCGGGCGACTTGCTCGGCGAGCCGGCGACGCTTCTTCGGGTCGTCGACCTTGAGCAGCTCGTAGGCATGGGACAGGGTGTCCTTGCGCAAAGACACCAGGTCGCGGATCTCCTGGGGTGCGTCCGCGAGCCGCAGCCGGTTCTCGAGGTAGCCCTTGTCCTTGCCGAGCTTCTGGGCGAGCTTGCGGACGCTGTAGCCGTGCTCGCGGATCATCCGGTCGTACATCGTGGCTTCGTCGAGCACCGAGAGGTCCTCGCGCTGGAGGTTCTCGATGATCGAGATCTCGAGCGCCGTGTCGTCGTCGATGTTCTCGACGAGGGCCGGGATCGTCGACAGGCCGGCGCCGATCGATGCGCGCCAGCGCCGTTCACCGGCGATGAGCTGGTACCTGTTGGGGCCGAGCGGCCGGACGAGGATCGGCTGGAGGACGCCGTGCTCGCGAATGGAGTTCGCCAGCTCGACCAGCGTGACCTCGTCGAACGAGAGACGTGGCTGCTCGGGGTTCGGCTCGATCCGATCGACGGGGATGACCCGCACGCCGACCGACCGGTGAGCGTCATCGGCCGACAGGAGGCTGATGATCGCGGGCGGGAGCTCGCGCTCCTCGGAGAGGCGACGCGCGGCGGTGGCGCGGAAGTCAGGCCTGGCCAAGGTCGATCACCTCCCGAGCAAGATTGCGATAGGTCTTGGCGGCTTCGGACGCGCCCGCATACGTCGTGATCGGCTTCCCGACGAGCGGGGCCTCACCGAGCTTCACGGTTGTCCTGATGATGCTCCCGAACACGTGATGGTCGCCGACCACCCGCAGCTCGTCGAGCATGTCGCGGGCGAGGTTCGTCCGGCCGTCGAAGAACGTCGGGAGGAGGCCGAGGATCCGGAGGTCGCGATTGAGCTTCATCCGGATCATGTTGATGACCTTGACGAGGTTGTTCAGGCCCTTCATCGCGTAGTACTGCGTCTGGACCGGGATGATCACGTTGTTCGCCGCGACCAGGCCGTTCACCGTCAGGAGGCCGAGGTTGGGCGGGCAGTCGATGAGCGCGTAGTCGTACGCGTCGACCTTGCCATCGAGGACGTCGCGCAGGATCTGCTCGCGCCCGAGTGCCGTGAACAGCTCGCCCTCGGTGGAGGCGAGGTCGATGTGCGCCGGGGCGACATCAATCCCCGCGACCTCGGTCTTGAGGATGATCTGGTCGAGCGTGCACTTGCTGTCGGTCAGGACGTCGGCCATCGACTGCTCGACCGTGTTGAGATTGATGCCGAGACCCGCCGTCAGGTTTGCCTGGGGGTCCATGTCGATGCACAGAACGCGGTATCCCTCTTCCGCCAGTGCACCAGCAAGATTGATCGCGGTGGTGGTCTTCCCGACGCCGCCCTTCTGGTTGGCGATCGCGATCACGTTCGTCACCGGGGCATCACCTCGAATCACACAATCCGATCGTCGCGTGCGCCGCGGCGGAAGGGGACGGTCGAGTCATGCTACCGCACGGGGCATTGTGACGGGCACCCCGGTTATCCACACGATCAGGGAGTTGTTCACCGTTTCTGTGGATAGTTGCGGCCCCGTTGTCGACGAAACCGCGCCTCCGCCACGGTCCGGATCGGTGGTCCAGGGGGCGGTTGAGGGCAGTTTTCGCGGCCGCGGGCCGCGATTCCGCGCGATTCGGGCGTTCGCCGGCTGCGATCCGCGCCACAATGGGGCGGGGTGTCCTTGCGCAAAGACGGGCGGAGGAAATCGGCGTGCCGACGAACAAGGAACGATTGAGTCGCCTCAAGGCGATGCGCGCGGAGGCGCTGGTCGGCGGCGGTGCGGAGCGAATCGCCCAACAGCACGAGCGCGGGAAGCTCACGGCGCGGGAGCGCCTGGACCTCCTCCTCGACCCGGACTCGTTCGTCGAGCTCGACGCGTTTGTCACCCACCGCTCGCATGACTTCGGCCTCGACGAGCAGGTCATCCTCGGCGACGGCGTCGTCACGGGCCACGGCACGATCGCGGGCCGGCTCGTCTTCGTCTTCAGCCAGGACTTCACGGTGTTCGGCGGTTCCCTGTCCGAGGCATACGCGGAGAAGATCTGCAAGGTGATGGACCTGGCGATGAAAGTGGGCGCCCCGATCATCGGGTTGAACGACTCCGGTGGCGCGCGGATCCAGGAGGGCGTCGTCTCCCTCGGCGGGTACGCGGACATCTTTCTCCGCAACACGCTCGCGTCCGGGGTCGTGCCGCAGTTGTCGGTCGTGATGGGGCCGTGCGCCGGCGGCGCGGTGTACTCGCCGGCGATCACGGACTTCACCGTCATGGTCGAAGGCACGAGCTACATGTTCATCACCGGGCCGAACGTCGTGAAGGCCGTTACCCATGAGGATGTGGACGCCGAGCGGCTGGGCGGCGCCACAACGCACACGACTCGGAGCGGGGTGGCGCATCTGGCGGCCCACGACGAGGCGGCGGCGCTCGACCTCGCGCGCGCGATCCTCGGGTACCTCCCCCAGAACAACGTTTCCGATCCTCCCCGCGCCGTGACGCGGGATCCGCGCGACAGGCGCGACGCGGCGCTCGACTCGATCGTGCCTGATGACCCCCACAAGCCCTACGACATGCACGGGGTCATCGCCCGCATCGTCGACGACGGCGAGTTCCTTGAGACCCAACCGGCCTACGCCCAGAACATCATCGTGGGCTTCGCCCGGCTCGACGGACGGAGCGTCGGGATCGTCGCCCAGCAGCCGGCGGTCCTCGCAGGCGCGCTCGACATCGACGCCTCCACGAAGGCGGCCCGCTTCGTCCGGACGTGCGATGCGTTCAATGTTCCGCTCATCACGTTCGTCGACGTCCCGGGGTTCCTGCCCGGCGTCGGTCAGGAGGATGGCGGGATCATCCGCCACGGGGCGAAGCTCCTGTACGCCTACTGCGAGGCGACGGTCCCGAAGCTCACCGTCATCACCCGCAAGGCCTACGGCGGCGCATACGACGTCATGAGCTCGAAGCATGTCCGCGGCGACATCAACCTCGCCTGGCCAACCGCCGAGATCGCGGTGATGGGCGCGGAGGGCGCGGTGAACATCATCTTCAAGGACCGGATCGACGCGGCGAAGGATCCGGCGGCCGAGCGTGCGCGGTTGGTCCGCGACTACGAGGAGCAGTTCGCCAACCCGTATGCCGCTGCCGCCCGGGGCTACGTCGACGACGTCATCCTTCCGTCCGAGACGAGGCCGCGGCTCATCGCCGCACTGGAGATGCTGGCCGGCAAGCGCGACACGAACCCGCGCAAGAAGCACGGCAACATCCCGCTGTGACCCGTCGCCGGGGGAGTGGTCCTGGATCTCCCAGGCCGGCGTCTTTGCGCAAAGACAGCCCTGCCGACCGCCCGTTCCGGCGGGTCCTCATCGCGAACCGCGGGGAGATCGCGGTCCGGATCATCCGCGCCTGCCGGGAGCTGGGGATGGAATCGGTGGCGGTCTTTTCGGATGCCGATGCGGGTGCGGCCCACGTGCGGCTCGCCGATGTTGCCGTCCGGCTCGGTCCCGCGCCCGCGCCGCAGAGTTACCTCCGGGGCGACGCGATCGTCCGCGCCGCCGTCGACACCGGCGCCGAGGCCGTCCATCCGGGCTACGGCTTCCTCGCCGAGCGCGCCGAGTTCGCGCGGGCGGTGGAGGATGCGGGTCTTGTCTTCGTCGGCCCGTCGAGCGCTGCGATCGCGGCGCTCGGGGACAAGCTCGCGGCCCGGCGGCTTGCCCTGGGGGCTGACGTCCCGGTCGTCCCGGGGACCCTCGAGCCCGCAGTGTTCGACCGACCGGACGCCGTGGGAGTGATCGTCGGGGAAGCCGACGCGATCGGCTTCCCGTTGCTCGTGAAGGCGACGGCGGGGGGCGGCGGTCGGGGGATGCGCAGGGTGACCCGGCGCGAGGATCTGCCCGCGGCGCTGGTCGCCGGCGCGGCGGAGTCGCTCGCCGCGTTCGGCGACGGTTCGGTTTATCTCGAACGGGAGATCCACCCGGCCCGCCACATCGAGGTCCAGCTGCTCGGCGACGCGGCCGGGACGATGGTCGCCCTCGGCGAGCGCGGCTGCTCGATCCAGCGCCGCCACCAGAAGCTCATCGAGGAGTCGCCGGCTCCGGGGCTGACGCACGCCGACCGGGCGAACCTCCATGAGCTGGCGATCCGCGTGGCTCGGGCGGCCGGGCTCCAGGGCGCGGCCACGGCCGAGTTCCTGTTCGACGTGGACGGCAAGCCCTTGTTCCTCGAGGTCAACACGAGGCTCCAGGTCGAGCACGGCGTGACTGAGCTCGTCACGGGTGTCGACCTCGTCGCCGAGCAGTTCCGGATTGCCGCCGGGGCGCCGCTCTCCCCGGACGTGCTCGCCGCCGCCGCCCGGTCTGCCCAGCCGGAGCGCCACGCGATCGAGGTCCGCCTCTCGGCCGAGGACCCGGCCCGGGACTTCGCCCCGGCCCCGGGCCGGATCGGCCACTGGACGATGCCGGCTGGCCTGGGCGTCCGGGTCGACACGGCGGTCGAGGCGGGGGAGCGGGTCCCGCCCGACTACGACCCGCTGATCGCCAAGGTCCTCGTCGTGGCGGCCGACCGCAGGGCCGCGATCGACCGACTCCGGCGCGCCCTCGACGAGGCGGCGGTCGGCGGGATCCAGACGACCCTCCCGTTCCACCGGTTCGTGGTCCGCCACGCGGGGTTTGCCGCGGGCGACCTGTCGATCGACTGGGTGGCCGAGCACTGGGACGGGGAGGCCGACCGCGAGCGTGCGCTAGCGAAGGCCCTCCTCGCCGCCGGACTCGCGGCCCGCGACGGGTTGCTCGACCCGCCCGCCGTCCCGACAGGGCCCGGGCGGGACGGGCACGAACCGGCCGACACCTGGCTCCGAGAGGGCCGGGAGGTCGGAGTGGACCGGTGGCCGCGGTGACCCGGCCGGGCGTCGCCCCGGGTGCGATCCGGGTGCGGACCGCGCCGCGGTCGGCCCGGCCGTCGGACGAGGCGCTGACGGTCGGGCCGGACGAGCGGGCCCGGGTCGAAGCCGCCGGCTCCGGGCGGGCGATCCTCGTGACGGCCGAAACCGATGGGGGAGCACCGGCCGTCCGCACGCCGCTCCTCGTCGCCCAGCTCCGCGGGGCGGATCGCCCTGGGCCGCGGCTCGTCGAGGTCGTCGTCGACGGCTGGCGGTTCGAGGTGGAGGTCGAGTCCGCCGCCCGCGCCGCGCTCCGGGACCGGGCATCGCGCGACCGGCGGGCGATGGCTCATCGCCTCGGGGCGGAGGTCCGTGCGATCATCCCGGGGCGCGTCGTCGCCGTCTCGGTGGCGCCAGGCGACCCGGTCACGGCCGGGCAGCAACTCCTCGTCGTCGAGGCAATGAAGATGCAGAACGAGGTCCGGACGCCGCTCGACGGGGTCGTCGAGAGGCTGGTGGTCGCCGAGGGCCAGACGATCGAGCTGGGTGATCTCCTCGTGGTCATCGGGGCGGGCGGATGAGCGCCGGCCGGAGGGCGGCGGATCCGGGACGCGACCGCTGGCGGGCGTCGACCCGGGCGAAGGCGATCGAGGGCGCAGCCGAGCGCCGCGAGCGCTTCGCGACATCGTCGGACATCGACATCGCCGACCTCTACACGGCGGCGGACACGGCGGGCCTCGACGAAGAGCGGGACCTGGGGCACCCCGGCGAGTTCCCGTTCACCCGGGGCGTCCAGCCGACGATGTACCGGGGACGGCTCTGGACGATGCGCCAGTACGCCGGCTTCGCCACGGCCGAGGAGACGAACCGCCGCTTCCGGTACCTCCTCGAGCAGGGCCAGACCGGGCTGTCGGTGGCGTTCGACCTGCCGACCCAGATGGGTTACGACTCCGATGCCCCGGAGGCGGAGGGCGAGGTCGGTCGGGTTGGGGTCCCCATCGCCAGCCTGGCCGACATGGAGACGCTCCTGGCCGGGATCCCGCTCGGCGAAGTGAGCACGTCGATGACGATCAACTCGACGGCCGCAATCCTCCTCGCCTTGTACGTCGCGGCGGCGGAGAAGCAGGGCGTGGCTCGCGACCGGATCAGCGGAACGACCCAGAATGACATCCTCAAGGAGTACATCGCCCGCGGGACGTACATCTACCCGCTCCGGCCGTCGATGCGCCTCGTGACCGACATCTTCGAGTTCGGCGCCCGCGAGCTGCCCCGCTGGAACACGATCTCGATCTCCGGCTACCACATGCGGGAAGCCGGCGCGACGGCGGCCCAGGAGCTGGCGTTCACGCTGGCCGACGGGATCGCTTACGCCGAGGCGGCGGTCGCCCGCGGGCTCGACATCGACGAGTTTGCGGGCCGGCTCAGCTTTTTCTTCGCCGCCTGGAGCGAATTGTTCGAGGAGGTCGCGAAATTCCGGGCAGCCCGCCGGATGTGGGCCCGGATCGTCAAGAATCGGTTCGGGGCATCGAACATCCGTTCTATGACCTGCCGGTTCCACGTCCAGACCGCCGGCTCCTCGCTGACCGCCCAGTCGATCGACAACAACGTCGTCCGGACGACGGTCCAGGCGCTCGCCGCTGTCCTCGGCGGGGCCCAGAGCCTCCACACGAACTCGCGCGACGAGGCCCTCGCGCTGCCGACGGAGGAGAGCGCCCGGCTGGCGCTCCGGACCCAGCAGATCCTCGCCCACGAAGCAGGCGTGACCGAGACGCCGGACCCGCTCGCCGGCGCGTACTACGTCGAGACGCTGACGAACGAGCTGGAGTCGGCCGCCCAGGCCTACCTCGACGAGATCGAGGCGATGGGTGGCACGCTCGCCGCGATCGAGGCGGGCTTCCAGCAGCGCCAGATCCAGGAAGCGGCCTTCCGCGTCCAGCGCGAGATCGAGCGGGGCGACCGGATCGTCGTCGGCGTCAACAAGTACCGCGACGAGGGCGCCTCGACGCCGCCGATCCAGCGGATCGACCCGGCCGGCGAGCAGGGCCAGATCGAGCGACTCCGGCGGGTCCGGGCGGAGCGCGACCCGGCCGCCTGGGGGGCGGCGCTCCGGCGGCTCGAGGACGCGGCCCGGGGCGGCGACAATCTCCTGCCGCCGCTCATCGAGGCGGTCGGCGCGTACGCCACCGTCGGCGAGATCAGCAACCAGCTGCGGGCGGCCTGGGGCGAGCACCGCGAGCTCATCACCGTCTGAGGAGGAGCCATGGCGACCCGCAAATCGACGGTCGACCAGCGCAGCCCCGGGGGGCTCCGCCGGATCCGGCAGATCGGGCGGATCCACCACGTGGCCGTCGTCGTCCGCTCGATCGAGCAGGCCCTCGCGTTCTACCGCGACGGCCTCGGCCTCCAGCTCGAGACGATCACCGACGTGCCGGACGACCGCGTCAGGATCGCGTTCCTCGGGGTGGGGGAGTCGAAGGTCGAGCTGGTCCAGCCGACGGACGACACGACCGGCGTTGCCCGCTTCCTCGAATCGAAGGGCGAAGGCTTCCACCACGTCTGCTTCGAGGTCGACAACCTCGCCGAGTCGCTCCTGCGGCTCGAGATCGACGGGCTCGAGCTGATCGACACCGCTCCGCGGCGGGGTGCGGAGGGCCCGGTCGCGTTCATCCACCCCGGGTCCGGTTACGGCGTGCTCGTCGAGCTCATCGAGGCGCCCGGGGGACCGGCCTGGCAGGCGCTCGGCTACCTATGAGCCGGCGCGCATCATTCGCCGTCCTCGGGCTGTCTGTCGCGCTCGTCGCCGGCTCGGTCCTCGTGCTGGTCGCGGGCGTGGCGCTCGGGGCGTGGCAGCCGGCCGGCCCGGTGGCCCGGCCGGCGGCGACGACGTCCCCCGGCGGGGGCTCCGGCAACGTCGAGTACGGCGAGTTCCTCGACGACGTCCGGGCGGGCCGGGTGTTCGATGTGTACCGCGACGGCGACCTCCTCCAGGTGAACGCAGAGGAGGGGCCATACGTCGTCGAGCTCCCGCCGGGCGACCCGGATGTGTACGTCGACATGGGCGAGGCGGCCGCCGCCGGCGGAGTGCCGATCCCGGGGTTCTCGACGGCCACCGGGCCCGACGACTCGCCCGAGCCATTGTCGTATGACGACCTCCTCGACCAGGTCCGGGAAGGCAGGATCTACGACGTGTTCCACCAGGGCGATCGGATGACGGTCACCGCGGTCGACGGGACGAAGGACGTCGCGGTCCCCGCGGGCGTGGACGTTCTCGACGACCTCGAGGCTGCGGCCGCGGCCGGCGGCATTCAACCGCCCGCCTACACGAAGATCCCAACCGAGCAGCCGGGCTAGCGCGGCTTCGCGCTCAGATCGACCAGGCGAACAGGACCGACGGCGAGCTGTCCGACGCGCGCGCAAATGCGACGATGTCCGCCGCCAGCGAGCGGATCCACGGCTTCTCCTCGCGCGGCAGGTCGCCCAGCTCGTCCTCGATGAGGTCGATCCAGCGGCCGGCCACTGCATCCACCGCGTGATCCTGGATCAGGGCGACCGCCGTCACCCACTCGGGGTCGACTCGCTCGACGGTCCGGTCGCCGACGTCACCGGGGCCCTCGAGCTCGCGGCGCGCGTCGAGGAAGCTCCCCGGTTCGTCCCGGCGCGTCACCGTGCGGGCGGCCTCGGAGAACAGGTCGAGCCAGGTCGGGTCGAGGCCGCCGCCCAGCGAGAGATGCGCGTCGAACCGCGACGCGTCCGCCAGCCCCTCCCAGTCGTCGACGGTGATCGCGAGGAGAATCTCGCGGCTGTCGCCGGCGATGAGGTCCATCAGGGCGGCCATCGGGACCGAATCGCCTCAGTTCCGGTAGCCGGCCGCGCGGAGGAGCTCCGGCAGCTCCATCGGTGAGCCGGCGACGCGGATGCCGGCCGCCTCGAGCGCCTCGACCTTCGACGCCGCCGTGCCGGCACTGCCCGAGATGATCGCCCCGGCGTGGCCCATCCGCTTCCCCTCCGGCGCCGTCCGGCCGGCGATGAAGGCGGCCATCGGCACGTCCCTCAGGTGCTGCCCGGCCCATACCGCGGCCTGCTCCTCGGCCGCCCCGCCGATCTCGCCGATGAGGACGATCGCATCGGTCTCCGGGTCGTTCGAGAAAAGCTGGAGGACGTCGAGAAAGGTCGTACCGACGATCGCGTCGCCCCCGATTCCGACGCACGTCGATTGGCCGATCCCGGCGTCGGTCATCGCCTGGACCGCCTCGTACGTCAGTGTCCCCGAGCGCGACACGACGCCGACCCGGCCCTCGCGGTGGACCGAGCCCGGGATGATCCCGACCTTCGCCCGGCCGGGCGAGGTCGCGCCGGGGCAGTTCGGCCCGATGAGCCGGGCGCCGGCCGCGCGGACGGCCTCGACGACCGGGATCATGTCGAGGGCGGGGATCCCCTCGGTGATGCAGAAGATCGTCCCGATCCCCGCGTCGACGGCTTCCATCACCGCGTCGGGCGCGCCCGCGGCCGGGACGAAGATGCACGACGTGTTCGCGCCGGTCTCGCGGACCGCGTCGTGGACCGTGTCGAAGACGGGGACGCGGTCGTCGAGAACCCGCTGGCCGCCCTTCCCGGGCGTGACTCCCGCGACGAGCGGGGTCCCGTACTCGACCATCGCCCGGGCGTGGAACTCGCCCTCGCGGCCGGTGATCCCCTGGACGAGGAGGCGCGTGTCGCGGCCGATGAGGATGCTCATGCCGGCGACCCTGCTGTCTTTGCGGCTGTCTTTGCGGCCGCCCTTGCCGCGGCCACGGCCTTCGCCGCGGCCTCGTCGAGCGTCGCCGCGGTCTCGAAGCGGGCCTCGGTCAACAGGCGGGCGGCCGCGCCCGCGTTCGTGCCGACGATCCGCACGACCATCGGCACGTCGCGCTCCTGGATCGACCGGGCCTCGATGAGTCCCTGGGCGACCTCGTCGCCCCGGGTGATGCCGCCGAAGATGTTCACGAGGATCGCCTCGACCTTCGGGTCGGCGAGGATCAGGCGCATCGCGGCTGCCACCTTGTCGGCCCGGGCGCCACCGCCGATGTCGAGGAAGTTCGCCGGTTCGCCGCCCGCGCGCTTGACGAGGTCCATCGTCGTCATCGCGAGGCCGGCCCCGTTGACCATGCAGCCGATCGTGCCGTCGAGCTTGATGAACGTCAGGCCCGCCTCGCGGGCCGCCCGGTCGGCCGGGTCCTCCTCGTCGGGGTCACGTAGCGTCTCGAGCTCGGGGTGGCGGGGGAGCGCGGAGTCGTCGAGGGTGATCTTCGCGTCGAGGCAGACCAGGCGTTCGACCGCCGCGCCGTCCGGCCCGGTCTCGCGGACGATCGCGAGCGGGTTGATCTCGACGAGGTCGGCGTCGTTGGCGAGCATCGTCCGCACGGCGCCGCGGGCAATCGCCGCGCCGGCCTTCCAGTGGGCGCCCAGTCCCATCGCGAATGCGAACCGGCGCGCCTGGTGGTCGAGGAGCCCGCGGTACGGGTCCGCCCGGAGGTACGTGATCGCCTCGGGGTTGTGTTCGGCGACGTGCTCGATCTCCACCCCGCCTTCGGCTGAGCCGATCAGGAGGATCCGGCGGCTGGCTCGGTCGACGACCGCGGAGAGGTAGAACTCCTTGACGATGTCGGCCGCCGCGGAGACGAGCACCTTGCGGACCGTGATCCCCTTGATGGCCATGCCGAGGATGCCGGCGGCGATCGTCTCCGCCTCCGCCGCCGAGCCGGCGAGCTTCACGCCACCCGCCTTGCCCCGCCCGCCGACGAGGACCTGGGCCTTAATCACGACGCTGTCCGCACCGGCGGCAATCGCGCGCTCCGCCGCGGCGCGGGCCTCGGCCGCTGTGCGCGCCACCTCCCATGGCGGGACCGGCATCCCCTGGGCGAGGAGGAGGGACTTGGCGTCGGCTTCCTGGATCTTCACGCGGGCTGACTGTCGCCTCGGTTGCGGGTGATCGGCCGGGAGGCCTGATGGTAGCCGAGCGGGCGTGTCGCCGAGCCCTGCCCCGCTAGAATGCGGCCATGCCCCACCGCGTGACACTCATCCCCGGGGACGGCATCGGGCCGGAGCTGGCGGAGGCGACGAGGCGCGTCCTCGACGCGTCCGGAGTGGCGTTCGAATGGGAGGTCGTCGACGCGGGCGAGGCGGTCATGGCGGAGCACGGAACGCCGTTGCCGGAGAGCGTCCTCGAATCGATCCGCCGGAATCGGGTGGCGATCAAGGGCCCCATCACCACGCCGGTCGGCGAGGGGTTCCGGAGCGTCAACGTCACGCTCCGCCAGGTGCTCGGGCTCTACGCGAGCCTTCGCCCCGCCCGGTCGATGAAGGGCCTCGAGACCCGCTACGAGAATGTCGATCTCGTGATCGTCCGCGAGAACACCGAGGACCTCTACGCCGGCATCGAGCACATGGTCGGCCGCGATGCCGCGGAGAGCATCAAGATCATCACCCGCGAGGCGTCGGAGCGGATCGCCCGGTTCGCCTTCGAGTACGCGGTCGCGAACGAACGTCGCAAGGTCACGGCCGTCCACAAGGCGAACATCATGAAGCTGTCCGACGGCCTCTTCCTCGAGAGCTGCCGGACCATCGCCGCCGAGTACGACGGGCGGGTGGACTTCGAGGACCGGATCGTCGACAACATGTGCATGCAGCTCGTCCAGAAGCCGGAGCTGTACGACGTCCTCGTACTGCCGAACCTGTACGGCGACATCGTCAGCGACCTTGCGGCCGGGCTCGTCGGCGGCCTCGGCGTGGCGCCGGGCGCGAACATCGGGCCGGACGCGGCGGTGTTCGAGGCGGTCCACGGCTCGGCACCGAAGTACGCCGGCCAGAACAAGGCCAACCCGACCGCGCTCATCCTGTCCGGGGTGATGATGCTCCGCCATCTCGGCCGGCCGGACGCGGCGGACCGGGTCGAAGGGGCCCTGCGCGAGGTCGTCGCCGAAGGCCGCGCGACGACCTACGACATCGGCGGGCCGGCCGGCACCAGCCAGTTCGCCGACGCGATCATCGCCCGGCTGGCCGTCGCCGCCGCGCGATGACCACGCCGTCGACCGTCCTCAAACCGCCGGGTACCGCGCCGCAGGGCTTCGGTGCGACGCAACGGCGCGACCCGTGGTGGATCGCGCCGGGTGTGCAGGCCGTCCTCTTCACGGCCCTGGCTGGCTACCTGTTCTTCTCCGGGATCGTCTGGACCCCGCTGTTCGGCACGGCGTACGAGGTCGACGGCTATCTGTCGCCGCTGTTCTCGCCGCTGATCGCACCCGGCTGGCTGCCCGCGTTCATCAGTCCGGGATTGCTGATCCTGTGGATCCCGCTCGGCTTCCGGGCGACTTGCTACTACTACCGCAAGGCCTACTACCGGTTCTACTTCTTCGACCCGCCCGGCTGTGCAGTGGGCGAGCCCACGATCCATCGCCGCTACGCGCTGGAGACGCGCTTCCCGTTCATCCTCCAGAACCTCCACCGCTACTTCCTCTATCTCGCGTTCATCCCGCTGTTCTTTCTGTGGGTCGATACGGCCCTTTCGCTTTTCCCGGAGGGTCGGCCCCGGCTGGGCCTCGGGAGCGCGATCTTCTTCGTGAACGTGATCCTCCTCACCGGTTTCTCGCTCTCCTGTAATTCCCTCCGGCACATCGCCGGCGGGCGCCTCGACTGCTTCTCGTGCACGCGGCGTCAACGGGTCCAGTACACCCTCTGGCAGCGGCTCACGACGCTCAACGCGAACCACATGGCGTGGGCCTGGGTGAGCTTCATCTCGGTGACCCTTGCCGACCTGTACGTCCGCCTTCTCGCCCTGGGCGTGCTCACCGATCCGGCCATCCGGCTGTGATCGACCAGATCGAGACGCATCTCCACGACGTCCTCGTGATCGGCGCCGGGGGCGCCGGGCTGCGGGCCGCGATCGAGGCCGTTGGCGCCGGGGCGTCCGTCGGGCTCGTCTGCAAGTCGCTCCTCGGCAAGGCCCACACCGTGATGGCCGAGGGCGGCGTCGCGGCCGCGCTCGGCAACGTCGACGAGCGGGACTCGTGGCAGACCCACTTCCGGGACACGATGGTCGGCGGCAAGATGCTGAACAACTCGCGGATGGCCCAGCTCCACGCCCAGGAGGCGCCCGACCGGGTCCGCGAGCTGGAGCGCTGGGGCGCGGTCTTCGACCGGACCCCGGACGGCCGGATCCTCCAGCGCCCGTTCGGCGGCCATTCGCATTCCCGCCTTGCCCACGTCGGCGATCGGACCGGCCTCGAGATGATCCGGACCCTCCAGGACCGGGCGGTGGCCGCCGGCGTCACCGTGTACATGGAGGCGACGATCACCCACCTGACGACCGGACCGGCGGGCGTCACCGGCGGGTTCGGCTACTGGCGGGCCGACGGGCGCCCCGTCCTCTTCCCGGCCAAGGCGACGCTCCTGGCGACGGGGGGGATCGGCAGGTCCTTCGAGGTCACCTCGAACTCGTGGGAGTACTCGGGCGACGGCCACGCGCTCGCCTACCGCGCGGGGGCGGAGCTCATCGACATGGAGTTCGTCCAGTTCCACCCGACCGGGATGGTCTGGCCGCCGGGTGTCCGCGGATTGCTCGTGACCGAGGCCGTCCGGGGCGAGGGCGGAATCCTCCGCAACAGCCTCGGCGAGCGATTCATGTGGAAATACCTGCCCGAGGACCGCCGGCAGGAGTACGCCGAGACGGACGAGGAGGCCCAGGAGTGGGTCGAGGCGCTCAGCGCGGGCCGCACGACAAAGTCCCGGCGCCCGCCTGAGCTGTCGACCCGGGACAACGTCGCGCGGGCGATCTACACCGAGGTCCGCGAGGGGCGCGGCTCACCCCACGGCGGCGTGTTCCTCGACATCAGCTACCTGCCGGCCGATCTCGTCCGCCGGAAGCTGCCATCGATGTACGAGCAGTTCAAGGAGCTCGCCGACGTCGACATCACGGCCGGGCCGATGGAGGTGGGACCGACGACCCACTACGCCATGGGCGGCATCAGGGTCGATGCCGAGACCGGCGCCGCCTCGGTCCCGGGCCTGTTCGCGGCCGGCGAGGTCGCCGGCGGGATGCACGGCGCCAACCGACTGGGTGGCAACTCGCTGTCCGATCTCCTCGTGTTCGGCCAGCGGGCCGGCGCCGGCGCGGCGGCCCACGCGGCCCGGATCGCCGACACCCCGTACGTCGATCCGGTCCAGGTCAGGGCGGCCCAGCGCGAGCTCGACGAGCCACTCGGGGCCGCCGACGGCGAGGACCCGTACCGGCTGCGCGAGGAGCTCCAGGTGACGATGCAGTCGCTCGTCGGGATCTTCCGGGTCAAGGCAGACCTCGACGAGGCGCTCCGGCGGATCATCGCGATCCGGGCGCGGGCCGGGCGACTGTGTGCCGTGGGTCCGCGGACCTTCAACCCTGGCTGGCACCTCGTCTTCGAGCTCCACAACATGATCGACGTGTCCGAGGCGATCGCGAGGAGCGCCCTCCAGCGGACCGAGAGCCGCGGGGCGCACAGCCGGCTCGACTTTCCCTCGCCCGACCTGAAATGGGGCCGCCACAACAGTGTCGTCGCCAGGGACGGCGAACGGATGCGCGTGTCAACCGCCCGGCTTCCGAAGATCCCCGACGAGCTGCGCGAGATCATCCAGCCGGTTGGAGGCGCCTGATGGCGGACGTCCGGATGCTCGTGTTCCGCGGCGGGCCCGATGAGCCGGGCTCGTTCGCGGAGTTCGACGTCCCGGCGGAGGAGGGGATGGTCGTCCTCGACGCCCTCCACTGGATCCAGGCGAACGAGGCCCCGGATCTTGCGGTCCGCTGGAACTGCAAGGCGGCGAAGTGTGGTTCCTGCAGCGCCGAGGTAAACGGCCGGCCGCGGCTCACGTGCAAGACCCGGCTGTCCGACTTCGCCCCGGGCGAGGACATCACCGTCGAGCCGATGCGGGCATTTCCCCTCATCCGCGACCTCGTCACCGACGTGTCCTGGAACTACGAGGTCAACCGCTCGATCCCGGCGTTCACGCCGCCCGCCGACGTCCCCCAGTCGGAATGGCGCTGGCAGCAGGAGGACATCGAGCGCGTCCAGGAGTTCCGCAAGTGCATCGAGTGCTTCCTCTGCCAGGACGTCTGCCACGTGCTGCGGAATCACGAGATCGAGAACCCGTTCATCGGGCCGCGCTTCCTCGTCCGGGTCGCCGGTCTCGAGATGCACCCGCTCGACCAGGGGGATCGCGTCGACTACCTCAAGGACGACGGCGGCATCGGCTACTGCAACATCACGAAGTGCTGCACCGAGGTCTGCCCGGAGCACATCAAGATCACCGACAACGCGATCATCCCGCTCAAGGAGCGGGTCGCGGATCGCCACTATGACCCGATCAAGATGGCCTGGCGGCGCCTGACCGGCCGCGGCAGGAAGCGCCAGCCGCTGCCGGTCGTGGAGCGTCACGACTGAGCCCCAAGGCCGGCCGCGAGGAGCCGCCCCGCCTGTGGCCCGACGGCGTGGCCGCCGAGCCGTCCGTGGCGTTGCCCGAGCGACTGCCGGCCGGGCCGCGGTTCATCATCCGGACCGACGGTGCGGCCCGCGGCAACCCGGGGCCGGCCTCCCTGGGTGCGGTCCTCATCGATGCGTCGCGGCCGGACGCGCTGGACCCGGCGGCTCAGCCGGACGCGTCGATCTCCGAGTACCTCGGCCGGCAGACGAACAACGTGGCCGAGTACACCGGCGTCGTCCGGGCGCTCGATCTGGCCCGCGAGCTCGGCGCCGCCGAGGTCGAGCTGCTCCTCGATTCGATGCTCATCGTCGAGCAGCTCAACGGGCGGTGGCGGGTGAAGGACGCGAAGCTCCGGCCGCTTCACGAGGAGGCGAAACGGCTCCTCGATGGTTTCGGACGGTGGACCGCGAGCCATGTCCGGCGGGCCCAGAACTCGGCCGCTGACGCGCTCGCCAACGAGGCGATCGACCGCGTCGCGGATGGTGGACCGGCGGTCGTGGTGCGGCGGTGAGGCAGGCTCGTCGCCGTCGCCGTCGCCGCCAGCCTGCCGGCTGACGGATGTTGCGACCAAGCGACGGAACGCCCGTTCGGAATCCTGACGATTCGGCGGTCAGGCGGTAGAATCGGTGGGTCAGCGAGGCGGTCGGATGGCCGCGCGCCACGTCGGGGCTAACGCCCCGTGAAGGGCGCGAGGAAAGTCCGAGCTCCGCAGCGCAGGGTAGCGGGTAACTCCCGTCCGCCGTGAGGCGAGGACCAGTGCCACAGTGACGATGCCGGCCGGCGGCGCAAGCCGCCGGCGGGAGTGAAACGGGGCAAACTCTACCCGGAGCAAGGCCAAGTAGGAGGGCGCAACCCGGTTCGCCGGGGGAGAGGTGCGTTGCCCAGCCCTCGGGTCGGCCGCATGAGCCGTCGGGCAACCGGCGGCCAGAGATGGATGGCCATCACCCGGGCCTTCGGGCCCGGGCACAGAACTCGGCTTACAGACCGCCTCGCTGACACTTTCGACACCGGACTGATCTCAAATGTCCCGGCGGGGGACGGATCGGGGCACTTCCGATGCCAGCCCGGCGGCCTCCGAACGTGGCGCGGCTCGCGACGGGGCTTCGGACCCGGTGATCGACTTGATTCCGTCCTCCCGGGGGCCGGATGAGAGGCACGGAACCCCGAATTCCCACCCGGTGCGACTCGGGCATTGGCGACCCGCCAGCGTGTCCCCGGGCGCTCTCCGCGTGGGAATCCGGCGGCCAGAAGCCCGCAAAGTGGGGTTTCGGGAAGGGCGAGAAGCTGTCCGAGTCGCGCCCGGTGAGAATCCGGCGATGAGTCGCCGCGCCTAGTCCTCGTCGGGCCGGAAGATGTGGGCGGCCGTGCAGGCGTTGCAGATCGGGGTCGCGGAGTCGAGGTTGCCCAGGGGGACGGGCACGCGGCGCTCCGGGTAGAGGCACTCGACGTCGAACACACGTTCGGACAGGGCGTCGACGTGGATGATCCGCCGGAACGTGCAGCGCCGGATCCGATGCGGGGCGAGGCGATAGGAATCGGGGTCCGGGGTGACGATCGGGAGCGGAAGAGCCATTCTGGAGCACGGCCTCGTTCGCGCCTGGACCCGGGCCTGAACCGTGCCTGAACCGGGCTTTGGCGGCGCAGACTAGCATCCCGCGCTGACGAACGGCAACATACAAGACGTACTAGACTCCCCGCCGGTCCACCTACCCGGGGCACACGGAGGACTCGTGGACGACGCTCGAGGGGGTTCGGCCCCCGCCGTTGGCGGCGGGCTCGACAAGGGCGCGGCCGGCCGCTCGCCGTACCGCACGACCTGCCCGTACTTCCGCCAGGAGGGGTCGGACGGGGCCCTTCTCGCGCCGATCGAGCGGCCGGACCCCGGCAACCGCTGCGCGGCCATCGGGTGGCCGGTGGAGCCCTCGCGCCGCCAGCAGGCCACCGCCTGCCTCTCCTCCGAGCACACATCGTGCCCGCGCTACATCCACGCCGAGGCGATTCCGCAGGAGACGGTCGTGCGCGTGCAGCCCAACCGCCCTCAACCGCGAAGCCGCGCCCCGCGCTCGAGAGGCGCCTCCTCCCGCCCGAGCAGTCCCGCAACGCTCGCCGCGATCCTCGCCCTTCTCGCCTCGGCGAGCCTCTCGTTCGCGTTCGTCCTGGTCCGCGGCGGACTGGCGCTCCCGACGCCATCGGGGGCGCCCGCCAACGAGGTCGCCGGGGCAACCGCCACACCGGCGCCGACGGCGATCGCGGCCGTCGTGACCCCGGCGCCCCCGACGCCGTCGCCCGTGCCCACCCCGGCCCCGAGTCCGACGCCGTCGCCCGTGCCCACCCCGGCCCCGACTCCGACCCCGCGGCCGCTTGCGACGAGCGACCGGTACCAGTACCTGGAGCCGTGCCCCAGTCGGCCGGACTGCTGGATCTACACGATCCGGCGTGGGGACGCCTTGTCGGCCCTCGCGAACTACTTCGGCCATCCACTCGAGACGATCTACCGCCTCAACCCCTGGACAAAGACCCGCGGGATCCACCCGGGCGACCAGCTGATCCTGCCGCCTCCCACGCGGTAGCGCCCCCGCCAGGCCTCCGTCCCGCCCTGGCGTCTCGTCGCGCGCCCCAGCTTCAGGTGTCGTGATGCCCGCCGCCCGGGAAATCGGCATTGACGGGCCGTTCGGACGCGCTATAGTGCCGCCTAGTGGCACGAAGTGGTGAGAAGTGGGGAATCGACGGACCCGCCCCCACCAGCGCCCGCCAGGTAGTCCGAACGGCCAATCCGGGGAGCTGGATTCGCCGGCCATGAACAGGGGAAGACCCGTTACGTGTTCACCGGCGAGTACCGGCACTCGGTGGACGACAAGGGACGAATCGCCGTCCCCGCGAAGTTCCGTGCCCAGCTCGAGGACGGGGCCGTCATCTCGCGCTGGCTCGACGCCTGCCTCGCGATTCACACCCGGGCCGGCTGGGACCTCCTCGCGACGAAGGTCTCCGGACTGCCCATCACCGACTCCGCCGCCCGCCTCTTCCAGCGCTACGTCTTCGCCGGGGCGTTCGAGGCCGACCTCGACCGCCAGGGCCGTGTCGTGGTCCCGGCCTACCTGCGCGAGTGGGCGGGCCTCCACGGCGAGGCCGTCGTCGTCGGTTCACGCGACCACGCCGAGATCTGGGCACCCCCTCGATGGGACGACTACCGCACCGCCCTGGAGAGCCCCGACGAGCTCGCCAAGGCGCTCGAAGGCCTGGGGATCTAGGCCCACCACATGCGCTTCCAGGGTCCGCTCGGGATCCGTTGTTCGACGTTGGAGAAGGGATGAAGGATGGGCACCTGCCGGTGTTGGCGGACGAGGTCGTGACGATGCTCGCCCCTGCCCCCGGCAGCCTTCAGATCGACGCCACGGTCGGCGGCGGTGGGCACACCGAGCGGATCCTGGAGGCGACCGACCCTGATGGCCGCCTCCTCGGACTAGACGCCGATGGGGCGGCCATCGCCAGAGTCGGCCGCCTCCTCGAGCGGTTCGGCGACCGGCTCGTCCTCCGCCAGGCGAACTTCCGCGAGCTCGACACGGTCGCACCGACGGCCGGCTTTGGGGCCGTCGACGGCCTCCTGTTCGATCTCGGGCTGTCGAGCTTCCAGCTGGCCGACGCGGAGCGCGGGTTCGGCTTCCGGACCGGCGGGCCCCTCGACATGCGGTTCGACACCCGCCGTGGGGTTCCCGCCGCCGAGCTCCTCGCGACCCTCGACGCCGCCGAGCTGACGGCTCTGTTCCGGCGCTACGGCGAGGAGCCCCAGGCGCCGCGGATCGCCCGGGCGATCGTCGAGGCCCGCCGGAGCGCACCCGTCCGGACCGCCGAGGAGCTGGCCGCCCTCGTCGAGCTCGTCGCGCCGCGGACTCCGCCCGGTCGCCGGAGGATCCACCCGGCAACCCGGGTCTTCCAGGCCCTTCGGATCGCGGTCAACGAGGAGCTCGAGGCACTCGAGGCGGGCCTGGCCGCGGCGGTCGACCTGCTCCGCCCGGGTGGCCGCCTCGTCGTCCTCAGCTACCACTCGCTCGAGGACCGGATCGTCAAGCGCTTCTTCCAGGCGGAGCGACGCGGCTGCGTCTGCCCGCCGGAGCTGCCCGTCTGCGTGTGCGGCCGGAACCCGCGCCTGCGGCTCGTGACCAGGCCATCGCTGACCCCGCGACCCGAGGAGGTCGCCGCCAACCCCCGGGCCCGGAGCGCCCGATTGCGCGCCGCGGAGCGGCTCGCCGCCTGACCAGTCGAGCCGGCGGGAGGCCGCCGGAGCAGTACCAAGCCGAGCAGGAGAGGAGCACGTCGTGAGCAAGCGGCACCATACGAGCCGGCGCAAGACCTACGGCCGGCGCCAGCACGAGTTGCGCGAGCGGCCGGACCGGCGCACGGTGCCGGAGATCTCGGACGCCGCCTGGAACGACGAGGGAACCGGCTCCCGGGCCGGCACCTTCGCCTTCCTCGACCCGGGTGCCTCGCGCATCCGCTTCGCGCTCGACTGATGGCCGTCTACCAGGGCGCCCGCCCTCGCTCCTTCCTCCTCCCGCCCCGCCCGCGCCTCGCCGACGCACCGGTCCTCCCCCGGCGCAAAGTACGGGGCGCGGTGCGGGCACGGCGCCGGCAGGGGCGGGTGGGCTTCATGCTCGGCGCGATCGTCCTCGTGTTCCTGCTCGCCTTCTTCTCGCTCGCTCAGACGGTTCGCGTCTCGGCCACGGGCTATGACATCAACCGGCTCCTGACCCAGCGCGAGCAGCTCGAGGCCCGGGCCCACCAGCTCCGGTCCGACCTGAGCCGGCACGGCCGCGAACCGGCGATCCGCAAGAAGTCGCTCGACGCCGGCCTCGGCCAGCTGTCGGAGCCCCTCGTGCTCCCAACTCGATAGGTCCGGATCGCCCAACATGCTCGGCCGAACCGACTCCCGCGGCCGCCTGGTCGTCCTGCTGGCCGTGTTCGTCATCGCGGCCGTGGCAATCGTCGGGCGGCTCGCCTGGTGGCAGGTCATCCGGCGCGACGACCTCGCCGCCGAAGCCCGCCGCCAGACGTCGGTGCGGTCGGAGGTCCCGAGCCGGCGCGGGGCGATCTACGACCGGAGCGGCGTCGTCGTCCTGGCCGCGACGATCGAGCGGGACCGTCTCGTCGCCGCGCCGGACCAGCTGAGCGCGGCCCGCCGGCGAGAGGTCGTCGCCGAGCTCACGACGATCCTCGGCCTCGACGAGGGGGCCGCCGCCGACCTCGACGCCAAGCTCGCCACCGACCGGCCGTATGTCGTCCTCGCGCGGGGCCTCGATCCGATGGTCTCCGAGCGGATCCGGGCCGGCCTCGCCGCCGGTCGCCTCGTTCACGTCAGGCTCGAGCCGGAGCCCGTCCGGACGTATCCTCAGCGCGGCGGCGGCCCCGACTCGACGCTGGCTGCCCACCTCCTCGGGTTCGTCAATCGGGAGGGCGCCGGCCAGTACGGCATCGAGCAGTTCTACCAGGCGGTGCTGGCCGGCTCGCCGCGCGTCATCTACGCGCAACGGGACGTGAACTCGCGGTCCGTCCCGGAGTCGGCGATCGTCGCCGAGGCCGGCATCTCCGGCACGGACCTGCGGCTGACGATCGACGCGGGCCTCCAGCTCGCGGTCGAGCAGGAGCTGCTCGCGGCATGGGTCGCCGACCGGGCGGTGAGCGTCTCGGCTGTCGTGCTGGACCCGTACAGCGGAGAGGTCTATGCCCAGGCCTCCTATCCGTCGTACGACGCGAACGACTACGGGACGACCGCCACGAACGAGCCGGCCCGCTTCATCGACCCGGTCGTGAGCCACGTCTACGAGCCCGGATCCGTCTTCAAGATGCTGACCGTCGTCGCTGGTTTCGAGGGCGGCATGGTCAGGCCAGACACAAGGATCAGGGACGTGCCGAAGCTGACGCTCGACGGAGGACGGACGCAGATCGCCAACGCCGACAGGCGGGGCAAGGGCTGGATCCGGTTCGAGGACGCGATCGCGTACTCGCGGAACGTCGTCGCCGCGAAGGTCGCTCTCGGCCTGGGCGAGACGACCGCCGAGGCCGCCGGCTCGCTCCACGAAGTCTGGAGCCGGCTCGGCTTCGGCCGCCTGACCGGCATCGACGTCGCCGGCGAGGTCGCCGGCCTCGTCAACGACCCGGCTGTCAAGGAGTGGCGCCAGATCGACCTCGCGAACGGCGCGTTCGGCCAGGGCGTGGCGGTGACCCCGATCCAGCTCGCGACCGCCTACGCAGCGATGGTGAACGGTGGTCGCCTGGTCCGGCCCCACGTCGTCCAGGCGATCGGGGCCGAGGAGATCGCGCTCGCGCCGGCCGCGGAGGTCCTCGCCCCGGCGCTCTCGCCGACGCTCATCGGGATGATGAAGCACGTCATCACCACCGTTCCGTTCTATCGCGACCGGACGCTCATCCCGGGCTACGAGGTCGGCGGCAAGACCGGGACGGCCCAGATCTGGGACGCGGAGAAGGGGGCCTGGAAGAACCTCGTCTACAACTACACGTTCGTCGGCTACGTCGCCCGCGAGACGGGGAAGCCGGACCTGATCGTGGCGGTCGAGATCAACGAGGCGCGTCCGACCGTCGCGAAGGTCGGCCTGCTGGAGATGCCGGTCATGTCGTTCGAGCTGTTCCGCCGGATCGCCCACAACGCGATCACCACGCCCGGCCTCCTCGCCGACCGGCCGGCCGAGCCCGCCGGATCGGCTCAGCCGGCGCCCGCGGTCGCCGACCAGTGACCTGCGCCTGTGCCACACTCACGCCCGTGACCCACGACCGGCGTGTGCCCCGCTCGGGGAAGGTGCCGCCGCCCGCCCTGGCGGCCGAGGAGCTCGCGCAGATCACCGGGGGACGGCTGGTCGCCCTCTCCGAACGCCCGATCCGGGGGGCGGCCGTGGACTCGAGAACCGTCAACCCGGGCGAGCTGTTCGTCGCCCTGCCGGGGGAGCGGACGGATGGCCACGAGTTCCTCGCCGCGGCGGTGGCCCGCGGCGCGTCCGCATTGCTCGTCACACGGCTCCCGGACGCTGCAGCGCCGGCTCTCGGCGACGTCACGATCGTCCGCGTCGCCGACGGCCTGGCGGCGCTCCACGCGGTCGCCGCGACCTGGCGGACCCGGTTCGACCCGCTCGTCGTCGGCGTGACCGGAAGCATCGCCAAGACCTCTACGAAGGAGGCGATCGCGGCCGTCCTCGGCGAGCGGTTCGTGACGCTGAGGAACGAGGGCAACCAGAACAACGAGATCGGGCTGCCGCTGACCATCCTCCGGCTCGGCCCGGAGCACGAGGCCGCGGTACTCGAGATGGGGATGTATGCGGGCGGCGAGATCGCCGACCTCGCCGCGATCGCCCGGCCGCGGATCGGCGTCGTGACGGCCGTCCAGCCGGTCCACCTGTCCCGGATCGGTACGCTCGAGGCGATCGAGCGGGCGAAGGGCGAGCTGCTCGAGGCGCTCCCGCGCGACGGCCGGGCAGTGCTCAACGCGGACGACGTGCGGGTCCGCCGGATGGCGGGCCGGACCGAGGCGCCTGCACTGACGTACGGGTTCGCGGGCGATGCCGACGTGCGGGCGGAGGAGGTCCGTTCCGCGGGCACGGACGGGATGCGGTTCGTTCTCCGGACGAGCGACGGGCGCGTCCCGGTGTCGGTCCCGACCCTCGGTCGGCTCGCAGTTCACAACGCGCTCGCCGGCGCGGCCACGGGGCTCGCGGCCGGGCTCTCGCTCGACGAGATCGCGGCCGGGCTCGCCCGGGGCTGGTCCGCGCCCCACCGGGCGGAGCTCCTCCGGGCCGGCGGCGTGACGATCGTCGACGATTCGTACAACGCGTCGCCCGCGTCGGTGACGGCCGCGCTCGACCTGCTCGCCGGCCTGCCCGGGCGACGCGTGGCGGTGCTCGGCGAGATGCTCGAGCTGGGCGACGGTCACGAGGCAGGTCACCGCGCGGTGGGCGAGGCAGCCGCCGCGGTCGCCGACCTGCTCGTCGTCGTCGGCGCGGGCGCGACCGGGATCGCCGACGGCGCCGTCGCGGCCGGGCTCGCTCCCGGCAAGATCGTCCGGGCAACGAGCCGCGAGGTCGCGCTCGACCTCGTCAGGCCCCGCCTCCGCGACGGCGACGTCGTCCTCGTGAAGGCCTCGCGCGGGGTCGAGCTCGACCTCCTCGTCGACGCCCTCCGGGTGGAGCTGGCAGCGGGAGCCGGCGCCCGATGACGCTCCAGCTCATCCAGGGCCTCCTGCTCGCGTTCGCGATCGTCGTCATCCTCATGCCGCCGTACATCCGCTTCCTCCGGTTCATCGGGATGGGCAAGCAGATCCGCGAGGAGGGGCCGGAGACGCATCTCGTCAAGCAGGGCACACCGACGATGGGCGGGCTGCTGATCATCATCGTCGTGGTCGGGCTGTACTTTCTCCTCCGGGGGATCCCCGAGGGCGGGATCATCGCGCCGCTCGCGGCCCTCGGGCTGGTCGGCCTCCTCGGCGCCGCGGACGACTACTTCAACGCCCGAAGCGGCGAGGGCATCCGGGCGCGCCAGAAGATGCTGTGGCTCGTCGTTGTCGCCGGAGCTGCGGCCTTCTTCATCCAGTCGACGTACGCCATCGACCAGATCGCGGTGCCGTTCGTCGGGGCGGTCCATATCGACCGCTGGGTCTACGTCATCTTCGCGGCCCTCGCGATCGTCGCCGCGAGCAACGGCGTGAACATCACCGACGGCCTCGACGGCCTGGCCGGCGGCACGCTCGTGTTCGCGTTCGTGGCGTTCCTCCTGATCGCGCTCCTCAACCAGGTTCCGCAACCTGGCGGGACGGTAACCAACCAGCCGGAGACGGCGTTCCTGTGCGCCCTGATCATCGGCGCGCTCCTGGGCTTCCTGTGGTTCAACGTCCACCCGGCCCAGGTGATCATGGGCGATTCCGGGTCGCTGGCCCTGGGTGCGACGCTGGCGGTCATCGCCTTGATCACCGGCCAGATCCTCGTCCTCCCGCTGATCGGCCTGATCTTCGTCGTCGAGACGGCATCGGTGATGATCCAGGTCGTCTACTTCAAGCTCACCGGCGGGCGGCGGATCTTCCGGATGTCGCCGATCCACCATCACTTCGAGCTGGGCGGCTGGGACGAGGAGAAGATCACCCTCCGGTTCTGGATCGTCGCGATGCTGTCCGGCCTCCTCGGGGTCACGCTGTTCCTGTCGTCGATCCGCCTGGTATGACGACGATGTCGACTGTCCGGCCGATCGATCCGGACGCGCTGACCCTCGACGCCGTGCGGGCGGGCGCGCTGCGCGACCGCCCGGTGACCGTTCTCGGCTTCGCCCGGAGCGGGATCGCCCTGGCCCGGTTCCTCGCGGACGCGGGCGCGCGCGTGACGATCTACGACCGGCGCCCGGTCGACGAGCTGGCCGAGGCCGTCGCCGCCGTCGGCGGTCGTCCGGTCCGGCTCGTGGTTGGTCCCGACGCCGATCCCAGAGACGCATGGCGCGAGGCCGCGCTCGTGACGACGTCGCCGTCGATCAACCCGGATTTCCCGACGACCGAGCCACGCCTGCGGGGCGCGCTGCGGGCCCTCGTCGACGCGCGCGAGGGAGGCGACCCGGCGGCGCCGGCACTCCTGTCCGAGCCGGACCTCTTCCTCCGGTTGTGCCCCGCGCCGACGATCGGGATCACCGGCACCAAGGGGAAGACGACGACGGCGTCACTCGCTGCGGCGGTGCTCGCCGCCGATCCCGCCCACCCCGCGGTTCTCGGCGGGAACATCGGGGTTCCGATCGTCGAGCGGCTGCCCGAGCTGACGCCCGATCACCGCGTCGTGTACGAGCTGTCGGAGCTCCAGATCCCGACGCTGTCACGGGGGACGACCGTGGCGGCCTACACGAATGTCACCTCAGACCACCTCGACCGGCACGGGTCGCTCGAGCGCTACCGGCTGGTGAAACGGCGGCTGGCGGAGCTGGTGGACCCCGGCGGCGCGCTCGTCCTCAACCTGGACGACCCGGTCGTGGCGTCGTACGCGTCGCTCGGTTCGGCCCGGGTCGTGCCGTATGGGCTGGACCATCCCCGACCCGGTGGAGTCGGCCTCGTCGACGGATGGATCGTGGCCGACGGCGTGGTCCGCATCGCGCTGAACGGCGGCGCTTCGTTGGACGTCGAGCCCGACGATCGGATCATGCCGATCGACGAGCTGCGGATCCCTGGCCGGCACAACGTCGCGAACGCGATGGCCGCGATTGCGGTCGGGCTGTTGTTCGGCCTCCCGGCCGAGGCGATTCGCCGCGCGGCGGCGGCGTTCGGCGGCGTCGAGCACCGGCTCGAGGAGGTCGCGGTCGTCGACGGCGTCCGGTTCGTCAACGACTCGCAGGGGACCCAGCCGGACGCCGTGATCGCGGCGATCCGGGCGTTCGACGGGCCGCTCGTGCTCATCGCCGGGGGCCGCGACAAGGGTGTCGACCTGGACGAGCTCGCGGCGGTGGTCGGGGACCGGGTGGCCGCGGCCGTGCTCATCGGCGAGAGCGCTCCCGCGCTCGAACGCCTCTTCCGGGCCGCCGGTCTCGCCCGGACGGAGCGGTCGGCAACGCTCGACGACGCAGTGGCCCGCGCGGACGCGCTCGCGCGCGAGGCGATCGGCTCTCCGGGACCCGGCCCGACCGTCCTCCTCAGCCCGGCCGCGGCGAGCTTCGACATGTTCGACGATTACGCGGCCCGGGGCCGTGCGTTCAAGGCCGCGGTCGCCGCGCTCGCAGCGACGCGCGCCGAGAGTGGCTCCCGATGAGCATCGCCCGGCCGATCTCCGGCGCCGGTCGCCGGGCTGCCGACCGACGGACGGCCCAGCGGCGCGCCGGCGCCCGGCCGAAGAGCCCGGCGAAGGCGGCCGCGAAGACCACCCTCAGGCGCGACCGTCACCAGCCCGACTACGCCATCCTCGTCACCACGGTCGCGCTCGCGGCGACGGGAATCCTGATGGTCTACTCGTCGTCCGCGATGAGGGCGTACCAGGCTCCCACGGCCGACACGTTCGGGATCGTCGGGCCGCAGATTCAGTGGGCGCTCCTCGGACTCGGCGCGCTCGTCCTGATGATGCGGGTCGACTACCGCTACCTCCGGCTCGCGTCGATCCCGGCCTACGCCGTGGCACTGATCTTGCTCGTGCTCGTCCTCCTGCCCGCGATGGGTCCGCTCGAGCCCAAAGTCGTCGGCGGATCGGCCCGCTGGCTCCAGATCGGCCCGCTGCCGGCCATCCACCCGGCGGAGTTCGCGAAGCTCGCGTTGATCGTCTATCTCGCACACTGGATGGCAAAGCGCGGGGCCGCCATCGGGAGCTTCTGGCGGGGCACCGTGCCGTTCCTCGTGATCGTTGCCCCGATCGTCGCCCTCGTCTTCCGCGAGCCGGACCTCGGGACGACGACCGTCATCGCGCTGACAGCGTTCACGATGTTCTTCGTCGCCGGGGCCAACCTCACCCATTTCGCGGCGATGGGTATGCTCGCGCTGGTCGCGCTCGCCGCGGCCGGCCTGCGGGGCTACCAGGTCGAGCGGATCCAGGCGTACCTCAACCCGTGGAGCGACCCGCTCGGCAAAGGCTTCCACACGATCCAGGGGCTGCTCGCGCTCGCGCTCGGCGGAATCCTCGGGGCGGGGCTCGGGGAGAGCCGGCTGGCGGGTGGGCTGTTCCTCCCGAACGCGAGCAACGACTTCATCTTCGCCGTCATCGGCGAGGAGTTCGGGCTCGTCGGGGCGACCCTCGTCGTGGGCCTGTTCGTCGTCCTCGGCTACGCGGGGATCCGGACGGCCCTGCGGGCGCCGGACACCTTCGGCGCCCTGCTCGCCGCCGGGATCACGGCCTGGCTCTGCATCCAGGCGTTCATCAATATCGCGGTCGTCGTCGCCATCCTGCCGGTGACCGGGATCACGCTTCCGTTCATCAGCGCGGGCGGCTCCTCGCTCATCATCAGCTTTGCCGCGGTGGGGATCCTGCTGTCGATCTCGCGCGAGACCGTCGAACGAGGATCATGGAACGATGCGACTGCTGATCGCGGGCGGGGGCACGGGCGGACACATCTACCCGGCACTCGCCGTCGCCCGATCGCTTCAAGCGCGTCGAACCTCGCACGGCGCGCCTGAGCTCGTCTGGCTCGGCGGGCACCGTGGGCTCGAGGCGTCGCTCGTCCGGGCCGCCGGCATCCCGCTGCGCCGGCTCGCGCTGCGGTCGCTCCGGACGGTCGACAGGGACGTCCACCTGCTCCTCGACCCGCTCCGTCTCGCCGCGTCCGTGCCCCAGGCCACGGCGATCCTCGCCCGTGAGCGACCTGCGGCAATCTTCACGACCGGTGGCTATGTCGCGATCCCGACGCTCCTCGCCGCGGCGCCGCTCGGCATCCCGGTGCTGCTCTGGGAGGGCAATGTCGTCCCCGGCCGGAGCGTCCGTGTGACCGCCCGGCTGGCCGACGCGGTCGCCGTGTCCTACGCGGCGACCTGCGAGGCGCTCGGCGGCGGGTCGTGCTTCGTGACCGGAACGCCGATCCGGGACACCCGGGAGATCGACCGCGATGCGGCCCGCGCCCGCCTCGGCGTCCCGGCCGGTGCCCGGTTGCTGCTCATCTTCGGCGGCTCGCAGGCCGTCCGCCGGTTCAATGCCGCCGTCGCGGACGCGCTGCCCCGCCTCATCGAGCGCGCCTGGGTCATCCACGTCACGGGCGACGCCGGCTACGCGGCGGCGCTTGCCGGTCGCGAGGCGCTCCCGGCGGAGGTGCGCGAACGCTACCGGCCGCATCCGTTCCTCCGGGACGAGATGCTCCCGGCGCTCTGTGCCGCGGATCTCGTCGTGGGGCGGGCCGGCTCGAGCACGCTGGCGGAGGTGACGGCGCTCGGGCTGCCGATGGTCGTCGTCCCGTACCCCCACGCGGCGGGTCACCAGCGGGCAAACGCGCGGGTCCTGTGCGACGCCGGCGCGGCCCGGCTCGTGGAGGACTCTGCGTTCGACGCTGCGGCGCTGCTCGACGCGGCAGCCCTTCTTGACGACCGTTCGGTCCACGTCCGGATGTCCGCCGCGGCGCGGGAGCTCGGCCGGCCGGCCGCCGCCGAGGCGGTCGCCGACCTCGTGCTCGCGCTGGCCGAACGGCGGCCGCTGCCGGACCCGGCCGAGGTCGAGCGGCGCTCGCGAGGCGCGGCGTGAAGGCCGTCGCGTTCGATCCGCTGGCCCTCGGGACGGAGATCCAGCGCCGGATCGGCGCAAAGACGTCGCGCGACGAGCCGCTCGCGCGGTTCACGACGATGCGGGTCGGCGGCCCGGCGGACCTGTTCGTCACCGCCCACAACCGGATGGAGCTGCGCGCCCTCATCCGCTTCGCCCGGGCGCGGGCCGTCCCGCACGTCGTGCTGGGGCGAGGGAGCGACGTCGTCATCAGCGATCGGGGGATCCGCGGACTCGTCATCCAGGACCGGGCGGAGGGCTCGCGGATCGAGGGCGATCGCTACACGGCCGAGGCGGGCGTGCCGATGGCCCGCGCGGCGACGGAGACGCAGAAAGCCGGCCTGACCGGGCTCGAGTTCGGCCTCGCGATCCCGGGCACGGTCGGCGGTGCGGTGTGGGCCAACGCCGGCGCCCACGAGTCGGAGGTGGCGGCCATTCTCGAGTCGGCCGATGTCCTCGCATCCGACGGAACCGAGGCGCGGCTGGCCGCGGCCCAGCTCGCCTTCGCTTATCGCGACAGCCGGCTCAAGCACCCGCCGGAGGGGGGTCCAGCCGAGTGGGTGCTCGCCGCGACGTTCCGGCTGGCTCCGGCCCCGGCCGACACGATCAAGGAGCGCCTCGACGACATCCGCCGCTGGCGCCAGGCGCACCAGCCCCTCGGGCTGCCGTCGGCCGGGAGCGTGTTCCGCAATCCGGATGGCGACTCGGCCGGCCGTCTCATCGACGCGGCCGGCCTGAAGGGAACGCGGATCGGCGGCGCCGTCGTCAGCGAGAAGCACGCGAACTTCATCGTCAACGACCAGAAGGGCACGGCCGGCGACGTGCGCCGGCTCGGCGACCGGGTTCGCCACGAGGTCGAGCGGGTTCACGGGGTCCGCCTCGAGTACGAGGTCGTATTCCTCGGCGACTGGGACGGCTGGCCGTGGGCGGCGGACGGGGAGGCGGCGCGGTGACGGCCCGGCCACCGGTCGTCGTCGTGTACGGCGGGCCGTCGGCGGAGCACGACGTCTCGATCGTGTCCGGTACCGCGATCGCTGAGGCGCTCGGGGGGGCCGGATACACGGTGGATCAGCGCCTGATCGACCTCGACGGGCGATGGTGGCGACTGCCAACCAGGCATGTTCGCGGGGACCGGCCCGGATCCGGCTACGACGACCCGGCCGCGCTCGGCGCGACCGGCCCGGAAACGATCGGTCTCGCGATCGACGGCCTCGCCTCCGCGCGGCCTGAGCCGGTCGTGTTCGTCGCCCTCCACGGTCCCTTCGGCGAGGACGGGCGGATCCAGGCGCTGCTCGAGGCCGCAGGCGTCGCCTACACGGGTCCCGGCGTGGCGGCCTCGGCGATCGGGATGGACAAGGCGCTGTTCAAGCGGATCGCGCGGGGAATCGGGCTGCCGGTCGTCGACTGGCGGGAGATCCGGGCGAGCCGCTGGGCCGCCGACCGCGAGGCGGTCCTCACGGAGCTCGAGGCGTTCGCAGCGGGCACCGGCGACGCCCGCCTGATGATCAAGCCGAGCCGGCTCGGATCGTCCGTCGGGATGACCCTCGCTCATGGGCCGGCCGAGCGCGCCGCAGCGGTCGACCTCGCGCTCCGCTTTGACACGATCGCCCTCGCCGAGCGGTACCTGCCGAACGCGCGCGACCTCGAGGTGGCGGTCATCGGCAACGACCCGGGGCGGCTCGAGCTGTACGGACCGGGCGAGGTCATCGCCGGCAACGAGTTCTACGACTTCGCCGCGAAGTACACGCCCGGCCTGTCGGAGACCTCGACCCGGGCGGAGGTATCGACGGCGACCGCCGCATCGATCCTGAAGATCGCCCGCGACGCATACCGGGTGATCGGCGCCGAGGGGTTCTCGCGCGTCGACTTCCTCCTCCAGGGCGATGCGATCTACCTCTCCGAGATCAACACGATCCCCGGGTTCACCCCGATCAGCCTGTTCCCGACCATGCCGGCCGCCGGCGGCCACGACTTCGCGGCGGTCTGCACGCGGATCGTCGACCTTGCCATCGAGCGGCACGCGGGCCGCGTGGACGGACGGCTGGCCCCCGGCGACCTGCCCCGATGACCAACCGGGCCGTCCGCCACGTCGGCGGCCATGCCCGCCGGACGAAGCCTGTTCGGCGCGCCTCGGCCGGCCTCTCGGCGGTCCGCGCGGGCGCGGCCCTGGCCATGCTCGTATCAGCTGGCGCGATCTACGGGGTCGGCGCCTCGGCCGCGTTCGGGTTCAAGACCCTCGAGCTCGACGGCGACCAGTACACGCTCGCAGACGACGTCCGCCGTCTCGTCGGTGTGACCGGCGGCGCGAACCTGTTCCTCGTCGCCACCGACGTCATCGAGGCGCGGATCGCGCAGCTCCCGACGGTCGCCGGTGTCGAAGTCGAGGTCAGTCTGCCCACGACGATCCGCGTCGCGCTCCGCGACCGGCAGCCGGTCCTGACGTGGCGGGTGGGGGAGCGGTCCTTCCTCGTCGACGGGGGCGGGATGCTGTTCGCTGAGCTGGGCGACCAGGCGACCGAGGACGCGGCCCTGCTGCCGGCGGTCGCCGACCTGCGCGCCGGGTCACTGTCGCTCGAGGTCGGCGCCGCACTCGACCCGATCGACATCGACGCCGCGACCCGCCTCGGATCCGTCCGGTCCGACCAGATCGGCTCGGCCGCGGGATCCCTCCGCCTCTCGGTGACCGACGAGCATGGTTTCGTCGTCCACGCGGATCCGGACGGCTGGACGGCGATCTTCGGGTTCTACACGCCAAGCCTCCGGACGCCCGATCTCATCCCCGGCCAGGTGAACCTCCTCCGGGTGCTTCTCCAGGGCCGCGAAGCCACCGTGGCCGAGGTCATCCTCGCGAGCGACACCGACGGGACATACGTCGCCCGTCCGACGCCCGCCCCGTGAGCGCATCAGTGAGCCTCGGCGCGGCCGGACCGGGTGCGCGCGAGGCCTGCGCGTCGGGTAGCCTTGCCGAAACGCACCGGAGAGAGGACAGGAACGCGTGCTCCTACCCCTGGCGGGTCTCCTCGTGGGCGTCCTGGCCGGGCTCTTCCTCAACGTCACGGTCAGCTTCGAGTTCAGCCGGTACTCGGCCGTGGCGATCCTCGCGGCCCTTGATTCGGTCCTCGGCGCTGTGCGGGCGGAGCTCGACGGGGTCTACAACAATCGGATCTTCATCAGCGGCTTCGTCACCAATGCGATCGTGGCGGTCATCCTTACCTTCATCGGCGACCGCCTCAACCTCGACCTGTACCTCGTGGCCCTGATCAACTTCGGGTTCCGGATCTTCAACAACGTGGCCCTCATCCGGCGCCACTTCATCTAGCCAGAGCGGGAGACGGACGGAACGTGGAGAGAGAAGCGGTCCTCGTCGGGATCGACGTCGGCACGACGAAGGTCTGCGCGCTCATCGGGGAGGTCGGCCGCGATGGGCGGTTGACGATCATGGGTCACGGCACCGTGCCCGCCTCGGGCCTGAAGAAGGGCGTGGTCGTCAACATCGACCAGACCGTCCGCTCGATCGCCGACGCCGTCGAGCGCGCCGAGCGGCTCTCCGGCTGGAAGATCGACCGGGCGTTCGTCGGCGTCGGCGGGCAGCACGTCGAGAGCCTCAACTCGACCGGCCAGGTGGCCGTCACCGCCCACCATCGCGAGGTCACCCGGGAGGACGTCAACCGGGCGATCGAGGTGGCCCGGGCCGTTTCGATTCCCTCGAACCGCGAGGTCCTCCACGTTGAGCGGCGGGGGTTCATCGTCGACGGCCAGGAGGGCGTCAAGGACCCCCTCGGGATGAGCGCCCTCCGGCTCGAGGTCGAGACCCACATCGTCACCGCTTCGGCGACCGCGGTCCAGAACCTGACGAAATGCGTCGCCCAGGCCGGCGTGAAGATCGACGAGCTCGTCGCGGGCTCGCTCGCCTCGGCCGAGGCGGTCCTGACCGACACGGAGAAGGAGCTCGGCGTCGCAGTCGCCGACATCGGCGCCGGGACGATCGATCTCGCGCTGTTCACGGACGGCTCGCCGTTCCACACCGTCGTCCTGCCGATCGGCGGCAACAACGTCACGAACGACGTCGCGATCGGCCTCAAGACGAGCCTGCCGGTCGCCGAGGAGCTGAAGATCCGCCACGGGACGTGCAACCTCAAGGCCGTCGGTCCGGATGAGGAGATCAGCGTCTCGGTCCTCGGCGAGGAAGCCGGGCGGACCGTCAGCCGCCAGGAGGTCTGCCAGATCATCGAGGCCCGGATGCGCGAGACCTTCGAGCTGCTCCGCAACGAGATGCAGTCGGCGCCGGGGATGCTGCCCGCCGGGATCATCCTGACCGGCGGCGCGGCGCAGCTCGCCGGCGTCGCCGAGCTCGGCCGCGAGGTCCTCCAGATGCCGGTCCGGGTGGCCGGTCCGTCGGGGATCGGCGGTCTCGTCGACACGCTCCTCACGCCGAGCTACTCGACGGCCGTCGGCCTCCTCCAGTGGGGGGCCACGAGCCTCGCCGCGAGCGAACCGACCCGCTACGAATCGGCGCCGGCGCTCGGGATCCTCGGCCGGATGCGCGACGCGATCCGCGCGATGTTCCCGTAGAGCGAAGCAGGCTCCGGCCGGCGCAAATTCTCAACTGTTCTCCCGGAGGACGGATGAGAGAGTGAAGACCACTGAGCTCGTGGTTCGGACCGGGTCGAACCGGGGGCTGTTCGATCTGACCGGGCAGTGCGCCGCGTTCGTCGCGGGCGAGGGCGACGGGCTGCTCAACGTGTTCGTGCCGCATGCGACCGCCGGCGTCGTGGTCGTCGAGCTCGGGGCCGGCTCGGACGAAGACGTGCTCGCCGCGCTCGACGCCCTCCTGCCCCGCGACGACCGCTGGCGCCACCGCCACGGGTCGCCCGGCCACGGGGCGGATCACGTCCTGCCACTCCTCGTCTCACCGTCCCTCGACGTGCCGGTCGTCAGCGGCACGCTGGGGCTCGGGACATGGCAGTCGATCGCCTTGCTCGATCCGAACCCGGACAACGACGCGCGAACGGTGCGGCTCACGTTCCTGGCGGGGTAGGGAGCAGCGCCCGCCGCGCGACTTCGGCCGCCCGGCAGCCCGGCCCGGTGGTAAACTCCGCGCAGCCACGAGGGGCCCGCGCTGCCGGGTGCCCGAGCCGCTCCCGGGGCTACGCGCCAGAACCTGCAAAAGACACGAGAGACGGTCTCCGCAGAGCGACCGAAGGAGAGGCGATGCCGCTGCGATCCGATTCCGAGAACTTCGCGCTCATCCGCGTCATCGGCGTCGGCGGCGGCGGCAGCAATGCCGTCAACCGGATGATCCGGGCCGAGATGATGGGCGTCGAGTTCATCGCCTGCAACACGGACGCGCAGGCGCTCCTCCAGTCGGATGCGCCCCACAAGATCCGGATCGGCGACAAGATCACCCGGGGTCTCGGCGCAGGCGGCGACTCGAACATCGGCCAGCGGGCGGCCGAGGAGGACTCGGAGAAGATCGCCCAGGCCCTCGCCGATTCGGACATGGTGTTCATCACGGCCGGCCTCGGCGGGGGTACCGGGTCGGGCGCGGCGCCGATCGTCGCGGAGCTCGCCAAGGAGGCCGGCGCACTCACGATCGCTGTCGTGACGAAGCCGTTCGCTTTCGAAGGGGCTCGTCGCAAGATCGTCGCCGAGAAGGCGGCCGAGGAGCTCAAAGGCAAGGTCGACACGCTGATCACGATCCCGAACGATCGCCTCAAGGACGTCGTCGAGAAGAACACCTCGATCCTCGACTCGTTCAAGGTCGTCGACGACGTCCTCCGCCAGGGCGTCCAGGGGATCAGCGACATCATCACGATGCCGGGTCTCATCAACCTCGACTTCGCGGACGTCCGCGCGATCATGCGCGACGCGGGTTCGGCGCTCATGGGCATCGGCCGGGCCGGCGGCGACAACCGCGCGGTCGACGCCGCCCGCCAGGCGATCGCGAGCCCGCTCCTCGAGGTCAACATCGCGGGGGCCCAGGGCATTCTGTTCAACATCACCGGCTCCTCGAACCTCAGCCTCTTCGAGGTGACCGAGGCGGCCGAGGAGATCAAGTCGGCGGCGGACCCCGAGGCGAACATCATCTTCGGGACGAGCTTCAACGACCGGCTCGGCGACGAGGTCATGATCACCGTCATCGCGACCGGGTTCGACGGCAAGCAGCGGCGCGAGCATCGCCGGGGCGACGCCTACGCCCGTCACCCGGAGGACATGGCGACAAAGCAGCCCCGCGAGCGCGACTTCATGGAGGAGCTCGAGCGGCAGCGGACGGAGACGGGCAACGGCGCCGAGGACGACCGAGGCCGGACGGACGAGGCGGCGGCCGCGCTGACCCCCGTGATGGAGCGGTCCGTTGGCGTGCCGGCTCCGGCCAAGCGCGCCCCCTACGACGCCGACGACCTCGAGATTCCCTCCTTCCTCCGCAGGAAGTAGCCGGCGAATCTGCCGCCGTAGCGGGCGTTGTCGCCTCCGCTACCTCGCTCACGGACGTTCAGTCCGCTCGCTCGCTTGCTCGGCGACGCCTTCGCTCCGACGACATCTTCGCCGGCTCGATGACTCCCAATCCGCCTGAGGTCGAACAGCTTCGGGTCGCGCGGGAGCGGGTGCTCGAGCGGATTGCCGGCGCGGCGCGGCGGGTCGGTCGTGATCCGGACGGGGTGACGCTCGTCGCCGTGTCGAAGACCGTCCCGGCCGACCGGTTGAGGGTCGCGGTCGCCGCGGGGCTGAACGTCCTCGGCGAGAACCGTGTCCAGGAGGCGGAAGCGAAGGTGCCTCTGGTGCCCGGTGCGACGTGGCATCTCGTGGGTCCACTCCAGTCGAACAAGGCGCGGCGTGCGCTCGACCTGTTCGACACGATCGAGACCATTCACTCGGTCGAGATCGCGGGACGGCTCGACGGGCTCATCGCCGCCGGACCGGAGGGCGGCAATCGTGCCGTCCTGCTCCAGGTCAACGTGGACGCCGACCCGGCCAAGTCGGGCTTCCTGCCCGGGGACCTCGCGCGCGCGGTCGACTCGCTCGACGGCCTGGAGCGGCTCGAGTTTCGGGGGCTCATGACGGTCGGCCGGCTGGTCGACGATCCGGAGCACGCCCGCCCTGCCTTCGTCGCGCTGCGGACGCTGTCGGAGCAGATTCGGGCGACCTGGCCCCGCCTTGGAGCGGGCCTGTCGATGGGGATGAGCGACGACTTCGAGGTGGCGGTCGAGGAAGGCGCCACGACCGTCCGGATCGGCCGGGCGCTGTTCGGCGAGCGGCCGCCCGGATGAGGAGCGGCCGCAAGGCAGATTTCCAGCCCCATCGAACAGGAGCCATGGCTTGCGAGGTGGTCTCGCGTCACTGACCCTCAGGGTCGTGCTCGGGTCAACGACGATCACCGCGTCGCAAAGCACCAAGTGGACCCCATGCGACGACCAACCAGCGGAGTCTGTTCAGTGTGGCTGGATTCACGTCGGATTCGCCAGACCGAGAGCCTTCGTCTACAGCCGAGACCTGTCGCGTTCGGCTGCTAGACTCGTCGCGTGGCGGTGTTCGTCTCGACCTTCGTCAATCTGTTCCTCCTCGCTCTGTTCGTCCTCGTTTTCGCGCGGGTCATCCTGTCGTGGGTGGACCCGCAGGGCCGCTTCCAGGCAACGACGTTCATCGTCCAGACGACCGAGCCGCTCCTCGTACCGGTTCGTCGCTTCTTGCCCAGGACCGGCATGTTCGACTTCTCGGCCACGATCGTCCTGCTCATCCTGTTCGCGCTGATGCGGGTGTTCTGAGTCCTGGCCGAGCAGGAGGTCCGCTTCGCCGTCCGCCTCACTCCGCGAGGCGGATCGGACCACGTCGAAGGGGTCGTCGACGGGGTCCTCCGGGCACGGGTCGCCGCACCGGCGATCGAAGGGGCCGCGAACCAGGCATTACTCCGGCTGCTGGCGGAGGAGCTCGGCGTCGCCCGCCGGGCCGTGCGCCTCGTGGCCGGAGCCGCCGGTCGCCAGAAGCTGGTGGTCGTGGAGGGCATTCCAACGGCCCAGCTGCTCGCCCGCTGGCCCGGCCTTCGAGTATGATTCGCGGCCTCGGCTCGGGGGCGATTGGCTCAGTCGGTTAGAGCGCGCGGTTCACATCCGCGAGGTCGCTGGTTCGAATCCAGCATCGCCCACCACCATCCCTCACGCGCTGCGGGGTTTCGTCGCGCCCTTCGTCGCGGGCGTCGGGCTCTCCCGGACGAGCCGGCGGAGGACCGCCGGCAGGATCCCGCCCTGGCGGTAGTACTCGACCTCGATCGGGCCGTCGAGGCGGGCCGTCACGCCGATCCGCCGCTCCCGGCCCGTCTCGTCGTCGCGGGCGACGACTGTCAGCCACTGACGCGTGATGAGGCCGGCGGCCAGTCCCTCGATCGTCAATGACTCGCGTCCGGTCAGGCCGCTCGACGCGGCGCTCTCGCCGGGCGCGAACTGGAGCGGCAGCACCCCCATTCCGACGAGGTTCGAGCGGTGGATCCGCTCGAAGCTCTCGGCGAGCACAGCGCGGACCCCGAGCAGCGCCGTCCCCTTGGCCGCCCAGTCACGGGACGAGCCGGATCCGTATTCCCGGCCGGCGACGACGACCAGGGGCACGCCGTCGGCGCGATAGCGCATCGCCGCGTCGTAGATGAACTGCTCCTCGCCGTCAGGGAGGTGGAGCGTGTACGGCCCCTCGCGCTCCGGGACGAGCGCGTTGCGCAGCCGGATGTTGCCGAACGTCCCCCGCATCATCACCTCGTGGTGGCCGCGGCGAGCGCCGTACGAGTTGAACTCGAGGGGCGTCACGCCGTGCTCCTGGAGCCACTGGCCCGCCGGTGACCAGTGGGCGATCGAGCCGGCCGGCGAGATGTGGTCCGTCGTGATCGAGTCGCCGAGGATCGCGAGGATCCGGGCGCCGACGATGTCGTGGACCTCGGCTGCCTCGGCCGTCAGCCCTTCGAGGAACGGGGGCCGGGCGATGTAGGTGGAGCCCTCCGCCCAGGCGTAGCGATCGCCGGCCGGGATCGGGAGGGCCCGCCAGCGCTCGTCGCCGTCGAAGACGACGGCGTACGTCCGCCGGAACAGCTCCGGGTCGATCGACTCGGCGATGACCGAGCGGATCTCGTCCGGCTTCGGCCACAGCTCGTCGAGCATGACCGGCCGCCCGGCCCGATCGACGCCCAGGGGCTCGGTGGTGAGGTCGATGTCGACCCGCCCGGCGAGCGCGAACGCCACGACGAGGGGCGGGGAGGCGAGATAGCTCGCCCGGGCGAGCGGGTGGATCCGCCCCTCGAAGTTGCGGTTGCCGGACAGGACCGCGGCGACGACGAGGTCGTTCTCCTCGACCGCGGCCGCGATCGGGGCATCGAGCGGTCCCGAGTTGCCGATACAGGTCGTGCAGCCATAGCCGGCCAGCGCGAACCCGAGCGCTTCGAGCGGGGCCATCAGCCCCGCCGCCTCGAGGTAGCCGGTGACCGCCTTCGAGCCGGGAGCGAGCGAGGTCTTGACCGTGGGCGAGACGGTCAGCCCGCGCGCGACCGCGTTCCGGGCGAGAAGCCCGGCGCCGATCATCACCGTCGGGTTCGACGTGTTCGTGCACGACGTGATGGCGGCGATCGCGACCGAGCCGGTCCTGATCGTCGCCTCGTGGCCGTCGACCCGGACGGTCACGGGCTGGTACCAGCGGCCGCGGTCCGCGGCGCCGTCCGGAGCCGGACCGGCCGGGGGCACCGCCTCCTCGGCACCCTCGCCGGGGGTGAACGAGGTGGGGTCGCTGGCGGGAAACGATTCCGCCGAACTCGCCTCGACGAGCCCGCCCTCCGGTCGCTTCGCCTCGACCGCTGCGTCGTCGAGCGCCTCCAGGCCGTTCGGAAAGCTCGTCCGGAAGTTTTCCCGAAGGGTGGCCAGCGGCACGCGGTCCTGCGGCCGTCGCGGCCCGGCCACCGACGGCACCACCAACCCGAGGTCCAGCTCGAGAGAGTCGTCGTAGTCGAGCTCGCCGCCCGGCCGGCGCCACAGCCCCTGGGCCTTGGCGTAGCGCTCGACGAGCTTCACCCGCTCGTCCGATCGGCCGGTCAGCCGGAGGTACGTGAGCGTCTCGTCGTCGATCGGGAAGAGCGTGGCCGTCGCCCCGAACTCGGGGCTCATGTTGCTGATGGTGGCGCGATCCGCGAGGCTCAGGCCGGCCAGCCCGTCGCCGGTGAACTCGACGAACGCCCCGACGACGCCGTAGCCGCGGAGCAGCTCGGTGACGACGAGGACGAGGTCGGTGGCCGTCGAGCCGCGCGGCAGCTCGCCGTGGAGCCGGACGCCGACGATCCGCGGCATCGGCTGGTAGAGCGGCTGGCCGAGGAGGACAGCCTCGGCCTCGATCCCGCCGACCCCATAGCCGAGGACGCCGAGGGCGTTGATCATCGTGGTGTGGGAGTCGGTTCCCACGAGGGTGTCGGGAAAGGCGACCCGCCCCCGTCCGTCGGGCCGGTCGGCGACGACCGTCGCGAGGAACTCGAGGTTGACCTGGTGGACGATCCCCGTGCCCGGCGGGACGACCCGCAGGTCGCGGAACGCCGTCTGGGCCCAGCGCAGGAGCTGGTACCGCTCGCCGTTCCGCTCGTACTCGCGCTCGACGTTGAACGCGAAGGCGCGCGCGTTGCCGAACATGTCGACCTGGACCGAGTGGTCGATGACGAGGTCGGCCGGGACGAGCGGGTTGACCTTCGCCGGGTCGCCCCCGAGGTCCGCCATCGCGTCGCGCATCGCGGCCAGGTCGACGATCGCGGGGACGCCGGTGAAATCCTGGAGGATGACCCGGGCCGGCAAGAACGGGACCTCCGCCTCGGCCGGGTTGCCCGGTCGCCAGGCGGCGAGGGTCGCGACGTCCTCCGGGCGAACGATCCCCCCGCCGGCGTGGCGAAGGACGTTCTCGAGCAGGATCCGGAGGGTCACCGGCGCGCGGTCGAGATCGACGCCCGCGATGGCTTCGAGGCGGTAGAAGTCGGGCAGGCCCGGACCCAGCGAGGCGCGGGCGTCGAGGGGGTCGTGGGGCAACTCGCCGGGTCCTTCCTGGTCGGTACACTCGTCGAGTGGAAGAGTACCGCGGAGCGCCGCGCGACCGGCGGGAGCGCCCGGACCGGAGGCCGCGTTGAGGGCCTGGCCGGACGATCGGCCGGGCGAGCCGGGCGAGCCCGACATCCCCGACGACCATGCCGTCGGTGACTCGAGAGGCGCAAGCCGGAAGGAGACGGAGGCGGCCCTTCGGACGGCGGGGATCGATCTTGACCCGCCGCCGCCCGGCCGGCACCGCCACGGCGAGGACGTCCATGACGACGACCATGCCCATCCCCATGTCCGGAGCGAGCGGGGCGAGCCGCCGGTCATCGGGATCGTCGGGGCCGGCGCGGTCGGGACCGCGCTCGGCGTGGCCCTCCAGCGGGCCGGCTGGCCGGTCGCCGCCGTCGCCAGTCGGGACCCCGGGCGCCGGGACCGGTTTCGGCGCCTCGTCGACGGTGTCCGCGCCTTCGCCGAGCCCAATGCGCTGCTGGACGAGGTCGAGCTGATCGTCCTGGCCGTGCCGGACGACGCGATCGCGCCCCTTGCCGCGAGCCTCCGGATGTACAGCGGGCAGGCGATGGTCCACACGAGCGGCGCCCTCGGGGCGGAGGTGCTCGCCCCGGCGATGGCGGCCGGGACCCAGGTCGGCGCCTTCCACCCCCTCGTCGCGTTCGCCGACACGGAGCGGGCGGTTGCGGCGCTCCACGGGGCGACGGTCGCGATCGAGGGGGACGACGAGCTGGCCGCCCTCCTGGCGACGATGGCCGAGGCGATCGGCGCCCAGCCCGTCCGGCTGGCAGCGGGGTCGAAGTCCGCCTATCACGCCGCCGCGGTTCTCGCGGCGGGCGGGTTCGTTGCGCTGCTCGACGCGATCGCCGAGCTGGGCCGCGTAGCGGGACTCGACGAGGCCGGCTCGCTGGCGATCTACGGCCCGCTCATCGAGCAGACCCTGGGTAACGCCCGAGCCCTCGGAATCCAGGCCGCGCTGACCGGTCCGATCACCCGGGGCGACCGGGGCACGCTCGAGGCCCACCTTGCCACGCTGCGCGCCCACGCCCCCGGCGTCCTGGACCTCTACCGGGCCGCCGCCGAGCGGGAGATCCGCCTCGCGGAAGAGCGTGGCGCGTTGTCACCAGAGGCGGCCGAAGTGCTCCGGACGTCACTTGCAACGGGTCGCTGAGGCAGTACCATTCGCCTATGGAGCACAGCATCGCCGCGAAGTATGCGGCGCGTCCGGCGGCCCGCTTCGTGCGCTCGTCGAGCCGCGCCCGGCAGCGGCGGCTGGGCCTTCGGGGCAGCGACTCATTCCGCCCCGCCGCGGGCCAGGCGACCGTCCTGCGGATGGCCGATCTCGGCGCTCTCGTCCGCCTCCGGGCGGCATCTCGTTCCCTCCGATCGTCGCGGCCACGCCCGTCGATCTCGGGGGGGCCCCGCCCCGCCGTCGCGATGCTGTGGGCCCGGTCGGGGCGCTCCGGATCGGCTCGCCGTTCCGGTGCCCCCGCGGCGCCGTGGCAAGGCTGAGGACCGCGACCGCCACCTCCGCCGGCGGAATCGTCGTACGCCATGTAGGGGGCTCCCCCCACCTCGTCGTCGGGATGCGCCGGCGCGAGCGCGACGGCGTGACGTGGAGCCTGCCCAAGGGCACCCCCAACGATGGTGAGTCGCGCGAGGAGACGGCCGTCCGGGAGGTGGCCGAGGAGACCGGCCTCGACGTCCGGATCACCGAGCCGCTCGAGTCCATCGAGTACTCGTTCGTCCAGCGCGGGACCCGAATCCAGAAGACCGTCCACTACTTCCTCATGGAGCCCACCGGTGGGGACCTGTCACGCCACGACCGGGAGTTCGAGCAGGTCCGCTGGGTCGCCTTTGCCGACGCCCCGGGGCTGCTGACCTTCGCGACAGAGCGAGCGCTCGTCGCCCGAGCGGCCGAGCGGGTATCGGCTCGGTCGGGGACCGCGTGACCAAGGTCCTCGAACCCCAGCTCCACGAGACGCCTCTCGTCGAGCGGCACCGGGCCCTCGGGGCAAAGCTCATCGACTTCGCCGGCTGGCTCATGCCAGTCCAGTACCGCGGGATCATCGAGGAGCACCGGGCGGTGCGAGAGCGGGCCGGCCTGTTCGACCTGTCGCACATGGGCGAGCTGTTCGTCGAGGGCCCGGAGGCGGGCGCCGCCCTCGCCGCGGCCCTCGTCTCGGATCCGCCGGCGCTGAAGATCGGGCGGGCGCACTACTCGATGATCTGCGCCCAGGACGGCGGCATCCTCGACGACCTCATCGTCTACCGGGTCGCCGAGGAGCGGTTCCTCGTGGTCGCGAACGCGGGCAACGCCCAGCTCGTCAGCGACACGCTGACCGAGCGGCTGTCCGGCTTCCGGGCCGTCCTCGACGACCGGTCGCTGGCGACGGCGCTCGTCGCGGTCCAGGGGCCGGCGGCGGCCGGGATCGTCGGGCCGGTGACGGACGTCGACCTCGAGGCGCTCCGGTACTACGCGATCGGCGAGGGGCGGGTGGCCGGCATCCCGGCCCTCCTCGCCCGGACGGGGTACACCGGCGAGGACGGCTTCGAGGTGTTCGTCGAGTGGAGCCGGGCGGACGAGCTGTGGTCGACCCTCGCCGCCGCCGGCCGCGACGCCGGTCTCGTCCCGGCCGGCCTCGGGTCCCGGGACACGCTCCGCCTCGAGGCGGGCATGCCGCTCTACGGCAACGAGCTCGATACGACGACGAACCCGTACGAGGCGGGACTCGGCCGGGTCGTGAAGCTCGACAAGGCCGGGGAATTCGTCGGGCGGGCGGCTCTCGAGCGCGTGGCCAGGGACGGACCAGCCCGGCGGCTCGTCGGCCTCATCGTCCGCGGTCGGGGCATCGCCCGTCACGGCTACCCGGTCTGGTCGGCCGAGCGGCGCTCGGGGGTCGTCACGAGCGGCACCCAGTCACCGACCCTCGGCGTGCCGATCGCGATGGCCTACGTCGCGCCCGGCGAGGCCGAGCCGGGTACGATAGTCGAAGTCGAGATCCGCGAGCAGCGGGTCCCCGCCGAGGTCGTTGCCCAGCCGTTCTACAAGCGGCCCAGCTGACCGAGGCTCCCGGCGGGCCGGCGTCGGCCGCATCCGCCCCACGCGGAGCCGATATGCGCGGCCCCGGCCGCACCGGAGGAGGAAGCGCCGCGATGGTCCCCACCGATCTGCGCTACACGAAGGACCATGAGTGGGTCCGGGTGGCCGGCGACGAGGCGACGATCGGGATCACGGACTACGCGGCCGGCCAGCTCGGCGACATCGTGTTCGTCGAGCTCCCGGCGGCCGGCGGCTCGATCGAGCAGTTCCGCCCGTTCGGGGTCGTCGAGTCGGTCAAGGCCGTGAGCGACCTCTTGGCGCCGCTGACCGGCGAGGTGCTCGAGTCGAACGCCGCGCTCGGGTCCGAGCCGGAGCTCGTCAACCGGGAGCCGTTCAAGGGCGGCTGGATGGTCCGGCTCAAGGTCGCCGACCTGAAGCAGCTCGAAGAGCTCCTCGAGCCGGCCGCCTACGACGCGCTGGTCGCCGAGGGCTGACCGGCCGATGCCCTACGGACCGCACACCGCCGACGACCGCGAGCGGATGCTCGGGGCCCTCGGCATCTCATCGGTCGACGAGCTCTTCGACGACATCCCGGAGCCGCTCCGGGCCAGCCCGCTGGCGCTTGCTGAGCCGGAGCCCGAGCTGGAGCTGTCAGCCCGGCTGGCCGCGCTGGCCGGCCGCAACCTGACCGGACTCGCCTCGTTCCTCGGTGGGGGCGTGTACCGCCACTGGTCCCCGCCGGCGGTCGACCAGCTCCTCCTCCGGGGCGAGTGGTACACGGCGTACACCCCGTACCAGCCGGAGATCAGCCAGGGCACGCTCCAGAGCATCTACGAGTACGAGTCGCTGATTGCCGAGCTCACCGGGCTCGACGTCGTGTCGGCATCGCACTACGACGGCGCCGCGGCGACGGCCGAGGCCGCGCTCATGGCCTGCCGCCACACGAAGCGCCAGCGGGTTCTCGTGTCCCACGCCGTTCATCCCCATTACCGGGCGACGATGCGGACGTACTTCGGGGCCGGCCTCGAGCTCGAGGAGATCCCGGCGCTGGCCGACGGCGAGGCGTCCGGTACGACCGACCTCGCCGCGCTCGAGCGGCTCCTCGCCGACCCGAACCGCCCGGTCGCCGGCGTCGTCGTGGCCCAGCCGAACTTCTACGGCCTGCTCGAGGCGATGCCGCGGGTCGGCGAGCTGGCCCATGCAGCGGGCGCCCTGTTCGTCGCGGTCGTCGAGCCCGTGTCGCTCGCCGTGCTCGCCCCGCCCGGCGCGTACGGCGCCGACATCGCCGCCGGCGAGGGCCAGCCACTCGGCATCTCGCCCCAGTACGGCGGCCCGTACCTCGGGCTGCTCGCCTCGACGGATGCACTCGTCCGCCAGATCCCGGGCCGCCTCGTCGGGATGACGACGGACGTGGATGGCAAGCGGGCGTTCGTGATGACGCTGCGGGCACGCGAGCAGGACATCCGGAGGGACCGGGCGGCCAGCAACATCTGCACCAACCAGGCCCTGCTCGCCCTGGCCGCCAGCATCTATCTCGCGACGATCGGGCCCCACGGGCTGCGCGACGTGGCGGCGCTCGGGGCGGCGCGGGCCGCCGAGCTCGAAGCCGCCCTCGCACTGGTGGGGGCGCCGCGCCTCCATCCGGGGCCGTACCTCAACGAGTTCGCGATCCGGGTGCCCGACGCCCGGCGGGTCCACCACCGGCTCATCGAGCGCGGCATCCTCGCCGGGCTCGTCCTGGCCAACGTCGAGCCGGCCGATCCGGCGCTCGACGACGCGCTCCTCGTGTGCGCCACGGAAGTCACGACAGCCGACGAGATCGGCCGCTTCGCCGAGGCGCTCGGCGATCTCCTCACGGCCACTGCGCCCCGCCAGGCCGGCGGGGCCCGGGTCGCGGCCGAGGTGCGCTCCTGATGGGCGTCGTGGGCGAGAAGCTCCAGCCGACCCTCGCCGAGCGCTCGCGGCCCGGCCGCGGCGAGGGCAAGATCCCGCACCCGCCCCGCGACGCGCTGGAGCGGATCCCGGCGGCCCAGCGGCGGGCGACGCCGCCGGCGCTGCCGGAGCTCAACGAGCAGGAGGTCGTCCGCCACTACGTCAACCTGTCACAGCTGAACTACGCGATCGACACGGGCTTCTACCCGCTCGGGTCGTGCACGATGAAGTTCAACCCGAAGCTCAACGAGTGGGCGGCCCGGCTGCCCGGCTTTGCGAGCCTTCACCCGCTCGCGCCGGACGAGGCTGCCCAGGGCACTCTCGAGCTGCTCTGGGAGCTGGAGCGGGCGCTCGCCGAGATCGGCGGGATGAAGGCCGTGAGCCTCCAGCCCGCGGCCGGCGCCCAGGGCGAGCTGACCGGGATCCTCATGATTCGGGCCTACCATCGGGGCCGGGGCGAGCCTGAGCGGGACGAGGTCCTCGTCCCGGACTCGTCCCACGGGACCAACCCGGCGACCGCGACCATGGCCGGTTTCCGGACGATCACGATCCCCTCCGCGTCGGACGGCGGGGTCGATGTCGAGGCTTTCCGCACGGCGCTCGGGCCGAAGACCGCCGCAGTCATGATCACGAACCCCTCGACCCTCGGCCTGTTCGAGCGGCGGATCGGCGAGCTGCTCGAGGCCATCCACGAGGCGGGGGCGCTGGCCTACATGGACGGCGCCAACCTCAACGCGATCCTCGGCCGGTTCAAGCCCGGCGAGGCCGGCTTCGACGTCATGCACTTCAACGTCCACAAGACGTTCTCGACGCCGCACGGCGGCGGCGGCCCGGGCGCGGGCCCGGTGGGAGTAGGGGAGCGCCTCGTCCCGTTCCTGCCGGCGCCCCGCGTCCTGCGCGAGGGCGATGGGACGTTCCGGCTCGAGCGGCCCGGCGAGCGGCCCACGTCGATCGGACGGTTGCGCAGCTTCGTCGGCAACACGGGCGTCCTCGTCCGCGCCTATGCCTACATCTCGGCCCACGGCGCGTCCGGCCTGCGCCAGGTGAGCGACGACGCGGTGCTCGCTGCGAACTACCTGAAGCATCGTGTCAAGGAGGCGTACCAGATCCCGTACGACCGGCCCTGCAAGCACGAGTTCGTCGCCTCGGCCGCGGAGCTGAAGAAGCGGACCGGCGTCCGAACCCTGGACATCGCGAAGCGGCTGATCGACCACGGGTTCCATCCGCCGACGATCTACTTTCCACTGATCGTCGAGGAGGCGATGTTGATCGAGCCGACCGAGACCGAGTCTGTCGAGACGCTCGACGCGTTCGCCGAGGCGCTGCTCGCGATCGTCCGGGAGGCGGAGACGGAGCCCGATATCGTGACCGGGGCTCCCCACAGCGCGCCGGTCCGGCGGCTCGACGAGGCCACCGCGGCCAGGCATCCGAATCTCCGCTGGAAGCCGATGACCGGCCGGCAGATGCCCTGCCCGGACTGATCACCGCACGGCCCCACACGGCTCCGCAGCCCCCTGAACCTTTTCGACGCGGCACCCGTATTGTTCGGTAAGGACCCCCCGTAGGGGACGTGTACGCGACTCTGCGGAGAACCAACACGAATAAGGCTGAGCCCGCAAGGGCCGACCAAACCCGCCGCTCCGATGCCGAGCTCGTACGCCGGATGCAGGCGGACGATCTCGACGCGTTCGAAGAGTTCTTCGGTCGCCATCGCACGCTGATCTTCAGGACCGCGTACGGGCTGACCGGGGATCGGCACGCCGCCGAAGAGGTCCTCCAGGACACGTTTGCGCGCGCCTACCGGCACCGCGCGACGCTCCAGTCGAACGTTTCGCCCGTGCCCTGGTTGCACCGCGTGGCACTCAACCTGTGCTACTCGCGCTTCGACCGCCGGCGGGTCAAGGCGGAGCCGATCGGAGAGGCGACGATCGGCCACCTCCGTGATGACGCCGTGGAGCCGGCCGAGCGGGCCGAGCAGCGCGAGCTCCGCCAGATCGTGCGGGACGGGATCGCCGCCCTGCCGCCGAAGCATCAGAGCGTGGTCGTCCTCTATTACCTCCACGGCCTCTCACTCCAGGAGACGGCGTCGTTCCTCCAGGTTCGCCTCGGGACCGTCAAGTCCCGGCTCCACTACGCGCTCCGCTCGCTCCGCGCACACCTCGAGCTCGACCGCCGCTTCGAGAACGCATACGCCAGGCCCGCGGGTGCGGAGGAGCTGGAGGGCGAGGCATGAGCCTGGCCTTTCGGAGCCCGTGTGGCACGCATCGGGCCGCGCTGACCGACTTTCTCGACCGGCGCGCGCTCGGCTCGGCGACCGCCGCGGCGCTCAGCCATCTCGACCGTTGCCACGCCTGCGAGGAGGAGCTCTCGGGGATCGCATTGGCGATCGCCGCGCTGCGCAGGCTGCATCGCGAGGTCGACGGGGAGGAGCCCGCGGCGGACGCCTGGCTGCGCCTGCGGACGCGGGTCCTGAGGCCGATCGACCCGTGGCCCTGGCGGGCCACGCTCGGCGGCCTCGTGGGCAGCGTCATGCTCGTGGCAATTTTCGTGGGGCCGCTGGCGCTCGGCGGCCGGGGGCCGGACCGGGCAAGCCTGTCGCCCTGGCTCCTCCGGGAGAGCCGGATCGAGGCCAGCTACCTCGCTTCCATCCAAACCGGCGATCTACCTCCCTCGCCCCGCGCCTCGCGGGTCGTTGGGAGCGGTGTCGGTGTCCTTCGAACCTACCCCCCGGAGATCCGGCAGGTCCGGAAGGAGGTGCCCGCGGCGAAACCGACTGGCCGGCCGCCGCAAGCCACGCGAAGTTGACACTATCTGGCCGCATGGCCATAGTACCCGGCAGCGCAGGAGCCGAAGGCTGCTATGCGCTCTCGTGGGCTCCGCGAGCGGACCTCCTTCCCCGGCACCGGCCGAGTGGGACCGTGGCCGCGACGGAGCTGGCGAAAGCGCCCTCGGGTAACCTGCAACCGGCAGTGTGGGGAGACACACTCAGTGGGAGGAACATTCATGCGGAAAAGGCTATTGGGCCTGCTCGGAACCGCGGCCATCGTGGTCACGGCGTGCGGCCCCAGCGCGGTGAGCCCGTCGGCGAGCACCCCGGTCACGTCCGGGCCTCCGGCGACTACCGCGCCCAGCGCGAGTGCCGCTCCGTTCGACCCGGAGACGGCCCTCTTCGGCACGAGCTATGAGCCGGAGGCAGGGACCGACGGCGGCCAGATCATCATCGGTGACTGGCAGGAAGCGAACGAGTTCAACCCGTACTACCTCGGCCAGGTCACGGAGGCCAACGTCGCCTCGACGACCTTCGCGACCCTCGTGAGCCTGACCCACGACTTCAAGTACGCGGCAGACCTCGCCACCGAGGTCCCGACCACGTTCAACGGTGGGGTCAAGGTGCCCGGCGACGGCGGCGATGCCATGACGGTCACCTGGACGCTTCGCGACGGCCTGAAGTGGTCGGACGGCGAGGCGCTCACCTGCGACGACTTCGACTTCACCCAGGACTGGGTCCTCGACGAGGAGAACGTCGCCGCCATCAAGGACGGCTTCAACGTCTCGACCGCCGAGTGCGCCTCGGACACCTCCCTCGTGCTCCACTACTCGGAGATCTTCGAGGGCTACATCAGCCAGTGGGTGGCCCCGCTGCCGCGCCACTACCTCGGGGACATTCCCATGGCCGACCAGCTGGCCCATGCGGGATTCCGCGCGGATGAGGTTCCCAACCTGCCGACGAGCGGCGCGTTCAAGTTCGAGTCGGTGACCTCCGGCACTGAGCTCCGGCTCGTCAAGAACCCGAACTACACGAGCTGGAAGACCGGCAAGCCGGCCCATCTCGACCGCCTCATCTTCAAGTGGTACGGCGACGCAGCCGCGCTGATCGCGGGCTACCGCGCCGGCGAGGTGGACTTCGCCACAGACCTCGCAGAATCCGACGTCCCGGGCCTCGCCGACATCAGCAGCGAGCTGAGCGCGATCCCGGCGCTCCTGTACGAGTTCCTCCGGCCCAACTGGGCGGACGGCTCGAACCCCGCCGCTGACGGTGTCGGCGACTGCTCGCGCAACCCGGCCGTCCAGGACCGCGGCGATGGCTGCCCGATGTCGGACCCGGCGATGCGCGAGGCGATCGCCTGGGCCATCGACAAGGAGCGGATCAACCAGCAGATCCTCACCGGTAATGCGCAGGTCGCGAATACCAGCATCACGCCGTCGGCGTGGTTCTGGGCCGACCAGCCGCCCACGACCTACGACCCGGACAAGGCCATGTCGATCCTCGACGCGGCCGGCTGGACCGTTGGCTCGGACGGCGTCCGCGAGAAGGACGGCCTGAAGGCCAAGATCGAGCTGTGCACCACGACGCTCCAGCGGCGCCAGGACACGCTCGCGCTGATCGCGAGCTGGCTCGACGACGTCGGGATCGAGGCCGTTCCGAACCCCGTTTCGGCGTCCGACATCTTCGCCGCCTACAACGAGGCGACGATCAGTACGCCGTGCGCCCTCTCGCGGAGCAACTTCGACCTCGCTGAGCATGCGTTCAGCTCGTCGATCGACCCGCTGGGCGGCTACTTCAGCTACCACAGCAGCCAGTTCGAGCCCCAGGGCGCCAACGACGCCCAGGTCTCGGATCCCGCCCTCGACGCGGCCTTCGACACGGTCAAGAGCAGCGTCGACTTCGTCGCGATCAAGGACGCGATGGCCGAGGTCCAGAAGGTCTTCGCCGAGAAGACCGTCGAGATCCCGCTCTACTACCGCAAGGCCGTCGAGCTCCACAGCCCCAGGCTCGGGAACTTCTTCGCGAACGGAACCCAGCAGGGGCCCACCTGGAACGCGGTCGACTGGTACGTCAAGGGCTGATCCGCCGAACGAGGCGAACCAGCTAGCGCGAAACGTCAATCGGGGCGCCCGTTCCACGGGCGCCCCGAGCACAATCCACGGAAGCGCGGAGTACCGTTCCTCAACGAGGGCGCGCGGCGCCCGGGACAGCTCGTTGACCCTTCGGGATCCACAGCGATCGGAGGCGTTGGGTGGCGAAGTATGTGATCCGTCGACTGATCCAGGCCATTCCGGTCCTGATCGGGATCACGATCGTGACCTACTCGATCATGCTCGCGGCGCCCGGCGGGCCGACATCCCGCTTCGCGAGCAATCCCCGCATCACGAACGAGCAGCGGCAAGCGTTCATCAAGGCCTGGGGTCTCGACCAGCCGGTACCCATCCAGTACTGCCGCTGGCTCGGCCTCTGCAATCCCGAGGGTGAGGGCCTCGCCGTCCTCGGCCCCACGGGCTGGCCGAACTTCCTGCCGGAGGGTATCTCCGGGTCGAACAACGGCCTCCTCCACGGCGACTTCGGATACTCGATCGATTCGGGCGAGCCGGTCGGGCCGCGGATCGCCCGGGCCGCCGTACCGACGCTGATCCTCGCCGGCTTCGCCCTCGCGATCTGGGTGACCGTGGCGGTCCTCGTCGGCGTGATCGCGGCCGTGAAACGCTACTCGAAGTTCGATACGGCGGCGACCGTGTTCGCCTACGTCGGCTACGCCATGCCCACGTTCTGGCTCGGGATCATGCTGATCTACATCTTCGGGGCGCACCTCAAGGTGCTGCCCGTCAGCGGGATGACCGAAACGCGGGCGTCACCGCCGTTCGGCAGCGACGCCTACTGGGCCTACTTCGGCCTGGCGCCGTTCAGCGCCCTGATCGACCTGGGCCGCCACCTCATCCTGCCCGTGTTCACGCTGGTCGTCGTCAACATCGCCGGCGACTCGCGGTTCGTCCGCGCCAGCATGCTCGAGTCGCTGAGCCAGGACTACGTCCGGACGGCGAAGGCGAAGGGCCTGCCGAGTCGAGTGGTGACCTTCAAGCACGCGCTTCGGAACGCTCTCCTGCCCGTCGTGACGAACGTCGGCCTGGAGATCCCGTTCCTGTTCACCGGGGCGATTGTCACCGAATCGATCTTCTCCTGGCCGGGCATCGGCCGGTTGTACATCGACGGGATCCGCAACTTCGACTACACGATCCTCATGGGGATCCTGTTCGTCACGGCGATCGTCGTCGTGGCGGCCAACCTGCTGGCAGATATCCTCTACGCGGTCATCGATCCGCGGATCAAGTACTAGGAGCGGGTGCCCGAATGAAAGAGGACATCCACCCAGCGGTCGTCGTGCCGGTCTCACCGGCCTCGGCGGACATCGCCCGGCGGGCCCAGGAAGCCGGGGCCGACTACGAGGTCACCCTCAAGTCGCTGACCCAGTGGGAGCTCGCCTGGCGAAAGTTCCGGAATCACCGGCTCGCCTTGCTCGGCTCGGCGACCCTCGTCGTGCTCGTCGTCGCCGCGCTCGTCGGGCCGATCTTCCTGCCGTTCGACTTTGCCTCGATTCCCGAGCCGGACGAGTTCGTCAACAACGGCCGCGGGCCGTCGATCGCGCACCTCTTCGGCGAGACAGGCGGCCTCCAGCGGGACGTCTTCATGCTCGTCCTCAACGGCGCCCGCACGTCGCTGTTCATCGGGTTCTCGAGCATGCTCATCGGCGTCATCCTCGGGACCGTGGTCGGATCGCTCGCGGGTTACCTCGGCGGCTTCGTCGACAACATCCTGATGCGGGTCGTGGACGTCATGCTCAGCCTGCCGTTGCTCTTCGTCATCCTCGTCGCGGCCCGGTTCTTCGCCAATGTCAAGGACAATGTCTGGACGATCGTCCTGATCTTCGGGCTCTTCAGCTGGATGGGCGTCAGCCGGCTCGTGCGTGGACTGTTCCTGTCGATCCGCGAGCGCGAGTTCGTCGAGGCGGCCCGGGCGGTCGGGGTGCGCGACCGGCGGATCATCTTCCGGCACATCCTGCCGAACGCCCTCAGCCCGATCCTCGTCGCTGCCACGCTGATCGTCGCCGGCAACATCATCGGCGAGGCCTTCGTGAGCTTTCTCGGCTACGGCGTCAACCCGGTCAACCCGACCTGGGGCAACATCCTGACGAACGCGCTCGCCTTCATCCCGAACGGCAACTGGTGGTGGCCGATGTTCCCGGGCCTCGCGATCATCCTGACCGTGCTGTCGGTGAACTTCATCGGTGACGGCCTTCGGGACGCGTTCGATCCGCGAACGCGAGCATGATCGAGACGCTGGCCGTCTCGTCGCCCCCGGCCCGACCGCCGGAACGAGACGTCCTTCTCGACGTTCGTGACCTGCGGACGTACTTCCGCGTCCTCGACGGCACGGTGCCGGCCGTCGACGGGGTGTCGTTCAACCTGAAGCGGGGCGAGACGCTGGGGATCGTCGGCGAGTCGGGCTCGGGCAAGAGCGTGACGGCACTGACGATCATGCGCCTGCTCGACATCCCGCCGGCCGAGGTATCCGGCGAGATCTGGTTCGACGGCCGCGAGATCCTGTCGATGCCGATCAACGAGATGCGGAAGATCCGCGGCAACGACGTCGCGATGATCTTCCAGGAGCCACTGACGAGCCTGAACCCGGTGTTCACGGTCGGCGACCAGATCGCCGAGCAGGTCGAGCTCCACCTGAAGCTCGGCAAGAAGGCGGCCTGGGACCGGGCGATCGAGTCGCTCAGCCTCGTCGGTATGCCGAGCCCGGAGCGGCGGGTGAAGCAGTATCCGCACGAGATGTCGGGCGGCATGCGCCAGCGGGTCATGATCGCAATGGCGCTTTCGTGCGAGCCGCAACTGCTGATCGCGGACGAGCCGACAACCGCCCTCGACGTGACGATCCAGGCCCAGATCCTCGAGCTCCTGAACGTCGTCCAGCAGAAGACCGGCTCGGCGCTCATACTCATCACCCACGACCTTGGCGTCGTCGCCGAGATGGTCAATCGTGTCGTCGTGATGTATGCCGGCCAGATCGTCGAGCACGGGACCGTCGAGGAGGTCCTCCTCGAGCCGCGGGCGCCGTACACGATGGGTCTGCTCGAGTCGATCCCGACCGTCGAAAAGCGGGGCGGTCGGCTGTCGGTCATCAAGGGGGTCGTCCCCTCGCCGTTCAACCTGCCCCCGGCGTGCCGCTTCCAACCGCGCTGTCCCTATTCGTGGGATCGATGCTCGAAGGTGACCCCGGATCTCTATGCGCCGACCGGGACGACGAATCGCCTGGCGCGCTGTCACCTCCATACCGCCGAGGGGGCGGGCCGCTGGCCGGCCGCCCTCGAGCACCATCGCGAGGCGATGAGCGTCGGACGGGGAGTTGCGCCAGGGTCCGCCGCCGGCGACGGGACGGGCGCGTGACGTCGCGAGCCGTCGGGATGGCGGCCCCGAAGATCCGCGGCCAGGTGCGGTCGCGCCCGCCGGCACCGATTCGCCGGGCCCGATCGATCCTCCTCGGCCTCGTTTCTCTCGTTTTCGTCATGGAAGCGTTCATCCTGCTCGCGATCGTCTTCTTCCGCGCCTCGCCGGGCGCGATCCTCCCCGCCATCGTCGTCCCGCTCGCGGTCGCCGGTGTCAGTTGGCTGGCATCGCGCGGCTTCCGTGACCGGTCGATCCTGTCGCTGGCGCTCGCCTCCGCCGTCGCACTCTTCCTCGACGCGGCCGCAATCGGCACATTTGTGTACCTCGGGTCCGGGGCGATGGACGTCGCCGGAAACGCCGCGTTCGGGCTCTCGGTGCTGGCGTTCCTGCTGCTCGTCCTCGGCCTGCCCCTGACGTGGAACCTGGCCCGCGGGGCTCGCTGGTTCCTCGAGAAGCCGTCACACGCTCCGTTGGCGACCGCCGCGACGTTGGCCGCCGAGACCGGCACCGCCCGCGTGATCCACCCGGGGGCGACGGCGAAGCCGGCCGAGACGGCCGCCGCCCAGGTCGATCCGCTCGTGTCGGTCCGGGGCTTGAAGAAGCACTTCCCGATCGTGGGCGGTCTGCTCCGACGGCAGATCGCCACGGTCTACGCCGTCGACGGCGCCGACTTCGACATCCAGCCCGGCGAGATCTTCAGCCTCGTGGGCGAATCCGGCTGCGGCAAGACAACCCTCGGGCGGACGCTCCTGCAGCTGACGCCGCCGACCGCCGGTAAAGTGATCTTCGACGGCTACGAGCTGACCGACGTCGATCCGGACGACATGCGGCCCCTCCGGCGGCGGATGCAGATCATCTTCCAGGACCCGTTCGGCTCGCTCAACCCACGGATGCCGGTGAGCGACATCATCGGCGAGGGTCTCCTCGCCCAGGGCGTGACGAACCGCAAGGAGCGCGACAAGCGGGTTGAGGATTCGCTGGAGATCGTCGGGCTGCGGCGCGACTACACGCGCCGCTATCCGCACGAGTTCTCGGGTGGCCAGCGGCAGCGAATCGGGGTCGCCCGGGCGCTGGCGCTGGGACCCGACTTCATCGTCTGTGACGAGCCCGTCTCCGCGCTCGACGTGTCCATCCAGAGCCAGATCCTCAACCTGCTGCGCGACCTCCGCCGCGACTTCAACCTCACCTACCTGTTCATCAGCCACAACCTGTCGGTCGTGCAGTATTTCAGCGATCGGGTCGCCGTCATGTACCTCGGCAGGATCGTCGAGGTGGGGACCGTCGAGCAGCTCTACCGCGACCCCCGCCACCCCTACACGGTTGCTCTCCTGTCCGCGATCCCGGTGCCCGATCCGAGGCGGCGCCGGAAGCGCCTCGTCCTCAAGGGCGACGTTCCGTCGCCGGTGGCGCCGCCGTCGGGCTGCCGCTTCCATACGCGCTGTTGGTTGCGCGAGCAGCTCGGCAATCCCGAGCGCTGCGTGGTCGAGGACCCGGCGCTCCGCCCGATCAGCCCGGGCCACACCGCCGCCTGCCACTTCGCCGAGGAGATCAGCCAGCAGACGGTGTCGCAGGTTGCCGAACGCCAGTCGGTCGTGGAGACGGCGGTCGCCGACCCGGCGTGAGCGCGCTCCGCCCCGGGGCCGTGGCGGCCGGGTTCCTCGCGATGACCCTCGTCGTGGGCGCCTGCGGAGGCGGCCCGACGGTCAGCGACTCCCGCGCCACCGGGTCACCGGGCGCCTCGGGGCGGCCGGGGCCCAGCCCGACGAACTGGCCGGGCCAGGTGGCCCTCGCCGTGATTGCCCTCGGTTCGGCCGACAACGAGATCGGCAAGGCAAGCTCGGACCTCCAGCGATCGATCGCCGAGCAGGATCTCGGCCTCATGCGCGAGGCCGCCGCGGGGCTGACCGGGTTGACGATTCTTCTCGAGCGGGTCGACCAGATCGACGACTTCGAGGTCACCCGCCCGATCGCGGCCCGCTACCGCGTGGTGCTGCCCGCGTTGATCGAGGCCTCGACGAACTTGCGGGACGCGATCGACGCGGGCGACGCGGACGGGATCGAGCAGGCGAACGTCGAGCTGGCGCAGGCGCTCGGCGAGTACGTGGCGCTGCGGCCGGAGCTCTCGGCGCTCCTGGTCGAGGCCCTCGAGCACCAGCGGCGGTTGCTCAGGTAGCGGGTCTGGAGGAGAACGCCTCAGGCCGGCCGGCCGCCCGCGCTCGCCGGGGCCGCCGCTCCCGCGCCCCGGAAGTGGCAGGCTGCCAGGTGGTCGGCGCCCTCGCCGGCGCGGACCAGGAGCGGCTCCTGCTGCCAGCAGATGTCAGGGCTTCCAAGCTCTGCCCGGAGCTGGCAGCGCGGGTTGAAGCGGCACCCGCTGGGCGGGTTGACGGGGCTCGGGACGTCGCCCGTGAGGATGACCCGCTGGCGGCGCTGCTCCGGGTTCGGGATCGGGATCGCCGACATGAGCGCCTGGGTGTACGGATGCTCCGGGTCCTGGAACATCTCGATCCGCTCGGCGACCTCGACGATCTTGCCGAGGTACATCACCGCGACCCGGTCGCTGATGTGCTCGACGACGCCCATGTTGTGGGCGATGAACACGTACGTCAGGTCGAGCTCGCGCTGGAGCGACTTCAGGAGGTTGAGGACCTGCGCCTGGATCGACACGTCGAGCGCCGAGACCGGCTCGTCGCACACGACGAGCTTCGGCTCGAGGACGAGCGCGCGGGCGATCCCGATCCGCTGCCGCTGGCCGCCGGAGAACTCGTGCGGATAGCGGCGCGCGTGGTACGGCGCCAGCCCCACCATGTCCATGATCCGGCGGACTTTCTCGCGCCGCTCGGCGGGCGTCCCGATCCGGTGGATCCGGAGCCCCTCGCCGATGCTGTCGCCGATCGGGGTGCGCGGGTCGAGTGACGCATACGGGTCCTGGAAGATGATCTGCATCTCGCGCCGGATCCGTTTCAGGTCGGCGCCCCGCAAGGTGGTGATGTCCTCGCCCTCGAACAGGATCGAGCCCGACGTCGGCTCGATCAGCCGGAGGACGAGCCGGCCGACCGTCGTCTTGCCGCAGCCCGACTCGCCGACGAGCCCGAGCGTCTCGCCGCGCCGGACCTCGAAGTTGACCCGGTCGACCGCCTGGACGAGCCCGACCGTCCGCTGGAGGATCCCGCCCCGGATCGGGAAGTGCTTGACGAGGTCGCGGACCTCGACGAGCGGCGCCTCGCCGGCCACCGGAGCCGCGGCGCGGGCGACGACGGGCGACGGCGCGGGCCCGGGAGCGGGTGCGGGTGTGGCGGTCATCCGGGGGCCACGTCGCCGGCGCCCGGCGCCGGCGCACCGACGCCCGTGTGCTCGGCGGCCTTCGACGCCTCAGCCACGGACGTGCCCGTGGCAACGGCCGCGGCGGCCCGGGGCAGGAGCCTGCCCTCGATATCGTGGTAGAGCCAGCAGCGCACGTCGTGGTCCGGGCGGACCGGGAGGAGCGCGGGATGGGAATCGAGGGCGAGGACGACGTTCTCGGCGACCCGGGCGGCGCAGCGCGGCGCGAACCGGCAGCCCGCCGGGAGGTCGATGAGGTTGGGGACGTTGCCGGGGATGACCGACAGCTCGTCGCGGACCTCGCCGACGACCGGGATCGATCCGATGAGGCCGCGGGTGTACGGGTGGAGCGGGTCGCGGAACAGCGACACGACGTCCGTCTGTTCGACGATCTCGCCGGCGTACATGACAGCGACCCGGTCGCACGTCTCGGCGACCACGCCGAGGTCATGGGTGATGAGAATGATCGCGGTCCCGGTCTCGTCGCGGAGGTTCCGGATGAGATCGAGGATCTGGGCCTGGATCGTGACGTCGAGGGCCGTCGTCGGCTCGTCGGCGATGAGGAGATCCGGCTCGCAGGCGAGGGCCATCGCGATCATCACCCGCTGGGCCATCCCGCCGGACATCTCGTGGGGATGCGCCTTGAGCCTCCGCTCGGGATCGGGGATGCCGACCATCCGAAGGAGCTCGAGCGCCCGCGCCCGCGCCGCCCGCCGCTTCATGTTCCGGTGGAGCTCGAGGACCTCGGCGATCTGGCGGCCGACGTCCCAGACCGGGTTGAGCGCGGACGTCGGCTGCTGGAAGATCATCGCGATCTCGTTGCCCCGGATCTTCCGCATTTGCTCGCTACTGAGCTTGAGGAGGTCGTGGCCGTCGAACAGGATCTCGCCTGCCTCGATCCGCCCAGGCCGCGCGACGAGGCGCATGATCGACAGGCTCGTCACGCTCTTCCCGCAGCCCGACTCGCCGACAAGGCCCATGATCTCGCCCCGGTCGACGTAAAAGTCGATCCCGTCGACCGCCCGGACCACCCCGTCGCTCGTGTAGAAGGACGTCCGGAGGCCTTTCACCTCGAGGAGCGGCCGCTCGCCGCGCGGCTTGCGGGTCCGCCGCGCGGATGCCGGGACGAGCTCCTCGACGACCGTCTGGTCGAGGCGCGGCCCCAGGCTCGTCGTGGATCCGTCGGTCGTCGTCATTGCGCCGGCGTCAGCGGTTCAGGCGTGGGTCGAGCGCGTCGCGCAGCCCGTCGCCGAGAAGGTTGAACCCAAGGACCGTGAGGGTGATCGCGATGCCCGGGAAGATCAGCAGGTGGGGAACGGAGTTGATGAGGTTGCGGTCGAGCGCGATCATCCCGCCCCACTCCGCGACCTCCCGAGACGCCCCGAGCCCGATGAACGACAGCGCCGCGACCTCGAGGATCGCCCCGCCGATCCCGAGTGTCGCCTGGACGATGAGCGGCGTGAGCGAGTTCGGCAGGATCCGCCGGAGCAGCAACCCGGTCGCCGACTCCCCGAGGGCCCGGGACGCCGCGATGTAGTCCGCCTCCCGGGTTGCGAGCACGGACGCCCGCATGACGCGCGCGTAGACCGGTATCGCGACGATGCCGATCGCAATCATCGCATTGATCAGGCTCGAGCCGAGGACCGTGACGATTGCGATCGCGAGGAGCAGGCTCGGGAATGACAGGACGATGTCCATCAGGCGCATGAGGACGTTGTCGACCCAGCCACCGGCGTAGCCTGCGACGGCGCCGATCAGGGTGCCGAGGACGATCGCAAAGCCGACCGTGAGGAATCCGATCTGGAGCGAGACCCGCGAGCCGTGGACGACCCGGCTGAACTCGTCGCGCAGGTTGCCGTCGAGGCCGAACAGGTGCTCCGGCCGATCCGCGGGGCAGCCCAGCAGGTGGACGCACGGCCGGAGGGTTTCGGGTTGCTGGCGGCTCACCTGCTCCGGCACCGGGAGATCGAGCATCGACTGCGTCGGCGAGTACGGCGCGATGAAGTCGGCGAGGACCGCGACGAGGAAGAGCGCCGTGAGGATCGTCAGCCCGACGGCCGCGGACCGCTGCCGGAGTACGTTCCGGAGGGTATCGCGCCACAGGTTCGCCGGTCGGGCGCGGACGAGCGATTCGGCGGCCAGCTCGGCGGTGACGGTCATCGGCGGGGCCTCACGACAGGCGGATCCGCGGGTCGAGCACCGCGTACGACACGTCGACGATGAGATTCACGAGGAGGTAGCCGATCGCGATGACGATCGTCACCCCCTGGATGACGATGTAGTCACGCCCGGTGATCGCCTCGACGATCGTCCGGCCGATGCCGGCGAGGTTGAAGATCGTCTCGGTCAGGACCGCGCCGGACAGGAAGGCGCCGAGCGACAGGCCGATCACCGTGACGACCGGCAGCATGGCGTTGCGCAGGCCATGTCGGACGACGACGAACCGCTCGCGCAGGCCCTTCGCCCGGGCCGTCCGGATGTAGTCGAGGCCGAGGACTTCGAGGAGGCTCGAGCGGGTCATCCGGGCGATGATCGCGAGGGGGATCGTGCCGACCGCGACGGCCGGCAGGATGAGGTGCTTGACCGCGTCTCCGAACGCGCCCCAGTTGCCGCTCACGAGGGTGTTGAAGAGGTACATATTCGAGGTGAAGTCGAGAACGCCCCGCAGCGGCCCCTGGAGCTCCTGGAGGCCGAACGTCGTCGCGAGGGGCGGGATGCTGACCCCCGCCGTCAGGCGCCCGGACGGTGGCATCGACAGGATCGTGTCGCGCAGGGCCACCGCGAAGATGATCTGGAGAACGAGGCCCAGGACGAACACGGGGGTCGACACGCCGAGGTTGGCCACGATCATCGTGCCGACATCGACCGGGGAGTTCCGCCGCAACGCGGAGAGGATCCCGAGCAGGACGCCGAAGAAGGTCGCGAAGATCAGGGCGAACAGCGTCAGCTCGACGGTCAGGGGCAGGCGCTCGAGGAGGATGTCCGCGACCGGCCGGCCGAAGCGGATGGAGCTGCCGAGGTCGCCGGTCAGGGTCTTCGCCATGTAGATCCCGAACTGGACCGGGATCGGCTGATCGAGCCCGTAGCGAGCCTCGAAGTCGTCGCACACCGCCTCCGTCGCCCGCTCGCCGAGGGCGGCCCGGCAGGGGTCGCCCGGGATGATCCGGGCGAGGATGAACACGAGGAGGATGACGCCCATGAGGACGGGGATGCTCGAGAGCAGCCGGCGGACGATGAAGCGGATCATCGCGGGTGGTCGTCGAACCTCGTGACGTTGCGGCCGGATATGGCGAAGGGGGCGCCGGCCGAAGGCCGGGCGCCCCCTTCAATTCGATCGACGCGGGAACAGCTCTACGGGGCCGGCGGCGGCGGGTTCAGGAACCCACCGAACAGGCCGGGGAAGTACGCGAAGTTCCCGTCACGGCCCTTGTGGAGCTCGTGCTGGGTATCCCACTGAACCGCATAGCTGAGGACGACGTCGTTCGCGTCGAGCGTCGCCCCGTCGTGGAACGTTGCCTCGCGCAACGTGCACGTCCAGACCGTCAGCTCGGCATTCGGCTCGCACAGCTCGGCCAGCGCCGGCACGGCTGCCGTGCCGCCGATCTCGTACGCGTAGAGCGGCTCGGTCATCTGCTCGCAGACCCGAAGCGACTCACCATCGGTCTCGTCGGCGCAGTAGAGGCCGCCCGGCTCGGCATTCTGCATCCAGACGAACTGGGTGCGGTCCCCCGGGGTCATCACGCCGAAGTACTCGTTGCCGAGCGGCGAGGCGTGAGTGTCCTGGACATCCGCCCGGTAGGCGACCGCGGAGCCGCCGTGGACGACAGGGATCATCGGGACATGGGCCTTGATGGCGTTGTTCGCCCTCTCGTAGGCCGGCGCGCGGGCACCGTCGTCGGCACCGCCGGCGCCCTCGGTGAGGGCGGAGGTGATGTCGTCGAACTTGTCGCCGAACTGGTCGCTCGCCCCGGCCCCGAAGTGGAAGTCCAGGAAGTTCGTGGCGTCCGGATAGTCGGCACCCCAGCCCAGCAGATAGAGCCCGTCGAGGCGTCCGACGTCGGAGTTGTCGAGGAATGTCGTCGACTCCTGCTCGTCGGGCGGCGCGGTGATGTTCAGGTTGACCTGCAGCTGCTGCTGGAGGTCCGCTGCAACGGCAGGCGGGTTCGGCAGGTAGCTGCGGGCGACGTTGCGGTAGGAGATCTTCGTCGTGAAGCCGTTCGGGTAGCCCGCCTCGGCAAGGAGCGCCTTGGCCGCCGCCACGTCGAACTCATACCACTCGTCGCCGGCGCATCCGTTCGGGATCGAGCACGGCGTGAAGTGGGACGAGACCTCAGACCCGGGCGGATAGAACTGGTCGGTGATCCGCTGCCGGTCGATGCCCATCGCGATCGCCTGGCGGACCTTCTCGTTGGCGAAGGGGTTCTTGCTGTTGTCGAAGCCCTCGATCGTCGGGTTGTTGTTCATCCCGATGTAGAGGATGTTGAGGCCCTCACGTGGCTCGAGCTTGAGGTCCGCGTTGGCCTGGACCGTGGCGAAGTCCTCGGGGCCGACGTTGTCGATCCCGTCGACCGTGCCGGCCGCCAGCTCCGTCAGGCGCTGGGCGGCCTCGGTGCCCCAGCGGAACACGAGGGTCTGGGTCGTGGGCGCCTCGCCCCAGTAATTGGGGTTGGCCTGCATGACGATCTGCGAGCCCCGGTCCCAGCTCCCAAGGCTGTACGGGCCGGTGCCGTTGACCTGGTCCACGATGTCCTGGTTCTCGGTCGCCGCCGGGTCGATCTTCGACTCGAGCCAGGCCGTGTCGTTGATGGCGAACGCGGTGAACGCGATCTTCGAAAGGAACGCGACGTCCGAGGCGCACAGCTCGAAGACGACGGTGCGCGCGTCCTGCGCGGTGATCTTCTTGATGTTGCCGGTGTAGGGCGCCTGCCCGCACGGGGCTTCGCCCGTTGCCGGGTAGACCATTGCGGTGAACGGCTCCATGCTGGCCGGCGGCGGCGTGGCGCCGGCCGGCGAGCTCGGGCTCGGCGACGTCGCACCCGGGGTACAGGCGGCGAAGACGATCACCACTGCCGCGAATACGGCAAGCAGCGACCACCTCGGTGATCGGGACATGCTCAGAACTCCTCCTCCAAGGGCCCCGGTCCGGACCTCGGGCCTCCCCCTGTCCGGCTGATCGGGGCGACTTCCGTCCGCAGCGCGACACGCAGTCGCCGTGGCGGGTGCGGGGAAGCCTAGCACCGCCGCGCCGCGTCGTCACCTGTCTGTACGCCTTCCGGAGCCCGTCCGTTCATTTTGAGCGGCGGCGAGGCACCGCCGGACACCCCGCGGTGACCCGCTATGCTCGGCCTGTGCAGCCGCTCCGGATCGCGCTCGCCCAGATCGCCCCGCGCCTGGGGCTATTCGACGAGAACCTGGCCACCCACCACCGGCTGCTCGATGAGGCCCGCGAGAAGGGTGCCGGGCTCGTGGTCTTCCCGGAGCTCGGGCTGACCGGCTACCTGCTCCAGGACCTCGCCGCGGAGGTCGCGATCCGGCTCGACGACCCGCGCCTCGCGGAGCTCGCCTCGGCGACCCGCGACCTGTCGGCGGTCGTCTCGTTCGTCGAGGAGTCGGCCGATCACCGGCTGTTCATCGCGGCCGCCCTGCTCGAGGACGGCGCGGTCCGGCACGTCCACCGGAAGCTCTTCCTGCCGACATACGGCCTGTTCGACGAGCGCCGCTTCTTCGCGGCCGGGGACGTCCTTCGGGCGACGCCCTCCCGGCTGGGTATCGGCGTGGGGATCGCGATCTGCGAGGACTTCTGGCACCTCCCGGTGCCCCAGCTCCTTGCCCTCGACGGTGCCCAGCTCCTGATCAACGTCTCGTCATCGCCCGGCCGCGACCTCGCGGCGACGAACGAGGTGGGGCTCGGGACGGCGACCTCGTGGCGGACGCTGATGCGGACGTACGCCCAGCTCACGACGTCGTTCGTCGTGTTCTGCAACCGGGTGGGCGTCGACGAGTCGATCTCGTTCTGGGGCGGCTCGGAAGTCCTCGGCCCGAGTGGCGAGTCGCTCTTCCGGGCGCCGCTCTACGACGAGGGGCTGTTCACGGTCGACGTCTCGTTGGCCGACGTGCGGCGCGAGCGGGTCGGGTTGCCGCTGCTCCGCGACGAGCGGCCGGAGCTGAACCTGCGGGAGCTGGCCCGGATCGTCGCCGAGCGGGCCGGGATGGCGCCCGACTCGACCGCCGAGGCCGGCGCCGGGCCGGGCCTCGACGTCAGGCCGGCGGAGGACCTCGGTCCGCCGATCGGCTTCCAGGCGCGGCGGGCGCGCAAGGCGCGGCAGGCCCGGCCGTGAGCGACGCGCCGGCACCGCGAGCGGCGGGGCAGGGTCCGGGTCCAGGTCCGGCCGGCACGTCGATGTTCGAGCTGCCGCCGGAGCTGGCGATCGACACGGACGTCGCCCGGCGGGTGATCGGCGAGTTCATCCGGGGCCAGCTTCGCCAGGCCGGGTTCGAACGGGCCGTCCTCGGACTCTCCGGCGGGATCGACTCCGGCCTCGTCGCGTACCTCGTCTCGGAGGCGATCGGCCCGGAGAAGCTGCTCTGCGTGCTCATGCCGTACCGGACGTCGTCGCCGGCTTCCCGCGGCGACGCCGAGGAGATCGTCCGGCGCCTCGGGACGGCGAGCGAGGTCGTCGAGATCACGCCGATGGTCGATGGCTTCTACGGCCCGGATCCCGATGCCTCGACGCTTCGGCGCGGCAACTTCGCGGCGCGGATGCGGATGGCGGTGCTCTACGACCGGTCCGCCACGTGGGGCGGGCTCGTCGTCGGGACGGGCAACAAGACCGAGTCGCTCATCGGCTACACGACGCTCTTCGGGGACGCCGCGTGCGCCTTCAACCCGATCGGCGACCTGTACAAGAGCCAGGTCCGCCAGCTCGCGGCGGCGATCGGCGTGCCGGAGGCGGTGATCCGCAAGGCGCCCTCGGCCGACCTCTGGCCGGGCCAGACCGACGAGGACGAAGCCGGCTTCAGCTATCCGGAGCTCGACCGGGTCCTCCACTGGCGGATCGACAAGCGGCGGTCGGTCGACGAGGTCGTCGCGCTCGGTTTCGATCGCGCCCTCGTCGAGCGGGTCGACCGAATGGTCGCGACGTCTGAGTTCAAGCGACAGGTGCCGCCGATCGCGAAGCTCGGTCCGCGCACGGCCGGCGTCGACTACCTCTACCCGAGGCGCCGGCCCGGCTCCGCCCGGAAGTGAGCGCGGGCCGCGGCACGCTGTACGTCGTCGCGACGCCGATCGGGAACCTCGGCGACGTCACTCTCCGCTCCCTCGAGGTCCTGAGCGCCGTGCCACTCGTCGCGGCGGAGGACACGCGGCTGACCCGCCGCCTGTTCGACCGGCATCGGGTCTCGACGCGGCTCGTGAGCTACCACGCGCGGAGCGCCCCGGGGCGGGAGGCGGAGCTGCTCGCCCACCTCCGCGGCGGAGCCGATCTCGCGCTCGTGACGGATGCGGGCACGCCGGGGGTGTCGGATCCGGGCGAGGGGCTGGTCGCGGCGTGGGCCACCGAGGGCGGCGCCGTCGTCCCGATCCCGGGCGCGTCCGCGGTCATGGCCGCGGTTGCGGCGAGCGGCGTCGCCGGGCCGCGCTGGGCGTTCGAGGGCTTCCTGCCGCGGAGCGGCCGCGAACGGCGCGAGCGCCTCGCCCGGATCGCGGCCGACGACCGGGGGAGCGTGTTGTTCGAGGCGCCCGGCCGGGTGGCGGCCACCCTGCGCGACCTGGCGGCGGCTTGCGGTGGCTCGAGGCGCGCGGCCGTCTGCCGCGAGCTGACGAAGATCCACGAGTCGATCGTCCGCGGCACGCTCGATGAGCTGGCCGCGGCCGCGCGCGACGGCGCGATCCCGGCCCGCGGCGAGTTCGTCCTCGTCGTCGGCAGTGTCGAGGGCACACCACGCGACTCCGCCGCTGATGACGAAGCCGCCGCCGAACGGGCGCGGGCGGACGTCGAGCGGCTGGTCGGGGAGGGGATCGCGCGGGGCGACGCGGCCCGCCGCGTGGCCGCGGCGACCGGGATCCCCCGGCGCCGCCTCTACGGGGCGAGCCGAGAGCGATAGGCCGGCACGGCGCCACGAGCGCCGGCGGCGCCGGAGGGGAGACGGCGCCGCCGAACGCGTGGAGCGAGCTTCAGGCGACCGCGGTTTCCTCCTCCGCGACCGGCTCCGACGCCGGCACGGTCGGCCCGTCTGGCGACTCGCCGAGCGCGCTCGCCTGGGCGGTGAGGGACTCGGCCGCCGATTCGGCGTCGTAGTCCTTCTTCTTCCGGCCGGAGAGCATCTCGACGTGGGCCGCGACGACCTCGGTCTTCCAGTGCCGCTGGCCTCGGTCGTCGTCCCAGGTACGGGTCTGGATCCGCCCCTCGATGGCGACCTGCTGGCCCTTTCCGAGGTACGTGCCGCAGATCTCAGCGAGCCGGTCCCACGTGACGACGTTGTGGTACTCCGCTCTCTCCTTGCCGTTCCCCGCGTACTCGTTCGTCGCGACGGAGAACTGGGTGACGCTCTTGCCGCTCGCGAGGCTGCGCATCTCCGGGTCGCGCGTCAGACGCCCGGTCAAGAGGACCTTGTTCACGGTCCGATCTCCTTCTCGGTCGGCCGGTGGCACCGGTTCCCGACCCTGCGTGGTCCGGCGGGATCAACACGGCGGGCGAGAAGAGTGCCGGCCTCGGCGGTCCAGGCCCTGGCGGGGTCGGCGGTCGGCGAGGCCGGCGGAAAGGCGGGCACTCCGCAACCTAGCAGGCAGCCCTGCACAGCCACGTATCGGCCGATTTGCACCGGCTCATCGGGCTCAGCGTCGACTGCTCGACGGGAATCCGAACTCGAGCACGCCACCATCAGCGTCCGAGATCACGAAGAATCCCGTGCCGCGAGGTCGATCGGCGTCCGTCGCAACGACCACTCACCCGTTTGGCGCCGCTGGTGCATCTAGAGTTGTGAAGCGGGCAGGTCGCCCGCCGACGGGGTGAGCGATGACGGTCGACGCGCTGCGCCGCGGTTCGGTGGACGTCCTGGATGTCCTGCTCGACGAGTACGGGCGAGAGCTCCAGCGCGTCGCGTTCCTCATCCTCCACGACGCGGCCGCGGCCGAGGACGTCGTGGCGGACACCCTCATCACGGCGCTGGAGCATGGCGGGTCGTTGCGCGAGGCTGGGACCCTCCGCGCGTGGCTGCTCCGGATCGCGGCGAACCACGCCCTCCAGCACCGACGCCGCGGCATCCGGATCGTGCAGCTCGATCTGCTGCCGGAACCAGCCGACGTGGGTGACCGGACGGACGCCGCCGACCGAGCCGCACTGTGGCAGGGCGTCGCCGCGCTGCCGCCGCGGACTCGTGCAGCCATCGTCCTCCACTACTACGCCGACCTGCCCGTGATCGAGGTCGCCGCCGCGCTCGGAGTGAGCGCCAACACCGTGAAGAGCCAGCTCAAGTCGGGGCTCCAGCATCTGCGCAGCGCGCTCGCGGACGCACCGACCACGCTGGCGGAGGTCCGCCATGCGTGAGATCGACGATCGCGCGCTCGAAGCGCTGCTCAAGAGGACGCTGGCCGACCACGCCGAAGAAGTCCCCTTCTCTCTGACGCCGGGACTCGTTCGGGAGCGACTCGCGGACCGCCGGCGGCAGCGCCGTGGCGTCGTCCCCGGTCGGCGGATCGTGCTGTTCGGCCTGGCCGCGGCGCTGCTGCTGCCGATCGCGGTGTTCGTCGGTGGTTCGCTTCGAACCCAGGAGGGTCCACGGACCACCGAGCCCAATCCCGCGGTCACCGCGCTCCCTCAACCGGCCACAGACGCTCCGGCCCCCAGCGCACCGGTCGCCGACCGGTACCAGGCCGTGGTCGTTCGGTTCGAGGATGACGCCGCGATCATCGTCGCGGTACGAGGCGACAGGCAGGAGCGCGTGATCGCGTCCATCCCCGTGCTCGAACGGCGATTTGGGAATCTGGTCCCGTCCGCAGACGGCTGGCTCGCGAGGGTCAGCGGGGAAGAGTCGGAGTTCATCGACCTGCGTGATCCCGGGCGTGCACCTCGTCCGTTCTCGATGGGCGAGACGACGACAGGCTACTCGTGGAACCCGGATGGCCGGTTCGCAGCATGGGACGAGAACGGGGTCGTGACCCTGATCGACCCGGAGACGGGCGCGGAGACGCAACTGACGGTCCGAGGTCCGTTGAATGACGTGGTCGCATGGTCGGCCGACGGATCGGCGCTGCTCGCCTACGGCGAAGGCCAAGATTCGCGTTCGATCTACCAGGGCGGGGAGCGTGTGACCGATCCGGCGTGGCGGGTGATCCGCCTTGACGGTGGCCCGGACGAGACCGCCGTCCCTGATCTGGATCTCGGCCTGGTTCGCAGCGCGCGATATGGCCAGGGAGGGGCGCGGTTGCAGCTGTGCGACCCGCCTGACTGCCCTGACGTGCCCCTGGGCGCGGTGGTCGGAGAGGCTCCCGGTGGGAGCGTGACGACGTGGTACCGCGACGAGCTCGCTCCCGATGATGTCGACGACGCGAGCTTCGGTGGCGACGGGACCGCCATGTGGCTCCTGCTCGATCGCCGGGTGGGCGGGCGGCAGTTCGCCCTCGCGCGCATCGACGCACCGGGCACCGCGCGGGTGGTGGTGGCATCGGGGCTGCCAGCCCCCGGGTACGACCCGTTCGCGATCGTGGCTGTCGCGCCCGACGATTCGCTGCTGGCCGTCAACGCATCCGGCCTGGTCCTGGTCGAGACGACCAGCGGCCGATCGACCCCGATCGACGGGGGGTTCCTCGGCTTCATCTCATCAGCGACCGCGGACACCTGGGCCGGCGAGCCGTTCCGGCCTGTCGAGCCGGTTGCGTCTCTCGAGCCGGTTCTTCCCGCCTATCCGACCTTGCCCTCCTTCGACGACTGGGTCCTCTCAACCGGCGACCGCGAACTCTGGCGCCAGGAGTTCGTCGCAGTCGAGGGTCCGGGGGCGCCTTCGACGACGGAGATCGGACCTCTCGACTTCAAAGTGGGGCTCGGCGTAGAGCTCTTCTGTAGCGGTCCATCGGAGGTGCTGGTCACGATGGATCCTGACCTTGCGTTCATGCCGCTGCTGTCCCGCTGCGACAGCGGCGAGGGCCACGGGGGCCAGATCCCGTCGTTTGCGATCAACGCGTCGGCCCGGTTCGTCGTCACGGCGAACACGGATACCTCGTGGCAGCTGGTGATCTTCGACCCTGCCCCTGAGTGATGACGAGGGGCTGGGTGGCCCGATCAGGCAGCGTGATCGGCCGAGCTGTCAGCCCGCCGCGGCCTCGCCCTTCGAGCTGTCAGCCGGCGGCGCAGGCGCGGCGTCGGGCGGCGCAGCGGCCTTCGGCTTCCGGCGACGCCCGCTGTTCGCCGGGGCCGGGGTCGAACCGCCGATCTGCCGTGTGACGAGCCCGCCGTGGACCGCGGTCACGGCCGTGAGCGCCTCGATCCGGCCGTCGGCCTGGGGCGCGTACGTCCCGAAGAGGTCACAGAAGAGCGACACGAGCTCCGGGTCGAACTGCGTCCCGGCGTGCCGGCGGAGCTCGAAGATCGCCTGCTCGTGGGACATCGCTCCCTTGTACGGCCGGTCGTGGGTCATCGCGTCATACGCGTCGGCGACCGCGACGATCCGCGCGCCGAGCGGGATGTCGTTGCCGCGCAGGCCGTAGGGATAGCCGTGACCGGAGAAGCGCTCGTGATGGTGGAGGATGATCGGGACCGCGTCCTTGAGCGCGGTCGCCTGCTCGAGGATGACCTGCCCGATCCGCGGGTGCTGGACGACCGACCGCCACTCCTCTGACGTCAACGACGCCGGCTTCTCGAGGATCTCGATCGGGACCGCGACCTTGCCGACGTCGTGGAGGATCGCCGCGATCCGCAGCCGCTCGATCTCGACGTCGCCGAGCGCCAGGTGGTAGCCCATGGCCGAAACGATCGTGGCGATCAGCGCCGACGGCTGGCCGCGATAGTGGGGGAGCGGCGAGATGACCGATGTCAGCGATGCCGTCGCCGCCTCGCGGGCTGCCTTGCCAATCTCGACCGCGCGTGCCCGGCCGGCCGGCGAGATCGGGGCTCGAGGCACGCGGGCGTCGTCGTCGGGCTCGGCAAAGATACAGGTCTGGTTGCGCCCGAGCGACTTGGCCGAGTACATCGCGGCGTCAGCGTCGCGAACGAGGGTATCGACGCGGAGTTGATGGCCGACCCCGCCGGCGATCCCGATCGAGATCGTCACGCTGATCGTCGTGTTGGGGTCGACCGCGAACCTTAGGCGCTGGACCAGGTCGCGGAGCTTCTCGGTCAGCGTCGCGCCGTCCTCGGGCGCGGTCTCGGCCAGGAGGAGCATGAACTCCTCACCGCCGTACCGACCGATGACGTCGGTCTGGCGGAGGTTCGCCTTGATCGTCTGGGCGACGCCCCGGAGGACGACGTCGCCGACCCCGTGGCCGTGGGTGTCGTTGACCGCCTTGAAGTGGTCGATGTCGACGAAAGCCACCGACAGCGGGCGGTTGTATCGGCTCGAGCGTTCGACCTCGTTGAACAGCGCGGCGAGGAGCGACTGGCGGTTGGCGACCCCGGTCAGCCTGTCGACCGTCGCCGCCTCCTGGTTGGCCGCGATCGCCCCGGAGATGCCGTCGATCGCCTGCGCCAGGCGGGTCTCGAGGCCGCCCATCGGCGTCGTGACCTCGACGCCCATCTCCCCGGCGGCGATCCTCTCGGCGGCGTTGATCAGCCGCACGAACCGGAGACGGACGTAGCCGAACACGAGGAGCGAGGTCAGCGACACCCCCATCGTGGCCGCGATGACCGCCGCGAGAACCGAGCGGACACCGTGCTCGAACCACGCGTCGAGGGCGTGGGGGTCGAGGAACACGAGTACGACGAGGCCGACCGGGGCCAGCAGGCCCAGGCCGCCCAGGATGCGCATCACCACTCGAAGGCTACGGCGAGGGGGTGCGTGAGGGCCCGCACCGTTGGTACCGGTCCGGGGCCGCCGCTCGTACTCCACCGCCCCGTACTCCACTCGGCGGGACTCCCCGCGCTGGTATACTCCGGCCGTCCTCGACAGCCGTGGGCACCGGGACCCGCGATCCAGGAGGTCGAAGATCGCTCGAGACAGGGGCATCGCCCGTCCCGTGAGACGGACGAGCTCCCAGGCCCGAACGAACCGCCGAAACTACTGCGGCGGGACACGGGAGACGACTATCCAGAACCCCGGCCCTGCAGGCCGGGGCTTTTTCATGGACCGCCCACCATCTCGGCCCATGGGCCGCCTGGCGGCCGGGGTGCCGCTCAGAGTGCTGGCCTGATGCCCGCCACCGTCATCGTCGGGCTCCAGTGGGGCGACGAAGGAAAGGGCAAGACGACCGACTTCCTCGCCGAGCAGGTCGCGATGGTGGTGCGCTACCAGGGCGGGGACAACGCGGGCCACACGGTGGTCAAGGGCGACGACGAGTTCATCCTCCACCAGATCCCCTCCGGCATTCTGCATCCCCGGGCCCGCTGCCTGATCGGCAACGGGGTGGTGCTCGATCCCGAGACGCTGCTGCACGAGGCGGAAGAGCTGGAGAAACGGGGCGTTGCGGTGGCCGGCCGGCTGCTGGTGTCGGAACGCGCCCACCTGGTCCT
>CAZVGO010000002.1:0-1671 GCA_964626755.1 uncultured Anaerolineaceae bacterium | reverse complement strand
GTCGAACTCTCCATGTCGCGATTGCATTGTGGTATCAGGCTGGCATCTCGAAGGGGGTGGCCTTGCGGCTGTCAACGTCCGCGTGCGGAGAACTGGGGCTGGACCGTCACGCGGTGTACCGGGCTCTTGGGTCCCTGGCGCACGCGGGCTTGGTGACGGTCGAGCGTCGGAAGGGCCGCAAACCCGTCGTGACTCTGCTTGAGCATCCTCCATCACCGGACCGGAAGCGTGGGCCTCATCAACCGAACAGCGCAAGCGACGATGCCTAAGCCCCTCCCCATCTCCGATGTGACCTTCACGAGTGCTCTGCCCCACGACCGTGTCCGGGGCCTCCTCGGCTGGCTCGAGTTCGTCGTCGCCGGCGCGCTCCGGATCGACGGCGTCGCCGTCCGCCGGACGGCGGCCGGGATTGCGCTTGCGTACCCGAAACGCCGCGACCGGGCAGGACACCACCACCCCGTCGTGGCCCCGGTCGACGCCGCGGCGCGGGCGGCGATCGAGGCCGCCGTGTTCGACGCGATCGGGATCGACGCGGCGAGGGGAGGCGCATCGTGACGCGCCGCGCGACGTCGGTGGGGCTCCTCCGAGGCATCCCTCTTCGGGTTCGCTCAGATCCAGGTTGCCGACGTCGGGATCGCCGCCCCGTCGCCGCCGTGCTCTGCGCACTCGGTCTCGACTCCCGTGATTCCCGACATTTCCGACATTTCCGACATTTCCGAGGAGGCCCACTGTGACCCTACCCACACTCTCGAACATCGAGTTCAAGCCACCACCACCAGGATCGCTCGACTCCTTGGTGGGCTTCGTGCGGTTCGACGTTGATGATGCCCTTTGCATGTACGGCGTCGGGGTCTTGCGCTTTCGCGACGGACGCTTCACGCTCCGGTACCCGGCCGGCATCCGAGGGGACGACAGCACGGCCGGAGTGAAACCCAAGTACTACGAGGTTTCCCAGGCGATCCTGTTCCAAGTGCTCCGGTTCCTCCACGGCAAGGGCGTCATCACGCTCCCGTCCCGTCGAGGCCGCGGAGGCGTTTGATGACTTCCCGCCGCCAATCTTCGGCGCGGCGAACAAGCGCCGCCGCTCCGCCGTCCGACGCTCGCGACCGCGTCGAGCCCCTCGCGCTCCGTGCGCGCGACGCGGCGCGACTGCTGGCGGTCTCGGAGCGGACGCTGTGGTCGTTGACGGCGGCCGATCAGATCCCTCATGTTCGGATCGGGCGCCTCGTCGTCTACCCGGTCCGCGCGCTCGAGGCGTGGCTCACGGCGCGAGCCGGGCGCACCGGACGTGGCCGGCGAGATTCGTCGACGAATCGCTCGGCTTCGCCTTGCCACGACGACGAGTCGAGGGAAGGTGTCGCCATGGACGCGTCGAGAGCGCCGATCATCGTGCAGCGTGATGCGAACCCTCCACCGGAGGAGGCGTAGCGTGGTGACGGTCTACCGACAGAAGGGTCGGCCCAACTGGATGATCGCCTGGTTCGACGGCGGTGGTCTGCGCCGCGTCCGATCGTCCGGCACCACCGACAGGCGCGCGGCGGAGCGCCTCGCGACGAAGCTCGAGGCCGATGCGATGCTCGCGCGCGAGGGCCTGACCGACCCGCGGGCGGAGCAGTTCGCCGTGGCCGCGCGCACGCCGCTCACGCAGCACGTCGCCGACTTCGTGCGGTA
>CAZVGO010000001.1:0-1991 GCA_964626755.1 uncultured Anaerolineaceae bacterium | reverse complement strand
AGCAGGTGAGTCGTCTCACCTGCTCCGGCGGCCGGCCCATACGTCTCCTTGCTGTCCGCTCTACGCAGCAGCCAGTGCATCGGCTCGGTTACGTCCGAGCGGTCTGCGGGGCCGCTCCCTTGCGGGCTGTCGGCAAACGCGAACTTCAGTTGACTTGGTCCGACGCTTCTCAACCTGCCACCCCCTTCGCTCCACCGGCGTTACCCGGCTTCGTCACTACTACGGGGTGGTCCGTCTTCTCCACGGGCATCGGAGGCACGTCGTTGCCTCCGAGCCTCCTACCGCCCCGTGGCGGACCCGTGGAGATCTCCTGGGGTAAGGATGAGCAATGTCCCGCCGCTCCCGCCCCCACTACTGTTCCGGCTACGGTCGGAAATCGGGTGTCGTGCTCGCGTGCGCACTTGCCCTGCTCGGACCAGCCTGCTCGGGGGTTCACTTGCGTTCGGTGCTGCGGTTCGTCTCGGGCTTCCATCCCACACGACCTCGCGGAAGAGGGCGCCGAGTCCATCCGCTCGTCCTCCCGTGACAGACCGTGGTCTTCACTCATGCAGTTGCCTCCGACTCGCGGTTGCCTCCGACAGGCTCCGCAGGGGACTTTCACCCCCAATCGCTCATCCATGCCCAGCGCACACGGCGGCATCCTGCCGCCTGCGCTTGGGACGTCCGGACATGGGTCGTTTCTGGTTTTCGCAGACCCTCCGGGTCTGCAAAGACCGCGCGGCGACCGGCGGCGTCGTGCCGCCTTGGCTTGGGACGTTTCGGGCTGTTGCGCGGCGGAGCTGCTGCGCGACGGGGACTGAACCTGCGTTGGCGTGCGTGATGGGAAGTCCGGGGGGCCGCGTCGTGCGGCCCCTTTTCGCGTGACGTGTCTGTATACACCCTTTGCCGTCACGCGCGATGGCGTCGCGTCCTGCGACGCGATCTTCGACGTGCGGAGCTTGCTCTGGGACGGCGGCATCCTGCCGCCTGCGCTTGGGAAGTCCGGACATGGGTCGTTTCTGGTTTTCGCAGACCCTCCGGGTCTGCAAAGACCGCGCGACGACCGGCGGCGTCGTGCCGCCTTGGCTTGGGACGTTCGGGGCTGTTGCGCGGCGGAGCTGCTGCCTGTGTTTGTGGGCGGCGCGGGACGTTCGGGGGTGTTGCGCGGCGGGGCTGCTGCCTCTGTTTGCGGGCGCCGTGGGACGTTCGGGGGGCGGTTGCCCAGGGCGCACAAACGGCGTGGTTTGCCTCTTTTGCCGGAAACGGGGTCTTTATCGCTTGCGTTCGCACTCCCGCATTTGCATGCTTTGGGTTCACTAGGGGAGAACGATGCATGAGGCAGTGCAAGCGAGAAGCAGCGGGTCGATCCAAGAAGCGCAGAAAACGCGACAAGTTCGTCGCGGACCCCCCGCTTGCGCTGATCATGGGCGCCCTCGCGCTCGGTATGCTCGTCGGCGCATTGCTCGCCCCCGGACCCGGTGCCGAAAAGACCGAACGCCCCGCGTTCGTTCTCGGACGCTAGTCCACCCTCCGTCATGAGCAGCCCGTTGAAGAACCGGGGCGTTGCCTGAGCGCGATGCATCTCGTCGTGGCAAGGAGCCGAACCGACGCCGCGCCGTCACAGTTCCGGTGTGCCCCGGTCCTGTGCTCTGACAGGGCCGGGTGGCGCCGGACGACTCGACGATGGTCGAGACTCTCGACGCCACCCGGCCCTTGCCGAGCCAAGGACCGGAGCACACAGACTCGACGGTGGTCGAGACTCTCGACGCCACCCGGCCCTTGCCGAGCCAAGGACCGGGGCACACAGACTCGACGGTGGTGGAGACTCTCGACGCCACCCGGCCCTTGCGAGCCAGGGACCGGGGCACAGAGACTGCTCAAGCTCGGGTCAGACCGAAGCTACGCGCACGCTCCCCAGTTCGCCAGGATGAGCAGGACGTCTCCGAACCCGACGGTGCCGTCGCCGTCGACGTCTTCGGGGCCGCCCTTCGCTCCCCACGCGCCGAGGACCG